>NZ_OZ250143.1:2860774-4291161 GCF_965237495.1 Candidatus Palauibacter sp. | reverse complement strand
GAACCCCCAAGCCCGTGAGGGCGCCGGTTTTCGAGACCGGTGCATTGCCGTTCTGCCACCTCTCCGGATGTCGCGCACCGCCAATCTGCACGGTACGCGCGGCCGGTAAAGGTGTTCCGCGAAGGCTCCCCATGTCAAACTTTTTGGGGGAGGGACGCTCCCGGCCTTGACACCATGGGCTATTTATCGCGTAGGATCGGTGAGGTTCCCGCCACTTCGGTGCGAAGTGGATGGACGCCGACCATCCCGGAGGGTCATTTGGACGACGTAGAAATCCTGATCGCGGTGCTCTTCGGGAGCGCGTTCTTCCTCTCGGGGACCTTTGTCGGCCGTACCTTCTCACGCCTCTCCCACAAGCGGGAGGAGAAGAAGCGGCTGGAGAAGGAACGCCGCGACCGGGAGGAGATGCTGGAACTCGTCAAGGTGCAGATGTCCGGCCTGCTCGGTGACGTCATGACCCGGTTCGAGTCCATCGAGGAGCGCATGGAGTTCTCGGAGAAACTCCTGCTGGGCCGCGAGGCGGATCAAGCCGAAGGAGGCCACCAAAACACGTGAACGGACGGGGTGGGATGGGCTCACCTGCTCCGCAGGTTCGCCGAGCTCGCTCACTTCGTTCGCTCGGTTCGAACCCACGAGGCACGTGGTCGCAGCGGTGCTGTCGGAACGGACGGGGTGGGATTCGAACCCACGAGGCAGGGTTGCTGCCCACACGCTCTCCAGGCGTGCGCCTTAGTCCTCTCGGCCACCCGTCCGAAGGCCTCCGGGTGCGCCGGAGGTATTGAGAGCAGGCGGAGGGGGTGGGATGGGCTCACCTGCTGCGCAGGCTCGCCGAGCTCGCTCACTTCGTTCGCTCGGTTCGAACCCACGAGACTCTCTCGAGTCGCGCCCCAAGCGGAGTACCGCCCCACACTTCTCCCTACGTCCCAGGCGGAGGGGGTGTCCGCCCCTCCGCTGCTCCCATGCGGTCCACACTTGTCTCTGAACGTGTCTTAAATCGCCCGTCAACAGCAGTTTACGGCCTCACCGTCATCCCTTGACGTCCCGCGATGTTCCGGCTATTCTTGAATAAATTGTGGGACGTACCGTGGGACACCATGTTCAACCCTGACCGGAGAAATGACCTCGCCGACACCGAAGCCGTCGACCAGACTCACGGGCCTGTTCGTCCGCAACGTCGGACACAACGGCAGAACCGGCGCCGACAAGTACGGGGACCAGCACGGCCTGATCCTACGGGTGCTTCCTTCCGGGAGCAAGCAATGGATATGGCGCGGCACCGTTCGCGGGAAACGGGTGGATCTGGGCTTGGGCGGGTACCCCTACGTCACCCTGGCGGAGGCCCGTCAAAAGGCCTTCGAGTTTCGCAAGACCGCTCGATCCGGCGGAGATCCGAGGTTGGTCACGCGCGCCTCGCCGACGTTCGAGGACGCGGCCGAGACGGTGATCGCAATCCATCGTGCGTCATGGCGCCCCGGGGGGAAGAGCGAGGGTCAGTGGAGGGCAAGCCTTCGCGACTACGCGATGCCGAGGTTGGGTGCGAAGGGGGTGGACGAGATCACGACTGCGGACGTGATGGAGGTCTTGCTACCGATCTGGTCGAGCAAGCCCGAGACCGCCCGTAGAGTGCGCCAGCGAATTGGAGCGATCATGAAGTGGGCGGTGGCCCAAGGCTATCGCGAGAGCAATCCGGCCGGCGACGCCATCGGTTCGGCGCTCCCGCGGCACGGGACGGGCCGTCAGCACTTCCGGGCACTCCCTCACGGGGAGGTGGGAGCCGCACTGGAAACGATCCGCGCTTCGCAGGCGTGGCCAGCGACCAAGCTCGCTTTCGAGTTCCTGGTCCTGACGGCGGTGCGGTCGGGCGAGGTGCGCCACGCCACTTGGAAGGAAATGGACCTTGGGACGGCAACGTGGACGGTCCCGGGGGAACGCACCAAATCCGGACGCACGCACAGGGTGCCGCTCGCTTCAAGAGCGCTTGAGATCCTCCAAGAAGCTCGCCGGCACGCCGGTGAAGATGGGCTTGTTTTCCCTTCTCCCACCAACCGGGTCCTCTCAGACAGCACGTTCTCGAAGCTGCTGAGAGAGAATGGCGTTCTTGCCGTGCCCCATGGTTTTCGCACGTCGTTCAGAGTGTGGTGCGGCGACACCGGCGTTGCCAGGGAGGTGGCGGAGGCGGCCTTGTCCCATGTAGTGCGAGACAAGGTGGAAGCAGCCTACGCCAGAGGCACGCTGTTCGCGCGTCGGCGGACGGTGATGGAAGATTGGGCTGACTATGTTGCGGATCGGCCAGCCGACAGCCACACGCCCAGCGCCTAGTCGTCCGGTTCCGCGCATGGAGTCGGATCTTTGTTATGCACTTGCCACAAGCGGGAGGATTGCCATCTCCGCTAGCATGCTGAAGGAGAAGATACCGAAACGTGGAGCGGGGCTCGGTCTCGCGGTCGCGTTGTGGAAGGGCGCGGACGCGTTATGGGGGATTGCTTCTCTCATGTCCGCCCTCGAGTGGTGGGTAGTCTTGGCGGTCACGTCGGGTGCCATGTTGGTGGGGCCGGAAACCGTGCGGTTCGCGCGGAGCGTCCCGGGGCGGCTACGTGACGGGCAGTTGGCGCGGCCCAGCGAGACGAAACCGGTCCGTGACGCGTCAACCTTCGAGCGTCGCGAGCGTCAGGGTAAGCCTTACTGGGTGGCACCGGATGGTCGCCGCTGGGTTCTACCGGACGACATGGCCCAAGACCTCGCATACCGATCCCCGGTGGCGACGCTGGAGCGTCACACGCGAAGCTCGAAGATCGACCCGGAGAACATGCTCCCAATCAAGAGCGCGCGGCGGGCACTCGCCGATGGGCTTGTAGCCCGCTTCGTGGTAGAAAACCCTGAGGGCACGGCCGGTGACCTCGTTGATGCCGTAGCGTTAGAACGGTGGGTGAAATCCTACATCCTCGAGAAAATCGAAGCGTCCGGCCGAAGCGTGGACTTGGGAGGCCGCATGGGCGATGGGTTGAACTGAGACGGCAATCAATGAGGGGACCGCCGAGAAGACTCGGACCACAAGAACCCCGGTAAGGTCAGGTCTGTCGGCCAGTGCGTCTCTTTCGTCGACCCGTGCTCGCGCGATTAGAACGCCGTACCGGCTCGGTATTCCCGGCGCTCACGTCCGCAAGTCATCGGCGGGCCAGCGGGCTACGCGGGACCAATGGCGGCCTACACAGGTGGAGCATACACTAGGGAGCGAGATGGACAGGCGGTACGTCACAACCGTAGCGGCAAGCCGGGAAGTCTTGCGGCACTTGGGCAAAGATAGTTCCGCACTCGCGCCCAAAAACGGCCAGCACAAGCGCAGCCGCCGATACATCGATACCACTCGCGGCGAACCCTTCGCCGCGATCGTGCGCGCTTCGGCGCGGAACCTGTCGGGAGTCGAGGGGGGAACTGTTCGTCCGCCTCGGTGTGGCCCGAAGAGTATGCTGCTCCCGGCCACTAGCGAGCTGGAAGCTCGCCTTGCCGACGCCCTGAGATCGTCGTGTTCCTGCGTCTGGACCCACGATGTACGCCGCACCGCCTCGAACCCTGTCATCCGTGCGGCCCTGCATCGCAAGCAACTCCCTCGTAGACAGGTCGCTCAAGACAATCGGATTTGGTCACTCGCAGACCACGCCGTCACCGTCTCCGTCCCGCATATACTCGTACGCCGGGTGGCCCCGCTCGACAGGCGCAATCCCGTGCGCTCTCGCCTCCGCGCAAGAGATCCGACCGTTCCCGTTGTCGTCATAAAGCGCGAGCGGCGATCCGACGGTCGTCACCATCGGCGGTGGTCGCGTCTCGCTGGGAGGCGCGATGATGAGGTCTCCAGATGGCGCCACGGGGTTGGTGATACCGGGCGGTACGTTCCTCTCGACCGTTGACGCTGGCGGGGCAACGAAACGCTGTGGCGTCGGCCCCTGTGTGAGCAGCACCGTCACGAGCGCAGCGGTCGACGCGCCAGTGAGGAACCACGGCAGATTCGACTTCCAGTCGTTCACTCGTCACGCTCCTTCTCTTGGCGATCACGCTGCGGGCGCGGCCACCGCGGGGCGTTGTCCGGTCGGAACCATTCGACTGGACGAGGGTCAGGCTTCCACTTCTCGAGGAGCTTCCGGATCTGGTCATCGAGGCGGGCCGTCATGTGCAGGCCCGAGCGTTTACGCGAAGATACTCATCGACGAACGAATCGAGCATTGGCAGCAATGCTTCCATGATATGAGCCCGCTCGGGACCGCCGCCGGTGGCGCTGCCCTGCCATGTAACGGCCGCGCCATACTGTCCCGAAGCTTCATCGTAGACGGCTTTGCGGAGTTGAAGGCTCACATGGAAGCTGTGGCTCACGGTGTGGACCGTGACGACGAGGATGGCGTGCGCCGGCGGACCGGGTTCCTCCAAGCGGCCCCCATGGATCCGAGCGACTCGCAGCCGACTGCTCACGGTGGGGGCCAAGGCCTCCTCCGTAAGGTCGCGAGCGTCTGTTTGGACCTGAAGCGTATACGCAACGGGCGCGCAGGAAGTGAACAGCCGGAACGCGTCGCGGGAGGAAGCCTTCCTGGGCAATGGCAGGGCGGAGGAACGCCAGAATCCCGAAGGCGGCAACCGTAATCCCACGAATCAAGCGCAACATCTGCTGCCCCCAACGCCAGGAAACTGACGGACTGGCGAACGTAGACGGCGGCGTCTTAGCGGCGGTGGCAGTAGCGGACGCCGTCGGGCAGTGCAAGCTTGTAGATGCCACGGACACGCTGGCCAACCCTACCCGGGCAGAAACGCTTACCGTACGCATTCCGCCGCCTCCATGATTGCCGAAATGAACACCTCCCATGATCGGCCAGCCATGCGCCGCCGCCAGCTATCCGGATCCGTCCACGTGCCTGGATCTTCCGGCCAAAGCCCCGAGTCGCGATCTGGGATCTGATCCATCACCAGCCGCCAAGCATCGCCTACGGCAGTGAGCGCCGGACAGGATCGGCACTGCGCCGCCGCGCCGCGAAACTCCACCGCGATGGACACCCGCGCAGCGTACCCGCCCAGTTCGGGAGCGTCCCATTCCAAGTCAAACTCCGCATCGCGGGCTGCCGAATTCGTTCGCACCCAGTCCCAATACAGCGAGTCCTCCCCACCGTACAACCCGTTACCGACTGAATCCCGCCGTTCACGAGCCAGTTCCCACGCTTCGACCAACGGCACCAATAGGCGTCTCGCCAGAACCGAATCTGCCTCGATTGCTGCCCGAGTCGCCCCAACTTCGGCGCGAACCTGGAGCGAGTCCCTAAGCGCACCCGACCTGTGGAACAGCTCAGCCCACCGCGAGCCGAGGAACGCCTTTTCGTTTCCCACTTCGTCGCCCCGACGCGACGCCTCGAAGTCGCGGTGCAGAGCGGCTCGGTACGAGTCCCGAGCCGCTGCCATCGAGTCAGCGACTGCCGACCCCACATGGAGGCGGACACGGTCGTCCATCAGCGAGTCGGCCAGCGCCACCGAATCCCTCCGCGCCGGGGAGTCGGAGGCGGACCCGAGAGACCCGGACAGGCCGAGCCAGATTCGATCCGACCGCAGCGAGTCAGCAACCGCGGGATTCAGCAACACCGACACGAGCGAATCCGCAGAGTCATGCATGCGCCGGCCCAAGGTCTCGGCCTCGCCCTCAGCCTGCTCATGGTTCCGTTCCTCCACCTGGACGCGGTTCCACAGGGAGCCCGCCCGCTCCCCAGCCTCCAGCGCGGGAACGGCCAGCTCCCGCAGCATGGCCTCGGCAGCGCGGCAGGACGCCGCCACCGGTGCCTGCGCCGCGCTGGCGGAGGGAACGGAAACCGACACCGTAGCCAAGCAGAGCAACCGAGTCGAAGCCTTCAATCGTCCTTTCTCCATCTTGAGGTTTCCCCGTCCTCCGATCCCACTAAAGCGAATCCGCAGATGCGCCTCCGCTTAGCCGTCGTCCCTAGGCCTCTTATCCAGAATCTCTCGAATCCTCCTAAGGCTAGACTCCAGCATTGACAGCTCCTCCACCTCCGTCTTGGCCATCTCCGTCGCGTACCACTCAGCTAAGGATCGTTCGTCGGGCGGCAGTCGCTTAACGGCATCGTCAAGGGCGGTGCGAGCCCAAGCCTTCAGCGAATCCGCGCCCTGCACCTGCGCCGCCCCTTTGTAAAGCCAATGATTCTCGAGAGGAAACGCGATGTGCCTTTGGGTCGGTCGTGACACAGCCATTCTCCTCTCACGTCGGTCGGCAGAAGAACACCCCGGCGAACCTAGACTCCGCCTTGAATACCGATGACGCCGAAGATTCCTCTCGTGATGCTGCACGATCTGCGCGAACGAAAGGTCGCCCCGGGGAGCGTGATGCCGCCAGTCGCTGTCGCGTCTCTGCCGGCGCCGGACGGTCCGGCGTTGTGAGCGACACCACTCCATGAGGCGCGTTGCCGGTGCTGGACATCCAGAGCGACCGGATGACGCTTCGCCAAATCCCGGTCCATGGCGCGCACGACTCCGGACGAGGTGCCGAGCCTCCGGCCCGACTACTTCGACACCAGTCGGACGGTTGCGACGGAGGTGCCGCTGGCGGAGGCCGGTTCGCCGTTGGGACGGCTCTGGAACCCGTTGAACATCGCCGTTTCGACGGTTGTTGACGCGGCCCGAAGCGGTCCCCCGACTGTACGCGATGGCGATTCCGGCGACCCGGGATTCCGGCGTCGGCTCCCGCGCCGAGGGCTCGATCAGGGCTCCCGGGGCAGCCGCGGTCGCCACTCGGGGGGTGAGCGGCGTGTCGCCGCTCGCTGGCCCGCAGTTTGCGGGTCTCCGGGGAGCCAGATGTGTTTTCGCGTTACGAAAACCTCTGGCCGGGGGGCACCCCCGAACCCCCGCAACGACATCCCGCGCGCCGCAAGGAGGCCGCCCGACATGGTCCGTCCCCGGAAGCCCGAGGCCGAACGCCGGAGCCGCACGATCTGCGTGCGCGTCACGACCGCGGAGGCCGCGGCGATCGCCGAGCGGGCCGCGGACGCCGGGCTGACGAAGGGCGCCTACATCCGGCGGAGGACGCTCGGGCAGCCGATCCGCACGGCGGCCGTTCACCGTCTCGGCGCCAGGGAGCGGGTCGAGCTCTACCGGATCGGGGTGAACCTCAACCAAATCGCCCGGGCCCTGAACTCCGGGGCTTCGGCACCGACCGGAACGCTGGAGGCGGTCGAGCGGGTAGGCGAACTGGCGGCCGGTCTCCTGACCGGCGAGGCGCTGGACCGATGATCCCGAAGATCAACGGACTGGGACGCTCGTTCGCCGGAGTCGCTGCCTACTGTCTGCACGATGCCCCGGAGCCGGACGACCGCCGTCCGGAGACCTCGAAGCGGGTCGGGTGGACCGACACGCGGAACCTTGCGACGATCCGGCCGGAGCGGGCCGCGCGGCTGATGGCCGCAACCGCGAAGGCGGCCCCCGACCTCAAGCGGCTCGCGGGCGGGGCGCGCGGCGGACGGAAGCTGGCGAAGCCGGTCCTGCACTACTCGCTCAGCTGGGCAAGGGGCGAGACACCCGACAGGCGGGAGATGAGCCGGGCGGTGGACGGGAGCCTCGAAGCGCTGGGGCTTGAGGGCCACGAGGCGCTGATCGTCGCGCACGACGACACGCGGCACCCGCACGTCCACGTGATCGCCAATCGGGTCGATCCGGAGACCGGGAAGACGGCGACGCTGGGCAACAGCGAGCTCCGGCTGTCGCGCTGGGCCGAGGGCTACGAGCGGGAACAGGGCCGGATCCGGTGCGAGGAGCGGGTCAAGAACAACGCGCGGCGGCGGGCGGGCGAGGAGGTGGTTCGCACCCCGTGGGAGCGGCCGCTTCATTGGGCGCGCTACCGCCGCGAGGGGATGCTGCCCGGGCGGGCGAGGCGGGCGAGGGGGCCGGTCGACGAGGAGCGGGTCGACATGGAGGCTTGGCGGCGCGCCGAGGCGCAGGCTTGGGAAAAGGTCGAGGACCGGCGCTGGCTGGGGTTCTGGCGGCTCGAGAGCCGGGCGCGGAAGGAATGGGCCGAGTTGCACAAGCGGCAGGAGGACACGCGGCGGAGGCTCGACCGCGAGAGCCGCACCGTGCGCGGTCGGCTCCGGATCTGGCGGATCGAGCGCTCGTTGCGAGAGTTGGTCGGGGCGGTCCGGGGCCGGGAGGACTTGGTCGAGGGCTGGCGCGAGGACCTCGACCGTTATCACAAGAGCGAGCGGGCCGCCCTGGGCAAGGCACACGGCGAAAGCGCCCGGCAGATCGAGCGGAAGGTGCGAGAGAACTACCGAAGGGGGTTGCGGGACGCGGAGCGGTGGGCGTGGGAGATGAGAGCACGCCAACCTACATGGGGGCGGGAGCGCGCCCGGACCATAACCCCCATTCCTATCCGACCGCCCCGGCCCCGAGGCCCCGAGCGTGACGGGGGCGGGTTCGAGCGATGACCCTTGATTCGGCATCAAAAACGCGATTTGCTCGAACGCCAGCGTTTCGGCCACGGTGGCGACCTGATGGAGATCCCGCGGCAGCACCTCGACGCCCTCGCGTAGCTGTCCGGCCGCGCGCGGCGTGAGCACGCCGTGCGGGCATTCTGCCCGTGCCATCGCTCCACGGGACATGTCAAGCTAACGTGCGTCAATTACCTCTGCTGGTTAGAGATACGTAGGAATGGCGTTTCGTTCAAACCCCATGCCCAAGACCATGAAGGCCGTCGCCAAGGGCAGCAGAGGCGGCGGTAGTACCAAAGCCATCATTTTCGGAGCCGTAGGAGCCTTCTTCTGCACCGATGTCTACGACAGCTATTGGGAATGGCGCGATTCTGACAACGGCATGCAAGACATGAGCGGGTTGCTCGATTCCAAATCAATCGGCGGGCATTCCCGGGTCGACGGGGGCACCGCCTACATCACCCTTCCTCAAGGAGCAGAGAAGAATGTCGATTCCGAACCCCCATCGCTTCGGCGACCTGGTCACGCCAAATGATATTCTACGGCGCATCGCCAAAGCCGACTGGCTCGCCGATAGCGGGGACGAAGGCACAGCCTACTACTACGGCAGGTTCGTCGCCCTACTCTGCGCCTTCGACATCATGGGTGAACTCATGGACCGGTCTTCCAGAGAGGAGCTGATGCACCGCCTTTCGGCGTGTCACGAGCGTGCGAAGGATCTTGAAGCTTTCTCCGAGGATCGCCGTGTCGAGGAAGCGGGAAACTACTTCCTGCTACTCGCCACACACGTTCAACTAGGAGCCTGCGCCGCAGGAGCGCGGCGGAAGCCATCGGATGCCGCCCGCGGGGTCTCGCGAGCCGAAGTGTCGGTCGTTTTCCGGACGGGAACGCGTTGTAGGCGGGGAGACGGCCCGGCGGGCGGCGTTCGGGCGGGGCCGCGGACCTCTTTTTGTGCCCCGGGGGACGCTTGACACGGATTTTCGGCCCCTCACGCTGCCTGAAGGACGTGGAGGCGCCTCATGTTGAGCGCCAGGCACACGAGGTCCCACTCGCCGCGCACCTTCTCCAAGCCCCGGAGGCTGAACCTCCGGAACCCCATCGCCTCCTTGACCCAGCCCATGGGCGCCTCCGCGATCCACTTGCGCTTGGCGTACACCGCCCGGCCCTCCGGAGCCGCCAGCTTCTTCGCCATGCGCGCCCTCGCCGGCTGCTTCTCCGGGTCGGGCTTGCCGGCCCCCTTGCCCTCCCGGCCCAGCGCTACGTAGCCGTCGATCCCCCGCGCCTCCAGAGCCGCCAGATCCTCCTCGTTACAGTAGCCCGCGTCGGCCAGCACCTGGCCGGGCGTCTCCCCGCACCGCCCGGACACCTCGTCCACCCGTTCCACCAACTGCCCCTGGTCGCTCGCGTTGTCCGTCACCGCCGTCCCCACCACCAGTTGGCTCTCCCCGTCCACCACCGCCTGCGCGTTGTAGCACTGCTGGTAGCCTTCCGTGCTCGTCCGCATGATCCGGCTCTCCGGATCCGTGAAGTTCGTCTGATCCTTCGCCTCCGGCTCCCCGTACGCATGCTTGTACGGCGGCCCCCCCTTCGGGTTGCGGTCCCACTCCGGCTTCCGGCCCCGCGCGTCGTCCCGCTCCCGGGCCTCCGCCTCCAGGCGAGCCTTCGCCGCCCGGATCGCCGCCAGACGGTCCTCCCGGCGCTTCAACTCCTCGGGCAACTCGTCGCCCCGAACGTCCTCCCCGTGGCGCTCGTCCTCCTCCGCGTCGATCGCCTCGGCCGCCGCCAGAAGCTCCGCGATCTCCGCCTCCAGGCGGGCCTCTTCCGGCCCCATCCGCCCATAGCTCATCGCCTTCCGCTTGCTCGCGTTCGCGCGAACCTTCGTCCCGTCCACCGCCACCCGGCCCAGCCCCGCCAGCCCCAGTTCCCGCGCCAGGCGCACCACCTCCGCGAACAACGCCCCGAACGCCTTCAGGTTCTTCTTCCGGAACTCGCACAACGTCCGGTGCGCCGGAAAGTTCCCCGCCGCCAGCATCCTGAGCGCCACGTCCTCCTCCAGACGCCGCGCCAGCTTCCGGGACGAGAACACCCCCGTCGCGTACCCGTACACCAACACCTTCACCATCATCCGAGGATCGTACGGGCTCCGCCGCCGCCCATCCCCTTCGTACCGCGCGTAGAACGGCGACAGGTCCGCCGCGTCCACCAGATCGCTCACATGATGCGCCAAGTGCCCCGCCGGTACCCACTCCCGAAGATCCTGCGGCAGCAGCAGCTGCTGGTCCGGATCGTACGGCCGGAACCTCGTCCTCATCCTCTCCGGATCGTACGGTAGGGACCTCGTCCCCATCGCCACCTCCCCGCGCCGAACGTGAACCGGTCACAGCCCGGCATCACCATAACCATCCGGCACGCGCCGCACCATCGGCTTCTACGGCGCAGGCTCCTAGGTCTCCAAACTAGGCCGCCTTTTCGCCCTCCTCCCTCCGACGGTAGTAGTTGGCATTGAGTTGCGGCCCGACCGTTGACGACATCGCCGGTGCCGATGCGGGTCTCCGGGCCGTGGACGGGAGAGCAACCCCCATCTCGGCATGCCTCGATCAGCACGGGGGCGGATGGCGTGTGCACTCCATCCTCCCCGCCGCTGCGGGGTCGCTCCCGACAAAGCAATCCCTGCGGGAAGGCAGGTGGCCCGATGAGGATCGAAACCCTTGTTATGCTCGGCGCTCCTCTGGGCGCCATGCTCGGCAACGCCATCGCGGCGCCTTCCCCGCCCCTGGCGGCAACTCTGCGGCAACTACGAACCGGTCCGGTGTTCCACAAGGCGATCACCGTCTAGTTCGAGCGTAGCCGAGGTGCGTCTCGTAATCGACTCGCGGCAGATCAAGCAGTGCCGAACGTATCTGCGTCTCTAGCCCCTCCGCGGCGTCAACGGTCGATTCCGCAGATGGCCAGTGTCGGTTCAGATAGGCGACCAGAGCTAGTCGATATACGGAGGAGGCGAGAGAAAGCAGCGGAGGAGCTTGGTCACCAAAAGGAAGAAACTGATCCAGCCCGATCTCGCGCCCATGGACGCTGTCGCCCCGCAGCTTGTACAACCGCAGGAAGACATCCGCCGCGAGTTCTTCCTCGCCGGCGGAGCAGGAGTTTTCCTTGACCAACGCGAGGCAATGGTTCTTGTCTACGTATCCTTCCCCCGGCGCGGCGAGCATCTCCACGGCGGTCGCCCAGCGAATCGAAGTAGACGCCGATTCGCGAGTAGTGTGGTAACTTCTCGACGCCATCCTGAGCGCTTCGACCGCAGCTTCCAGTGATCGAAATAGCCTAGTTGTTGAACGATTTGCCAGACCCTCCCGGTATCTCAACGCCCAAACACGGCCGAGCCGGAGAGCCAAGTGCTCGTCCGTGGAATCCATTTCGCTTTGTCCCAAACCGACGTTGCAGGTCAGGGAAAGATCTCTCCAAGGCAGATGGAATGAATCAAGCGCGGGTGTCGAGATGTCGAGTGCCGAACCATTTGGTCGCAATTCGATGGGATGGTAATCGAACGAATCGGACCACGAAGGCCCGCGCACGCCCCCACCGGGCCATCTGGTCCTAGTCCGCAGGAGCGCGGCGACGGCAACGGAGTTCAAGAATGACATCACGGGCTCCGGGCTCTGGCCCATCCGAGACGCCCGACTCCTCTCCGCAATCAACGCGGCGGGCACGATCGGGTTCCAGCGCCCATCGTGAAACGACTTCACCCAAGAGTCGGCTGCTGCAGACCACTCCAGCGTCTCGACCACACGCTCATCCCTCGCGGATGTCAGCGCGATGCCTTCGAGTCCGAGAGTAAGGCCCAGCTGGGGCGGAAAACCCCACGTCGCCAGATCATCTGGTTCGACCTTGAGGTTGGGAAACAGAAACAGCAGTTCCCATTCCGGAGCGTTGCGGACCACCGACTTGGTTCGTCGCTTCGCGCCCGGGCCTTGGCCAGTCTTCCCGCTGTCCCCGCCGTCTTCGGAACCAGAGGATTTCACGGAGGGTCGGTCGTGCGGAGCCCATCGCTTCGGGTCACCATCTCGCAGCGCTCTTTCGTAGTATCCGTCCGGAAGCAGAACGCCCATGTCGCGCCACTCGCGAATCGCCGCGAATTCCTCCAGCACCTCAAGAAAGTAGTGACCCTCCGCGATTAGCCCGAACGCAAGCATCAAGAGGGCAGTTTCGCGGCGACCCGACCAGATGGTGTGCGATAGGGCGGCCCCGCCCACAACGCCGTTCGCGAATTGCGCCGACCAGCCGTCGCGATCAGGCCAAGAACCCACCGCCAAGCGATGATGCTCCGCGTCGGATCGGTTCCACGCCACGAGATATCTTCCCTGCGGGTAGGGGTGGTGAACGAACCGCGACGCGCCCTCCGCTTGTTCCAGTCCGCCGTGACGGGAGAAGTGATCCGACGGGCGGAACGGCATCCCCAGACGACGCCATGTCGGATGCTCAGCCAAACTGTTGAGTACGGCTTCGACCGGCACCCCTTCGCAAACCAGCGACATCCCGAGGCCAACGAGGGCGGCGCCACGCTTCTTCGGCGTCAGGCGACCGAAGTCCGGGGCGACCTGCCGCAGGTGCCCCCGCGACGGCCCTGCGGATTCTCCATCTTTGCGCCACGCCATCAAATACTCGAGCTGCGGGGCGTCCAGCTTCCCCTGCGGATCCGTGATGCCACGAGTGGCCGCAAGATCATGTGCAGCCTGCAAATCGAGCCAAAACTCGGCGTCCGCCCATCCAATCTCTTCCAATCGAATCGCCATGTCCGGCGAAACCGATGCCCAGCCGTTCAAGATTCTTGATAGCGTGGGTCGCGCCACGCCCAACAGTTCTGCACTCCGATGCACCGTCAGTTCATGTGCTTCCAAGTACTTCTTCAGAGTAGCACCAGGGTGGCCCTTGTCCTTAGCCATTCTCCGTCCTCATTCCGTAGTGTCGTAAGGACAACGCTACGGTCAAATCGGACGCTCGTCAACAAGAATGGCGAAGCCCTCAATCGCGTATGCGAGGCCCGACACGAGGGCCACCGTGCAGAGGATGGCGAAGACGAAGTCAGTCACCGCGGTGTCCTTGATCAGGATCAGCGCCGAATAGGCCATTGTCGCAGGCACGCTGAAGAAGCCAAGGGAGAGCTTCACGGCCTGGGTCGCCCTCCGCATGGGCGCCGAACCCGCCACCCGCCCCCCGGCGAAGGCTGCGAGAGCGAGAAGATTAGCGTGTGCGCGACGAGGGGGGAGAGCCCCAGTCCCTCAGATAGGTTCCCGCGCACCACGTTGGCGTCCCGGATCTTCTCGCCTGAGAAATGGGACTTATTGTGGGACACGACACAGAAAGAGACTACGTAAAACGAAATGAAATATGACGTTATGCGATCTTATGAAGCGGAGGGGGTGGGATTCGAACCCACGAGACTCTTTCGAGTCAACGCCTTAGCAGGGCGCCGCCTTAAGCCACTCGGCCACCCCTCCGCGTCCTGCGTCGTCCTCTCGATTGGCCCGCCAGGACTCGAACCTGGAATCTTCTGGTCCAGAGCCAGACGTGTTGCCAATTCCACCACGGGCCAACGTGCGTATCGCTCTCGGGTCCGGCACCAAGGTGCCCGGGGGAGCGACACGGACCATCGATAATATGCGCGCGGCTGCCAGCCTTCAAGGTTCGGTTGGCCCCGGGCGGTCCCTTACGGCGTGTTGTCCGTCTCCACCGTCTCGGCGGCCGCCCGCCGTTCGGCTTCCCTGGCGGCGGCAGCGGAGGTCCTGAAGCCGGGACCGGTTCGCTCGGGGTTCTTTTCCGAGGCAGACACGACGTACCAGCGGTCGGCCCGGTCGTCGGCCCGGTCCATGTAGTGGCCGCGCACGAGCCGGTATCCGGCGATGTCGGCCCGGAAGCGATGCGCCCTCAGAATGACGCCGCGGTCGAAATCGCCGGGCAGGTCGCGGTCCAAGTTGCGGTGAGAGTCGCGGTTAAGGCCCCGGTCGCTCACTCTTCTAACCCAGAGTCTGCTTCCGCGGATGACATCCTTACGCGAACCTCACAGGATTTCCTTATGAACGGAACGCCGCGGCAGATAGTCGTCGTCACGCGGGCATGGCCTTCGGCATAGTCCTCCGGATAGTGCGTACGCGTCCTCGTGAATATGGCCGGGAAGCCGGGGAGTCCGGCGAGGCCATCGAGAACCAGCAGGGCCAGAATGATCAACCAGACTTGCCTCTTCTTCATGATGCCCGGACCTCCGTGGCACGGTGGGATCCTTCTGTTCTGAATTTACGCGTGAAAGACGGCAACGGCTATGGCCTCCGCGGTTCGGCTTCGGCTCTCGAGAGATAGCGGTCCAGCCGCTCCAGCTCCCGGGGCGGAACGAGTCTGATGGGCATCGCGGGGACGGAGATCGGCCTCACGTAGGGGAGCGCCAGGCGATCGTGGAAGACGACCGCCGCCGCAGACAGGGCGCGCTCGGCAGCCTGACGGTCGCGGGCGGGGTCCAGGGCCGTGAAGCTGATTCCGCGGGCGAAGTCGCGGGCGGCAAGTTCGGCCCCAAAGACCCGCACGGTCTCGCTCCGGGAGAGGAGGACGACCAGCCCCCGCCGCAGACGACGCCGCACGAACTCGCGTTCGGATGTTCCTCCGGCCAGCGCGAGGGGCAGGCACTCGACGCGGTACGCCCGGCGGATCCGCGGGAGGAGTTCGCGCCGAACGATCACTGGAACGCCCGCACGCACGAGGCGCGTCGAACCGGTCGCGTGGACATGGACCCGGCACGTTGCCTCCAACTCCGTGGCGAGCAGGGCTCTGAGACCTGCCCGTGGTTCCCAGAGGGTGACGCGGCGCGCATCCGCATCGCCCGCACCTCGCACGATCCGTTCCAGTTCCCGCAGGAGCTCCCAACGCGAGAGCCCCCCCGCGTGCGCGCCCCGGAGCAGCGCAAGCGTCGCCTGACGGGCCGTCGGGCGGGTCGGCGCTGCGCTGAAGTGCCGGGCCGCACTCCTCCCACCCGCCTCCGGCCAGTCGCGAAACGGCCCGATCGCGGCACGGGGACGCTGCCCGCTGTGCAACTCGATGAGATTCCGCCGACGCAGCCGCGCCAGGGCCGCCCCGACCGTCCCGCGATCCACGCCAAGAAGGCGCGCCAGATCACGTGACGATGGGAGATGGGCTCCGGGCCTGACCTGCCCATCCCGGATCCCGGCCTCGAGATCCGCGGCGAGTTGCCTGCGAAGCGGGATGTAGTGGTCCCTCGCGAGCGGGTGGAGCCCGCATCCACCGGTCATGCGCCACCCTCCTTGGTCGAAATCCGTCGGTGCCGGTTTCCCTCGCCGCCATTCTAGGGACGGGTTTCAACGGAGGATCAACGCGAGGTCGCCCCGGGTTGAGGTCGGGTTCACCAACGGCGGGAAACTGACGGAAGGAGGCGAAGGAAGAGGAATGGACACGCTGGCGACGCGGGTCCGGGGAGGGGAAGATGACACGCGTAACGGATGCCGGGGATCTGGCGAAGCGGGTCGCGGGTGGGCTGTTTCTGGTCGTCCCGTTCATGCCTCTGCGGCTTCTGTTCGACGATCCGCCGGGCAGTTCAGGGCTGCCAGGTCCCGGGGAATGGATGCTCGGCCTCCTCGTCTGTGCGGGGGTCGCGTGGCTGGCCAGCCGACGGTTTCCGCTGGCGGTGGAACGGTCGGCCGACGCTCTCGCCGGTGTGCCCCGGTTCCCGCCCTTCCCGGCGTTCCTCCTGGCCGTGCTGGCGGCCCTCGCCGCGCTGCTGACGGCCACCAGCCTCGCGGCCTTCTCGCGCCGGCCCCTCCTCGTCGACACGATTGCCCAACTCTTCCAGGCGAAGATCTTCGCTGGCGGCGTCGCCTGGGTTCCCGCTCCCGAACTCGGCGCCTTTTTCGCGACGCAGCACATGGTCTCCGACGCGGGGAGGTGGTACGCGCAGTACCCACCCGGGCACCCGGCGGCGCTGGCGATCGGCGTGTGGGCCGGGGCGCCGTGGCTGGTCCCGATTCTCTTCTCGCTCCTCTCCGCCTGGCTCGTGATCGACACCGCTCGGCACATCTTCGGCGAGGCGGTGGGACGCGTGACTGCGGTCCTCCTCGTCCTGGCGCCGTTCTTCTGGTTCATGGGGGCAAGCCACATGAACCACGTGTCCTCGCACCTGCATATCTCGCTCTTTCTGTGGTGCTTCGCGCGCTGGGCGGGGACGGGGCCACGGCCCAGGGTTGGGGACGCGGCCCCCCGCGGTTGGATCCTCGCGGCGGGGCTGGCGCTGGGCGCGGCGTTCGTCACCCGTCCTCTTACCGCGCTGGCGGTGGGCGGGGCCCTGGCGCTGCCGGCGCTCAGGCTGGCGGCGCCCTGCCGCTGGTCGACGGCCCTCCTTGGGGCGGGCGGCTTCCTCGGCATCGCCTCGCTCTACGCGATCTTCAACGCTGCGACGACCGGCGACCCGCTCACACCCGGCTATCTCCGGCTGTGGGGGGAGTCACACGGCCTCGGCTTCCACCTCTCCCCCTGGGGCGAACTCCATACCCCTCTCGCAGGTCTCCGCAACGAACTCATCGACCTTGGCCTCCTGCAGGCCTTCCTGTTCGAAGGGCCGATCCCCGCCCTCGCCCCGCTCGGCATCTTTCTCGCGGCCGGCTGGTCTTCCGCGACAAGGTCCGAGACCTGCTCCGGCGCGGGCGTGCGAGCGGACCCTTCGATCGCGCGCTGGGACGGCCGGCTTCTCGGGGCTTTCCTCGCCATCCCGGCGGCCCACTTCTTCTACTGGCACCGCGACGCGTTCCTCGGGCCGCGCTTTCTCTATGAGGGTCTCCCCTTCCTCCTCCCCCTCCTCGCGCGCTCGCTCCTGGAACTACGCCGACATCTCTCGGGCCGTCGTCCGGCATGGCTGGGAAGCGTCGATCTCGGGACTCTGACCACGGCGCTCATCGGGGCCGCCTTCCTCTATTCGCTCGCGTTCGGGATCCCGCAGCGATTCCGCACCTACGCGACGAATCTCGGGAGCCTGAAGCGGGATCTGACCGCGGAAGCCCGGCAGGCGGGTATCGAGCGGGGCCTGATCTTCGTGAAGGTGAGCTGGGGGAACCGGCTCATCGCCCGCGCGCGGGGGGCGGGCGCCAGCGCCTCCATCGCCGAGCGCGCGTACCGGCGTTCCGATCACTGCGAACTCGAACTCGTCCTGCGGGAGGCGGAAACCGAAGGCTGGAGCGGGGCCCGCCTCGACCGGACACTGGTCTCCCTCTTCCGCTCGGCGGACGAACTGGCGCGATTCCGGCTCAACGGCGATCCGACGCTCCGCTTCGCCCCCGAGCGTCCGTTGGCCGAGGTTTGCGTACACGAACTCCTGTACGATCGCGACGGCCGGGACGTGATGCCGGCCACGCCCTCGTACACGAACTATTCCCCCCACCTCCCGGCGAACGCCCCGGACCTGGAGGGGCCGCTGATCTTCGCCC
Organism: Candidatus Palauibacter sp.; assembly: GCF_965237495.1. Lineage (GTDB taxonomy): Bacteria > Gemmatimonadota > Gemmatimonadetes > Palauibacterales > Palauibacteraceae > Palauibacter. The sequence goes on along the minus strand of NZ_OZ250143.1, from coordinate 4,273,229 downwards.
GGGACCTGCGCGATCAGAACCACCGGCTGCGGGCTCGGTATCCGGACCTGCCGGCGTATCTCTATCGGGACGGGACTTTCGTTCGCCTCCCGTAGCCGGCGTCAGCCGAGGCCCGCGAGGAAGCCGTCGACGCCGTGCGTGTTGAGGATGTGTTCGGGGGTGAGCCACGCGCGGCGCGCCTGCTCGATCCCGTAGCGCGCGAGGTCGAGTTCGTCGGGACGGTGCGCGTCCGTGGTCACGACGACGGGCACCCCCAGTTCGCGGGCGCGCCACAGGTGGGTGTCCTTGAGATCCAGCCGGTTCGGGTGCGAGTTGACCTCCACCGCGACCCCGAACTCCGCGCAGGCGTGGAGGATGTCGTCGATGTCGACGTCGATCGGACCCCTGCGGTTGAGGATGCGGCCGGTGGGGTGGCCGAAGATCATCGAACGAGGGTGGGACAGCGCCTTCAGCACGCGCGCCGTCTGCCGCGCCCGCTCCAGTCCGAAGAAGGAGTGGACCGAGATGATGACGATGTCGAGCCCTTCGAGCATCTCGTCCTCGAGATCGAGCGAGCCGTCCCGGAGGATGTCGACCTCCATCCCCCTGAGGATCCGGATCTCGGGGTGCGCGGCCTGCACCTGTTCGATCTCCTCCCACTGGCGACGGAGCTTGGCGGCGTCGAGGCCCTCGACCATGGCGAGTGCCTTCGAGTGGTCCGTGATCGCCATGTACTCGTACCCGCGCGCCGCGCAGGCCGCGACCATCGCCTCGAGCGAGACCCGGCCGTCGGACCAGGTGCTGTGCATGTGCACGTCGCCACGCAGGTCCGAGCGCTCGACGAGGTGCGGGAGCGCGCCCGCGTCGGAGGCGGCGAACTCCCCGCGGTCCGTGCGGAGTTCGGGCGGAATCCAGGCGAGATCCAGCACTCGATAGACCTCCTCCTCGCTGGCGCCGGCGACCACCGCGCCTTCCGAGGCGACGCCCCGCTCCCCGAGGCGGTCGCTGACCGACTCGTCGGGGATCTCGAATACGCCGTACTCCGACACGCGCAGCTTTCGATCGAGGGCGCGGCGCCGGAGCCTGATGTTGTGCTCCTTCGATCCCGTGAAATAGACGAGCGCCGCGCCCCAGCTCTCGGGCGGCACCACGCGCAGGTCGACCTGCAATCCGCTCCGCAGCCGGACCGAGGTCTTGGTTCCGCCGGCCCCGATCACGCTCTCCACGCCGGAGAAGCCCACGAGGGCGTCCGAGGCGGCGCGCGCGTCCTCGGCCAGGACGAGGATGTCGATGTCGCCCACCGTTTCCTTGCGGCGGCGATAGCTCCCGGCGACCTCCAGCCGCGTGATGCCGGGCGTCTCCCGCAGATGTTCGATCAGCGGCGGGAGCAGCTCATCCACCTCACCGAGCCGGAAGCGCGCGGTGTTCGTCCGGTAGTTGCGGATCCCCCGGATGATCAGGTCCTGCGTCTTGAGTCCGAAGCCGGCGAGTTCGGCGACGCGCCCCTCCTTCGCGACCTCCTCGAGATCCTCGATCGACTCGACGCCCAGTTCGTCCCACAGCTTCCGCGCCTTCTTCGGACCGACCCCCGGCAGCCGCATCAGATGGACGAGGCCCGGAGGGATCTCGGCGGCGAGCTCGTCGAGCATCGCGAGGCGGCCGCTCTCCACGAGTTCGCGGACGTTGTCGGCCATCCCCTTCCCGATCGACGGGAGGTCGGTGAGGTCGGCGCCCTGCTCGACGAGCTTCCGCAGGGGCGAGGCGTGCGCGTTGATCGTGCGCACCGCGTTGCGATACGCCCGGATGCGGAACGGATTCGCCTGCTGGATTTCAAGGAGGTCGGCCACCTCGTCGAGGACGCGGACGATCTCAATGTTCTCCATCAGGACTCGCCGGGCTCCCCTGCCCCGCCGGCGTCGGCCGGCCCACCGCTCAGAAGCACGAGGAGGCCCGCCTCGTCGAGGACTTCGACGCCGAGCGCCTGCGCCCGTTCCAGCTTGCGGCCCGGGTTTTCTCCCGCCACGACGTAGCTCGTCTGCTTGCTCACCAAGGATGTGACCTTCGCACCCTGGGCTTCGAGCCGTTTCCCCGCCTCGCTCCGGCTCATCGTCTCCAGCCCTCCGGTGAGGACGATCCGAAGTCCGGCCAGCGCGTCCCCGCTCCGGGGCGGCGGCACCGGATCGATGAACCCGCGCAGGTCGTCGACGATCGCGGACACGACGGGCCGGGCCAGGAAGCTGGTGATCTGCTCCGCCATCCGGGGGCCGATCCCGTCCACCGTCTGGAGCGTCTCCTCGTCAGCGGAGCGAAACTCCTCGAACGAGCGGAAGTGCGAGGCGAGTTCCCGCGCCACCGTCACCCCGACCTCGGGGATCCCGAGGCCGTAGATGAAGCGCGCGAGTTCGGTTCGGCGCGCGGCGGCGATCGCCTCGACGAGGTTCGTGGCGGACTTCTCGGCGAAGCCCTCCAGCTCCATCAGCGTCTCCGCCTCCAGCTCGAACAGCTGCGGCAGGTGGTCGATCAGGCCCTGCCGGACGAGAAGGTTGGCGGTCTCCTCCCCCAGGCCCTCGATGTCGAGGGCGTGGCGGGAGCCGAGGTGCTGGATGCGTCCGGCCAGCTGCGCGGGACAGGCGAACAGGTTGGGGCAGAACGTGTAGGGGCCGCGCGGCTCCAGCCCGGTCCCGCACGACGGACATTCGGCGGGCATGACCCACGGCTCCGCCCGCTCGCGCCCCGGCTCCTCGATCCGCTCCAGCACCTGCGGGATCACGTCGCCCGCCCGCTGCACGCGCACCCGGTCCCCCTCGCGGATGTCCTTGCGCGCGACCTCCTCCCGGTTGTGGAGGTTCGCCCGGCTCACCGTCACGCCGCCCAGCTCCACCGGCCGCATGAACGCGATCGGGGTCACGACGCCCGTCCGCCCCACGCTGGGGAAGATGTGGAGGAGCCGCGTCACCTCCTTGCGCGGAGGGAACTTGAGCGCGAACGCCCAGCGCGGGTGGTGCGACGTCTCCCCGACTTCGTCGCGGGCGGCCATGTCATCGAGCTTGACGACGATGCCGTCGATTTCGTAGTCGAGGTCGTCGCGGCCCTCCTCCAGTTCCGCGTGGAAGGCGAGGATATCCTCCACGCCGGCCGCGGGCCGGCAGCGTTCGTTGACGGGCAGCCCCCAATCACGGAGCGCCTCGAGCGTCTCCCATTGCCTGGGCGGCGTCCGTCCGTCGATCGCGAGGATGTCGTAGACGTAGATGTCGAGCGGGCGGGCGGCGGTGATCCGGGGGTCCAGCTGCCGCAGCGATCCGGCCGCCGCGTTGCGCGGGTTCGCGAACGGGGGGCGGTCGCTCTCCAGCAGGCGGGCGTTCAGGGCCTCGAAGGCGCCCAGTCGCATGATCACCTCGGCCCGCAGCGCCAGGAACGCCGGCACCTCGCGGTCGGCGTCACGGAGCCGGAGCGGCACCGAGTGGATCGTGCGGGCGTTCTCCGTCACGCCCTCGCCGCGGACCCCGTCCCCCCGCGTCACCGCCCGCGCCAGGAGGCCGTCCTCATACACGAGTTCGATCGAGGCGCCGTCCAGCTTGGGCTCGACGACGTAGATCACGTCGTCCCCCAGCGCCTTCCGCATGCGCTCGTCGAAACGCTGCAGCGGCTCCAATTCGGCAGACGAATCGAGACTCAGCATGGGCGCCGCGTGCTCGAGCGTCTCGAACGCGTCGAGCGGTTCGGCCCCCACGCGCTGCGTCGGCGAGTCTGGAGTGACGAGCTCCGGGTGTGCCTCTTCCAGCGCCTTCAGTTCGCGGAACAGCTCGTCGAACCGCTCGTCCGAGATCTCCGGCTCGTTGCGGACGTAGTAGAGGTATGAGTGGTGGCGAAGTGCCTCGCGCAACTCGCGGGCCCGCCTCTCGGGACCCCCGGGACTCGAATCGCTCATGGTGCCGAAGCTATCCCCGCCGCCGGCCGCGAAACAGAACTCCGAGCGCGCTTTCAGAACCGCCAGCCGGCGACCGCCCCCCACATCACATAGCCGTCGGCCAGCGTGTTGAGAGCGGCGAAGGGCCGCGCGAACGCTCCTCTGAACTCGAAGGTGACCCCACCTCGGATCATGGCGCTGTACTCCCTGCGATCGAAGCCGATATCCCCGTATACGACTTCGACGAGGCTGCTCTCCATGCCCGCGATCAGGTTGGGAATGATCTCCAGACCGGATCCCGCTCTGGTCAGGCGGTGCCCGAGGGCCAGCCCAATCCCCCAGTTGAGACCACTCGCGTCGCCGATTACACCACGGTCGCGGAACGGGACGCCCTCGAAGCCTGCCGTCGCCACCGGGCACAACGAGACCCCGTCATAGGGAAGCCGCACGGCCAGGTCCGTCCGGACAAAGACGAAGTCGGATCGTGCCCCGGATTCGTGCTTTCGGGAGAAGCTCAGGAGCTGGCCGGTCGCGGACACCTCCCCGCGACTGAAGCCGACCGCTGCTCCGAACCCATTGTCGTTGTTGGACTTCTGATGCCTCACGGCTGCCGCGGGCCCCAGGAAACTGTTCCCGCCGAACCCGAGGCAGGCTTGGGCACCGAGGGAGGCCGGTGTCGCGAGCCCCGGCAGGGCCAGCCACACCAGCATGTGTAGTACGGACCTCGGCGAGGGAACGGGCCGGCGTTCGCGACGGGGGTCAGAAGGTGACGCCAAGGAGGGCTCCTGCCAGCAGATAGCTGTCGTCGGCGGTGGTGAACGCGGCGTACGGTCGAACGAGGATCCTTCCGATTTCAACCGTGATGCCGCCCCGGATCACGGCGCTGACTTCCCGGCCCCCTTCCACGATATCGTCGTAGAGCCGATCCACCGCGTAGTTCTCGACGCTCACGATCAGCGAAGGAATGAGCGCGAAGCCGGAGCCCGGTGCGCTGAACCGCCTTCCCCACGGCCACGCCGCCCCCGTAGATGGTTTCGCTCTTGTAGGGGAGGTCGGAGAAGTTTCTCGACAGGACGCCTCCGGTACCTACGGTGACGACCGGGCACACCGATAGCAGCGGGATCGGAAGCTTCAGGGCGACGTTCGCCCGTGCATCCTCGAAGTCGAAGTCCTGGTTGAACTCGTCAGCCCCCGAGAATTTCAGGAAGCGACCCGTCGCGGCCACCGGGCCCAGGTCGAGCCCGGCCGCACCTCCGATGCCCCGCGTGTCATCGGACCCTTCGCGACACACCGCTCCGGAGCCACTCACGAACCCGGTGCCGCTGAACCCGACGCATGCCTGTGCCCCAAGTGCGGACGGGGTCACCGAACCCACCAGGGCCAACCCCACCACCCATCGCTTCGCCACTCCCTGGCCTGTTCGGCAATTCGGTGACCCCGTCTGCATGTTCTGTCTCCGTCGCGCGGTGTAAGACATGGCGGGACCAGGACCTCGCTCCCGATGATGACCGCATTGCTCCTACCCCGGAAGCCGGGCCGGGTTCTCTCAGGAAGGTCGCAAGCAGGAGGTGGGCGAAGACCGATGTACTGGCCGAGTGATGGGCGGTCGTAGAGCCGGCGGGAGTGGCTGGACCGAGCCGCAGCGTTTGCCCGTTCCCTTCCGCCCAAGTGATCAGGGCGCGGCGCGTTGCGCCGCCGCGGCCAGCTTCGCGCCGCGCCTTACTATCTTACCTCGAAGGTGAACCATTGGCTGACCCACACGGCGCTTGGCTGGTCGTCGCTCCTCGCGGGATCGAAACGCATCCCCCTCGCGACGGCCAGGGCGGCACGATCCAACGCCTCGTTGCCGCTGGACGTCTTCAGCGTTCGACGTTGGACGACCCCTGACTCGTTCACGTTTAACCACACCTCAATTCGGCCGCTGATGCCCGCGGCCCTGAGGTCGGCCGGATAGAACGCCACCAGCAGGCGCTGTACTTCGCGGGTATTCCTGAGTACGGGCAGCGTGTCGACCGGGATCTCGCGGGGTGGCAGGCCCGCCAGCTCCAGCAGCTCATCGAGCGCATCCGCCGCGGCACTGTCCCGGGCCCGCACCGCCTCCACCTCTGCGCGGACTTGCCGGAGCCTCCGCTGCTGGTCGTCGGACGGGCCCGAGAGCGAGCCGGTCGTCGATGGACCGCCGTCGAACTTGCCCCGGAGACCAGTCCACCAGTTTCGGATGTCGCCGTTGATGGAGCGCCAGTCGTCGGCGAGCCCCTCGATCTCGGCCATGAGTTCGCGGGCGCGCTCGAGAGCGTCCGCTGACGCATCCGACGCGCCTTCCAACGCCTCGAGTGCATCGGAGGCCTGGCGCTCATAAGCATAGGCATCGCTGCCGCTCGCGTACGCCGAACTCTGCAGCCCGAAGAGGGCCATCGTGAAGTCGTATCGGGCTCTGCGTTCCTCGGCCGAGACCGGCAACTCCGGATCGGGGCGCACTTCGAGCAGTTGTTCGTGCGTCTCGGCGCCAGCGGTCACGCGCACGGTGAACGTCCCGGGCAGAACGAGCGGGCCCTCTGGGCCAGCGTCCAGATTGGGCACTTCGTACCGCGTGGTGTCGTGTTCCAGCGGATCATGCCGCAAATCCCACGTGATCCGGTTGAGGCCGGCTGCACCCGGGCCTTCGAGCCTGCGGATGTCCTGTCCGACATGGTCCAGCACATCGATCGAGACAGTGCCCTGCGTCTCCATGGGGAGCCAGTAGTCGATGTTGGCGCCGAATGCGGGGTTTTCCGCACGGAACGACCCCTGGCCCATAGAGGGCACGTCGTTGCGATACAGGAAGAGTGTCGCCGGGCGCGGAGCGAAGAGTTGCATCGGGTCCCCGGCCGAGGCCGACCCCTGCGAGAGCGGCGTGATGTCGTCGAGGATCCAGATCGCACGGCCGTGCGTGCCCAGGACGACGTCGTTCTCGCGCGGGTGGATCTCGATGTCGTCGACCGGGACCGCCGGCAGCCCCGAGCCGAGCGGGGCCCAGTCCGCCCCCCGGTCCAGCGACGCAAAGGCGCCGTTCTCCGCTCCGACCAACAGCAGATCCGGGTTGTCCGGATGCTCGCGGATCACGTTCACGCTCGCCATCCCGCCGCCCGTCGCCCGACCGGTGACGGTCACCGCCGACGCGCGGCTCAGCCCGTCCGCCAGCGACCGCCACGTGGCGCCGTAGTCCTCCGTCGCCACCGCGTGCGGGCCGTAGTCGTTATCCCAGTGGCCGTCGAGGCTCACGTAGGCGCGGCCCGCCTCCGCGTGCGAGGTCTCGACCCAGCTCACGTAGTACGGGAACGGGAGCCCCGCCGCCGCGGCCACCCGCTCGGTCAGATCCTCCCAGCTCGCGCCGTCGTCCCGGCTCAGGCGCACCGAGCCGTCGTCCGCGCCGATCCACAGCACCCCCGCCTCGACCGGTGACTCCGCCACCGTCGTGATCTCCCCGTACCCCGACGCCCCGTCATGCTTCGAGAGCGTCGTCGAGTCCGGACGCGCCCCCATGATCTCCAGGCTGTCCTGATGCAGCTGGCGCGTGAGGTCCTCGGTCACGCGCCAGCTCTCCCCGCGGTCGTCCGAGATGAACAGCCGGTTCCCGCCCAGGTACACCCGCGCCGCGTCGTGCGGCGACACGAGGATCGGCGACTTCCAGTCGAAGCGATATTCGACCGTCGAGTCCGGCGGGAAGGGCTTGAGCGCCTTGCGGTCCCCCGTGGCCAGGTTCACGCGCACGATCCCCGCGTTCTGCGACGTCACGTACACCGTCCCGAGGTCCCCCCAGTCCGTCTCCGCGTACATCCCGTCGCCGTAGTCGAGAACCTGCCAGTCGCGGTTCATGATCCCCTGATAGCGGCGCGTGCGGCTGGGACCCCTGTAGGAGTTGTTGTCCTGCAGGCCGCCGTAGACGTAGTACGGGTCCGCGAGATCCAGATCGACGTCGTAGAACTGGGCGACGGGGATATTCCCGATGAACGTCCAGCGGTCCCCGTCGTCCCACGTCGAATAGAGCCCGCCGTCGTTCCCCAGGATCATGTGGCGCGAGTCCTCGGGGTCGATCCACAGGTCGTGGTGGTCCACGTGGACGCCGGTGTTGTACTCGACCTCCATGGGCAGCGCCTCGAAGTTGTCGCCGCCGTCCGTGGAGCGGTGCAAGCTCCCCGCCACGAGCCAGACCCGCGCCTCGTCGTTGGGGTCGATGCGGAGTTGGCTGTAGTACATCGGACGCTGGTTGAGTTCGTTGACCCGCGTCCACGTCTCACCGTAGTCGCGGGAGGTGAAGATGCCGCCCTCCTCGGCCTCCACCACGGCCATGACGAGGGCGGGATCCTGCGCGGAGACCGCGAGCCCGATGCGTCCCTTGTCGCCTTCCGGCAGGCCCTCGGTCACCTCCGCCCATGAGTCGCCGCCGTCCGTCGACTTGTAGAGGCCGCTTCCGGGCCCGCCGCCCGCGAACCCCCACGCCCGCCGCCGCCGCTGGTACGCCGCCGCGTAGAGCATCGACGGGTCCGCCGGATTGAGGGCGAGATCCACGAAACCCGTGTCGTCGTCGATGTGGAGGACCATCTCCCACGTCTCGCCGCGGTCGGTCGTCCGGTACACGCCCCGCTCGGGGTTGGGGCCGAACAGGTGCCCCAGCGCCGCGACCCACACGATGTCCGGGTTCGCCGGATGGACGACGATCCGTCCAATGTGCCGCGTCTCCTCGAGTCCGGCCAGGCGCCACGTCTCGCCGCCGTCGGACGAGTGGTACACGCCCTCGCCCCACGGCGAACTGTTGCGGTTGTTCGGCTCGCCGGTGCCGACCCAGATCTCCAGTGGGTCCGAGGGGGCGAGCGCGATGTCGCCCACGGACAGGTTCGCCGCGTCGTCGAAGATCGGCTCCCACGTCGTCCCGTGGTTGACGCTCTCCCAGACACCGCCCGAGGCGGCGCCCACGTAGATGTGCGACTGCGTCCCGGGGACGATCTCCACGTCCGAGATGCGACCGCCAGAAATGGCCGGACCGATCAGCCTCCAGGTCAGCCCCGCCGCAATCCGCTCGACGGACTGCGCGGCGCCGGTCGGCGAGCCCGGGGATTGGGCCTCCGCGCGCGGGGGCAAAGCCAGGAGCGCGACTCCCAGCGCCCCCAGCGACACGACCGTGCGCGGCGAAACAGCACTGCGGGCCGGAGCCCGGACAGGACGGATCGTCATCGTCAGCTCACCTTCTTCTTCCGGGGGCCGTCCTTCTGCTGGAGATACGGAACGCCGGTGGAGATCCACTCCGGCGCGGGTTCGCCCTTCAGGTAGTGGGCGAACCACTCCAGGATGCGGCTCTGGTAGTCGCGCTGGTTCGGCTCCTCCGCGAGTCCGTGGTTCTCGCCTTCGTAGACCAGCATCACCATGTGTTTTCCGGCGCGGCGAGCGGCGTTGTAGAACTCGACGCCCTGGTTGAACTCGACCGCTCCGTCCTCCGTCCCGAACTCGATCAGGAGCGGCGTGTTCAGATTCTGGATGTGGTGGATGGGGGAATTGGCGAAGTAGGAGTCCCAGTCCTCCCACCACGGCACCTGCATGCGCCCCTGGCTGATCTCGAAGATGCGCGCGTCCGTACCCCCCGAATTCCAGTAGAAGGACAGATACATGCTCATCAGGTTCGTGAGGGGCGCGCCGGCGACGGCCGCCGCGAACAAATCGTCCTGCGTCACGAAGAAGGTCGTCTGGTATCCACCCCACGAGTGGCCGATGAGGCCCACCCGCTCGGCGTCGATCATCCCGGTCTCGACCGCCGCCGCCACGGCCGGGCGCAGCGTCTCCACGTTCGACTGCCCGGGCCGCCGGTCGCGGTACACGATGTCCGGCATGAGCACGAAATATCCCTCCTGGCTCCAGATCTGGAGGTTGTAGTACCGCGTGGGATCGGGCACCTGGTACTGATGGAGTGACTGTGACAATCGCTCGTAGTGGTACACGATCATCGGATATTCCCGGTCGGGATCGTAGTCCGCGGGATAGACGAGCGCTCCCTGGAGGGGGCGGCCCCATTCGTTCTCATATTCGACGAGCTGCGTGCGACCCCAGGTGTAGTCCTCCTGGAAGGGATTGGTGCGGGTGACCTGCCGCGGGTCGTCGAGATCCGGACCGGCGACGAAATAGTCGGGCGAGTCCTCGAACCGCTCGCGCCGGAAGGCGTACACGTCGGCGTCCTCCGCCTTGAGCAGTCCGCCTCCGAAGCTGGCGTCCGCCCAGATCATGACCTCCGGCGGCTCTCCGCGGGCGGCGCGCGAGAACCCGGCCTTCTTCGTCCACTCCCCATAGGTCGAATAATGGAGCGGCTCGTCGGGGTCGAAGGCGTCGGCTTCGCGGTCGAGCCGCACGAGGCGGTGCCGGATGGATTCCTCCGCCCCCGCCGTGAGGCGCCGGCCACCGGAGCCATCGGGGTTCACCTCCCACACATCGAAGCGGTCATTCACGAGCATCGCCGCGTCATCCTCCAGCCAGCCGGCGATCCCGAAGGGCGACATCTGCTCGCGGGTCGGCGTCCGGTCGAGGTCCACGAAGGTCCCTCCGAGCCCGGCCGTCACGTTGCGCGTTTCGCCGGTGGCCAGGTCGTGGGTCCAGTAGTCCTCGCCCTCGAACCAGACCGCGTAGCGCCCCCCGGGGCTGCCCCCCATGTCGATCGTCACCCGCTCCCGGACGAGGGCCCGGCTCCCGCTCCGCGCGTCGACCGCGTAGAGGTCGTGGAACTGCTGGCGGAACATGGCGTCCACGTCGTAGGGCGTCTCGTCGCGGGCCAGCACGTGCCGCCCGCCCTCGGCGATCTCGGCCCGGTCCGCGTGATCTCCGCCCAGGAGGAGGAATCCGCCCGCCGCCAGATCCCACGCGCCGATGTCGTTCTCGCGCCGCAACTGGTCTTCCCGCACGCGCTGCTGGGGCACGGGATCCAGATCGAGAGAATGCCAGATCTCCACCCCGGCGTCTTCCTCCTCATCTTCCGCCTCGTCTTCTCCGTCATCCTCCGCCTCGTCTTCTCCGTCATCCTCCGCGTCCCCATCCCCGTCCGCCGGGTCCTCGGGAGCGTCGTCCTCGCCCGTCTCGGAGGGGATACGGTCCTGGAGGCCGAGGAAGACGGTGGCGCCGTCGTCCGACCACACCGGCGTCCGGTGCTCGACGATCCGCATCCCGGCCGGAAGCTCGGAGGGCTCCTGCGGATCGAGGGCGAACGCCGCGGGCGAGTCCGAGTCGAGCCCGCGCCACGCGAGGGCCACGTGCGCGGTGTCCTCGTGCGCCTCGTCCTCGAACGTCTTGAGGACGGCGAGATCGGGGGCCTCCTCGCGCCAGGTCAGCTCCCGGTACGTCGCCTCGTCCGCGTCGAGCGACCGGATGCGGCCCGTCTCGGGGTCGTACAGCCGCACGCCGTTGCCGACCCGGTCCGCCGCGTCGAGCGTCATGGCAAGCAGGTTCCCGCCCTCCTGCCACGCGAGTCCCGACACGTTACCGAAGCTCATCGCCTCACCCCCGTCGAAATCCCGAACGAGCGCGTCCACGCCGGCGTTCTCGCTGTCGGGGGACCCGTAGCGGCGGAGCGCCAGATACCTGCCGTCATCGGAGAAGGAGAACGACTGCACCGCTTCGATATCCTCCCGTTCCCCCGTCCGAAGGTCGAGAAGTCCCACGCCGTTCCGGACCGGCTCCCCGCTCTCCCGCAGCTTGTCGCGCTCGTCGGGGGACATACCGATGGCGAAGGCGAGCCAGCCGCCGTCCGCCCCGAACTCTGGTCTCGAGCCCTCGGAGACGACCGCGACCGAGTCGGCATCCGTCCGGTGGACGCGAAGCTCCGAACTCTCGTCCACGCGACGGACCACGACCGCGAGCCAGCGTCCATCGGGCGACAGCACGGCCTGCCCCGGACTCTCCCACTGGTCGTAGTCGTCCGCTCCGAGCGTGGGCTTGGCCTGGGCGGCCGCCGCGTCGGGAAGCGCGGCCACGATGGTGGCGAGTGTGAAGGCGAGGATCGCCGTGATTCGCCAAGGGATGTTCCTCATCTCTCTGTCTCCTCAACTTGCGGGCACCGCCGCACGGAGCGTCCGGCGGGCGGGCAGGATCCGCGACCCCGCAACATGCACCGGAGTCCGCTGTCCCGGGCAAGGGTACGCGGCCCATCGGAGTCCGCAATGGGGCGGAGAGATCGATTTGCGGCGGATTTCGGCACGAGGTAGGGTAAAACTCATGGAACGGTTTCTACCATCCGTCTTGAGAGGTGGATGATGAGCCTCAACATCAAGAACGAGGAGACCTGCCGGCTGGCCGACGAACTGGCGCGGCTGACCGGTGACACGAAGACGGGAGCGATCACCATCGCCTTGAAGGAACGTCTGGAACGCGAGAAGCTACTGCGCGACGCGGATGCGCTCATGCGCGACATCCGCGCCATCGCCGAGCGCTGCGCGAAGCTGATCGGACCGGGAGTCGCTTCCACGGATCACGGTGACCTGCTCTATGACGAGCACGGACTGCCCAAGTGATCATCGACACATCCGCTATCATGGCCGTTCTGTTGGATGAACCCGACGGACTCCGTTTTCGACGGGCTATCGTGGAAGCTCGCTCACGTCGGATCTCGGCTGCGACGCTCCTGGAGGCCGCGATCGTCGTCGAGAGCAAGGGCGGGATCCGCGCAGGACATGAACTCGACCGTTTCATCGCACTGACGCAGATCGAGGTCGTTCCCGTCACCCCGGAGCAGGCGGCGGTCGCTCGGGATGCGTGGCGGTGCTTCGGCAAGGGAAACCACCCTGCGGGGCTCAACCTCGGGGATTGCTTCGCGTATGCGCTGGCGAGAACGGCCGGCGAGCCACTGCTCTTCAAGGGCAAGGACTTCGCGCTCACCGATATCGAAGTCGCCTGAAGACCCGTTCGGCTCCGGACATGGAGAATCTGATGACCGAGTGGCCACTCTACGATGCAAAGAACCGGTTCAGCGCAGTGGTCGACACCGCTGTGGCGGGCGAGCCTCAGCGCGTTACCCGCCGCGGCAAGCCGGCCGTGGTCGTGATCGCGGTCGGGGAGTACGAACGACTTCGTCGGTTGGAAAAGGCGAAAGCCCCCAGCTTCGCAGAGCTGTTGCTCTCGATGCCCATCCAGGGTGAGGAACTGGAACGGCTCAAGGTGATCCCGCGGCCCGTGGAGTTCTGATTGTTCCTTCTCGATACGGACGTGCTGTCGGCTCACCGCAGACCGGACCGAGCGCAGCCCGTCGCGAACTGGCTGGCCGGCTAGAGGAGTGTGGAACTCCACCTGAGCGTTGCGTGCGCCTGCTGGGCCCCTCCGGTCAGCGGCAGGCCTAGCCGGTCCATACGAGTTCGGCGGCGCGGACCCAGATGGCGTCGAACATAGGCTCGGTGAGTGTGCCCGTGAAGGTGTTCTGCTGGCTCGGGTGGTAGGAGCCGATCAGCACGCGAGAGCCGATCTCGACCTCCACCCCGTGTCCGAAGCGGGGCGCCGGCCGCGGAACCGCTTCGCCACGCTCGCGGAAGATCCTCAGTAGCGCCGCAAAGGCGAACCCGCCCAGGGCGACGATCACGGGGGCGTCGGCGAAGAAGTCGAGTTCGCGCTCAAGGTAGCCGCGGCAGCGGTCGCGCTCCCCGGCGGTGGGCTTGTTGGCGGGCGGCGCGCAGCGCACGGCGGCGGTCACCCAGGCGGCCCGGAGCACCAGCCCGTCGTCGCGTCCGGTCGAGCCCGGCTGCGAGGCGAACCCGGCTCGGTGCAGGGCCCGGTAGAGCCAGTCGCCCGACCGGTCGCCGGTGAACATGCGCCCCGTTCGGTTGGCCCCGTGCGCGGCCGGGGCGAGCCCGACGATGAGGAGCCGCGCGGCCGGGTCGCCGAACCCCGGCACGGGACGTCCCCAGTACGTCTCGTCGCGGAATGCGGCCCGGCGTTCGCGCGCCACCCGCTCCCGCCATTCGACGAGCCGTGGACACTTGCGGCACGCCGTGACCTCGCGCTCGAGCGCGGCGAGGGACGGATGGGTCAAGCGAGCCCGCGCCCGGGAAGGCCGTACTTCAGCCGGTACAGCAGCCCCTCGAGCCGCTGCGACACCCGCACCGGAGACGGGAAGCTCGCCCGGTGCAGGGTGGCGACCTTCACGGAGCGGATCCCCGCCAGGCTGGCCGACGCGATGTCCGTGAAGTACTGGTCTCCGACCATGAGCGCGGCCTCCGGGCGATCCGCGAAATCGAGGACGTCAAGCGCGGCCCCCACGAGACGGCGACTCGGCTTCCGAATCGGCCGCGGCGCCCCACCGCTCCCGGGCGCGTTGGCGGGATCCGACCCGTCCGAGGCTCCCGGCCCGCACCATTCCTCCTCGTCGCCGCGACGGACCCGGAACGCCGCCCCCGCCTCCGTCTCATACCCGAGCACGACCGGCATGCCGGGGAAGATGCGCCCCAGTTCGGCGAAGCGATCCTCCTGGCAGTTGGAGACGATCGCGTGCCGCAGCCCCGGCGCGCCGAGCAGGGCCTCGAACGCCGACCCCAGCGCCGGATCGACCCGGTCGGAGTGGTGCGCCATCAGCGTTCCGTCCACGTCCCAGAGGACGGCTTCGACCCCCAGATCGCGCAGCGTCCCGGGGTTGATCTCGTTCACCGAATCGAGATGGAAGGTGGGCCGGATCTCGCGCGACAACCGAGCCAGGCGCGGAAGGAGCCGCCGCGAGGTCTGAACCCAGGTCGCGCTCATGCCGTGGCACTCAGGCAGCGCTGACGCGGCCGCGCCATGCGGAGACTGGCCCGGCCCGGATGAGTCAGTTCGCCTCCAGAATCGCGTCCTTCTGGCCGGTCATCTCCCAGCGGGTGAGGACGATGGGGATGACGCCCGCCTCCTGGAACGCGTCGAAGAAGCGCTTCACGCTGAAGTCCTCGCCCTCCTCGATCGCGTACTCCGCCAGCAGTTCCTCGATCTGCACCTTCCCCGTCACGTAGCTCGTGCCGTAGCCCGGCTGCCGCAGGTAGAGGCTCTGCTCGCCGCGCACGAGGTCGCCGTCGGGGAGCCAGCCGCGGGGCGTCCACCGCATGGCGTGGGCGACGGCCTCCTCCATGTCGAACACGTTCCCGTGCAGGTGGAGGCCGCTCAGGGCGCGCGCGGCCCGCTGCGCGAGCATGATCCAGGTGAGTTCGCGGGAGCGGTCCGAGCCCTCCAGCAGCCCCAGGTGCATGAACATCTCCTCGACGCCGGTGGCGAAGCCCTCCGAGCGCGAGTCGAAGATGTTGTAGAGGGACGGCGTGGCCCGCATCGGGCTCGCGTGCGGATCCTCGCGCATGCGCGCGAGTTCGATCCAGTGGTGCATGTGCGGGCGGAACGAGTCCGGGTCGCGGTAGTTGACCTCCGAGAAAAAGTTCCGGATCTCGCCGGGCTCCGCCGGGGCGAAGCTGCCGTTCACGGCGCGGAGGGCCGGGTCCATCCACTCCGCCGTCGTCTGCACCTCCTCCTCCTCGAGGAAGCGCATGTAGCGGTCCACGGATTCGTTCAGCCGGCGGTCGTATTCCTCCGGAGAGGCGATGCGCTCGAGTTCCGGCAGGTCACGGTTGCGGTTCTCTTCCAGCCGCATCGAGGCGTGGGCGCGCGCGAGTTCCCGCCGCATGATCGTCACCTGCTCCTCCCACGAGTAAGGGACGAGGTGCACGTTCTGCATGTACCAGGTGTAGTTCTCCGGGCCGATCCCGGAGGAGCCCGTGCGCGAGGGTGCCTCCTCCTCCAGCCAGGCGATGAACACCTCCGAGGCGGCGCGCGCGGCGGCGATGGCCGGGTCGAGATTGGCGCTCGTCCCCGCCACCCGGGCCGCGAAGTCGTCGAGGTCCCTCACCTGCCCCCGGAAGGCCCGCACCCCGCCCAGCCAGAGGTCGCGCGCGTTCGAGCCAGCGAGGTTCTCGCGCGCCTGCTCGAGCAGCGCCGGGATGGCGGCGATCCTCGCGGCGAGTTCCGCGGCGTCGGTCTCGGAGAGCGGATAATCGTACGTCCAGAGGTCGATCCAGCCGTGGATCACCGGGCCCTCGTGCGCCGGCACGTCGCTCTCCGCCGCGAAGATCATCGCGTAGAAGGCGGGGTCGCGCGCCCAGGGGCACCGCACGCGGTGATCGAAGTCGAGCCCGTTCATCTCCGCGCGTACGAGGTGCCAGTCGATCTGTCCCTCTACGGACCAGTCCTCCACGGCAAGCATCCGCAGCCGCGTCTGCCACTCCGGCAGCTCCGCCTGCTGGCGTGCCATGGCCGCCGCCGAGTAGTCGGGCACGCCGTCCGCGAACCCGGGCCGCTCGAATTCGCGCCATGCCTCGAACAGATGAACGAGGTCCTCATGCGTGCCGGACCCCGAGACGTCGACGGGATCGACGGGATCGGTGGCGACCTGGACCATCAGGTAGCCGAGGACGAGAACCGCGACGGCCATGAGGATGAAGGATGGACGGAGTCTGCTGCGAGACATGATGCCTCCCGAATGGGGGTCGTGCGCACACCGGCACCGCTTATCATAATCATACCCAGAATGCGACAACCTGCCGAGGGGCGATCGCCATGAGTTTGCCCGTTTCGTCGTGCGTAGAGAACGTCGCAGTACCTCTCTTGACATGGAAACCACTCGCTACTGTTGGCAGAACGGAGTGATCATGAAGGCTTCTTCATTCCTCGTCCCGGCGGTCCTCGCAACCCTTGCTTCGACCGGCTCGACGTCGGCCCAGGAACCGCCGGACACGGTCGTCGTGGTCGAGGAGCTCGAGGTCGTAGTGGGTTCACGGGCAGGTGTCGCGGATCCAGCAACGCTTCCCGTCCCCGTGGACATCTACGGCGCCGAGGAAATCGCGCGCCTTGGGCAGATCGACCTTGCAGAGGTGCTGGGAAGCATCGCTCCGTCCTTCAATTCCACGCGGTTGTCCGCCGGTGATGGCGCGGCCCTCCACGTAGCTACGTTGCGCGGCATGAACGGCGACCAGGTGCTCGTTCTGGTCAACGGCAAGCGACGGCACGGAGTCGCATTTGCGAAGCTGCTCGCAGCGGCCGGGCAGGGGACGACCGGTACGGACCTGCGTGCCATTCCGGTCCACGCCATCAAACGGATCGAAGTTCTGCGCGAGGGTGCGGCTTCGCAGTACGGCTCGGATGCCATCGCCGGCGTGATCAACATCGTGCTCAAGGACGACGCCAGCGGGGTCAGCGCGGCCACCTTGCTCGGTCGAACATCGCGTGGTGACGGAATGAGGCTGTTCACTTCGGCCAACGCCGGGGTTCCGCTCGGAGACGGCTTCTTCAACATCACAATGGAGGTCGCGCGGCAGGAGGTCACGAACCGGGCGGGTGCCGCACCCACCTGCTTCGGTCCCGACCCGTCCTACGGCCCCTGTGCGGATGGTGGGAAGGTCATCCAGCTGCAACGAAACGGCGAGCCCGACTACAAGGGCGCGGCTTTCATGGCCAATGCCGCTGTCCCCGTCGGCGAATCGGCCGAGTTCTATGCCTTCGGGGGATACTCCGGGCGCGAAGCAGTCTCGGACGGCCTGTACCGCAAGGCGGACTGGGTGCCTCGGTCGGTCAGCTACGTCTATCCGGATGGCTTCTTCCCCATCGAGGAGTCGGACCTCATGGACAAGTCCGCCGTGGCGGGACTGCGCGGCGACATGGGCGAGTGGTCGGGAGATCTCAGTCTCGGATTCGGACACGGCCGGTTCGCCTTCAACGCTGCGAATTCGATCAACCCGTCCTACGCGGCCGAGTTCCTGGCAAGGAACCCCGGGGCCGACGGAGCCTCCATCGCTGCCAACGCCGGACCCAGGAACACGTTCAGCGGCGGGCTCAACGTGCGCCAGTGGACGCTGAACGCCGACCTGACGCGGGAGGTTGAGGTGGGTTCGACCCCGGCGTTTCTGGCTGTTGGCGGCGCCTTCAGGAGGGACTCGTACTGGATGGAAGCTGGCGACCGGGCCTCGTGGGCGTGTGGACCGAGCGATACGCCCGGCAGCTTTCCGGCGGCCCATCACCAGAACGACGGGACGGCCTACGCAAGCTGCGGGATTCAGGGCTACCCTGGCTACAGCCCGACCTCGGCTTCACTGAGTGAACAGGACCGTAGCAGCTTCGGAGCGTATGCGGACATGGAGTTGCGCTCGCCGAGCGGGCGCACCCTGGGTGGCGCCCTTCGTTTCGAGAACTATACCGACGCCGGAAACTCGCTGACCGGCAAGCTGGCTGGACGCGTGGAGTTGGGCGAATCGGGCGCCGCGCTCCGCGCCGCAGTCTCCACCGGCTTCCGGGCACCGCGACTTCCGCAGCGGGGCTTCAACACGATCGGTTTCGTGGGCGGCAGCGAAGGTCTGGTGAGCACCGGATTCCTGCCCGAGGGCGATCCGATAGCGTGCTCCGACTTCGGGGCCTGTTCGCTGAGCCACGAGACATCGCTCAGCTTTACGGGCGGACTCGTCTATTCCAACGATGCCGGCCTGCTGGTGACGGCGGACTACTACCGTGTCGCTGTCAAAGACGCGATTGCCCTTACCCAGAGCCTCAATCCAAGCCACGGGCTTCGGCCCGGCGCGCAGTTTCAGGGTCGGCCGGTGGACGCCGTGGCGTTCTGGACCAACGCGATCGACACGCGCACACAGGGATTCGACGTGGCAGCGAGCTGGCGCTTCCGCGGCATGGACTGGGGGGCTGCGGACCTGTCGGCCAGCCTGCACCAGAACAGCACCAGGATCACCGCTAACCGCAACGAGAACTTCATCGGAGACACCCAGCAGACCTTGATCGAGGACGCCCAACCCGGACGGCGGATCGGCGCCAGCGCCGACGTACGTTTCGCACAGGGTCTTGGTGCGAGGTTCAGCTTGAACCATATCGGTTCCGTCACCACCCCGTTCATCTTCGAGGAGAACGTCACGATCGACGCGGCGGCCATCGCCGACCTGGAGGTCAGGTTCCAGGTGGGCGACCGCATCCAGGTGGGCGTCGGGGCCAACAACCTGTTCGACCGTCTGCCAAACCGGCTCCCGGACGACGCCGTGGCTCAACTCTGGACGATGGAGTACCCCTCGGAGTCACCCTACGGTGTTGCGGGACGAATCTGGTACATGCGGGTTAACTTGATTGGGAACTGAGAGAGAGTGACCCCGGCTGGACTCGAACCAGCGGCCTCGGGATTAGGAATCCCGCGCTCTATCCACCTGAGCTACGGGGCCGGAGCGGAACCGCGTCACATGGGATAGACCACACGCCGGGCCCCGCACCGGGAATCTAGCGGGCGGGCCGGAGGGCGGCCAAGCAACCCACTCCGGCCCAGTCACAGCCAGCGGTTTGAAATCACCGCGCGAGGGAGAGAGATTGCGCCGACCTGCGGCTGGGAGGGCATCTTCTCGCCGCCACAGCGACGGGCCTCCGCGCCGACCGCGGTGTACCATCAGTCTCGCCGGAGCCGTGACATGCAACCTGTAGACACGCTCATCCTCGGCCCGGTGGTCGTCACCATGGATGCGGGGGAACGGCTCCTCGACCCGGGCGGCGTGGCGGTGCGGGACGGCGAGATCGTCGCCGTGGGGAGGCGCGCCGAACTCGAGGGCTGCGACGCCGCCGAAACCGTCGACGCCACCGGACAACTCCTCATGCCCGGGCTCGTGAACGCGCATACGCATCTGGGCGACTCGCTCTTCCGTAGCCTGGTCGAGGAGTTGCCGCTGGAAGCCTGGCTCGAGCGCCTCTGGATTTCCGAGCGTGAGTTCGTCAGCCGGGAGAGCGTCGAGCTTGGGGCGCGGTTGTCTCTGGCCGAGATGATCCGGGGCGGGACCACATGCGCGCTCGACATGTTCTGGTTTCCGGAATCGGCCGCCGACGCCGCGATCGAAGCGGGCTTCCGGCTCGTGACCGGCCCGATCTTCTTCGACTTCGAGGGACCCGACGGGGTCTCGTCCCCAGACCGGGTCGCCATCGGAGAACGCTGGCTGGAGAACTACGCGGACGAGCCCCTGATCACGCCGTGCGTGCAGCCGCACAACCAGCTCACCGTGTCGCCGGAGGGCCTGCGGGCGGCGCGAGACCTGGCGGGCAGCGCCGGAGCGCTCTTCCACACCCACTGCTCGGAGACGGCGACCGAGGTTCAGCAGACGGTCGAGCGGTTCGGGCGCACACCGGTCGCACACCTCGACGAACTCGGGATCCTCGACGGACCGACGGTCCTGGCGCACTGCGTCCACCTGACGGACGACGACATCGCCCGCCTCCGGAGCACGGGAGCGGCGGTCCTTCACAACCCCCTGTCCAACCTCAAGCTCGGGTCCGGGATCGCGCCCATTGCCCGGCTGCTGGAGGAGGGCATCCCCGTGGCCCTCGGGACCGACGGCCCGGTGAGCTCGAACGACCTCGACATGTGGACGGCGATGCGCTTCGCCGGGCTGCTGCAGCGCGGAGCCCACATGGATCCGGTGCTCACGCCGGCCCGCGAAGTCATCCGCATGGCGACGACGGTGGCGGCGGATGCGTTGGGGCTGGGAGACCGGGTGGGTCGGCTGGCGGAGGGCTACCGGGCGGACCTCATCCTCGTCGACCTCGCGCGGCCACACCTCACGCCGATGTACGACGCGTACGCGCATCTCGTCTACGCGGTGGGCCGCGACGACGTCCGCTCGGTCATGATCGACGGGCGCTGGGTCATGCGCGACCGGGCGCTGGAGACGATCGATGAGGCCACCGTCCTCAACGAGATGGGAGAGTTAGCCTCCCGGATCGAGCATCACGCCGCGAGCCTGTAGCCGATCTGAGTCGAGCTCAGAGAGAAAAAACGAGCCCCGCCATAATCGAGAAGACACGGGTCTTCGCGCCCTCCAGATCCTTCAGCCCTAGGTCGTACAGGGCCTCGAGCGCCACGCCCATGCCGTCCGAAACACCGACTTCGACGCCGGCACCACCCGAGATCCCGAAGTCGGTGGTGCCTGACAACTCGACATCAGCTTCGTTGCAGTCAGCGCTGATGCTGACCCCCTCCTCGGCGATCCACGTGGAGCAGGCCGTCCTGAATCCTGCGAACGGTCCGGCCAGGAAATAGACGGCCACGCTGCTGCTCTCCATGGGCAAGGCCGCCCTCGCGAGAGCCGAGAGACGGAAGTAGTCGAGGTTGAGTCCGGCCCGGACGCTCGGACCGAAATCGAAGATCGGGAGGGCGAAGCCGCCGCCGGCCTGGACGTAGCTCCCCGCGAATCGGAGGCCCAGGCTGCCCGAGACCGGGACGGTCGCGGACACGCCGAAGCGGATCCCGGACTGAGCGTCCTGTTCCACCGTCGCATCGAGATCGGAGAACGTCGCGCGGGTCAGGCCGCCATGCAGGCCGACCGTGGTCTGTCCAGAGAGGATCGGGACAGGCGAAACACAGGCGGCCACGAAGAGCACTCTCAGCAGACGGCCGGGGCGTCTCACAATATGACTCCTACGGGGGACGAGAGGGGCGGGTCCACGAATCGTGGCCGAAGCTACCTTCTTCTTGTGGGGACGGCAAAACGGACCACGCCATTTAGGATGGATCGCGCGATCTGGTGGAATCCTCGGCTCAGGGGATACCGTCGTTCGCTGATTCGATGGCGGGGCGGATGCGTTCCTGAGGGGCGGTCCAACTGGACAGTTCCGGGCGTTTCGTGCAGCGTCCAGCCGTTGAATACGGAGATGAGGTCGTACTCGGGGACGACGTGGAGGAACTGTCCTCCGTACCCGTTCCCCGCGAACACGCGGGCCAGCATCGATGTCGGCGAGCAGCGAGTCGATCGCCGCCGGATCGACGCCCTCGGCCTCGGCCGTGGAAACAGGCCACGCCTCGCCCGGCCAGCCGGGCCCCTCGGTTCCCGTGTCCGAGGCACAGGCCGCGAGAGCGAGCACACCCGTCAAGAGAAGGGTCTTCGTCCCCGTAATCTCATGATTCCTCGATCTCGTGGATGTGCAGATTGTCATTTCGATTGACAATCGGCACACGACCAGCCAGGATGGGCGACGTCATTGTGCCTGCACTTCCCTGGGATTGGAGGACGGGAACCTTGCCCGTCATCGATCGCAACCTGGCGGATCCGCTCCGCCGACGATTGCGTCACTATCCGGTCGTCACGGTCACCGGCCCGAGGCAGTCGGGCAAGACCACCCTGTGCCGCACCGTGCTGGCCGATCGCCCCTACGTCTCGCTCGAGAGCATCGACATGCGCACCTACGCTCGGGAGGATCCTCACGGCTTCCTGGGGGAATACCGTCACGGCGCGGTGATCGACGAGGTGCAGCGGGCGCCGGACCTGACTTCGTACCTGCAGGGTGTTGTGGACGAGGACCCCACACCGGGCCGTTTCGTGCTGACGGGTCGCAGCATTTCGGGCTGGCCGAGGCGGTGAGCCAGTCGCTCGCCGGCAGGGTGGGCATCCTGCATCTGCTGCCTCCGGGGCTTGACGAACTGGCGCGATTCGGGGGGCCACCCCCCAGTCTGCTGCGGGCGCTGTGGACGGGGGCCTATCCACGCATACACGACCGGGGGATCCCGGCGGACGTCTGGTTGCGCGACTATCTCGCGACCTATGTGGAGCGCGATGTCCGGTCGCTGCGGAATGTCACCGATCTGGAGGCGTTCTCCGGTTTCGTGCGGCTGGCCGCTGGACGCACGGCCACGGAAGTCAACCTGTCGGCACTGGCCGGCGACGTCGGCGTACGCCACAACACGGTTCGGGCCTGGCTGTCGGTGCTCGAGGCGAGTTTCCTCGCCTTTCGAGTATCCGCTTACCGCCGGAATGTGCGCAAACGCCAGGTCAAGGCGCCCAAGTTGCACTTCCTGGATACAGGGCTTGCCTGCCATCTGCTGGGGATCCGGTCGCCCGAGGAACTGCGCCATCATCCCCTGCGAGGGCAGATCTTCGAAAGCTGGGTGGCGTCCGAGGTGTTCAAGGCGGCGGCGCACCGCGGCGAGGATCCTCGCCTCCGCCACTACCGGGCTGCGGGCACCGAGGTCGACCTCGTCGTCGACCGGGGATCGCGGCTCATCCTGGTCGAGGCCAAATCGGGCAGCACGGTTGCGCCGCGCTTCTTCTCGGGCATGCGCACGCTCGGGGAGGCGCTGGAGAAGTCAGAACTGACCGTCGAACGGCGTCTCGTCTACGGCGGCGATCTCCGCCAGCGGCGCCTGGGCGTGGAGGTCGTGCCGTGGGACCGGATGCTTGAGATGCCCTGGAACTGAGGTCAGCAGCTTCCGGGTCTGGTCGGACTCACCGGAGGGCGGCGGCCACGTTGCCGCCGTCGACCGTGAGGATGGCGCCCGTCGTCGCCCGGGCTAGAGCAAGGGCCACGAACGCCTGGGCGACATCCTCGGCCCGGACCTCGCGTCCGAGCAGGTTGCCGCGCATGTAGGCGTCCCGGCTCACGCCGCGCGCCTCGGAGCGGGCCGCGATCATCTCGTCGGTGAGGACGCCGCTGCGGATGCGGTCCGCGTTCACGCCGTTCGACCGGATCCCCTCCCAGCCGTGTTCGATCGCGTACTGGCGCACGAGGCCGAGGGTCGCCGCCTTCGGGAGCCCGTAGGGGCCGAAATCGGGGCCCGGGTTCACGGCCTGCTTCGACACGTTGAACAGCAGGCAGCCGCCCGTGCCCTGGGCGCGCATGATGCGGACGGCGGCGCGGGTCACGCGCTGGTGGGCGAAGAAGTTCAGCTCGAAACTCTCCCGCAGTACGTCGTCCGACACGTCCGCCATCGGGCCGCGCCAGGCGGCCCCGGCGTTCGAGACGAGGATGTCGACGCCGCCGAAGCGGGCGGTGACGGGGGCGAACGCGCGGACGACGGACGCGTCGTCCGTCACGTCGCATGGGACGGCGAGCCCCGCTCCGGCCTCCGCGGCGGCGTCGAGCGTGGGGCCGGGGAGGTCGAAGAGCGCGACCTCGGCGCCGGCGGCCCGGAACGCGGCGGCCGTGGCCCGGCCGATCGCGCCCGCGCCGCCCGTGACGACGACGACGTGACGGGCCAGCGCCTTCTCCTTCGCGCCGGCCAGTTTCGCCTGTTCGAGCGACCAGTACTCCATGTCGAACAGTTCGGCCTCGGTGATGCTCTCGAAGCGGTCCATGCGCTCCGCGTCCGTGATGACGTCGACCGTGGTCTCGGCCAGGTCGGCGGCCACCGATGCGGCCCGGGCGTCCCGGCCGCTCGCGAACAGACCCACCCCGGGCACCAGGACCACGCGCGGACTCGGGTCGAGCATGCGCTTCGTCCCGCCGTAGCGCGGGTTGTGGCGCTCGAAACAGGCCGTGTAGGCGTCCCGGTATTCGTCGACCGCGGACCGGGCCTGCCCGGTCCAGGCGGCGAGATCGCCGGCGGGCGGCGCGGGCAGCACCACGGGCAGCGGCTTCGTGCGGATCGCGTGGTCCGGCGTGACCGTGCCGACCTGGCTGTAGCGGGACAGGTCGGCGCCGCCGACATAGGCCAGAATGGCCGGGCTGGCCCGGTGCTCGAGGATGAAGCGCTCGAACCCGTCACCCTCGTCGCCCCGGCGGTTCGCCAGCATCCCGCGGATGGCCGGCGCGATCTCGCTCGCGGAGGCGACGGACCCCGGCGGTTCGGCGGCGAAGACCTTGCGGCGCCCGCGCTCGATGCGTGCTTCGGCGAGGCTCACGAACTCGATCATGAGTTCGTACGCCTCCCGCGCCGTATCCCCGAAGGTGAACAGCCCGTGCTTGAGGAGCACGAGGCCCTCCGCCTCGGGGTGGGCGTCCGCCGCCGCCTTCGCGGCCTTCGCGAGATCGAAGCCCGGCATGATGTACGGGACGATCGCGGCCCGGTCGCCGTAGACCTCGCGGCAGATCCCCTCGCCGTGCGGCTGGTCCGTCAGCACCAGCGCCGCGTTGGCGTGCGTGTGGTCGATGAACGTGCGCGGCACCCACGCGTGCAGGAGCGTCTCGACCGACGGGTTCGGTGCCTTCGAGTCGAGCAGGTTGCGGCGCTGCAGGTTGACCATGTCCTCATCGGACAGGGCGTCGATCCCGGCCAGGTCCAGCAGCGGGTCGAGCTGGACGGCGGGGAGCCCGGGCGGTTCGATCGCCCCCATGTCCCACCCGCTCCCCTTCACGTACAGCACATCGAGTTCAGCGCCGGTGACGTCGCAGGCCCGCCCCTTGACGGACGTATTGCCGCCCCCGTGCAGGACCAGCCGCGGTTCGGAGCCCAGGAGCCGCGTCGTGTACACGCGCAGCGCGAGGTCCTCCCCGACGCCCTCGGCCCCATACCGCTCGATGAACTCGGCGGCCTGCCGGTCCTGCCACGCGCTCTTCATGTCGTTCTCCCCGTCGTCCAGAGTCTGCCCCACCGCCGCGCAGACGGTATGGGGATCGCCGAGACGCGGCCAGCGCAGGACCACGGCGGGCTCCTGGTCGGCGCGGTGCGGCACGCGAACTCACACCGTAGGATGGGGCTGTCCCGGCACCGGGCCGGGCGGTCCCCGGAGATCCGATGACTTGGCCTCACAGCCCCGTCGTCCCCGTCGTGTTCGCAGCGTCGCTCCTGGCACTCCCCGCCGCCGCCCAGGACCCGCCTCCCCGCGGGGAGGCCGCGGCCGGCGTGGCATCCCTCCCCCGCCCCACCCTGGTTGCGCACGCCCTCACGGCGCCGATCCGCCTGGACGGGGTGCTGGACGAGCCCGCATGGCAGGCGGAGCCGACCACGGGCTTCATTCAGGCCGAGCCGGACGAGGGGCTCCCGGCGACCGAGCGCACGCACCTCTGGGTGGCGCACGGCGACGGCAACCTGTACGTGGCCGCCCGGTTGTACGACCAGCAGCCCGACCGGCTCGTCGTCAACGACATCCGCAAGGACTTCGACGACCGCGTGCAGGATGCGTTCGCCGTCATCCTCGACACGTTCCACGACCGGCGGAACGGCTACGTGTTCGTGACGAATCCCGCCGGCGCCCGGGCCGACCGCCAGATCGCCAACGAGGGCCGCGAGATCAACGCGAGCTGGGACGCCATCTGGAGGGTCGAGACGGCCCGCGCGGACGACGGCTGGACCGTGGAGATGGAGATCCCCTTCCGGTCGATCCGCTCCGCGGCCGCCGGTGACGTGTGGGGGATCAACTTCAGCCGCCGCATCCGGCGCAACAACGAGATCGCCTTCTGGGCGCCGGTGCCTCGCTCCTACGGCCTCACCCGGCTCTCGCTCGCCGGCACGCTCAGCGGGCTACCCGAGACCCGCAGCGCCGGGCGCGACCTCCGCTTCACGCCCTACGCGCTCGCCAACACCGTCCGCGGCACCGGCGGTCCCTCGTTCGACAGCGAGCTGCAGGGAGGCTTCGATGTGAAGTGGGGCCTCACGCGGGGGCTCGCCCTGGACCTCACGGTTAACCCTGACTTCGCCCAGGTCGAGGCGGACGTGCAGCGCGTGAACCTCACCCAGTTCAGCCTCTTCTTCCCGGAGAAACGACGGTTCTTCCTCGAGAATTCGGGACTCTTCTTCGTGGGCGACCAGGCGCGGAACACCCGCGGCAACCTCCTGCCGCGCGTGGACGAGGATCTCCTCCCCTTCTTCAGCCGGCGCATCGGCCTCACGGAGGATGGGAGGACGCAGCCGATCCACGGCGGCGCGCGTCTCACGGGCAACGCGGCCGGCTTTCAACTCGGCGCGATGGCGATGCGCACCGGCGATGTGGAGGGGGTGCCCGGCAGCGACTTCGGGCTCTTCCGCGCCCGCAGAAATCTGTTCCGGTCGTCCGAGATCGGCGGAATCCTGATGTTCCGGCGCGCGACCGATGGGGGCGGGGAGAACTTCAACCGGATCTACGGAGGCGACACCAACATCCGCTTCCCGCGCGAGGTCGATCTCAGCGTCTACTATCTCGCCTCGGACGCGAAGGGCCCGGGGGGAGAGGAGGGGACCGCGCCAGCGTCCGCCGACGAGCGAGGCGGCCACACCGTCCGAGCGTCGCTCGGCCACGACGGCAACTTCCTGCACTTCAAGCTCGCGTACATGGAGATGTCCCCGGACTTCCAGAACGATCTCGGCTTCCTCCGGCGCACGGGATTCCGGAAATACTTCGTCGACTGGGGCGTCCGGCCCCGTTTCCAGTTCATGCGGCGGCTGGGCGTGCGGGAGACCCACCCCCACCTCGAGTGGCACTATTACGATGATCTCGACGGCCGGATGCTCGCCAAGTGGCTGCACACCGGCGTCACATTCTTCATGAACAGCGGGGGCAACGTCCAGATCCAGGTGGACCCGCGCTTCGAGCGCATCGACCGGCCGTTCACGCTCGACCGCCGCATCGACCCCATCCCGCCGGGATCCTACAGCTGGGCTCCGTGGTCGCTGACGGGGGGGACGGACGCGAGCCGCATGTTCTCGTTCCGCTGGCGCGGCACGCTGGGCGCACTGTGGAGCGGGACGCAGAAGACGCTGTCGCTGACGATGAACTTCAAGCCGTCCCACACTTTCCGGGCCTCGGTGGCGATGACGCGGACGGACGCGACGCTGGACCTCCCCGACGCCAGCTTCGTACGGACGCTGTGGACGGTGCGGACGAACTATTCGTTCAACCCCGACATGTTCGTCGACGCGCTGGTCCAGTACGACGCGGCGAACAACGTCTTTAACTCCAACGTGCGCTTCAACCTGATCCACGCGCCGCTGAGCGACCTGTTCATCGTGTGGAACGAGCAGCGGATCACGACCGGCGACGGCACACCCCCAGGCCGAAGCCTGACTCTCAAGCTCACCCGCATGCTGGCTTTCTGAGACGGATCCCCGGGGAGACCGTCACCAAAGGACGGGCGCGGGATACGCGGAGATCGCCTCGTCCGGAGTTACGATCGTCAGTCCGTGCAGGATGGCCTGCGAGACGAGCCCCCGGTCGAACGGATCGGTGTGCAGGGCGGGCAGGAGCACATCGTGGGCCGCCGAGGCCTCGTCGAAAGCAAGCGGCTCCAGCCCCAGCCACTCGCGCCGACTCGATACATAGCGGACGGGCGTTTCGGGGAGCGGCAACCGGCCGATCCGATGCTTGATCACGATTTCCCAGGCCGAGAGCGCGCTCAGGTAGACCGTGTTGTCCGGGTTCGCGCAGGCGGACCGCGCTGTAGCCGTCAACTGCGGGTCGGCCGCGGCCAGCCACAGGAACGTACATGTGTCTACGAGCAGCTTCACGGCCCGCCTTCAGCGCCTCCGAACGCGCGCAGAAGTTCATCGGGCAGGGGCTCGAAGAAACTGGCCGGCACCGTCATGCCACG
Source organism: Candidatus Palauibacter sp. (assembly GCF_965237495.1). Lineage (GTDB taxonomy): Bacteria > Gemmatimonadota > Gemmatimonadetes > Palauibacterales > Palauibacteraceae > Palauibacter. The sequence goes on along the minus strand of NZ_OZ250143.1, from coordinate 4,245,097 downwards.
GTCGATCCCGATCGGTCGTTCCTTCGCGGGCGCGGCGCGCAGCGGGCGGATTTCCGCGATAGGCACGTTTCGGCGGCACAGCGTGACCGTCTCCCCACGCTCGACCCGTGCCAGGTAGCGGGACAGGTCCGCCCGCACCTCGGCAATGTTGACTCTCATGTACGGAAACCTATACAACTATCTGTACATATGCAAATGTAGCCGCCAAGGTCGGGCGCCACCGCCGGACTCAGCCGCCGGCGGTGGTGACGGCCTCCTTCTTGTCCGGGTGGACGGGGGAGGTCTCCCACTCGTACTCCTCGTCCAGTACCCACTGGTAGTACCAGTCCAGTTCCACGTTCGCCTTGAACAGCCGCTGCTGCAGTTCCACCCAGCCGTGCCCCTGCTCGGGGGCGACATAGAGGTGGGTGGGCACGCCGTTGTGCTTGAGCCCCTGGTACAGTTCGACCGACTGCGGCATGGGCACGCGCTCGTCGTTCTCCCCGACGAGGACGAGGGTCGGCGTCACGACCCTGTGGAGGTCGAACAGCGGCGAGTCCGCCATGTACTGCTCGATCGGCGCGTCCTCCGACCAGGGCGTGCCCCCGAACCACGGCGTGCGGTAGATGCGGACGTCGGACTGCGCGTACATCGACATCCAGTTCACGGCGCCGGCGCCGGATGAGGCGGCTTTGAAGCGGTCCGTGTAGGTGATGATCTTGTTCGTCATGTGGCCGCCGGCGCTCCAGCCCATCTTCGCCATGCGGTCCCCGTCCACGAGTCCGCGGTCGACCAGGTGGTCCACCCCCGCCATGACGTCCTTGTGCGCCTGGTCGAAGTAGTTGCCGATCATGTTGCGCAGGAAATCGTCGCCGTACCCGGTCGACCCGCGATAGTTGGGCTTGAAGACGAACCAGCCGCGCGCCGCGAGCACGGCCTCATAGTTGCTCGAGCGCGAGAACCCGAACTTGTCCGAGGACGGCGGCCCGCCGTGCGTCTGCACGACGAGCGGGTAGCGGACGCCCTCCCGGTAGTCGATAGGATAGAAGACCAGACCCTCGACCTGGACCCCGTCCTCTCCCGGATACCGGACGGCCTCGACCCGGGGGAGGAGGAACTCCGCAGCGAGATAGTCCAGGACGCGCGTGACCTGCCGCGGCGACCCCGAGCCCGCCATCGCCCACAGATCCCCGGCGTTGGCGGGGTTGTTGATGGAGAAGAGGTGGGTGCCCGAGGCGGGGTGATAGTCCCAGGCGCCCACGGCATGATCCCCTTCGGTGACCGGCTCGGCCCGGCTCGCATCCGAGGCATCGGCGGGAACGGAATAGAGCTGCTGGCGAACCCCCGTGTTGGCGCGGAAGAAGATCGTGCGGCCGTCCCGCGACCACATGGCCGCGTTCACGTCGAAGCTGCCGCCGGGGAGCACGGAGACGGGATCCCCGCCATCCGTCGGGACGACGAACAGCCGCTGGTTGAAGTAGAAATCGCTCAGTTCGTCGTTCGTATTCGCGATGAAGAGCGCGTGTCCGTTGTCGGGTGAGAGGGACACGTTGACCTCGCCGACGTGATTGTCGGTGATCTGCCGCCCGCCCGAGCCGTCGGGGCTCATCACCCACAGCTCGGAGTTTAGCAGATCGTCGTAGAGGGCGGTGGGCGCCAGTTGTACGAGGAGCAACATCCCGTCGCGCGAGATCGAATAGCCGCGCACCATCATTCCGGGCTCCGTCACTCGCTCCGCGGGGCCACCCCCGCTCGGGACGCGCCACAGCCCCGTCGGGCGCTTGTCTTCCTCATAGCGGAAGACGTTGTCGTTCACGGCCTCGCGCGCCTTCTCCGCCTCGGACTTCTCGTCGATGGCCACGAAGTAGATCCACGCCCCGTCGGCGGACCACGTGATCGAACCCACGGGCGCCGGATGTTCGCTCACCGCCCGGGCCTCGCCGCCGCGGGTCGGCATCACGTAGACCTGGTTGCGCTCGGTGTCGTGGCGGTTCGCCACGAACGCGATGCGCGAGCCGTCCGGCGACCAGCGGGGGGTCGATTCACCGTCCTCGCCGTTCGTCATCTGCACGGTGCCGGAGCCGTCCATGGCGACCCGCCAGATATGCGAGACCGTTCCGTTGGCCCCCCAGTCGGTGTCCCTCCGCACGTACAGCACCTCCGATCCGTCCGGCGAAATGCGGGGATCGCTGAGGCCCGGGATGTCGATGAGATCGACGATCGTCATCGCGCGGCGTTGCGCGGCGAGGGGGACGGCGGTGACGAGGAGGGCGAGGATTCCGAGTCCGAGGATGCGGCGAGACATGGCAGGCTCCTGCGGTTCGCGTTAGCTCAGCGCGGACCTTCGATGTTGGTGGGCCTGTCCCCGGGGGACAAGGGTCCGTCGCCTCCCGGCGCCCGCCCGGCGGGCCCCGCCGGGGTCAGGACACCGCGTCGCGGAGGGCCGCGAGGTGCTCGTCGGTGAGGCCGTCCATCTCGAACGTGGAGACCCCTGACGCGCCCGCCTGCCGGGCCGTGGCGACCGCCTCCGCCAGCGCGGGAGGATCGAGGGAAGGCAGGTAGAGTCCGGCGTTCAGCGGCGTGGTACCGCCCCCCGCCCGAAGCGCGGCGACGCCCTCGCGCGCGCCGTCGCCGATCCAGGGGATGTCCTCCAGGTAGAACCCCTGGTAGAGCATCGGGAAGAAGCGGTCGAGCGGCCAGCGGTCCCAGTCCTGTCGCACGAGACGGCGCGCGATGGTGGGGGTCGGGAAGACCGCGGCCGTGATCGGCTTGCCGCGTTCGTGGGCCGCGGCGGCGAGTTCCCGGACGGCGCCGGTCACGCTGTCCCAGCGGAAGCGCCGCCAGGCCTCATCGGCCGTCGGATCGGCGATCTCCACCGGATCCCGTCCGTCCAGGACGGCGAACTGCTCCCGGCAGACCTCGCAGTAGCAGAAGTCGAACTCCGGATGCTCGACATCCTGCACGAGGTCGTACGTCTCCCACAGGCCCCGGGGCAGGATGACGTCGCAGTGGCGTACGTAGTCGAGGTGGACGCCGTCCACCGCGGGGTTGGCGGCCAGTTCCGCGATCCGTCCGCGCAGGTACTCGCGCACTGGCGCGCGCGAGGGACAGACCCACCTGTAGTACCCTACGTAGGGAGGGTGTTCGAGCGAACTCTCGAGATTTCGGCTCACGGTGAACCATTCCGGGTGGTCCTCCTGCACCCGGGCGTCCCCGTTGCGGTTGAGCGTCCAGAACCAGCGGTGGTACTCGAGCCCCTCGGCGCGGGCGGCCCCGGAGACGAGTTCGATGTCGCCGCCTCCCACGAGGACCGCATGGAAACCCGCCTCGCGCAGGCGGGCGAAGAGACGGCGCCACTCGGCCGCGTCGCGGTCGCGGTTCCCGTGCACCCACGACCAGAGCGTGAAGGGCGACTCCGCGGGGGGCGGGGTCGCGCAGGCGGGCAGCGCCCCGAGGACGACGGCGCTCCCGGCGCTCCGGACGAAGTCCCGCCGTCTCATCGAGATGTCCCTTCCCGGGCGAGCGTCGCTCCCGCGCGGGGCCTCGCGCTCGTGCCGGGGTCCGCCGAATCGACGAACCGCACGACGCCCCACATCTCCGGGATGTGCATGTCGATCTCCCCCTGCGGCGACCACACCCAGTTGGCTTCCGGATGGTCGTTCCAGTCCCGGGGTTCCCGTTCCTCGCGGTACTCCCCGTCCACGATCTCGAGGGGCCACTGCACCCGGGAGAAGTTGACGCGCCAGGTGTCTCCGGCCCGGGGAGGGCGGGTCGCGGCCTCCGGTGGTGCACCGGGCGGACGGAGCGCGGACCAGGGGATCGCGATCTCGACGGACCAGCCGGCGTCCTCATCGGAGGGATCGTTCAGAGTGCCGTCGAGGCGGACCGCGGTGAGAAGGCCCTCCATGTCCCATTCGACGTTCGCCCTCCCCTTGCGGCTGTAGGGCCTGTCGAGGAAGAGGTCGAACTCCGTCCCGAGCGCGTTGATCTCGAGTTCGTAGTAGGCGAGCGCGTCGCCGTCCGGATCGAGGAAGACCTCGAAATCGTGCTCGTGGTACACGATCGCGTCGCGGTCGGCGAGCGTGGCCCACAGGTGGGGCTCCTCGAGTTCGGCCCCCACGTACAGGTGGCGGTCGTCCCATGTGACCTTGGCGCGCGTGGTCAGAGCGGGATCGGGCCAGCCTTCGCCCCGGATATCGACGAAGGGTTCGGTCCAGGGCGCGTTCCGCCACGCCGCGTCGTCCAGCGCCCCGTCGATCGAAGGCGGCGAAGCGGCGCGCCGAACCTCATACGAACGGACAGGGGGCGAGGATCGGGCAGCGGCCGAAGTCGGCGGCAGAAGGACCGCGGCCATCATGACCCCGAGCACGGGGATCGCCGGGAGCAGATGACGGCGGGATCCCGGCACCTGGCTACCCCCCGGTTGCGGGGAAGACTCTGAAGATCCCGCTGTGGGCGGGGGTCTCGGCGACCCGTTCCCCCTGTTCGTCGAGGATCCACACATTGGCCCGGTAGTAACCCTGGAAGGCGAAGGTAGTGAGCGTCAGCGTCTCCTCGAACGACGATCCGGGGTCGAGCCTCACCATGTTCGCTCTCACGTCCGACGCCGTGACGTCGCTGCCGCAACGCAGCCGCGGGTTGTACTCCTCCTCGAACTCCCGCGAGAGACTCGTCACGCCCACGAGCTTGGTCGAGCAGGCGTCCTTGAAGATTGGACGCGATGAAACGTTCCGGGTCGTGAACGTGACCGGCTGCGTCCTCTGGTACTCAGCCCGGTCGACGCACACCTCGGCCCCGTGCCGCGTCGCGCACAGCTCGGCCGAGGGACCGGTCACCTCCTCGCCGCACGACAAGACCACGGTAGCGGCGATCATCGACCCGAGAAAACCTCGTGACATCTTGCGTCTCCGGGCGCTCTTCCAGTTTAGTTGTTGGCGGAGGGGAAGACCGTCGAGTTTGGGCGAAACGGTTGCCCGCCGCAACTTCGCGATGGAGTGTAGTCGGGGGCCGGGAGGGATGTCGCGGGGGATCCGTACAGCGGAATCCGTACACGAGTCTCGCGGAGTGAAACGCATGAACCGAAGGAAGAGACATGCCGGCTTGCTGACCGGTCTCGCGCTGCTGGGCGCAGGGCTGCCGGCGGCTCCGGGATCCGCCGCGGCCCAGGCCGGGACGGCGGACGGGGAATGGCGCTACTGGGCCGGGGACGCGGGGTCCACGCGATACGCCCCGCTCGATCAGATCGATGCCTCGAACGTGGGCGACCTCGACATCGCGTGGCGCTGGCAGGCGCGGAACTTCGGCGGCACGCCCGAGGCCTACTACCGGGTGACGCCGCTGTACGCGAACGGGACGCTCTACGCGACGGCGGGCTTCCGGCGCGCGGCGGTGGCGATCGATCCGGAGACGGGCGAGACGCTGTGGATGTACCGGCTCGACGAGGGGGAGCGCGGCCGCAACGCTCCCCGCGGCAACTCCGGCCGCGGCGTCGGCTACTGGACCGACGGGGTCGAGAAGCGCGTGCTGCTCATCACCCCCGCCTACCACATGGTCTCGCTGGACGCGGATACGGGTCTCCCCGACCCCGACTTCGGCGAGGACGGGATCGTCGACCTCAAGCTGGGTCTCGGGCGGGAGGTCGATCTCGTGAACGACCGCATCGGGTCGAGTTCGCCGCCCGTGGTGGTCGGGGATGTGATCGTTGTCGGGGCCGCGCTTCCGCAGGGAGGAAGGCCTCCGACCAAGGAGATGCCGCCGGGCCACGTGCGCGGGTTCGACGCGCGGACGGGCGAACAGTTGTGGATGTTCCACACCATCCCGCAGCCGGGCGACCCGGGGCACGAGACGTGGGAGGACGGGTCCTGGGACTACACGGGCAACGCCGCGGTCTGGACGCCGTTCACCGCGGACCTCGAACTGGGCTACGTCTACCTGCCGGTGGAGGCGGGGACCGGCGACTACTACGGAGGACATCGTCCGGGCGACAACCTCTATTCGCAGAGCCTCGTGTGCGTGGATGCGAGCACCGGCGAGGTCGTGTGGTATTACCAGACCGTGCATCACGGGATCTGGGACTTCGATCCACCGGCCGCGCCGGTCCTCATGGACATCACGGTGGACGGGCGAGACATCGCGGCCGTGGCGCAAGTGACGAAGCAGGCCTTCACCTACGTGTTCGACCGCGTGACGGGCGAGCCGGTGTGGCCGATCGAGGAGCGCCCGGTACCGGCGGGTGACGTGCCGGGCGAGTGGTACGCGCCGACCCAGCCCTTCCCGACGCTGCCGGTGCCGTTCGACATGCAGGGCGCGACGGAGGACGACCTCATCGATCTCACGCCGGAACTCAAGGCGGAGGCGCTGGAGATCGCGAAGAACCTCACGCTGGGCGAACTCTTTACGCCGCCCACGGTGCTCGTGGAGGGCGGCAATCAGGGCACCCTGATCACGCCGGGCAGTCTCGGCGGCGCGAACTGGCCGGGGGCCGCGTACGACCCGGAGACGCAGCGACTGTTCGTGGGGTCGGCCACACGGCCCTCGGTGATCGGCCTCGTGAACGACCCCGAACGCTCGAACATGCGGTACATCGCCGGCCAGCCGCGCGGCGTCGGCGGGCCGCGCGGGCTGCCGCTCATCAAGCCGCCGTGGGGCCGGATCACGGCGCTCGACATGAACACGGGCCGGAAGGTGTGGACGATCGCGAACGACCACACGCCGTCGTTTGTCGAAGAGCATCCGGCGCTCGAGGGGGTCGAGATCCCGAGGACGGGGCGGCCGAGCCGGGCCGGACTCCTCGCTACGCGCACGCTTCTGTTCGCGGGGACGGGCGGAGGCACGATCTCGGCGGACCTCACCGGGCTCCTGCGGGCGCACGACAAGGCGACGGGCGAGATCCTGGCCGAGATCGAACTTCCGTCTCACCAGACCGGCGTGCCGATGACGTACGTGCACGACGGGGTGCAGTACATCGTGACGGCGGTGGGGGGACGGGGCGTGCCCGGGGAACTGGTCGCGCTGCGGCTGCCGGACTGAGAACCTCCGCGGGAGGGGTCCTGCGCGGGACCCCCTTCCACGAACGGACCGGTCCCCTCTGTCAGACCGCGAATTGGCGACGTTGGGCCGGTCACCTCGCCGCGGGTTCGTACGAGCCCACGCACGAGCACGAATACCAGGCCATTCGCTCGGCGGCCGCGCTCATCGATGTCTCCCCGCTCTACAAGTACCGGCTCTCGGGCCCGGGGGCGGAAGCGCTCGCGAATCGCGTCGTGACGCGGGATGTCGCGCGTCAGGCGGTGGGGCAGGTGTACTACACTCCGTGGTGCGACGGGGCGGGCAAGGTTCGGGACGACGGGACGCTCCAGCGGCTCGGTGAGGCCGATTTCCGGCTCACCTCGGCGGAACCGACGCTCAAGTGGCTGCACGAGAACGCGCGGGGGCTCGATGTCGAACTCGAGGAGGAGACGGAGCGGCTGGGGGCGCTCGCGCTCCAGGGGCCGCTGTCGCGGGATGTGCTCCAGCGGATCACCGACGCGGACGTGGCGGGACTTCGCTATTTCCGCGTCATGACGGCGCGGATCGCCGGGATTCGCGCGGGGATCTCGCGCACCGGGTACACGGGCGACTTCGGGTACGAGATCTGGGTGGACGCCGAGGACGCGATCCCGCTCTGGGACGCGCTCACGGCGGCGGGGGAACCGTTCGGCCTCGCTCCGGCGGGCCTGCTGGCGCTCGACATGGCGCGCCTCGAGGCCGGTCTGCTGCTCGTCGACGTCGACTACGTACCCGCGCAGCGCGCGATCATCGAGGACCAGAAGTCGTCGCCGTACGAACTCGGGCTGGGCTGGGCCGTGGCGCTGGAGGCGTCGAACTTCGTGGGCCGGGCGGCCCTCCGCGCCGAACGGGCCCACCCCCCCGCATGGCGCTTCCGCGGGATCACGCTCGACTGGGAGTCGCTCGAGGACGCGTACGCGGAGGTGCGCCTGCCGCCCCAGCTGCCGGGGATGACGCTCCGGGACAGCGTTCCGCTCTACGCCGGCGGGCGCCAGGTCGGGTACGCCACGAGCCGGGGCTGGTCGCCGACCCTCAAGACCTATCTGGGGCTCGCGCACCTGCGCGCGGACTTCGCCGACATCGGAACCCAACTTCAGATCGAGGTGACGGTCGAGCACCAGCGACGCAGAGCGCGGGCCACGGTGGCGCGGACCCCGTTCTTCGACCCCGACCGGAAGCGGGCGACCCCGTGACGGCCGCCAACAGGTATGACGCGATCGTCGTCGGGGGCGGACACAACGGGCTCATCAACGCGGCCTATCTTGCCCGGGCCGGGCTGCGCGTCGTGGTGCTCGAGCGCCGGCACCTGGTCGGCGGAGCCGCGGTGACGGAGGAGATCTACCCCGGGTTCAAGTACTCGGTCGCTTCCTACGTCGTAAGCCTGCTCCGGCCCGAGATCATCCGCGACCTCCAGCTGGCGCGGCACGGACTCGAGATCCTTCCGCTCGAGAGCACGGTCACGCCGCTCCCCGACGGGGACTACCTGGGGCGCTGGGCGGATCACGACCAGACGCGACGCGAACTGTACCGGCATTCTCCGCGAGACGCCGAGGCGTACGACGACTTCGCGACGCTGATGTACCAACTCGCCTGGGCGGTGAAGCCCCTTCTGCGGATGGTCCCCCCCAACCCGCTATCGCCCGGACCGCGCGACCTGCGGACGCTGCTCGCCCTGGGCCGGCATTTGCGCGGCCTCGGCGAGCAGCAGTTCCACGCCCTCGTCAAGCTGGGGACGATGAGCGCGGCCGACTACCTCGACGAGTGGTTCGAGTCGGACCCGCTCAAGGCGACGATGTCGGCGAGCGGGATCATCGGTACCTTCCTCGGGCCGCGGTCGCCGGGAACGGCGTACGTCCTCCTCCATCACTACATGGGGGAAATCGATGGCGTGTTCCGGGCGTGGGGGTTCGCGAGGGGCGGGAACGGGATGGTGAGCGAGTCGATCGCGTCGTCGGCGAGATCCCACGGAGCCGAGATCCGGACCCGCGCGACGGTGGACCGCGTGCTCACGACGAACGGGCGGGCTACGGGGGTCGTCCTCGAGGACGGCGAGGAGTTGCGGGCGAAGACCGTCGTGTCGGGCGTCGACCCGAAGCGGACCTTCCTCGGACTGCTCGATCCGGACGATCTGCCGGGCGACCTCGTGGAGGCGATCCGGCGGTTCCGGATCCGCGGCTCTTCCGGCAAGGTCAACCTCTCTCTGGCGGAGCGGCCGGAGTTTGCCTGTCTGCCGGGCGACGGGCCACACCTTCGGGGCGCCTTCTCGATCAGCCCGAGCGTCGACTACCTCGAGCGCGCCTTCGACGACGCCAAGTACGGCGGGTTCTCGCAACGGCCCTACATGGACATCGTGATCCCGTCGATGATCGATCCGGGCATGGCGCCGCCGGGGCGGCACGTGATGTCGATCTTCGTCCAGTACGCCGCGTTCAATATCGCAGGCGGCTGGGACGACGCGAAGCGGGAGGCGTTCGGGGACGCCGTCGTGGACACGCTGTCGGAATACGTGCCGAGCCTGCGGGAGTCCATCCTCCACCGGCAGGTGCTCACGCCGCTGGACATGCAGGAGCAACTGGGCCTCACCGAAGGGAACATCTTCCACGGCGAGCTGACGCCGCAGCAGCTCTTCTTCTTCCGTCCTTCTCCCGCGTGGGCCGACTATCGGACGCCCGTACGCGGCTTCTACCAGTGCGGCTCGGGCACCCATCCGGGCGGCGGGGTGTGCGGCGCGTCGGGACGGCTCGCCGCAATCGAGATCCTGCGGGACCTGCGGCGGAGGCGTCGGTGAGCGGCTACGACGCCGCCGTCATCGGAGCCGGGCACAACGGGCTCGTGGCCGCCGCGTACCTGGCGCGGGCCGGTCTGCGCGTGGTCGTCGTCGAGCGACACGAGGCCGCGGGAGGCTGCGCCGCCACGGAGGAAGTGTGGCCCGGGTACCGCGTCGACACCGGGGCGCACAGCCTGACCGCGTTCGACCTGGGCGTGGCGGCGGACCTGGGCCTCGCGGGCGCCGGGCTGGAGGTCATGTCCCCGGACCCGTGCGTCGTGTCGCCACAGCCGGAGGGCCGGGCGCTCCTCCTGGAGCTGGATCCGGTCCGCACGGCCGAACGGATTCGGCGCTTCTCGGGGCGCGACGCGGGGCGCTGGCCGGACTTCCTTGAGGCCATGTCGCGGGCGAGCCGGGTGCTGGCCCTGCTGTACCGGTCCCTGCCGCCGCGGCTGGCGGGGACGGAGCGCGGGGACCTGTGGGAACTTCTCCGCCTCGCGGCCCGGCTGGGCCGCGTGGGTCGGCCCGATGCCCTGGAACTCATGCGCCTCATCCCGATGACGGTCGAGGAACTGCTCTACGAGTGGTTCGAGAGCGAGGCGCTGAAGGGAGCGCTCGCCGTGGACGGGGTACGGGGGATCTGCCAGGGGCCTTTGGCCTCGGGCACCGGGTACATGTTCCTGCACCACGGAGTGGGCGCGGGCGGCGGCGTTCGGCGTCGGCGGCAGGTGCGCGGCGGGATGGGCGCGCTGGGAGACGCCCTGCAGCGGGCCGCGGCGGCGGCGGGCGCGGGGATTCGCCTCGGCCACGAGGTGGCCTCGATCCGCGTGGAGGACGGGCGCGCGACGGGCATCGTGCTCGCCGGGGGCGAGGAGATCGCGGCCTCGTGCGTCGTGTCGAGCGCCGACCCGGGCCGGACCCTGCTCGGGCTCGTCGACCCCGGCGAACTGGCGCCCGAGTTCGCCCGCGCGCTCGAGAACATCAAGTACCGGGGCGTCATCGCGAAGGTGCACCTCGCCATGGGCGAGCCACCGCGCCTGCGCACCGGGGACGACGCGGCCCAGGCCGCCATGCTTGCCGGCGCGGCGATCACGATCGCCCCGAGTATCGAGTACATCGAGCGGGCGTACGACGATGCGAAGTACGGGCGACCCTCGGAGCATCCCGTCCTCGACGCCGTCCTCACGACCGCACTCGATCCGTCGCTGGCGCCGGAAGGCCGTCACCTCCTGTCCGTCGCGGCCCAGTACGCGCCCTTCCGGCTGGCCGAGGGCTCGTGGGATGACGCGCGGCGCGAGGCGCTGGGAGACGCGGTGGTCGCGACGCTGGCTGCGTACGCACCCAATCTGGAGGACGCGATCCTCCAGCGGCACGTGCTCACGCCCGCCGACCTCGCCGACCGGTTCGCGCTGCCGGAGGGGAACATTTACCAAGGCGAGATGACGCTGGACCAGCTCTTCTTCGGGCGCCCGGTCGCCGGCTGTGCCAGATACCGGACGCCAATCGACGGACTCTACCTGTGCGGGGCCGGGACCCACCCCGGAGGCGGACTCAACGGCCGCCCGGGCGTCGCGGCCGCCGCGCGCATTCTCCGGGACAGGAAGACTACTCCAGGTCGACGCCGCGGCCGAACGTCCTCTCGACGGCGCTTCGGCCCCGGCCCCCCTGGGCACCCTGGCACAGGAAGATCCGGCATTCGCCGGAAGTGACGCCTCCGAAGTCCGGTGGATCACCCCATTCCCAGCCCTTCTTCCATCCCAGGCGCTCGAACCACGCGAAGCTCTTCTGGAGATCCGAGACGTTCAGGATCGGTGTCAGCCCCCTGGCTACCCATTCCATGGCCGTTACCCGAGGAGCCCCGCGACCGCTTCGCGCTCCTCCCGCAACTCGCCGTCGGTGACGCTCATGCGCTTGCGGCTGAAGCCGCTGACCTCGAGACCCTCGACGACGGAGTAGTCGCCGTCCACACAGGTCACCGGGTGCGAGTAGACCACGCCGTCCGCCACGCCGTAGCGGCCGTCCGCGTGCACGGCCATGCTCGTCCAGTCGCCCTCGGGCGTGCCTTGCACCCAGGTCCTCATGTGACCGATCGCCGCGGAAGCCGCCGAGGCCGCCGAGGAAGCGCCGCGCGCCTGGATGATCTCGGCGCCCCGCTTCTGCACCTTCGGGATGAACGTGTCGCGGTACCAGCCGGCGTCCACGAGGTCCTCCGCCGGAGCGCCATCCACCGTGCAGTGGCTGATGTCGGGATACTGCGTGGCCGAGTGGTTGCCCCAGATCGTCATGCGGCGGATCCCGGTCGAATGCGCCCCCGTCTTCTCGGCCAGTTGGCTGATCGCCCGGTTATGGTCGAGCCTGGTCATGGCCGTGAACTGGCGGCGGTCAAGTCTCGGAGCGTTGGCCGCGGCGATGAGGCAGTTCGTGTTCGCCGGATTCCCGACCACGAGGACGCGCACGTCGCGCGAGGCGTGGTCGCTGAGCGCCCGCCCCTGCGGGCCGAAGATCCTCCCGTTGTCGGCCAGCAGATCGCCCCGCTCCATCCCCGGGCCCCGCGGCTTGGCGCCCACGAGCAGGGCATGGTCGGCACCATCGAACCCCTCGTTCGCATCCGCCGTGCCCACGATCCCGTGCAGGAGCGGGAACGCGCAGTCGGCAAGCTCCATCTCGACCCCCCGCAGCGCGTCGAGCGCGGGCGGGATCTCCAGGAGTTGAAGGATGACGGGCCGGTCCGGCCCGAGCATGTCGCCTGCCGCGATCCTGAAGGCGAGCGCGTATCCGATATTGCCTGCGGCCCCCGTGATGGCGACCCGCGCTGGTGCAGTCATGTCGTCTCCGCACGTTGCAGTGAGCGTTCTTCCCCACCGCTTCCCGATCCGGGAGCGCCAAACTCACAGCACCGACCCTTCAAGTCCAGCGCGGATCGGTCTCGCGCCGCAGCTCACGGCGTGGCAACTTCGGCGCTTCCCGAACCAAGGGGGATCCGGATCCGCGACGCAGCTCACATGAACCGCCTGATGGCGCTGCTCCTCGCGCTTTGCTCCGTCCTGCTCGGCCTGCTCCTGATCGCGGTCGTGACCGGGGCCGGCCGGAACGAACCGCTCCCCCACCCCGAGTTCGGCCCCATGCAGGTGGGGATCGACGCGGGCGAACTGGGCACCCCCGTTTGGGCGGCATACGTCGCCGGCATCGTCATGCTCGGCACCATGTGGGTCACGATGCTGATCGGGTTCCGGGCGGGACACTGGATCCACCGGGCGGTGTCCGCGTGGACGGTGGGCTACATCCTCGTCTTCGTCATCCTCATGTGGAGCTTCGGCGCCTACATCGCGGGGACACTACGATCGTCCTGGGGTTCACCGCGCCGACATCCCTGCTGGTGTACGGGCTCTCGCTCGCGCCGTGGATCCCGCTGCTCGCGATCACCTGGGCGTTCGAGAAGGCCTACTTCGGCCCCGAGGAGCAGGCCCGTTTCGACGAGATCGTCGCGGAGGCGAAGGACCCACGTCACCCGCCCCGCGACGGCGAGGACTAGCGGCCGGTGGAGGCGAATCGCGCCCTGATCACCCTGCTCGCGGTGATCGCATACCTGGCGATCTGCGTCGCGGTCGGACTCTGGTCGTTTCGACGCACAAAGTCGACGAGCGATTTCTTCGTAGCGGGACGCCGGCTGGGGACGTTCGTCACCGCCTTCGCGATCTTCTCGAGCACCATGAGCGGGTTCGGGTTCGTGGGCGGCCCCGGGCTCATGTACTCGATGGGGACGAGTTCAATCTGGATTCTCGGTACGATCGTCATCTCCAACATCATCGTGCTCAACCTGGTGGCGAAGCGTATTCGAATGGTGGCGGAGCTTCGCGAATGCGTATCGCTCCCGGACGTGGCCGCGGCCCGTTATGGCGCACAGTCGGTGCGCGCCTCCGTGGCCGTCGTGATCCTGCTCGGCGTGCTCGGCTACCTCGCGACGCAGATCCTGGCCATGTCGATCGTGCTGCAGGGCGTGTTGGCGGACGCCGGCGTACTGGAAAACCCGAGCCTGGCCCTCTGCGTCGCGATTTCCTGCTCCGTCCTCATCTTCTACTCGGTCACCGGGGGCATCGTGGCCTCGGTCTATACCGACGTGGTCCAGGGCGCGATCATGATCGTCGCCTCCGTCCTCGTCTTCATCACGGTGCTGGGGACGTTCGACGGCGGGTTGGCCGAGATCAGCCGGATCGTGGCGGCGGACGACCGCGCGGCGGGCGGGCCCTGGGGAACGATCGGCATCATGGGCGCCCTCGCCTGGTTCTTCGTGTTCGGCATCGGCGTGGCCGGGCAGCCGCACATCATCACCAAGTTCATGATGCTCCGGCGCGTGAAGGAAATGCGCTTCGTAATCCCCCTCGGCGCCCTCGCCTACAGCGTGGCGGCGCTGCTCTGGATCGGGATCGGGTTCGCGATGCGCGCGCTGGTGATTACCGGGGGGCACCCGGCGCTCGCGACACCGGATGCCGCCTCGCCGGAGTTCCTGCAGACCTTCACGCACCCGCTTCTCGCCGGCGTCGTCTTCGCCGCGCTGCTCGCCGCGATCATGTCCACCGCGGACGCGTTCCTGAACATCGGCGCCGCCGCCGTCATGCACGACCTCCCCATCGCGATCCGGGGGCGCTCGCTCGGAAACGAACTCGCCTGGGCTCGCATCATCACTGCCCTCCTCGCGCTCGCGGCCGCTGTCGTCGCGCTCTACTCGGGCGACCTCGTGGCCCTGCTCGGCGCCTTCGGCTGGGGGACGTTCGCGGCGGGCCTCGTCCCGGTCATCGCGATCGGACTGAACTGGAAGCGGGCCAACGCCCTCGCGGCGAACGTCGCCATCGCGAGCAGTCTGTTCGTCAATTTCGGACTCCGGTTGGGCGGGATCCGTCTCCCGTACGGGGTCGACCACGGCGCCGGGGCGCTTCTGGTTTCACTCGTCCTCTTCCTCTCCATCTCCTTCCTCACGAAGGCCGAGCCTATCCCTCGGGACATCGAACGGGTCATGGACCTCTGAATCCGGAGTCCTGACCCTCCCCGCGAGACACGGTAAGACGCGCTGATGCGATCGTTTGCAAACGATGGGAAGCGAGACGCATATTCGGGACATATCGATGGACAAATCTCGGTACATAATCTCAGTGGCGTCGGCACGTGGACATGATGATGGATGAACGCGCGTACGAGCGGAGTCACCCGTGGATCCGTTTCCGCCCGGGCCTCGCGAGGGCCACGCCGCAGCTGTGGTCCTTGCTCGGTCAGGCGGCGGCTCGCTGCGAGCAGGTCGCCCGGGCCGTCCTGCCTCCTGCCGCTGCGACCGAGATGCACAAGCTCTACCTGATCAAGGGTGCCCGAGCCACCACGGCGATCGAGGGTAACACGCTGAGCGAAGAGCAGGTTCGGGACAGACTCGAGGGTCAACTCGAACTTCCGATATCACAGGAGTACCTGGGTCAGGAAGTCGACAACATCCTGCGAGCCTGCGAAGACATCTTCGGGCGGGTCATGGCCGACGAACCTCTACGCCTTACCCCGGACTGGATTCGCGAGGCCAACCGCCTCGTCCTCGCGGGATTGGAGGAGCACCTGGAGGAAGGAGTCGTCCCGGGGGAGGTGCCCACGTTCTCCGTCGGGGTTGCAAGATACTCGGGAGCTCCGCGGGAGGACTGCCGGTTTCTGCTCGAACGGTTGTGTGAATGGTTGGAGGAAGACGCAGTTTGGCCGGACCTCGAGGAACATCTGGGCAGTGCGGTCGCCGTCGCGCTCCTGCGTGCGATCCTCGCACACCTGTACATTGCCTGGATCCATCCCTTCGGCGATGGGAACGGCCGTACGGCGAGGCTCGCGGAGTTCCTCATCCTGGCGCGCGCCGGCGTGCCCTCCCCCGCCACACATCTCCTCAGCAACCACTACAATCTCACGCGCGCGAACTACTACCGGCAGTTGGACCGTTCGAGTCGCGCCAACGGCGGCCGTGGGGACGCACTCGGGTTCATCGTCTATTCGCTTCGGGGGTTTCTGGACGGCCTCGAAGAACAGTGCCGTTACGTGGAAAGGGTGCAGTCATGGCTGGCATGGGAACATTACGTCTATTGGAGGTTCCGGCTCCATCCTCGTTCACCTGCCATGAATCGGCGCCGGGAGGTGGTCCTCGTTATGGGACGGCACGCGGAGCCGGCGAGGAAGCGCGACATTCCCGATCTCGCTCCCGGCCTGGCGCGTCTTTATTCCACGAAGACCACCAAGACGCTCACGCGAGATCTGAACTGGCTCCTGGCCAACAACCTGCTCGAAAAGGACGGAGACGAATACCGCGCTCCCGTCCACATGATGCAGCAGTTGCTTCCCGTCCGAGCGTAGCAGCGAACTTCGAAACCTCGGGGTGCCTGCCACGTAGACCCTGCCGGGCCGGGGAATCAAGCTTCAAGGGGTTCACGGGGGATTTCTAATGTCCGAAGCCGGCGTCGCGCGCCTCTTCGGCGTGACCCATCGATACGGAACGGTTCTCGCTCTGGACGGAGTGGACCTCGAGGTGCGCCGGGGCGAGGTGCTGGCGGTGCTGGGACCGAACGGGGCGGGAAAGACCACCGCAATCAGCCTTCTGCTCGGGAGCCTGCCGGTGCAGGCTGGGCGGGCGACGGTGTTCGGGCGGAGCCCCGGCGCGCGGGAGGTTCGGTCGCGGCGAGGCGCCATGCTCCAGATCTCCGGCGTGCCGAATACGCTCAGCGTGGGCGAACACCTCGACCTCTTCCGCGCCTACTACCCCACCCCTCTCCCCGCATCGCGCCTGCTCGCCATGGCCGGGCTCGAAGAAGTGGAGAGACGGAGGTTCGGCAAGCTGTCCGGCGGGCAGAAGCAGCTCCTCATGTTCGCCCTGGCACTGTGCGGCGACCCCGAACTGGTGTTCCTGGATGAACCGACCGCGGGCCTGGACGTCGAAGCGCGCCGGGGACTGTGGGAGGAAATCCGCCGGCTCGGCGAGGCCGGACGAACGGCCGTACTCACGACGCACTACCTCGAGGAAGCGGACGCCCTCGCGGACCGGATCGTCGTCCTTCACCGCGGTCGCGTGATCGCGGAGGGGACCCCGGCGTCGATCAGGGCGCGCACGGCGGCCCGCCTGGTGCGTGGCGTCACGCGCGTCGGCCCCGAGCGGGCGGCCCTGCTGCCGGGCGTCGTGCGGGTCGAGATGAGGGGACGGCATCTGGAGGTCCTGACCTCGCGCCCCGAGGCACTGGTCCGGGAACTCCTCGACCTCGACCCCGACCTGGGCGACCTGACCGTGACCGGCGCCGGCCTCGAGGAGGCGTTCCTCGCCCTGACCCGGGAACCCCGGCCGGCGGGGGCCGACGGATGAGGCGTTGGCGGATCTGGCTGCTGGAGGCTCGTTACCAGTTCCTGGGCGTGCTCCGGGAGCCGATGTTTGCGATCCCGACGCTGCTCTTCCCCCTCATGTTCTACCTGTTCTTCGGCGTCGTCATGAGCGGAGGCGGTGCCTCCGCCGCCACGCCCACCTACCTGCTGGCGACCTACGGCGTGTTCGGGGTCATGGGACCCGCCATGTTCGGCTTCGGCGCCGGTCTCGCCCTCGAGCGCGAGTCCGGCGTCCTCCTCCTCAAGCGCACGACGCCCATGCCCGTGTCGGCCTACTTCTTCGCCAAGGTGGCGACGGCGATCGCGTTCGGGGCGGTCGTCGTCATCGGGATCTTCCTCGTAGGCGCACACGGGGCCGGCGTGGCGTTGTACCGATGGCAATGGTTCGCGCTGGCCGGGGTCCTGCTCGCGGGCGTGATTCCATACTGCGCCCTGGGTCTCGCGATCGGGGCGTGGTCGACCGGGCGAGCGGACGTGGCGATCACGAACCTCGTCTTCCTGCCCATGGCCATGCTGTCGGGCCTCTGGATACCGATCACCATGTTTCCGGGGGCGATGCGGACCTTTGCCAACCTGCTGCCCGCTTACCACCATGCGCAGTTGGCGCTCAAGGTCGTCGCGCTGGACGGGGGCGGGCCCGCGTGGATGCACCTCCTCGTCCTGGGGCTGGAGGCGCTCGCGTGTCTCGCGCTGGCCGCGTTCGGATTCCGACGCGCCGGAGGCCCGACTTGATCCCGATTCGTCCCGGAGGATCCGCATGAGCGCCGAACGCCGATCCAGCTACGGAAGCCTGTGGTTTCTCCTGGCGGGCATCGTCGTGTTCATCGGCGCGCTCGCGACGCTCCTGGGCAGGAGGTGCCGCAGAGTCGCTTCGCGATCGTGGATGTGACGCTGTTCGATGGCGAAGCGTTCAGACGGAATCAGGATGTCTGGATCGAGGACGGTCGCGTGCGGCGGCTCGGGCCGAGGCTCCGGCTGCCGGAAGACCTCCCGCGCGTGGACGGGCGAGGCCACACGGTGCTGCCCGGGCTCATCGACGGGCATGTCCACACGTTCGGCGGGACGCTGGGCGACGCGCTCCGCTTCGGCGTGACCTCCGTCCTCGACCAGTTCACCGACCCCGCCCTCCTCCCCGGAGCGAAGTCCGCCCGGGACCACATCGCGCGCACGGGCGAGGCCGATCTCTTCTCGGCGGGGATGCTGGCGACGGCGCCCGGCGGTCACGGCACGCAGTTCGGGCTCCCCGTCGAACCGGTCACCGAGCCGGAGCGCGCCGCGGCGTGGGTGCGGGCGCGGAAAGAGGAAGGTTCCGACTGGATCAAGATCGTCTCGGAGGACGGCGGTGCGTACCGGGGGGAGATCCCGTCTCTCGACCGCGAGACGAGCGCGGCGCTGATCGCCGCCGCCCATGCGGAGGGACTGCTGGCCGTCGTGCACGTCAGTGCGCTCGAGCCGGCGCTCGACGCGGTCTCTCTGGGGGCCGATGGTCTCGTCCACGTCTGGATCGACGCCGTCATCTCCGAGGAAGACGCCGGCCGGTTCGCGGAGGCGGGGCTCTTCGTCGTCCCCACCCTGTCCGTCATCACCGGCATGTTCGGCGATTCCACCGGCCTGAGGGTCCTCGACGAGGCGGACGATTCGCTGGTTTCGCCCATGCAGCGGGGGACGCTGAGCGATCGGTCGCTGGTGCGCGCGGGAGCCGGCGCCGACGTCGCCCTGGAGAACGTGCGCCGCCTGCACGCGGCCGGCGTGCGGATCATCGCCGGAACCGATACGCCAAATCCCGGGACGGGGACCGGGATCTCGATGCACGGGGAGCTTCGCCTCCTGGCCGGCGCCGGACTGGAAAACGCCGAGGTGCTCGCCTCGGCGACATCCGGGGCCGCGGAAGCGTTCGACATCTCCGAGCGCGGCCGCATCGCCGCGGGCTACGTGGCCGACCTCCTGCTCGTGCGCGGCGATGTCGAGGCCGACGTGTCCCGGACTGCGGACATCGTCACCGTCTGGAAGGACGGCTATCCGATTCGCCGCGAGGTTGTCGCGACGGCGTCGTCGCCGGAGATCGCCCCGGCTCCCGAGGGGGCGATCGTGGTCGACTTCGAAGACGGCATCGGCTCCGGCTTTGGTTCCGGCTGGCAAGTGACGACGGATGCGATGAACGGGGGCGCTTCCACAGCGGAGTTGGTGGTGGCGGATGGCGCGCTCGTGGTGCGCGGCGAGACGAGGGCGGGATTCGCGTTCCCCTGGGCGGGCGCCATCTGGTTTCCCGGCCCGCAACCGATGCAGGCGGTCGATTTCTCCGGCCGTAGCGTCCTGCGCTTCCGCACCCGCGGAGACGGACGGAGCTACACCGTGATGCTGTTCGGCGCGGGGGCCGCGGCCACCGTGCCGCCCATGGTCCCCTTCGTCGCCGGGCCGGAGTGGACCGTGGTCGAGATCCCGCTCGAGCGCTTCGCCACGGCCGACCCTTCGATCATCGCCGGCCTCGCCTTCGGGGCCCAGGCGCCGCTCGGATCGTTCGCCTTCGAACTGGACGACGTCGAGATCCGCTAGCCTCGTCGCCGCGACCCACATGGTGGCGCGACGGAGGGAACGCTGGCAGCATGGAGGATAAGCTCGGCCTCAACGAGGTCAACATCCAAGCCAAGTGTACGCCAACGGCCGCAGCGTAGCGCAGTTGGATTACAATCGCCCGTCCCTCGGAATCATGACTGGACACGAACGAACCAAGTCGAACAAGATATCGGAGCGGTCGCAGGAAGCGCTCGAAATGCACCACCTGCACCGGCTCGCCAAGATCGCGATCAGTGACCTCGATGACTTCTTCCGCCGACGTTCGGAGACAGGCTACCTCTACCGGGATCGACGGATGCTCATCTGCCTCTGCCAAGGTGCCGCCAGGCACTTTGTCCATCAGAACTGCGGAGTAAAGGACTTCGACGTCTGGGCTTTCTTTCGGGAAAACCCATTTCGGCCATTCCCTTACCGCCGACGGGGCAAGCAGGATTTCGGGCTCTCTCGGTTCGGACGTCACCCCGACGATGAGGGCTATCAAGGGCGTCGGGTCGATGTGATGGGCAGGTCAATTTTCTGCGGCGGTGGACAACGGTCACGCGATTGCGTCCGCGAATGGCTTTGCCATGGCAAGACCAAGAGTTCCCGCGAGATAGCGAAATCCCCCGTTGTGATCATTCACCCAGAAGCAGATACCGGGAGGATCATTGGGAACCCCGGACGGGGGTAAGGCCAAGAGCTTCACGGTCCGGCGACACCTCGACATCGTTCAGAATTGCGTTTGAGAACGATCTTGATGTTCACCTTGGAATTCGCAGGCGTAGACTTGCATCCTTGCCGCCGCCAGTTCGGCGGCCGCGTACCCAGTTAGTGACTCAGGGGCAACCGGGCAGTTCATGCGGCGCTCGCGAAGGCATGTCTTGAGCCAGCCCAATTCCTCGCACACGTAAGCTCCCACTCTCACGGTTTGATCCAAGGGCCAGTCCGCACCGCCGAACGAACACGTGAACCCAGGTATGAGCGCTTGGGTCTGATTTGGCTTGTCGGCCGACCCGAAGATCGGCGAACCGTTGCGATACGCGCACTCCGCGTCCCGCCACATCTCGGGGTCCGCATGAAGGGTTGCGACAAGGTGATCTTCTGGAATCCTGAGTTTCGTGTGCGCCTCGACCTCCAACCCTGAGCCGGTCGAATCTTCTTCCTCCGTGACGAACAGCACCAATTGCTGCGCCGCGAGGAAGGACGGGAACACGACCGCGACCAATACGACGGTAAGAAACGCGGATGCCGTGCCAGACGCCAAGGTGTACTGGAATCCCAAAGGCGGCACTTGGCGTGGCCGGTCCAAGCCTCGACCAGACGCAGCCCCATAGGCCGTCAACTCAGGCATGCTGAACTTCCTCCTCGCAACTGATCCACAGATTGTAGTCGCTCACCGCAGAAGATCGAACGTAACCGGGGGGTGGTTCCGAGGCACACGCCGGGGATAGAGGTCGTCCGGCTTACTGGTGTCCGGAAGCCCGACAAAAAACGTGACCCGGGTGCTTCGAGGGACCCCGCAGTGTTGACGCGGCCCGCGAGGGCCGCCATCACGGACAGAGAATTCGCTATGTAACAAAGCGCCCGCCCCCGTCCACGGATCCCATGGCAAGGAGGACGGGCGATGGACGTGTTGATCGAACGGTGCGCGGGCCTCGACGTGCACAAGAAGACGGTGGTGGCTTGCGTCCGCACGCCCGGAGACGGGAAGTGCCGCCGGAGCAGGGTTCGCACCTTCGGGACCACGATGACGGGTCTGGAGGCGCTTGGGGAGTGGCTGGGCGCGCACGGGGTGACGCACGCGGCGATGGAATCGACCGGCGTGTACTGGTGCCCGGTGTACGCGGTGCTGGAGGAGCGGTTCGCGCTGCTGCTGGTCAACGCGCGCCACGTCAAGAACGTGCCCGGCCGCAAGACGGATGTGAAGGACTCGGAGTGGCTGGCGCGGCTTCTGGAGTGCGGGCTGCTCAAGGGGAGCTTCGTCCCGCCCCGGGAGATCCGGAATCTTCGGGATCTGACGCGGCTGCGGAAGGCGCTCGTCCGGGACCGGAGCCGGCAGGTGGCGCGGGTCGGCAAGATCCTAGAGCTGGCCAACGTGAAGCTCGGCTCGGGGGTGGCCGACATCATGGGCGTGACGGGCCGGGCCATCCTGGAGGCGATGGTCCGGGGCGAGGAGGATCCGCATGTGCTGGCCGGGCTCGCCCGCGGTTCGCTGGTCCGCAAGCGCGCGGAACTGGCCGAAGCGGTGCCAGGGCTGATCCGGGACCACCACAGGTTCCTGCTTCGGAACCATCTCGACACCATCGACCACCTGTCGGGGCGCATCGAGGCGCTCGACGAGCGGATCGAGGCGGTCACGCGCCCTTTCGCGCCCGCGCTGGAGCTCCTTGAGAGCGTGCCGGGCGTGAAACGGAGGGCGGCCGAGGCGATCCTGGCCGAGACCGGCGACGACATGTCGAAGTTCCCCACGGCCCGGCACTTCGCCTCGTGGGCGCGGGTCTGCCCCGGCAACCACGAGAGCGCGGGGAAGCGAAGACCGGCGTCGACCGGGAAGCCGTAGTTTCGTGAAAATCAGTTGTTGAAATGCGGCTTTTCAAGTATTATTGTCCGGAATGTTCGTCGAACGACCGATACCGACACGCCGTATCCGGGAAGAATTCTCGGTGCACCCCTGCGTCGCGCTGACCGGCCCGCGCCAGTGTGGGAAATCCACCCTCGCCGGGCGGATCGCAGCGGAAGACCCGGCGAGTTCGTATTTTGACCTGGAAGCCGGGATCGACCGACGCCGTCTGGCCACTCCCGAGCAGACGCTTGGTCCCCTCGAAGGACTGGTCGTCATCGACGAGATCCAGCGCTTGCCGTCCCTCTTCGAGACGATCCGCGTGCTGGTGGACCGGCCCGCGAACCGTGCGCGGCTCCTGCTCCTCGGCAGCGCCTCGCCCCGGCTGGTCCGAGGCGTCTCCGAATCGCTCGCGGGTCGGGTCGGACTCGTCGACCTGGGCGGATTCCATCTGGGAGAGTTGGACGCGAAGGAGTGGCGAAGGCTCTGGACGCGCGGCGGCTTCCCGCGCAGCTATCTGGCACGGGATGACCGTCGGTCGATCCTGTGGCGACGGAGCTTCATACGCACCTTCCTCGAACGGGACATCCCTCAGCTCGGGATCACGATTCCGGCCGAACGGCTGAGGCGATTCTGGACCATGATCGCCCATTACCACGGACAGACGTGGAACGGAGCGGAGTTCGCCCGCGCCATGGGAACCAGCGAAGGCACGGCGCGCAGGTATCTCGACATCCTCACCGGTGCGTTCATGGTGCGCGCGCTCCCGCCCTGGTTCGAAAACCTGAAGAAGCGGCAGGTGAAGGCGCCGAAAGTGTATGTGCGCGACACCGGAATCCTGCATGAGTTGCTCGGGCTGTCCGGCGAGAGGGAACTCACGGGCCACCACAAGGTCGGCGCGTCCTTTGAAGGGTTCGCATTGGAACAACTGCTCGCGGGTCTCGAGACGCGGGACGCGTATTTCTGGGCGACGCACGGAGGGGCCGAACTGGACCTGCTCGTCTTCCGTGAGGGGAAGAGGTACGGCTTCGAGTGCAAGTTCGCGGATGCGCCCGGCACCACGCGGTCCATGCGCGTCGCGCTGGAAGATCTCGGCCTCGCGCACCTGTGGATCGTCTATCCGGGAGAGGCAGCTTACGCGCTCGACGACCGGATCTCGGTCCTCCCGGTCTCACAGGCCGGCGATCTGGCGGCCACGCTCGCGCGATGACGCCCGGGAATCAGCGGACGCCGACCTGGCCGGCGACGGCGGCGGTCAGCTTGTCGGGGTCGTAGCCGAGACCGTCCTTGAAGACGAGGCGCACGTTGCGGATGTCCGAGGGCCTGAGTTCGATGTCGCCCTCGATCACGATGAGGTCGGCGAGTTTCCCCGGGACGACCGTCCCCAGTTCGTCAGCGAGACCCAGCACGCTCGCCCCGTTCGCACTCACGATCCGGACGGCGGTCGTCGGCTCGAACCCCGCCTCCACGAGGATCTCGAAGTTGCGCTGGTCGCCGTAGCCGGGGAGCGCGCCCCAAGCCGGATCAACGCCGGCCGCCAGCACCCCGCCTGCCTCCACGAAGGCGCGCTCGAACTCGAGCATGTTCTCGAACAGGTCGATCATCCACGGCAGTTCCGTGGTCCGGAAGATCGTCCGGCGCTCCATCTCCGCCTCCACGACGTGGTCGGGGAGCGCCTCGAGGTCGCGGTCCGTGAGGTCCGGCACGAGGGGCGTGGCCTGTTCGGCGACGGCGAGCGTGGAGGTCATGGCGACGCCCGCGCCGACCATTTCGCCGATCGTCTCCGCCACCCGGGGGTCTTCCATGTCCAGTTCCGCCACGCTTCGCTGGTAGTTCGGGCTGCACCTGTCCGGCTCCCGGGTCGTGTCGTACTCGGAGTTCGCCCACAGTCCGTGCTCCAGGTTGTCGATCCCCATCGCGGTGGCTTCGCGGAAGCCCACCGAGCACAGGTGCGCCGTCACCTTCATCCCCTGCCGGTGCGCCTCATCGATGATCGTGCCGAGCGCCTCGCGGGTGATCTGCGTGTAGGCCTTGATCCACTCGGCCCCCTCCGCGGCCCAGTAGCGCACGTAGCGCCGCGCCGCTTCCTCGTCCCGGATCGCGTACATCCCGAGATCCCGAAGCCGCTCGTCGGGGCCCGGACTGATGACGTACGGGGCGGTGATGAGAATCCGGGGACCCGGCGTCTCGCCCCGCTCGATGGCGCCCTTGAGCGAAATATCCTGGTAGGGGGAGATGCTCCCGGTCGTCCGCACGGTGGTGACCCCGGCCCCGAGATAGAGTCGTGGTCCCGAGTATTGCATCTGCGACGTCCGCGGCGTGGACTGGTAGTAGAACATGTGGTTGTGGAGGCCGACCATGCCGGGCATGACCGAGTGGCCCGCGAGGTCAAGGCGCTCGGCGCCGGACGGGATGTCGACTTCGCCCGAGGCGCCGACGCTCTCGATCCGATTCCCGCGGATGACGATCGTCTGCCCCGCATGTGCGGGACCGCCGGTGCCGTCGAAGAGGAGCACGTTCTCGAGCGCCACGACCGGAGCCGAGACGCTCAGGTAGGACCGGACCTCGTCCGATAGCGCGTCGCGCTCCTGTGCGGCGGCGTCCCCTCCTCCGAAGCAGAGGATCGCTGCCACCGCGAGGATCCACGCTCCTTCGCGTACTCCCTTGCGCACTTCCCTGCCCATCGCGCCCTCCTTGTGTCGAACCGGGATCTTTCTCAGCGTAGATCCGGGCGTCGGGGCCGGAAAGACCCGCGCCGAACAGGAAACCGCCCCGGATCAGAGGAGTCTCGCCGTGCGTGCTGCCAGGGTTTCGTTCGTTCTTTGCTGGATGTCGGCCGGACTCGCTCCCCTCGCGGCCCAGGATCGTTGGCTCGCGATCGAGGGGGGGACGGTCTTTGATGGCACGGGGGCCCTCCACGAGAACGCGACGGTACTCGTGCGGGGCGACCGCATCGAGCGGATCGGGCCCGCGGGGCAGGTCGAGATCCCCGCCGGAGCCGAGCGTATCGACGCCACGGGCAAGTTCCTCACGCCGGGATTCATCGACCTCCACTTCCACTACTCTCCCGGCCCGCACGCCTCGATCGACGGGACGGGGACCGACGCGAATCCTGAGCTTCCGCTTTTCTTCCTGGCCAACGGCGTCACGACCCAACGCGAGATGGGGCAGTGGATTTCGGACAACGAGGACTGGCTCGCCTCCGTGCGCGCGCAGGGGCTCCCGGCGCCGCGCCTCCTTTATTCCGGCCCCATTCTCGACGGGCGGGATACGGCCTATCCCACCATCTCCCGGGTTCTCCTCGATGACATGGATGCGCGGCTGGCCGCCAACGAACTCATGGACGCGGGGGCGACATCCCTGAAGGTCTATTTCCGGCTGTCGGTCTCTCAGGTCGCGGCCATCATCGAGGAGGCCGACCGCCGGAACGTACCGGTCCACGGGCACCTCGAGATCGTCGACCCCAGGGCCGCGATCCGGTTGGGGCTGGATGGGATCGAGCACACCCGGTCCGTGGGTCGGGGGCTCGTCTCGCCCAAGCAGGCGGAGGAGTTCCGGCAGGCGGTGCTGCGCGAGAGCATCCACCGCGGCGAGGGCGGCCTGGCGCTGTGGGCGGCGCTGGATCCCGCGGGACCGCGCGCCGACGCGCTCATCGCACTCATGCTGGAACGCGATGTGAACCTGGACGGCACGCTGGCCGTGTTCGAACCGGAGTTCAGCGAGGAGGACCGCGAGGTGCAGTGGGCCGCGATGAGGAACATGGCGGCGTTCACGGTGCGCTACGCACACGCTGGAGGGCCCGTCACCATGGGATCGCACGGCCTCGTCGCGAACGCTCCGCCCGGACTCGCGTACCAGCGCGAGATGGAGACCCACGTGGAGGCCGGCATGACGCCGGCGGAGACGCTGATCGCCGCGACCCGGGCGGGCGCCGAGGCGCTCCGCCTCACGGATCGGGGCACGCTGACGCACGGCAAGCTGGCCGACATCGTCCTGTTCGACGCCAGTCCACTCGAGGACATTGCCAACGCGCGCCGCGTCCACGCCGTGATCCTCGGCGGGCAGCTCCTCGACCGCGACCGTCTGCTCGCCACCGCCGAGGGCTTCGTTCCCTGACCTGACCTGATCCGACCCGAGGCCGGGGATTGTTACATGACAACGGGCACCGTTTCTGCTAATCTGGCGTGTCACATAGATGCAACGGTGTCCGTTACAAATGAGTTACATGAAGCTCTTTCTGATCGGGCCCGGACTGGCTGCGGCCGTGACCTCGCCGATGTCGGCGGCGATGTCGGCGGCGTTCGCGCAGCATCGGGGCGCACCGGAGGGGGCCGTCGCTACCACGGCGGACGAAGCGCTCGTCGCCACCATCCCGCTCGGGTTTCAGAACGGCTGGTTCACGATCGAGGGGAAGTCCTCCCGTGGTCCCCTGCGGCTCGTCTTCGACACGGGCGCGAACCAGCACGGACTCACCCACGCGGTGGCGCGTCACCTCGACCTGCCGCGCGTCGGGTGGACCCGCCTGCACGGCGGGAGCGGCAGCGAGTCGGCGTGGCTGGTGCGCGGACCCGACATCCACTTCGGGAACGCGAGCGCCCGGCGCGGCCACCGGATCATCGTGGACGACGACTTCGTCACCGACGCGGCCGGGGTCCGCTATGACGGCGTCATCGGTACCCACCTCTTCGAGCGCTACGACATCCGCATCGACGGCCCGGGGAGAGAGATCCGCCTCTACGAGCCGGGGCGGGCCGTCGCCGGGGAGGATCTGGGACCGCCGATCCCCATGGACGACCTCGGACGCTCTCTCGTCCACTTCACGGTCCGGGTCAACGGACGGGAGATGGAGGCGATCCTGGACACCGGCGCCCCGTACACCGTCCTCAACACGGCCGCGGCGCTGTTGGCCGGGGTCGAACTCACGGGGGCCCCCTTCAGCCTGCTGCCTCGCGGCATCGGGTCCGCGACGATCGGCGCGGCACCCGTACGGCTGACCTCGCTCGACCTCGGTACGACCCGCTTCGCCGAAGTCGACGCCCTGGTCGCCGAACTCGCCATGTTCGAGGCTCTCGGTCTCTCCGAACGCCCGCTACTCATCCTCGGGGCGCCGATCGTGGAGGCTTGCGAGATCCTGATCTCTCGGGCGCGCGGGTCGGTCTCGGTCTGCGAGGTGCCCGGCCAGATCGAGCAGCCTCTTCCCCTCATAGCGACCCACCAGGTCTCGAGCCGCTAGCCTCGGCGATGGTCGGCCAGGCTGGCCTACGCCCCCGTTCGTCCGACGGAGTACACGACGAAGCTCTGAATGCCCAACTCGTCGGTCTCCAGAGCGACGACCCGGCCGTCCGCCGTGAACGTCGCCGGCCACGGGGCCCCCTCCGGTAGCGTGCCCTGATACACACCATCCGGGTCGAACACATCCGTGACGAAGCGATCCGGCCTCGGATAGCGGAGCCGCGTGCCGCCGGACCCAGATCCACCCATCGCCATCGACCCTGATGGCCGACACCACCTGTCGCTGCTCCTCGAACCCTCGCGTTTCCAGTTCTTCCACCGGGTCGAGCCGGCAGGGTGCACTCCCGACGAGGCCCACCGTCGATCCCTCGCCGATCCTCCTCAGCGCATCCTCTCTGCTCACGGCGACCGCCTCGATGGGTCGCTCCAGGAGTCGGCTGCTCGTCCCCCCCTCGAAGATCTGGATCACGTACTCCGGCTGATTGTTCACCGCGACCACATCACTCATCGCATCCCAGACAAGGGCCGGATCGAACAGCGGCGAAACCGAAATCGACAGGATTCCGCACTCCGGCACGGCAAGATCGCCCCGGGCACGCTTCACCAGCGTCGCGAGGGCCAGCGTGTCTCCCTGGCCGCGGACCAGGAGAACCTGATCACTTACGGTGGGCCCGTCCGATCGATAGCCCACTTCCCGCATGATCACCGTCCCCCCCTCGACCAGCCTCTGCCGATTCCTCAACTCGAAGATCGCGTCGACAGGTTCCTGCCCGAGGAATTCCCCCCCAGAGTCGAAGACCTTGTAGCTGGACGATGGACCGTCGAGCACGCGAATCGTGTCATTCCGGGGCCCGAGAATCGCGACCGGATAGCCGAACGCAGCGGGTCCCTCTCCCTGGGAACCGAATTCGCCGACAAGAGTCCCGTTCGGATCGAATGTGAGGACGCGATAATTCCCCTTGTCCAGTACAACGAAGCTGCCCTCCGGACCGAGCGTGATCGAATGCTCGTCCACGCCGTAAAGCGCGTCCGGACCCGAGGTCGACCCGAGCCGCAGCGTCGGCGTGAAGGTCCAGTTCAGAGGTGAATCCGCAGTGGCGTCGGGCACCTCGCACGCGTTCAGCGAGAGCAGCGCCAGCACAGCGACGCACGCACACGACGCAGTCGGCATCTTGCGGACGGCTATCCTCCCCGCGTGGGACCTTCGATGTGCAGGGTCACGATGTCGGCGTCGTGGTATTTCTGGTGCCTCACGGACGTGGCCAGGTGTCGGAGAATCCGGAGGGAGAGTTCGTGTTCCCGCGGCTCCGCCGTACCGTGGCTGGCCAGCACCGCGATCTGGTCCTGGATGTTCCCCTCGCCACCCGCGGCGATGAACTCCAGCTCGGCACCTTGCCCCCACTTTCTGGCGAGAAGGCGCAGGCGCCGGTCCCCACTGTCCTCGTCCTGTTTGGCCTGCTCGAGCAGGAGGAGGAGCGTCTCCTCCGCGGCCTGCAGCAGCCGGTCGCTCATCTCCATGGGCCACTTGCGACGGATCGAGAACTTGTCGAGGAAGTTCCGGATGGTGGGAAGGGCTTCCACATTCAGCGTCGTCTCGACGCGCAACGGCCGTGACCCTGTCAGCTCCAGCAGGGCCGTGAGGAGGATCGCGACCAGCCCTCCGGCCGTCATCCCGTTCTCAAGCAGCGGGGCGACCTGGGGACCGAGGTTCTCGGTGAAGAAGGCCCCTTCCTGGAACCCGACCCCGGCCCAGAACGACACGCCGACGATCGCGGCCTTCCGATAGTCGATGCCGTCCTGCACCACGACCCGCATTCCGATCACGAACAGGATCGCGATGAGAACGAGCCCGTAGGCCGCGAGCACGGGATCGGGGATGGCGAGCACGACCGCGGCGACCTTCGGCAGGAACGCGATCACGCAGAAGGTGACCCCGATGCAGACGCCCACGCGACGGGCCGCGACGCCGGTGATCTCTGCGAGGGAGATGCTGGACGAGTAGGTCGTGTTGGGGACGGTTCCGAGCAGCCCGGAAAGGAGATTCCCCAGGCCGTCGGCGGCGACCGCCCCCTGCACCGCTCCGAAGTCCGTCGCCCGCTTCTCGCGCCACGAGACGCGCTGAATCGCGACGGCGTCCCCCACGGTCTCGATCGCGCCCACCAGCGTCACGAACACGAACGTCGGGAGCAGCGCCCAGAAGGCGGGGCCGAAGGAGAAGTCGAAGCCCGGCCACCCGCCGCTCGGGAGTCCGACCCAGGGCGCGTCCGCGATGCGCCCGAAGTCGTAGATGCCGAACGCGATCCCCGCCGCGCACCCGACGACGATGCCGATCACCGGCCCCCACAGCCGCATCATGCCGCCGGCCCGCAGCACGATGAGGATAATGGCGAGGATCGTGACGCCGGCCGTCACCGGCGCGGCCGAGGGGCTCGCGCCTTCGGGCACCTGGCGCAGAAGGTCGAACAGGAGGGGCATGATCGTCACCGCGATCAGCATGATCACGGTGCCCGCGACCACGGGCGTGATGATCCGCCTCAGGAACGCAAGCTTCCACGCGAGCCCGAACTGGAAGAGCGACGAGGCGATGACGAGCGTCGCGAGGAGGCCGGGGCCGCCCTCGACGAGCGCGGTCACGGAAGCGGCGATGAAGGCGCCGGACGTGCCCATGAGGAGGACGTATCCCGCCCCGACGCGTCCGATGCGCCGGGCCTGGACGGCCGTCGTCACGCCGCTCACAAGCAGCACCGCGAAACTCGCCCAGGCGAGGTAGGACTCGGTGGCGCCCGCCGCCCGGACCACGATCGCCACCGTGATGACGATGGCGGCGATGGTGAGTACGACGTACTGGAGTCCGAGTCCGATGGCGATCCGGTAGGGCGGCGTCTCGTCGGGCTGGTACTGGATCGCCTGGTGGGTGTCGCCTGTGCCTGCTGCCATCGGTCACATCCGTCGCTTGGGAGAACGGCGGTTCCGAACGCACACGTCAAAGCTCAGTTGGATGATGACTGCCCGCGAGACGGCGGCTTACGGTTGGCTTGAGCTGCGAACTGATCCATATTGAACTAGTATATGTTGGACTAATACCACCACGGTAGGAGGCATGCCGGTGGACACTCCCGGGTTCGCCCGCACATGGACGGTCGCCGAAGCGAAGGCTCGTCTTTCCGAAATTCTGCGGCTCGCCGATGAACAGGGACCGCAGCGCATCGGGGTGCGAAGGGCCTTCGTCGTCGTGTCCGAACGCATGTGGCGTGAGAAGGCTCCCGGCCGCGAGCCCCTCGGTCGATGGCTGGTCGACAACGTGCCTCGCGGACTGAACCTCGATATCCCCCGGGAGCGAGGGTCGCGGCGAGAGATCCCCTTCGCTTCGGACGACGGCGAGTGAATGGCGTCCTGCTGGACACCAACGTGATCTCGGAGCTGACGAGGCCGACTCCCGCCCCGCCGGTGGTCGCGTTCCTCGCCGCACGAGACGACCTCTGGTTGTCGACTCTCGTGTTGCACGAACTGGAATTCGGCCTGCTCGTCCTGCCCCACGGAAGGCGGCGAGACACGTTACGAAACGTGTTGTCGGAGTTCATTCAGCGATACGAAGATCGCATTCTTTCCGTGGGCACCGAGGCAGCCGCCTGGGCCGCGCGCTTTCGTGCGGAGGCTCGTCGGAAGGGACGTGCGCTCGACCTGGGGGATGCGCTCATCGCGGGAACGGCCAAGGCGCACGACCTGTCGGTGGCGACGAGGAATGTGACGGACTTCGGGGGACTCGATCTCGTCGTCGCGAACCCGTGGGATTTCCTCTGACGGATTGGTAGAGGAAAAAGCGGGCGACCGGGGTCGAACCGGCGACCTTCAGCTTGGAAGGCTGACGCTCTGCCAACTGAGCTACGCCCGCGAGGCCATCGAATCTGGCGACGGGCCCGGCACGGGGGCAAGTTTCCGCACCGAAACGCAGAATCGAGGAGGATCGTTGTGAGCGTTCGAAACGTCTCGGAGTTCGGTCTCATGCCCGTCGCCGCCGGGTCGGGGACCGAAACGCAGGTTCTCATCGGGCCGGACCAGGGGCCGAACTTCGCGCTGCGGCGCTTCGTCATGCAGCCGGGCGGCGGGATGCCGCGGCACACCAACGCCGTGGAACACGAGCAGTACGTCCTGCGCGGGCGGGCGCGGGTGTCGATCGGGGACGAGGTGCACGACGTGAAATCGGGGGACGTCGTCTACATCCCGGCCGGCACGCCCCACTCGTACGACGCGGTGGGGGACGAGCCGTTCGAGTTCCTGTGCGCGGTGCCGAATGCGCCCGACCGGATCGAGATCGTCGACTGCTGAGCCGCGGGCGGGCGGTCAGTTCGCAAGCAGGTGTTTCGGAGGCGCAAGGCTGCTGTCATTCTCCCCGGTCTCCTATTGAGGTCGCGCATCGCTCGGCCCGGGTGACGGCTGTCCGGGCGACCCCGCCGAGCACTTCCCCATCCAGTCCCGGCACGATCAGCGCATCGGCTACATGCCGGGCGCGCTGGATCACGGACCCTGTGATCTCGGTGACACGCCGGCGGATCAGAGGGAGTCCCACGGTCGCTTCCCTCGCAAAGGCGGCCCAACCGCGCAGGTCCATTTCGGCCAGCCTCGTGCGTCCGCCGATCGGCATGGCAAGAGTGGACGCCAGTTCCGGATAGGCGACCGTCATCACGAGGTCGTAGAGCGGTGCGAGGCGCGGTCCGGCCGCGTCATGGAGGATGGAGAAGTTCTTCCCGTGTGCGTCGGCGTTGCCCACGATCAGATTGAAGACCACGGCGTCGAGGAGCTTGAGGATCTCGACCGCGGGTCGGGCCGCGACCTGGCGCAGGAGCGCGAAGGCGTCCCCCAGAGTCGGCCCGCCCTCACCCGCGTACTTGATTTCGGGGGGTACCGCGAGGGCCTGGCAAAAGTCTTCCTGATGGATGCGGCGGACACGGCCGTCCGGGCCGGCCGATCGATCGTACCGCTCGACCAGGAGCAACGTCCTGTCCCCCACCTTTCGAGGCTCCACGGCGGCGACGGGCAGGCCGACGGCGCGCGCGAGGCGCATCGCGAAGGCTTCGTTCTCGGTCGTGTGGGAGAAGTCCGGGATCGCCGGCTTCAGGATGTGGGTCGTGGGCTGCCCCGGTGCCGGAAGGGCGATCACATCTTCGACCATGACGACGGGCAGCTTCGACTGGGCTCCGGCGAGCGAGAGGCGCAGGCCTTCCTCGCCGGCGAGCAGGGGACGCCAAGGCAGAGTGTTGAGGACGTCGAGCAGTTCCGCCTCGTCGAGCGGTTTGGGCGAATAGTCCGCGTCAGGCTCCGCTGGCGATTCTCCGGGAGATAGCAGTTGGAGCGCCCCGGCGACGTCGCCGCCGAGGCGATCGAGGAGGGCGAAGTCGTTCAGGGAGGATACCCCCAGCGTTCGCGCCACGCGGTCCCGCTGGCTCTCCTCCGGCAGGAGGCCGGCGAAGAAGGGGCGGCATTCGCGGCGGGGAAACGGCTCCGCGCGTCTGGGCAGCGACACGGACAGCGGCGGGGTCTGGTCGTCCCGCAGCCAGTCGTCCGCGTACCCGAACTCCAGAGCGCCAGGTCGGGGCTGTGTCAGATGCCCGACGATTCGCCCATCCCACCAGATGTCGAGAACGCGGTTCATGTTTCGCGGACGTTTGCCGGTCCGGTCGCGTCGGCTTCCGGTGGGGGAATGATGTCGACCGAACAGCCGAGCGCCGCAAGAACCTGAAGGACCTTTCCGATCTGCGCGGTCGGTTTTCCCGCTTCAAGGTCTACGATGAAGCGCAGGCCCACCCCCGCTGCGCCCGCAAGTTCATGCTGGCGTAGCCCCGCGTCTTTGCGCGTTGCCCGGACGATTTCACCGATATCGGCAGGCGTGACGTTTCGTTTTCTCATGATATATTCCCGACCGGGAATATCACCCACTCTCGTGCCGCATGTCAAGTTATTTTGCCCGTTCGGGAACATTTTGATGTGTTGAGGCGGAAGGGCGGCAGAAGTTTACCGTTCGGGAACGTGGCGAAAGGCATCACCCGGATCGGCACGGGTTGATTCGCGGTCCGGCGGTCAGTTCGTGAGGACGATCCGCCCCACCACCCGACCCGCCTCCAGGTCGCGGAGGCTCGACTCCGCCTCTGCCATGGGTCGCGTCGTGTAGGGGATCGGGTCGACACGCCCGGAGCGGACGAGCGCCATCAACTCCGCCATCTCCTGGAGGCTGCCGAGGTCGGACCCCTCGACCGTGAGGTCCTTGAGAACGAGCAGGGGGAGGGGCACGGAGAGGGAGCCGCCGAGCAGCCCCACGACCACGAGGCCGCCGCTCTTGGCGACGGTCCGGAAGCCGAGCCCGGCGGAGGCCGTGGAGCCGGCGAAGTCGACCACCGCAGCGCAGCCTCCGTTCGTGAGCCGCTTGAGTTGCTTTGCCGCGTCGTCCTTCCGGGCGTCAACGACGTGCGCGGCGCCCGCCCACCGGGCCGCGTCCAGTTTGGCGGCATCGACCTCGACCACGATGAGTTCGGCGTCGAACAGCGCCCTCGCGAGCTGGATGCCGGCGAAACCGACGCCGCCCGCGCCCACGATGACGAGTTGATCGTTCAGCCAGCGCTCGGCCTTCCGGAGGGCGCTGTAGGCGGTGAGGCCGGAGCAGGCGTAGGTGCAGGCCAGCTCGGCCGGGACGTCCCCGTAGTCGAACAGATAGCGCGGATGCGGGACGAGGACGTGGTCCGCGAACCCGCCGTCGAGGTGCGTGCCGAGGGCGCGGGGACGGTTGCAGAGATGCTCGCGCGCGCTCGAGCAGAAGCCACACGCGCCGCACCCGATCCAGGGGAAGACGACCCGGCGGTCGCCGATCGAGACGCCGTCCGCATCGGGCCCGGCGGCCGCGACCTCGCCCACGATCTCGTGTCCGAGCGTGAACGGCAGTTCGCGCACGGCACGCACGTCCAGCTTCCGGCCGCCGCCCATCTCGAAGTAGCCCTGCCACAGGTGCACGTCGCTGTGGCAGACGCCGCAGGCATGGATGCGGACGAGCACTTCGGTCCCTGTCGGTTCCGGGGTCGACGCCTCGGCCAACTCGAGCGGCGCGCCGTACTCGCCGAACTGGTAGCTCTTCATCGGTTCTGTCCGCTCGTCTCCGGTGATACCTGGCGATCGGGTCGGCCTACACCGGCGGATGTGGCGGATCGCCGCGATTCGGCCGTTCGTGGTGCCGCCCGGGCCGCCGCCAGGACCTTCGCGAACCCGTCCACGACATCCCGCATCCGGGCGGCCCCGGCCAGCAGGACCTCCTGCTTGATCCAGATCGTCGTCTGGCACAGCGCCTCGCACACCGGCAGACCCCGCTGCAGCGGAGTCGTGTAGCCGGGGTGGGCCGGGATCCCCTCCGCCCGCAGCGCCTCGATGACCCAGTCTTTGTCCGCCCGGACTCGCGACTCGTCGAGCCGGGCCATGAAGATGTGGCACCCGTGGGCCGTGATCCGCTCATCGGGATCCGGCACTCGCACGCCGTCCAACGCGCTCAGCCCCGCGGCCAGCGCATCCATGGCCTGCCGGCGCGTGGCCTGCTCCGCGGGAAGGCGTTCCAGCCCGGCCAGCAGCAGGGCCGCCTGGAACTCGGTCATCCGGAGGTTTGAGCCGTCGGGGGCGTGCGCGTGCGGCGCGCCCCCCGGCTCGCGGCCGCAGTCGTGCCACGACCATGCCCGCCGGTACAGCGCCTCGTCGTCGGTGAGGACGATCCCGCCCTCGCCGGCCGTGAGGTTCTTGCTCGACTGGAAGCTGAACGCGCCCGCCTGGCCGAGCGTGCCCACGGCGCGGCCGCGCCAGCCGGCGAGCCACGCCTGCGCGGCGTCCTCGACGACCCGGAGGCCGCGCCGGGCGGCGATCTCGTTCACGCGGTCCATGTCGGCCGGGCGTCCGCCGATATGAACGGGCAGGATCGCCGCCGCGCGCCCGGTGATCGCGGCCTCGATCCGCTCCGGGTCCAGGTTGTGCGTGCCCGGCTCCACGTCCACGAAGACCGGAACGGCGCCCAGCGCCCGGGCGGCGTGGGCCGTCGCCACGAAGCTGTACGGGCTCGTGATGACCTCGTCGCCGGGCCGCACCCCCGCCGCCAGGAGCGCGAGCTGGATCGCCACCGTCCCGTTGCAGCACGCCACCGCGTAGCGGGCGCCGTGCAGCGCGGCGAAGCGCGCCTCGAGTTCCGGAACGGCCCCGCCGCCCAGGCCCCACCGACCCGACTCGAGCACCTCGACCAGCGCGCGCCGCTCGGCCGCACCCCAGCGCGGCCAAGACGGCCACGGCTCCGTACAGACGGGCGTGCCCCCTTCGAAGGCCAGCCGCCCGGCCACGCGCCCGCTGCCCCGGCCCCGACCGCCGCTAGGAGACGGCCCGCGGCCGGCCCCGCGTGATGACGGCCGGGACGCCCGACTCGCGCGCGAGCCGGTTGAAGGCGTCGAGCATGTCTCCGAGCACGCGTGTGAGCGCGGCCTCCTCCACCGCCCACTCCGCCTCCAGGTCACGCCACCGCTCGAGCACCCCCGCGCGCGGCGGCAGGTCGGAGCCGTCGACCTCTCCCATGAGCGAGGTCAGCTGCATGTTCAGCAACGCCTCGTATGCGACCATGTCCTGCTGCGCCGCCCGGCGCTTCTGGAACAGCCGGTCCTCCAGCGCCGTGATCGAGTCCGCGAGCGTCGCCCCCGCCGTCTCGAGCGCTTCCGCCCCCGCGAGTCCGACGTCCCCCGCCTGCGCGACGACCTCGTTCACCTGTGCACGCACATCCCGGATGTCGTTCACGCCGCCGTGGAGGGCCACGACCACTTCGAACACCGACTCGAGGAACCGCCCGTTGGCCGCGAAATCCGTCTGAGAGGCGGCGATCCGCGGATCGCCGCGCACCTCGAACTCACGGGTCTGTGCCGGCGCCTCCCCCACCGCAAGGCGCGCGCTGTATCGGCCGGGCATCACGCGATACCCCTGCGCGTCCCCGAAGAAGGAATACGACTCCGCGATCCGCGGTCCGCTCTCCACGCGCAGGTCCCAGAACACGCGGTTGTGTCCCGGCGCGGCCGGCGCGCGGGTGTACCGGATCCCATCGGCGGTCATCGTCGTGTCGGTCGTGAAGGTACGAATCACCGCGCCCGCCGCGTCGAGGATCTCGAGGGCCAGCATCTCATCCTCGAGCGCGCCGCCCACGACATAGTCGATCGCGACCCCGGGCGTCTTGTTCCGGCCCGTGGTGGTCGGGCCCACCGCCCCGCCGAGTCCCTCGTTCACGCGGTACGCGGTCGAGGGCGTGTACAGGTGGTGCCGCCCCTCCGCCGCCTCGGCTTCGGCCTGCTGCCGGAGCGGGGAGAGGTCGTCGAGCACCCAGAACCCGCGCCCCTGTGTCGCCGCGGCGAGATCTCCCGCCTGCACACGCAGGTCCGTGATCGAGGTGAGGGGCATGTTCAGATCCAGACTCCGCCACGAGGTCCCGTCATCGAAGCTCACGTACATCCCGAGTTCCGTGCCCGCGTAGAGCAGCCCGCGTCGCTCGGGGTCCTCGCGCACCACCCGCGTCCACGCCTCCGGCTGGTCCGCCCCGATTCCGGCGTCGATGCGGTCCCAGCTCTCGCCATGGTCCGCCGTCTTGTAGATGTAGGGCGTGAAGTCGTCGAACTTGTAGCGGCTGAGCGTGATGTAGGCGCCTCCCGGCTCGTGTGGCGACGCGTCCAGCGAATTCACCAGGCCCTCCGGCATCCCGGCGGGCGTGACGTCGGTCCAGGCCCCCCCGTTGTCCCGCGTGATGTGGACGAGGCCGTCGTCGGCCCCGACCCAGATCGTCCCGGCCTGCAGCGGAGACTCGGCCATGGTGAAGATCGTGTTGTAGACCTCGCCGCCGGCCGCCTCGTTGGTGAACGGGCCGCCGGCCGCGACGTGCTTCGCGGGCTCGTTGCGGGTGAGGTCGGGCGAGATCTCCTCCCACGTCACGCCCCGGTCGCTCGACCGCAGCAGGTGCTGCGCGCCGTGGTAGATCACGGTCGGGTCGTGCGGCGACACGACGACGGGTCCGTTCCAGTTCCAGCGGTAGCGCATGTCCTCGGCGTCCATCCCGAGCTGGAACTGCGGGTACGCCTGCACGCTGCGCGAGGACCAGAGTTCGGTGTCCAACTCGGTGATCACGCCCTGAATCGAGGTCGCGTAGAGGTAGCGCGGATTGTCGGGGTCGAAGGCGACCCAGGCCGATTCCCCACCGCCCGCGTCGAACCAGTCCTTCCAGCCGAGCCCGCCGGCGTGCGTCGCCCAGCCCAGCATCGCGACGCTCGTGTTGTCCTGCTGGCCGCCGTACAACCGGTACGGGAACTGGTTGTCCACCGCGAGCCGGTAGATCTGTGCGGTGGGCTGGTTCTCCTGCGTGGACCAGGTCTCTCCTGCGTTGAAGGAGATCGTCCCTCCCCCGTCGTTGGCGGTGAGCATGACCTGGTTGTCGAACGGATTGATCCACAGGTCGTGGTGGTCGACGTGCGGCGTCCGGATCGTCTCCCAGGTGCGGCCGCCATCGATCGACCTGAGGAAGGGCGAGTTCATCACATAGACGGTCTCGCGGTCCTCCGGGTCGGCGTAGATCTCGACGTAGTACCAGGCCCGGCCGCGCAGCTCGCGCTCCGAACTCATCAGGGCCCACGTCTTCCCGCCGTCGTCCGAGCGGTACACGCCGTCCACGTCCGCGTCGGCTTCGACCAGGGCCCACACCCGGTCGGGATCCGCCGGGGACACATCGATCGCCGTCTTCCCCATCATCTCGGGGAGGCCCTGGTTGATCTCTTCCCACGTATCCCCGCCGTCCATCGACTTCCAGAAGCCGGAACCGGGGCCGCCGCTCCGGATGTACCACGGCTCCCGGTGGTGGTCCCACATCGAGGCGTAGAGGATGCGCGGGTTGGTCCGGTCCATGGCCAGGTCGGAGGCGCCGGTGTTCTCGTCCACGCGGAGGACGAGTTCCCAGTTCTCTCCCCCGTCCTCCGAGCGGTAGATCCCGCGCTCCGGTGTGGGGGAGAAGGGGGAGCCCTGCGCCGCGACGTAGACGAGGTCCGGGTCGTCGGGATGAATCCGGATGCGCGAGATGGCCCGCGTCGGGGCGAGTCCCATGTGTTTCCACGTCCGTCCAGCGTCGGTGGAGCGGTACACGCCATCGCCGTGCGAGGTCGTGACGCCGCGGATCGAGTGCTCGCCCATTCCGACGTAGACCACGTTCGGGTCGGACTCGGAGACGGCCACGGCGCCCACGGACGAGGTGGCGACGAAGCCGTCCGTGACGTTGCGCCAGCTGATGCCGCCGTCGGCGGTCTTCCACACGCCGCCGCCGGCCGTGCCCATGTAGTAGGTGAGCCGGTCGTCGGGGACGCCGGCCGCGGCCACGGCCCGCCCGCCGCGGAACGGCCCCACGTTCCGCCACCGCATCGACTGGTAGGGCGACGTCTCCTGGTCGCCGCCCTCGTCACCGTCCGGCGTTGCCTGAACCGGCGCCGCGGGGCTGGCGGCGCTGGCCTCCGCCGCCTGGGGCGCGAGAATCAGCGCCAGGAGCAACGGCCAGGCGCTTCGCGCGACGGGCATTCTCACTGTGATCGACCACATGGGAGCGGACCTCCGAGCTGGGATGTCGGCACCGGCGCCGACCCGTTTCACATACCGACCATCACCCCGTCACGAGCGGGGGCGCGAAGAATAAGCCGTGCCGCGGCGCCGCCGACAGAAGTCCCAACCCCCGAGAGCGAGTGGCTGCGGCTGCGCGAGGTCTCGGGCCGACTGGCGCGGGCCGCCGCCTGGCACGGCCCGTGCTAGTCGCGGCGGATCGCCTGGCCGGGGAACACCGCCTCGACGAGTTCGGCGTCCCGGACGACGAACGTGCCTCCGACGATCACATGCTCGATGCCCGTGGATGGCTGCGTGGGCGCCTTGAAGGTCGCGTTGTCGATGACCGTCTCCGGGTCGAAGATCGTGACGTCGGCGTCCGCCCCCACCCGGATCCGGCCCTTGGCCGCCATCTGCGGGACATACGCCTCGAGCCGCTGCGCCGGCATCAACGTCATCTTCCGGATCGCGTCCATCAGGGTGAGGAGCCCCTCGTCTCGCGCGTAGCGGCCCAGCACGCGGGCGAAGGTACCGGCCCCACGCGGGTGGCCGTTGCCGTCGACGAACGGAACGCCGTCGCTCGCCACCATCACGATGGGATGCGCGAGGGCGAATTCGAACATCTCCTGCGGGATGATGTGCGCGATGATGCGACCGCCCGTCTGGCGGCGCTCGTTGAATGTCTCCTCCGTGAGGCGTTCGCCGGTCGCGTCCCACTCGATGTCGCCGTAGTCGGAGCCGAACCGCTCCCGCCAGCCGGGGTCGAAGATGGCGGCCCGGATGTCCGTGGATGCGGCGGTGTAGGGATAGACTTCGGTCGTGACGTCCACGCCCCGTGCCTGGGCGCCCTCGATCATGGCCAGGAGCGTCGGCACCTGCCCCAGACCGCTCGACCCGATGTGAACGATGTGGACGCCGGCGCCGGTCGCCGCCGCGTTCGCGATCATCTCGTGCACCGCCTCGATCG
The DNA here is from genome assembly GCF_965237495.1 of Candidatus Palauibacter sp. Classification (GTDB taxonomy): domain Bacteria; phylum Gemmatimonadota; class Gemmatimonadetes; order Palauibacterales; family Palauibacteraceae; genus Palauibacter. Next base: position 4,204,996 of record NZ_OZ250143.1, on the reverse strand, counting down.
AGCTTCCCGGCTCGACCATCCCGGCGTAGCGGATATGGACGAAGTTGGTCACGCCCTCCTCCGCCGCGAGTTCGAACAGCCGGTGGATCTCCTCGCGCCGCGCCCCCGGCGTGTACTGGATGCCGTAGCCGATCCCGAGCGCACCGCGGCCGAGTTCGTCGCGAATCCGGTTCTCCATCACCGAGACCTGTTCGAGATCGGCCGCCTGCCGCACGGCCTCCTCCCGGCCGCCGAGGGCGAGGCGGCGGGCGGCCCCGTGCGAGGCCGTGGCGCCGTAGTGGATGACGGCCCTGCCGGCGCGGCTCGCGTACCACTCCTCCACATCGCCCGTGCCGCCCTCGAGTTCGAGCGCCGTCGTGACCCCATCGCGCGCCTGCAGCTGGCTGGTGTAGAGGTCCTGGCCGTGCGCGTGCAGGTCGATGAAACCCGGTGCCACGACGAGGCCGGACACATCCACGACGGTCGCACCATCGAGCGGGGACTCGGATATCGCCGCGATGGTCCCGCCGCGGATCCCGACGTGGCGCACGGCGTCGAGCCCGGATTCGGGGTCCATCACGCGGCCGCCCGAGAGGACGAGGTCGTAGCTCTGGGCCGCGACCCCGGAAGCCGTCGAGGCGAGCGCCGCCCCCACGGTGATCAACGTTGAGAACCGCATGGCGAGGATCCTCCGTTCCTTCATCTGCTTCTCATTTGCCTCATCCGAACCACGCCGGGAGTACGCGCGCGACCGACAGGCCGAGGAAGGTGCCGACGGCGTTCCCCAGCGACCCGATCAATACGGCCGGGAGCACGAGATCGCCGCGCCCGAGGCTGCGTGCCAGCGCGAGCGCGGACGTCCCGCCGCCGACGTTGGCCTGCGAAGCCACCGCCGCGATGTCCACGTCGAGCCTCAGCAGACGGGCGGCGCCGAAGGTGATGAGCCCGTGTACGACGACGATGGTTAGAGTGAAGACGAGGAGCGCGAGACCCAGCGGACCGATGTCGGCCAGCGCCCGTACGTCGCAATGCGCCCCGATCACGCACAGGAAGAGATAGACGGAGAACAGGCCCAGCGTCCGGCTTCCCGCCAGCCGCGTGATGGCGCGGAACTGGGCCAGGATGAGTGCGATCACGGTGAGGATCAGGATGTCCGGGATCGGGAACCCGATGGCGGCGGTCCAGGCCTCAAGCCGCTGCGACGCCCACAGCGTCCCGAAGCCGATCGCGAGGACCAGAGCCAGATCGACCGGATGGACGCGCTCGGTGTCCTCGGTGATACCGAGGTCGGGGGCCCGCTCGGCGGAGTCCGAACCGGCATTGGCGGATCCGGGCACCGCGCTCCGCGACTGCGGCCAGTGCGGCCGGAGCCAGCGGGGAATCGCGATCGTCGCGGCCATCCACACCGTCGTCATGATCGAATCCACGGCCGACGCGCCGCCGAACAGCACGCCCTCGCGCATCACGTCGTACTCGAGCGCGACCGCGTTGAAGTTCACGCTGCCGCCCGTGTAGGTGCCGGTGAACATGCCGCCCAGCGGCCCGAACAGCGGACCGATCCGTTCCGGTCCGTCCACGAGGGCCATGCCCGCGATCACGCCGACCACGGTCCCCAGCGATCCGATGAGGAAGAGGGTGATGATCGGCAGCCCGGCGCGGAGGATGTCGCGCAGGTTGACCTTGAGGAGGAGCCACACGATCGCGAGCGGCGCGACCGCGCGGAAGATCGCATCGTAGGCCGGGACCGGGTTCGCATCGGTCGAGGAGGTCGGGAGCAGACCGAAGTTCGCGATCAGCGCCGTGAAGATGATGACCATCAGCGCGGTGCCGCCGTGGCGGAGGAAACTCCGCCGCACGAGCCATTCCGTGCCCGCGATGACGAGGCACAGGACGGCCGTGATGTACAGCGTCTGCGCGGTCACGAAGACCGGGCAGCCCGGGCGCCGCGCGCGCGATCAGTCACCGGCGTACAGCGACTCCGCCTTCACGGCGGAGGTCGTGATCCCCTTGATGAAAGCGGAGGAAAAGCCCCCGGTGCTCCATCTCGTTGAGGCCGGCGATCGTGCAGCCGCGCGGCGTCGTCACGCTGTCGATCTCGCGTTCGGGGTGCCGCCCCCGGTCCCGCACGAGGGCCGCGGCGCCCAGCGCGGTCTGGGCCGCCATCCGGAGCGCCTCCTCGGGGTGGAAACCGATCTCGATGCCGCCCTGGCAGGCGGCGCGCACCGCCCGCGGGAAGAAGGCCACGCCGCAGGCGCAGAGCGCGGTGGCGGGGACCATGTGTTCCTCGTCGATGACGAGCGTGGCTCCGACGGCCCGGAACAACTCCGCCACGCGGTCCAGCGCCCCCGCGTGGGCCGCTTCCGCCGCGAGACACGTCATCGACTCGCGCAGCGCGACCGCCGTGTTGGGCATCGCCCGGACGATCGGGACATCCGGCCCCACGTGCCGGCGGATCGCCGCGATCGACGCGCCCGAGACCACTGACACGAGGAGGTGCCGTCCGGCCTCCACCCGCGGAGCGATTCCCGTCAGCACCGCGTCCAGGGCCTGCGGCTGGACCGCGACGAGCACCGTGTCGCACGCGGCCACGACGCCAGGGTTGTCGGCCGACACCCGGAAGCCCCGCTCCGCGAGGTCCGCGAGCCGGTCCACGCGCCTGCGCGTGACATGGACCTCCGCGGGGGCGTACGAGCCCGCGGCCACGAGTCCCTCCGCGATGGCGCGGCCGATGTTCCCCGCTCCGATGATGGCGACGCTGTCGCACATCGTCGTCAGCGCGGCTCCCGATCGCCCGAGGGGCGCAGCGTCGGGTAGGTGATCCCCAGCTGTTCCAGATACGTGTCGTACTTCGTCTCGTCGAAATAGAACGGTTCGAGCAGGGGCCGGAACTGCGCCATGATGTCGACGTTGAGGTCCGTCGGCGGAGGATCGTCCGCCGTGATGAACGGCTGGTACTGCTCGTCCTTCCCCTGGACCTCCCGGAAGTACGTCCACGCCTCCTCGACGAGATCCGGCTCCATGAACAGCTGCAGCGCGGTGCGGGCCAGCACCTTGGCGCCCGCCGTCGCGCCCTTGTGCGCGATCGGCGTGGCCATCGCGATCGCGTTCGACCAGTGGTGGCCCTGGAGGCCGGGGATATTCGACGGGAACCGAAGCGTGACCGTGGGCACCGTCCAGCCGATGTCCCCGATGTCGTCCGACCCGCCGCTCCGGCGGTCGCCTTCGCTCTCGGGCGGCGCTCCGATCTCATCCAGTTCGGTGTTCAGACCGGGCGTCGAGTCGTTCCCGACCTCGGCCTGCACGGCGCGGGCCAGCGCCTGGTCGTCCTCACTCCACTCCGGGAGACCCACATGCTCGATGTGCTCCCACATCGTCTCCGCGACGACCTTGTTGAAGTGTCGCGGGGCGGCCGCGCCCCGCACCCGATACGTCATCTCGGTATCCGTCATCAGCGCCGCGCCCGCGGCGATATTCTTCGCGATCTCGTAGTTCCGGAGGATGTCGTCGAAGTCCATCTCGCGGATGTAGTACCACACCGAGGCGGTCTGCGGGACGACGTTCGGCTGGTCCCCGCCGTCGGGGATGATGTAGTGGGAGCGCTGGTTGGGGTGGAGGTGTTCACGCCGGAAGTTCCAGCCCACGTTCATCAGCTCCACCGCGTCGAGGGAACTGCGCGCGCGCCAGGGGGAACCGGCGCTGTGCGCGGCCTCGCCCGCGAAGCTGAACTCCACCGACACGAGGCCGGTTCCGTTGGCCTGGCCCCAGCTCACGCCGAGGTTGTTCCCGACGTGGGTGAAGATGACGAGGTCCATGTCCTCGAAGTAGCCGTCGCGCACGAACCACGCCTTGCTCGCGAGCTGCTCCTCGGCCACGCCCGGCCACAGCACGAGCGTCCCTTCGATCCCCTCCTCCTGCATCACCTTCTGCAGGGCGAGCGCGGCGGTGACGTTGACCGCCTGGCCGGAGTTGTGCCCCTCCCCGTGCCCCGGCGCTCCGGGCACGAGCGGGTCGTGCCACGCGACCCCCGGCTTCTGGTTCGCCTTCGGGATTCCGTCGATGTCGCTCCCGAACGAGATCACGGGCGAACCCGACCCCCAGCGCGCGAACCAGGCCGTGGGGATGCCGGCCGAACCTCGCTCGACTTCCCATCCGTGCTCTTCGAGGATGCCCGTCACGTAGGCGGAGGTCGCGAACTCCTGCTGCCCCAGCTCCGAGAAGGAGAAGATCTTGTCCACCATCACCTGCGTGAGCTTCTCCATCGACGCGACCTCGGCCTGGACCCGGTCGAACAGGTCCTGCCCGGAGAGCGAAGCGGGAAGCGTCGCGGCGAGTGAGGCGGCAAGCAGGACGCCGGCAGCTGGAAGTGTCGAGTAGCGCATACCTGAACTCCTGGAGACGGCCTGAGGTATCTGTAGCGTGGCGCCGGGGCAGGCCGGGCCCGGCGCGAGGCGCATTGTCGCCCGAGGGCCGCTGAGCCCGCAAGGCGTTCGCGCCAAAGCGGCCCGCCTCCGACGTTGCCGGTGCCGTGACCAACTACGACATTAGTATATGTCTTCACGGAAACAGAAAGGTCGGAAATATGGACGAGCGGATGGTCGAGTACGAGGCGAAGAAGCAGTCACCGATCGTCGCCTACATTCTCCTGGCGCTCTTCGGCATTCTCGGCGCACACAACTTCTATCTGGGACGACGGCAACAGGGGGTCGCGCAACTTGTGATCTCCGGCGCCGTGCTCGCGACCCTGGTCTGGCTCTTCCTGAGTTTCGCGGGTGCCGAGATGGGGGATTTTTTTGGCGGATTTGACGCCATGGTGCGACGTATGTTCGCGCTCTACACGATCTCCATCATCTGGGGCATCGGCATCTTCGGCTGGCTCATGGTGAACGCGATCCAGATTCCGAAGCTGACGGCGGAGCACAATCTCCGGCTTTACAGGCGTATGTTCGGAGAGTAGCCGAGGGGAGTCAGCCCGGGGGTGCTCTCGGTCAGGCCCCCGCCCGAGCGAGGTAGCGCGCCTCGAGGCCTTCGAACCGGGCGAAGTCGCGGTCGTTCGTGAGGATGGCGGAGATTCCGTGCTCCCGGCACAGCGCCGCCATATGGCAAGCAACCCCGCCCTTAGGGCTACCTGCCGTCCCAGCGGCGGATCGCGAGACAGGCGTTGTGTCCGCCGAAGGCGAAGGAGTTTGACAGCGCCACCGAAACGGACCGCTCCAGGGGGCCGCGGTGCGCGTACTCGAGATCGCACTCCGGATCGGCCTCCTCGAAGTTGATCGTCGGAGGAATCACGCCGTGCTGGCAGACGAGCATCGAGATGACCGCATCGATCGCTCCGGCCGCCCCGAGCGGGTGGCCCGTCATCGACTTCGTCGAGCCCGCCACGATCGATCGCGCGTGATCGCCCAGCGCGTCCTTTAGCGCCTTCGTCTCGGCGGCGTCACCGGCGGGAGTCGAAGTGCCATTCGCGTTCACGTAGTCTACGTCGGCCGGGGTGAGCCCCCCGTCTTCGAGCGCCTGCCGCATGGCCAGACGGGCGCCGACTCCGTCCGGAGCGGGAGCCGTCATATGGTACGCGTCCGCGCTCTGCCCGAAGCCCACGATCTCCCCCAGAACCTCCGCGCCGCGCGCCCTCGCGTGCTCCAGTTCCTCGAGCACCAGCATCCCGGACCCCTCCCCGAGCACGAAACCGTCCCGATGGGCGTCGAAGGGGCGGCAGGCTCTCTCCGGATCGTCGTTGCGCATCGACATCGATCCCATGGCTGCGAAACCGGCGACCGCGAGTGGAGTGATAGCGGACTCGGTGCCCCCGGCGATCATCACATCGGTCTCTCCCCTCCTGATCGAGCGGAAGGCGAGTCCGAGCGAGTGGCCGCTGGAAGCGCAGGCCGACACGGTCGCGTAGTTCGGGCCCCGCGCCCCGTACAGGATGGACAGCAGTCCCGTCGTCATATCCGGGATGAACATCGGTATGAGGAGGGGGGAGATGGCGCGGGGTCCCCGGGACAGGAGCTTCCTGTGCTGGGCCTCCAGCAACGGGAGCCCCCCGATCCCCACGCCGACGATGACCCCCGTCCGGTCGGGGTTCAGGTGGGCGAACCCATCGCCGAACCCCGCCTGTTCCATGGCCTGGGCCGCCCCGGCAATGGCGAACTGCAGGAACCGGTCCGCGCGGCGCGCTCCCTTCTTGTCCAGATATTCGAGCGGATCGAAATCCTTCACTTCACAGGCGAAGCGAACGGCCTGGTCGGACGCGTCGAACAGCGTGATCGGACCCGCGCCGCTCACGCCGCGGAGAAGCGCGTCCCAGGTGGCGTCCGTGTCCAGGCCGATGGATGTGATCATCCCGACGCCGGTGATCGCGACGCGCCTTTTCGCATCCGTGTGGATCAAGCTGATCGTCTCCAGCCACCATGGTTTGGCCTCAAGACGGAAGGAGCCCGTCAGACAATCGTGGGACCGACCTCGTTCCGCGCCTCACCGCGTTGGGGGGAGATAATACGGTGAGGCGGAAGGCCTGACATGGCCCGCAGGGGATGACGGGGTGCGGAGAGGGTGGGATTCCGGCGGAGGGGGTGGGGGAGGTTTTGGTCGGGGTGCTCAAGTCGCTGCCCAGGGATCCACGACCTCGATACCCATGCCCTCGAAATCACGAACGTTGCGCGTCGCCACCGTCATGCGGCGAGATGCCGCGATCGCCGCGATCTGGCAGTCCGCCGGCGAAACGGGACGCCCGGAGGAGCGGCGCTTGGCCGCAATGTGGCCGTACGCGCGAGCGGCATCGCTGTCGAAGGGGAGCACCCGGTCCTCGAAGGCGTCCCGGAGCATGGCCTCGATCTCGAACAACAGCGTGTCGCGGCGGCGGCCCACCGGGAGGATCGCCACGCCGTAGCGCAACTCCGCCTCGCTCACCGCCGAAAAGAACAAGTCCTCCACGAGATGGCCCGAGGCCCAGCCCGTGACGGCGGGCTCGGGCGACGTGCGGATCAGTTCTGAGACGACGTTCGTATCGAGCAGCGTGCCCATGGCCTGCGGACTCACTCGAAGGAAGGCGGCTCGCGCCCCGACTCCCGCGGCGGCAACTCCAGGTCCACTCCGTTCGTCGGCCCGAAGTGGGAGCGGATGATGCTCGTGAGATCTCGGGACCTCCCCGCGCGCCCCACGGCCTTGCGAAGGATCTGCCTCACTTCCTCCTCCATCGAATGGCCGTTGCCCGCCGCCCGCACTCGCAGGCGGGTCCGTATGTCGTCGTCCAGGTTGCGGATCGTGATATTCGCCATGCGTCATGCCTCTTGATTGCGACAAGAGTAATGATCCGCTAGCGTTGATAGCAAGCCCGACGGGAGTCTTGTGGGACCCAGCAGAGAGGAAGATACGGAGGGGGTGGGATTCGAACCCACGTGGGCTTTCGCCCGCCGGTTTTCAAGACCGGTGCATTCAGCCGCTCTGCCACCCCTCCGGGTGCGACCCCCAAGAAGACTGCGGGTGCCGCCACGCTTGATCAAGGTAACGCGGTAGCCCGTCCTCAGGGGTCCGACTCGAGGGTGATTCGGTATCGAACGACGCGCTGGATGCCGAGATCGTCCCGGCTGACAGCCCACACGTCGTGGCCCTCGAAGACGGGTGAGGGGTTGGGGGAGAAGTCTCCGGGCGGGTTCACGGCGCCCACGTAGGTTCCGTTCGCTTCGAACACGTCAAAGCGGAGGGGCGATCTCCAATTCACCGGTGCAGAGAATGGGTTGTCCGGGTCGTGGTCCTCGTTCTCGACCTCTTGTGCCTCGGTCGAGACTGGCACCCATATCCGACCATCCCGGCCGGACAAAAGCCCGGTGAAAGGTGGCTTCGTGTCCGGAATCGACGGTCCGTCCCACGTCCATCCCGGGATCGACATGCCGATACCCCGCTCGGTTTGGGCGCGCCTGTGATCCGCCTCACGAGGGAAGACGCGGGCAGGTTCATACGTACGCTCGATGCGGAGAACCCCTTCGGGCAACTCAAGATCGATCTTGTAGTCTGAAGAGATTCCGCTGACGAAATGTCCGCTGGAGTGGACCGCCCAGATCGCACGCGGCGAAAAGGGTACTCCGTAGGTCACTCTGGCGCCGTCTCTTTCTCCGGTGACCGTTTCCCCTTCGAACTCCCCGTGGGGTGGCAAGATCGTGTCGCGGGGCGTTCCGTCAGGATCGAACACGGCGAGGAGATCCCCGAAGGACGCCTGCGGCTGAGAGAGATCACGGGCCGGTGCGTACGTCCTCCCCTGATCGTCCGTCCACAGCGGGCTGGACGTATAATATCCCGTGGTATAAGGCCACTCCTGCGACGATTCCTCGCCGGGACCATACACCTGCAGGCGCACGTTGCCCGGGTCGCGGACGACGACCCGGCCATCGGGAAGCACGGCCATCGCCTCGGCTCTTTGCAGCTCACCGGGACCCTGCCCGGGCCCTCCCCATGTCCTGACGTAGCTGCCTTCGGTGTCGAACATGCGGACGTGCTGCGCCTGCCTATCGAAGACGTAGACGTTGTGGTCGTCGTCCACCGCGATCGAGGCGATGCTGCCGAACAGGTATTCGTCGGCGCCGTCCATCTCGCCGATCGAGAGTTCCGGGACCAGCGTCGCGTCGCTGCCCCACACGCTCCCGGAGACCGTGTGGACGACGATGGTGTCGCCGATCGTGTCGGTCACCACCTCCGGGCCGCGGGCCACCTCGGTCCCCGTCCCGCACGCCGCTGCTGAAATCGAGAGGGCCGCAACCCGGAGCTTCCGCATGGCACCGCCTTTGTTTCGTTGAGCCCGCTCCCTGGAACCTTCCAACGGTGGGCAGTACGCCGAAACCCTACCCGATTGGGCGGCGTACGGTCCCGATATTGATCCTTGTTCCCCAGGAAGGGAGATAAACGATGACGAGCATCGGTCGCGGTGTCGCGCGGGCCGGAGTAGGACTGCTGGCGAGCCTGGGGACGATGGCCGTGCTGGTCGGCACCCTGGCAGGCCAGGAGTCGAGACTTGTCGGGACGTGGGACGTCACGGGCAGGCTGGAGGACATGCCGCCCGAGATCGCCATGACCTGGACGCTCGAGTCGCAGGACGACGGCACTGTCACGGGCACGTGGACCGGCGAGGCGGAAGGAGAAAGCTACAGCCAGTCGGCGGACGAAATCCGGGTCGACGGCGACGCCTTCGGGTTCACGGTCAGCGTCGTGGATCGGGGGCAGACCGGCGTGTTCACGTTCGAGGGCGCGCTGTCGGAGGACGAGGTGTCCGGCACCTTTCACGTGCACGCTGAAGGGATGCCGGAGACACTCGTGGGCACGTTCTCGGGCAGCAGAGCGGAAGGAACCGACGCGGCACCTTCCTGGTAGGCCCCGGCTCAAGCGAAAGCCCCCGGGGGACGGGGGCTTATAAAGCGGGCGACCGGTCTCGAACCGGCGACCTTCAGCTTGGGAAGCTGACGCTCTACCAACTGAGCTACGCCCGCGCGGCGTCCAAACTGCTCACTGATGGGGCGGGAGGGACTCGAACCCCCGACTTCTGCGATGTGAACGCAGCGCTCTAGCCAACTGAGCTACCGCCCCGGGAGGCCAGCGATGTTACCCCGCGGCCCTGCTCCGTGTCAAAAGCGGGGGCAGCCGGGCGCCGGGGTCAGTTGCGCCAGGGGGTGAGGATCTTGAGGAAGGCGTCCGAGTTGTCCTGCACGAACTCCCTGAAGCTCTTCTCGGTGTTGGCGCGCGTGGAGATGTAGCACTGCTCGCAGGTGTTCTGCTTCGTGAACTTCTCCAGCATGTCCTCCTGCCGGTCGAAGTACGCCATCACCATCGCGCACGGCGTGAGGCGGCCGTCCGGGTTGATGACGAGGAAGCGGCGCCCCGCCTGACAGCCGGGGATCCCGCCCTCGGTCAGGAAGCGGTGGAACTTCCACAGGACGCGCGGCGTGGTGTAGACCGGATAGCCCGCGTTGCGGAGGTCGATGACCTCCTGGATGCTCTCGGCGAGGCCGTCGAGGCCGTCCCCCTCGATGAGGCCGGTCCGGTCCTGCACGCGCAGGTGCGTGTAGACGGAGAAGTTGATCGGCACGCCCCACTCCTTCGCGACGCGCACCATGTCCCCGATGTCCCGGTAGTTCCATGCGGTGATGCAGACGTTGAGCAGGATGTCGTCCTTGTCCGCGCTCCGGCGGGCGATCTCGGGCACGACCCGGGCCATGCGGTCGAACAGGCCGGGGATGCGGCGGAACTCGTCGTGCCGCTCATCCGGGAAATCGAGCGACGTGGACAGCTGGTGCATCCCGCTGTCCTTGAGCCGGAAGAAGCGCTCGGGGGTGAGGTTGGACGAGTTCGTGACCACGATCATCCAGGGCAGGCCGCCCTTGTTCGTCATCGCGTCGACGATGTCGTACACGTCGCCGCGCGCCAGGGGCTCGCCGCCGGACGCGTGCGAGACCACGGGCCGAAGTTCCCGGCAGATCGCGGCGTACTCCTCCGCGCCCAGCCGCTCTTCCTTGATCGGGCCGCCCCAGTTGCAGTGCCAGCAGTTCGCCGTGCACGCGTGCGTGATCTCGAACGAGATCGACAGCGGCTTGTTCTGGATCCTGTTCCGGATGCCGCGCGCCAGCATGCGAGCGGCCATGGCCCCGGAGATGTTCGGCATCCGTCTACCTTCCGTGTTGCGAGGGCCCGCTCACGTCTCCACTCCGTCGCGGGCCTTCGGGCGGCGGGCTCTCAGGCGCCTGAAACCCTCCGGAATCGCCTTGATGAGGTACAGTCCGAAAACGAAGGCCACGCTCGCGATCAGAATCCAGTTCGGGATCGGGACCGTCGCCCCGAGGAGGGCGAGAAGGTAATAGCGTGGAAAACGGGCGACCACCAGCGCCGTCGTCCACTTCCACATGGGATACCGGATCGAGAAGGCGAGGAACTTGAAGGGGAAGAAGGGGATGGGCGTGAACCCGGTGACGACGATGGTGGCGAACGGCCAGCGCATGAAGTACCTGATCGCCTTCCGGTAGAGTCTCTTCTCCTTGTAGGACTGGATGCTCCGGAGATTGAGGACGGGGACGAAGACGGCGTGGTCCATGATCGCGGCCACGATCGTCCCGGCGGTGGCCCAGGTCGCGGCCAGCCAGAGGTTCGCGACCTTCCCGAAGTAGATGAGGACGGGCTCGTGCGGGAAGACGGAGATCGCGGTGTTGGCCGGGATGGAATAGAAGGCGAGGTATACGTAGCTGTCGGAGCGGAAGTCGCGCAGCATGAGGATCGACGTGACGATGCCGATGGCGATCATGAGGCCACCGAAGAACCAGACGGCCGGGCCGACTTCGGTCTGGCCCTCCGCCTCGGGCGCGCCGTGGCTGTTGATCCGATCCTGCCCCAATCGGTTCTCCGCCGTAGCTTGATGTCTCGCGGTGTGGCCGGGCCCCGCGCAAGGTATCGTTGCGGCAGCATCGGCGCGCCGGGGCACCAGGGTCGCCGGGGTTCGCGGGCCATCGGGCGCCGGCGGCGCGGTTCATGACGAGGAGGATCCCATCGACGAGAAGCGGATGGACTGTCCGGATTGCGGCGCGCCGGTCGGGCTCTCGGATCAGACGTGCCAGAAGTGTGGTGAACCGCTCTCGTTCGCCCCGGACGAAGTGGGGGCGCACTGCGCCGTCTGCGGGACGGAGATAGGCGCCTACACCGAGGCATGCTCGAGCTGCGGCGAGACGGGCTATCCCGCGCTGCGTCCGCGTCGCGGCCGCAAGTGGAAGGGGTCCCTGCCGGAGGGTCTGACCAGGGCGTGAGCGGAGGCGGCACCCAGCTCGACCGGACGGTCATCGTCCTGCACGAAGCGCAGGACATGGTCAACATCGCGCTCGTCGTCCGCGCCATGAAGAACATGGGCCTCTCGCGGCTGCGGCTCGTCGACCCGGCCGATTTCGACGCCTGGCGCATCAGCGGGATCGCGCACGACACGCACGATGTCGTGGACCGGATCCGTATCTTCGACGACCTTCCCACCGCCCTGGCCGATGTCGACTATGCGCTCGGTGCGACGGCTCGGCGCCGTTCCACCCGCCAGGATTGGTGGAATCCCGAGCAGGCCGCGACGCGGCTCACCGCGCGAGAGGCGTCACTGGCCGTCGTCTTCGGCCGCGAGGATCGCGGGCTGTCCAACGAGGCTCTGGACCTGTGCCACGGCCTGGTGTGCATCCCCACCAACCTCGAACACACTTCGATGAACCTCGCGCACGCGGCCGTGGTCATCATGTACGAACTGAGGAAGGCCGCGCTGGGCCCGAAGGACTGGACGGAGCGCGACCTGTCGCTCAAGACGCGCAAGCAGACGCCCCCCGCCACACACGCCGAACTCGAGGCGTTCTTCGAGACGTGGCAGCGCGCGATGGAGGAGATCGGCCTCTTCCACGGCATCGACCCCGTTCCGAAGATGCGGAGCTTTCGGAACATGTTTCAACGCGCGGGCCTCGACCGGAGGGAACTCGGGCTGATCCTCGCGACGGCGTACGAGATGCTGAACTTCGCCGAGCGCGAGAAGACACGGGCCCGCGACCGCGCGGAGGCCGGCCGCTAGAGATCGCCCTGCGGGCTGCTAGATCCGGCGGCGCAGAATCGAGACCAGCTCCTCGTTCGATTTCGTCTTTCGCATGAGGCCGAGGACCTCCTGCATGGCCTCTACGGACGAGTACGCGCTCAGTTCCCGGCGCATGGCCTGCGACACGAGCAGTTCGTCGTCGCCCATGAGGCGTTCTTCGCGGCGCGTGGCGCTCGAGTTGAGGTCGATGGCGGGGAAGATCCGCCGGTCCGAGAGGTCACGGTCGAGCACGAGTTCGCTGTTCCCCGTCCCCTTGAACTCCTCGAAGATCACCTGATCCATCCGCGATCCGGTATCCACGAGTGCCGTCGCGATGATGGTCAGCGAGCCGCCGCCATTGCTTTCCGGCACACAGCGCGCGCTGCCGAAGAAGCGCTTCGGCTTCTCGAGCGCGGTCGCGTCGATGCCGCCCGTGAGGGTCCGGCCGCTCCCCTGTTCGGTCGTGTTGTACGCTCGAGCCAGCCGCGTGATCGAGTCGAGGATGAGGACCACATCTTTCCCCATCTCCGTCAGCCGGCGGGCGCGCTCGAGTGTCATCTCGGCGACCTGGACGTGACGTTCGGCCCGATGGTCGAAACTCGATGCCGTGACCTCGCCCAGACCCGTCGCCTCCATCTCCGTCACTTCCTCGGGCCGCTCGTCGACGAGCAGGATGAGGATCCTGCAATCCGGGTGGTTCCTGGAGATCCCTTCGGCGAGGGCCTGGAGGACCATCGTCTTCCCCGCCTTTGATGGCGCCACGATGAGGGAGCGCTGGCCGGTCCCCATGGGACAGATGAGGTCGACGATCCGGTTCGTGTAATCCGGCTGGCCACTGCGTTCGAGCTCGCACTCGATACGCAGCCGGCGGTCGGGGTGCTGCGCGCTCAGACGGTCGAACCGCCTTCGGTTCCCCAGTTCCCCGGGGGGATGGCCGTTGACGGTGTGGAGGTGTCGGAGCGGCGGGCTCTTGCCAGGGCGTGGCGGGCGGGCGGCCTGCCCGCAGATCTCGTCACCGGTCCGGAGGTCGTACCGAGCGACAATCTTCGGGCTCACGTAGATGTCGTCGTCGCTCGGCGTGTATCCCGCATGCTGGCGACGCACGAAACCGGTTCCGTTGCCGAGCCTCTCCAGCAGTCCCAGATACGCGTCCATGGGACCCTCGGGTACTTCGGCCGCGGGCTGCTCTCCCTGGGACTGCGGCGGCCGGCCGCCCTCGCTCGGGCGTCCCCGCGAGCGTCTGCGACGGTTGCGGTTCCGGCCACCACGGCCACCTCCCGATCCTTTGCCGGGACCCTTTCCGCTCGGCGGCCCGCCCTGCGGCCGCCCACGGCCGGAAGCGTTTCGCTTGCCGGAACCGCCGCCCCCCTCGGGAGCGTTTCGTCCGCCGTCGGCTGTGTCGTTCGTCAATTCACCGCTCTGTGTGCTGTGTCTCCTCGCGAACCCGGACGGGAATCTCGAGCCTCGAAGCTCCCCGGGCCGGAACGAACTCTCTGGGACGGGGGATGTAGGTCAGAAGATCGGTCGCGCGAGGCAGACTGGAATCACGAGGAAGTCTCCCGGGGTTCCTCGCCATCGCGAACGCTGTAGCGACATTCGACGGGGATCGACCCGGGATCGAAGCCCGGGGCATCGTTACGCAACATGAGACACGTTAGTGTTAGTATGGGGCGCACCCCTTGCATGCGCCAGATTTTGTTGTGTTTCCCGGCTCGCATGTGCGAAATGGATTCACCTGTCAGAGACTATGGAGTGGATAGATTCATGATGCGATCAACCATCACGACCATCGCCGCATTCTCCCTCTTCGGTTGCGGGGGCGGAGGCCGTTCGGACACGCCCTCGCCGGCTCCCGCACCCGCGGCGGCGCCGGCCGCGCGACAGACGGCGGCGCCCTCCGCCGGGGCCGGGGCGGTGGAGTGGATCGCGGTCGACGAGGCATCGCGGACGGTCACGATCGACCTCGTCGCTGGTTCGACGGACGCGAACAACCGCTGGAACTTCAACGGCTACGCGAACGGCGAGGCCACGGTCGTCGTGCCGGAGGGGTATACGGTCACGGTGAACTTCGAGAACCGGGACCCCGTCAACTACCACAGTGTCGGAGTCCTCGAGCGCGCAGCCAGCTATCCGGCGATCTTCGACGCGGCCGTGCCCGTATTCGAGGGGGCCATCACGAGCAACGCCACCTCCATGACGGAGGCCACGGCCCCCGGGGACGGCACCGAGACCATCAGCTTCACCGCTTCGACTGCGGGCGACTACGCGCTCGTGTGCCCGATTCCGGCGCACGCGGTGACGGGCATGTGGATCGGATTCGAGGTCTCGGCGTCGGGCGATTCCGGTTTGCGCATCTGACCGGCCGGGTGCCGGGATGATGCGGCGGGGTCTCCTCTGGGCCTCCACGAATCCGTGGCTCTCCACCCGCCTCCCGCAACGCCGTTTCGTGCGGCGGGCGGTGCGCAAGTTCATGCCGGGAGAAACGCTCGAGGAGGCCCTCGTCGAGGCGGATCGCCTCGGCAAGCTCGGCGTTCCCACCCTCGTCACCATGCTCGGCGAGAACGTCGATACGGCGGAGGAGACGCGCGCGACCATCGCCGAATACATCCGGGCCATGGAGTTGGCGGAGGAGATGGGGCTGGACGTCGAGGTGTCGATCAAGCCGACGCACCTCGGACTCGACGCGGACCCGGAGGTGACGCTCGAGAACGTCCGCGAACTCGCGTCGGCGGCCGAAGGACGCAGCACCCTGTGGATCGACATGGAGGGCTCGCCCTACGTCGAGCCCACGCTGTCCCTCTTCCGGTCCGCGCGAAGGGAGCACGAGAACGTGGGGTTGTGTCTGCAGTCGTATCTGCGGCGCACCGCGGAGGACCTCGAGTCGCTGATCGAACTGGGACCGCGAATCCGCCTCGTGAAGGGCGCCTACGCCGAACCGCCGGAGATCGCCTTTCCGGACAAGCGTGACGTGGACGGAAGCTATCTGGCGCTCGCCCGTCGCCTCATGGACCACCTGGCGGACGGGGGCGACGGCTTTCTGGGACTCGGCACGCACGACCCGGCCATGATCGAGCCGCTCACGGAGTACGCGGGTTCAGCGGGCCTCGACGACCGCCGGTTCGAGATCGAGATGCTGTACGGGATCGGCCGGAGGGAGCAGCGGAGGCTCGTGCGGAACGGCACCCCGCTTCGGGTGCTGATCAGCTACGGGGCCGCCTGGTTTCCGTGGTACATGCGCAGGCTGGCCGAGCGGCCCGCCAACGTATGGTTCGTTGCCCGAAGCATGTTTCGGTAACCCGGCCAGGAGTCTGCCATGAGTCGCACAGGAGAGGCGGACGCGCTGTTCGCCCCGGGGATTCTCGCCGGACGCTCCGCGTTCATCACGGGCGGCGGGAGCGGCATCGGTTACGGGATCGCCGAGTGCCTCGCGGCGGCCGGGGCGTCGATCTGCGTCTTCAGCCGCAACGAAGAACGTGTGTCGCACGCGGTGGAGCGACTGGCCGAGACCTACGGCGTGCGGACACTGCCGACGGTCGGCGACGTGCGCGAGCCGGAAGCCCTCCGACGGGCCGTCGAGGAGACACGGGAGCGATTCGGCTCGATCGACATCCTCGTCAACAACGCGGCGGGCAACTTCTACGCGCCGACGGCCGACCTGTCGCCGAACGGCTGGCGCGCCGTGGTGGAGATCGACCTGTACGGGACCTTCTACGCCTGCCAGGCGGTGTATCCGGTGATGGCGGAGCAGGGGTTCGGACGGATCGTGTCGATCTCGATGACGCTCCACTACCGGGGCTGGCCGCTGATGGCCCACGCGACGGCGGCCAAGGCGGGGGTGGACGCGCTGACCCGCACGCTGGCGATCGAGTGGGCCCGGGACGGGATCAACGTGAACGCGGTCGCCCCCGGACCGATCCCCACCGGAGGCGTGCGAAAGGCGTTCCAGGCGCCACCCAGCGATGACGTCGACATGTTCGGGACGAGGATCGGGGGCGGCTTCGCCGACCGGTTCATCCCGGCCGGGCGCCTCGGCCAACCGCACGACATCGGGCGGATGGTGACCTACCTCTGCTCTCCCGGCGGCGACTGGATCACGGGTGCGATCTTCGTCGTGGACGGCGGCGAAACGCTCGTCAGCCCGCGCACGATCCCCGGCGCGGCCGATCGATGAGCCGTCGCGCGTTCGTAAGGGTCCCGGGGACTGGCCCGTCAGCAAAGGTGGGCAGCCGTTCGGATGACAGATCCGACGATTCGCGACACTTGAGGGCTCCTGGGCAGTGCCTATGAAGATTGATTGCTTCCGGTGTCGCGAAGAGGGAACCACGCGGGCTGGCACCACCGACGTGGCGCCGCATGGATGGGGCAGCTACCAGCATCGAGGCGTGCCGTTCTACCTCTGCCCAAGATGCGAAACGGAATTCGGGCGGGAGGCACCCTATCCCAGGAACGAGGCTTGGAACGTGGAGTGCGAACGCTGTGGAAGCGCCTTCCCGGACCGAGTCAACGAGCCCGCGACCTTTCGGCAATGGGGTCGCGCGTTCCCTGACGACTCAGGTTCCGGTGTTTGCCTCAACTGCGACGCGCGTCACCCCCGCATCGAGCGTCTTCGTATTCGCGGCTTCCGCTCGTTGGCAGACGTGGATTTCTTCCCCCGGCCCGATGCGAGCGCGCTGATCGGCGCCAACGGCTCCGGCAAATCGAACTTCGTGAAGTTCTTCAACATGCTGAGTTGGATGCTGAAGGCTCGAAGACTCCAGGAGTTCGTCGGCAGGGAAGGCGGCGCGGACGATCAGTTGCACGGGGGGAACGAGACGACATCGCGTCTCGACGCCGAAGTCTCGATCCGCACCCACACCGGCCGGAACGACTACCGGTTCACTCTGGCCTACGCTCACCCGGATGAGTTGTTGTTCACCGAAGAGGCGTTTCGATACAGCCGCGACGACATCGACGATAGCGCTCCGTGGCATCACCTGGGCAGCGGGTACCGCGAGGCGCGCATCGTCGAGGCCGGGCATCCGGGGGCAGCTCCGCAAGCGCCGGGGGTGCCGCCACAAACGGCGCGCACGGTCACCTATCTCTTGCGGGATTGCGCGGCATATCAGTTCCACGATACGGGCTCCACATCGAGCTTCAAGAAGAGTTGGGACGCGACGGATCACGCACGTCTGCGAACCGACGGCGGCAACCTGCCGGCCATCCTGTACGGGCTGGAACGTGACGATTTGCACCGTTACGAGGGAATCTGCCGTCACATCCGGCGTGTACTGCCCGGGTTCGACCGCTTCCAGCTTGACGAGCAGTACGGAAAGGTGGCATTGCGATGGCGTTCCACGCACACGGACAAGACGTATGGTGCCCACCTCACTTCGGACGGCTCACTCCGATTCTTCGCTCTCGCGACGCTCTTGAACCTGCCCGCCGAGAAGCTACCGAGTGTTGTCGTCCTCGATGAACCTGAACTCGGTCTGCACCCCAAGGCGATCGCACTCGTCGGCGACATGATCCAAGCTCTGGCCCGGAGCCGGCAGGTCATCGTGGCCACCCAGTCGCCCTTGTTGGTGGACACCTTCGAACTGGACCAAGTCTTCGTGCTCGAAATCCGCGACGGGCGAACCGAGTTCAACAGTCAGGAGACGGACTACCTCCGGGAATGGCTCGATGAGTTCAGCGTAGGAGAACTCTGGCAGAAGAACCTCCTGGGCGGGCGTCCGTGATTCGTCTGGCCATTTCCGTGGAGGGCGTGACGGAAGAGGACTTCGTCAAGAGGTCGCTGGGGCCGCACCTTCGAGGTAGGGGCGTCTATGTGACGCCCATCCTGCTTGGCCGGCCTCGGGGCACCGCCCGGGTCCACGGTGACGTCACCGTGGACCGGGTCGTGAACGACATGCAGCGACTTCGGCACAGCCATGATGCCGTAACTTCCCTGGTGGATTTCTACGGATTCAGAGGCAAGGGCACCAAGTCGGTCGGTGATCTTCTTCGGGTGATCGCGGACCGCATCGGAGGATCCGGCCACGGGTTCGTCTTTCCGTACATCCAGATGCACGAGTTCGAAGGGCTGCTCTTCTCGAATGTGGAAGCGTTCGAGAGCCTGCTCCCACAGGCACCGGTCGATGCCCTTCGGTCGATCCGCGCCGGCTTTGGGACGCCGGAGGATATCAACGACAGTCCCACGACGGCACCCAGCAAGCGTCTCGAGCGGCTGATTCCGGGCTATCGGAAGCGATGGGACAGCCCCGACCTAGGCGAGGAGATCGGGCTTGGTCGACTACGGAGCGAATGCCCGAGATTCCAAGCTTGGCTGCAGCGCCTCGAAGCCCTGGGCGAATCCGCCGGAAGGTGACCACCTATTCCGGACCCTATCCTCTCCCACTTGCGGCGGCCGCTGCAGTGAGTGACGTGGTCGGCACTTCGGCCACCAGGGTTCCCGCGCGTCCTCCGAGGACCGCCGAGAAGCGGTCTCCGGGCGCGGCGCGGCCGGATAGCCCGACCTTCAGGTAGTCGCCCGTGACGCCCAGGACGCGATCGTCCCGGCCCTCGACGACGATATCCGCCATCTCCCCGACCCGGGTCGCCTCGTATTCGCGGCCCTTGCGAAAAGCCAGTTCGCGGAGGGCACGCGAACGGGCGGCCGCCACATCGCCCCGGACGCGACCCGGGAGCGTCGCCGCCGCGGTCCCGTCCCGGACCGAGTACGGGAAGACGTGGAGGTAGGAGAACGGCAGTTCCTCGACGAGGGCGCGGGTCTCCGCGAACTCCTCCTGGCCTTCGCCGGGGAAGCCGACGATGATATCGGCCCCGAGGCCCAGGGGGCCCGCACGCTCGGAGATGGCGAGGACCCGCGAGCGATACGCTTCCCGGGTATGCCAGCGGCGCATCAGCCGCAGGACCCGGTCGGACCCGCTCTGGAGCGGCACGTGCAGGTGCGGCGCGAGGCGTCCGCCGGACTCGGCGAGGAGGTCGACCAGCCGGTCGTCGATCTCGGTCGCTTCGATGGACGAGAGGCGGAGGCGGGCGGGCACCCGTTCGAGCAAGCGTTCGCACAATCCGGCGAGCGTGATCGCCGGTTCGAGATCCCGCCCGTAGTGGCCGATGTGGATGCCGGTGATCACGAGTTCGGGGTGCACGCGGGCCAGGATCACCGCTTCCGCGACGACTTCCTCGGGCGGCCGGGACACGGAGACGCCACGCGCGATCCGGGTCGCGCAGAACGAACACTTGCGGTCGCAGCCGTCCTGGATCTTGAGCCACGCGCGGGTGCCCCGTGCGTTGCGCCCCAGCGGTGTTCCGGCCGCCGCGGGGTCGGGCTCCGCGAGGCCCGGAAGCTCCCGAGCCACGGCGGCGGGATCGTGTCCGGGCACGACCCCGTCCACCTCCTCCAGCGCCTGCAGGGCGCGGTAGTCGGCCTCCCGGAAAGCGGTCGAGCAGCCGGCGACGATGATCCGGAGGTCCGGGTGGCGGCGGCGCAGGCGGCGGACGAGGTGACGCGCGTTCGCGTCGGCCTGGTTCGTGACGGTGCACGTGTTGATGACCGCCACGTCCGCGGCGTCGGCGTCGGGCGCCGTCTCCGCCCCGCGCAGTTCGAGTTCCTGGCGGATCCGTTCGGTGTCGTACTGGTTCGCCTTGCACCCGAAGGTATAAAACCAGACGGCGGGTCTGTCGCTCACGGAGGCGTTCGCACGTTCTCAGATGGACCGGTTGGGAGAGCCCTGCCGCGTCGCGGGCACGTTTCGCCCGGCGGCGCGTATCAAAGATCGTCGCGTCGCGGGTGAAGCGCCACGCACCGCGCTTCGCCGGGCGGCCCCCGTCGCCTGGTCCATCACGCGGCGCGTCGGGTGGATTCGGCCCGATGGTGCTATACTTTTCGAAGCGTTCATGCGGCTGGAGCGGGGTACGACCCCCCGAAGAGCGGCCCTGGAGGTTCAAGGATGCGGTACATGAGAAAAGCCTGGTTCCCGGTCTTCGCCCTCGCGGCGATCGCGTGGTCTCTCTCCGGCTGTGGAGACAGCGACGCGGGACCGATGGAACCGATGTTCGACAATCCGTCCACGGTCCGGGTGGTGAACCGTCTGGCCGGCCCCATTCTCTTCGTCCACGCGAAGCCGTGCGGGACCCAGGCCTGGGGCGAGGATCTGTTCAGGACCAACGATCCCATCGAGGGGACGATCCAGCCCGGCAACTCGAGGGACTTCACCGTCGAGTCGGGCTGTTACGATTTGCGGGCCCGTCACCTGGCGTCGACCGAGCCGGGTCCCCTGATCGAAAAGTTCGCCTTCAGTCAGGCCGCCTCTCCGGTCACACCCGTCATATGGACGCTGGAGGAGGATTCCCGAGACCCGACCTGATCGGTCGCTCGATCGTCCCTCCGGCCAGGCAGCCGGCGTCGGCGTGCGCGCACCGCGCACGTTGACGACCCCCGCCGCACTCGGGAAGTTGCCCCGACCCAAGCCATCAACAGCACGATCCATCACCATCCATACGGGCCGGAGGGAAGCATGAAGCAGCAGCTCGTCCAGATCGCGGAGGCCATGGGGGCCAGGGGCAAGGGAATCCTGGCGGCGGACGAGAGTTCGGGGACGATCAGGAAGCGGTTCGAGGGGATCGGCGTCTCGTCGACCGAGGACAGCCGCCGCGACTATCGGGAGATGCTCTTCCGGACGAGCGAGGCGCTTCGGGACTGCATCTCCGGCGTCATCCTGTTCGACGAGACCCTCCGGCAGTCGGCCGCGGACGGCACGCCGCTGGTGCAGCTCATCTCGGACGCCGGCTCGATCCCCGGCATCAAGATCGACAAGGGCGCGAAGGATCTGGCGGGCGCGCCGGGGGAGACGGTCACCGAGGGGCTCGACGGGCTGCGCGAGCGGCTGGCCGAGTACTACGAACTCGGTGCCCGCTTCACGAAGTGGCGCGCCGTCATCGACATCGGGCGGGGCGGCGACCGCTCGATCCCGAGCGCCTACTGCATCGGGGCGAACGCGCACGCGCTCGCCCGCATGGCGGCCCTCAGCCAGGAGCAGGGACTCGTCCCCATCGTCGAGCCGGAAGTCCTCATGGACGGCGACCACGACATCGATCGCTGCTTCGAGGTCACCGAGGCCACGCTCAAGCAGGTCTACATGGCCCTCTTCCACCAGCGCGTGCTCCTGGAGGGTTCGGTCCTCAAACCCAACATGGTGCTGTCGGGCAAGCTGTGCGCGGAACAGGCGGGGGTCGACGAGGTGGCCGAGAAGACCGTGCGCTGCCTGAAGCGGGCCGTCCCCTCGTCCGTGCCCAGCATCGTTTTTCTCTCGGGCGGCCAGTCGGACATCGAGGCCACGGCGCACCTCAACGCGATGAACGCGGCGTACGATACGCCGTGGAATCTGAGCTTCTCATACGGCCGGGCGCTCCAGGCGGCGCCGCTCAATGCCTGGGGTGGCCGGGCGGAGAACGGTCCCGTGGCGCAGGCCGCGTTCGCGCACCGCGCGCGCATGAACGGGCTGGCGACAGAGGGCCGCTGGTCGATGGAGCTGGAGCAGGCCGCCGCCTAGATTACCGTGGGCTGCCAGGCCCGGAGGGCCCGCATCGCCCCGGCGAAGCCGGCTTCGATCTCGGCCTCGCGCGCGAAAGAACCGCGCTCGACCAGGCGCTCACCCGCCACGTACACGGCTTCGATGTCGCGATCGTCGCCGGCGACGAGCCACGCGTCCATGACCGTCTCCAACCCGTGCCCCAGCGTGTGGGGCGAGTCCCGACCCAGCACGACGAGATCCGCCCGGTAACCCGGCTCGATGCGCCCCAGCCGCGAACCTCCGGCGCGGGAGCCTCTGACCGCCTCCGCCCCGCCCCTCGCCAGCCATGACCAGATGGTCGCCCCCGCGCCCTCCGCCGTGGCCAGCCGCGCGCGCCGTCGATCCCTGAGACGCTGGCCGTACTCGAGCTGGCGCGCCTCTTCGATCGCGGAGAGCCGCACGTTCGCGTCGGTCCCGATGGCCGCGCCGCCCCCTCCGAGGAAGTGCTCGCGGGCGGCGAAGATTCCGTCGCCCAGGTGGGCTTCCGTAAGCGGGCAAAGGACGACTCTCGCCCCGGCGCGGCGAAGCCGGTCGCGCTCCGGGGCCGTCGCGTGCGTCGCATGCACGAGGCT
The DNA here is from genome assembly GCF_965237495.1 of Candidatus Palauibacter sp. Lineage (GTDB taxonomy): Bacteria > Gemmatimonadota > Gemmatimonadetes > Palauibacterales > Palauibacteraceae > Palauibacter. Next base: position 4,182,332 of record NZ_OZ250143.1, on the reverse strand, counting down.
CCAGCGCGGACCCAGTTCGATCGTGTCGGCGAGGAGGTCGATCGGCGTCCGGCCCAGCCTGGCGCGACACTCCTCGACCTCCCGCTCCTGTTCGCTGATGTGGATGTGGATGGGAGACTCCGCGCCGAGCAGCGCGTCGGCGCCCGACACGAGTTTCTCGAGGTCGGCCGGCGGCACCGCGCGGAGCGAGTGCGGCGCAATTCCGGCCGTCGCGGCACCAAGCCCCTCGACCGTTGACAGGAAGTCGCCTACGGATGCGTGCGCGAACCGCCGCTGCTCCGGCAGGATCTCCTCTCCGCCGAAGCCCGAAGTGCGGTAGTAGACGGGGAGAAGACTCAGCGGGAGCCCGACATCCGCCGCGGCGGCGAGCACCGCTTCGGTCATCTCGCGCCCGCGGCCACCATCCGGACCGTGGTGGAGGTAGTGGAACTCCGCGACGTGGGTGAACCCCGCCCGGAGCATGCGGGCGTACCCGTGGCGCGCCACGGCGAACAACTGCTCCGGCGTGATCGACCCGGCGAGCCGGTACATCGCCTTCCGCCAGCTCCAGAACGAGTCCCCGCCCCGCGCCTCCTCTCCGAAGCCGGCCAGGGCGCGCTGGAAGATGTGCGAGTGCGCGTTGGGCATGCCGGGGATCGCGAGGAAACCATCGTACGGTCCGCGCCGGGCGCGGACCGTACGAATCGTGCCATCGTCGGCGATGTCGATCGACCGGTCCCGCTCGAGGCCCCGCGGGCTCAGGATCGCGCGAAACGTCAGAGTGGTGTTCACGGCTCCGACAATACTCGGGCGGCCCGCAAACCGGGTAGCCCGCTTCTCCCGCCGTACACGACATCGGGTGCCCCGACGTTGTTTTTGGGGAGGTGGGACTTCAGACACGGAACTTTCGGATATGAGCGGTCGGAACGCGGCAAGTCGTCTCGCGAGTTTCGTGCTGATCGGGCTGGCCGTGGGACTGGCCAGCCTCCCGTCGGCGGTCGCCGGCCAGGGCGTTACGACGGCCGGCGTTTCCGGGCTGGTCCTCGACCCGGACGGGCGCCCCATCGCGGGGGCCCGCGTCGAGTTTCGTCACGTCGAAACGGGCGCGACCCACACCACCGTGAGTGACGAGGCGGGCCGTTTCAGCCTGAGCAACCTTCGGCCCGGCGGCCCCTGGACGCTCGAGGTCACCCGCATCGGCCTCAGCCCCGTGACGCGCGAGGATCTGACGCTCAGCGCCGGGCAGCGGCTTCGTCTCGAAGTCCAGCTCTCCGAAACGGCGGTCCCCCTCCCCGAACTCGCCGTCCGCGTCGAGACGGATCCCGAGTTCGACCCCACGCGGATGGGCACGACGACGGTCGTCAACCGCGAGGTCATGGAGGCCCTGCCCACGATCTCGAGGGACTTCACGGGATTCGCCCGACTCTCGCCGCTGGTCGTTGTGGACGAGATGGGGACGTCGGTGGCGGGGTCGAACATCCGTTTCAACAACATCCAGGTCGACGGCGCCCTCAACCAGGACGTGTTCGGCCTGTCGCCGACCGGCGTGGCCGGGGGGCAGGCGAGGGGCCGGGTGATCCCGCTCTCGGCGATCGAGGAACTCCAGGTGCTCGCGGCGCCCTACGATGTCCGTCAATCCGGTTTCACGGGGGGCGTCCTCAACGCCGTGACGCGGACGGGCTCCAACGATTTCCACGGATCCGCGTTCGGCTTCTTCCGCAACGATGCGCTCGTCGGCGACGCGGTGATCGGCGGCCGCCCACGGGCGCCGGGGGAGCTGGAGAACGTGTTCGCGGGCTTCGACGCCGGCGGCCCCATCGTGCGTGATCGCCTGCACTTCTTCGTCGCGGGCGAGCTGGAGAGGCGAGAGCGGCCGCCCGATGGATTCACCGTGGGGGTCGACGAAATCGTGCGCACGAAACTCGATCCGGACTCGGTGGCGCGCGTATCGAACCTGCTCTCGGGCTACGGCGTGGACGCGGGCGAGGCCGGCCTGTACACGCTGGAGAACAATCTGGCGAACGTGTTCGCGCGCATCGACGCCCGTCCCGACGCCGACAACTCGCTCATGCTGCGCTACAACCTCGCCTACGCCGCCGACGACCCCGCCGCCAACCGGCTCGCGGGGGATGCGTACGAGATGTCGTCCACCGGGACCCGGATCGAGTCGCGCAACCAGTCGATCGGCGCACAGTGGCTCTCGACGCTGAGTCCCGGGTGGTCGAACGATCTGATGGTGAGCGTTCAGTTCCTCCGCGACCGGGAGACGGCCAACGCGCTCTACCCCCGGATCGAGGTCGATCTCCAGGGCGGGGTCCCCGGGGCGGGTTTCCGGAGGGAGTTGCGCGCGGGATCCAACTATTCCGGCCCGGACGGCGAACTGGATCAGAGCATCCTGCAGATCTCGAACGCGCTTACGCTGTCGCTCGGAGACCACCATCTGACCATGGGCGCCGGGTTTGACCGATTCTCCATCCGGCGCGGCTACCTGCCGGGCAGCCTCGGCAGCTACTTCTTCCGCTCGGCGGACGACCTGGAGGCGAACACGCCCTCGGAATACGTGATCCATGTGCCGGTCTCGGCGGACGCGGGCACGGCGCGGTTCTCCGTGAACCAGCTCTCCGCGTTCGTCCAGGAGGAGACCCGGATCGGGGAGCGGCTGAACGTCCGGCTGGGTCTGCGCATGGATGTCCCCTTGATGCCCGATGCTCCGGCCCACAACCCGGCCGTTGAGCGTTCGTTCGGCCTCGGCACGAGCGAACTTCCGAGCGGGGTCGTCCATTTCTCGCCGCGGGCCGGCTTCAACCTGGGCCTCGGCGCGGACCGCGGCACGCAGATCCGGGGCGGTGCGGGATTGTTCACGGGCCGGCCACCCTTCGCGTGGCTCGCCAACGCCTACCAGAACACGGGGCTCTCCTCCGTGTTCGTCACCTGTCGAAGGCGGAACCTCGGGGTGCCGGACCCTGAGATCGTGCCGGGCTTCGATCCGCTCGCGCCCCCTCCGACCGCCTGCGCGGACGGGTCGAGCGGCACGTTCGGGGTTCCCACCGTGACGGCGTTCGACCCGGACTTCCGGTTCCCCCGCGACTTCAAGACGTCGCTCGCGATCGACCACCGCCTGCCGGAGGGCTTCGTCCTCTCGCTCGAGGGGCTCTATACCCGCGCGGTGAACCAGATCTCGTTCGAGGATGCCAACATCGGGCTTCCCATCCTCGAGAGCCAGCGAATGGAGGCGAACGGCTTCACGTACGGCTTCGGGTACTCGCGCCGCGAGGTGTTCGGGAATCCCGCCGCCGGCAACGAGTACGTCGACCCGCCTCCGGGCGCTCCCCCAAGCCCACGGGAACCGATCTTCATCCCGCGACGGCGGGACGGGGCGTTCGGACAGGTCATCAAGATCGGCGACCGTGCGCGGAATTTTTCGTACGCGCTGAGCGCCCGGCTCCGCAAGCGGTTCGGCGACGAGCTCTCCGTGGACGTCGGATACGCCTTCAACCGCTCCGCCGACGTGCGCAGCCTCGCCTCGCTCGATGCGATCCAGAACTTCGGGTTCACGGCCGTCGAAAGGGACCCGAACAACCCTACGCGGCAGGCGTCTCTCTTCGACCGGCCGCATCGGATCGTGGCGAGCGCGATGGCCGTCCTTCCGCGGTTGGTGGGGGGCGGCAGGCTCTCGCTGCTGTATGTGGGGCAATCGGGGAGGCCCTACTCCTACGTGTATGCCGACGACATCAACGCCGACACCTACCCCGGATTCGGACGGGCCCTCGACCTCGCCAACGACCTCATCTTCGTGACGGAGGGAGGGTTCGACTTCCCCGGGGGAGGGCGGACCCCGATCAGCGGCCTCCTCTTCGAGCAACTCCTCGCCCAGGAAACCTGCCTGCAGGAAAGCCGGCTGCGGATCCTGCACCGAAACGCGTGCCGGACACCGTGGTCACACGAACTGGATTTCCGGTTCAGCCAGCCCCTCCGCCTGGGCGTCGCCGACGTGACCCTGACCCTCGACGTGCTCAACGTCCTGAACCTCATGAACCGCGAGTGGGGGCACGTCCAGACGGTGAACCCGGTCGTGCAACTGCTGAGCGTCAAGGACCGGATCGCAGGCGACAACCTGAGCGGCATCTTGCCCCGGGACCCCAACCCGCTCCGGGCACGCTACGCAGGTCCTCTCCAGACCGGAGACAGCGGCGGTGTGCGCGCCTCGGTCCCCTACCTGCCGCAGATCGGGGCCTCCCAGTGGCAGGCGCAGTTCGGCGTCGCCATCCGCTTCCGCTAGCAGCCGCTGGTGGCGGCCCTGCGGCACGGCCTGCAACAATGAGGGCTCCGGCGCTGTTTTCTCCGGCGCATCCGGACACTCCGGACATGAAGAGGGGGACACCATGACAAGGGTTCTTGCGAGCCGCGCCGCGCGCTTCGCGCTGGTCACCGTCGCCCTCGCAGGCGTGACCGGGCCGACGGCCCTCTCGGCGCAGGGGGTCACGACGGCCGGCGTGGCCGGCCGCGTAGTCGATGCCGCCGGCGCGCCGGTCGCAGGCGCCCGCATCGAGTTCCTCCACACCCTCACGGGGGCGAGCCATACCGCCCTCAGCGACGCCGACGGCCGTTTCAGCCTCGCCAATCTGCGGCCCGGGGGTCCCTACACGCTCGAAGCCACGCGCATCGGGATGCAGAGGGTGACCCGGGAAGACCTCACGCTCAGCGCCGGGCAGCGGCTCCGACTGGAGATCGAACTCTCCGAGGAGGCGGTCCCCCTGCCGGAGCTGTCCGTCCGGGTCGAGACGGATCCCGAGTTCGATCCCGCGCGGATGGGGTCGACGACGATCGTCAACCAGGAGACGCTCGAGAACCTGCCCACGATCTCGCGGGACTTCACGGCGTTCGCCCAGCTGTCGCCGCTCGTGACGATAGACGAGATGGGCGTCTCCGTCGCCGGTTCGAACTTCCGCTACAACAACATCCAGGTCGACGGCGCCCTCAACCAGGACGTGTTCGGCCTCTCGCCGACCGGCGTCGCCGGCGGCCAGGCGCGGGGACGCGTGATCCCGCTCTCGGCGATCGAGGAACTGCAGGTTCTGGTCGCCCCCTACGACGTGCGGCAATCCGGGTTCACGGGGGGCGTCCTGAACGCGGTCACCCGGACCGGCGGGAACGAGTTCCGTGGCTCCGCCTTCGGGTTCATCCGCGACGACGCCCTCGTCGGCGACGCGGTGATCGGAGGTTTCGCGCGGGAGTCGGGCGACCTGGACAACCTGTTCGCCGGTTTCGACATCGGCGGTCCCATCGTGCGCGACCGCCTGCACTTCTTCGTGGCCGGCGAGGTCGAACGACGCGCACGGCCGCCCGACGGTTTCACGGTGGGCGTCGACGAGGCGGTCCGTTCGCAGCTCGATCCGGACTCGATCGCCCGGGTCTCGGACATCCTCGCGGGCTACGGTGCGGACGCCGGCGAGGCGGGGTTGTACACGCTCGAGAACGACCTCGCGAACCTGTTCACGCGGTTCGACGCGCGCCTCGACGACAACAACTCACTCATGCTGCGCTACAACCTCGCGTTCGCGGCGGACGATCCCGCGCCCAACCGGCTACCGGGGGACGCGTACGAGATGTCGTCGATCGGGACCCATATCGAGTCCCGGAATCACGCGGTCGCCGGCCAGTGGCTCTCCACCCTCAGTCCCCGGCTGTCGAACGACCTGATGGTGAATGTGCAGTTCCTCCGCGACCGGGAGACGGCGAACGCGGCCTACCCGCGCGTGGAGGTGCAGATGCAGGGAGGCTCCTCCGGCCGCGGATACCGGCGTGAACTGCGGCTGGGGTCGAGCTTCGCGGGGAACGACAACGAACTCGATCAGGACATCGTTCAGATCTCCAACGCGCTCTCCCTGTCGCTGGGGAGCCATCATCTCACGTTCGGGGGCGGGTTCGAGCGCTTCTCGATCCGGCGCGAATACCTTCCGGGGACGGTCGGAAGCTACCTCTTCAATTCGATGGATGACCTCGCGGCCAACACGCCCTCGGAATACGTCGTCCACGTCCCGCTCAGGGACGACGCGGCCACGGCGCGCTTCCACGTGAACCAGTTCTCCGCCTTCGTACAGGAGGAGGCACGCGTCGGGGAAGCCCTGAACGTTCGGCTGGGCCTGCGCATGGATGTGCCGGTCATGCCGGACTCGCCCGCTGAGAATCCGGCGGTCCGGCAGTCCTTCGGCGTGAGCACGAGTGCACTCCCGAGCGGCACGCTTCTCCTCTCGCCGCGGGCCGGCTTCAACCTCGGGCTCGGCGAGGGCCGGAGCACGCAGATCCGGGGCGGGCTCGGACTGTTCACGGGGCGGCCGCCGTTCGCGTGGCTCGCCAACGCCTATCAGAACACGGGACTCACCTCCGCCTTCCTGACCTGCCAGCGGCGGAACATCGGCGTCCCCGACCCCGAACTGGTCCCGGCCTTCGATCCGCGGGCACCGTCCCCGACGACGTGCCCGGACGGGAGGGGGCCGGAGTCCGCGACGCCCATCGTGACCGTGTTCGATTCCGACTTCCGCTTCCCGAGGGACTTCAAGGCGTCGCTCGCGATCGACCAGCGTCTCCCGGCGGGATTCGTGCTGTCGCTCGAGGGGATCTACACGAAGGCCGTGAACCAGATCGCGTTCGAGGACCTCAACATCGGTGCGGCCGTCGGCGCCGGTGAACGGACGCCGGAGAACGGTTTCACTTACGGATACGGGTACGGGACCCGGGTGACGTTCGGCGACCCCGGGGCCGGGAGCCAGTTCGTCGATCCGCCGCCGGGCAATCCGCCGGACGCGCGGGAACCGATCTTCTACCCGCGCCGCGTCGACGAGGCGTTCGGCCAGGTCATCCGGATCGGCGACCGGGCGCGGAACTTCGCGTACGCGCTGAGCGCGCGCCTCCGCAAACGGTTCGGCGAGCGGCTCTCCGTGGACCTCGGGTACGCGTTCAACCGGTCGGCGGATGTCCGGAGTCTCGCTTCGCGCGACGCGATCTCGAACTTCGGGTTCACCGCGATCCAGGGCGACCCGAACGACCCGAGCCTCCAGAGTTCGCTCTTCGACCGGCCCCACAAGCTCGTGGGGAGCGCGACGGCGACGCTCCCGGAGAAGCTCGGGGGTGGCCGGATTTCGGTCCTCTACGTGGGACAGTCCGGGAGGCCGTACTCCTACGTGTACGCCGACGACATCAACGGCGACGCCTATCCCGGGCTGGGACGCGCACTCGATATTGCCAACGATCTCATCTTCGTGACCGAGGGGGCGTTCGACTTTCCCGGAGGAGGAAGCGCACAGATCAGCGGCCTGCTCTTCGAAGGGCTCGTGGGCCAGGAGCCCTGCCTCCAGGAGAACCGGCTCCGGATCGTGCACCGGAACGCGTGCCGGACGCCGTGGTCGAACCAGGTGGACGTTCGCTTCAGCCAGGGCTTCCCGGTGGGCGGCACGGAGGTGGTCCTCACCTTCGACGTCCTCAACGTCCTGAACCTGTTCAACCGGAACTGGGGTCACGTCCAGGCCGTGAATCCGGTCGTGCAGCTTCTCAGCGTGGAGAGCCGGATCGAAGACGACCCCGAGCCGAACAGCGTCCTTCCGGAGTCCGATGATCCGCTGCGGGCCCGCTATGTCGGCGCGCTCCAGACGGGCGAGACGGGCGGCATCCGGGCCGCGGTCCCCTATGTTCCACAGATCGGCGCGTCGCAGTGGCAGGCCCAGTTCGGCATCGGAATCCGTTTCCACTAGCCACCAGCCACCGGCCACACTTTCGACAGCTCGAATCCCGGAGTTCAGGATCATGCGCACACGTCCCTTCGCGATTCTCCTTCTCCTGGCCGCGGCGGCGGGTCCGGCGGCGGCGCAGACCCACGCCGGGAGCCTCGACAATGCCGCGGCGGCCCCGATCATCGGCTTCGGGGCGGCGGCGGTCGTCTCCGGCGGGGAGATCTTCGTCTCACGGCCGGGTGAGTTCGTGGCGTTCCCGATGCCCGGGTCGGAAGCCGGCAGCGTCCACGTGTTCCGCCGGGGCGGGGGCGGCTGGACGGAGGTCGCCACCATCGACGCCCCGAGCGGCCTTTACGGAGACGGCTTCGGGACGGCGCTGGCGGTCCAGGGCGATGTCCTCGTCGTGGGCGCACCAAAGGAGAACGAGGACCGTGGAGCCGCATACATCTTCGTCCGCGAAGGCAATACGTGGGGTCTCTGGGAGCGGCTGGAGGCGCCGGACGCGCAGCCGGGCGACGCGTTCGGCTCCTCGATCGCGATCGGGGCCGATGCGGAGAGCGGGCTCATCGGCGCGCCGGGACGCGGGGCCAGCGGCTCGGTCTTCGCCTACCTCGGCGGCGGCGCCGACCTGACGCCGGTCGAACTCAGCGGCTCCGGCGCGCCCGCCGACGCCCGTTTCGGGGCGTCCGTAAGCATGGAGGGCGACCTGGCGCTGATCGGCGCCCCCGGCCCCTTCAGTCTCAACAGCTACGGTCCGCCTCCGCAGTTCCAGGCCGGGACGGGCTACGTATTCCGTCGCGTCGGCGACGGGTGGGACGAGGGCGGCCGGCTGACGACGCCCGCCGGCGCCGGGGCGGCCGGCCTGTCGACGCTGCTCGTGAACGGCGAAGCGCTCCTCGGCGCGCCGATCGCCAACCAGGGACGCGGGGCGGTCTTCCGGTTCGGTGCCGACGCCGACGGATCGTGGTCCCAGACCGGGACGATCGGGGGGACCCCGTCTCCGGGCGCCTTCTTCGGCTACTCGCTGAGCCGAGCCGGAGACCAACTCATCGTCGGCGCTCCCGGCACCGAGGGTCTCATCGGCCAGGCGCACGTCCTGGCCCCCGATGGCGGCGGGGCGTGGCGCGAGGAAACCGTGCTGCGGGCAAGAACCCGGGGCCTCATGGGCTTCATGGGCAACTCGGTGGCGGCAGACGGAGGGCTGGCGGTCATCGGCGCCCCGGGGTCGGAGTTCTTCGAGGGCATCGGCTTCGTTTTCGAGCGCGACATCGACGGTGCGTGGAGCGAGGCCACCCCGTTCCACGAGGCCGAGTCCGGGCTGGACGCGGTCACCGGAGAGGAACGGCGTTGCCCCGACGATGGCATGGTGGCGGGCTTTGACTGTGCCGATGTAGATCTCGTCTCCTTCCTGCCGGCCCTCGAAGTCGGGGGCTCTCGCGGAATCATGGTGAGCGACATCTGGGGCTGGGTCGACCCGCGGACGGGCCGCGAGTACGCGATCCTCGGCCGCTTCGACGGTACCTCCTTCATCGACGTGACCGACGCCGAGAACCCGGTCTATCTGGGGGACCTCCCGCTCACCGAAGGGGCGATGCCCAATCTCTGGCGGGACATGAAGGTCTACGCCGACCACACCTTCATCGTGGCGGACAACGCGGGCGAACACGGGATGCAGGTGTTCGACCTCACACGGCTGCGGGATGTGACCAACCCTCCGGTCGAGTTCGACGAGGATGTGCTCTACGCGGAGTTCCACTCGGCGCACAACATCGTCATCAATGAAGAGTCGGGCTTCGCCTATGTGGTCGGTGGAAGCGGCGGCGGCCAGACGTGCGGCGGCGCCCTGCACATGGTCGACATCCGGGATCCGCTGAATCCCACCTTCGCCGGCTGTTACGCGGACCCCGACACGGGAAACGCGGGATCGGGCGGTTACACGCACGACGCGCAGTGCGTGACCTACCGGGGTCCCGACGCGGATTACGCGGGCCGGGAGGTGTGCTTCAACGCGAGCGCGACGAAGCTCGGCATCGGCGATGTGACGGACAAGGATAATCCCACGCCGATCTCGAACGCCTCGCACCCCAACGTGGCCTATTCCCACCAGGGGTGGTTGTCGGAGGACCAGCGGTACTTCTACCTGAACGACGAACTGGACGAGATCCAGGGCCTCGCGACGGGGACCCGGACGCTGGTGTGGGACGTGCAGGATCTCGACGAGCCGGTCCTCGTGCGTGAGTTCGTGCAGGACAATCCGGCCACCGACCATAACCTGTATGTCCGCGGCGACTTCATGTACCAGTCGAACTACGTGAGCGGACTCCGGATCTTCGACATCTCGGATCCCGAGAACCCCGTCCCGGCCGGCTTCTTCGACACGGTGCCGGGGAGTCCGGACCAGCCGGGTTTCGCGGGATCCTTCAGCAACTACCCGTTCTTCCCCTCCGGCAACATCATCGTGTCGAGCATGCGCGAGGGGATCCCCAAACCGTTCGTGCTCAGGAAGCGGGAGACCGCCCTCGTGCCCTAGTCGGCGTGGCGTAGCGTCCGCGCGGCTGGCTAGGGCTCATGACAGCGTTTCCACCAGGTTCGCTTCAATGATCCTGCGGTCGTGCGTCAGCAGCGTCGCGCCGAACACCCGGGCTGTGGCGACGAGGATCCGGTCTGCGGGATCCCGGTGGAAGGAGTCGGGCAGGGCGGCGAGTTCCGCCGCGATGGCCGGCGAGATCCCCTGCCGCCTGACGAGGGGCGGGGCGACCGCCTTGTCCAGCCACTCCCGCAAGGGGACGGCCAGCAGGATGCGGCCCAGGTCGCAGAGGGCAGCGATTTCCCAGAGCGAGATGTCCGACACGAGCAACGGCGAATCGACGCTCGCGGACGCGACGACCTCCCGCTGCTCCGGCGAGAGTCGCGAGACATCGTTCAACCACCAGATCAGGACGTGCGTGTCAAGCAGCGCCGTCATCGCCGAGACTCTCCCAGTGGTCTTCGGGAACGGCCGGTCCCACGATGTCGCCGACGATGGTTACCGTGCCCTTCAGTTCCCCCTGAGGGTACTCGGCCCGGGCTCGGCTTGGAGGCCAAAGTTCGGCCACCGGCCGTCCACGCTTGAGGATGACAACGCGTTCCCCCGTCTCACGGACGCGATCGAGGATGGCGAGGCAGCGGGCCTTGAAGTCGGATGCGTTGATCGTTTCCATATGACCAGTATTGATGACTGGTCATATCATGTCAAGCAGGTTCGGATTCCGTGTGCTGTTGTCGGAAGAGACGGCGTCGCTCAGTCGGCGGAGGCGCGGGTGACGCGGCGAAAGACGAGGGCGGCGAGGAGGCCGATGGCGCCGAAGCCCGCCACGGCCGCGAACATGTGCTGGTGCCCCGGGAGACCCGGTGAACGGTCCAGCAGGACGCCCATCAGCGGCCCCATGAACACGTCGGGCGTGAAGCCGAGCACGGATACGACGCCGGCCGCACTCCCCGTGTAGGCGAGCGGCACGGCGCCCTCGGCCAGGAGGGCGAAGTAGACGCCACGGAGCGCGTAGATGCCCACGCCGGCGGTCACGATCGTGGCGATGAGCATCCAGGCCGGGCCGGGGACGAGGACCCCGGACGCGATCAGGAGGCAGCCGCCGATCAGGATCGCGAAGCCTCCGACGATGACGCGGGAAGAGTCGAGGCGGTCGCCGAGGTAGCCCGCGGTGACGGCTGCCGCGGCGCGGACCCAGAGCGAGAGCGTACTCACCCCCGAGGCCTGCACGTCGTCGAATCCGAGCGCGTCCCGCGACAGGAGCGAGAAGTCGTCCGTCGCCTTGTACCCGGTGTAGGCGCAGACGACGATGACGGCCTGCAGCCACACGGCCGGCATGCGGCAGGCGGCCCTCACGCCTCTCAGGGAGAGCCTCTGCCGCCCGCCGGCCTCGTCGCGGGGCGTGCTGTCGGGAACGAGGATCCATACCAGCGCCGCGATGCCCAGCGTGATCCCCGTGAAGACCCAGATCACCCCGCGGAAGGCGACGGCTCGCTGCTCCAGCGTGGCTGACGGCACATCGCTCGGGAGGAGCGCGGCGAAGATGGCCACGGAGAGCGACGCGACGAGCGCCGCGAGCAGTCCGCGTCCCCCGTCAAGCAGCCCGTAGGCACGTCCCTGCTGCGAATGGCCGCCCCACTCGCGGATGGCCCGGATCATCGCCGCCCAGAAGAGGAGGATGGTCGTCATCCCCCAGAAGGCCCACAGCAAGTTCATGATCCGCGGCGGGGGGAAGCCCGCCAGTACGATCCCCCCGAGTCCGGTCGCGAGGAGGGCGAGGGCCATCAGCCGGCGGGCGGAGTACCGGTCGGCGAGCGGTCCGCCGGCGAAGTAGGCCGCCATCGCCACGACCCCGTACAGCGAGAATGCGGTGCCCAACTCCAGGTTGGTGATCCCGAATACGTCGAGCAGCGTCGGCCGGAAGACGCGCGCGAGGACGAAGGGGAGGAAGAAGGCGGTCTCCCCGGCCGCGATGAGGGCGAAGAGGACGAGCCCTCGCCTCATCGGACTCCCCTCCGGGTGCGGGTCAGCCGTCGCGTCGGCCAGTCAGCCGCCGGGCGCGCGGGTCACCGTTCGGGCCGGCGGCGCGGCCACGGGCTCGCCTCGACCCGTCCCAGCGGCGCGAACTGTCGCGTCGCGCGATAGGCCTGACGCTCCGCCAGGTCGAACTGGTCCCCCGGCGCGAGGAAGTAGAAGAGGCCGCCGCTGTCGAGCATGCTCTGGTTGTCGTAGATGGCCACGTACGACTCCCCAATCACCTCGAAGCGGTCTCCTTGCACGACGATGGCCGTGTTCTCGTCGATCCCGATCCCCAGAAGTTCGGGCCTCGCTTCGATGATCTCGATGAGGTCGAACTGCCGGTTGCGCTGAAGGAGGTGCTGGTCCACGGCGGTGTTTCGCAGGAACCCGAAGCCTTCTTCATGGCTCCCCATCATGACCGTGTTCGTAGCCGTGTCGCCGCGGGCCAGGTACGACCCCTGGATCGTCGCGCCGGCCGACGAGCCGCCGATCACGCCGCCACGTTCGAGGAGCGCCCACAGTTCCTCCTCGGTCCGGGTCCCCATGTACGAATCGACCAGGCGCCACTGACGCCCCCCGGTGAACCAGACGCCGCTCGCCTCCCGGATCGCCGCCACGAAGGCCTCGCTGTCCGCTTCGTCGCGGTCGTTCGTGTGCCGAAGCGTGAGGTTCCGGACGCCAGCCAACTGGAAGGGTCGCAGCCCGCCGAAGGACAGGTCGTACGACTCCTGTCCGGCGGCCGTGGGGATGACGACGATCCGGGCGCCGGGCCCGCCCGCCAGTTGCACGAAGCGGTCCACGATCTCCGGGCTTTGCATCGCGCCCCCCACCACGACGAGCGCTCCGTTGGCCGGGCCGACTTCCTGCGCCGCGATCTCGACCGTGCCGACGGCCGCCAGCGCGAGCAGGCCGCAGGCCGCGCTCAAGGCCGCGCTCAAGGCTGTGCTCGACGCTCTGCGCATCGCCCTCGTTCCTCGCATGGTTCGACCCTCCCGCTGCGGTGGCGCCGGACGCCGGAATCGTCCGGCCGTCCGGTATCCCGGCCTCTCACCGGGGGATGGCACGGTAAGCCGATCGCCGATTCCGGGCGAGGCTCGGGCCCGGAACGCGCTTGTCGCCCACCGCGGGCCGCGCCACGTTGCGGGCCTGACCACCACGGGAGGCTCGGCCATGTACGCATCGTCCACTACGCTCGTCGGCTCTTCCGTTTGCCTGGCCGCATTCGTCGCGGGGATCGCGACCTTCCCTTCCCCGCCGGCCGGCACCTCGCTGGCGCCGCAAGCCGACGCCCTCGAGGGCGCGTGGGCCGCTCACGAGTACGTCCTCGCGACCGGCCCGCGACACCCCGTCCGGGGACGGATCATGTTCACGAGCGGGGAATGGCAGGTCCTCTTCTTCGTCATGGACGGGGACGAACCGAAGCGCGGCTCGGGCGAAGGCGGGCGCTACACCTTCGACGGCGAGACCCTGACCTTCGAGCACCTCCATCACCTCTCGATCGGACGTACGATGGCGGGGCTGCCGGCGAGCCCGCTCGCCATGACCGCGAGGGAGGGCGACGGTCCGCTCGAGCCCACCGGCGTCGAGATCGACGGAGACGAACTCAGACTGCTTTTCCCGAGCGGAAACTCGATGTCCTTCGTTCGCATATCCGGGTGATGCCATGACCGATTCGATCAAGGTCGGGCCCGGACTTATGGATCGGCGGGCGTGGCTCCGGCTGGGCGCCGGAGGCGCGGCCGCGCTGGGCCTCCCCGCCTGCGCGGCGTGGAACGAAGGGGAGCAGCCCTCCGGAGAGCCGCCCCCTCTCCGACCTCCCGCAGGGGTGGAGGACGACGACTGGGAGGATGTACGCGCACACTTTCTCGTCGAGCCCGGTACCGCCTATCTCAACAACGCGAGTATCGGCATGCCACCGCGGGAGGTGATCGACGCCGTGGCCGCGGGCTACCGAGCGATGGCCGAACTCCCCGCCCGGGGCCGCTCGGACCTCTCGGCCCGGATCACGGAGCATGTCGTCCCCGGACTCGCCCGTCTGTTCTCGGTCGATGCGGACGAACTCACGCTCACGCGGAACGCGTCGGAGGCCCTCCACCTGCAGAGCATTGGGGTCCGGCTTGATCCCGGCGATGAGGTCCTGATCACGAGTCAGGAGCACCCGGCGGGGCGTCGGCCGTGGGAGTTCCGGCAGGCGCGCGACGGGATCGGGGTGAATCAGGTGTTCATCCCCAGCCCGCTGCCGGCCGAAGAGGAGATCCTGTCCCGGATCGAGGACGCGATCATGCCGCGTACGCGCGCGGTCGCCTTTTGCCACGTCACGCGGGGCGGCCACCTCTACCCCGTGCGGGCGATCTGCGGGCTGGCGCGGGAACGGGGCCTCGTGAGTCTGGTGGACGGCGCGCAGGCCGTGGGACAGTTCCCGATCGACCTGTCGTCACTCGGCTGCGACGCGTACGCCGTCAGCCTTCACAAGTGGATGCTGGCTCCGGCCGGTACCGGCTTCCTGTTCGTGCGGCGGGACGCGCGCGACCGCATCCGCACGGCCTTCGCCCCCGACGCCACGCTGGAACAGCCGCAGTTCGAGCCCCCGGGCACGGCGGCCTTCCCGGTGCGCGCCGCGATCGGCTCGGCCGTCGACTTCGTCACGACCCTCGGCGTCGAGACGGTGGAGGCCCGGTGCCGTTCCCTCTCGGACCATCTGAAGTCCCGGCTCGCGGATATGCCCGGCGTTACGCTACTGAGCGGGGCCCGTGACCGAAGCGCGCCCGGCTCGACCATCTTCGAGAAGGAGGGCCTCGACGCGGTGGCGGCGGTGGAGGTGATCGAAAACCTCGCTTCGGCGCACATCGACGAGCACCAGCGCGACGGACACAACGCGATCCGGGTCTCCACGCACATCTACAACACGACGGCGCAGGTGGACCGCTTCGTCGAGGCCCTGGCCCGGGCGACGGGCTGAGGGGACGCGGCCGGGAGACCCTCACTTCGGGAGGCACGAATGATCCGGTCCAGACGCAACGCAGGGATCGCGGCAGGCGTCGCGATCTTCCTCATCGGCGTGACCGCCTGCGCCAGCAGCGAGTCCGGCGAATCCGACAGCGCCGGCGAGGAGCCCGCTGCCGCCGCATCGGGCGATATGGCGTCGCAGGAGGGGGCGATCTACGAGGTCCGCAACTATCACTTCGACCCGGCCCGCTTCGACGAGTACGCGCAGATCGCGAGAGGCGAGTATCTCCGCTATCTGCGCGAGCACCTCGATATCGTCGGGTTCTGGGTCGATTCCGGGATCTCCGCCGAGGTCCGGGGCGCGGAGCAGGACGAACTCGGCTCGGCGAACATCACCTGGGTCATCCGCTGGGCGTCGAAGGCCGAGCGCGATGAGAAGCTGCCCCAGGTCCTCGGCACGCCCGAATGGAGGGAGATCTTCGCCGAAGTCCCGGGCGGGGGCGCGAGCTACCTGAGGGTCGAGTCCCGGTTCATGGAGTCGCTCTACTGACGATGGGCGCTCCGTCGGCGGCGATCGCCTGGCTGGCGGCGGTCACCTGGCCGGCGGCGCGAGTCGTCAGCAGCGGTCCTGCCGGAAGTCGGCCGGCCGGCAGGTGAAGCCCCACTCCGCCCACAGCCCCCGCCCGGCGGCCGACGCCGCGGCCTCCGCCGCCACGATCCGCTCCTCGTAGCGGCGGTTGGGTGGGAAGATGAAGGCCAGCGCGTACCCGCTCGCCACCATGCGCTCGTTGAGCATCGCTCCGCCCGGGAGGTGGAGGTAGGCGAGATCCCGGCCGAAGGTGTTCACGAGTTCGATGTCGTACTCGACCGTGAGCGCGGTCCGGACCGGGCGACGCGCAGCAACTCCTCGCGGGCGAGGCCACCCCACGGTTCCTGGGCGATCTCCGGGGCGTCGATCGACAACAGACGGATCTCACGACCGTCCGCGCAGCGGATCGAGTCGCCGTCGATCGCGAAGGAGAGGACGCACTCCGCGCTCGCCACGGGAGGCGGAGGGGGAGGCGCGGCCGGCGTCGACCCCGAGCACCCCGCGACCGCCAGCGGCGTGACGGTGGCCGCGACCGCGAGCGACGGAACCCCGTGGGGGGACTTCACGGACCGACGCGGATCTCCCCGACCTCGTCCGTCCCCAGATGCCGTCCGTCGGCGTTCACGTACCACGCCCTGAGCCGCGGCAGCCGGATTCCGCCGCCCTCGACCAGCTCCTCGAACGTGATGTACTCGCCGTCGTTCGCGCTCTCGTCGCGGTAGAAGCGGCAGCCCACGAGCTGCGCCGTCCCGGGGTCGAAGTAGAAATACCACGTGTCTCCGCCGACTTCGGGTTCGTACGTCACCTTCACCGCCTGCACCGGCCGGTCCATGAACGTCGTCTCGATGACGTCGGGCTCGAGGTACGCGCCGGGGTCGGCGATCTTCATCGGAAGACCGGCCAGAAAGCCGTAGTAGCTGCGCCAGAACATCCCGTCCTCGCGGTGCAGCCGCATGCTTTCGCGGTCCGCGGCGGGGAGGTCCGGCTCGGCGATCCCGTCGACGGTCGCCGACCAGCCGTCCGTCGTCGTCTCGTACTCGATCCCGGAGCCGCGGTAGCGGCCGGAGAGGGCGAAGTCGCGCTCGTCCGCGCCGAACCGGAGGTTCACGGCGACCCTCTCGCCCCCTTCGCCGTCGGTCCCGACCCACGACATCGAGATCGCCTCGCTTCCCCATACGCCGTTCGGGTCGTGGAAGGCGACGGACCGCGCGACGAGGTCGAGTGCGGGGGTGGTCTCGGCCTGGTCGGCCTGGTCGGCCGCACCGTCGTCCCGCGAGGGAGGGGCATCGGCACAGGCGGTGAGGAGGACCGGGGAGACGGCGAGGACAAGTCGGAACATCGGGTGAGTCTTCATATCACGATACTAGCAGGCCGCGTTGAAACGCCGCTACATTCGGGCGATCCGACGACTCTCCGCGCTCTGTCCCGCGGCGGATTCTCTCGACACCGGAGGACTCTCATGCAGTTGGATCGAACAGCCACCTGGTTCCGTCGGCTTCCGGCCGTGCTGCTGCTGCCCCTGGGCGCGGCGTGCGGCGGTGACGCCGCGGAGGACGCCGAACCTGCGGAGAGTGCGGAGAGTGAAGCCGAGATGCCTGCGATGGCCGAGGCCTCGGACGCGCCCGAGGGCGTGATCACGGACGTGCGCGAGATCACCTTCGTGGCGGAACTCGATGTCGATCTCGACGCGATGGAGGAGACCGAGAGCGGACTTTTCATTCAGGTGCTGCGGGCGGGGAGCGGTCCGCCGGCCGGTTTCGGCGACGAGATGGGCGTCCACTACACGGTGCGGCTGCCGAACGGGAGCAAGGTCGATTCGAGCCACGACCATGCGCCGCCCGAGCCGCTCGACATGGTCCTCGGATCGACCGCGCTGATCGACGGCTGGGTGGAGGGCGTGACGGGCATGCGGCTGGGGGAACGGCGCCGGCTGGTGCTCCCGTACGACCTCGCATACGGCGCGGAAGGCCGGCCGGGGATCCCCCCGTACAGCCCGCTCGTGTACGAGGTCGAACTCGCCGATCACGTGCCCGCCGGAGAGGGCTGAGGGGAGTCGGGACGGCCACATGACCGCATACATCCGGTACGTCGCGCTCGACGGCGGGGAGGGAGACGATCGCGGCGGCGGCGATGACCGCGCCCGCTGGGGCGTCATCGAAGATGAGGTCGTCGCCGACGGCGTCGTGGAAGACGGCTACGTCGAGGAACTCGCGGCGCCCCCCTTCGAGGGGGAGGTCCGCACGGGCCGTGGACGCCCGCTCGATCAGGTCCGCCTCCTCGCGCCGACGACGCCGTCGAAGGTCATCGCGGTAGGCCTCAACTACCGGAGCCACCTCGACAACAACCCCCTCGGCAGGCGCGAGGCCCCGCCCGCGCCGGGTCTGTTCGCCAAGCTTCCCTCCTCGATCGTCGGTCCGGACGCACCCATCCGGATTCCGCCGGATGCGAAGATCGTGCATGTGGAGGGGGAAGTGGTCGTCGTGATCGGCCGTCGGGCGCGCAACGTGAGTCCGGGCGAGGCCGACGACTTCATCTTCGGCGTGACGGCGGGCAACGACGTGAGCGAGCGCGTCTGGCAGCGCAACGACCTGCAGTGGCTGCGGGCCAAGGGCAGCGACTCGTTCGGCCCCCTCGGGCCGCGGATCGCGACCGGCGCGGACTGGAGCGACCTGCGGCTGCGGACGCGCCTCAACGGGCGGGTCGTGCAGGACGCGCGCACCCGCGACCTCATCTTCTCCATCCCCGAGATCGTGGCCTACACGAGCCGCTACGTCACGCTCCTCCCCGGCGACGTGATCTATACCGGGACGCCCGGAAAGACCGCGGCGATCTCGCCCCGCGATCGGGTCGAGGTCGAGGTGGAAGGCGTCGGGGTCCTGGCCAACCCCGTGGAGGCCGGCCTGTAAACGGACGGGACAGGAACTGGACATGAAGACGCTCGCGAAACGGCGGCCGCTTGCCGCCACCCTCACCCTGGCGGCCGCGTTCGCGATGCCCCCGGCCGCATTGGCCCCGGGGGCGGGATCGAGCCTTCCCGGTTCTCTCTCCGCTCAGGAGCCCCCCGACCCCCCCGACCTCGCGTCGCTGTTCGACCTGGGGACGCTCGTACTCGACACGAACGGCGACAGCGTGCCCGACTTCGTGAACGTGGCGCTGATCCTCGGAGACGACCCCTCGGCGGCGGTCCTCGCCGCGGCGGGAGAGGTCGCGGCGCGGCTGGGGTTCGAGACGATGGCCATGGATCTGCCGCTGTCGCGGGCCGCCGCGGGAGAGGAGATCGCGGTCGTCATCGGGCGCGCCGGGCTCGCGGCCTCCGGGCTCGGGTCCCCGGGGATCGATCCAGCCTCGCTGGATTCCGGCGAGGGGGCGGTGGCCGTGCGACAGGAGGGCGGGCGCACCTGGGTCCTGGTCGTCGGCGGGGACGATGAGGGGCTCCAGGCCGCGGCCCGCCTGTTCGCGGGCGTGCTCCCCCACACCCGGACGCTCTCGACGGCGAAGCTGGATCGCGTGCGGGAGGATCTGACCGCGGCGCTCGAGGACGGGGGGGTAGCGGTGGCCGACGTGCGTCTGACGCAGGCACGGGCCCGGGCCGGCCAAGCCGGCGTCGGACGGGTCATCGCCGAGGTCGCGGTGGCCGACGCGGACATCGGAGCCGCGGAGGAGGCGCTGCGGGCGCTGGCCGCCGGCGACGAAGCGCCCGATCCGGACGAGGCGCCGGAGGCCGAGCCGGAAACGGAGCCTGAGGCAGAGGCAGAGCCGGACACCGAGGGGGCCGGCGAGGCTCCGCGAGACCCGCTCGCCTACCCCGGGCTGGAATCCGTGGAGGCGAGGCTGACGGGCGGCCCCACCATCCGGATCGCGGGGCGTGCCCCGCCCGACCGCCCCGGCCCGGTCGCGGGCCGGCCGGGCAGCGGCGGCAAGGACGGGATGGACCTCTCGAACCTGTACACGTCCGACGGCCTGCTCGGCGGCGGGCTGATCCCCGACCGCGTCGACGCGATGCTCGCGCCCGGCGAGGACGGGTGGACGGGCTGCCCGACCTCGCGGGCCGCCTCGGGCTCGAATCGACCGGCCTGGTCGTGCCGCTGACCGAGTCCGCCTCGGCGATCGACCGGCCCGGCGGGCGCCCCACGCTCGTGCTCGCCGGGGTCGACAACCCGCTCACGCGGCAGCTCGCCGACAGCGCGCGGATCGACCTCGGGGCGCTGGGGCCCGGAGAAGGGCTCATTCAGGTCGTCCCCGAGGCGTTCGGTTCGAAGCCGGCGCTCGTGGTGACGGGCGCGGACGCCGCCGGGGCGGAGCGCGCGCTCGACCAGCTGGCCCTGACGTTTCCGCACCTGGCGGAGCGAGGGGACGACCGCCCGACGGTCGACGATGTCGAGCGCGGGCTGTGGGACGCGCTGTCGGGGCACGCGCCCGTGGGCCAGGCGGCGACCGGCCTCTACAAGCTCGGCCGCATCGCCGACGAGCTCGCCGAGCGGCAGATCGCCCGCGCGCACGTGCTGATGTCGGTCGAGAAGGCCGACCCCGGTCTGGAGGCGTACGTGCGCGGGCGTGCGGCGGAGGCGCTGGGCCTCGCCGACATCGGCGTCACGATCGACGACCGCGACGTCCAGCGGGCGGCCACCATCTTCGCCGATACGCTCACGCTCCCGTCCGAGGTCGACCGCTTCCGGGAGCTGTTCCGGACGCAGGTCCTGCCCGCGGCGGGTTCCGCCGGGCCCATCCGCGTCGAAGCCCGCCTCAGCGAGCCCCCCGAGATCCGCCGCCAGCTCGAACAGGAGGCGCGGGAGGCGCTGATCGATGCGGGCGCGTCGCCCTCGGCCGTCGAGGTGCGCGTCCTGTCCGCCTTCAAGCAGGGCTACTCGTGGCTCGAGGAGGTCATCCTCCCGCAACTCCGGGGCCCGGAGAGTGGCCGGGTGGGTGGCGGGGGCGCGAGCCGGGACATCGGGGAGATCGTCATCCGCTTCCGGCGCAACGACCCGCCCGCCGAGTGGCCGCAGCAGGCGATCCAAACGCCGGTCCGATGGCTGCACGAGATCTTCCCCATCGACGAGGTCCTCGCCCGCGAACTCGGCCTCGAACTGGAGCAGGTGCGCTTCGAGGAGACGACCGAAGGGCCGATCTACGAGGTCGCCGTCACGGACGGAGACGGCGCCGAGATCGTGCGGGACAGCTTCGAGCCCCGCTGGGTGCTGCGCCCTTACTTCGACCGCTTTCAGGACTACGAGCACGTCCGCGTCACGACCGGCTGGATCCACGCCGCCGCGGATGCCCGCACGCTCGTGGACGAGCGGATCGTGACGGACCCCGAGGCCTTCTGGGACCACTACCAGGGCGTCGTGCTCCCCGCCGTCTACGACTACGTGATGGAACGGCACGATGGGATCCCGACGGGCGGGAGCGCGGACGCGCCCTATTTCGGCGCGCTGACGGTCGAACTCGCCATGAGCGAGCCCGACTATCGGCTCGAGATCGACAACGAGATCCACGCCCCGATGGACGCGCTCCACGAGGAGATCTACTTCGGGACGATCGAGTTCTTCGACGTGCTGGGGCGGAACTCGCGCGGGCAGGGCCTGACCTTCCCGGGCCGGATCCTCCCGGTCATGCGGCCCCGGGCGGACGGGGCGCCGGCGGAGTTGCGCGTCAACTTCACGGGCTTCGCCACCTCGAGGCCCGCGGTGGTCGTGGCCTTCGAGGACGCGGCGGGCGCGGCGGACACGATGCGGCTCGACATCCCGAGGACCGGGCTCGAGCGGCCGTCCGCGCGGCTGGCCGTGGTGCGGGCCGGCGAGCCCGGGATCGCCCACCTCGGCCTCCGCGTGCGGGTCGATACCGACGCGGACGTGCGCGACAGCCTCCTCACCTACGCGCCCGCAGAACAGGTGGACCGGAGCATGGTGTCCGCGGAGCAGATCGAGGCGACGCTCCGCGAGATCGAGGCGCTGCGCGCGGCGGGCCTCTACACGTCAGAGCTGGCCTGGGCCGGACTCGGCTCGCTCGAGGTGTGGGCCGAGTGGACCCATGAGCAGGACCCCGACTCGCGCCGCACCGCCCACCTCGCGGCCAACGGGACGCCGCCGGCTCTGCCGGATTGGCGCTCGCTCCTCCCGGAGGGCTGGAGCTACGGCGGCGAACCCCTCGTCCAGTGGGAGACCCCCATCCCGCCGCCCGAGGGTCACGAGATCCTCGCCAGGATGGCCGACGCGTTCGACGAAGCCACGATGTACAAGGTCGGCGAGTCCTACCTCGGCAAGGACATCTGGGCGCTGGATCTCATGCCCCCGGTCGCGGCCTCGCACTGGTCCCGGGTCAAGGCGACGACCTTCAAGCCCACGGTCATCTATTCCGCGCGCCAGCACGCGAACGAGGTCTCCTCGACGAGCCACGTGCTGCGGCACGCCGAACTCCTCCTCACCGACCCCGAACAGCGGCGCAAGCTGAACGAGGTGAACGTCGTCATCCACCCCTTCACGAACCCGGACGGGGCTCAGCTCGCGTACGACCTGTACCGGATCACCCCCGACTTCATCCTTCACGCCGGCTATCTGGGGTCGCTGGGGATCGACGCGACCTCGGGTTCGGGCGACGACCACCCGATCTATCCCGAGGCGCCCGTCCGAAACCGGCTCTGGAGCCGCTGGCTGCCCGACATCTTCCTCAATCCGCACGGGTACCCGTCTCACCAGGTCGTGCAGCTGTTCAGCGAGTACACGGGTCTCGTGCGACGGGGTCGGGTGACGGAGCGCAACTGGGGATTCAACAAGGGCTGGTTCATGCCGGGCTTCGGGTACGTCGACAGTCCGGACCACCCTCGGCATCGGGACGCGGCGTTCGAGATCCGCGACTACATCACGCGCGGCATCAACTCGAACCGCGACGTGTTCGAGATGAACCAGCGCAACTACGCGCGCTACCGCCGCTACGGGGCGGATCACGATCCGGACGTGTTCCGGCTCCCCATGACGGACAGCGTCCTCATCCAGATGCCGCTCAAGGGCTCGAGCGGCGAAAGCCGGTTCGGGTTCGACTCCGACATCACGATCTGGAGCGGAACGACCGAAGCGCCGGACGAGACCGCCTACGGTCCCTGGATGGAGCTGGTCGCCAAGGCCGGGCTGTCGTGGGACCAGGCGCTGCTCGACTACCTGTACGAGGGAGAGCATGAGGTGAAGCGCTCGGGCTCGTCGTTCTTCGGGGGGGTGTCGCTACGCCTGAACCGGCCGCGGCCGCCCGAGGACGAGTCGGAATCGGAGGAGGACGAGGCCGTGACGACGGCGGGACCGGGCGGCTGAACGCCGGCACTTGCCCCCGGCTCGGTCTCGAAATCAGGTTGGGGCCACTTCTTCAGGCGTCGTCAACCAGAGAGGGACTTTGATGCGGATATTGGCAGGGGGACCATGGCGGAGCCTCCACGGGTCGATCGCAGCGGCCGTCATCGCGACGGTCTTCGGAGGCTCGGCGCTCGCCGCCCAGGATGAGGAAGCCCAGGAAGCCGAGGCGGAGGCCGGGGTCACAACCACGCAGGGCGTGTTCAGCGAGGAACAGGCCACGCGCGGGGAAGACGTGTTCTACAACATCTGCGCCGAATGCCACTTCGAGGAGGATTTCGGGGGACCGTTCATCCAGTCCTGGGTCGGCGCCTCGGTGAAGGATCTCGTCGACGAGATCGTGGCCACGATGCCGGAGGACAATCCGGGCGGGCTGCCCACCGAACAGTACCTCGACGTCGTCACCTACATGTTCAAACTCAACGGCATGCCCACGGGCGAGGACGAACTCGCCACCGATGACATGGATGCGGTGGAGATCGCGGTCGAAATCGCGGTCGAAATCGACCCCTGACGCCCAGCCCGCTCTTGTCTGAGCTGGTGGATGACATGGGAGAGGCCGGTCGACCCGACGGGGGCGGCCGGCCCCGCCCCCCTCCCGTTTCATGAGAGACTTCCCGAATTCCTACACGACGCAGGACTCCCTCGCCGGAATCCGGGACGGAATCGACCGCTGCCTCGCGGGCGCCCGGGACGAGGCCCGGCTGCACATCTCCGCACCCGATGTCTCGGCGTGGAACGTTCGGGACCATCTCGAGCACCTCCTCCTCTCCGACCGGAAAGTGCTGGACTGGGTGACCGACGCGCTGGCCCGCCGGAACCCGGAGACACGGGAGGACTTCCCGCGGGAGATCGGCGTGTCGCTCCTGGCACGCGGATCGATTCCGCGCGGCCGCGGGCCCGCCCCGGAGTTCACGCTTCCCGCCGGCATGGAGCCGGCCGACCTCCGAAACGGGTTCGAGGAACTCGGGACTCAGGCGACCGGTCTGGCGTCGCGAGTGCCGGAGTTGGACGCGTGTCTGCGCACGCTTCCCCACCCTGTGCTCGGTCCTTTCACGCCGCCGGAGTGGCTACGCTTCCTCCGCCTCCATCACCGGCATCACGACGCGATCATCCGCGACATACTGGAAGCCTGACCCCCCGCGGCCCCACCGGCTTGGGCCTTACAAGAACAGCCGCATACGCTGGTCGAGGACGGTGCGCGTGAGAATGCCCGTGGCGTTCAGAACCTCCAGGTTGAACGATTCCCGGGAGCTGCGGGCCCGCCACTCTTCAGCGACCCACACGAGATCCTCGGCCGCAATGAGTGCCACGTCGGTGTCACTCCCCGACTCGGACTTCAATCGAAGAGCGTTGGCCAAGGCTTCATCCGCCACGGAAGGGACGATGATCAGGAAGCAGGAGACGCGTTTCTCAGCATCGCGGATGTATCGCTTGAATTGCCTCAGGTGGCTTGGGGGAAACGTGTAGACGGTTTCTTTGCTCTTGTTGTCCCAGAGGAGCAACTCGCTGGTCTTGCCGAACGTAATGCAGCCGTCCGCGTGATCCGTCCCTTCCATATGCTGGAGTTCAAGTCCCAGCTTCTCGCTGAACAGAAAACGGGTGCCCTCTTCGAAGGCGCCCTCGATCTCCCGGTCTTTCGTGACGATCCGATTTGTTAGCAGGTTCGCTCGATCGCGGGCCGCCAACTCCACAAGGTACTGATAGTACCGCTCGCCGGGTGGTGTCTCCTCGGCGACATCCCTTATCACCAGGTTGGCGAAGTGACGAACAATCCGCGTGATTTTCGTCGGCTTGCTACCGCTGATCTTCAAGCCGGGTACTGATGTGCAGAGATGATACAGGTCCTCCTTCGAGAGACGCGCCAACGCGGTACTCGGCTTGACGCCAGTCAGAACCACCCTCTCGATACGCGCTTCCTTCTTGCCGGACTCAGGCATGCCCTCCGCTCGGAGGATCGTCGCCAGCTGTGCAACCGTAAGGTTAGAGAGCAGTTTGCCCCACGCGTGCGAGCTTAGCTCGATACCGAGGACGCGTCGCACCGACGGAGCTACCTCCTCGGGTATCACATACAAGCCACCGTTCGCGCGGTTACAATAGAAGACGATGCCGCAGCGCTGCAGATTGAGCAGGGCTTCCCGGCATTCCGCCGCGGTATGCAGGAGGTTCCCCTTCCGGGGAAAATGCTCCAACTGGGCCTGGATGATTCTCATGCTCAGCGGAGACAAACCCAAGCTCTCGCGCAGCACTCTCAGGAGTTCCAGTTCCTGATTGGTGACGATGGCGTCCTTCAGAGCGACTCTCATCACTGCACGCAACACTTCGACGGAGCGCGCATCTTCGTATCGGAGGGCCTGAGGAGAGGCCGCAGCGTCAAGCACTTGTTGCTGGAGCTGCGTAACGTTCTCCACAACGTCCAGCTCGGACGCGGTGCAGTCCGGAGAACCTATGAGAGCTTCGAGTACACACGTCTGACGGATCTGATCTTGAAGGCGGCCATCAAAGGCGAGAACCGCCTCGATTCTCCGCGGATCGGTCAACTCGCCGCTGTTCCGCAGAATGATCTCCCTCGCCCGCTCCTCATCCGACTTCGGGAAGTCCTTCGTGAAGCTGTCGACCACGCGTTGCAGCAGGCCCTTCGTCATCAGCTCTATTGCCTCGTCGACTCTCATCGCATCCCCTCCACCCAGTCTGTTATTGCCAAGACATCAGTCCGATAGCCCACTCACTCACCAGTCCGCAATGCGCGGAAGAAGCCCCCATCGGCGCCGGTCACGCATCCGACGTTGCTGGACGGCTGAGCGGGCACCCTGGTGCTATGCCACCCTTCCGGCTCGTACACGTCGAATCGCGGCGGCGCCCTCGAGCAGGAGCCAGATCTCGAGGATGAAGATCGCCGCACCCAGGATCAGTAACATCCACTGGTTCGCGCCGAAGAAGCGGTCGAGGTTGATGATCATGGCCCACGTCGTCATCACGAGCAGGAACGCCATCGGGATCAACGTCACCCAGAACGGCCGCCCCTTCCGCATCAGGTAGAGCGACACGATGAGCAGGGTGAGGCCGGCCAGCAGCTGGTTCGTGGTCCCGAACAGCGGCCAGATCATCATGCCGCCGGCGCCCCGGTCGGCCGAGAGCGCGAGGATGGCGCAGCTGACGACGGCGATTCCCGTGGCCACCCAGCGGTTCTGGATCGCCTTCACATTGTATTCGACGCCGAGTTCGCTGATGATGTAGCGCTGAAGCCGTATCGCCGTGTCGAGGGTCGTCGCCGCGAAGCTGATCACGACGACCGAGGCAAAGATGACGGCCACGCTCTCCGGGATCCCCAGACCGCCCGCGAGCACGCCCACGCCGTTGACGAAGGCGGTCGTGGCGCCAGCGGTCGCCGCCTCGAAGCTGCCGTAGTGCGCCTGCCAGAGGACGAGCCCCTGCGTCGCCCCAACATCCCGGCTGAGGAAGATCGCGAAGCCCGCTGTACACGCGATGATCGAGGTGACCGCGAGCGTCCCTTCGCCGATCGCGCCGCCGTAGCCCACATAGCGGGCGTCCGTCTCCTTCGCGAGCTGTTTTGATGAGGTGCCTGATCCGACGAGGCCGTGGAAGCCGCTGATCGCCCCGCACGCGATGGTGATGAAGAGGAGCGGCAGCCAGCCGGGCGTGTCGGCGGGCAGGTTCGTGTTGACCGGAGGGGCCACGACCTCCGGGTTCAGGACGATCACGCCGGCGGCGATGATCCCCAGCGCCACGAACAGCTGGTGCCCGTTCACATAGTCGCGCGGTTGGAGGAGGAGCCACACCGGCAGGACGGAGGCCACGAAGGTGTAGGCGAAGAGGATGAAGATCCACCCGACTCGCTGCCCGTCCGCGGCCGCCGCATCCCCCGCGGCCGCCGCATCCCCTCCCGCCGCGGCCAGCTGCGCCTCGGTCGGACTGAACCCCGCGAAGTCGGGCAGCGTGAACGGCATGTCCTGCCCAAACCAGATGAGCACGTACAGCGTGGCGAGCGCGCCCAGCGAGGGGAGGAGGATTCCCGTCCCCGTACGGTAGATGAGGAACCCGACGACCAGCGCCACGACGAGCGACCCCCACACCGGGACCACCGCCCCCGGGTTCGCCATGAACAGGTTGGCAATGATGACGGCGAACACGGCGTTCACCATCAGGAGCAGGAAGAAGATGATGAGCAGGAAGAGGACGCGGGCCCGCTTGCCCAGGATCGACTCGGTCAGCGTCCCGATCGAACGTCCCTTGTGGCGGCTCGAGATCCAGAGGGCGGCGAAGTCGTGAACCGCCCCGGCGAAGACCGTCCCGAGCACCACCCAGAGGAAGGCCGGCAGCCAGCCCCAGATGACGGCGATCGCGGGTCCCACGATCGGCGCCGCCCCCGCCACCGAGGTGAAGTGGTGCCCGAACAGCACGTGCTTGTTCGTCGGCACGTAGTCGACCCCGTCATGGAACTCGTGCGCCGGCGTCACGAAGTCGGGATCGAGCTTGAACACCTTCCCGGCGATGAAGCGCGAGTAGATGAGGATTCCGGTCAGAAAGGCCAGCAGGCCGATCACCAACAGGACGATCGCGCTCATCGGGTTACCTCCGCCTGGAAGTCCGTACTACGGTTCGTATACCGGAATCCGTCTCAGGGCGTCCACCCCCACCGGATCGGAGTCCTGGAGGTCGACGCGGAGGACAGGCCAATCTCCGAGACTCTCTGAGATCCTCGCAAGGTAGCCCGCCTGACGCTCCCGTCTCGCGGCGAGGAACGGGTCCTCCGTCGCGCCGCCGTCCCGCCCCGGGAGGAGCTGGTTCACGACGATCGCGCCCACCGGAACGTCGTGCTTCGCGAGGGCCTCGACCGCCTTCTCCGTCTCCCAGATCGGGAGACGTTCGGGGATCACGACGAACACGAACGCGGTCCGCGCCGGGTCGGTCAGGATTCGCCGCGCGCGCTGGAAGCGGTCGCGCCGCTCCTCGAGCGCCCCGAGGAGCGGGTCGTTCTCGAGCGCGGACGTCGCCTCGGATCCGGCCACGTTCTTCCACATCTGAGCCAGCGCCCCCACCTTCCGCCGCCGCTTTATGAGCCCGCCGATCCAGGTCGTCATCAACTCGGGAAGCGAGAGAAGCCGCAGCGTCTGGCCCGTCGGCGCCGTGTCGAAGACGATGCGGTCGTACTCCTCCCGCTCATCCTCGAGGATGCGGGTGAAACGGTCGAAGAGGGCGGACTCCAACGCGCCGGGCGAGACCCGGGCGATATCGATCTGCCGGTAGACCTCGCCCAGGAGCCGGGGCGGGGCGGCGGACGCCACGCGCTCCTTGACGGCTTCGATGTAGCGGTCCGCCTCCCGCTCCGGGTCGACCTCCATGGCCCAGCAGCGCTCCTCCACCCGCCGCGGCCGGTCGCCCAGTTCCGCCTGCAGCACGTCCGCCGTGGAGTGCGCCGGATCGGTGGAGACGAGGAGCGTGCGGTGCCCCCGCGCGGCCAGGTCGAGCGCGGCCACCGCCGCCATCGTGGTCTTCCCCACCCCACCCTTGCCACCGAAGAAGAGGATCGGCCGGTCCGGAAACGGGAGCGGCTTCCGGGGCTGGCCCGACTTCGATTCGCTCAGCAACAGCGGAAACCGCCCTCGGGTGGGTGTTCCATCCCCACCCTGACGTGCCACTCGTGAAACTCCTCGATGAGCGACGGATAGAGTTCGAGCATGTAGAACTGGATCGGGTTCGGCACGCCGAGGAGGTCCGAGAAGCCCATCAGCATGAACGCGTCGTGCTGCCGCAGGTACTCGCGGTGGATCGTGGCCCGGTACGGGGCGATGTACAGCCCCTCGTAGATGTCGCGCGCCTCCCGAAGCCAGCGCCGCCAGCGAGGCGCTTCCGTGTCCCTGTTCGATTCCATTCCGGGAATATCGCCTGCCTCAGGGGCCGAGCGCACCGATGGGAATCACGGCTACACCATCATTGCGGGTGTACCCGTACCCGCTCCCGACGATGACGCCCAGCGCGGCTGGCTCGCCGCAGCGTTCCGTTTCGACCCTGTCCGCGAACTTGAGGAGATTCCGCGCGGCCTCGTCGATTCTGCCTGTCCCGAGCTTGATCTCGAACGCCCCCCACCGACGGGGCCCGGCATCCACGATCGCATCGATCTCGAGACCCGTGTTGTCGCGGTAGTGAAACACGTCGGCGTCAATGGCCTGGGCATACACGCGGAGATCCCGCACGACCATGGACTCGAACAGGAACCCGAACCACTCGAAGTCGCTGAGGAGGTCTTCAGGACCGGCGCGCAACGCGGCTACTGCGAGGGAAGGATCCACGAAGTGACGTTTGGGCGAGCGCCGCAAGCGCGACCGCGACCGCAGCCTGGGTGACCACGGCGGCTGGTTCTCTACAACCATGAGTCGCTCAAGGGCCGTAAGATAGCCGCGGGCGGTCTCGTCGTTCAGTGAGCCACCCGGTCCGGCGACATCGCGCGCGATGGTAGCCATAGAAGCACACGTCGCGACGTTCCGAGCCAGGGAGTGCAGGAACCGGAGGACACGATCCGGGTCGCGCCGGATGCCGTCCACGCGTTGCAGATCGGCCCGGCATACGTCCTGCACATGGTTCCAGTTCGCACGCTGCGCCTGGCTGGGTGGGGACATCCGGTATTCCGGCCATCCGCCGATGCAGACGAGTTCGGCGAGCGTGTGTGCGGACAACTCCGCGGCCGGACTTCGCGCGGGGACGCCTTTCAGTGTGTCACACAACGATATCTTACCCGTCGACCGGCCAAGTTCGAACAACGACATGGGACGGAGACGCAGACGGATTATGCGCCCGGCCCCGGTGTGCCGCGTGATGTCGTCGGGGGGAACGGCCGATCCGGTGAGGATGAAGTGCCCGCGCCCGGCACGTTCATCGACGGCTCGGCGTACGTAGTTCCAAATGATGGGCGTTGTCTGCCATTCGTCGATCAGGCGAGGCGTCTCGCCATCGAGGATCAAAGCCGGATCGAAATCGATCGCTTCGCGCATTGCGTGGTCCGCGTCGAGAAACACAGCGCTGGCCGCCGCCTGCATGGCCAGTTCCGTCTTGCCGCAGGCGCGCGGACCTTCGATGAGAACGGCGCCGGCGGCCTCGAGGCATGCCTCCAGCTCCCGGTCGGCGACGCGAGGAACATAGGTCTTTGTCGTGACGCTCATGGCTGCTGACACGGCACCAGAGTTGAGGGTGTGGAGCGCGAAGTCACCGCCCGTCGTATCACACCCTAACTCTCCGATGGCGGATTGGCAACGCTTCCAGTAGGGTATCTACAACGTTTGCAGTATGGTATTTGCAATGATTTCAGGGGCAGTTTTGCGATTTCGAGCAGGGAGGGGCGTCCATCCAACTCTGATCGCGCCGCAGGCGGGGCCGGGCTCAGCCTCCGGTACCGCCCGCCAGTCGACGTTGCTCCCAAGTGCGCACGCGGGGAATGGCCGCGTTGAAGATGCGCTCGTAGTTGAGGCGTTCGACCTGCTCCCGGACCGTCGGGTCCAGTCGTTCCCACAGCAGGTCGTATACCGTGTAGTTGCCGACGTAGGCGTCCCAGTCGGCAGGGGCCACGGCGTCCGTGCCGAACAGGAACCGCGTCGGATGCCGCTCGATCAGCGCGGTCCATGCCTCGAGCGACGCGTCGTCCCGGACGAGGTATTGCGCGACTTCGTCCCAGGAGATGTCGAGGGCCACATGGTCGTAGCGCGGATCGGAGAGCAGGCGGTCGAGCCACGCGACGTGACCTTCCGCGGGGGCGATGAAGCGGCCCAGGCCCGTGTGCGCCCAGATGATCGTCGTCTCCGCGTGGCGGGCGAAGAGATCCAGCAGTTCCGCCGCGTGATGCGGCGGCTCGCTGGGGCGGACGTGATCGATATCGTTGTGGAAGATGACGACCAGGCCGATCTCCCCGGCGGTGGCCAGGATCCGGTCAAGGGCCGGGTTGCGCAGACTCGCCGCGTGTCCCGAGACCTTGGACGACACGAACTCCTTGTGGATGCTGAACTCGCCGATGCCGGCGAACACGCCGGGGAAGGTGAGCAGGGCGCGCTCAATGTGGTCGGAGGCGTACATGTCCGCCGGGTTGAAGCCCGTGATCATGGGATCGACGCGCCGGCGGTCCTCCTCCGGCAAGGCCAGGTATTCCTGCGCGATCACCGCGTCCACGAACGAATAGTAGTACAGGTCGGCGTTCGAACTCAGGTAGTAATCGGGCGCGTGGTCGCCCGACAGGAAGTAGTCCCATTTCTGCTGCAGCGGGATCCCGAACATGGCCACGCGCCCCACGCGGCCAGCCGTCATGTCCAGATAATCCCGCGCCGTCCCGCCCCGCTGGATATAGTTCAGGAGGTGGAAGTGGGAGTCGTTGAACAGCGCGGCGCCGCCCGTTTCGGCCGAAGATGTCGCCGTCCCCGCGACGGATGGGGTCGGCGTCGCAGTGGGGATGCTCGCGGTCTCCACCTGAGCACGCCCCGACGCACAGCCTGCCAGGAAGAGTCCTGCCGCAAGCACGGACGCCTGACGACCCACCGCCCGGGGGTTCAAAAGGCCATCCGGTCCACGAGTTGCGCCTGCATGAACCGCTCGTAGTCGTCCGACCAGCGTTCCGCCGACAGGTCTACCCCCACCTGGCACCCGGCCAGGAGAAGGGGGATGGCTGCGAGACCGCCGCGTCTCATGGCACGGATCTCCCGGATCACTGCTCGGACGTCGAGGGGGAGCGCAGCCACTCGTCCCACCATTCGAGTTGGACCCACATGCGGTGCACCATGCGCCACGGCGTCCAGCCCCCGTGGTACGACTCCGGATAGCGCACGAACTTCGCCGGCACCTGCTGCTTGCGGAGCGCCACGTACATCTGTTCAGCCTCTTCGACCGGCACGCGGTGGTCGTACTCCCCGTGGACGAACAGGGTCGGCGTGGTCACGCCCTTCGCGTGGATGATGGGAGAGGACCGCAGCAGATTCTCGAGGCCCCGCTCCTCCCACGGCGGTCCGAAGAACTCGCTCTCCTTGGTACGCGGGATATCGGCCACGCCGTAGTCGCTCACCCAGTTGGAGATCGAGGCCCCGGCGATGGCGGCGGCGAAGCGGTCGGTCTGGGTGATGACCCAGTTCGTGAGGTAGCCACCGTACGAATAGCCGGTGACGCCCATGCGGGCCGTGTCGATGTCGTAGTTCTCGATCGCGTGGTCGACGCCCGCCATCACGTCGTCGTAGTCGTTGAAGCCCCAGCCGCCCCACGTCCCCCAGCGGAAGGCCTCGCCGTATCCGGTCGAAGCCCGCGGGTTGGTGAACAGCACCATGAACCCGCGCCCCGCGAGCAACTGCTGGTCGAACGAAAACGTGTTCCCGTACGCCCCGTGCGGGCCGCCGTGCATCTGCAGCACCA
Organism: Candidatus Palauibacter sp.; assembly: GCF_965237495.1. Classification (GTDB taxonomy): domain Bacteria; phylum Gemmatimonadota; class Gemmatimonadetes; order Palauibacterales; family Palauibacteraceae; genus Palauibacter. Next base: position 4,149,812 of record NZ_OZ250143.1, on the reverse strand, counting down.
TCGGGAACCCGCCCTGCCCGGCCGCGTAGCCGCGCGCGGGGAGCATCCAGCCCTCGACCTCGGTCTCGTCCGGGCTCTGGAAGAGGAGACGTTCGGGGCTCGACAGGTCGAGTTGGGCGAGGAGTTCGCGATTGACGTCGGTGAGGCGGACTTCGTCCCGTCCTCCCGCATCGGCGGTCCAGATGTCGCCCGGCTCGGTCGGCGCCGTCCCCCGGAACGCGATGCGCGAGAAGTCCTCGGAGAACGAGAAGCCGCCGAGCCGGCGGGCGCCCTCGGTCACCTGTTCGACCGCACCCCCGGCCTCGGCGACGCGGAAGAGATGCGTGTTGCCCCGGATTCCCGCGGAGAAATAGACGTTCCGGCCGTCCGCGCTCACCTCGGGTCCCCCCGGGATCAGATCCCACTCGGCCGTCAGGTTGCGAACGCGCGTCCCGCTCCCCGCGTCGAACACGAACAGGTCGGACGGCGCGCCGCGGTCACGCCCTTCGGCGATGACGATGTCGAGACCTTCGTTACCCCGCGCCACGATCCGCTCGCCGTCGGCCGACCAGGCCGGGGACGAGTAGGTGTAGCCGTCGTCCGTGAGCCGCCGGACCTCGCGGTCCAGACTGACAACCCAGAGATCGGCCCGTTCGTAGGTGTGTTCGTCGCGCTGGTGGGCGTCGGCCGTGAAGGCGAGTTGCCGGCTGTCGGGACTCCAGGCGAGCCCGGAGGCGTCGACGCCGAGTTCCGTGAGCTGTCGCGGCTCTCCGCCCTCGGACGGCAACAGGTACACCTCCCGGGGCGGCGTCGCATTCGGATCGCGCGGGTCCGACAGGTATCCGCGCCGGTCGAAGCGGTAGTTCATCCAGTCGTACACCCGCCCGTCGAAGCGCTCGACCGTCCGCCGCTCGAAATCGGATGCGTAGCTCTGCTCCGGCGGGGGCGGCGGCGGAGTGGGCCGCGTGAAGGCGATCCAGCGGCCGTCCGGGCTGAACACCGGGGACCCGCCCAACCCCGGGATCTGGAAGGCTTCCCCGGCCGGGCGATCCATCCTCAGGAACCAGGTGCTCCCGGCGCTCGATCCGTCGGGGCCGGGCCGGTTCGAGGTGAAGACGAGGTAGCGACCGTCCGGGCTCCAGCGGGGCGAGGAGGCGCTGAAGCTCGGGCTCGTCACGCGCATCGGATCCCCGGACCCGTCGGCGTCGGCGAGCCAGATCTCGCGGTGCCGCCGGTTGTCTTCCTCGAGGACCGAGGTCACGACGTAGGCGACCCGCGATCCATCGGGCAAGAGGGCGGGACTCCCCGCGTCCTTCAGCCGGTAGTAGTCCTCGAGCGCGAGGGGGCGCCGCTCCTGCGCGGCGAGGCCGGCGGCCTGGAGCGTCGCAAACAGGCCGTGGGCCGCGAACGCCGCGGCCAAGGTGATCCACGAAAGCACCGAAGTGTTGCGAACGCGCATGGCGAGTCTCCCGGAAACGGGCTTACGGGCGGATTCGATAGGCAAGGAGAAGATTGCCGGGCATCTGGCTGAACAGGTCGTATCCCGAGTTCACGAGGATGTAGCCGCGCGCGACGACCGGCCCCGGTCCGTCGAGGGCGCCCCCGCGGCCCGGCACGCCGTTGACGGTCTCGAACTCGCAGGCCGTGTCCACATCCCACAGCACGGACCCGTCCTCCGTCGAGTAGGCACGCAGGTGGCCGTCCAGGCTCCCGGCCAGCACGGCTCCCTCGATCGTGGTCGGGGCCGCGGAGAAGTACGGCATGCAGCCCGGCCGGCCCTGGCAGACGGCGAGATCGGGCTCGGCGCGCCATAGCACCTCCCCGGCCGCCAGCTCGAGCGCGTAGACGCCGGGCGCGGGAGGATCCTCGCTGTTCGCCTGCGTCGAAACGCCCGAGCGGGGGTCGACCATGACCGCGAACGCGTGGTCGACGTTCGGCACGTAGGCGCGCCGCCCATCGGAGGCCAGGCCCCAGTGGATGCCGCCGAGCGCGCTCCCCTTCCCGATCCGGCGCGCCCACACGAGTTCGCCCGCGGCATCGGGGTCCAGGGCCCACACCATGCCGGACTTCTGGCCGGCCACGAGGAGCTGGGAGCCGTCGTCGCGCGTGACGAGGATCGGCGCCATCCCGAAGTCGTGGTCGGGACCCGATGGATCGGGGCAGTTCTGGAAGTTTCTCGGCGTCTGGCAGGCCATGTTCCAGGCGTCGTCCTCCCTCCCCTGGAACGTCCAGACCGCCGTCCCCGTCGCCATGTCGAGCGCAATGATGGCGTCGCTCGCCCCGGTCGTCGGCCGGGTGTAGTTCTCGCCCGTCCCGATGTAGAGGAGGCCGCGTGCGGCGTCGACGGTGGGACTGGACCAGACCGGTGCTCCCGAGGGCGCGAAGGTCCTCGCTCCAACCTCGTTCTCGCCCACGGGCCGGGGCGTCTCGGGCACGGTCATGAACGCCCACACCTGCTCGCCCGTCTGCGCCGAGAACGCAACGACGCCCCCGCTGGAGGTGCAGCACTCGTAGGTCGGATTTCCGGCGGTGAGGATCTCCATCGAGGAGAGCGGGACGAAGACCCGGCCCTCGTGGACCGCCACGCTCCCCGTGACCACATGATCCGAATGCGTCCCGGCGCTCGCCCGCCACCGGAGTTCGCCCGTGACCGCGTCGATCGCAAACACGTTCGTCCCGAAGTCCGCGAAGAACGCGGTCCGGCTCCCGTCCGACCCGTCGCCGATCGCGATCGCGCCGCGCACCGCCGCGTCGCCGGCGAAGACCCAGTGTACGCAGCCGGTCTCGAGGTCGATCGAGTACACCTCGCCGTACGCCGAGCCGACGATGATGCGGTCGTCGATGACCGCCGGCTTCGAGCGCACCTGGCTCGCGTCGGGAAAGCCGAACGCCCACGCGAGTTCGAGCTTCGGCAGGTCGGCGGCGGTCAGCCCCGCGCGGGTCGCATCCACGAACCCCGTTTCGCCGGCGCCGCCGCCCCAGCCGGACCAGTGTACGGCGCCCGTCCCCTCCGGCGCGCTCGCGCAGAAGGCGGACGAGGGCAGACGGGTCTCGGCCAGCGTCTCGCCCGTGAGCCATTCCGCCACGGCGCGGCGCTCCTCCGGCGTCAACTGCTCGCCGTGCCGGCGCATGCGGCCGGCCTCGAGCGAACTGAGCACGGCCCGCGGGGTCATCGCCCCGAGCGTCGTGAGTCCGGGCGCGCGCGCGGTGCGTTCGCCGGAGTGACACTCGGCGCACGAGGCGGCGTAAATGGTGTGGCCGGGGCTGCCGTCCATGGGAAGCGGCGTGAGCAGACCCCGGCCGGTCTCCTGGGCGGTCGTCGACCCCGCGGGGACGGAGACCGCGATGGCGACCGATGCGATGCGGAGCTTTCTCATGAGGCACCCTTCCAGGCGACGGCGGGCGGTTGGCTTCCGGGGAAGATAGGCCCCGGAGTTCCCACCCGTCGATCCCGCGCCCACCCATTGCGACCACCCACGGGACACCCCGCGAGTACGGCGTGACCTCCCGCTCTCAGCGCCGGATGTGCAGCGCCCCGGCGACGACCCGCCGCACCACGTCATCCGCCACGATGTGGGCCTGCTGCTGGGCAGTGATCGACGTGCCCATGGGACGGGAGCGGGGCGATCGCGGCCTGGGGCCTCGGTCCTGCGCAGCACGGCGTGATGAACGGCTACCTGATCTGATCCCCCGGTTCAATCCCCCGGCACGACGACCCGGGTGCCAGCCCGGGTGCCAACCCCCCAATGGGTGTTGTGCGGGAATCGTGTCGGATAGATTTGAGGCGTGAGTCCCGGGCGTGAGTCCCGGGCGTGAGTCCCGGGCGTGAGTCCTGTGCTGCCCGGGAGGATGGATGTTCAGGTGTTACCGTGCCGGTTCCGCCTCACCGTTCCGCCGTCGAGTTTCCCGCTTCGCGGCGCCTCCAGACGCTTCGTCGAGGATTGCCCGCGTCAAGTCCGGCTCAGACCGTCCTAACAGCGACGCGCCCGGCAGGTCGACCGTTCAATCACCATCGTGCAGTGGGACGCAACGCCGGGGGCCGCGGCCTTGGCTGGCGGTTCTCGTGGCGGGAGCATCGGCGGCGGGGCTCATGGCATGCTCCGACTCCGTTTGGGAGCCGCCTTACGCCACCGGGGGGGATCAGCAGATGGTGGCGCCCGTCGTGTCTCAGACCGGGCTCAGCGCCGATGTGGACAGTCTTCCGTCGTGGGAGACGGTCGTTCAGGGGATCGGGGGACCGGGGGGCGAGTTCTATTTCCGGCGCGCGACGGGCAGCTATGTCGCCCGCAAGTACGAGCTGGAGTATAGCTCGGAGGCGAACAGTGGGGCCAAGGCGGTGTGGGCGCGGCTACACAGCATCTGGGTAACCGTGAAACGTCCCAAGGCGGACGGGAGCGAGGAGGTGCTTCCCCAGCAGTTGGCGATCTGGGCGGTGTGCCTGCTCCCCGGGACGGAGCGCGGGAAGCTGGAGGCGAACGGGAGCGTGAAGGCGATTCTCAAAGAGCTGGGGCTCGAGATTCCCGATAAGATCTGGGCGTCGGCGCGGCCGCCGGGGGGCGGGCGCTGGGCCACGCTCTGGAAGCTGGCGTTGGGCTGGACTGCGCCGCGCTCTCTGCTCGCGGTGCAGAGGCCCGAGGATGATCCCTGCTTCGACCCAGTCTTCTCCACGAAGTGCGTCCCGTCCGAGATCGACGGACTCACGGTTATCGGGACGGCGGCGTGCCCAGGGCTCGACCTGGACTTTGATGCAGTAGGGGGGCCATGCAGCCTCTCCAAGTTCGTCCTCGAGGGAATCGAGATCATTCCCCATACTCCTACTCCGGTCCCCGCGCCCAGTGGTTCGCCGGGCGGCCCCCAAAGATGGCCCCAAAGATGCCGGCGATGGTGGCGACGACGGTGACGAGGGATCCAGGGTCGTGGCGTTCAACCTGAACTGCCAGTCACCGCCGCGTGGCTCAACCGGAGGTGGCAGAGTTACGACGACCGACACCGCCGTGACGCTCGCCAGCCTTACCTATGCCTGGGAGACGGGAGCGGGCGTGGCGCGCCCCGCGGGTACCGGAGAGTCTCTCACCAGGTGGGAGGGAACGGCCACGAGCACGCTCAGCATGACGGTCGGCATCTCGGGACCGGACATCGCCAGTAAGACGTTGAACCGGACGGTGACAGTGATGCCTCGGACCTGGGCCTTTCCTTCCGGACGCACCGTCGCTGTGTACGGCACTCCCCACACGCGACCTTGGAAGCGAGACGAGTGGGGGTTGTTCTCCGTCAATATCCCGGAGATTGTTGCGGATTCGGGAACGGGACCGTGGCAGGGAACGCGCTACGTCTCGTGGCCGGTGGAGATCATAGTCGCGCAGCTCTACATTCATCCGGACCTGAAACCGCAGGACCCTGCACCAGCTTGGGTATACGAGACCACTGGACCGGTGACGGCGGCCCAGCTTCGGCAGGACTGTCGGAACTACACGCAACTGGACACCGTAGCCACGGTTTACAGGACGAACCACGTATGTGGCACGGGCGCGGCCCGTTCGTCGTTCCACGATCCCGTGAAGCAGCACGAGGAGGAGCACGCGTCCAGGTACGAGACCTGTCGGGCCTCCCAACGTATCCGAGACCTATTGGACCAGATCGAGCCGCTCCTCGGAGCCGACACATCGGAGGCTGAGCGTCTCGCAGGCCAAGTGGAGAGTACTATGCGCGAGGGGATGAACGCGGGCGTTGCTGCGGTGACCTCGACCGGGAGGTTCTGGCACTACCGGTTGTCCGGAGGTTGGGTGCTCGACACAGCGACGGGTCTGGGCCACACCGGGACGGCGTGCCAGTGACGGGGTCCAGCGCGAGGCTGCGATTCTCGGCGATAGACGGAGGAGTTGCGACATGAGGCGAGTAACGATGTTGGTGGCGGCAGTGCTCTTGGACGCGTTGGCGCCGTGGCCCGCGGCGGGGCAGGCGCGAGAGGCGGACGAGGGGCCTCAGCCTTGGGCCCACCGGCGGGCGATGGTTCTGGACGAGGGCGGAGAGCTGCGCATCCCGACGCCGGAGACCGCGCTACGACAGCTCGTCGTGCCCCGCGATCCGGAGGGTTCCCGCATCGCGCCGGCCGTGGCCGTGCTCACGCAGCTGTTCGAGTCCCGGTCCCGCGCCGAGCTTGACGCGTTCGCGGAGTCCCTGGTCCGTCTGGCGTCCGACAAAGGCTACCCTGGACCGGTTCGGTTCGACGCGAGCTCTGCGTTGCGCCAGGTAGTGCGGCCGCAGGAGGGCGTCCCCTACGAGGCCGCGTTCGACCTGCTGGTGGGGTTGTACGAGACGCACCAGGTCGGCTTGGCAGGCGATGGGAGGAACGATCCAATCGCCGCAATCTACGCCCGCCACCGAGCGGCGGACTTCAACGAATCCATGCCCAGCGTACTGGACGCCCGTGGAGCTCTCCACACGGTCTATCTGGCGGATCCAGAGGGCCGGGGCCTGGAGTACCTCCTCGCCGCGATCGAGGCGGCGGGGCCTCCGGTGTCGCGCGAAGCCGGGCTTCGCTCGACGTGGTGCTCGGCGAACGACTTCATCTACAGGCACGCGCGGTTCAGCGGGGCGTCCACGGACGCGGCGCTGGGGGCGCTGCCGGTGGACTCCGCCACTTACCATGACCTGTGTGGCCTCATGGGCAGTATCCCCCGTGACTACCCCCCTCGTCGACGTAGCCGATGACCGGGTAGCCCACCCGTCTGACCACACGAGCGGAAAGACAGCGTCCGCGAAGCAGGATCCGTTGGTATCGGTGAACCCGGACCGGCGGGGATCCGCACTGTTCCCCAGCAGACGTTGCGGGCCACGCCGGGCGGTAGTGCCCGTGACGGGGTCCGGCTCGAGACTTGGCTCCTCGGCGACAATGGGAGAAGTTGCGACATGAGGCGAGGAACATTGTTGGTTGCGGCGGTGCTTTTGGGCGCCGTGACGCCGTGGCCGGCGGCTGGGCAAGTGCGGGAGGAGGACGCCGTGTCTCTCTCATGGTCCCAGCGGCGGGCGCTGGTTCTGGACGAGGGCGGGGAGCTGCGCTTCCCGACGCCGGAGACCGCGCTGCGGGCGCTTGTCGAGCCCCGCGATCCAGAGGAATCCCGCATCGCGCCGGCCGCAGCCGTGCTCACGCAGTTGTTCGAGCCGAGGTCCCGGGCGGAACTGGACGCCATCGCGGAATCTCTGGTCCGGCTGGCGTTGTCCGACAGGGCACACTTCGGACAGGTCCGGCTTGACGCGACAGCTGCGTTGCGCCAAGCGGTGCGGCCGCGGGAGGGCGTACCGTACGAAGGCGGGTTCGACGCGCTGGTGAGGGCGTACGCGACGCGCGCGGGCACGGGCGCTGGCTGACGGCGGGACGATCCGTTCCGCGAGGCTTATCGCACGGGCTCCTCTCCTGCGCCGCCAAGCAGCATCTATAGCTCTGCTACCCCCGATCATGTGAACGCCGGGGTAACGGTTTCGGTTCCGAGCGTAGTCCTCTTCAAGCGCAAGGATCGGCTGAAGAAAACGCGGGCCGAAGTCGGGATTCGGGGGTCGGCGTTCGACCTGTCCCGATCCGCTCCCCGCTCCCTTACGCCCGTCCTCCGTGCCACTGGACTGTCATATGGTATGAGGATGAGCAGACTCTGGTTTTCATGCATCAGTGTCCCGAGCTAATCGCCGAAGGATCATCCAGCAGGCCGGACGATCTGGAATGGGACGAAGCCCTCTTCGGGTGGGAGCCCCAGCCACTTCCCGGTCACCCGTTGACACCTCTCAAGCCGCCCGGGGGGAGCGATCCCGGCGGCAGTGGCTCGACCCCTCCCCCGAGCCCACCCCCTCCTCCCTCGGGCCAGCCGCTCTCGCTGACCTGCGGAAGTGGCGCCCGAGGATCCACCGTGCAGTGTGATATTTCCAAGGATGAGGGTGTGGAAATCCAGAGCGCGGCCTGGTCGTTCACGCCGGACGCGTCGAGCAGCAGGAAGAAGACTCTGCCTGGATCCGAGGAGTCGTGGGGTGGCGCAGCGGTGGAACCGGGCTCGATGGAGGTCGAGGTTACCTATACCGAAGGCGGTGGCAGCACCGAGCACGAAGAGACGCTGAGCGCCAACGTGGTCGTTTCCGCGAGGAGTTGGAGTTGGCCCGCGGGCCAGGGTGGCGTGGACGGCAGCAGGATACCCGACGGCTGCTACGGCAACGCCATGGGCCTCACGGTGGGGCGGATGGACGCGGGGTCGTGTTCGGGGTATTTCTTCGATTACTTGAACGGGTTTACGCCGGGTGCAGGTTCGGGGCCTTGGGCGGGTACCGGGTTCGTGGCGTCGAAGAATAACTCGTCGTCCGTCGCCGGGGCCTACTGGGGATACAACCCGCAGATCCGGTCGAACGGCCCGGCGTACGACCCCGCCACCCTTCCCAGTGCCATTCGGAACGTAGGGGCTTGCCGGAGCTCCGCGAACGTTCACACAGTCAATGGGTGCTCCTCGGGGGTTAGGGGGGACGACGACCGGAGCGAGGTCTTTGACGATCTGTTTGAAGAGGTGGAGGAGCACGAGACCAACCATGTGAACGCGGTGACTGCGGAGGCGGGGGACCACGACGTGTGGGGAGCCTGGGAGGCGGTGGTGGCGGCGTCCGAGTCCGCCGCCCGAACGATAGCCCAGACGGCGGCGTCCGAGGTGCAGACCGCGCTGCTGGACGCCACGCTGGCCGTGGACGCCAGCTACTCGTCCAGGACATTCCGCATATGGTGGTGGACGGGCAGTCAATGGGAAAAAGTCCGCGTTGAAACGGGGCACTGAAATGAAAACGAGAATGGTGTTTGGGGTAGCGGCGCTGCTGCCGTCGGCGATTCCCGCAGTGGCGCAGGAGCGCCACGAGCACCCGGATTGCCCGGATCCGGGAATGGCCTTTTGGGTCTATCCCGTGGGCCACTGGCACTATCCCGAGATCGTGGCGGAGCTGACGCAGCGGAACGGCCCCCGCTCCGCTGCGGAGCTGGACGAGGCAGCGCTGGAGTTGGCGCGGTCGGCGGCCGATCCCGACCCGGACTGGGTGGGCGAACAGATCCGGGCTCACTGGGAGGGCGACATCCGGGCCGGGGCCGAGGAGGCGGCTCAAGGACCTTGCTACGACACTTCCGACATCGACCGCATGGTGGCCCAGGCGATCGAGCGCAACCGCCATGATCCAGAGACCGCCCTAGGCCTAGGGATGGCCGGGGAAACACTCGAACTGGCAGCACACCGTGGATGGCGATCGTCAAGGCACCCACCGCACGCGGGGATCCCCTACGACGGCGACGGCGCGTTCGAGGCCGCGCTTCTGATGTTCGAGGAGACGGGGGATGGCGCCGGGCTCCTGGACGAACTGGATCCGGAGCGGGCGGCCGTGGTGTTCGAGCGCGCGGCCCTGCGTCCCGGCCCACTGGCGTGCGAAGCCCTGCACCGCCTGCGACGGTGGCACTGGGACGATGAGGATGAGCAATACGACCCGCACCCGTCGTACGAACGACTACGCCGCGAATCCCCCGAACGCTGCCCGGAACTGGACGATCCGAGCGGCGGATGACGTGGGCGACGTACATCACGATCTTCACCGGACTTGCGTGACTCTCGGGCTACGATTGTCGTGCGCGCCGTCAAGGGAAGGCTTTCCACTCCCACCTGCCCGGTCACAGACCAGGGAGTCGGCGCCGGATAGTTGGACGCGCAAGGGTCGGGATTGGACGCGAAGATGCCAGAGTCCGCTTCATCGACCCTCGCCGAGCTGGATCTGAAGCAATCCGCAGACGGCTCCTTGATGCGCGGAGGCACAACGGGCTCCGACGCATCAATATCGCACATCCTATTTGTTGCCCGGCCCGCCTGAGGCATACGGAACGCGGCTCCCGTGGTGGCTTGGCTACGGGCTCATCGGCAGCGCCGCGGCACGGGCGCCTCCACGCTATCGAGCGATCGGACGGGCTGAAGCCATGACCGAGCGGACGACGAGGTCGGCCACCGGGCCGGCCTGAGCGAAGGCGTAGTCGCGCACGCCCCGCCAGTGCGCCGCGGTGACTACGACGAGTTGGCGGTCCGGCACGACCCAGACGAACTGGCCGCCGTAGCCCCACATGACGAACGCGTACGACTCATCGCCACCCCCTGCCCGGTCGCTCCAGGTCTGGTAGCCGTAACCGGCGTCCCGGAGCACGGCGCCGAGGTCCCCCAGAGTGACGACACGAGACGTCTGCGCTTCCACCCACGCCGCGGAGACGATCTGCTGCGAGCCGGAAAGGCCGCCCTGAAGCAGAAGCTGTCCGATCTTTGCGGCGTCGCGCGACCGGAGCGCGAGGGCGGCGCCGCCCACGATCACACTGTCCTGCATGACCGGCCAGCGGCGGTTCGAGATCCCGAGCGGGCCAAACAGCTCGCTCTCGGCGAACTCCAGCGCGCTTCCGTCGACCGCATGGTCGACGATGACGGTCAGCAGGTGCGATCCGCCCGTGTTGTACATGAACCGCTGGCCGGGAGCGGCGATGACGGGCAGGTCGAGCACATAGCCGACGGGTCGGCCGGAGCGCGCCCAAGGGCCGAAATGTGCTTCGTCCGACCACTCGATGCCGCTCGTCATCGTCAGAAGATCACGCACACGGATGGCGTCATGTTCGGCCCTCAGCGAGGGATGCTGCAGCCAGTCGGTCATCCGCTGATCCGGATTCAGCGATCCCCGATCGGAGGCGATGCCGACGAGAAGCGCGGTCACGGTCTTCGTCACCGACCTCATGTCGAACGCCGAATCCCGGTGCATGCCGCCGAAGTACGCTTCGCGAACCAACCGTCCGTTTCGTGCGACGACGAGAGCCCGGAGATTCGGTACGGCTTCGTGCGCGCCGGCGAAGGCGGCCTCGAGCAGGTCCGGATCGAACCCCTGGGCCGCAGCCGTCGAGGTTGCCCATGCGCTCGAGATGTCGACGGGCGGCGGTACCGGATCGGGTCCGCCCCGGGGTTCGTCGGGGCCCGACGGCGACGCCTCACTCCCGCAGCCCGCGAGCCCCGCCAGACAGATGAGGCCGGCGAACCAGCCGCTTCTCCTCGCGCCGCCACGCTTCACGCCGCCCTCCCCGTCAGCGCGTCGGACTCTGCCGACGGGATTCGCGTCCACGCCGACGCCGGAACGGCATGGCGAGCATCCCGCGCAGCGTCCCCCACTCCGAGCGATCCAGGTTCTCGAGGCCGAGCCGAATGTCGCGCGGTTCCGCCCGGAGGCGGAAGCTCCCGAACGCCCGGTCCCAGAACGAGAAGATGCTCGAGTAGTTCGAGTCCGTCTCCGGCTGGTAGTCCGAGTGATGCACCCAGTGCATCCACGGCGTGACGATGAGCCAGCGCAGCCGCCGGTCCACCGCGCCGGGCACCCGCAGGTTGCTGTGGTGGAAGAGGATGATGGGCAGGAGGATCGTCTCGTAGACCAGCACCTCCGCCACCGTCAGCCCCAGGAGCGGGAGCACCGCCAGGCGGGCGATCGAGGAGAGGACGATCTCGCCCGTATGGAAGCGGAGCCCCGAGGTGGCGTCCAGTTCCGCGTCGGAGTGGTGGACCTGGTGGAAGCGCCACAGGAAGGGGATGCGGTGGTTGAGGCGGTGCCACAGGTACTGCCACGCATCGAACGCGACGACCGCTACCGCGATCCGGGCCCAGCCCGGAAGTTCGAGCAGGTGGAGGAGGCCGAAGCCGCGTGCCCTCGCCCCCTCCGTGACGAAGAGCGTCGCGGCGGCGAAGATGAGCGCCGTGACCGCCGCGTTCCCCACGCCGAAAGCGAGGTTTCGCGCTCCGTGCCGCGCCCGCGCGCTCCGGCCCTCGAACATCGGGAGGGCACCCTCGACCAGCCACAGGATCGCGAGGGCGAGCGTCGCCCCGGCGGTCTTCAGCGTGCCGGGATCGTCGAACACGCTACCGTGCGGGCCCGATCCCGTCGGCCACGCTCACCTCGGCCGCCCCGAAGAACCCGAACGGGTACCGCTCCGGGCGCGTGGTGTTCGCGACGTTCCCCCGTATGGTGGCGGGCGGGATGGAAAACGAGTTCCCCGTTCCGAGCGCGTTCTGCTCGAAGAGCGCGTAGTAGTCGTCGTAGCCCCGCCGGGAGAGCGAGGCCTGGCGGATCATGACGTGCGCCCCGGGCTCGATCACGACCTCGTTGTTGGGTTCGAAGCCGATGACGGGGCGGCCGTCGTACAGGTCGTCCCTGCTCACCAGATTGAACTGATTGCCCGAACTGGGCGGCGGCTCGTTCACTCCGTCGACGAACTGCTCCCACAGATAGAAGTCCGGGCCGCCCGGGGGGTCCGTATAGTCGATCGCGGCCCGGTAGCCCGCCGTGTCGTTGACGAGCGTCTCCTCCTCGAAGATGAAATAGAGAGAATCGATCGGGGCCACCGGCGTCAGCGACGCCGAAGCGGCGTACCGATCTCCCTCATAGTCGATGGAGAGCGCATACGTCTCCCCGATCCGCGCGTGGAGGTCGTTCGTCACGTAGTGGCCCGGCTCCGTCTCCGTGAACGGGTAGACGCCGCCGGCCCCGTCGGTCACCGTGACCCCGGCCCCCACGGCGGGGGGCGCGGGGCGGTTGCTGAAGAAGGCGTCGGTGGTCGTGAGCCGGACCCTCTGCGTCCCGCCGGGCGCTCCCTTCACGAGTGCGATCCGCCCCTCCACGACCAGCCTCGGCTCCGGGGGCGCGGGGATCTCGACCTCCACGATCCGCTCGCAGGCCGCGGCGAAGAGGCAGCCGGACAACGCCGCGAGACGGACTGCCCTCCTCCCGGCCATCAGAAGCGCCGCCGGTTGCTGATGCTCGGCACGATCCCGAACACGGAGGTCTCCACCGCCTCCGTCACGAGACGTGAGTCCTCTCTCTGCCGGAAGGCGAGCGCCTGTGCGTTGATCGTAGCGCCCGATGCCCGCGCCGAACTGCAACTGGTCGCGAGCCCCCAGCGTCCAGGATTCGTCGACGCTCAGACTCAGGTGGCGGACCCGGGAGTCCAGCGACACGGCGCGCGCGTTGAAGCCGCTCTGGATGTGGTAGTCGTAGTCGCTGAAGGCCAGCGTCACGTGCGAGAAGATGGGACCGAAGCCGTGATTCCAGCGCATCGTGCCGGCCGCGTTCCCCCACCCCACCGAGGCCACGCTGCCGACCTTGAGGCGGTCGCGACCGAAGTATCCGGACACCATGACCTGGCCGGTGGCTCCGTAGCGGGCGTTGGCCTTGGCGTTGAGATCGTAGAAGTAGGCGGTGCTCTCCCTCACCTCCGGGTCGCTGGCCAGGCCGAGGAAGAGGTCCGCGTAGGTCCGGCGCCCCGCGACGAGCCACGAACCGTTGCCGTCGAACAGCGGCCCCTCGAGGTTCAGCCGACTCGAGAGGAGGCCGAGGGTGGCGGAGCCCTCGAACTCGCGCGAGTTCCCCTCGCGCTGGTGGATCTCGAGCACGGAAGAGAGCCGTCCGCCGTACCGCGCGGGGATGCCGGCCTTGTACAGCGTGACGTCGTCCACCGCGTCGCTGTTGAAGGTCGAGAAGAGTCCGATCGCGTGGGCCGGGTTGAACACCTCGGAGTCATCGAGGAGGATCAGGTTCTCGTCGCCCGCGCCCCCGCGCACGTTGATGGCCGTGGTCGCGTCGTTCGTCGTCGTGATCCCGGGATAGAGCGTCAGCGTGCGCACGGGATCGGCCTCACCCAGCACGACGGGGAGTCGCGAGAGGGCCGGGGTGTCGAATTGGATCACGCTCATCTCGACCGTCCCGGGGTCGACGTCCGGGGGTTCGTGCTCCGTCTCCACGGTGAGTTCGGCCACGGAAACCGGCCGCGGGGGAAGCGCAAAATCCGCCGAGGTCGTCGCCTCGAGATTCACGTCGCGGGTGACGGTCTCGTATCCGAGTCTCGACACGCGGATCGTGTAGCCGCCGGGCGCGAGTTCGATGGAGTAGTACCGGAACCGGTTGGTCGCGATGGAGAGTCCGGGCTCCACAATCTCGAGCCGGGCGGTACGGAGCACCTCGTCGTTCGCCGCCGACCGCACGTACCCCGACAGGCGGACGGTTTCCGGCTCCTGCGCGTGCGCCGCGCCGACGCCGGCGAAGATCATTGGGATCAGGGCCAGCATCGGCAGGCCCGCCCGTGCCTTGAGGCTGATGGTCGGTTTCTCGACTTGTCGTGACAATCCGGCCGCACGGCATGGCAATCCGGCCGCGCGGCGGGGCCGTGGCCGCACGCAGCCGGGGCACGCAAGTTCCACGCCCGGGGCTGGCGCCCGCAGCAGTCTAGCCCCTCGGGAAACAACCTACAAAGGATCGAGCATGATGAAGCGGATTCCTTCCTCCGCGCGCCTCACCGTCCTCGCGCTCGCGGCGCTCTCCGGCGTGGCGGGTGCGCGAGATTCGGCCGCCCAGACCTTCCCCACCGACGACCCCGTGATCCGTCTCATGTGGGAGGAGGGGATGGGGGACGGATCGCAGGCGTTCGACCTCTCGCAGGCGCTGATGGACTCGATCGGCCCGCGGCTGATGGGATCCCCGGCTTTCGACGCGGCGGGCGACTGGCTGCTGGCGCGGTACGCGGAATGGGGGATCGAGGCGGAGAAGCAGGAGTACGGGACGTGGACCGGGTGGGAGCGGGGCTACAGCCACATCGACCTCATTGCGCCGCGGGTCCGCTCGCTCGAGGGGATGATGCTCGCCTGGAGCCCCGGAACGGACGGTCCGGTGGAGGCCGATGTCGTGCTGCTCCCCCAGGTGGGATCGCGTGAGGAGTTCGACGCCTGGCTGCCGTCGGTGGCCGGCAAGGCGGTCGCGATATCGTTCCCCGAGCCGACCTGCAGGGAGGACCAGTCGTGGGAGGACCACGCGACGCCCGAGACGGTCGAGAGAATGCGCGCCAGCCGGGACGAGGCGCGGGGGGCGTGGTTCTCCGGTATGCGCAACGCAGGAGACGACTTCGCCCAGCGGATCGCCGACGCCGGGGCGGTGGCGCTGCTGACCGGACGCTGGTCGCAGGGGTGGGGGGTGGACAAGATCTTCAGCTCGCCGACCCGCACGGTGCCCGGCCTGCACCTGAGCTGCGAGGACTACGGGCTGCTGGCTCGGCTCGCCGAACGCGGCCAGTCGCCGCGGGTGCGGATCGACGCGCGCGCGGAGTTCCTCGGCGACGTCCCGGCCTCCAACGTCGTGGGTCGGATCCCCGGCGTCGAACTTCCGGACGAGTACGTCCTGCTCAGCGCGCACCTCGACTCATGGGACGGCGCCTCGGGCGCCACGGACAACGGCACCGGCACGATCATGATGCTGGAGGCGATGCGCCTTCTGAAGGCCGCCTACCCGAACCCGCGGCGGACCATCCTCGTCGGACACTGGGGCGGCGAGGAGCAGGGCCTCATCGGCTCGACCGCGTTCGCGGCGGACAACCCGGAGGCCGTGGACGGCCTTCAGGCCGCGTTCAATCAGGACAACGGCACGTGGCGGATCGACTACATCCGCATGCAGGGCTTCACCGGCGCCGGGGCCCACTTCGGTCGCTGGTTCTCGAACATCCCGGTCGAGATAACGGGGCACATCGAACTCGACATCCCCGGCGTGCCGGAGACGGGCGGCAGCGACCATATGTCCTTCATCTGCAAGCCCGCCCCCGGGTTCCGGCTGCAGTCGAACTACCCCGACTACCGGCAGTACACCTGGCACACGAACCGGGACACGTTCGACAAGGTCGTGTTCGACGACCTGCGGAATAACGCGACGCTCGCGGCGATGCTCGTCTACCAGGCGTCAGAGGATCCCGAGCGGGTGCCGCGCGACATGCGCGTATTGCCGGCCGGCCCACGCGGCGGACCCGGCCAGTGGCCGCAATGCCGCCCCCCGCGCCGCAGCGCCGGAGGCTAGCAGTCCGACTCGGCCAGCGGCTCAGTTCGGGACGGTGAGGACCTGTCCCGGATAGATCCGGCTGCCGTCGAGGTTGTTCGCGGAGCGGAGGCGGGTCACGGTCGTGTCGTGCCTGCGGGCGATTTCCCACAGCGAGTCGCCCGGCCGAACCCTGTACTGTCCCGCGCTGCCGAGCGAGATGCGCTCGACGTACGCGGCATACTGGCGCGGGAAGAGCGCCACGTGGTAGTGCGGCGGCCAACGTTCGAGTGATGCCTCCAGAACGCCGGTACCCTCCAGCTGCAGCAGGACGCGCTCCAGCCACGCGCGGCACCTGGAGTCCGGCCGGCGGAGGTCCAGAGCCATCCCCGTCGGATGAACGGAGCGGGGCGAGGCGTTCCGCGGCTGACGGTTCCTGGGCCGCGTCAGGCTCGTGACGACGAGTTGCTCGCCGCAGGCCCGCCTGTACTGCGGCGCGAGGCGCGAGATGAAGAGCTTGACCTCGGGGCGCGCGTAGGGGAACGAGATGTTGTGGAGCCGATAATCCCGCGATTCGGGCACGCGCACGAGATAGCCGCCGTCGACGAACCGCCGAACCTGCGCCGGCGAGGCGATGAACGTGAAGTCGTGCTCGCGGGCGGCGCGGTTCTGTCTGTCCAGCGAACTCGTGGACCCGCGCAGACTCTGGCCCGGGAGGTGCGCGGGGACTGCCGCCGCAAGGCAGATGGCCGCCACCGCAAATGAAAGATGCAAATTTCGAAGGGATCGCCCGCCGTAGCGCGACAACGCCGAACCGATTCTCACCACCGCCTCCACCCCGCTGTCCACCCCACCCCGAACTACCTGTGAATTCGTAATATAAAAAAATCAGGCTCTCGGATTCAACCCCGACCGGCGCGATCCCCCAAAAAGTGGGTCACGAGGCGAGCCGGGAAGCCCTGTCCACGACCACCTCACCCCCCTTCATCACGAACGTCACCCGGTGAAGTTCGGTGATGTCCTGGAGGGGGTCGCCGTCGACCGCGACGAGGTCCGCCCAGCGGCCCGGCGCGACCGTGCCGATGTCCGCCTCGCATGCCGGAGAATCCACGGTCGGGCTATCACGGTCGGACTCCCCGGAGGCTGAGAAAGGGAACGTGCCGCGGCAAGCCCGAGGCGCGCGGTGTCAGTGATCTCCGATCCCGAAGAAGGACTCGCGACGCACCAGGGCACGCCGCAGCGGCTCCGGTTCCGCCCGGACGAAGCGGACGATCGTGCCGGGCCGGGCCTGGGCGAGGGCATCGAGCGCGATCGGGTCCAGGGCACCGAGCTTCGCGTAGCCGCCGATCGTCGGCCGGTCCCGCATGAAGATGAGCGGCCGGCCGTCGCCGGTAACCTGGACGGTGCCGTCGACGAGGGGCGCGGAGTCGAGGACGCGCGGGCCGGAAGCCAGGGCGGGGCCGGCCAGCCGGACCGCGGTGCGATTGCTTGCCGGGTCGACGGTCCACTCCGCGGCGAACACGCGGTCGCGATCGGCTGGCGAGAATTCCGGCCACTCGTAGGCGACGACGAGCGGGAGGGCCAGCGCGGCGCGGGGTGGCGGCACGAGCGCGGGCGGGACGCGGCGGATCGGGCAGGACCGGGCGGGGGCGCCCCAGCGGAGCGCTTCGCCCGCCCGGAGCGGCCGGCCGAGCCGCCCGGGCAACCCGTCGCGGGCCACGGCGGATGCAGAGCCGAACGCCCGGTCGACCTCCAGCCCGCCGGGGAACGCGAGGTAGGCGCGCATGCCGGTCGCGCTGTACCGGAGCCGCAGCACCTGGCCCGGTCGGGCCAGGAGGGTCCGCCAGCCGCCCGTCTCGACGCCGTCGAGCGAGGCGGCGCAATCGGCCCCCGTCAGCGCCACGATGGTCTCGACGACAAAGCGGAGGTCGAGACCCCCCAGGGTGACCTCGAGCGCGGCCGCCCCCGGTTCATTGCCGAGCAGCCGATTGGCCCACAGGTACGCGCGCTGGTCCATCGCGCCCCCCGGCGCGAGACCGGCGCGGCGGCCGCTCCGCCTCCCCAGGTCCTGGACCGAGCAGTACGGCCCGGGCCGATCCAGCACCCCGTGGGGCCCCGCGTCCCCGCCCGGTGAACTCACTCGCACTCCGCCTCGTAGTCCTTCCGTCCGATGCGGCGGAACTCGACCGAGCCGCCGGGCGCGAAGCGCGCGATCCGCTCGGCCGCGTCCGCGAACAGGGCCGCCGGGACGCGACCGACGAGGCGCCACCCACCCGGCCCCTCCGCCGGGTACACGCCGGTGCGCCGGTCCGCGATCCCCACTGCCCCCTGCGGCACCCGCGCCCGGGGAGACGCGAGTCGGGGCGCGGCGATTCGCGCATCGAGGTCCCCGAGGTAGGCGAACCCCGGGGCGAATCCCGTCGCGAGCACGAGGTACGTCGAACCACAGTGCAGTCGCGCGACCTCATCGGGCGTCAACCCCGCGATCGCCGCCACCTCCTCCAGATCGGGCGCCAACTCTCGCTCGTAGCAAACCGGTAGCGTGACCGCCCCGGCCGGCGTCGTCTCCGGCTCGGCCTCCAGCGCGATCCGCGCGCCGGCCTCGAGACGCGCTTCGACTTCCGCCGGATCCCAGCGGCTCGGCGTCCCCTCCACCAGGAGTCGGTTGAAGGCCGGGATCGTGGCCCGCAGGTCGGGGAGCGTCTCGCGGGCGACGCGTTCGAGGCTGAGTACGCGGGCGATGCCGTCCCGGTCGGGCGCGACCGGCAGCGTGACCAGGGCGCTGGCAGGCCCCGGAAAGGCGATCACGCCGGGCGCGGGATCAGTTCGCGGATCCGGAGCAGGGCCTCCCGGGCCGCGGGATTGTCGCCGTGTACGCAGAGCGTCTCGGCCGTCACCCCGAGCGGCCCCTCGGGCGTCTCCACGAACCCCTCGAGGAGGCGCTTCACATGCGCCGCCACCGCGTCGGGGTCCGTCAGCACCGCTCCCTCGATCGAGCGCGACCGCAGACGCCCGTCCGCCGCGTAGCCGCGATCCGCGAACGCTTCGAACACCAGTTCCAGCCCGGTATGCTCGAGCAGCGCCGCGTGCCGTTCGCGATCCGGCGTCGCCTGCAGAACGAAGGCGAGCGAACCGTCCACCGCCACCACCCCCTCGGCCAGCCTCCTGAGCAACCCGTCATTCGCCATCATGGCGAGATACAGCGCCCCGTGGGGCTTCACGTGATGGAGTGGCGTCCCCAGGGCGGTCGCGACCGCCTGCAGCGCGCCGATCTGGGCCTGCACCTCGAGCACGAGCGAATCCAGCGGCCAGTCCAGCTTCAGACGCCCGAAGTTGCGCCGGTCGGGATACCCCGGGTGGGCCCCCGCCTTCACCCCGTGCTCGGCGGCCAGCGTGAGCGTCCGGGCCATCGTATCGGGGTCCCCGGCGTGTCCCCCGCATGCGATGTTCGCCCAGTCGATCAAGGGCATCACCGCGGCGTCGGCCCCCTTTTCCCAGGGCCCGTAGCTCTCCCCCATGTCACAGTTGAGAAGCATGCCGGAACATATCTTGCGCGACCCCGGCTCCGCACCCACGAGGGCCGGAAGCCGCACGGCTGGCGGCGGATGGGTTCGGGCGCGAAAATCCAGGGGTAGCCGGGGTCCATCGTTCCACCTGGAGGCGTGACGATCATGCAGCTTTCCGTTCGGACGTTGTTGCGAGTGCTCTCCCCCGCGCTGGCTTCGGGATTCGCGGCGCTGGCGCTCATGGCGCCGGGTCTCCAGGCGCAGGACGAACACCTCGAGATCGCGAAGCGCGTCCTCTCGAGTGTCCCGATGTTCGACGGCCACAACGATCTGCCGTGGGCGATCCGGAACGCCAACCCGCCGATGGACGTGCGGGCCTACGACATCTCGAAACCCACACAGGGGCACACGGACCTCGCCCGCCTCCGGGTCGGCGGCGTCGGGGCCCAGTTCTGGTCCGTCTACGTCCCGGCCTCGGTCATGGAGGAGGGCGGCGGCGCGCGCATGCAGCTCGAGCAGATCGACATCGCGCACCAGATCATCTCCGATCACCGCGAGGACCTCGGCCTCGCGGTCACCGCCGCGGAGGTGATGGACCAGTTCCACCGGGGGAAGGTCGCCTCCATGCTCGGCATCGAGGGCGGCCATGCGATCGAGAACTCGCTCGGCGCGCTGCGCGCCTTCCATCACCTTGGCGTCCGCTACATGACGCTCACGCACAGCGCCAACATCGACTGGGCCGACTCGTGCTGTGAAGCTGCGGAGTTCGGCGGACTCACCGCCTTCGGCGAAGAGGTCGTGCGGGAGATGAACTGGCTCGGCATGCTGGTCGACATCTCGCACGTGGCGCCAGAGACGATGCACGACGCACTCGATGTCGCGGAAGCCCCCGTCATCTTCTCCCACTCCTCCGCCCGCGGCGTCACCGACCATCCGCGCAACGTGCCCGACGACGTGTTGCGGCGCCTGCCCGAGAACGGCGGCGTGGTCATGGTGACGTTCGTGGAGTCGTTCGTGAATCAGGCGGTCGCGGACTACTCCGGACCGCCCGAGGGGCGCCCGCGGGCCACGATGGCCGACGTGGTGGCCCACATCGAGCATGTGCGCGCCGTGGCCGGGATCGAGCACGTCGCCATCGGCGGAGACTTCGACGGCATCGATCGGGGACCGGTCGGACTCGAGGATGTCTCGACGTACCCGGCCCTGTTCGCCGAACTCTCGCGCCGCGGATGGACCGAATCCGAGCTTCGCGCGCTGGCCGCCGACAACCTGCTCCGGGTCATGCGCGCCTCGGAGGCCACGGCCCGGCGGCTGCAGGCCGAACGCGGTCCTTCGACGGCCACCATCCAGGGACTGGACGGCCTGGTCCCCTGATCCTTCCGTACCCCAACAGAGAGGAGAGTCCCATGAGGACATCACTGAGATCAGCACCGAAGCCTGCACTGCTCGGACGAGCGGGTATGGGGTGGGCGCTCGCAGCGTGTTTGGTCGCGGGCCTCTCTTCCGCAGCTTCCCTCGCCGCCCAGGGCGAGCCGGATCTCCAGATCGCGGAACCGTTCAAGGTGGGGACGTTCGAGATCGAGGGCCTCCGGACCGTCGGGCTCGTGCTGCGCGACCACTACATCGTCGACATCGCGGCGGCGAACCTGGAACTCGAACGGAATCCCAACTATCCGCGGGTTCCGGCCCCCGCCAACATGCTCGACCTCATCGGCCGCTACGAGTACGGGGTTCGGCTCCGCCTGTATGAGATCGTCAACGGCCTCGTGGCCGGACAGCGCCTGACCGGACCGGAAAGGGCGGAATTCGTCCACGATGTCGAGGACGTGCGGATCCTCCCGCCCATCATGTTTCCGGGCAAGATCCTGAACGCGGCGACCAACTTCTACAGCCGCGTCGCCGAGACGGGCACCGAGGAGGAGAAGCTCGAAGCTCGCCAACAGCGCCGCGAGAACCGGGGGGTGCCCTACCTGTACCTCAAGCCGTCGCGCGGCGTGGTGATCGGGGCCGACGATCGGATCGTCGTTCCCTACGGCCGAGACCAGACCGACTGGGAGGTGGAACTCGGCACGGTCATCGGGCGGGCGACGAAGTACGTCGCCGCGGAGGATGCCCAGGCCCACATCTTCGGGTACACCGTGACCATCGATGTGTCCGACCGGGGCGGGCGGCCGCCGGGCGGCAACCCCACGGCTTCGGACTGGCTGGTCGGGAAGGGTCACGACACGTTTGCACCGATGGGCCCGTGGATCGTCCCGAAGGAGTTCTACGGCGACCCGATGGAGATGCTCCGGCAGACGCTGGACGTGGGCGAAGAGCGCATGCAGGAGGCGACGGCGACAGACATGATCCACTCGCTGTGGGAACTGGTCGAATACGCCTCCTCGATCCTGACCCTCTTCCCGGGTGACGTGATCAACAACGGCACCTCGGGCGGCGTCGGCGAGGGCACCGCGCGATTCCTGCAGCCGGGCGAGATCGTCACGGCTACCATTGACGGAATCGGCACGCTCCGGCTCCCGGTCGTGGCGGGAACGCCGCCGGCCGGCGAAATCGGCGTTCGACTGCCTCCCTTGTGGTCGTACAGGCGGGACCCCGGTAACTGACGCCACGAGCGCGGGAGACACCCTCATGAGACAGATCACTTCGGCCGCTTCGGCCAAGACTCGAGCGGCCCTCGTCCTTCTGGCGGCCGCGGCCCTCGTGTCCTCCGCTCCGCTCTCGGCCCAGCGGGGGCCGGAGATCGAGATCGCGGAGCCGTTCAAGGTGGGGACGTTCGAGATCGACGGCGTTCCGCGCGTCGCCCTCGTGCTGCGCGACGCCCTCATCGTCGACATCGAGCATGCGAACGGGGCCCTCGAGCGAAATCCCGACTATCCGCCGGTGCCACCGCCCGCCGACATGGTCGACCTCATCGGCCGCTACGAGTACGGGGTTCGGCTCCGCCTGTACGAGATCGTGAACGACCTCGTGGCCCGGAGCCGGCTGTCGGGGAGTGGCAGAGCCGATTTCGTCCACGATCTCGAGGACGTGCGGACCCTTCCGCCCATCATGTACCCCGGCAAGATCCTGAATGCGGCGGTCAACTTCTACAGCCACGTCAACGAGGCGGGCTCCGAGGAGGACAGACTCGAAGCCCGCCGCCAGCGGCGTGAGAACCGCGGCGTCCCCTACCTCTTCCTCAAGCCGTCGCGCGGCGCGGTGATCGGCGCCGACGACCAGATCGTGATCCCCTTCGGCCGGGACCGCACCGACTGGGAGGTGGAACTCGGCGCCGTGATCGGGCGCAGCGCGAAGTACGTCTCCGCCGAGAACGCCGAGGCCCATGTGTTCGGCTACACGGTCACGATCGATGTCTCCGACCGCGGAGGACGGCCGCCCGGCGGCAATCCCATGACCTCCGACTGGTTCGTCGGGAAGGGTCACGACACGTTCGCGCCGATGGGTCCGTGGATCATCCCGAAGGAGTTCTACGGCGACCCGATGGAGAGGCTGCGCCAGACGCTGGACGTCGGTGGGGAGCGCATGCAGGAGGCGACCGCGGGGGACATGATCCACACGCTGTGGGAACTGGTCGAGTACGGTTCCTCGATCGCGACCCTGTTCCCTGGGGATGTGGTCAACAACGGCACCTCGGGCGGCGTCGGCATGGGCACCGCGGTCCGAGGCGAGCAGCGGTTCCTGCAGCCCGGCGAGGTGGTCTCGGCCTCGATCGAAGGGATCGGCACCCTGCGGCTCGAGGTCGTGGCGGAGACCGAGCCGCCCGGCGGGACCGGGGCCCGGCTCCCGCCCGTGAGGAGCTACCGCGGGAACCGCTGACGCGGGCCCCGAGCGCGGAATGACGCGGCGACCCGCGCTCGGGCTGTGGATGTGCACGGCCCTCGTGGTCGGGAGCATGGTGGGCTCGGGCGTCTTCCTGCTCCCCGCCTCGCTCTCCCCCTACGGCGGGATCAGCATCGTCGGCTGGCTGGTGAGCGCCGGGGGCGCCATGTGCCTGGCACTCGTGATGGCTCGTCTCGGGGCACTCGTCCCGCGAGTCGGAGGGCCCTACGCCTTCGCGCGGGAGGGGTTCGGGGATTTCGTCGGATTCTGGGTCGCGTGGGCCTACTGGATTTCGCTCCTCACGGCCAACGCGGCGCTCGCCGTGGCGACCGTGAGCTACGCGACCGTCTTCTGGCCCGGGCTGGGTGACTCGCCCGCCGCGGGAGCGATCGCGGCGCTCGTCGTCCTGTGGGGTCTGGTGCTCGTCAACGTCCGCGGGGTCCGGACCGCGGGGCAGGTGCAACTCGTCACGACGGTGCTCAAGCTGCTGCCTCTGGCCGCCGTAGGGACGATCGGGTTCCTCTACTTCCAGGGCGGCCACTTCCGCCCCTTCAACCCCTCCGGAGGCAGTCCCGTCGCGGCCGTCACGGCGACGGTCACCCTCACGCTGTGGGCCTTCATGGGACTCGAGGCCGCGACCGTGCCCGCCGCCGACGTCCGGGATCCGGTCCGCACGATCCCGCGGGCCACGATCCTCGGGACCGTGATCGCGGCGGTCATCTTCATCGTGAGCACCTCCGCCGTAATGGGCATCATCGCCCCGGCGGACCTCGCCGTATCCACGGCTCCGTTCGCCGATGCCGCGGGATCGATCTGGGGGGACGGTGGTCGACTCGTGATCGGCGCGGGCGCCACCATCGCCTGTTTCGGCGCCCTGAACGGGTGGATGCTGCTCTCAGGACAGCTACCGCGGGCCGCGGCGCTCGACGGCCTGCTCCCGGCGGCCTTCGGGCGCCTCGGGCCGCGCGGCACCCCGTGGTTCGGGCTCGTCTTCGCCGGAGCCGTCGCAACGATCCTCATCGCGATGAACTACTCGCGCGGCCTCGTGCAGGCCTTCACCTTCCTCATCCTGCTCTCGACGCTCTCGACGCTGCTCGCCTACGTGTTCGCCAGCGCGACCGGGCTGCTGTTCGCCCTGCGTGAACGCCTCGCCTCGCCCGGCACGAAGGCGCCGGTGGGACGCATGGCCGTGAGCACCCTCGCGTTCGGCTTCTCGTTCTGGGCGATCGCGGGCGCCGGCCCCGAGACGGTCTTCTGGGGCTTCCTCCTCCTCGTGGCCGGGGTCCCCGTCTTCGTGCTCATGCGGGTACGAAGCTCCCGAGCCGAGACCGGCCAACGGATCAACTGAGGGCGGCTGCCTCCAGCACGGTGAGGAACTCGTCGAGCGCCGTGCGGCCCTTGTCCCGCGCGTAATACCGGCGGACCTCCCCCCGGTAGCGGTCCTTCACGTCGAGCTGCATGCCCTCCGTCATGACCCACGCCTGAATGGGTGCCGGCCGCGGACCCCACCAGCCGCGCTCCTCGAAGTCTGCGTCGTAGGCGATGAGGACGGGGATCGAACGGCTCGTCCCGTTCGTGAGATGGGCGTCCATGAGGTCGGGGTTCTCGTCGCGGAGGAGGACCCGGAGTTCGATGTTCGGGGTCAACTCGGCCAGCCGATCGAACACCGGCAGCGTGTTGATCGCGTCGCCGCACCAGTCCTCCGTGAGGGCGACGACATGCCAGCTCCCCGGGATGGCGCGGGCGCGCTCCCGCGTCGCCTCGTCCGCCACGGCGCGGCGGGACAGAGCGTGCCACAGTTCGCGGTTCTTCTCCACCGTCTCCAGGTACTCGGAGAAGGTGGGGGCGGCGAGAAATCGCTTGCGGTCCAAGGGCCGGGAATCCTTCGCGACGGGTCACGGGTCGGGGGGTGGCGGCCAGCGAAGCTACCGGCGCCGGGGTAGCTTGGGCCAGAATCAGGGGTTGCCGATCCGTAGGCGCGGAAGGGAGCAGGCCGTCGGGAATGGGCGTTCCATCGCGGAGTATCGAGGCCGCCGCAGGCGCGAGTTTCGGCGTCGCGAGCATGGTGGCGCCGCTTCGGCGGGTCGCGATGCGGCGCCCGGGCCGGGCGACGCTGGAGGCCGATCCGGCCCGCTGGCACTACGCGGGACCGCTCGAGCCCGAGCGGCTGCTCGGCCAGTTCGAGGCGCTCGGCGCGCGCGTCGCGGCCTCCGGGGCCGAAATCGAGTGGATCGGTGGCGCGGCGGACGACGACCTCGCCGACGCCATCTTCCCGTTCGATCCCTCGTTCATGACCCCCGGCGGCGCGATCCTGCTCCGGCCCGGCAAACCGTTGCGGCGTCCGGAGGTCGGACTTCACGAAGCACTCTACGCGCGGCTCGGCGTGCCGGTGGTCGGCGCCATCGCCCCCCCCGGCGTGGCGGAGGGCGGTGACCTCCTGTGGATCGACGACCGCACCCTCGCCATCGGCCGCGGCTTCCGCACCAACCAGGCGGGCATCGACCAACTGCGCGTGATCCTGGCCTCCCTCGGGGTCGAACTCCACGCCTTCGATCTCCCGATGTGGAACGGAAGCGCGGCCTGTCTCCATCTCCTGTCGCTCGTCAGCCCTCTCGACCGGGATCTCGCGCTGGTCTATCCCCGACTCCTTCCCGTGGCGCTGCACGCGTTGATGCGGGAACGCGGCATCCGGTGCCTGGAGGCGGACGACGAAGAGTTCGAGGCCTCCGGCGGACTGAACCTGAACGTGCTCGCGACCGCCCCTCGCCGTTGCATCGCCATCGATGGATTCCCGCGCACGGCGAGGCTCATGCGGGACGCGGGCTGCGAGGTCACCCTCTTCCCGGCGGACGCGCTCTGTCTCCCGTGCGAAGGCGGTCCGACCTGCCTTACGCTGCCCATCCTCCGCGGCGAGCGACCCGACGGCACACCCGGCGTAAGAGGATCGATCCCATGAAGCGCATCATCATCGGCATGCTCGTCCTCATCGCGGTCGCGTTCGCCGTCGTCTACGGCGTCGGGCTCTCGCTGCCGCAGAACCACGTCGCAGCCGTCCGGGCGGAGTTCGCCGCGTCGCCGGAGGAGATCTTCGAGACGATCGCCGACTTCCGCGCGCACCCCGAGTGGCGACCCTCCGTCGAGCGCATCGAGGAACTTCCGGCCCGGGCTGGAAGGCCGGCCTGGGTGGAACTCGGAGCCACCGGCCCGCTGCCCATGGAATTGACCGAGAGCGAGCCTCCCACCCGGCTCGTGGCGACGATCCTCTCGGAGGGCATGCCCTTCGGCGGACGCTGGATCTACAAGATCGAACCCACCGCCACCGGGGCCACCGTGACGATCACCGAGGAGGGGGAGGTCTACAGCGCGATCTTCCGCTTCGTGAGCCGCTACATCATGGGGCACCACGCGTCGGCCTCGCTCTTCCTCAGCGACCTCGGCGCCCGGTTCGGGGAGGACGTCACCGTCGACATCGTCCGCTAGCCGGCTGGCGCGGTGCCGGGCGGGCGCACCGCGGAGGGGCTACCCGGCGAAGAACTCCCGGATGCCGCCGAGGGCCATCTGGCAGCCGATGGCGAGCAGGATCAGACCCGAGAAGCGCTCGAAGATCCGGACCGCCCGCCGGCTGAGCGCGTTCGACAGAAAGCTGGCGGCGAGCAGCACCGCGAGCACTCCCACCGATGCCACGAACACCGCGATCAGCGTCGCGACGGGAACTCCGATCAACACACCGGGCTCTTCGAGCGCCAGCGTGATCACCGCGCTGATCGCCGCCGGCCCCGCGATCAGCGGCATGACGAGAGGGACCCAAAGGTGGTCTTCCGTCTCGCCGGGGCCGCGACGCACCCCGGTGATCCCGAACCCGGCGCCGCGGAGCATCTCCAGCGACGCGAGGATGAGGACGAGACCGCCGGCCGTCCGGAACGCGGCGAAGCTCACATCGAAGAGGCCCAGTATGCGCGCGCCGGCGACCGCCGAGACGCTGAGCACGATGAGGACTCCGAACCCGACCTTGACCGCCGCGCGACGCAGTTCGGCCCGCGAGAACCCGTCCGTTGCCGCGAAGAAGAAGGGCAGCTCGGCGAGCGGGTTGGTGAGCGCGATGAGCGCGATGGAGGCGTAGAGTATCCGGTCGATCACACCGACAGAATATTCCCACTTACTCTGTCGCGCGACCGTGACCGTCCGCTCCTGGCCGGCTCTTGGCTCGCCGGGGGGGCGCTGCGCATGTTGGACCGGCTCTGACGCGTGTCATCAGATTCCGGGGGAAGCCATGAAACGCCTCACGTTCGCGGCCATCGCGCTCGTCCTCCTCTCACCCGCGGCCGTCCATGGCCAGGGGGGAGGGTCCTACGACTACTTCGCGCCCCAGCGGGAGATGATCCAGCGCGGCGTCCAGGCGATCCTGCAGTGCAACGGCCTGTTCACGGGCGACCGCACGCTGGAGCAGGTCTTCGACCAGGAGCTGGCCTACCTGCGCGACCCCGTCGGGACGGCGGAGGGCGGTGACTACGTCGTCGACCGGGAGAGGAAGGCGGTCGCCATCGGCGCGCCCGGCGCGATCCCGGTCATGCGGGCCGCGTTCCGCGACGGGATCGGGTGCGTGATCATGTCGCCGGACCAGACGTTCGACGACATCGATGAACTGCCGATCCAGACGGCCCCGCCGCTGGCGGGCGACCCCTCCACCATGGCGTGGCCGGACGGCGACATCGTCGCGGCCGGGGGCCTCCCGGCCGGCGTGGATCCGGTGGCCCTCCAGGCCGCCTCCGACTGGACCTTCGAGCGCGAGTCGGAGGCACAGGTGACGCTCAGCTTCATCGTCGTGCAGGACGGCCAGATCCTTCACGAGCGCTACGCCCCCGGCGTGAACGCGTTCACGAAAACGCGGACGTGGTCGACCGCGAAGAGCATCGCCTCGACCCTCATCGGGATGCTCGTCGACGAGGGCAGGCTGGACCTCGACGCGCCGCTCCCGTTCGACTGGCTGCCGGAGAACGCCGGATCGCCGGAGACGGATCCGCGCCGCCACATCACGCTTCGCCACGCACTCAACATGTCGAGCGGCCTCTACCCCGTGGACAGCTGGGGCCTGGAGTACGCGACCGGGTCCGGCTTCTCCTACTGGGCCGGGGCGAGTTCGGTCGAGGGGGCGCGCAACCGCTCGCTGATGCGCGAACCGGGGACGTTCTGGGACTACGAGAACTACGACACGCTGCTCGGCGTGTACGCGATGAAGCTGGCGATCGGCGACCCGCAGGCCTACCTCGAGTTCCCGCGGGAACGCCTCCTCGACAAGCTCGGGATGCGCAACACCTTCCTGAGCACCGACCGCTTCGGCGACTTCATCCTCAGCAGCCAGGTCTACACGACGGCGCGCGACCTGGCCCGCTTCGGGATGCTGTACGCGCAGAACGGAATGTGGAAGGACGAGCGCCTGCTGTCCGAGGAGTGGATCGAGTTCGTGCGAACGCCGGCCCCCGCGACGTCGGAGCGCGGCAATGCCTACGGCGGCCAGTGGTGGCTCGTGCCCGACGACCGCACGGACGTCCCCTCGGGCGCGTACTCGACGGCGGGCAACCGCGGCCAGTACGTGGTCGTCGTCCCCTCACACGACCTGGTCATCGTCCGCCGCGGCCTCGACTACCCCCCGCAGGGCTTCAACCAGTGGGACATGACGCGAGAGGTGCTGAAGGCCTTCGACCCCGTGGCCACGAACCGTTAGCGTCACCGCTCGCGTAGAACGTGCTTAGCCGTACGTTGCGAGCGTTGGCCCAGCGCTTCGCCGATGCCAGCGCTTCCTTCGACAGGAGATCACTTTCGCCATGATTGGCAGGTTCGAGCTTACGTACTTCCGCGGGTTCGACTCGTACGTCCTCGATGACCTCACACGCGTGAACCTTCTCGTCGGTCCCAACAACTCCGGGAAGACTACGATTCTGGAGGCCCTGCAACTCCTTGCGAACCATGGTGCCCCCAGCATTCTCTTCAAGTCCACCCATCGTCGCGGCGAAGCTCTTATGCCGAGCAACGGTCAGGACGCCGACGGCCGGGAACGCGACCTTCATGATCTGTCACATCACTTTCATGGGCACCGGCTTGAGGAGGGGGCTTGGCTGGGAGTTAAGTCTGACGATGATCTCGGCTGGATCCGCCTTGCGATCAGGCAGTCTCACAATGAGCAGTCACAAGACCTATTCGACTTCGACGAGGGCCGACTCCAAACGTTCGTGCTTGACATCAGCTGCAGCGCACACGATTCGGTCGAACTGGCAGTGAACGACGACGGTTCACTCTCTCTCAGTCCCGACGCTCGTCGAACGCTTGCAGCTCGTGCCCTATCCCCTACCAGACCCGCGCGCTTCCTCGCTGTGGATGCTCTAAGATCACGTGAACTGGTCGAGATGTGGGACAAAGTGCAACTGGAAGGGCGCGAAGCCGAGGTTGTCAACGCCATGCGCATCCTAGAACCGGACTTGACGTCCATACACTTTCTTTCGCACCGCCGATTCCGGGGGTTTGGAGGATCCCCCGGCGTCTTACTTGGACTTAGGGCTGGTATGCCGCGAATACCAATGGGCAGCCATGGCGACGGGATGCGCCGATTGCTCGGGCTCTCCCTTGCGCTCGTTGACGTTTCGAATGGATTGCTACTAGCTGACGAGATCGACACCGGGCTCCATTGGACAGCCATGGAGGATTTGTGGCGTCTTGTTGTGGAGAGCGCATGTCAATCTTCGCTCCAAGTCTTTGCAACGACGCATAGCTATGATTGCATCAGAGGACTCGCTTCGCTCCTACAATCGCGACCAGAACTGAGTGATGCGGTTTCGATCCACAAGATCGAGAGATCTCTGGGGAGCGCCATACCCTTCAGTGGGGAGCAAATCGTAACGGCTGTGGAACAGGAAATCGAGCTTCGATGATAGCGGGTCCAAACGCCCCTGTTCGTTTCTTTGTCGAAGGTGTCGATGACTTCCACGCAATTCTGCACCTGCTGAGGCGGTACAACCTTTCCCGCGAAGAAACGCCGCAGTTTCCCAAGTTTCGTCTTCCGAGGAACGAGAACGAGCACGACCACAGCCAAGGTAAGAGGGCGGTTCTCGATGCGATCGAGACAGCCGTCAAAGCCAATCCGAACGAGTCGGTCGGCTTCGTTCTCGACGCAGACGACGACGTACAGGCGAGCTGGGAAGCCGTAGCCCATCGACTTGTTAACGTAAGCGTCGACGCTCCCGCGGGCATCAGCTCACATGGCTTTGGGGGTAGGTCAAGCGAATGGGGGACCCGCGTGGGCGTGTGGCTGATGCCGGATAACCAGCGACCTGGGGAGTTGGAGGACTTCCTGGAGGAGCTGGTAGATGGGGACGACGAACTGCACCTCTACGCCCGTGAAGCAACTCAGGGTGCCAGGTCGCGTGGCGCAGAGTTTCCTGATGGAAAGACCAGCAAGGCCGTGCTGCACACATGGCTCGCGTGGCAGGAGAATCCCGGTCGACCCTATGGCACCGCCATCGAGAGTGGGTATCTCCGGCACGACAGCGATGCGGCCGTGCGTTTCGTAGTCTGGTTTCGCCGCCTGCTCGCCCCCGATCCTCAATCAACCGACTGACGGTGCGGCGGATCAGACCTCGCGGCTGCCGTTCAGGTGCAGGAGGAAGGGGTTGGTGCCGCGCTCCAGCGCCACGCTGGTCTCGGGGCCGTGTCCCGGGTACAGCCTCGTCTCGGCCGGCAGCGTCAGGACGTGTGAGCGGATCGACTCCATGAGCACGCCGTAGTTCGAGTTCGGGAGGTCCGTCCTCCCGATCGAACCCCGGAAGATCACGTCGCCCACGATCGCCAGCGGGTGCGAGGTGGAGACGAACATCACGTGGCCGGGCGCGTGGCCGGGGACGAACACCACCTCGAACTCCGAGCCGCCGAAGGAGAGGTTCACGCCCGGCTCCAGTTCGACGTCGGGGGGCGGGAGCGGATCGCACGGCACCCCGAAGAAGGCGGCCCACTCGACCGCATTGTCGTAGAGCGGCTGGTCCAGGGGGTGAAGGTGGATCGGGGCGCCGGTCTCCGCCTTCGCCTCCGGGATCCCGTCGACGTGATCGACGTGGGCGTGGGTCAGAAGGAGGGCCGCGATCTCCAGCTCCCGCTCGCGGGCCGCAGCCAGGGCTTCCGGCGTCGCGGCGCCGGGGTCGATCAGCAGTCCGGTGCGGCCATCTTCGCACACCACGAGCAGCGTGTTCTGCACGAACGGGCCGCCCGCGAAACTGAGAATCTCGATCTCGTCCCCCTCCCGTTGAGAAGAGGCGGAGTCTATCCGCGGCGCCCCGGGGCGGCAACGGAATTGCGAGGCGACGCGTCGGGCCCGAGGATGGCGCGATGAACCTCACCCCCCGCCGTGCGGACCTGCGCCGCATGCTGCGCCTGGCCCTCCCGATCGTGACCGTCCAGGTCGGCATCATGATGATGGGCGTCGTGGACACGCTCATGGTCGGCCACCTGTCGGCGACCGATCTCGCGGCCGTCGGCCTCGGCAACCTCTACTTCTTCCAGATCGCCGTGTTCGGCAACGGCCTGCTGATGGCCCTCGATCCGATCGTCGCGCAGGGGGTGGCGGCGGACGATCACGAGGCCGCCGCGCGGGGGATACAGCGCGCGTTCGTCCTCACCCTCTTCCTGACGGTGATCAGCTCGCTGCTCTTCCTGCCCGCGGCCCGGGTCTTCGCGCTCCTGAGGCAGCCGCCGGACGTGGTGCCGGTGGCCGGGGGGTACGCGGTCGGATCGATTCTCGGGCTGCTGCCCTTCTACGGGTTCGTGGTGCTGCGGCAGAGTCTGCAGGCGATGGGCCGGGTGGCGCCGATCGTGTGGACGATCGCGGGCGCCAACCTCCTCAACGCCTTCCTGAACTGGGTCCTCATCTACGGGAATCTCGGCGTCCCGCGGCTGGGGGCGGTGGGTTCGGCCTGGGGATCGAGCCTGGCCCGCTGGTGCATGGCGGCGGCGCTGCTCGCGCTGTCCTGGCGCTGGATGCGTCCCTACCTGAGCCGGTTCCGGCCCGAAGCCCTCGACAGAGCCGCCCTCGTGCGCATGGTGCGCCTCGGCACACCGATCGGCTTTCAGCAGCAGCTGGAGTTCGGCGCCTTCGCGGTCATCGGGGTCATGATGGGCTGGCTCGGAACCGAGGCCATGGCGGGGCATCAGGTGGCGCTCAACCTCGCGGCGCTCACCTTCATGGTCCCGCTCGGGATCGGGGCCGCCGCGGCCGTACGCGTGGGCCATGCGATCGGGCGCCAGGACATGGACGGGGCCCGGCGCGCCGCGGGCACCGGGATCCTGATCGGCGGGACGTTCATGTTCGTCACGGCCGGCGCCTTTCTCGCCGTCCCCGGCTTCTGGGCGGGTCTCTACTCACACGACCCGGCGGTGATCGCGATCGCCGCGTCCCTGATCCCGATCGCGGGCATCTTCCAGGTCGCCGACGGCCTTCAGACGGTCGCGGCCGGCGTGCTGCGGGGCGCGGGGGACACGTTCTTCGCCTCCTTCTTCAACGCCATCGGGTTCTGGGGGCTCGGCGTGCCGGTGAGCGTCGTCCTCACCTTTTCCCTCGACTGGGGACCGCGCGGCCTGTGGTGGGGCCTCGCCGCCGGACTCGCCGCGGTGGCCGTCCTCCTCTTCGACCGCGCGCGCCGAGTCCTGCGCCGGGAGGTGCGCCGCGTCGCGATCGACGCGCCCGGAGCGTAGCGACCGGCGGTCTCATCCCGGATTTTGCTTTCAATCGGTCGCCCCGTCGCTTTCAATTGGTCGGGCCTCGACTTTCAATTGGTCGGCGTTGCGGTCGGGCGTGCCCGGCGGCACCGTGATTGTGCAGGAACCCAAGCCCTGGAAGAGAAGATGACTCGTTCGCGCCGTCTCGCGGTCTCCTTCGGCTCCCTCGCGATCCTGGCCGCCGTCGCCATCGCCGGCGTGTCCCCCGCCCCGGCGGCCGATCTCGTCCCGGCCATGACGTGCGAGGAGCTGTCCGGCGTGTCGTGGGGAGGGTTCGTCCTCGACGAGGTGTCGGAGGTCGAGGCCGGCGCGAACGACCCGGCTCACTGCCGGGTGCTGGGGACGATCGACGAGGAGATTCACTTCGAACTCCTCCTTCCCACGGCCGCCGACTGGAACGGCCGCTTCCTGATGGGCGGGGGCGGCGGGTACGTGGGGAGCGTCCAGAACCAGGCCCTGGGCTTCGCGGGGCCGGTGTCGGTGCTGAGCCGAGGGTTCGCCACCGCCGGGACCGACACGGGCCACGAGGGCTCCGGGATCGACGCGAGCTGGGCCCTGAACCGGCCCGACCGCGAGGTGAACTTCGGCCACCGGGCGGTCCACGTGACGGCGGAGGCGGCGAAGACGATCATCCGTCTCTACTACGGCCGCGACATCGAGTACTCGTACTTCGTCGGCTGCTCGCGGGGCGGGGGCCAGGGCATGATGTCGTCGCAGCGCTATCCGGACGACTTCGACGGCATCGTCTCCGGAGCGCCGGCCTATAACTGGACCGGCCTGGGCGCCTTCTTCCTCCAGACCCAGCAGGCCCTGTATCCGGATCCCGCGGAACTCTCCACGCCGGTGATCGACGCCGCGGCGGCGGCGATCCTCGAGACGGCGATCCTCGAGGCGTGCGACGGGAACGACGGCGTGCGGGACGGGTTCATGACGAACCCGCTCGAATGCGACATCGACATTTCGTCGATTCCCGGACTCAGCGCGGAGCAGCGGAGGGCAGCGGAGGTCATCTACGGCGGCGCCCAGGTCGGCGACCGGCGGGTGTATCCGGGGTTCCCGTTCGGGGGTGAGAGCGACGCCTCCGGCTGGAAGCTGTGGATCACGCAGGGCGAGGAGCCGGTCGGCCCGGGCATCCCGAACCTCCACTACGCGTTCGGTACGCACATGCACAAGTACATCATCTTCGACGATCCGGAGTTCGACTATTCCACGTTCGATTTCAGCGACTACTTCGCGTGGGAGGAACAGACCCGGCGCGCCGCGAAGATGCTCAACGCGACGGATACCGACCTCAGCGCGTTCAAGACGGCGGGCGGCAAGCTGATCCTGTGGACAGGCTGGTCCGACCCGGCGATCCCCGCCGCCGGCACGCTGAGCTACTACGAGGGGGTGGCCGCGGGGGATGACGAGGCGGACGACTACGCGCGCCTGTTCATGCTGCCCGGCGTCCTGCACTGCGGCGGGGGTCCGGGGCCCGACTTCGTCGACTGGATCTCCGCGATTCAGGGCTGGGTCGAGGAGGACGAGGCACCCGAGCGGCTCGTCGCGACCAAGGTGAGCGAGGGCGAGGTCGCCATGCAGCGGCCCGCGTGCGCCTGGCCGGCCCAGGCGGTGTACGACGGCTCCGGCGATCCGAAGCGCGAGGACAGCTTCGAATGCGTCGCTCCGTAGAGCACGAGACGATCGACGACCAGCACGACACAGCGAGCGACAATGCGAACGACACAGCGAACGACGAAGGGAGTCCACCGATGAGTGAGATCACGCTGAGGGTGAACGGCGAGACTCACGCGCTCGACGTCGATCCCTCGACGCCGCTGCTGTACGTGCTGCGCAACGACCTCGGGCTCCGGGGGCCGCGCTTCGGGTGCGGCCTCGGCCAATGCGGGACGTGCACGGTGCTCATGGACGGGCGCGCGATCCGCTCGTGCATGCGGCCGGTGTCGCGCGCCGACGGCGAGATCACGACGCTGGAGGGGCTGTCCGCCGACGGTTCGCTGGATCCCGTCCAGCAGGCGTGGATCGAGGAGCAGGTGCCACAGTGCGGATATTGCCAAAACGGGCAGATGCTCACCGCGAAGGCGCTCCTCGACCGGAATCCGAACCCGAGCGATGAGGAGATCCGGCAGGGGATGAACGGCGTCCTCTGCCGCTGCATGACGTACTACCGGATCCAGTCGGCCGTGAGACGGGCCGCGGCCTCGATGGCGGGCGGGGAGGTGGAGCGATGAAGGCCCCGCGGGAGCTTCCGCCGGCGATCAACCACGCCCTCGCGCCGTGGGAAGGGACCACGTCGCGCCGGGACTTCCTCCGGACTTCGGGGCTGTTCGTCCTCGGCTTCAGCGGCGCCGGGCTGGTCGGCTTCGGCCCCCGGGACCCGCGCGGCGGGCCGCCGGAGGCCAACCCGTATCCCGACCCCGACTTCCTGCAGCTCGACTCGTGGCTCGTCGTTCACGAGGACGGGACGGCCACCTTCTACGTCGGCAAGACGGACGGCGGCCAGGGGACCGGGACCGCCATGCGGCAGATGATGTGCGACGAACTCGACATCGCCTACGCCGACGCCACGCTCGTCATGGGCCGCACCGACATGACCGTCGACCAGGGCGGCTCGGGCGGCTCCGACGCGATCGAGCGCGACGCCGCGGCGGCGAGGCGGGTCGCGGCGGAGGCGCGGCGGGTCCTGCTGGAACTGGCCTCCGAGCACTTCGAGCGGCCGGTGGACGATCTCGCCGTGAGCGAGGGAGTCGTCTCCGTCCGCTCAGACGCCTCGCGGAGGGTCACGTACGGAGAACTCATCGGCGGCCGGCGCTTCAACGTCGCGCTGACGGGGAGGAACGTCAACGAGACCACCGGCCTCGCGTCCCTCAAGCCGGTGCAGGAGTTGAAGATCGTCGGCCAGCCGATCCCGCGCTACGACATTCCCGGGAAGGTGGACGGCTCGCTTGAGTGGGCGGTGGACGTGAAGCTCCCCGGCATGGTCCACGCGCGGAACGTGCGGCCCCCGTTCGCGGGGGCGCGGCTGGTCGCGGTCGACGAATCCTCGGTGCGCGACATCCCGGGCTTTCTGCGGGTGGTCCGCGAGGGCAACTACCTCGCCGTCGTGTACGAGCGCGAGGAGCAGGCGATCGACGCGGCGGAACGCCTCGAAACGGAGTGGGAGAAGCCGGAGACCGCACCCTTCCCCTCCTCCGAGGACCTGTTCGACTACATGCGGAACGCTCCCCCCG
The DNA here is from genome assembly GCF_965237495.1 of Candidatus Palauibacter sp. GTDB lineage: Bacteria > Gemmatimonadota > Gemmatimonadetes > Palauibacterales > Palauibacteraceae > Palauibacter. The sequence goes on along the minus strand of NZ_OZ250143.1, from coordinate 4,113,661 downwards.
CCGACGCGAACGGCTCCGGGCGGGCGCCGAGCGCGCGAGTGCAGGGAGACCCCGACGCGGCGCTGGCGGGCGCGGCGACGGTCGTCGAAGCCGCCTACGACATCCCGTTCCAGGGGCACACGGCGATCGGGCCGGCCCACGCCGTGGCCGATCCCTCGGACGGCCAGATGACGGTCTACACGAACGACATGAAGCCCTACAGCCACCGGACCGGGATCGCCGAGTTCCTCGGCATGCCGCCCGAGCGGGTGCGGGTCATCTGGATGGACGGTCCGCAGCTGTACGGGCGGACGGCGGCGGACGATGCCGGCTTCGAGGCGGCGTATCTGGCGAGGGAGCTGGGTCGCCCGGTGCGCGTCCAGTGGATGAGACACGAGGAGACGGCCTGGGACACGAAGGGCCCGGCCTTCGCCGTCGACCTCCGCGGGGGTCTCGACGCCGAGGGAGGCGTCGTCGCCCTGGACTACCGCGCCCGGATCGCGAACTACGCGCACCTCGGGTACAACCAGGCCGACACCGTGCTCATCGCGCAGCTCATGGGGATCCGGCCCGAGCGGCCGTCCCCCGGGGGCGGCGGCGGCCCCGACGAGATGTACCACATCCCGAACCGGCGCGAGGAGACCCGCCCGGTCCGCTTCCCCCTCGCCTTCGAGACGCCGCTCCGCACCGGCAACTTGCGGGACCCCAACGGCCCGCAGACGACGTTCGCCGGCGAGTCGTTCATCGACGAACTGGCCGCGGCCGCCCAGGCGGACCCTGTCGAGTTCCGCCTGCGGCTCCTGCGCGGGTCGAGCGAGGACGACGACGCCTTCCTGCGCGCGCGTTCGATCGCCGTCGTCGAGGCGGCCACCGAGACGTACGGCTGGGATCCCCGACCCTCACCCGTCTCACCCGCGGCGCGGGCGGCGGACGCCGGACGGATCCTCACGGGGCGCGGCATTGCCTACGCCTACCGCGCCCGAACGGCGGTCGCCACGATCGCCGAGGTCGAGGTCGACCGCGAGAGCGGCCGCGTCCGGGTCAGGCGCATGGTCTGCGCGCACGACTGCGGCCTCGTGATCAACCCCGACGGTCTCGAGAGCACCGTCCAGGGCAACCTCCTGCACGGGATCAGCCGGACGCTGTACGAGGAAGTCCGGTTCGATGGAGAGAAGGTGACGAGCGTCGACTGGCGCACGCACCCGACGCTGACGCACCGCGACGCGCCCGAGCGGATCGATGTGGTGATCGTGAACGGAGACCCGAACCCCGACCGCCCGGACCTCCCCCACTACGGAGCGGGCGAGCCCTCGCACCGAACGGTCGCCGCAGCCGTCGCGAACGCGATCCATGACGCGACCGGCGTTCGACTCCGCCGGATTCCCCTGCGCCCCGAGCGCGTACTGGCAGAGTTGGCGGCGGCGGGCGTTTAGGCCTTGCGCGGGGCCCACGGGGCTACAGCAAACATGCGAAGCAAGGGAGGAGGATGAGCCGGACAGCGACCCGGCCTGCTCTTCGTCCCGGCGAATTCGTGTCCCTCGTCGCCCTGTTGATGTCGCTCGTCGCGCTCTCGATCGACGCGATGCTGCCGGCGTTGCCTGCGATCGGCCGCGACCTCGGCGTACTGCGCCGGAATGACACCCAGTTCGTCATCACGGCGTTGTTCCTCGGGCTTGGGCTCGGTCAGATTCTCTTTGGCCCGCTTTCCGACCGCATCGGACGCAGGGCTGCCATACACGCCGGCCTCGGCCTGTTCATGGCCGGATGCCTCGTGAGCCTCTTCGCACCCACCTTCGAGGTGATGGTCGCGGGCCGTGTCCTGCAGGGCATCGGGGTCGCGGCTCCACGCATCGTGACCATCGCCATGGTGCGCGATCAGTACGAAGGCCGCCGAATGGCTCGCCTCATGTCATTCGCGATGGCCGTGTTCATCCTCGTTCCCACCATCGCTCCGGCCCTCGGCCAGGGGATCCCGTGGCTCGGAGGCTGGCGCGCGATATTCGGCACCATCCTCGCCATCGCCGCGATCGCGTTGGCGTGGTTTTCGCTTCGCCAGCCGGAGACCCTGCCCACCGCCCGCCGCCGACCCTTCTCCCCGCGGCACGTAGGCGGGGCCGCCCTGGAAGTCCTGAGAACCCGGGCCGCGCTCGGATACACCATCGCCGCGGGGTGCGTGTTCGCGCCGTTCCTCGCCTACCTGAGTTCGGCCCAGCAGATCTTCCAGGATGCCTATCGAACCGGCGCGCTCTTTCCGCTCTGGTTCGGAGTGCTCGCCCTCGCCACCGGGTGCGCCTCGCTCGTGAACGGTCGCCTCGTGATGAAGCATGGCATGCGGCGGCTCTCGAGGGCGGCGGCGGTGACCATCACCCTCGTCTCGGCCGCCGCGTGGGCGCTGGCCCTCGCCTTTGAGGGGCTTCCTCCATTCTGGCTCTTCATGGTCTACCTGCTCGTCGCCTTCTTCTGCATCGGCCTCCTGTTCGGGAACCTCAATGCGCTCGCGATGAAGCCCCTCGGCCACATCGCCGGGGTGGGAGCGGCGGTCGTCGCGTCGCTCTCCATGTTCATCGCGGTGCCGCTCGGTGGGCTCGTGGGCCAACGCTTCGACGGGACCATGTACGCCCAGATCGCCGCCTTTGCCGTTTTCGGGGCGGGGACGCTTGCCGCCTCGTGGTGGGCCGAGAGCGGTGTCAGATCTTGATGTGGATGCCGCGCCGGTGGAGGAGCCACATCAGGACCAGCCAAAAGCCCACCTGCGCCAGCGCGAAGGCGAGCGATCCGCCGTAGTCCCCGGCCCACGAGCGGAAGGCTTCCTCGTACAGCCACCCGCTGAGCGGCTCGCCGTCCCCCGCTCCGACCCGGATGCGGGCCAGAGTCTTCGCGAACATCCCCGAGGCGACGAAGACCGCGATCGAGTTCATCCCGTACACGACGAGCGGGGTCACCCACGCGCCCCGGAGCCGCTTCACGCCGATCACCCAATACATGGCGCCGAACAGGAGGAGCGCGGTCCCGGCCGTGAAGAGGACGTAGGAACTCGTCCACAGGTTCTTGTTGATCGGGAAGACCACGTCCCACAGGAGGCCCGCGACCACCAGCCCCGCACCCCACACCCACATCCGGCGCGAGATCTCGCCGCCGGAGCGACCCGACCGCAGCGCCTCGCCGCAGAAGATCCCCAGCAGGCACGTCCCGACCGCCGGCAGCGTGGAGAGGATCCCCTCCGGGTCCCATGTCCCCTGCCACAGGCGGTCGCCCATGACGAGTCGGTCCAGCCAGGCCGCGAGATTCCCGCCGGGAGACAGATCGCCGGCAACAGACCCCGGGACCGGGACGAGTGTCATCAGAGCCCAGTAGCCGAGGAGCAGCCCCGCGGTCCACGCCACCCGGGAGCGCGCCGACCCCCACAGGTAGAGCGCCGCCGCCGCGCAGTAGACGAGCCCGATCCGCTGCAGGACGCCGTACAGTCGCATGTCGGCGAAATCGAAGTCCGGGATCGCCCGCATCGCGAGCCCGAGTCCGATCAGGATCAGCGACCGCCGAACCACGCGCCGGAAGAGCGCGCCTCGGCTGTCCCCCTCCCCGAGCCGTCGCGAGAACGAGAACGGGATCGCGACCCCGACGATGAACAGGAAGTAGGGGAAGATGAGATCGGTGGGCGTCCACCCGTGCCATTCGGCGTGGGCGAGGGGCGCGTAGACGTAGGCCCAGCTGCCGGGGTTGTTGACGAGGATCATCGCCGCGATGGTCAACCCGCGGAACGCGTCGAGCGACACGACCCGGCCCGCCGTCGGTGCGGTCATGCGATTCCTCGCTGGCCGCTACCCGCGGAAGCGGCCGCCGCCGCGACCCCCGCCACCGCCCCCGGCCATGGATCGGCTGCCCAGATACCAGGTGAAGTTCAGCATCACGTACTGGGTGAGCGACTCCACCCGACGCTCCTGGATGAAGCCGGGCGAGTTCGTGTACGTCACGCCCTGGTTCTGCCCGAGCACGTCGAACGCGACCAGCCGGATCTCGGCCCGGTCGTTGAAGATGAGGCGCCGCAGCGACGCCTCCCACAGCGCGACGTTCCGTCCCGGGCCGAACAGGTCCTGATCGTAGAGGCTGTAGGTGAACTCCGTGCCCAGCGTCCAGGGGCCGAGATAGACGTCGCCGCGCGCGTACAGGGTGCTGTTGAGGTAGCCCTCGTTCAACTCCTCGTTCAGCGAATACCTGACGTCGCTGAAGGAGAGCTTGGCCCCGCCGCGCACGTCGAAGTCCTCCTTGGCACGGTTCTCGAGCTCGACCCCGACCGTGTGCGACAGCGTCTGGTTCCGGTTCTGCGCCTGGTTCACGAATTCGGTCGAACTGGAGTACGAGAGCCTGTAGTTCAGGTCCACCTGCCCACCCATGAAGCGCAGCGGGGTGCCGAAGTTCGCGCCACCGGAGGCCGACCACGCGTTGCCCAGGTTCACGGGCGCGATCGTCTGGACGCCCCGCGGCGTCACCATGCGCGACTGGGAGATGTCGTTCCCCGTGAAGCTGACGTTCGCGTACGTGAACAGGTTGACGAAGCTGAAGGTGTCGAAGAACCGGTATTCCGTGCGCAGACGGTGCGTGTACTCCGGCTCGAGGTCCGGATTCCCCATCCGGATCCGCAGCGGGTCGCGGTTGTCGACGAACGGCTGGAGATCCGTCATTCGCGGTTCGCGCGTGGACGTCGTGTACCGGAAGTTGAGCGTCCGCGTGTCCGTGAGCTGGAGCCGGTACTCCGCGTTGGGGAGGACGTGGGTGTACCCGTTGGCGATCTCCTCGTCGCGATCGACGATCGTCCCGTTCAGGTTCGAACCCTGGACCCGCAGGCCGAGCACCAGACGCCCGGCGTCGCTCGTGCGGTTGAAGCGGAAGCCGCCCCGCAGATAGCTGTACGTCCGCTCGAAGCCCGAACTCAGGAGGGCGTTCCGGGTCCGCCCGTCGGCGAAGATGTCGAACACGGACTGGTCTTCGTTCTCGTCCGTCGCGCTCCGCTCGCCGTAGACCTCCAGCACACCGCGCCCCACAGGCTGGGTCATGGAGAGCCGGAGGGAGTGGGTCAGCGTCTGGCCGATATTCGTCTGTTCCTGGAAGAGGTCCCCCCGCTGGGCGCGCGGGTTCCCCGGATCCCCCTCGATCGTCGACGTGAGGTCCGTGAAGCTGTCCGAATCGCTGAGGTTGACCCGCGCTTCGGCCACGAGGCTCCGCCCGTTGTCGTTGAGGCGCTTTCGCCACGTGAGCCGCGCATCGCCGCCGAGACTGTTCGAGTCCACGTCGTAGTCGGTGGCGGCCGTGGTGAGAAACTGCCCGGCCCCCGAGCGGGTGTCCTGGAAATCGACGCGGTCGAGCAGCGAGTTGCGCGCGTTGAGGTTGCCCCGGAGCCGGAGGTCGTGCCCTTCCGAGAAGGTGAACTGGGAGTTGAGGTTCACCCGGTGCGAGGCGTTGTCCGTCTGGGTGCGGGTGGCGCGGTCCACGAGCGAGGACGCGTCGGTACCGAGAAGCTGCTCCTGCCGGCGGGTCTCGTTCTGGAAGTTGTCGAGCATGCTGAGGAAATAGCTCGTCCGCACCCAGTTGTCGGTGCCGAAGTCGTGGCTGCCGTTGAGTCCGAGCCCGAGCGTCTCGATGAGTCCGTCGTCGCCGCCACCCCCGAAGTCCCCGCCGCCCCGGCCACCGCCGGCGAAGGAGAGCACATCGCCCCAGCCGAACCCGGCCTGGTTCACGTTGTTGCCACTTCCGATGAGGGCCAGCTGCGTGGTGGAGGAGAACCGGTTGAGCGTCAGCGCGCCCGCGTAGGGGATCCCGCTTCTGAAAGCGCCCGACTCGCCCCGGGCCGGAAGCCGTGCGGCGACGGATTCGCCGAAACCGGGCGACACCGCCGTGCCCTGGACGTCCGCGCCCAGTCCGCCGGACATGCGGCCGAAGTAGCCCGTCCGGGCTTCTTCCTTCAGCTCGAGGTTGATCGTGCGTTCCTCTTCGCCGTCGGCGATGCCCGTGAACTCGGCCATATCCGACTCTTTATCGTATACCTGCACCCGTTCGACGGCGTCGGCGGGCAGGTTCTGGGTCGCGATCTTGGGGTCGCCCCCGAAGAACTCCCTCCCGTCCACGAGGACGTTCTCGACATCCTCTCCCTGTGCCGTGATCGTTCCGTCGGTCTCGACCTCGATCCCCGGCAGCTGTCGCAGCAGGTCCTCCACCGTCGCATTGGGCCGCGTCTGGAAGGCGAGCGCGTTGTAGCCGAGCGTGTCCCGCCGGTTGAGGAACGGGACGTGGTCGAGGGTGATGACGAGCGGGTCCATCTCGACGGCCATCACCTCCATCCGGAGGGCGCCGACGTTCACGTGCTCGCCGGCGACCGTGAGATCCTGCCGGATGGTCGCGTGGCCGATGAGGGTGACCTGCAGGATGTACTCACCGGAGAGGAGGTTTCCGAGGACGAAGACGCCCTCACCGTTGGTGGTCGTGAACGTCGTCAGCACGGAGTCGGGCCGGGCCAGAACCACCACCATGGCGCCGCTCAATGCCGCGCCGGCGGTGTCGGACACGACGCCGTTCACGCGGAACTCCGTCTGCGCCTGCGCGGGGCGGGGCGCCGCCGCCAACAGGGCCAGCCCCGCGAGCACGCCCAGCCTCGCCGCCGACTTCAGCCGGACCGCCGGAGCGCTACTCATCGGAACTGTCCGTCGAACGGGCGCCGCCGGTTGCCGGCCGCACGCATGGTTCGCAGTTCCTCGATCCTCTCCGCCACGATCTGCTCGTATTCCTCGCGGGAGACCTCGTCTCCATCCTCGGGAGGCGCGATGCTGTCGTCCCCCAGCCCTGTGAGGTCCACCTCGGTCGCCGAGTAGAGCCTGTGTCCCGCGTCGATGGAGAGGACGAGGATGAGGCCGGGGAGCCCGCCGAACTCGCCCGGACCGGCCTGGACCGGGATCTCCGGCGTGAACCAGGCTTCGATCTCCGACCCGTCGTGGACGGCCGTCGCCTTCTGGACCATGAAGCCGAGGAATTCGCGCTGCTCGCTCCCGAGCCTCCACTGATAGGTCGGCCGCTCGCCCCGGATCAGGAAGGTGCGGCCCATGAACTCGCGGGTCTCGGTGACCGTGCCGCTCGCGAAGTCCACGTAGGCCTCGCGCAGGTTCTCCTGATCGCTCCGCGAGGCGGACTGCTGCCGCAGCCGGAGCATCATGCCGAGCGCCCGGCGATCCCCCCCGCCCGTGGCGCGGGCGCCGGCCCGACGTGGACCCGCCTCCTCTTCCTCGGCCGACCGCTTCATGAGGGAGCTGGAGCCGTCGAACAGGAGAACCATGGAGGTCGTGCTCTGCGCCGGCACGCGGTCGCGCATCTGGGCCCAACGCTCGGGAACGTGAAAGTCGTATTGCACGGAGCGCAGGTAGTGGACCCGGCCCTCCTGCGCCGCCGCCGCCTGGGGTACGAACCCGAAGCAGGCGACCAGGAGGGCCGGCAGGATAAGAAACCGGAGACGTCTTCGAGTCTTCATGTCGTGTGGTCGATCCCTGTGCCGAGTCCGCGGCCGACCGCTCGTCCGGCGCCGCGTTCCGCAGCGGTGATTGCAGTAGATGGGACACACCGGGGGGGAGTCTCGTTTACCGGACCGGCGTCGTCCGGGTGCTTGGCGGCCCGTGAGACACCGCACCATCTTCATCATCTTCCGGGCGTAGTCCTCTCGACCCGCACCGGGGCACGCATGGATCCGACCAGAGACGAGCGAGACATGACCTCGGCCTCAGAGCGCGGACGGGAGAAACTCGGGAGGGGGATCCGGCTTCGGTCGCTCTTCTCGCTCGCGTTCGGCACGATCATCGGCGTCGGCTGGATCATCGTCATGGGCGCGTGGCTGAGCGGGGCCGGCGCGGTCGGGGCCATCATCGCCTTCACGCTCGGCGGCCTCGTCATGCTCGCGATCGGCCTCTGCTACGCGGAGATGGCGGCCGCGTACCCGGTCACGGGCGGCGAGGTCGCGTACGTGTTCGAGGCGTGGGGCGCCCGCTGGAGCTTCGCCGCCGCGTGGTTCCTCGGTTTCATCTACATCTTCACCACCTCCTACGAGGCGATCTCGGTCGAGTGGTTGGTCTCCGCGCTCATCCCGGATTTCGGCGGCCCCGTCATCTACACCCTGCTCGGCCAGGAGGTGAGGCTGTGGAGCCTCGCCCTCGGACTCGCGGTGATGGCCGCCATCACGATCATCAACTATCGGGGCGGGAAGACGGCCGCGTGGTTCCAGGACGTGATGACGGCCGGACTCATCATCCTGACGGCGATCTTCGTCGTCGCGGGTCTGGCGGGAGGCAGCGTCGCCAACCTCGAGCCGATGTTCACGGGGGAGACGCCGAGCGCCGCCCTCGCCGGAGTGGCCATCGTGCTCGCCACGGCCGCGTTCTGGTACGCGGGCTTCGACACCATCCCCCAGGCGATGGAGGAGGTGGAGGAGGGCGCCAAGCTGCGGCTCCTGCCGCGCGTCATCGGCGCCTCGATCGTGTTCGCGCTCATCTTCTACTGTCTCGTGATCCTCGCGACGGCGATGAGCATGTCGCGCCCGGAGCTGCTCGCGTCCGAACTTCCGGCCGCCGCGGCGATCGAGGCCGCCTTCGACTCCCCCCTGCTCGGGCGCATCGTGCTCTTCGCCGGGCTGTGCGGACTGATCACGACGTGGAACGCGCTCTTCTTTGCCGGCACGCGGATCATCTTCGCGATGGCGCGCGCCCACATGATCCCGCACCGCCTCGCGAAGGTGCACGATCGGTACGGTTCACCGTCCGCGGCCGTCCTCTTCGTCGCCGTCATGGGCGCCGTCGGCACCCTCTTCGGGCGGAACGCGATCCTGGTCATCGTGGGGGCCGGATCGATCTCGGCCGGGCTCGTCTTTCTGGTGGTCGTGCTCGGCGTCATCCGGCTCCGGAAGACGAAGCCCGATCACCCGCGCCCCTACCGCGTCCCCGGCGGCCGTGCGTTCCTGTACCTGAGCGCCGCCCTCGCGCTGGTGCTGGCGGGGGTCGCCACCTGGGAGCCGTTCCGCGCGGCCGGCCGGATCCCTCCGGAGTGGATGGTGCTCGGCGTCTGGGCCGCCCTCGGCCTCGCCTTCTACCGAGCCGCCGCCCCCCTCCGCAAAGCCGTCAGCGACGAAAAGCTGCGCTGGCTCATCCTCAGCGACGAAGAGTCGACGGAGTAGGACCGGGGTGAGGTGGGGTCTCGGCGGTGAGGCTGATGTAGTACCGTGGATGAACTTGGAGTCGAGTGAATCATGCGCCTGCGGCTCGAGGGTGAACGCCGGCGAACGGGTCTGCTGGACGGAAAGAGGAGACGGCGGATGGCATTCGGAATCGCGTTTATCGTGCTCTCGACTATCGCGATGGTGCGGATGGTTGGGGAGCTGCGGAGTGGCAGCCCGCGTTGGTACAGAGTCGGCGTATTGGGGCTGGTGACGTGTAGCGGCCTACTGGTGGGTGTGTGGTCGGTTGTGGAGAACCTTGTGTAGACCCGCACGCGCTATGTCGACACGATGAGCACCAGTCGACGCAGCTTCCTCCGACGGTCGGCGGGGGCGCTGGCCCTGGCGCCGATCGTGCCGGTCCGGCAGGAGCGGGATCGACGCCGCGATCGCGGCGATTGTGGCTCGCTGCACGTGACCCCCTCCACAGGTGACGTTGGTCAAGCCCGCAGCGTGGGCACGTCGTAGAGCAAAATGCGCGAATCGCGTGTGACCAGGATGAGCCCTTCAGCCTGGGCTTGAGAGATGAGCATTCTGTCGAACGGGTCGCGGTGGTGCGGCGGCAGGGTTGCGGCTCGCTCCGCGTGATCGAACGTCAGTGGTAGGTGCGCGAACCGTTTTTCCTCCACCATGGCCGCCAGGTTATCCGGTGCGACAAGTCGCCCCTTGGCCTTCTTGATCCCGATTTCCCAACCCGAGACCGCGCTCACGAACACTGCGTTGCCCGGGTCAGCGATGGCCTGCCGTGCCGACTCGGCGATATGACGAAAGTCGGACAACCACCAGAGGAACGTGTGCGTGTCGAGAAGCAGCCGCATTGTCAGTCAGCGCCCGGGAAAATCCTGGAGTTTTCGAACGCGGCAGTGATCTCTTCGTCGTCGTCGTCGAAGTCCGGAGCGATCACGATCTGACCCTCGAGACCTCCCGGCTGTCGAGGTTCGACGGGTTCCTGGTAGGGCGTCAGGCGCACCCACGGTTGTCCCGAGTTGCAGATCACCACCTCTTCCCCTTCTCGGGCCAGCTTGGCCAAGCGGGACAGCTGTGACTTCGCCTCATGCATGTTGACCTTCATGGGATTGCCTTTCCTCACTTCGACGTCTTAGCTAGACTAAGCCTAGCTAAGACACTCCGGATCGGCAACGGGTTCGTCCACGAGCCCCCGCGCGCGCACGGCTGTTTTCACGCTGGACGAGGGTCAGCCGCCGGGTAAGTCTCATGCTTGACCGTCATGCCGGTATCAAACGCGAGCATCGACGAGAATCGAGAGGAGCAGCGACTGCCTCCGATGCGCAGGATTCCCACATATGTGTGGACGCTTCTGGCTCTGGTGGCGGGTCTGGCCGCGGGCGGTCTTTTTCCCGGGCCGCTCGCGCCCGTAGCGGACGCCACGTCGACACTCATCGCCTGGGTCGTCGCGGTTGCGCCGCTGCTGATCCTCGCGGCCCTCAGCCCGGCCATCGCGACCCTGGTGCGGCGGGGGCTGGCCGGGCGTTTCGCCGGTGCGGTCGTCCTCTGGTACCTCTTCACGTCGACCGTCGCCGGACTCATCGCCCTCGTGACCTCCGCCGCGATCTTCCGCATCCCTCTGACCACCGCAGACCGGGGCGTCTGGACCGAAGCCGCCGCAATGCTGCGGAGCCTCGGAGAGGGCGGGGCCTCGTGGCCGCTGCTCGCGATCCTCGCCGGCGTCCTGCTCGGACTCTTCGGCGCGCGCCACGACCCCACCTACCGCGTGCTCCGGAGGGTCGCCGACGCCATCGAGAGGACGGGCTCTCGGCTGGCGTACGTCATGCTCCCGCTCATCCTCGCCTTCGGCATCACCCTGGGCGTGCGCTTCGGGGCGAAGCTGGGCCTCTCGCACTACCTCACCATGACCGCCTATACGGCTGGGCTCGTCCTCGTCTGGTGGGCGTTCTACACGTTCGTGCTCGTGCGCAGGGTCGGACGCCGGCCGGTGGGGCCCGTCCTGAGCCGGTACTACGTGCCGACCGCGCTCTTCGCCGCGGGCACGTGTTCGTCGCTGGCGACGCTCCCCGTCCCCCTCGCGAACGCGAAGAAGGTCGGCGTCCGCGACGAGGTGGCCGACTTCGTCCTCCCGTTCGGCGCCGTCGTGAACCTCGACGCCAGCGCGCTGGCCTACGTCGCGTACGGCCCCTTCGTCGTGAGCTACGTCTTCGGTTTGGAACTCAGCTGGATGATGATGCTGGCCGCCTGGCCGGCCGTCGTCCTGTTCACGATCGCGGCACCCGGACTCCCGGCCGGGATGGGAACCGCACTGTGGAGCGCCACGCTGTTCGCGAGCATCCCGGGGCTCGAGGGCCAGGCGCAGGGCGAGTTCATTGCGAGCTGGATCGCGCTTTCCGGCGGCCTCCCCGACATGCTGCGCACCGCGACCAACACCACCGGAGACGGCTACACCGCGATCATCTTCGATGGCCGATTCGATGAGTTCTTCGCGAGGGACCGTGGCTGACGGAACCGTGGCCGGGTCGAGGGTGGACCTGTCGCCGGGCGCGCGCCGGCTGGTACACGTAAACGGGCGCGTCCAGCCGGGCGAGGCGGTGGTCGTCGTGACTGACCCGACGATGCGGCGGTACGCGGATGCGGTCGCGGCCGCCGCCCGCGAGGCCGGAGCCGCGGTCACCGTCTGCATCATCCCGATGCGGGACCAGGACGGACAGGAGCCGCCCCCGCCCGTCGCGCGGGCCATGGCCGAGGCGGCCGTGATCTTCTCGCCTGTACGAATCTCCATCACCCACACACGGGCGATGCGGGCCGCCCTGGAAGCGGGGGCGCGCGTCTGCATGATGACGGCCTACACCGACGCGATCATGACCAGCCCCGCCCTGCTCGAGACCGACTTCGAGGCGCAGGCCGACGTCTGTCGCCGCCTCGGCGCGGCGTTCACGGAGGGAGAGTCCGTACGGCTCACCTCCCCGCGCGGCACCGACCTCCGGTTCGGGATCGAGGGTCGCGTCGCCAACGTGCTGACGAACATCCCGGAGCCCGGAGAACTGGCTCCGGTCCCCGACATCGAGGTAAACGTCGTGCCGGTGACCGGTTCGGCCGAAGGCACGCTCATCGCCGACGCCTCGGTGCCCTACCTGGGCATCGGCATTCTGGAAGAGCCTATCGTCTGCGTGGTGCGCGATGGCCTTATCGCCGAGATGACCGGCGGCCCGCAGGCCGACTTCCTCCGGGAGCACCTGGAGTCCTTCGCGGACCCCCACTGCTTCAATGTCGCGGAGCTGGGCGTCGGCCTGAACCCGAACGCCCGCCTCACCGGAGAGATGCTCGAGGACGAGGGCGTCATGGGCACGATCCACATCGGTATCGGAACCAGCCACACGCTCGGCGGGGAGATCGTGGCGCCGACGCACTACGACCTGCTCATGCGGGAGCCGACCATCGCCGTGGACGGCCGCGTCGTGCAACGGGGCAGGCAGGTGCTCGTATGAAGCCAGCATGAAAGAAGGAGCGGAGATCCTGGTGAGGACGTGCGCCAACGTCCGATCGGCCGAGGAGGTCGTGATCGTGACCGATCCGGAACGGATGACGATCGCCGAAGCCCTGGCCGAGGAGGCCCGCGAAGTCGGGGCCGTCGCGAGCATCCTGATCCCGCCCGAGCGATCGATCGACAACGAGGAGCCGGGACCAGCCGTGGCCGTGGCAATCTCCGCCGCCGATGTCGTCTTCCTGCCTGTGACGCTCGCCATGGCGCACACCCGCGCCGTCCGCGAGGCCATCGGCGCCGGGGCCCGAGTTCTCTCGATGACCGCGTTCACCGAACGGATGATGCGCGAAGGTGGGCTGTTCACGGACTTCCGGGCGCGCCAGCCGCTATGTCTGGCCCTCGCGGCGAGGCTCACCGCTGGCGAGCGCCTGCGGGTGACGAATCCAGCCGGCACCGATCTCACCATGAGGCTCATCGGCGTGACCGGAAACAGCCACGCCTGCCTGCTGGATGGCCCCGGCTTCTCGGCGGTCCCTAACATCGAAGCCAACTGCGCGCCCGCTCAAGGCACCGCCGAGGGCGTATTCGTCTGCGACGGGAGCATCCCCTACTACGGCGTGGGCCCGATCCGTGAACCCGTGACCTTCCGAATCTCGAAGGGTTTCGTCACCGACATCGAGGGTGGAGACCAGGCCGATTTCCTAGCGGAGCTACTGGCCCGACAGGACGACCCCTGGGTCTACAACCTGGCCCAGTTCGCCTTCGGCCTGAACTCGGCCTGCACCGAGTTCACCGGGGAGATGCTCAACGACGAAGGAGTAAACGGCACCGTCCACATCGGCATCGGAACGTCCGCCAACCTCGGTGGATCCGTATCCGCAAAGACGCACTTCGATGCCATCACGCGTGCCCCGACGGTGTGGATTGATGAAGCACTAATGCTCTCAAACGGAGAGGTCCGAGCCGACCGCCTAACTTCAACGAAATAGGCTCGAGAGAATCCGATCAGCGAAAGGGTGCCGTCCGAGCAGACACCCAAATCCGCGGCCCGGCTCCAAATCAGTATCCGGCATCAAGGCGCACCCTTTTGCCACGAGGCCTAAATCGTGCGAAGGTGTCCAGCCTCCAGAATAACTCTAGAGCACCGGTTTGCATGCGCTACATCGGCAACAAGACAAGGCTCCTGCGCTTCATTGCCTCGTACCTCGACGAGCTTGACCTGCACGGCGGACGAGCCCTCGACGCGTTCACCGGCACCACTGCCGTGGCCCGCTTGCTAAAGGCCCGCGGGTTCGCCGTCGAGACCTGCGATATCATGAGCTTCAGCTATGCGTTCCAGCGGGCTTATGTCGTCGCGGACGAGTACCCCAAGTTCCCTGGACTGGCAGAGGACTCCCAGGTGCGGGCGGCCAAGCGCAGCCCCCGGTTCCAATCGCAGGTTGAGTTTCGATTTGGAGGACAAGGTGACCTTTTTGGGGGCATCTCGAAGCTGCAACCCCTGGAAGAGATTCTCGTTTACCTGGACACCTTCCTCGAGCCGCGATCCTCGTTCATCGACGGGAACTTCGCGGCCTCGGAGTCACCGGTCGAAGGTCAGCGCATGTACTTTTTGCGACAGAACGCGCAGCGAATCGACGCGATTCGCCACAAGCTCGAAGATTGGCGCTCCGCGGGCCTCGTCACAGAAGAGGAGTTCTTTGTACTTCTCTCGGCCCTACTGGAAGCGGCCGACTCCGTTGCCAACACAGCCGGCGTTTACGCCGCGTTTGTGAAGGCCTGGCAAGGCAACGCTGTCAGGCCGCTTCGCCTCAAGGTGCCTGATATGGTGGTGGGAACCGGTCTGAAGTGCGTTGCACACCGCGGCGACATCGTCGAACTCGTGCGCGATCTTGGGCATGTGGACCTCCTCTACCTCGATCCACCCTACAATACGAGACAGTACAGCGCCTACTACCATGTGCCTGAGTTGATCGCCGAAGGTTGGTTCGGTGCTAAACCACCGACCCTTAGGGGGAAGACAGGGTTGATCGAAGACTCTCACAAGAAGTCGGAGTGGTCAACCCGTGACGGCTGCGTCCCAGCCCTGGAGCAGCTGCTGGAGGCGGTCGACGCGACTCATGTGCTTCTGAGTTACAACAACGAGGGCATCATCCCCGAGAAGGAAATCGAGAGGTCTTTCAGGCAGTATGGCGTTGCCTCTACGTATCGTCGAGTGGGGAGGGAGTACAAGAGATATCGGGCCGATCGAGACAGCGAGGCTCGCCAGTACTCTGGGGACCAGGTGACGGAGTACCTCTACTACGTAAAGTTGAGATAGTGCGTTGTTGTTGCTCCCTCCTTGGGATAGGAGTCATCCATGGCAGAACAGGCAATATCACAGGAACAGCTCTTCCTTCCGCTACTGCACTTCATTGCCGATCACGGCGGTGAAATAGGTCGCCAAGAGGACAACCTGCTCGACGCTCTTGCTGATCGGCTCGGACTAACACATGAGGAACGCCGCCGGGAAACCGGAGGAGGTGGGCGAAACCAATGGCGGGCGACCGCTGAGTTTTCGCGAGAGAAGCTCATCGAGCAGCACGGGGCGATTGAGACGGGGAGCCCACGCGGGATCTGGCGTCTTACAGACCGCGGCTGGGAGATAGTCAAGTCTCCTCCCCCTGAGATGGAGGAACGCTTTCGGGCGTGGCAGGAGGCGCGAAGGAACGCGAGGCCGGAGGGCGCCCCTCCACCGCCATCTCGACCTTCAGGACGCGTATCCGCCCGGCTAGAGGACATGCGCCAGACGCTCGCTCGTGAGGTCACGGAGACCCTGCGCATCAAGCGCAACGGCGAGCTAGTGTCGTGTCCCAGAGATAGCTGTACATAGTCTCTGGATCTTCCGGAGGATGGAGTCCGCGGTGGCGGTCCACATGAAGGGCTGCGTGCCTGAGTTGTTGTAGTGCTCGGTGAAGCGGAGGATCTTTTCCTTGAGCTGGGTGACCGAGGAGAAGGAGCCGCGGCGGATTGCCTTCTGGGTGATGATGTTGAACCAGATCTCGACCTGGTTGAGCCAGGAGGAGTAGGTGGGAGTGAAATGGATATGGTAGCGTGGGCGGGCGGCGAGCCAGCGCTTGACCTTGGCATGCTTGTGGGTGCTGTAGTTGTCGACGACGAGGTGGACGTCGAGGCCGGGAGGCACGCTGGCGTCGATGTGCCCCAGGAAGCTCAGGAACTCCTGATGACGATGCCGCGGCTTGCACTGGGCGATGACCTGGCCGGTGGCCACGTCCAGGGCGGCAAAGAGGTTGGTGGTGCCGTGACGGATGTAGCCGTGCGTGACGCCTTCGACGTATCCGAGCCCGAGGGGCAGGAGAGGCTGGGTTCGCTCCAGCGCCTGGGTCTGGCTTTTCTCGTCGACGCAGAGCACCATCGCGCCTTCGGGCGGGTTGAGGTAGAGTCCGACGATATCGCGGACCTTCTCGGCGAAGAACGGATCGGTGGAGAGCTTGAAGTGCTTCTGCCGGTGAGGTTGGATGTTGAACGCTCTCCAGACGCGATGAACCGTGGACTTCGACACCCCCGCCGCGTCCGCCATGGAACGGCAACTCCAGTGCGTGCTGCCGTCGGGAGGCTCGGTCTCGAGCGTCCTCCGCAGCAGCACCATGACTTCGTCATCTTCGATGGACCGCGGCTTTCCCGGCCTGCGTTCGTCGTACAGGCCCATCAGGCCCTGGGTTCGGAAGCGCTGGCGCCACTTGCCGACCGTCTGCCGGCTGGTGCGGACCCTCTCGGCAACCGCCTTGTTGTCCAGGCCATCGGCGCACAGAAGCACGATCTCCGCACGGCGCACGAGCCCGGCGGGCAGGCTGCGCGAACGCACCAACGACTCGAGTTCCTCACGGGCACCCTGACTGACTTCGAGCTCCTTCAACGGACGTCCCCGGGGCATGGTCTCTCCCTCGTTCAGGTGGGTGAGGGGAAAGGTGCCCTGTTGCCGTCACTATGTCAACGTATTTACGGGACATAACACTAGCTCGGGCGCTTCGTGAGGTGTATGAATATCGATGTCAACTTTGCGGCTCCGACGAATCCGCCATTTCACGGATTCCAATGGCAGACGGGCGCTACTACGTCGAGGCTCATCATGTCCAGGGGCTCGCCGAAATCGCGGCCCGATACGAGCACGGGCAGCTGGACGAATCGGAGTATTCGCACCTTGCCTCTCCGGATAACGTCGTGGTCGTATGCTCCTATCATCACATGTTGATCCACCACCACGACCCACCCATCGAGTTCGTACAGGACGAGCTGACATTCCGCACGGCGGACGGATCAACTGTGTTGCCGATAGTATTGCGGTTGGGATCCCATCTTGACCCGATCCCTAGCGGCGGGGAGGGCGTATGACGGTCGCAGATATCTTCCGTTACTCGAAGGTCGAACGGCTTGAGGCTCCCGACGGGCAACGGGGCGTCCGAACTGGGTTTCGCACGGGGGGGTCGATCCGTCGGTGGATCGTTTCCAGGATGGTGCCGTGAGCGCGAGGGGGTGAGAAGTAGAGGTACGGGGTTCGGTCCAGTCGCGTGATCGGCTCCTCGCCCGCCGGCCCTCAGAAGCCTTGGGCCAGTTCCCGCATGCGCCGCTTCGTCGCGTCGTCGGGCAGGCGGCCGAAGGCGGCCTGGATGTTGTCCTCCATGTGCTCCGGATTCGTCGTCTCGGTGAGCACGCACGTCACGGCGGGATGTGCGAGGATGTACTTGAGCGAGAACTGCGCCCAGCTCAGCGCAGTCGAACTCGGATGCTGGTGCTCTCCGGCGGAGAGATCGTCATCGCCCCGTGAACGAACAGCCTCACCGGGGTTGGCCCGCTCCCTCCGCCCTCGCCAGCACCTCGAACCCCCGGCGCGCCCGGTTCCCCATCTCGTCCACTATCGTCATGACATGCCACCCATCGGCAACGTCCAGCGCCTGCTCGTGGAAGACGCTCGTCGATCCCACATAACGGTCGTCCAAGTGCCAGTGGAGGGTGGCGTCCGGGTCCCGGTGCGCCGCCGCGAAGACCGCCCGCCCCTTCCGCCCCCCCAGCTCGACCGGGATATAGATGCGGGTCCCGTCATCCGGGTACAGGAAATCGACCGGACTGCGCGCCGACGCCTCGGCCGAGGTCTCTGCGCAGTCCGCCCGATCAGCCGGCAGCGGACGATATCCGGCATTCCAGCGCCGGTAGAACGACTCCTGCCCGGGGGGCAGCGCGAACCAGGTCTCGTGTGACATCGCATGCACGGACTCGCACCTGCCGTGAACGCGCAGTCCGCTGGACGGATCCAGATGCACCGTTCGGTGGTGCGGGCTCGGGCGCTCGAAGTGGCTATCCCTCGGGGCCCAGGCCACGGTGGTTTCGCAGCCCCCCGCGGCGCGATACCCGTCGGACCGGCACACCTTCACTTCCCTCAGGTGCGCGTCCGGCCTGGGGAACCACGCTTCCCCCTCCAGGCGGTTCACGATGTCGAAGAGCACCGGCGCGGCGGCTCCGATCCCGGTCAACTCCGGCCGCCCCTCCCCGCTCGCATTCCCCGCCCACACCCCCACCGTGTACCGTGCCGTCACGCCGACAGCCCAGCCGTCCCGGTGACCGTAGCTGGTTCCCGTCTTCCACCCCACCCTTCGCCCGTCCCCAAACACACGCCATTGGGATTCCGCCCCGGGCCGGGCCACATCGACCAGGGCCTCCAGAGTCAGCCACGCGGCCCCCACGCTCAGCGAGGCCCTGCCAGCGGTCGCGGGCGGCGCGTCCGCGAGGATTCGTGGGCGGTAGAGACCGGGCGCAAGTCCCCCCGCAGCTCGCCCACGCGCGAGCTCCCCGGCGGCTTGTCCGGATGCCGGCGACCCCGGGCCACCCCCGATCCGCGCCACATTCGCATACATCCCCGTGATGTCCCACAGCGTCCCCTCGGCCCCCCCGAGCACCAGCGTCAGCCCGTAGTCGCCGGGCGGACGATGCAACGTGGTCATCCCCATCCCGCGCAGGAAGTCGTAGAACCGGTCCACCCCGTGGCGCCGCAACATCCACACGGCAGGCACGTTCAGCGAACGCGCCAGTGCCGTCCGGGCCGGGACCGCTCCCCGGAACTCCCGGTCGTAGTTCTCGGGCCGGTATCCCGCGAACCGGGACGGAATATCCGGCACGAGCGTCTCGGGCAGGATCTCCCCCGCGTCCAGCATCCGCGCGAAGAGCAGCGGCTTCAGGATGCTCCCGGTGCTGCGCGGACGCCGGATCAGGTCGATCGCGTGGCCGGTGCCCTCACCCACCGCCCACCGGCTGTTGCCCACATACGCGACCACTTCGAAGGTGCGGTTGTCGACCACGAGAGCGGCCAAGTGGCGGATGCCCATCGAGGCCAGCGAGCGCGACTGCCGCGACGCGACATCTCCCACCAGTCGCTGCAGCGCCGCGTCCAGCGTGCTCGCGTACCTCCGCCCCGCCCCTCCGTCCCCCGCCGCCAGCGTCTGCAGCAGATGTGGCGCCACCTGTGGCAACGGCTGGGGCGCGTCCGGCAGCGGTTCCAGCAGGGCCAGCTCCAGCTCCTCGGCGTCGATCGTCCCGGTTTCCTGCAAGCGTCCCAAGAGTCGGTCCCGCTTCTCCAGCAGCTCGGCACGGCTTCGCCCCGGATGCACCGCACCCGGGTTGTTCGGCAGGACCGCCAGCATCGCGGCCTCCGCCCAGGACAGATCGGCGGGCCCCCTGCCGAAGTAGCGCCACGCCGCGGCCTCCAGCCCGACCACGTTCCCGCCGAAGGGCGCGTGGGCGGCGTAGAGTGCGAGCACCTCGTCCTTGTCGGTGCCGAGTTCGAGCCGGAGCGCGAGCGCCGCCTCGACGAACTTCTCCCGGTAGGTGCGGGGACGGGAGCCGCGCGACATGCGGATCACCTGCATCGTGATCGTGCTGCCGCCGCCTACTACCTTGCCCGCTCGCAGGTTGGTCCACGCCGCCCTGGCCAGCGCGAGCGGGTCGACCCCGGGGTGCCAGCGGAAGCGCTGGTCCTCGGCGGCGATCACGGCGGCCGCGAACTTCCCGGGAACCGAGTCGCGCCCGGGAAAACGCCACTGCCCGTCCGACGCGATCCGCGCGCCCAGCAGCGACCCGTCACGCGCCTCCAGGACGGACGACACCGGGTCGTCGAAGAGTGGGTCGGGAAGCCGCGTGGCGAAGCCGCTCGCCACGACGAAGCCGGCGGCCGCACAGGCCCACACGGCCGCTCGCCGGGGCCGGCGCGCCCACAGAAGTCTCACCCCTCGTCCCCCCCGCCCTCGGCCACGCGCACCCTCATCCCCTTGATGCGCGCGTACACCGAGGCGTCGTACATGGCCTCGACCGACACCGTCGGCAGGTAGTAGTCGCCCAGATAGGCGGCGTTGAATCGCATTGAGAGGGTGAGCCGCTCTCCGCCGCCCAGGGAGAAGTAGGTGAGGACCCGGTCGTCGCGCACTTCCTGGTAGTCGATGCGGTCGTCCACCGGCCCTTCACCCTCATCCATCCTCGCGTTGTGAATCTCCCACCCCGACGGCGCGCGGTACTCCAGCGCCAGATCCCGCAGGTCCTGTCCCGACTCGTTCCGGACCGTGACCCTGGCCACCAGGTCGGTCCCCTGCAGAAGCTCGCGGACATCGACCTGTCCGCCGTCCGGGTCTGTGTAGATCACCCCGACCGCCAGCCCGGACGAAGCCGCCGCCTCGTCCCCCGCGGCGGGCGAGCCCCGGGTCACCAGACTGACGAAGAGCGGCGTGTCCGAGGTGTTCCTCACCTCCACACGACCCCCTTGCTCCGCGATCCCCGCGAGATGCTCGGAATAGACCGGGGAAGAAGACACCGCCTCCGTCACATCGTCCCCCGCCCGGCGCTCGAAGGTGAACGTCCCGGACCGCTCGCCCAGCCCATAGAACCGTGCCATCGCCTGGAGAGCGTAGGCGACGGAATGCGTCCCGTGCCAATCGTCCGAATAGAGGGCGGCCGAGATCTCCTCGGCGACCCGGGTCGCCTGGGTCTCGCGGTCCAGCGTCACCAGGGCTTCGAGTTGAATGCCGCGATCACGCAGCGGAGATCCCATGCTCCAGCCGGGCGCCGCGTACTCCGCGATCCGGTCGTCGTCGCGAAGCAGGCGGACACCGGGCCCCACCCCGGCGAGTCCGTAAGCCGCTGCGAGGTGCCAGCGGGCCGCGGTCGCCAGACCGCCCGTCTGACGCAGCCGGTTCATGGCGCCGACCTCGTAGTCGCCGGCCCGCGCGAGCGTGTACAGCCGGTATGCCTGGTCCATCGCCGGCGTGTCACCGCGGCTTCTCCACGAGCGCGCGCGGCGGTTCTGGTGGGCTTTCCAGCTCGAGATCACCTCCGGATCGACGTAGTAGCCCAGCCGCTCGGCCTCGATCATGAAGTGGCCCGCGTAGTTCGTCACCCATGCGTTGCGGGCGTTCGCGGTCGAATACGTGCCCGGCCAGTACGAAAACCCGCCGGACGACACCTGGAACCCCCGCAGACGGTCGATCCCGGCCTGCACGTTCTCCTCCACCCGAGCCCGGTCGTCGGCGTCGAGGTTCACCAGCAGCGGCAAGTACATCTGCGCGAAGACCGCCGAGACGATCTGCTCCAGGCACCCGTGCGGGTAGCGCACGAGGTATCCGAGACGCGCCTCGAGGTTGAGCGGCGGGAGCGGCGTCACCTCCAGCGTCGCCGAGTTGGTCCCCGGTATCCCGTGCGGATCCACCTCGGCGCTCCACTCCTCGCCGGGCGCGATCCGGGCCCTCAGCTGGGTGGCCGTGGCGGGGTTCGTCATGCGGATCGGCAGGGCGATCTCCGAGCGCGCGCGGTGCTCTCCGGCCACCGCGGCGAAGCGCAGGACGCCCACGCCGGGCCGGTCGCCCGCGCGGATCCGCAGCCGCGCCAACTGCTCCTCGGCGCCGTCGAAGGTGACCGTTTCGCTGGCGCTCCCCACCACCTGGAACTCCTCGCCGACGTCCAGGGTCACGGTGGCCCGTTCGATGCCGTCCTCCATTGCGAAGAGCGACACCGGAACAGCGATCTCCTCACCCGGACCCACGACGCGGGGCACCGTGGCCAGGAGCGACAGCGGCTGCCGTACGAAGACCGACTGCGAGGCCGAACCGTAGGCGCCTTCGTGGCCCGCGACGACCATCACGCGCACCTGCCCGATGTACTCCGGGATGTCGACCGAGTGCGTCCCGATCTGCCCGGGCCGCAGGGTGAACGGCCCCAGAAACCGCACCACCGGCGGGAACCGGCCGCGCTCCCGCTCCTGCAGCTCCACCGCGTCGTCCCCGCCCAGGGCGAGCAACCGCTCCAGTTCCGCGCTGTAGGCACCGGCCACTTCGTCGAAGATGTCCCAGGTGGAGACCCCGAGCGCTTCCTTGCTGAAGAAGTGCTCGTGCAGATCGGGCGTCTCGTAGTTGGTGAGGCCCAGAAGCCCTTCGTCCACAACGGCAAGCGTGTAGGTCATGGGCCGGTCCGCCACCTCGGACACCCGCACGGTGACGGTCGTATCGGGACGCCACTCTTCGGGAACCGCGATCTGCGGCCGCAGCACCGTCGCCGGATCCTCCACCTCGAGCGGAATCACCCCGTAGAGGCGGATCGGCCGGTCGTTGGCGCGGTCCGAGTGCGGCTGGATCAGGCTGACGCCCACGTAGACGTTCGGGCTCATCTCCGCGGTGATCGGTACCTCGAAGCGCCCGCGCCCGCCGCCCATCTCCACCCAGCGCTGGTCGAGGATCCTCGTACCCGTTTCCAGGGTGACGAGCGCCCGGCCGGTGTTCGCCTCCGGCAGCTGAATCTCGGCTACGTCGCCCACCTGGTAGCTCGTCGTGTCGGCCAGCAGCGTGAGCGCACTCGCCCCGGCGCCCGACTGCTCCTGCGGCCGGCCGGCCCAGCCGGGCCAGTCGATGTACACGGTCCTGCCGGTGCAGTGCCCGCCTTCGGTGTCGCACGCCCGCAGCAGATACCGGCCCCAGTCCGGGTAGCTGACCCTGAAGTTCCAGCTTCCGCGCCCGTCCGTCGTGGCGACCCGCCCCCGGGCCACCACCGAGCTGTGCTCCGACTCGGAGTAGCGGGCCAGCGATTCCGCGGAGCGGTCCCACCACCAGCGCCAGTCGATCTTGTAGAGGGTGAGGTCGACCGAATCGGCCGACACCGGCTCGCCGTCGGGCGAAAGCGTCGCGACCCGAACCGTGTGCACCGTGTCGGTGAGGAGCATGCCTCGCCGCGTGTCACCGAGGGGTAGCCGGACCCCGACGTAGCGGTCGTAGGGGGAGAAGCGCAGGCTGCGCCGGTTGGTGCTGAAGGCCCCGCCCGGCTCGAAGATACGGGTGGTGAAGGTTGCCGAAAGCATCCCGGGGGAATGGCCCCCGGGTGCCAGCTCCGTGGTGAAGGCGGCATGGCCCTCGTCGTCCAGCGTGCCTTCGAAGACCGTGAGCGGCTCATCGGAGTAGTCGCGCGCGGGGTCGTCGAAGACGAAGTCCGAAAACCGGGTGAAGGCGGTGGGGACGGACCGGAACCTCACCTGCACGTCGGTGTTGAGCTGGCGCGCCACGGCACCGCTCAGCCACTGCCCCACGAGGGTGGCTTCGTGGCGCACGCCGCCCTGAAGAAACTCGCCTTCACCCAGATCGAGCTCCACCTTCAGGCGGTTGGGCATGACGGTTTCGATCTTGAGCGGGGTCGAGAAGCGAGCCCCTCCGACCTCGACGGCCGCGTTCCAGTTCCCGGTGGGTGCGTCGGCGGCCGTCCTGAGCGCGAAGGCGTAGAAGTCGCCGACCGGGTCGGCGTTGGTGACCGTGTGAACCACTTGGCCCAACGGATTGAGGAGTCGCAGGGTGGCCGGGTGGCCTGCCGGCAGCGGATTGTCGGCGTCGTCGACCACGAAGGTGAGGTGGATGTCGTCGCCGGGACGCCACACCCCGCGCTCGCCGTAGATCGCCCCCTTGAGCCCCTCGGCCACGACTTCGCCACCCACGTCGAAGTGGCTGGTCGGCAGCGCCATGCCGGGGCTCATCTTCAGGTAGCCCCTCTCTCCGCCCCGCGTGGCCACCGCGTGGTGGGGCTCCGAGGGAAGCGTGGTGCGGGCCAGTCCCCCGGGTCCCGTCACCACGGTCTCGAGCGGCTGGTTCTGGTAGTTCATGAACGTCACCGCCACGCCGCGCATCGGTTCGGAGGTGCGCAGGTCGGTGGTGGCGACCAGGGTGCCGCCCCGGGCGTCCCGCTTTGCCGTCATGCCGATGTTCGAGGCCAGGAAGTTACGCGAGTCGCCCGCCCGCGAGGACCAGCGGAAGTAGGCATCGACGCAGGGGTCGTTCCGGTCTCTCCAATCGACGGAGCCCTGGTAGGAGGCCTCGATGGCGTCCCAACTGCTGGGCGAGCTCCCCGCAGCCTCCAGGTCGGCCGGCCACGGTTCCTCGAGCACGGGGATCCGATCCTGTGCCTCACTGCACGCGAAGGTGGAGTTGCCGCGGTTGAGCGACAGGGTCAGACGGACCAGGCTTCCCGAGGAGGCGCGCACGACGTCGCTCACATCCAGCGTGTACCGCGTCCAACCCCCGCCCGGTTCTTCCGGCAGCTCGACCGTGCGCCGCCACAGGGTGCGTCCGGTGCGCCGGAGTTCGCGGCCTTCGGACAGGTCGTTGGCCTGCAGGAACTGCCCGATGTTGGTCTCGTACACCCGAAAGGCCGTGACCTGCACCGAGTGCACGTTGGCCGCCTCGATGGGGACGGTCAGCCGGTCAGCCCGCGGGAGCACCACGCCGCGCCCGGCGAAGCGCACGCCGGGCTTCACGTCGACAAACGTCACCTCGGTCTCGTGGCGCTCCTCGAGCCGCTTGCCGTCCGCGCTCCGCAGCCCCTCCTCCAGCACGACCGTCACGGGCCCGATGACGCGGTCGCCGGGGATGATCCGGAGTGCGTTGCCCTGCACCTCCAGAGTGATGCTCTCCTCGCCCAGGCTCACCAGCCCGTTGAGGTTCTGGTTCGGGTCGAGCGGGTCGGAAAACCGAACCAGCGCGTACTGTCGGTCGTCCGACTCGGCGCGCACGGAGATCATCCGGAACACGTCCTGCGCCGGGATCGGGATGTCCCGAGTTTCCCGCGAGGAGGTCCCGATGCCCCGTCCGTCCCAGCGCAGCCGGACCTCGTCGTCGCGCCCGCCGCGGGTCACGCCTTGAACGGCGAAGCGATGATTGAGCCCTTCAGGGCCGTGTTGCCACCGAATCTGCAGGTCGGCCCCGTCCTGCTCGGCGCCGAGAACGCCCTCCACGGCCTCCGACTCCGCGAAGTCCGCGGTCACGATCGATCCGGTCAGAACGAGAGCGTCCTCCTCGCCGGACTCCGCGTCCAACCCGTCCACAAGAAGTTCCAGACGTTGCTGCATGACGCTGAAGTCGAACTGGTAGTCGCCCAGGTCGTCGGGCAGGCCCAGCAGACCCTCCCGGACGAGTGTAACGCGATACTCCTGTCCCGAAGGCAGGTCCGCGGCGGGTGCGAAGACGAGCTCACGGGTGCTGACGAAGGTGGCCGCGCCCTCCACAGCCGGTTCGAGGACGAGCACGCCGGTCGTGGGACGGCCTATGAGGTACTCGCCCGCCACATCCTGGGTGAAGACGATCGTGATCCTGTCGCGTTTCGAAATGACGCCGTAGGTGCGCTCGCTGATCAGCGATCCCCAGCGGGGGTCCTCTGGAGGGGCGGACTCGTCGCATCCTGCGAGGGTGAGGGCGGCGAGGGTGGTGGCCAGGCAGAGGAGGAGGCGGGGGCGCGGTGCTCGGTGGGGACCGTGGGCGGTCCGAGCGCGGCGGGTGATTCTGCCGCGCGCTGCGGGGGACAGAAAGGCGAAGTGAGGCGGGAGCAGGACCATGACCGTTTCCTCCGGAACCCTTTAGAAGTCTTGAACCAGCTCACGCATGCGCCGCTTCGTCGCCTCGTCCGGCAGGCGGCCGAAGGCGGCCCCGATGTTGTCCTCCATGTGCGCCGGATTCGTCGTCTCGGTGAGCGCGCACGTCACGGCGGGATGCGCGAGGATGTACTTGAGTGAGAACTGCGCCCAGCTCGCGCAGTCGAACTCGGATGCCCATTCGGGCAGCGACCGTCCGCTCACGCGTCCGAAGTAGCTGCCGTTCATGAACGGACGGTTGATCAGAACGCCCATCCCGAGGTCCCGGGCGAGCGGCAGGAGCCGATTCTCCGCGTCCGGCTCCATCACCGAGTAGTTCATCTGAACGAAGTCGAGGGGTTCCGCTCTCATGAATGACTCGAACTGATCGTGCTGTCCGGTGCTGGAGGTGGTGACACCGATGTAGCGCGCCTCCCCCGAGTCCTTCCACCGGAGCACGTTGGGCCAGTGCACGTCCAGATCGCGCATGCTCTCGACCTGGAGCAGGTCCAGGGTGCGGCCTCCGACCAGCCGCTGGTTCTGCCGCATCTGCTCGATGCCCGACGCTTCCCCGTCCGTGTTGATCTTCGTTGAGACGAAGAGCCGGCCGCTGAACTCCGGCGCCGCGAGGACCTGACCGAACTCCTCGTCGATCTCCGGCGTGCGGGGCGAGGTGTCGACGACCCGTCCCCCGTGTTCGAGGAGCATGCGGATCACGCCCGCCACAGGCTCGGTCCCCTCGGTGGGGATCTCGAGCACCGGCTTCGAGGAGCCGAAGCCGACGATGGGCAGCGTCTCCTCGGTCCCCGGGATCGGCCGCGTGGGCAGCATGTCCTGGGCCGACAGTGTGTTCCCGAGCGCCGGGGGCCGGGTGGCCAGCACCGCTCCGGCACCCACCAGACTAATCAGGAAGTCGCGGCGCGTCGTGTCATTCGGGATCGCCATGGAGACCGTCCTCGCAAATCGCTCGGTGGCGCTATGGATCAGGGCCCCAGCGCCCCTACCGGGATCACGCTCACCCCATCCTCCCGCGTGTAACCATACCCGCTGCTCACGATCACGCCCAGCGACGTCGGCTCGCCCATACGGTCCGGATCCACCTTCCGTGCCAGCCGGAGGAGGTTGTCGGCACCTTCATCTGCTCTTCCCTCGCCGAGCTTGACCTCGAAAGCCGCCCAGCGACCGTCGTTGCACTGAACGATCGCGTCCACCTCGAGGCCGGCCTTCTCGCGGTAGTGAAACACCTCGGCGTCCGTAGCCTGGGCGTACACCCGCAGATCCCGTACGACCAGCGACTCGAACAGGAATCCGAGGAAACCGAGGTCGCGGAGTAGCCGGGCAGGTGTCGCTCGGACGGCGGCCACCGCGAGTGAGGGGTCCGCGAGGTGCCGGATCGGCTTGCTCCTCAGCACCGACCTGGAGCGCAGGTGGGTGGGCCACGCAGGCTGGTTCTCAACGATCATGATCCGTTCCAGCGCCCTCAGATACTCCGCGGCCGTGTGCTCCTTGATGGCGGATACGCCTTCGCCGGTGTCGGAGGCGAGGGTCGCGGTCGCGGCGGGCGTCGCGACGTTCCGGGCCAGGGACCGGAGGAGCATGCCCACCCTCACCGGATCCCTCCTCCTGCCGTCCCCGTTGGTGATGTCCAGGCGACGGATCTCGTCCAGGTGATCCCTGTTCGCGTGGAGCGCCGTTTGGGTGGTGCTTTGGAGGTTCAGGGGCCAGCCGCCGACGCAGATCAGTTCCGCCAGATCATCGAGCGGGATCACCGACCTGTCCGCCGCGACGCGGCCCCCGTCCAGGAGGCCCGCCAGCGAGACTTGGCCCGAAGAGCGACCCAGTTCGAAGAGTGAGAACGGGCGCATGCGAAGCCGGGTCAGACGTCCGGCCCCGGTGTGGCGGGTTGCGTCGTCGGCCGGAACCGCGGATCCAGTGAGGATGAACTGACCCGGGAGGCCGCGATCATCCACCGCCCTCCGCCCTCCGCACGTGATTCCAGATCGCCGGCTCCAGCTGCCATTCGTCGATCAGCCTCGGCACGTCGCCGATCAGGACGCGGGCCGGTTCGAGACTGGCCAGGCGCCGGGCCACATCGTCGACGTCCAGCCGGGCTTCGCTGGCAGCGATTTGCCGCGCCGTGGTGGTTTTTCCGCACGCCCGCGGGCCCTCGATCACCACCGCTCCGGTGGCCTTCAGGCGCTCGGCCAGTTCGCTGTCGACGACTCTGGGGCGATAGGTCATGCACCCACCTTAGTGGACTTGATCGGACGTGCGCTACACGAGGATGCTAGCGGTTGGGAGAGCCTCCGGGAAGGGACAGCGGCAGATTCGGCAGTCGCATAACGGCAGAAACGGCACTACTACAACGGCATGAATGGCATCTATTCGGGAGCATCTCCTGTCAGGGTGGCAGTGCGTGACAGCCATCCGGCGGCGTCCGCCAGACCGCCGAAGGTGAACAGGTGAATGTCGACGCAGGCGTCCCCTCGCGTGACGGCAACGTGACAGCCATCCGGCGGCGTCCGCCAGACCGCCGAAGGTGAACAGGTGAATGTCGACGGCAGGCGCCTTCTCGCGGACGGCCAGATGCGAGGCCAGCGCCAGCGCAATGGGGGTCGGCGACCATCTGCCCGCCAACCGTGCGACGCCGGGCTTGCGTTTCAACGCCCGGGCGGACGCCCCGACGCCGCAGCGGACCGCGTATCCGATCAGCGTGCGTAGCGCGACGGGCCCCGGCACCCCGATGCGAACCGGCAGCGTGCAACCGGCCTTCCTCGTCCGCGCCAGCCAGGCGAGAGCGGGGGCGGGCGAGAACACGAACTGCGTCACCACCCAGAGCTCCGAACCCGTCGCCCGGGCGTATTCCGTCTTGCGCCGAAGTGCTTCATCCAGATCGGCCGGGCCGACGAAGGGATGCCCCTCCGGATACGCCGTGACGCCAAGCCGCCGCAGACCGCGCTCGGCGAGTAGCCCGGAGTCCAGCAGGGCCGGCGTATCGGGGTACGGGCCGGCGGGCGCGGCGCGGTCTCCGGCCACCAGCATCAGGGAATCCACCCCTGTCTCCACCAGCGCGGACAGCCAGTCGCCGAGCTCGTCCGGGCTCCGCACCGAGCGCGCCGACAGGTGCGGCACCGGCTTCATGCCCGCCGCCAGCACCCGTTCGCAGGCGGCGATCGTGTCCGGCCACCGGCCCTTCGGCGGGAACGGCACATAGACGGCGGCACCGCGCGGGAGGTGGCCGACGAGAACTTCCGGCGGAGGCACCTTTCGCGCCAAGACCTCCACGGAGGCACCGAGGGCCAGGTCGCAAAGCGCGGCCCGAGTCCGGGTCGTTGAAGCAGGCGGCATTCGATCGGACGCGGCCGGGCCTTCAGATCCGGCCGGTGCGGCGCAGCATCCCGGGGTGGTTGCGCACGTTGTCGTGCTCGAAGTAGGCGTCCTGCAGGTGGCGGTTCCCGGTCGAGCGCAGCGCGGTGCGACCGTGCAGCACCCGGTGCCCGGCGCACAGCAGAATCTGCCCGCCCTCCAACCGGAAGTTCACCTGGGCGCCCGGGTCATTGACGCGCCTGGACAGCTCGTGGTAGGCGGCGTAGAACTCGCCCAGCCGAGGCTCCGACAGAGGAATGGCCTGCATCTGCGCGGTGTTGAAGCGAATCATCCTGACCTCGCCGTCGCTGTCCAGCGCGACCATGGGGTTGGCCGCGTAGCACTCGTATTCCTCGCTGAAGATGCGGGACGGCACCGGCACCTCGCACAGCACGTCGAACTTGTCGGGGTGATCGCTGCGTAGCTCGTTGAGCAGGCCGAAGCCGTCCACGACGGTCGATTCGCCGCCTTCGCACTCGTTCACCAGCATGTGCAGCGCCTGCACGCTCGGCGGCCAGGTGTAGCTGCTAAAGTCGTTATGGGGTGCGACTGCCAGACCCGTGTGCGCGATGTTGTATCCCTTCGGATCGAGCATCACGTTGTGGATGCGCTCGAACAGCACCTCGCGGATCGGACCCAGACGGGTCGCGAGCTGCTCCAACGAATCCGGTTCGGTGGGGGCGTCGACCAGCACGCAGACCCCCGTCCGCAGAAACTCCTCGATCAGGTCCGCCGCCGCGCGGTCGCTCGCCTGGAACCGCCCGTAGTCGAACTTCCGCGGCTGGAACTGGCCGTCCCAGTACTGCAGGTCGAGACGAGGCCGGCTCAGGAGGCCGTGGATCTCGCTCGACCGGTAGCGGGTGCGGTGTCCGTCCGGCCAGGCGATGGAGATCGCCTCGTCCTCGGATCCGGCGCGTTCGATGCTGACCTGCTGCGGTCTCAGGTCCCAGGCGACCCTGAAGATGTGGAACCGCTTCTCCGTGGTCTGCTCGACCCAGCACTCGCTGCAACCGCAATTGTCGCGCAGCCAGAGGTAGGGAAGATCGGTCCGTTCGCCACCGCTCCAGACTGCGGACAGGGCGTCGGCATTCCGGGCGACGCTGCTGATCGAGTGATGCATGGTCGATCCCCTCAATCCGTTGTGACCGGCCTGGAGCATGCGCTACCGAGCATCAAGCGCGCTTATCCTGTGCGTGTCAAGCACCGAGCCCGGGCGGGGCGCGCTCAGGCGTCCCGCCGTTGACAATGGCCTTCGTTTCCACTCACGCTGCGTGGCGAGGAGCCTTCATCGGGGGAGTGACAAGCATGCACCCTATGGCAACGCCGAACGGTCCCGTGGTGAGCTTCACCAGCATGGCGGACGGCACCCGCGAGGACTACGCGATGCTCGCGCAGCTCGAGGAGGAGTTCGCCGCCGGCACCGCCGACCGGGTGTTGGCACATCTCCGCGAGCTGTCCGGTTCGTTCTCCGGCTACCGGGTCGACCGGCTGGAGCATTCTCTGCAGACCACGACCCGCGCCCATCGCGACGGCGCGGAAGAGGAGATGGTGGTCGCGGCGCTCCTGCACGACATCGACGACCTGCTGGCCCCGCACAGCCACGGCGAGCTCGCCGCGCTGCTGCTGCGCCCCTACGTGACCGAGCGAACGCACTGGATCGTCCGGCACCACGGCCTGTTCCAGTACTACTACTACGCCCACCACGTGGGCGGCGACCGCAAGGCGCGCGACAAGTACCGCGACCATCCCTGGTATCAGGACGCCGTGGACTTCTGTCACCGCTGGGACCAGTGCGCATTCGATCCCGACTACGATTCGCTGCCGCTGGAGTTCTTCGAGCCGATGGTGCGCCGCGTGTTCGCGCGCGAACCGTTCAGCCTGGCGCCGAGGCAGCGTTCATGATTGAATGGCTTGGTATCGGCCACCTGTTCGAGCTTTCCCGGACGGAAGCGATTGCGGGTTTCTTCACCCCGCTGGTCATCTGCGCCGCCTTCTTCCTGGCACAGGTCGTGCTGCCCGCACGGCGGGTTCCCGGTTACGTCATCCACCCGGAGACCGGTGAGCCCCGCAACTATCGGCTGAACGGCATTCTGGTATTCGCAATCGCGCTGATGGTGTGGACGCTCCAGCTCACCGGGATGCCGCGTGACTGGTTCTACCGGTCCTCGATCCATGCGGTGGCGGGCGGCACCGTCTTATGCCTTGTCCTCGCCATCCTGGCGGTATTCGGGCGGGCGCAAGGCAAGATCGAGAATCGGTTCGCCGCGCTGTGGGAAGGGCGCGCCCTGGAGCTGTCGTTCTTCAACGGGCGCTTCGACGTGAAGATGTACCTGTACGTCGTCGGCGGGACGATGTTGTCTCTGAACGCCCTCTCCGGAGCCGCGTACCACTACGGGCTTTTCGGCGCAGCCTCCAACCCGGGGGTCTTCCTGTATGCGGGATTCCTCACGTTCTACGTCCTGGACTACTTCATCTTCGAGCGCGTCCAGCTCCACACCTATGACGTGATCCATGAACACCTCGGCTTCAAGATGATCTGGGGTGGCATCATGGTGTACGGGTGGCTCTACATCCTGCCGCTGTGCGTATGGCCGTGTACCCCGATCCCGGCTTCTCGCCGGCATGCACGGATGTGTGGCTCATGGGGTCGGCCGCACTGTTCTTGTTCAGCTGGGGCATCGCGCGCGGCGCCGACATGCAGAAATACATCTTCAAGCGATGGCCCGATCGCAAGTTTCTCGGGCTCATCGAACCCGCGTACATCCAGGCCGGCGACCGCAAGATCCTGTGCAGCGGCCTATGGGGTGTCGCTCGCCACTTCAACTACCTGGGCGAGGGGTTCTTCGCCCTGTCCATTGCCCTGGTATTCGGTCACTTCGCCAATCCCTGTGCCTGGACCTACTTCGTCTTCATCGTCGGCTTGTTCATTTCCCGTCAACGTCTGGACGACAAATTCTGCCCCGAGAAATACGACCCCGAGAAGTGGGCCGACTATCAGGCGCGCGTCAAATATCGGATCATCCCCGCCATCTATTGAGCCCCAGATCAGGATCATATGTGCGTTCGCCAGGGGCCACGCCTCGATACCCGAGCATCTCAAACAAGTTGAGAGCGTCTTCCGAACAGCTCCCTAACAGCTTCATCCAAGCGCACGACGTCTGTCGTAGCGCAGTAGAAATGTCCTCCCTTAGCGCAGTAGAAATGTCCTCTTACGGTCCATGTTCGGTTTGGGGGCTTCGAACATGGTCCGGGAGAGGATCTGATGGAGTTGAGTCTGAGGGAGAGGGACCGCGTGTCGGTGCTTAGACAGGTGAGCGAAGGCGTGCTGGCGGGAGCGGCCGGGGCGGCGCGGCTCGGGGTGACGCCTCGTCACTTCCGGCGTCTGCTTCGGCGGTTCGAGGCGGAGGGTGACGCTGCGGCGGTGCACGGCCTCAAGGGGCGGCCATCGAACCGGTCGCTACCCGCGGCGGTGCGGGAGCTTGCGCTGTCGGTGGCGGCCGATCCGCTGTACGCGGACTTCGGCCCGACGCTGCTGGCCGAGCACCTCTGGCGGCGTTTCGGCGTCGTCGTGAGCGCGGACACGCTCAGACGGTGGATGCTGGAGGCCGGGCGGTGGGAGCGGCGCCGGCGGCGCGCGCGGCACCGCAGCCGGCGGCCCAGGCGGGCGGCGCTGGGCGAACTGGGGCAGTGGGACAGCTCCGCGCACCCGTGGCTGGAGGAGAGATCGCCGGGAAGCCAGACGCTGATCTCGATCCACGACGACGCGACGAGCCGTCTGCTCATGGCCCGCTTCGTGGCGCGCGACAACGGGGCGGAGAACCGGCGGGCGATCATCGAGTATCTGGGGCGCCACGGCCGGCCCGTGGCGGTCTACACCGACCATGCGGGGCACTTCGGGCAGTGGCTGTCGAAGCGGGAGGAGCGCACGGACACGATCATTTCGCGCGCGCTGGGCGAGCTGGGCGTCGAGGTGATTCTGGCCGGCTCTCCCCAGGCCAAGGGACGGGTCGAGCGGAGCTTCGGCACCGCGCAGGACCGGCTGGTCAAGGAGATGCGGCTGGAGGGGATCGCCACCCTGGAGGCGGCCAACCGCTTTCTGGAGGACTACTGGGTCCCGTTCTGGAACGAGCGCTTCACCGTCGAGCCCGCCGATCCCCGCGACGCGCACCGTCCGCTCCCGGTCGGCGTGGACCTCGAGGCGCTCTTCGCCGAGACCGATACCCGCGTCGTGGCCCGCGACTTCACGATCCGGTTCCGGAAGCGGCGCTGGCAGATCCCGGAGCGGGAGGCCGGCGGCATCGTCCCGTCCGCCGAGGTCATCGTCGAGCGCCGCCTCGACGGCGAGGTCCGCTTCCGCTTCGGTGAGCGCTACCTGGATGTCGAATCCGTATGCCAAGCCCCCACCGCTTCCCCCAACGACGCGCCCGCCAAGCCGGCAAAGCCGCGGCCCGCACCTCCCAAGCCAGCTCCGGACCACCCCTGGCGCAAGCACTTCCAAGCCAGTGCCCAACAGGCCATCGCGCGCCGGAACCTCCGCCGCGAGAGAGAAGGGATATCCAACAAGAACGAACCGCCCCGCATCCCCGAAGCGACCGGAGCCGGGGCCAAAACCGGAACCCCCGGGGAGGACATTTCTATTGCGCCCTAACCCCGGACATTTCTATTGCGGTTTGACATCCAAGCGCACGACGTCCCTTGAATGCCCCTCCCCTCCCCGATACTATCCGGACATGCGTACTGTCCTGTGTCCCGTCACCGAAGCGCGCGAGCAGACGCCACCGAACCGGCGGTCCAGCCGCCCACATGACGATGCACTCGCTCAGCAACCCCGCGCACGAGGCCTACCTAGCTTCGTACAGGTCACTTCCCCGGTCCCACCACATCACTTGGCGCCTTCACGCAATCCCAACTGCCCAGCGAAATCTTGCCGCCATTTTCTACGCGACGCCTTCCGGCGTATCGCTTGGCCCCTCGCCCGCCCGGCGCCGCGTGTTCCCCTCCTGAGCGCCCTCTCCCCGATCTCGCATCCCCACGTTCCCACGCTCGCGCGACGGCCTCTCCACACGATTGGTCTCACATCCCTCCCATGACCTTTACCTCTCTCCGCATCGAAGGCTGGCGTCAGTTCGGACGCGTCGACCTTGACCTCCACCCCCGCTTAACAGTCTTGACTGGCGCCAATGGCGCCGGCAAGAGCTCCCTCCTCCGAATATTTCACACCCATTTCGGCATTAATCAACCGTTCCTGGCCACGCCAGTCGCGCGATCAGGTGGCGGTCATTCTTACCTGACAGGCCTTTTCAGCGGTACCATCGCCAGACTTTGGCAGAAGGCCTGGACCACCCGCTCCGAAATGTCGAACGTCGGAGCTATCGTCTACGGCAACGGCATCAAGTCCGAACTTCAAATCCCCACAGAATCTTCCGTGCAGTACAACGTCACGATCGCCAAGCAGCAGACCGTTCCCGGCATCCACATAGATTCCCACGCGCCTATCATGCATTTCCAGCAGGTTGGACAGATCCCTACTACCATCATAACTGCCCAAAAGGCATATCAGTCATATAACAATGAGGTCGTGCAGAAATACCAAGGCGGTCACACCGGTTATTCCCCCATCTATCGCATGAAGGAAGCCATCATAGCAATGGCCATGTTCGGCGAGGGCAATTCTCGCGTCCAGGCAAACAAGGAGATACTCGACGCCTATCTGGGTTTCGTCGAGACCCTCCGTACTATGTTGCCTGACTCTCTGGGTTTTCAGGACATTGCAGTCAGACCGCCGGAAGTGGTTCTCCAAACAACCTCTGGGGATTTCATTCTCGATGCGGCATCGGGCGGCTTATTGACGATCATAGACTTGACTTGGCGTTTGCATATGTTCTCGCAAGTCAACGACGAATTTGTCGTGACCATCGATGAACCGGAGAATCATCTTCATCCAACGATGCAACGGACGTTGATGCCCCGGTTATTGAAGAGCTTCCCGAAGGCACAGTTTATGATCGCAACGCACAGCCCATTCATGGTGTCATCGGTTAGCGACTCTAACGTCTATGTGCTACGCTATATGAACACAGAGACCGACGAGATTCAGGGTGCGGATCATATTTCGCCCTCGGACGCGACCCGTGTGGTGAGTGAGAAGCTTGATACCGTAAGTCGGGCCGGGAACGCGAGTGAGATTCTTCGCGAGGTTCTAGGCGTGAAGGCAACGATTCCTGCGTGGGTAGAAGAAGACCTTGCACAGATTGTGGCACGTTATCGGGAGATCCCGATAACGGCCCGATCGTTAGAGGCGCTGCGCGGAGAACTCGCTGGACTTGGATACGATATACTCTATCCAGATGCACTTGCTGCTCTGACCGAGCGACAATGATCAAGTTGGAAAAGGGGGATGAACCTGCAGCTCTCTCGAAAAACTGTACGCGGTGGACGGAGATCGTGGTGAGGAAGATTACTGCAGGAGATGCACCAACCAAGTCAGAGAAAAGCCGCTACAATCACCGCGACATTAAGCAGGCTCTGCTGTTGGAAACCTTTGACAAGTGTGCGTACTGCGAGAGCAAATTGCGACACATAACGTTCGGTGACATCGAACATGTTGTGCCGAAATCCGATGATCCATCCAAGTGGTTTAGCTGGCCAAATCTGACGATCGCGTGTGACGTGTGTAATACCAACAAGGGTGGGGCGTCAGTTGATGGAGGGACCTTCATCGACCCGTATCAAGTGGATCCAGAGGAACATTTTTGGCAGTTGGGCGCGGTGGTATACGCGCGACCCGGCTGTGATGCGGCGGCTCTGACAGAACGGTTGCTCAAGCTCAATCGGGCAGACTTGGTGGAGAGACGAGGCGAGAGAATCAAGCGCCTTATGAAGATGCTGGAGGTGATCGAGAGATGTGAGAACGGGGAGCTGAAGGAACTCTTGTGGCGGGAATTCACCTCTGAAGGTGAAACTCACAATGAATACGCTGCGCTGTCGCGCACTGTTATTGAGGTTGCGGAGCGGGGACTGGGGGCGGCGTAGGTGACTTTTCGAGGACCGGATTTGAGGTGGTGTGGGGTGGGGTGTACAAGTTCGGTTGTCACCTGACACCCCGCCTTTAGGCGAGCACGGTGGGCAGGGACAATGCGACGCCCGGCAGCAAGGCGGCCGCGGGGGCACCCGCATCAGCGCCAGGTAAGGTCAGAGTGGGCGGGCGCGTCCGCGTATGGATCCACGGAGCCCGGGGATTGAGGTGAGTCTCCACCGGAGGTGGCAGCCGGCGCGCGGACTCCACACGTTTGCAAGTTGGAGGCAGTCATCCGCGAGGAGGCGATGAAGAAGAAGACATCAATTCCCGTCTGGCCGCGAAGACGGTTCCTGGAGAGCGGATCGGCGGCTGCTGCGATCGGCGCCGTTTGGGGCTGCACGCCGGGGACCAGCCCGTCGGCGCCGCTCGCCGGCCCTCGCCGCTCGCTTGCGGCGCCGGGCCCGATGCTCCCGCCCGTCCCGGCGATCCTGCTCACCGTGAACGGCCGACCCGGCGACCCTGACGAGATCTCGGTGCTATGGACGTTCGTCGTGAACGGCGACCCGCCCCAGATCGGGGTGAGCGCGGGCTTCGAGCATCAAGCGAGGGAACTCCTGGAACTCCACGACGAGTTCGTGCTGAACGTCCCGCTTGCATCGATGGTCGAGGCGTTCGACACCGTCGACATGAACTCTGGAAGCGTAGCCGACAAGTTCGAGCTCTCAGGTCTCACACGAGGCGCGGCGACCGTGGTCGATGCGCCCACCGTGGAGGAGTCCCCCATCCATTGCGAGTGTCGCATCATCGACTCACTTGCGGTACCGCCCGTGCGGAAGCTCTTCATCGCGGAGGTCATGGCGACGACCGTCATCGCGGGCGCAGTCGACGACGGCGATCGCCTGATCGTGCCCGATGTGGACTTTTTCGGGATGACCGCCGGGAGTGGCGAGCTTTACACGATGGGTCGCCGAGTCGGCAACATCGGGATGACCGTCGGTCGGACCGACATCAAATACTGACCCGGTTCATCGCATCAATAGCGCCAGCCTTACTCGCCGTCTCCCTGCCGACGCCGGGCCTGCCGTGCCGAGCCGGCCCCGTAGGCATGACTTGCATCGGGTCTGTCGGTGAGCAGACCTGACAAGTCTCCGTCCGACTCATGCTGAAGATAGCTGAGCGCCGCGCGAGCCAGCAGACCGGACCTTGACTGGCCTTCCCGCACCGCGGCCTGGTCCACGATGGCCAGTACCCGCTCAGGCAGTGTGATATTGATTCGTTTGGTCTTGCTCGAAAGTTTCGACATATCCACGTCGGCAATCGCCCACACACCACCTCTGTAGTCGTCGTTCGCCTGATGCGCTTCCAGCGAGGCCTTGGCCGGGACCGGTTCGCCATCCAACAGCAGGCCCTCGATATGGCACGCGATCGCCTCCCGTGCCGACTCGATCACTTCGTCGAGGGTGTCACCGGCCGAGAAACAACCAGGGAGATCGGGCACGGTGACGCCATACCCGCTGTCTGCATCCTTGTGAACCACGATCGGAAAGCGCATCAGCGATCCTCCCATTCCCAACCCGCCTGCCGGAAGATGTTGCGAAGCGTCCCGATCGGGATGTCCTTGCTGGGGTGCTTCACCGTCACTCGGCCGGGCTTGTCGGAATGAACGAATTGGTGGTGGCTTCCGCGGGTGTTCCGAAGCGTCCCGCCATCTGCCACCAGTTTGCGAATGATTTCCCTGCTCGACATGGTGTGTACCATACACACTGGGACCTATTCCACGAAAGGCCCCTGTGGCCTACCTGCCCACCGCTCCCGTAGCTCACCGCACCGGAGACCCTGCCCTCGCGTGCCGCCCCAACGTCCTCCGACGAGCGCTCCGCCCTCAGTACCCGAGCAGTTCCGGCAGGAACAGGACCATGCCCGGCAGGAAGGCGATGGCCACGGTGAGCGCCAGCATCAGCCCCAGGTAGGGCCAGAGCGGGCGGGCGACCTCCGCAGGCTCGACCCCTCCCACGGAACAGGCCACCAGGAGGCTCACGCCCACGGGCGGCAGGAACACGGAGATCCCCTGGGTCGCCACGATGACGGCGCCGTAGTGGATGGGATCGATCCCGAGTTGCGTCGCCAGGGGCAGCAGGATCGGCGTCAGCAGGACGACCGCGGGCACGCCCTCGAGAATCGCGCCGAGCAGAAGGAAGACGAGGATCGTGAGTACCATGAAGCCGGCCTGACCGCCTCCCATCCCCACCGCCGATGACGCCAGCGCCTGGGGCACCTGCATGACGGCAAGGACCCAGCCCAGGAGGCGCGCGGCGCCCACCACGAACAGCACCATCCCCGACACCATGGCGGTCTGGACGACCTTGCTCCACAGGTCCCGGGCGGTGAGGGATCGGTACACCGGCCCGGCCAGGAGCAGGGCGTAGGCGACGGCGACGGCAGCGGCCTCCGTGGGCGTGAAGATACCGAAGCGGATGCCGCCCAGAATGACCACGATCATGAACAGGGGGAGCACGGCGTCGATCGCGGCGCGCCGGACTTCCGCCACCGATGCGCGCTCCTCGCGCGGCCAACCTTGCCTCCGTGCCTGCCACCCGATCTGCGTCATCAAGCCCACGGCGATGAGGAGCGCGGGGGCAATCGAGGCGATGAACAGCGCGCCTATGGAGACGTTGCCGATCACGCCGTAGACGACCATCACGATGGCCGGTGGAATGAGAATCCCCATCCCGCACGCGGCCGAGACGATCGCGGTGGCGCGCGCCCGGCTGTATCCGTTCGCCGTCAGCTGAGGCACCATGATGCCCCCGATGGCCGCCGCGTCCGCGGAAGTGGAGCCCGACACGCCCGAGAAGAACATTTCGGCCATGATGACCACCTGCCCGAGCCCGCCGGGGAGGTGTCCCACGAGCGACCGCGCCAGCGTCACCAGGCGGCGGCTGATCCCCCCGACATCCATGATGAAGCCGGCCAGAATGAAGAGGGGCACGGCGAGCATGGGGAAGGAATCCATCCCCGCGACGATCTGCTGCGGGATGATGACGAGCGGAAGGTCCGCCACCACGATGGCGATGACGGCCGCGATCGCGAGCGCGAAGCCGATGGGCACGGCGGCCAATACCAAGAAGCCGAAGATGCCGAGCAGGAGCCCGCCCATCAGCCGGTCTCCCCGGCCGAGCGATCTCCGGCCCCC
This sequence comes from Candidatus Palauibacter sp., assembly GCF_965237495.1. Taxonomy (GTDB): domain Bacteria; phylum Gemmatimonadota; class Gemmatimonadetes; order Palauibacterales; family Palauibacteraceae; genus Palauibacter. The sequence continues at coordinate 4,074,506 of NZ_OZ250143.1, read as the reverse complement.
TCGCCGACCCGCCCGGCCAGCATGTGGATCACCATCAGCACACCGGACACCGGCACCGCGGCGTAAACGAGAGCGACCGGCAGGTTCAGGGCCGCGGAGCGCTCTCCCATGGTGAGGTCCATGAGGGCGATGCCCGTGGCGATGAGGAGGAGCGAGAACACCATCACGAGCGCCCCGGCGAACGTCTCCACAACCCTCTTCGCGCGCGGGGCCAACTTCCTGGTGACCTGATCGAACCCGAAGTGAGCCCGACGCGCCACCGCCAGAGAGGCCCCGAGCAGCGACATCCAGATGAAGCAGAAGCGCGAGACCTCCTCGCTCCAGGGATTCGGGTAGGCGAACAGGTAGCGCATGAGGACCTGGAGGAGGACCGCGACGCAAACCGTGATCACGAGGCCGCCGACGGCGTACGTCTCGAACGCGACCAGGACCCGGTTGAGCGCCTGGAGTCGCCGCGTCATCCTCTCACCGTCATTCCTGGGGCATTCTCTCGGACGCCGTGCGCTCCGCCTCCGCCACCAGCCTTGAGATCAGCGCCTCGCCGTCCGGCAGCCGATCCGCCAGTTCGTCCCGGATGCGCGGTCTGACGGCCGGCGCGAACGGCGCCAGGTTCGGGCGCGAGATCTCCACGCCGCCCGCACGCATCTGCTCGAGGGCAGCGGCCTCCATCCGGCGGGCGAGCTCGCTCTGGTAGGCGAGCGCGTCAGCCGCGGAGCGGTCGACCGTCTCCCTGATGTCGCGGGGAAGCGCCCGATAGAACGGCTCGTTCACCAGGAGAGTGATCGGGTTGTAGGTGATGGACGTAAAGCTGTAGAACTTCGCCACCTCGTGCAGCCGACTGCTCACGAATCCGATCGCGTTCGCCTCCCCGCCGTCGATCACCCCCTGCTGGAGTGCGGAGTAGACCTCGCCGTAGTTCATCGGGGTCGCCTGCACGCCCAGCGCGGAATAGGCCGCCAGGTACGTCGCGTTCTGAAGGACCCGAAGCTTTAGGCCGGCGAGATCCTCGGGCGCCTCGACGGGTCGACGCGTGTTGTAGACGTGGCGGAACCCGTAGTCGAGGAACCCCAGCGAGCGGACGCCCGTGCGCTCGAGAAGGAGATCGCGCCACCAATCCCCGACGGGGCCGCTCATCACCGAGAGCCCATGGTCCCGGGTCTCGAACAGGAACGGGAGATCGAACATCTGCCCTTCGGGCACCCAGCCCGAGAGCACGGGAGTGCCCGTGATGGCCATGTGAACCGCGCCGACCTGGATCTGTTCGAAGGCCACGCGCTCGCCCCCGAGCTGTCCCGACGGATAGATCACGACCCGGAACCGCCCGTCGGTGCGCTCCAGCATGAGATCGCGGAAGCGCTCCGCCATGAGGTGGAACTCCGAGCTGCTCGAGAGCACATGGGAGAAGCGAACCTCCCAGGTGGACAGGTTGGTGGGCGGGTCGGAATCGCCGGGGCCGGGGCCACGGCACGCCACCAGCACGACCGTCGCCACCACCGCTAGGCCGAAGCGGAGCCGGAGGAGCGCTCTAGGCACCCCAGATCGTCTGGCCGCCGTCGATGAACAGGGTGGCGCCGGTCACGAGGCGTGCCTCGTCGTTCGACGCGAGGAACACGACGGCTCCCGCCACGTCGTCGGGGGCGCCGATCTCCCCGAGCGGAATGCGGGCGAGGCGACGCTCGCGGAAGTCGTCCCGTGCGATGTCGGCCCGGTTCATGTCGGTCTCGATGAGACCCGGTGCGATGGCGTTCACCCGGATCTTGTGGGGCGCGAGCTCGAGCGCCATCTGCTTCGTGAGCATCTCGACCCCTGCCTTCGACACGCAGTAGTGGGCGAGGTTCGGGGCGGCCACCGCCTGCCCGGCGGACGACACGTTGACGATCGCACCCGGCGTCCCGGCCTCGACCATGCGGCGTCCCGCCGCCTGACCGACAAGGAAGTACCCCTTGAGGTTGACGTTCAGAATGTCGTCCCACTCCTCCTCGCTGATCTCGAGGAGGGGCGTGCGCTTCAGGATCCCGGCGTTGTTTACCAGGACATCGAGGCCACCCAGGAAGTCGTCCGCCTCGACGACGAAGCGCTCGACGTCCGACCGGGAGTCCGTGGAGCCCCGCACGGCGACCGCACGGCGCCCCATGGCCTCGATCTGACGGACGGCGCTTTCGGCATCCTCGCGGCTCCGGCGGTAGTTGACCGCCACGTCCGCACCCTCACGGGCCAGGCCCAGGGCGATGCCCCGCCCGATGCTCCGCGAGGCGCCGGTGACCAGAGCACGCTTGCCTTCTAGACGCATGGGGCACTTTCTCGTCGACGAGGGAACTTCACCCGGGCGGGATCGAAACGAGCCTGCGCTCACGCTCCGCCGCAAAAACCAGCGCTGCCCGGATGTCTTCGCGCTCCAAGTCCGGGAAGTCCGTCAGTATTTCCGCTTCCGTCATCCCGGACGCCAGGTACTCAAGGACATCGTACACCGTGATCCTGAGCCCCCGAATGCACGGTTTGCCGCCTCTCTTCCCCGGCTCCAGGGTGATGCGATCCAAGTGGTTCATGCCCCAGAGTATCCGTTGGCCAGATGGGAGGGTCAAATCCCGCCCGCTGGCACGGCTCTCTGTGACCGCCATCGAGCCCAAGCTCATTCCGCAGCCTGCTGGCCACCTCTACCTTCGTGACGGTGGTGCGGTATCGGGTGTGACAGGTCCTATCCTCTCCCGGAGCGATCCATGAAGCCCTCGGTTCGAGTCGGACTCGCCTGCTCGCTGGCATTCCTTTCCATCCCCAACGCGGCGGCCGCCCAGTCCTTCCCCTCCGACGACCCGGTCATCCGGGCGATCTGGGAGGAAGGCGTCGAGCGCTCACAGGTCTACGAGCTCGGCCAGGTGATGATGGACTCGATCGGGCCGCGCCTCACCGGCTCGTCCGCCATGGCCGGCGCCAACGACTGGGCGGTGGCCAGGTACGCCGAGTGGGGCATCCAGGCGTATAAGGAGCAGTACGGCACCTGGCGGGGTTGGGAGCGCGGCATCACCCACATCGATCTCGTCTCGCCGCGCGTGCGATCGCTGGAGGGCATGGCGGCCGCATGGAGCCCGGCCACGGACGGACCCGTCGAGGCGGACGTGGTGATTCTGGCGGACGCGGGCGGCCCCGAACCGTTCGAGGCGTGGCTGCCGGAGGTGCGGGGGAAGTTCGTCCTCATCTCGCGGCCGGAGCCGAGTTGCCGCCCGCGGGAGAACCTGGAGCAGTTCGCACGGCCCGAGACGCTGGCCCGCATGACCGAGGAGCGCGAGCGGGCGGCCCGGGAGTGGCGCGAGCGCGAGGAGAACACGGGGGTCGACCGGCGCGCCCTGCCCGAAGCGCTGGACGCCGCCGGGGCCGCCGGGATCATCCGGTCGCAGTGGTCGGAGGGGTGGGGCGTGAACAAGATCTTCGGCACCGGGGCGGAGAGAGCGCCGGTGCTGGATCTGAGTTGCGAGGCGTACGGGCTCGTGTACCGGCTGGCCGAGAACGGTCAGGGGCCGGTGCTGCGTGTCGACGCCCAGGCCCGCTTCCTCGGCGAGGTGTCGGTCTTCAACGCCCTCGCCGTGATCCCCGGCACCGCCGAACCCGAGGAATACGTGATCTTCGGAGGCCACTATGACTCCTGGGACGGCTCCGACGGCGCACTCGACAATGGCACCGGCGCGGTCGCGATCATGGAAGCGATGCGCATCCTGAAGCGCGCCGTCCCGAACCCCCGTCGCACCATCATCGGCGCCCTCTGGAACGGCGAGGAGCAGGGTCTGAACGGGTCACGCGCCTTCGTCGAAGACCACCCCGAGATCCTCGAGCGCACCCACACGGTGTTCAACGTGGATCACGGGAACGGGCCGGTCACCTTCATCCCCATGCAGGGGTTCGTCGCGGCCGGCGGGCGCTTCGGCGAGTGGCTCGCGAAGATCCCGACCGAACTCGCGGATCTCGTCACCCTCGAGATACCGGGAATGCCCGAATCCGGCGGGACGGACCACGCCTCCTTCCTGTGCGCGGGAGTGCCGGCATTCAGCTTCCACGTGGGCGCCGGCCGCAGCGACATGTCCATTGCCGACAACCGCTGGGACACGAGCACCTACACCTGGCACACCAACCGGGACAGCTTCGACAAGATCATCTTCGAGGACCTGCGCGACGACGCCGTGATGACCGCGATGTTCGCCTACCTGGCCTCCGAGGACGTTGCGAGGATGCCCCGCGACCAGCGCGCGATGCCGCCCGGCTCGGCATGGCCCGAGTGTCGCCCCCCGGCGCGGAGTTCAAGTTCCTCGTGACTCAGGCGCTCCGAGGGCGGCGCGAGACCGCCCAAATACCAATCCGACACGAATTAGTACATCGTTAGTACTTGGAGCATGCGGTCTGAAGCGCCTCTGAGCCTGATCCCGTGGAGTGGGCACCCCGTCAGCGGACGGGTCTCGACTTCGCTTCCTCGAAATGTCGGACGGCGCGTTCGAACTTGTCGCGACACCCGGGATTGCAGAACCCCACAACCTGGCCGTCATACGCCGTGAGCGAATCGGCCTGCACCGGATCGCCGGACCAGGGGCAGGTCTCGTTGATGCAATCGGTGATATCGAGGGCGTGCATCCTGTCTTCGTTCCTGGGCTAATCGTCGAGGCTCAAGGCCCAGCTATTCCACTTGTGATCCGGAGAAGCGCTCAGGGATCGGTAGAAGCCCTCGGCAGCGCTGTTCCCGGCCATGACCGTCCAGATCAAATCGGCCGCGCCAATGGACTTGGCATGGGAAATCACGGCCGCCATCAGAGCCCTCCCCGCCCCCATGTTTCGTGCCGCCTCTTCAACAAACAGCTCCTTGAGCACGACCTTGGGTCGAAGCGTATAGGTCCAGGGAATCGTGTAGACGACAGCCATCCCGACGAGATCATCGTCCTGCTCGGCAACAAACGCGGTGAACAAACGCGCATCGCCGAATCCATGCTCGAGAACACTCTCCCGCGTCACCGCGAAGCGGTCGATATGCTCCTCAAACCGTGCGAGCCCCCGCATAAGCTCGAGCAACCGATCCACGTCTCCCCGTTCAGCCAGCCAGACGTGCATTAGCGGAACCGTCGTCCAAGGATCCTTGAGGTAGCCGAGATACTCCCGAGCCATCGCCCGAAGCATTCGGCCAGCGAAGGGAGGCGCAGCCTCGCGAGCGGCGAAATGCCGCCCGGCACCCGTGCCTAACAAAGGACGTGCCCGGGAGAATTCGACCAGCGAAGGGGAGCGAAGCTCCACGAGCGCACCGAGAATTCTGCCGGGCGCCTTCTGGCTTCCGAGGGAGATGCGCCCGGGAGAATTTGGTCAGCGAAGGAGGGCGAAGCCCACCGAGCGCACCGAGAATTCTGCCGGGCGCGAGTTGACTTCCGGAGGAAGGAGAAGTGCGCCCGGGAGAATTCGAATCCCCAACCTCCTGATCCGTAGTCAGGTGCTCTATCCAGTTGAGCTACGGGCGCTGGGACCGGTCGACCGCGACCGGCGATGTCGTGCGCGCGAGGCCGGAAGCCCCGCGGTGCTGCATGCCCAGGAGAGGATTCGAACCTCCACGTCCGTATAGGACACTAGCCCCTCAAGCTAGCGCGTCTGCCAGTTCCGCCACCTGGGCTGGTGATGCTCGGGGGGGGAGTCGAACCCCCACGGGAGTTAAATCCCACAGGATCCTGAATCCTGCGCGTCTGCCAATTCCGCCACCCGAGCCTGCGCCCCTGAACCGTCAGGTCCGGGAGTCACCCCCACGGACCGGCCCTGCCAACTCCGTCGGGACGAGTGCGCCCGACAGGATTTGAACCTGTGACCTCTTGCTCCGGAGGCAAGCGCTCTATCCAGGCTGAGCTACGGGCGCAGACACGAAACGCGTCGCCGGAAGAGGCGACGCGCCGTGCAGGCAATCTAACGAGGCCGGGGCGGAACGTCCACAAGGCATGACGAACAAGGCAAGGATCCGTTACGTCTCCCATGCCTCACTTGCTAGAGGCTCTCGGGTCAAGGCGTCGAGCCGTCGGCGCCATTGCGGCATCAGGCGGTCGAGGATGCTTCGGAAGCGGTCGCTGTGGCTCCGCTCGATCAGGTGGACCATCTCGTGCACGACGACGTATTCCAGGCAAGCGACAGGTTTCTTCGCCAACTCCGAGTTGAGCCAGATGCGGCGGGCTTCCCGGTTACAGGTGCCCCAGCGCGTCTTCATGCGACGGATGCGCCAGTCGGCCACGACCACGCCGATCCGCGGTTCCCACTTCGCGATGATCTCGGGGATTCGCTCCCGCATCCGGGTCCGATACCAACGATACAAGATGGCCTCCCGCGCATCACGGTCCGTGCCGGGCCGCACCCGCATCTCCATCCATGAGGCGTTGGGGAGGCGAATGGCAGGCGGCCCGTCGGACACGACGATGTCCAGACGGTAGCGACGTCCCTCGAAATAGTGGCTCTCGCCGCTGACCAACTCGCGTTGCGACTGGCGGTCCTGCCGCTGAAACTCGTCGCGGCGACGGCGAATCCAAGCCAGCCGGGAGATCACTGCCAGCCGCACCGCGTCGTCGTCGAGCCGCAGCGGCACCGCGACCCGCACCCTTCCCTCCGGAGGGTAGACGCCTACGTGCAGGTGTTTGATGTCCTTGCGGACGATCTCGACCGCGATGCCGCGGATCTCCATCCGGGCGTGGTCAGTACTCACGCTGCGCCTTCGCGATTTTGAAGATCGCCTGCGCGTGTGCCTGCCCGTTTGGGCCGAGGGCATCGCGGATCGCTCTCAAGATCCTCCTCTCCTTGATGGGGTGGCCGCGCCAGCCGGCCATCCGGGTCTGGCGAACCGCCTCATCGATGGCCAGCGCTGCGACTTCGCCGGGATCAGGCCAAGGTTCCGCGCCGGGCTCGGCCACACGTTCCGAAAGCAACTCGTCCGGCAGGTTGTCGTAGATTGCCCGGAGCGTCGGCTTGTTGATGCTGGGGGGATACGAACCACCGCCTTCCCCGCGCTTCACCTTCACTGCAAGCTCGATGACCTTCTTCAGGTAGGCTTCGTACTCGATCGCCTCTTCTCTGCGTTGGTTGACCAAGGCCTCGAGCACGGCGGACATCTTCTCGTAGTACTTCGGGTTCACGGCCATCTCGTCGACGATCAGGCGGCGGACGTTGTTCTCGATCGTCTCGGCGACGGCCCGACGGCTGCGCCGGATCCCGTCCGGGAGCGAGTCGATCGCGTCCCTGCCGTTCCTGATGAGCAGGTCCACGAGCGTCATGTCGTCGAACGCGGTAACGACCTCGCTGTCCTCGGCTCTGATGTAGTTGTCGAGGAGGTGCCTCATGGCGGGCTCGAACAGCTTGAGATCGACGTAGTCTCCGCTGGCCAGCTTGACCTCCTGGCGGACCTTCTCGTAGTGGCTCACTTCCTCGCGGATGGCCTGCCGTTCGGCCGCAGTGTAGCCGGCCTCGATCATCTCGTTAGCCAGGTTGGCGTAGGCACGCAGGTAGGCCGCCACGATTCTGTACAGCGTGAGCCGCTTCCGCTCGTTGGCGGCAAGCGCCCCGGCGGGGTCGCCCGTTCCGTCGTGGCAGAAGTAGCGCAGGTACGCCTCCGTGTCCCGAGGCGGTTCAACGGGTTCGCACAGCGCCTTCACTGCTTCGCGGGTCTCCTCCAGCCGCTCCCGCCCCTGTTCAAGACGATCCTTCAGCAGGCCTTCCACGTCCTCGCGGTCGTAGCCCTCGAACGCTTCGCCCGTGTAGTCCCTGATCGCGCCTTCGAGCGACCGGAACAGGTCCTTGTAGTCGATGACGTAGCCGTACTCCTTGTCCTCCCCATGCAGCCGGTTGACGCGACAGATCGCCTGGAAGAGGCCGTGATCCTGCATCTTCTTGTCGATGTAGAGATACGTCGCCGGCGGTGCATCGAAGCCGGTGAGCAGCTTGTCGACGACGATCAGGAGCTTCATCTGCCCCGGCTCGTTCACGAAGCGCCACTTGACGTCCTTCTCGAACTGCTCGGCCTTGTGCATGGCCCTTTCAGCAGGTTCGCTGAAGTGGTCAGCGAGCATCTTTTGGTACACCTCGTACTTGAGGAGCTTCTCCGTGAGACCCTCCCCCGTCTCTTCGCCCTTGATGTCCCCTGCCGCCGGGCTGTAGGAGGTGACGATGGCGCACTTGCCCTTCAGTTCGGACTCGCTGAACACCTCGAAGAAGCGGCAAGCCGCGTAGACGCTGTCCGACACGAGCATGGCGTTGCCGCGGCCATTCTGCAGGCGGTCCCGGGTCTCCATGTCCATCAGGATGTCGGCCGCGATCTTCCGAATTCGATCCAGCGAGCTCGTGACCTTGCGCATCGTGCCCCACTTCTGCCTGAGCTGCGCGCGGGCCAGGTCACTGAGGCCCTTCGTCTTCGCTTCGAACCACTGGTCGATCTTCTCTTCCGACGTGATGCTCTGGTCGATGTCGCGTGCCTCGTAGCGCAGGTCCAGAACCACGTTGTCGTCGACCGCCTCGTCGTACTTGTAGGTGTGGATGTACGGGCCGAAGGTCTCGATGCTGCGCTTCTTGTCGGACTTGAGGAGCGGTGTCCCGGTGAAGCCGATCAGCGTGGCTCCGGGAAGGATCGCCTTCATGGCGGCGTGCAGCTTGCCCGACTGGGTCCGGTGACATTCGTCCACGAAGACGAAGAGCTCGCCCGGGGGCCGGAAACCACCTGACACGTGGGCCCGGAGATCGTTCACGTAGCGGTCGATGTTCCCTTCCTCGGAGCTGCCGAGCCTCTGGACGAGGGAACAGATCAGCGACTGGGCGGGATCACGAAGTGCTTCCACGAGGTCGGCTCCGCTCTTCGTCCGGTAGATGTCCTCGTCCACACCCATGAAGACCTTCTCGATCTGCTCGTCGAGCTCGGTGCGGTCGGTGACGATGAGGACACGGCCGTCCACGTCCTTGAGTTCGCGGATCCACTTCGCCAGCCACACCATCGTGAGGCTCTTGCCGCTGCCCTGGGTGTGCCAGATGATCCCGCCTTCGCGGCGGCGGACGTAATCCCGGGCCGTCTTCACGCCGAAGTACTGGTTGTGGCGGCAGATCTTCTTGACGCCGGCGTCGAACACCACGAAGTCGTGGATCAGTTCGAGCAGGCGGTCGGACGCGCACAGATGGCCGAGTTCGGCAAGGAGGGGCGAGGTGGCGTCGTCGTGGCTGAGAGCGTCGGCTTCCTTCCAGCGGAGCCAGTACTTCTCGCGGGTCTCGATCACGCTGTAGTGCAGCCCTTCGGTTTCGTTTCCCGCCAGCACGAGCTGCACGGTCGTGAAGAACGGCTGAATGAAGTCCTTCCGCTGGTTGAGCAAGTTCTGGCGGATTCCCTCCGCCACCGTGACCGTCGAGCGCTTGAGTTCGAGTACGCCGATGGCGATCCCGTTGACGTAGAGCACGATGTCGGGCCGCTTCGTGTTATGGCCGAGGACCGTGACTTCTTCCGCGATGGCGAAGTCGTTGGCGGCCGGATTATCCCAATCGATCAGGTTGACCGTAAGGGTGGACTCGCCGAGGCCAGGCCGCACTTTTGCGCCGTAGCGAAGCAGGCTGTAAACGTCGCGGTTCGTGTCGTAGAGCGTCCTTCCCGCGCTGAGAGCCGCAGCCTTGTCGAGCCTGTCCAGCACTTTGGCGGTGATGGCCGCGTCGTGGCCCTGGCGCGTGAGAAACTGCATGAGGATTCCGGGTTCGATGTTCCCGTTGTTCGGGCGTTCGTGCCACTTGCCCAGGTACCGGTAACCGAGAGTGTCGCGGAAATGGTCGATGACGCGGCGCTGGGTCTGGATCTCGAGTTCGCCGACGGCGGTCATCGGGGGCCTTCGGGGTCGGGGCCGGCAGGTTTCTGGTTGTTTTCTGGTTGCTTTCTGGCTGAACCAGAAATTCCGGGTTCGAGGACCTGCCAGTGGCCTGCTCGCGACGATCCGACCCGAACGATCGCCCCGGATGCCTTCAGGCGGCGCATGTGGTACTTGATTCCATCCAGCGTGAGGCCGACGCGCTCCGCAAGCTGCTTCCGAGTCATCCGGGGTTCAGCGGCCAGGAGAGCCAGGATTCGTTCCGGGACGGTTTTTGGGGTAGTGATTGGGGCAGTTTCCGGTTCTTTTCCGGCAGGGATTGGGGTAGTCTTCCCCGGTTTTGGGGTAGTGATTGGGGTAGTCGAAGCAGCCTTCTGGGTAGTCTGCTCCGTTTTCCGGGTGGTCTCCGTCTTCCGCCAGATCCGGGTCACGAAACCCGCACCGGCCTCGAACTCCGGCTCCGGCAGGCCTGCCTCGGCGCAACGCCGGATCATGTCCACCGTCCCGGTGCCCATCCTCTCGATGTAGCGCAGCAGGTACATCGACTCGGCAATCAGCGGATTGGCAGGCAGTGATTGGTGCGCCACGCGCAGCTTCTCCACGGTGAGCGAAGGAGGCAACCGGCCGGAATTCATGACTTCCAGCCGGTCCGCGAAGAGCATGACCTGAACGCTGCTGTTGTCGGTGTAGTCCCGGTGCGCCACCGCGTTCACGATGGCCTCCGTCACGACCTCCTTCGGGATCTCGTAGGCTACGGGTGCCTGGACGGTCTCCGCCCTCGTGCCCACGGCCAGAGCGATCTTGCTCATCACGAAGTCCACCGCCTGGTCGACCAGTTCGAAGACCGTGCCCTTGTACACCTGGTAGGAGGGAATCGGCTTGGCGACCTCGGTCCCGTGGAAGTGCGCGCACTTGACCTCCGAAGAGATCAAGAAGCGTTGCGGGGCCTTGCCGAACAGCAACACGGCGGCGTTGGTGAGCCGTCCCCGGTTCAACAGGTTCATGTGCCTGAGCAGGTCCGCCGGGGGCGTTTCCTCCGGCAGCGGGAATTGCCGCGATCTCCGCGCCACGCGAATGAAGCGGTACATGCCCTCGACATTCAGGTCGTCAAGGGTGGCGCCCGAGCAGCGGGCGGCGTCGAACGGCCCGAAGCGCAACAACTGCTTCGCTTCCAGATACTGGACGAGTGCGGCGTATAGGCCCGCCACCAACTCCGCCGGGGTAACGAAGCGCCTCCTTACCAGTCCGCCCTGTGCTCCGTTGATGAGCGCACGCATCTTCGGGTGGCGCTCGCCTCCCTCGGCGCCCTTCAGGAAGATCAGCCGGTGCTTCTCCAGCTCGGTGGCCCGGTCGAACTCGCGCTCCGTGGGCGAGATTCCATCCGCGTCCTCGAACCCGTAGTCGGTACCGAACAGGCCGACGTAAATCTCGCACCGCTCGACTTCGTCCAGATAGACCTCGTCGGGCCGTCGGTCGGAAGCCGGCGCGTCCTCGAAGAGAAAGACCTCGAAGAAGCGTCGCATCAGCGGATCGCCGCGCACGTAGTCGCGCAACTGCTCCCGCTCCCGTGAGAACTCGCGCTGGACGCTGCTGACGAAGATGCGGATCGGCGTCATCCGCCCGGATCGTCCTCTGGAACCGCTTCCGGGATGGGAAGGCGGATGGAACCGGTGAGGAGCTGCTGCATCATGCCCTGTTTGAGGGCGCGGGCCTTGTCGAGGCGCCGCTCCAACGCTTCGATCTCGGCGTCCATGTCGGAGAGGACGGCGGCGATGGCCCGCTGCTCCCGGACGAGCGGGAGGGGAAGCTCGATCTCAGCCAGATGATCGGCGCGAATATGGACGACGGCATCTCCCTGAGCCATGCGCGCCTTCTGGCGGGCTGCGACCGGGGCGTTCAGTAGGTGCGCGAGGTAAACCGGATCCTGTCCGGGCGCCCTCAGGACGATGATGTCTCCACCAGCATAGGCGGGCTCCTCGCCGATGTACGCAACGCAAATGCCGATTTCCTCTGCCGTCTCCCCCGAACCAGCAAACAGCAGTTCACCCTTCTCGATTCGCAACGCTGTTGCCGCCACGTCCTTCGGGATCCGGGATACCGGGTTGACCACATAGTTCTGATACCGCGTGTAGAGTTCTCCGTACCGTACGCAACGAACTCCGATCTCTCGCAATTCCGTTCGCTTAATGCCCTTGCCTTTGCGGAATACCCCCAACTCTCCCAACCGCCTCGTCTCCCACTCGCCGCTGAAGCCGGGCAACCGGATCCTGTCGGTCAGGAGTTGCTGCATCGCGGCCCGCTTGATGGCCCGCTTCTTGGCGATCAACGCCTCCAGCGACCCGATCAGGGCGTCCACGTCGGTAAGGACGGTCGCGATGGCCCGCTGCTCGGCCTTTGTGGGAGGGCAGGCCACATCTAGTAACAGAAGCTTAGCAACGGACAGGCCGGGCTGTGCCGAAGACTCCGAATACTGGTTGAGCCGCATTCCTCCCAGCACGTACGTAAGCCATCCGATATCTGTCTGCCGGAATGCTGTCACGACAACCGCATGCTCGGATGCGAAGAACTGACCAGAGACGCCTACGACGTTTCCACAAAGCGCTCCTTGGCGCCCGATGAGCGCAAACCGACCGGAGTGCGTGAACCGATTCGTAAGGCCTCTGAGACCGTTTCCTCCGTGGCAGGGAAACCGTGAAGTGTCGTCGATGTCAGCGCTGGTAATGCTCTCTCCACTCTTCATGGAGCAGATCCTTCCGAGAGGGATCGTTTCCCAATCCTCAGGAATCATCCCCACCCCGGTGCGCTTGTATCCCGACGATACCTGGGTTGCACGGGCTTCTCGGACCCTTCCCACATGAGTCGCGCTTTCTGCCGTGATGCTCCCCGATTCTGCAGACGGTGTCTGCGGAATCTCGCCGAGCGGTTCATCTCGACGCTCGAACCGGAGCGGTCGGCTCATGCCGAGAGCCCCATTCGCCTGAGGTGACCCTCGACCCTGCTGCCGTAGTCATCAACCTGACGCGCGAGTTCCGGCAGCGCCTCGGAATACCGCACTGCAAGCTCCGTGACCCGGTCCACGAGCCCGGTCGTCAGGCGATCCACCTGCTGGCCGATTGCGTCCTCGATGCTGGCCATCCACTTGCTGCGCACCACAATGTCGGCGACCTCTGACAAGTCAAGGGTCGCGTATCGTGCGAACACCTCCGCATCCAGCTTGACCCGCGCGTCCTTCGCTGCCTTCTTCGCCTTGGCCAGCGCCTTCATCAAGTCAAGGCAGGCTTCCAGCGCGTCGCGCTCCCGTAGATCCCCGGATCCGACGCGAATCTCCTTGAGCCGAGCCCTCACGGCTGCCTGCGTCACATTCCCGGCGTCTGTCGTCGCGCCGTTCAGCAGCCCGTCCTCTCCCGTGTTCTCTTCGAAAAACGCCTCCACCTCGCACTCGATCCCCTCCTGCTCGGCCCGCAGGCGCTCCGCCTCGCGTTGCGCATCCGCAAAGTACCTCGCGGCTACGAGGCCCGGTGGAAGCAGGTCCATCCTGTACTTCGTGCGCTTGACCGTTAGGTCGGGGGACTCGGCCGCTGGTCCGTTTCCGCCCACCAGCACCCGCGGCCGGGCCGCCTCCACCCAACCATCCGTCGTCACCAGGTACACGTCGTCCTGCATGACCTCGTCCCAGTAGTCCATCAGGCACTGGTAGACATCGTAGGGGTCAAGAAGCGGAAGACCCGCGAAGCGTCCCAGGAGATCCTCGGAAAGCTCCCGTATCAGTGCCTCCGGGGAGTCGCCCGCGTCGAGCCCGTACAGACGGGGCTCATGCTCGCGACGCCAATCATCGAAGGCACCCCGTACTCGGTCCCGGTACGCAATGAACTCGTCATGCCCGAGAACGACGGCCCTCACTTCGTCCGTCGGCGTGCGGGACTCGCTGTATCCCGGCCGGGCACCCGGCGCGAACAACACCCGCCGCAGGCCCGGGAAGACCGTCCAATAGCGGTCGAGGGCGTCGATGTCGCGATTCGGGATGCCACCGTGAAGGTGCGCGCTCAGGTCGTGCAGATCCTCGGGCTCGCTGGAGTCGATGTACCGGGGGATGTTGAGGTTGTAGTCGTTGGTCTCGCTGGCGATCTCCGCCAGTGGCACCAGGCGCGCGTATCCGGGCGTCTCCCTCTCCGCGTTGAAGATGTCCACGATCCGGTGGATGTCGCGCTCCCGCAGCCGGTTCTTGGCGCCGTCCTTCCGGAAGCCCCTGCTGGCATCGATCATGAAGACGCCGCGACGGCCGACCGCGTTCTCCTTGTCGATCACCACGATGCACGCCGGAATTCCGGTGCCGTAGAAGAGGTTGGCGGGAAGCCCGATGACTCCCTTGACCAGGCCGCGCTTGACGAGGTTGCGGCGGATGTTGGCCTCGCGGTTGCCCCGAAAGAGAACCCCGTGGGGCATGATGATCGCGCCCTTGCCGGTGCTCTTGAGCGAAGCGACGAGGTGGAGGAGGTAGGCGTAGTCCCCGTTCTTGGCGGGCGGAATGCCGTACTCGAAGCGGCGGAACTCGTCGTTGGCCGGATCGAGGCCGTTCGACCAGGCCTTGGTGGAGAACGGGGGATTGGCGACGGCGAAGTCGAAGCGCGTCAGGCGTCCCGGTCCGTCCGTGAACCGAGGGACGGCGAGCGTGTTGTCGCGTTTGATCTCGGCGGCCACGCGACCGTGAAGGATCATGTTCATGCGCGCCATCGTCCAAGTCGCGACATCCATCTCCTGGCCGTAGATGGTCAGTCCGTTCGGCGCCGCGTCGGCGGCCCTGATGAGGAGCGATCCGGAGCCGCACGCCGGATCGTACGCCGTATGGTGGCGCCTGGTATCGGGGCCGATCCCGATCACCTGAGCCATGATGCGGGAGACTTCCGCCGGTGTGTAGAACTGTCCCTTGCTCTTGCCCGACTGGGTCGCGAAGTGCCGCATGAGGTACTCGTACGCGTCGCCCAGGAGGTCGTCGCCCTGGGCGCGGTTGGCGCGGAAGTCGAGACCCTCGAAGATCCCCACGAGCTTCGAGAGGCGATCCTGCATCTCCTTGCCCCTGCCGAGCTTGCTCTCATCGTTGAAGTCGGCCTGGTCGATCACCCCCTTGAGCAGGTAGTCGTTGGCGTCGGCGAGCTGGCCGATGACCTTGTTGATCTCGTCGCCGATCTCCTTGGTCCCCTTGAGCGCGACCATGTCCGCGAAGCTTCCGCCCGGCGGCACGGTGATGTCGGCATACGGGTCGTCTGCCGCGGCGTACTTGTCCGACACGTACTTCATGAAGAGCAGGGTGAGGACGTAGTCCTTGTACTGGGAGGCGTCCATGCCACCGCGCAGCTGGTCGCAACTCTGCCACAGCGAGGAGTAGAGGTGCGATTTCCTAAGGGCCATGAGGTTGCATCACTCCAGCGAGATGGGTCGGGTAGGGGATGGGCCGGGCAACAGAAGTGGAACCCACTGCCTCCGGCCCCTGCCGTACCAGAGGTCCGGAGTTCTCACCATACGTTGTTGGCCCATCCGCGGAATCGAAGTTCGACCAACTTGATGATTCGGGCGATTTCGGATTCGGGCTCGCTGAGGACTGTCCTCGAGACGCGGCACGGGTCGAACACGATCACGGGATTCTCGGGGCACTTGGGCGGTATCGGGAGACCTCCCGGCCCGTGGTCCGCGACGCGTTCGAAACTCCGCTCGCCTACATCGTAGAACGCAGCACCGTACAGCAGCGGATCGTACCGCCTCGGAGGGTCGTGGTCGTTCCACCAAGCTGCGGCGAACGACCAGGATCGTTCGAGACGATCACGAACCACGTCGGGATCAAGCCGGTACATACCGATCAGGAGACGGTTCGGGTCTCGCGATATCGGGCCGGTGACGTTCTGCACGACGGTCAACGTGCCGTCACTGTGGATCGTTATGATCGTCGCGCGTTCGTCCGGCATCGAGCCCTGCACTTCTCCCTGTCGGATCCGCAGCCGAGCGAGCGTGGCCTCCGGCTTCTTGCGCAGTTCGTAGTTGAGCAGGGGTGGATCGCAGTTGTGAGCCAATTGTTGGAGTCGCTGCTGTAACGCCGCATCGTCGAGGGCCACGGGATCCACTACCACCTCGTCACGTGGCGTGGCCCAGCACGTCTTCACCCATACGCTGTCCTGAGTGTTCTCCGGCTTTCGATTCAAAGCCGCCCGAATCCTCGCTTCCGCCCCCATCTGTGGTCCGGGGGCCCCTCCGAAGTCGACCGCCACAACTGCCTCCGATACTAGCCGTCTCAAGTCGTTCGCATCGTGAAATGACTTCCGAAAATGCCCGCCGATGTAATCTTCGACCCTCCGCACAAACTCCTGTTGCGGCGGCTCACGCACCGCACCGTTCTGAACGAAGACCAGAATCGGCAGGTGCCGCCGGCGCGCTTCTTCGTATTCCTCCTCGGTCGCCGACCGGCCCGATGGTGCTAGCCATCCGTACCGTGCACCGAGCAGCACCACGAGCGCGTCCGAGCTCTGTACCCCATCGAGACAGGCGTTACGAGGGGAAATCGATTGAGCCGCGAAGTCCTCCGCCAGAACCGGATCGCAGCCGACCTGTTGAATCCCGAGCCGAGCGGCTTCACGGTACTCACCGTAACCCCCCATCACCGAACTCACGAATACCCGCGGGCGGATGTCGTTCCGCCCGCTGTTCCGAACATCCGTTCGCCTTTCGCCCGGTATCATCGCCCGCCATCGGGCCCAGGTTGGGGCCGGATCGTCTCCGTTCCAGAGCCGGGTCGGCTTTCGTCGAGGTCGAGGAACAGCTCCTTGACGCTGCCGAAGCGCGCACCCTTCCCCTCGTCCACTTCCTTCATGGCCTCCAAGGTGAGCGCGTTCGGCACCGGGGCGGCAGAGGGGCGCCGCCTCTCGTCCGCTACTTGCAGCAATCGCCGTCGGATCGCGTCCGACACGGAATCCCCCGGCTCACTCACGTCAGCGGCTGGACGAGGCCGCGGCCGCGTCGTCGATCGAGTCGATGACGAGTTCCAGCAGTCCGTCGATCGCGCCGCCGGGGATCCAGCGGGCTACCACGACGAGATCGTTCACCGGGTCGCAGTAGATCATGTTCGTGCCGTTGCCGAGGTGGGCCCACGCCTCCTCGGGCGCGCTCGGATAGCGCTTGTCCCCCGCCTCGTTCGGGACGTTGAGCATGAAGTTCATGAACCCGTAGGAACCGTTCGCGGGGCCGGGCGTCGTCGCGAGGTCGAACCACTCCTCGGCGAGAAGTTGCCGGTCCCCCCACTTCCCGCGCCGCAGCGTGAAGAGGCCGAAGCGCGCCTGGTCGCGGGCGTTGATGAACATGCCTCCGCCCCAGTGGCCACCGCCGCTCACCGACTGAACGCGGCGGCCGTCGATCGTGATCCACGAGTTCTCGTAGCCGTTCCAGCGCCACGTCGGGGAGGCGCCGATCGGTCCCATCACGCGCTCGTGCAGGACCTCGGGCAGGGCGCGCCGCAGGACGCTCGCCGCGGCAAGCGCAAGGACGTTCACCCGCGTGTCGTTGTACTCGTAGGCGGTGCCCGAGGGATGTCGCTCGCGCGTCAGCCACGTGGACGGGTCGCCGCTGGGACGATCCGCCCAGTCGGGCTTGCCCCACAGCGTGCCCTCCCAGTCGGAGGTCTGCCGCAGGAGGTGGTCCCACGTGATCGTGCGGTTGTGCTCGGACTCGAACATCGTCGTCGGATCCGGCTTCCCGAATCCGATCCGGTCCACGCCCGGCTCCCCATCGCCCGGGGGCACGTCGATCGGGGCCATGTACTCGCGCACGGTGTCATCGAGCGAGCCGATGAGCCCTTCGTCCCAGGCGAGTCCCACGCTGGTCGAGAGGAAGGACTTGGTCACGCTGTACGTCATGTCGACGCGCTTCGTGTCCCCCCACTCCGCGACGATGTAGCCGTGGCGCACGATCATCCCTGCCGGCCCACCCCGCACGCTGAACGGCCCAACCCCCTCCCCGAGCGGTTCGCGCCCGAAGCTCCGGCTGTGCTGGAACTCCCGGTCGCGCGCCTGGGTCGTCTCGTGCTCGAGGGCGTATTCGACGGCCGCCTGCACGCCCTCGGCGTTCATCCCCACCTGCTCCGGAGTGCGCGTCTCCCACGCGTCCCCGCGCGCCGGCAAGTACTGCGCGGACAGGGCCACCGGAACGACGACCAACGCTGAGACCGCAAGAACTCCTGCTCGCAGCGCACCTGGGTGTGCGCGCATCATACCCTCCACCTGCATGAGAACCTCCAGATTCGGGTCGACCGCGGGAGGCATCGTAGCGACTGACACGGTGCCGGTACACGGGGCCCGGCGTCTGGACTAAGGGCCCTCGGGGTACAAGCGGACGCTCTGTGCCTACCGTGGCGAGAAGCGGAGCCGCACCACGCGCTGCACGTCGAACTCCATGCGCTGCACGCCGAGCGCCACGTCGCCGCTCACCCCGCCCAGCGTGAGATCGATCCCCCGCGGCCATTCGGCCGTGAAGAGGATCTCTCCATCCGGATCGTAGACGTGGGCCCTGAGGATTTCGTCCGCCTCGGCCCACGCGAGCCGTACCCAGAGCCGGCCATCCTCGTAAGCGTTGTGGCTTGCCTCACATATTTGTACAATAGTTATGTACATAACTGGATGTTTGGAACAGGACACGGGGGCATGTCGATGACGAAGACCGTTGGTGTCGCGGCCTTCCGAAAGGCGTGTGCGCAACTCATCGCACGCGTAGGCAGGGACCGCGAACCGATCACGATCACCAAGCACGGGCGTCCGGTCGCCATGCTGGCGCCGGTGCCGGCGCCGGGTGACGGAGATATCCAACTCTTCGGCGCGCTGAAGGGTTCGGTATCGGCGTACGATGACCCCTTCGCGCCCGCCGCGGACCCCGGTGAGTGGGACGCCATGCGGTGATCGTCCTCGACACGCACGTATTGATCTGGGCCATACACGGTGACCCACGGCTTGGGTCGGCTGCGAAACGGGCCCTGGACCCCCCAGGGCGCGAACGCAGTGTGGGCGTATCCGCCATCACGCCTTGGGAGATTGCTCTCCTCTCCGAACGCGGAAGATTGCGTCTGGACCGTGATGTCGGTGAATGGATCGACGCAGCGCTGACGGTGCCCGGAATCTCTCTCCTTCCCATCGAACCGGAGATCGCGATCGGAAGCGTACGCTTGCCGGGATCCTTCCCGGCCGACCCGGCCGATCGGTTCATCGTCGCCACGGCACGCCACCACGGAGTCCCGCTGCTGACCGCCGACCGAAAGATCCTGGCCTACGGCGCGGAGGGGCCCCTCCAGACGCTCGACGCGCGCAACTGACGGGGGCTCCCCCTGCTACCGGGCGCGGAGCCACCCGCCGAGCCAGCGCCGCACCCAGCGGAGCGAGACGCTCGAACCGACCGCCATCACACTCGCCAGCAGGTCGAACAGGATATCGAACCAGTCGAACGTCCGGCTGGGCAGGAAGAACTGGATGCACTCGTCGACCACCCCGACCAGCGTCGTCCCCACGATCGCCAGTACGGCCGGTACCGGGACCCGCCTCTCCTGACCCCGCCGTTCCACAAGGGCTTCATGGACGATGAGCGCCAGTACCGCGTACTCGATGAGGTGGGAACGCTCGGCCGCACTGATCCCGCGCGCGAATCCGATGACGGCGATCGCCGCGACGCCCAGCGCGAAGCCGACTTCGACGCCGCGCGAGCGCTCCCTCAGCCCCTGAACCACGATCATCGCCCCGATCAGGAGCATGCCGGCGCTGAACATGGAGGCGGTGGCCTCGAGCAGCCCGCTCTCGCGCAGCGCGTCGGCCAGCGTCCGGGCCAGATCGGCCGTCGAGTAGATCGCCACGACCACTGCCAGCGCCCAGATCCACAGGCGCCGTTCCCGACGGGAGGAGAAAAGACGGCTTGCGTCACCGGTCATGGTGCCACGCGGGGCTTCTCCAAGGGCTGTTACGCAACCTCGCGCGGACGGATTGCACTCAGCGCGTCGGCACCAGCTCGCTCGGCAACCGCGAGTTCGTACCGATCCTGAAGGTTCATCCAACTCTGGGCGTCGGTACCGAAGTACCTCGCCAGCCGCAGCGCCGTCTCCGCCGTGATGCCGCGGCGCCCCCGGACGATCTCGTTGACTCGCGCGGGAGTCACGCCCAAGGCTCTCGCCAGAGCGTTGGAGGACAGCGCGAACGGTTCCATGAAGTCGTGCTTCAGGACCTCGCCCGGGTGTACCGGATCCAGTTCAATCATTGGCGTATCCCCCGCTCAGCGGTGGTAGTCCACGATCTCCGCGTCGCACGCGTTGCCGCGCTCGAAGCAACGTCACAAGGTCGGGGCCGGTGCGAAACACCGCCACCGGAACCCGTGAATCATCGACCAGTGGGCCGTATGATTGTTGATGCTTCGGCTGCCCGGAGGATGTCGGATGAAGGACGAGAAGAGGACGAAGCGATGAAGATGACCAAGATTCGAGCAACGGTCGCAGTGGGGCTGGTTCCCGCGGTGGCGCTGGTCGCCGCGGTGGCGTCCCCCCTCGCGCTGGCGCAGGACGGCGGGGCGGTGCCGCGCACGCCGGACGGACGCCCGGACCTGCAGGGGAACTGGACCAACGGGACGATCACCCCCATAGAGCGGCCCCAGGGCTTCGAGGCCGTGCTCACCCCCGAGCAGGTCGCCCAGATCGAGGGCGGCCGGCAGGAGTGCATCGAGGCCCACTCGCAGGCCAGCGATCCCGAGCGCGACGCGCCGGCGGCGGGCGGCGTCAGCCTCGGATGCGACTTCGTGCTCGATGCGGCGGCGGGCGGTACCGGCGGCTACAACGTCTTCTATCTCGACCGGGGGGATCAGGTCGCCGTCGTGAACGGCGAGCCGCGCAGCTCCCTCATCACGCAGCCCGAGGACGGTCGCATTCCCGGGCGCACGGCCGAAGCCCAGCAGCGGCTCGGCGGACTCCTCGCGGCCCGCGGCCAGCACGGCGAGTACGACAACCCCGAGAACCGGCCCCTCTCCGAGCGCTGCATCGTCTCGTTCGGATCCAACGCCGGCCCCCCGATGCTCCCGAACTACTTCTACAACAACAACTACACCATCGTGCAGACGCCGGCCCACGTCATGATCATGACAGAGATGGTACACGACACCCGCATCATCCCCATCGGTGTCTCTCCCGACTCCGGAGAAGCGGACGAGACCGGCGGGCCGCCGCCGTTCCCGGAGGAGATCCGGCCCTGGTTCGGCGACTCCCGCGGTTGGTGGGAGGACGACACCCTCGTGATCGAGACGACGAAGCTCAACCCGGAGCAACTCACCGGCTACCGCGAGTTCTTCGGCGCGACTGCGAACATGAAGATCACGGAGCGGCTCACGCGCGTGGACGCGAACACGATCAACTACGAGTTCCTGATCGACGACCCGGACACGTGGGAGAGCCCGTGGGGCGGCGAGGTCCCGTTCGTGAAGATGGACGACCTCCTCTACGAGTACGCCTGCCACGAGGGGAACTACGCCCTGGAGAACGTGCTGCTGGGCGCCCGGGCGCAGGAGCGCGAAGAGAACCGCTGAGGGGGAGAAGTCCGAGAGGGAAAACTCCGGGGGGGGGAAGAGTGCGCCGTCAGGGAGTCGAACCCCGAACCTACTGATTAAGAGTCAGTTGCTCTGCCAATTGAGCTAACGGCGCGCACGTCACAATGGAGCCGAGGGGATTCGGAGCTCACCCATCCTCTATGATCCCTACTCGTCCCTAGTTGTGTCCTAAATTACTGTTATCGTACGGATTTGCGAGCACTACGCGATTCCCTACTCGTCCCTTGTCGTCCCTCTTCGTATCCGTTATTCTCTCTCAAATAGTAATAACGAGAGGGATAACGTCATGAAGCGTCCGAAGAGGTTGAGTGCCAGTTTCGTCCGTACCGTCAACGTCCCGGGCCGCTACGGAGACGGCCGCGGCGGCCACGGACTGAGCCTGCTTGTCAAACCTAACACTTCCGGCGGGTTCTCGAAAACTTTCTCGCAGCGTCTCCGCATCGGCGGGAAGCCTGTCATGATTGGGCTGGGCGCGTATCCGGTGGTCACGCTTGCACGGGCCCGGGAGAAGGCCCTCAAGAACGCCCGCCTCGTGGAGCAGGACAAAGACCCTCGTATGGGGACGGTCCCAACGTTCGAGCAGGCCGCAGAGCAGGTGATCACGCTTCGTCGGGAGGGGTGGCGTGGCACGGGGAGCGAGACCCAGTGGCGGGCCATGCTCGCACGGTACGCCTTCTCGTTGATTGGCTCAAAACCCGTTGACAAGGTGGACTCCGCCGATGTCCTTGCCATCCTCGGTCCGATCTGGTTCACGAAGGCGGAGACAGCCCGGAGGCTCAAGCAACGGCTCGGGGCAATCATGCGCTGGGCAACCGTCGCGGGGCACCGGACCGCAGCCGACCCGGTTGCCGGGATAGGTGAGGCGCTCCCGACGCAGAACGGAGGCACGAGGCACTTCGCCTCGTTGCCTCATTCCGAGGTCGCGGACGCGCTGACGAGGATCCGGTCGTCGAATGCGTGGCCGGCGACGAAACTCTGCCTCGAGCTTCAAGTCCTCACGGCGACCCGACCCAGCGAGCCTCGCTTGGCGGAGTGGTCGGAGGTCGACATCGAGAACCGGCTCTGGGTTATCCCGCCGGAGCGCACGAAGGCGAACAAGCGCCATCGCGTACCACTCAGCGCGCGGGCCGTCGCTGTACTCCGCGAGGCCGCGGAGCTGTCGGGTTCCGAGGGACTCATTTTCCCGGCACCTAGTGGGAAGCCGATCAGCATCGCGACGCCCAGCAAGCTGATGAAGGATCTTTCGATCGCCGCCGTGGCGCACGGCTTCCGGGCCTCTTTCCGCTCATGGGCGGCGGAGGTGGGCCAGCCGCGCGAGGTCGCTGAAATGGCGTTGGGACATGTCGTTAGCGGCGTCGAGGGGAGCTATCAGAGGTCCGATCTGCTAGACGCGAGGCGGGATCTTATGGCGTCCTGGGCCGCGTACGTGAGGCCTTAAGCGACTGGGTTAAGAGAGGGGCGCTCTTGATAACGCATAGGAGGCCACACATGACGACCCAAGACCTTCGTCGCCGGGACGTAGAGCGGACGACCGGCTTGTCCCGCGGAACGATCTGTCGATTGATGGATGCCGACGAGTTTCCGCGGCCGGTGAAGCTCACGCCACGCGGGACTGCCGTTGGCTGGTGGCGGCACGAGATCGAGGAATGGATCAAGAAGCCGGCCCGCGTGCGGGTCCGACGCGAGGATGGGGCTTGACTCCCCACCGCCCGCGCCGAGGGGCGGGCCGCGCGCCTCTGCGCGGGAGAGTCGTTCGGAAACGCGGCTGTTACGCTTGGGCACCCCCTAAAGGGGGTGAGCCCCGGCTGTAACACGCCTGCCGTGGCTTCCGTGGGACTCTCGCGGTGCGGGATGCCGGTCGCGCACGACCCGGCTCGCCTTCGGCGACGTTGCGTGCGTAGTTCGTATCGACGAAGCGGCAGCCGACGCCATCTGGCGGGCGGCACGCGAACGCGAGCCGGTCATCACGCGCCCGGCGGCGGTGCGCGCCGCCCTCGCCAAGGCCGCAGCAGCACTACCCGCTGGGCCTCACACCACGCCGCCTGCCGCTCACGCCGCACCGGCTTGCAAGGCTGCCGCTCGCGGTCAGTGTTGGCTTCAGCACGCGCCAATCCCTGCGGATGCGGAAGGGCCAATCGGAGTCTACGCCTATCGCGTGCAGAAGCGCCGGCCCGACCGGGTGCGCTGCTGCTGCGGTAAAGAAGTGCCACTCAAACAACGAGGTGTCTCATGACGGAATGGACGAACGTTCGCGTGGAGCGCGATCTGCTGGAAGCGTTCCACGCGCTGGCCACGCGGCGCATGGGTCGAGAGGACCTATCGCGCGCCGGGGCGGTTCGTCTTGCCCTGCGCGCCTGCATCCACACGTGGGAGGAAGATCCGGCCGAGCCTGCCCCGCGTCCCGACTTGATCGGCTTGGGTGACGCGGACCTGCGTCGCTACGCCCGGCTCCAGCGCTCGTGTCTGCGGATCGCGCAGGACCTAATGAGAGCCGCCGTAGCGTACGCGGACGGACGAGAACGTCGCCAGGCGGCTCGCGGACGCCGAACTAGTACGCCGCCGCGCCGAGGTGGGAGGTGGGACGGGCGTGACGATTTCTCTCGATGGGGCGCCGCGACAACGTCGGGCTTGCATCAGATGTCACGTCAGGCACACCTTGGCGGCGTCGAAACCGTGCTGCCCTACAACGTGTACGAAGAAAGGGAACGGGTAGAAGACCACTGACCGGAGGCACCCTAGGGATGGATAAGATTGCCCGCGCCATGCGGGACTACGCGGCGCGAAGGTTCGTGCCGTTGAGCCATGGAGCTTTTCCTCTCACCCGGCGTTGGCAGCCGTTTGATTTCGCCCGTGATTTCGCCGTTGTCTTCAACGATTTCAACATCGTCATCCGCGATCTCAACGACGCTACGTGGCGCGTGCTGGTGGAGCATGGTTACCCGTCGGCGGACGATCCGGCTCTGCTTTCTCCCTCGTTCTGCGATCCCCACGACGCTGCGTTGTATGCCCTTGGGGAGCCGGCCGTGGAGATCGAGGATGATCCCGTCTTCCATGCGGACCAAGCGGATCTATTCCCGGACTGGAATCGGTGAGCGAAGACGAAAACGGGGTCGAGACTAACCTTCCCGATCGACCGGAGCAGCAGACCCCGGCCGAGCCACCTGAGCAGCAACCCCCGTCGGAACCCACCGAAGGCCAACTGCACATCGCCGGCGTCCAGGTCACCGAAAGGTGGAGCGCTCCGCTGCCTCCACCCAAGCTTCTTCGGGAGTTCAACGAGGCCGTCCCCGGTGCGGCCAACATCATTGTCTCGGAGTTTCAGGAGCAGGGTCAGCATCGTAGAGGCGTGGAGCTCCTTCGAGCGAAGGCGGAAGTCTTCGTCCATCGGATCGGGGGGGTAGCGGCTCCGCTGATAGATGTGCTGTTCCTCGCTGGCGGGTTCGGGTGTGTCTTTACCGATAGGATCCTTGTCGGGGTCGCCCTTCTCGTCGCAGAGATGATCATGATCCTGTGGCTGAGATGGAGAGTAACCGGCAGCCAAACGCCGGTGGAGATCCAAGATGCCGACGACAACGATCACGAGGAGAGGCCTACGTAGCTTCGGGAACCCCTGCCCGGCGCCGCCGTCCCTGCCCGGACACCGTCGCGGTAGTCCCGTACTACCGGATGACGGAGTGAGGTACCTCCCCTTCCAGCCGTGTCGCACTCCGGGAGGCCGAGGAGGACAGTGCCGGTAACGTCCGCCCGCGTAAGCGCCGGGGGACCGCTCCCGAGCTGACGTTGCGATCGCCTGACGCTCGCCTCCGGGGGCCCTTACAGCGCCGCATCCGGAAGCCGCGACAGGCGACCCCGCCCGATGGATCGCTATATGACCCCATTCAAGCGGGAGATAGGCCGGAGGGCATACGCCCGCCGCCTCCGTGTCCGCGCCCGAGACGTTTGGTGGCCTGCTCAACGAGGTCGGCTTTGGTCATCCTCTACCGCTCGCCGAATGGCTTGGTGCCATACGCGGTCCTCGCAAGCCTTCCACGCAGCTTCCTCCAAGGCCAAGAAGGAGTGGTGGGTTTGCGGATCGAGCAGGATGCGTTGCCGTTCATCGTCCCGCACGACCCGGCCATTAGGCCAGAGAACCCGCCCCGGGACCGGCTCGAGCACCGAGCACCGCTGGAGCCAGCTTCCGCCACCGCTCTTCTGCCGCCGCTCCGGCTTCGGGCGTTCGGGCTCCGCTTCCACACCCAGGTCCAGCTGGACCGCCAATTGGTCTCTCCGTTCGCGGGTCATTCGACACATGCGGAAAAAAGCATGGAACGCCTGCAGCGTTCCCGGACATTCTCCGCCTGGTTGCCAGTTGGGTGAATCACAGCCGTGCTCTTCCGGTTTCGCGCCGCTGGGGTGCGGCGTACCGCCTCCATCTCGCTCTCTTGTGTATGCTCCACCTGCGCCCGACGAATACGGCCGTTCACTCGGAACTCGCAGCTGGACGCCACGTCAAAGACTCAGGCCTCCTCTACCGACCCGGCTCGGGTGGGGCGTGGCGTCGAGCACCGCGAGGCGGTGGTTCGGGGCGATGCATCGCGTTCCGAGAGAACAACCCACAAGGGTTCGCAAAGGGGCACGGAACGCTTGACTGGACGGGTGACCGCCCGTGGTTACTCACCCTCCCTCCCGGATACGCTCCATGGCTTCCTCCGCCAGCTCGTCCGGGCAGGCACTCCGATAGGCTGTGTAGGTGTGCCAGCTTGGAATGCCCGCCTCGGGGTCATCGGCATCGTAGTCATCGTCATCATAGAAGTACAACGAGCCTGTGCTACGGTGGATTACGTGAGTCGCCCCCAAGGAGACCCGCATGGAAGACGGAAACTTGGTTTCAACGTGGGCGCGCAGGTCGGCGACCGTCTTGAACGGGATCACCGACTCTCGAAGGGACGCGTTCATGGAGTCCTCGTGCACTCCTGCGGCGAGTTCCCTCTCGACGTAATTCAGCAGTCGGACATCACGCGATGGGGTGTATATTGAGTCGTTCCGCTCGACGGGAACCCTGAGCACTTGGACCTCCGGCCACTCTCTTGGTGGGCCCGATCCGGTGCCTGCTACGCCGGTGGAGTCGTTCCCTCCCGTCCTGAGAAACACCACCTCTCCGCCTACTTCGTGAAGTTTCCAGCACCGCCAGATGTCTTCTCTCAACCCCAGGAGACGTGGGTAGCCGACCCATGTGTCGGGAGGCGGCTCACCGCTGCATGCCGTCAGCGCAAGAAATGCGAGAATGAACTGCCTCAGTCTACGTCCGGCACCCGGAAGACACAGGGCAGCAAGCACTAACACGATTGGGGATGCGGGGTACACACGGCCGACGCTCACTCGGCTTCACCTGTGCCTTCGTCGCGGGTTCGGGAGGGGTCGCTTTGAGACTCTCGCAGGTGATCAATAAGCCCGCTGGTAACCAACGGAAGGTCGGTGTGCTCCCAACCGCTGGCGGGCACTTCCGGCTGTTTCTCCTTAATCCATGAGGCTACCGCCAAGAGGGTCGGCTCCGGAATCTGCGAGTAAGCGCTAGCACTTCCGGTGATCCGGAACTTGCCACAGCCGGAGCAATCGCGGACTTCCCATTCGCCATTCTCGTGGCTCTCCGGGAAGTGGTTGTCGAGCCATGTCCCGCAGCAGACAACGCGCTGTCCGCAAAACTGACAACTCCCAGCGCCACCCTCTCTCCAAATCTGCGTCATGGCTCCTCATTCTCCAATCGATGTGAGGCGATTACCGTACGCATTCCGCCGCTTCCATAACTGCCGATATGAACACCTCCCACGACCGCCCAGCCATGCGCCGCCGCCAGCTATCCGGATCCGTCCACGAGCCCGGATCGTCCGGCCACAGCCCCGATTCGCGATCTGGAATCTGATCCATCACCAGCCGCCAAGCATCGCCTACGGTCGTGAGCGCCGGACACGATCGGCACCGTGCCGCCGCGCCGCGAAACTCCACTGCTATGGACACCCGCGCCGCGTATCCGCCTAGTTCGGGGGCGTCCCATTCCAAGTCAAACCCTGCAAGGCGGGCCGCCGAATCCGCCTGCGCCCACCGTTCATACAGTGCCTCCCCGTCACCGTATGCGCCGTATAACAGGTTAAGGAGTGAATCCCGCCGTTCACGAGCTAGGCCCCACGCTTCGACCAACGGCAGCAAGAGGCGTCTCGCCAAGACCGAATCAGCCTCCATAGCCCGTGAATGCGCCCCCGCTTCGGCGCGAACCCGGAGGGAGTCCCGAAGGGCACCCGATCTACGCAACAACTCCCACCACCGCGAGCTTAGGAACGCCTTCTCGTTTCCCACTTCGTCGCCCCGACGCGACGCCTCAAAGTCGCGGTCCAAAGCTACGTAGTACGAATCCCGAGCTGCGGCCATCGAGTCAGCGACCGCCAACCCCACGTGGAGGCGGACACGGTCGTCCATCAGCGAGTCCGCCCGCGCCACCGAATCCCTCCGCGCCTGGGAGTCGGAGGCGGACGTGAAGGACCCGGACAGGCCGAGCCAGATTCGATCCGACCGCAGCGAGTCGGCAACCGCCGGACTCAGCAACACCGACGCGAGCGAATCCGCGGAGTCATCCATGCGCCGGCCCAAGGTCTCGGCCTCGCCCTCAGCCTGTCTGTAGTTCCCTTCCGCCACCTGGAATTGGTTCCACAGCGAATCCGCCCGTGCCCCAGTCTCCAGCGCGGGGACGGCCAGCTCCCGCAGCATGGCCTCGGCAGCACGGCAAGACGCCGCCACCGGCGCCTGCGCCGCACCTGCGGAGGGAACGCAAACCGACACCGCAGCCAAGCCGAGCA
Organism: Candidatus Palauibacter sp.; assembly: GCF_965237495.1. Lineage (GTDB taxonomy): Bacteria > Gemmatimonadota > Gemmatimonadetes > Palauibacterales > Palauibacteraceae > Palauibacter. Next base: position 4,046,257 of record NZ_OZ250143.1, on the reverse strand, counting down.
ACCGAGTCGAAGCCTTCATCGTCCTTTCTCCATCTCGAGGTTTCCCCCGGGCCTCCGATCCCACCAAAACAAGTCCGCTGGTACGCCTCCAGCTTAGCGGACGTCGCTAGGCTTCTTATCCAGGATCTTTCGAATCCTCCTGATTCTAGACTCCCGTATCAACCTCTCCTGCGCTTCCTCATTGGCCATCTCTGTCGCAAAGAACTCGACTGCGGATCGCTCGTCGGGCGGCAGCCGTTTCACGACATCGTCAAGAGCCGAGCGAGCCCAAGCTTTCAGCGAATCCGCGCCCTGCACCTGCGCCGCCCCTTTGTAAAGCCAATGATTCTCGAGCGGAAACGCGATGTGCCTTTCGGTGGGTCCATCAAGTTGTGACACAGCCATTCTCCTGTCTCGTCGGTCAGCCGAAGAAGAACACCCCGGAGAACCTGGACGCCGCCTGAGTACCGATAACGCCGACGATTCCTCTCGTGATGGCCTGCACGATCTGCGCGAACGAAAGGTCGCCCCGGGGAGGGTGCTGTCGCCAGTCGCAATCGCTGTGGCGTCTCTGGCGACGCCGGACGGTCCGGCGTTGTAGGGCGACGCCACTCTATAGGGCGCGTTTCGGGTGCTGGACACCCCGAGGATCGGATGACTGCTGAGCCTCCGGCTCGACTACATCGAGCACCAGTTCGACGGTGGCGACGGACGTGCCGCTGGCGGAGACCGGTTCGCCGTTGGGACGGCTCTGCAACCCGCAGGACATCGCCGTTTCGGTGGTTGTTGACACCGCCCGAAACGGTCCCCTGACTGTACGTCATGGCGATTCCGACGTCCGGGGATTCCGCGCTTCGGCTCCCGCGTTGAGGGCGCGATCATGGCCCCGGGGCAGCCGCCGTCGCCGCCCCTGGGGGTGAGCGGCCGGTCGCCGCTCGCTGGCCCGCAGTTTGCGGGTCGCCGGGGAGCCAGATGTGTTTTCGCGTTACGAAAACCTCTGGCTGGGGGGCATCCCCCGGACCCCCGCACGACATCCGCGCGCCACAAGGAGGCCGCCCGACATGGTCCGTCCCCGTAAGCCCGAGGCCGAACGCAGGAGCCGCACGATCTGCGTGCGCGTCACGACCGAAGAGGCCGCGGCGATCGCCGAGCGGGCCGCGGAGGCCCGCATGACGAAGGGCGCCTACATCCGCCGGAGGGCGCTGGGGCAGCCGGTCCGCACGGCGGCCGTTCACCGTCTCGGCGCCCAGGAGCGGGTCGAACTCCACCGGATCGGCGTGAACCTCAACCAGATCGCCCGTGCCCTGAACTCCGGAGCCTCGGCGCCAGCCGGGACGCTGGAGGCGGTCGAGCGGGTGGGCGAGCTCGCGGCGGATCTCTTGACCGGCGAGGCGCCGGACTGATGGTCCCGAAGATCAACGGACTGGGGCGGTCGTTCGCCGGCGTCGCGGCGTACTGCCTGCACGACGCCCCGGAGCCGGACGACCGCCGTCCGGAGACCTCGGAGCGGGTCGGGTGGACCGACACCCGGAACCTTGCGACGATCCGGCCGGAGCGGGCCGCGCGCCTGATGGCCGCGACCGCGAAGGCGGCTCCCGACCTCAAACGGCTGGCTGGCGCGGCACGCGGGGGGCGGAAGCTGGCGAAGCCGGTGCTGCACTATTCGCTCAGCTGGGCGAGGGACGAGACGCCCGACAGGCGGGAGATGAGCCGAGCGGTGGACGGGAGCTTGGAGGCGCTGGGGCTGGAGGGCCGCGAGGCGCTGATCGTCGCGCACGACGACACCCGGCACCCCCACGTCCACGTCATCGCCAACCGGGTCGATCCAGAGACCGGGAAGGCGGCCAAGCTGGGCAACAGCAAGCTCCGTCTGTCGCGCTGGGCCGAGGGCTACGAGCGGGAACAGGGCCGGATCCGGTGCGAGACGCGGGCCAAGAACAACGCGCGGCGGCGGGCGGGCGAGGAGGTGGTTCGCATCTCGTGGGAGCGGCCGCTCCATTGGGCGCGCTACCGGCGCGAGGGGATGCAGCCCGAGCGGGCGCGGCGGGCGAGGGCGCCGGCTGGCGAGGAGCCGGTCGACATGACGGCCTGGCGGCGTGCCGAGGCGCGGCTTTGGGAGAAAGTCGAGGACCGGCGCTGGCAGGGGTTCTGGCGGCTGGAGAGCCGGGCGCGGAAGGAGTGGGCCGAGCTGCACAAGCGGCAGGAGGACATGCGGCAGAAGCTCGACCGGGAGAGCCGCACCCTGCTCGGTCGACTTCGGATCTGGCGAACCGAGCGCTCGTTGCGGGAACTGGTCGGGGCGGTCCGGGGCCGGGAGGACCTGGTCGAGGGCTGGCGCGAGGACCTCGATCGGTACCACAAGGGCGAGCGGGCCGCGCTGGGCAAGGCACACGCCGACAGCGCCCGGCAGATCGAGCGGAAGGTGCGCAAGGCGTACCGAAGCGGACTGCGGGACGCCGAGCGGCGTAGACGAGCGGCGCGGGAGACGAAGGAAAGCGAGCGGACATGGGAGCGGGAGCGCGACCGGAGCATAACCCGCGTTGCCCCCCGGCCGCCCCGGCCCCGAGATCCCAGGCGTGGTGGGGGAGGGTTCGAGCGATGACCTTGACTCCTCACCCATGCCGCCGCTGTCGTGGATAACCTTCGCAGGCGTGAACCGGCAGGACGTGCTACGGGAACTTATCAAAGGGTAACCCGCAGCATAACTCCGAGGGGACGCTGCATCCTAACTTATTGATAAATAATGTGTTACGAGATGCACCGAATGGAGCCGAGGGGGTTCGAACCCCTGACCTCTGCAATGCCATTGCAGCGCTCTCCCAGCTGAGCTACGGCCCCGTGCTTCCGAGGACGGGCTGTCGGCGCTCCCGTCCGGTCCTCCGTCCATACCCCCAAGGGGAATCGAACCCCTATCTCCACCTTGAAAGAGTGGTGTCCTAGCCGTTGGACGATGGGGGCTCATCCCAATTTCGTCCGTCATCCCCTGACTGCCACGCGCCCGCCAGGACTCGAACCTGGGACCCCCGGCTTAGAAGGCCGGTGCTCTGATCCAACTGAGCTACGGGCGCCCGTCTCTCGTACTCCAAGCTCGCGGCGGGATTTGAACCCGCGACCTCATCCTTACCAAGGATGCGCTCTACCCCTGAGCTACGCGAGCGACAGGGGCGGAGGGACTCGAACCCCCAACCGCCGGTTTTGGAGACCGGTGCTCTACCAATTGAGCTACGCCCCTCCGCCGCTTCCCGCGAACCGGCCGTCGGCGGCTCGTGGAAAATGGCTGGGGGCGGAGTCGAACCGCCGACACCGGCGTTTTCAGCGCCGTGCTCTACCGCCTGAGCTACCCAGCCCTACTCCGGGGGTGGGATTCGAACCCACGACCTAGTGGTTAACAGCCACCCGCTCTGGCCACTGAGCTACCCCGGATCGTACCCCTCTTCCGCGCCATGGGTCGGAGAGCAAAACGCCTCGCCCCGCAGCTGTGCGAGGCGAGGCGAATGATAGCGGGGGCAGGATTCGAACCTGCGACCTTCGGGTTATGAGCCCGACGAGCTACCAGACTGCTCCACCCCGCAACGCGGCTCGCAGGATACACAGGAGGGGGGGAAGTGTCAACCTCGAAACCGCCTGTGGCGAGGCCTTCGCCGGGGGCCGTCCGGGACGCTATGCGGTGGCCGATCCTCCCCCCCATCCCCGCGGGTCCGGACCTCCCGTCAGTCGACCGGTATCCGGGTCGATCCCGACCGCGTGGAGCTGCGCGACGAACGCGTCGTTCGCGACGTCGAGACCGCGTCCCTCAAGCTCCTCCTTCAGGTGATGATACAGCTGCGGCTCCAGCTCGAGCAGCTGATCCTCCCAGTGCCAGCGCGGTGCGGACACGGCTTCGAGGGCCGACATGTCGAAGTCGACCGTATTGCTGATCGTGTGCTGGACGGCGCCCAGAATGCGCGTACCGCCCGCCGCGCCGGTCACCAGGATGGGCTGTCCGTCCCTGAGCACGATCGCCGGAGAGATCCCCGTGATGCGCGCCTTTCCGGGTGCGATGCTGTTCGGCCGGCCGGCTACCGGGTTGAACTGGAACATGCAGTTGTTCCAGGTGAAGCCGAGGCCTTCGGTGACGACCCCCGAAGCGGATCCGAGCGTGTGCGTGAGCGCCACGCAGTTCCCTTCCCGGTCCGCCGTCGAAAGGTGCGTGGTGTCGGGCCCCTCCGGGGGTTCCTCCACGATGTCGGGGGGGAGTTCCCGGCGGTCGATGAACGCTCTCAATTCGGCGGCACGGTCCTTCGACACCAGGATGTCCGTCGGGTCGTCGATGAACTTCGGGTCGCCGTGGTACCGGCGTCGGTCGATGAAGGAGAGAATCTGGGCCCGGCCCAGGAGCTCGACGTGGTCGGCTCTGCCGTGTTCGAGAGACGGAAGATCGTAGCCCTCCAGAAGGTTCAGGATCTCGATCACCTGGGCCCCGCTGCCCGGCAGGGCGCTCGACAACACCTCGTGCCCGCGGTACGTGCCCCGCACCGGATCGTAGACGTCGGCCGTGTAGGCTTCGAGGTCGGCCAGCGTGACGAGGCCCCCGTTCTTCTCGAAATCCGCCGCGATCCGCTCGGCGATCTCGCCCCGGTAGACCACGTCGGCCCCGCCCTCGGCGATGAGTTCGAGCGTGCGGGCGTAGTCCCGCTGCACGAGCAGTTCTCCGGCTCGCCACGGAACCCCGTTGTTGAGGAAGATGCGGGCGGAGGCATCGGTCGTCCGGACCTTGGTGAAGAACGGAACCACACCCGAGGACGACTCCGTCCGGGTCGTGAAACCGCCTGCGAGGGAGCGGGGGATCTCGAAGCCGTCGTACGCGAGCCGGATCGCCGGCTCGACGAGTTCGGCCCACGGCCGGGTCCCGAACCGGCTCCACGCCTCCCACAGGCCGGCGATCGTGCCGGGGGTGACGACGGACCGGTAGCCGATCTGGTTGATGTCGCCGCGCACCTTCCAGCGGTCCGCGTGTCCGTAGATCCGCCCCTCGAGCGCGCTCCGGTAGATGTCGGGCGTGGCCTTGCCGCCCGCCCGGCCGTGGAAGTCGATGGAGACGGCGCGTCGGGCGCGCGCGTCGAACACGACCATGCAACCGAATCCGCCGACGCCCGCCGAGAACGGGGTCGTGATGAATTGGGCGAAGGCCGTTGCGACCGCCGCGTCGATCGCGTTGCCGCCGCGTCGCAGGGCGCCGACCCCGGCCTCCACGGCGATCGGCCCGCGCGCGACGACGATGCCGCCGCCGGCACCCGACGCCCTCGTGCTCGATGCGAGCGCGGCGGCCTCCTGACCGCCCGGACCGCACGCGCCGAGCGAGCCCGTGGCGACGGCTCCCACCCCGGCCGCGGCCGTCGCGAGGAAGGCTCTTCGTGATGGGTCGGGCTGTCTGCCCGCGGACCGGGCGTCTGCAGGTCGGAGGTCAGTCCCATCAGTCTTCACGTCACGACTCCTTTCCGGAGCTCGAAACGGGCGGGAGGGAGCTCACGCCGCCCGGGGAATGGTAGCTCCGAGCAGAGGCCTGCGGGAGGTGACCCGCAAGGGTCCTTCCGTGCCCTTATGGCGGTGCCCTGCCGACCGGATGGCCACTGGCGCCTCAAAGCCCCAGCGTCCCTATCAGCTTCCGCAGTTCCTCATCGTGACGGGCTGCCCGTCTGAGATCGGTCAACCCAGGACGCCGTTTCAACTGCTGAGAGGTCAGCGATCCCTTGTGGTACTCGGTATCATCAGCACGACTTCGAGTCCCCACTTGGAAGCACGGGCCCAGGCATCCCGGCCCGCCACCAGATCTGTCTCACCCCGCCGCCCCATCCCGCCTCAACCGAATCTCGGGAGCCCGCCAAGCACGCCGGCCCGGTACTTTGAATACAGACGGACGTCACGCCGCAGGCCCTGGACATCCTGAGCACCGTAAACCCGCGTGGCCCCGCTGTCGTCCTTCTCGACGATGAAGACTTCTTCCTTCTCCAGATCGTCGAGCAAGCCGACGTGATGCGAGGACACCAGCAACTGGGCATTGCGAGGATTGCTTTCGCGGGATCGGAACCAGCTGAGAATCTCCCCCGACATGTCGACATGCAGGTCACCGTCGATCTCGTCGAGGACTGCCAATCCGGTTACATCCAGCGCGAACTTGATCAGCGGTAAGAGATGAAGCAGACGTCGAGTGCCCTTGGACTCGAGACCGAGGACAACCGGTGCGTCCAGTCCGACGTGGTTGAACCGGATGTGCTTGCCGCCGAACTCATCGGCGATCTCCATGTCCTCGATCCCCGGTCGCTCCGTTGGATCTGGGCCTCGGCCCAACGTCTGGCGTCCGGGCCGGCCTCCAGCCAACCGATGACGGTTGGGGTATCCGGAGTGAACGTCTCATTGCCTGAGATGTTGCTCGCGCTAACCAGCGAATCTCGCATGAAGGCCGCGAAACGGGCCGCTACGGGGACGTTGAGGAGTCCGAGCGTAGCCATTGCGGACCGGTTGCGCTCGACCCCCTTCAGCCGATCGTCACGAGCCCTCAGGCCCAGATCGCGAGACACGTAGATATGTGCTCCGGGGGCTCCCCGCTCGAGTAGCCGGCGGCGCCGTCCCCTGGGAAAGTGGACCAGCGCTTCATAACTCACGAAGAGCTCCTCCGTCCCGTTTTCTGTCGGCTGCCGTCCAATTACGAGTTCGTACCGAAACCTCTGCGGAGTCTCACCCGGCGCCAGGAAGTCCCCCTCGCCCTCGATGGAGAACCGTGTCGGCTCCCACCTCGTTTGGTTCGATAGAAAAGGCACCAGGTGGACGGGATTCGTAGGAGACGACACGATGCGCCCCAGATCCACCAACGCCCGCAGCAGAGTCGTCTTGCCCGACCCATTGGGCCCCATGAGAACGGCCACGGTCGGTAGACGGACATCAGGCTTGGCCGCACTCCGCCTGAAGCAACCGAGATCCGGCGCCGTGCCCGGGATCCGCAGATCGAGGGTCACTTCTTCACGTATCGATCCGTAGTTGGATACTGAGAAAGTGTGAATCATAGGCTAATGATAACGTTTTTGCGTCGACTCATAAGTATAACGTAGTAACCGCTGCATCCCGTACCATCTACACGGATTCGAGGATCGGCCACGTCGAACACGGCACCGAGCGAGCGAGAATCCGACCTGGGGCGCCGATGACCCGATGACGAGGAGTTCGTATCCAGGAAAGCAGCTCCGGGGGTGGGATTTCGACCCAGCGGCCTTCGGGCTATGAGCCCTCCGAGCTACCAGACTGATCCAATCCGCGGCGCGAGCCCAGGGACAAAAAAAGCAGCGGGCCACGTGTCATCCGTGACCCGCTGGTGGCGGGCTTTTGCCGCGGGCTGTTAAGGTTCGCCCGTCAGCCGTGGCGCACGACGCGCGCTATGCGGCCAATCTCGCTGGCGGCTTATCTCAATTTGAAGATATACACGAAGGGCGGCGACGGGGGGGAGACCACCCTCCTGGGCGGTGTGCGGGTCGGGAAGGACGACCCGCGCGTGGCGGCCTACGGGACGATCGACGAACTCAACGCGGTGATCGGGACGGCGCTCGCGCTCGACGCCGACGGGGCGCTCGAGGATTCGGCGGAGGCGCTCGGCGCCGTGCAGGACGACCTGTTCACGATCGGCGCCCGGCTCGCCGCCTCGAATCCGGCCCGCCTGTTGCGCGTGGGCACGATTCCCGTACTCGCCGCCGAGCGGATCGCCGCGCTGGAGGCGTGGATCGATGCGCTGACCGCCGGGCTTCCCGCGCTCGATGCCTTCGTTCTGCCCGGCGGGTCGCCGGTCGCCGCCCAGTTGCACGTCGCGCGCACCGTCTGCCGGCGGGCGGAGCGGGGGGTGGTCGCGCTTCTCGGGGACCAGCCGGATATCGGCGAGGTCATCCTTCCCTATCTCAACCGCCTGTCCGACCTGCTGTTCACGCTCGCCCGGCACACGAACCGGCGGGCGGGACGCGAGGACACGGCCTGGCTGCCGCAGCGGCGGCGGAACGACGACGGATGATGACGCAGACCATACAGCGAACGCCGTTCAGGCTCACCCCGCCCGGGGCCGATCTGCGCGGCGACTACTGGACGAGCGCCGCCGCGGCCGAGGACGCCGCGCTCGTCGTGTGCCACGGCTTCAAGGGGTTCAAGGACTGGGGATTCTTCCCCTGGCTGTGCGAACAACTCGCGGCGCGGACGGGGATCGCGGTGGTGTCGTTCAACTTCGACGGCTCGGGCGTGCGGGAGTGGGACTTCGACGACCTGGAGGCCTTCAGCCGCAACACTTTCTCCCGTGAACTGTGGGACCTCGAGGCCATCCTCGACGGTCTCGCGGCGGGGCGGCTCGGGGACCTCGAGGTGGCGCCCGCCTCTCGATTCGGCCTGATCGGGCACAGCCGGGGGGGCGCGACCTGCATCCTCAAGGCGGGTCTCCGGTCCCAGGTGAGGGGCCTCGTCACGTGGGCCTCGATCGCGTCGGTCACCCGCTACGAAGGGTTCGCCGCCCGGTGGGACGCGGGGGAGACGGTGATCATCCCCAATGCGCGCACGAAGCAGGACATGCCGCTGGAGCGGAACGTGCTCGACGACGTGCGCGCCAATCGCGAGCGGCTGGACGTGCTCGGGAGCGCCGCGAGCCTCTGCATCCCGATGGCGGTGGTGCACGGGACGGCGGACGAGTCCGTCCCGTTCAGCGATGCGCGGCGGATCGTCGAGGCGGCGCGAGACCGCGCTCGGCTGGTCGGGGTAGAGGGGGCCACGCATACGTTTCAGGCCGGGCACCCCTTCGCGGGGCCGACCCCGGAACTGGAGACGGCGACCGAGGCGTCGGTGGAACTCTTCACCCGCGTCTTCGGCTGAAAGGGTTGCGAGCGATGATGCATGACGGCCCGGTGTCGACGGGACGGCCGCGGCGGCGGCAGCGGTGGGGGCTGGCGCTCGCGGCCGTGGTGGCCGCGGGGTTGGCGTCCGGCGGGTGCAGACTCGAACGGCTGGACGGGAAGGGTGGCGCGGTGGCGAACGAGCCCGACTTCGCGACGCAGGTCGCGTCGATGCTGGACCGGCAGGCCGCCGCCTGGAACGCCGGCGATCTCGAGGGGTTCATGAGCGCCTATCATCGCTCCTCCGAGACGACCTACATCGGATCGAGCGGGCTCATCGAGGGCTATGAGGGGATCCGCGCGCGCTACGCGCCGGACTTCGCGGCGGGCGCGGCCAGGGACAGCCTGCGCTTCGAGGCGCTGCGGGTCCGCGAGGTGGACACGCGGGTCGGGGTGGCCACGGCGCGCTACGTCCTCGAGCGCGAGGGGACGGTCACGTCGACCGGGCCGTTCACGCTCGTGCTCCTGAACGTGGAAGGAGCCTGGCTCATCGTCCACGACCAGTCCGCCGCGGACCCCGGAAACTCCGCGGACGCAGGGCCCTGACCTTGCGATGAAGACCTTCGACTACGTGATCGTGGGTGGGGGCCTGGCGGCTATCTCGGCAGTGGACGGTATTCGGGCGATCGACCCGGCGGGTTCGATCGCCATGTTCACGGACGAACCCGATCCCCCCTACCACCGGCCGCCGCTCTCGAAGGAGTTTCTTCAGGCCGCCGGCGCGCCGCGATCACTGCTGCATGTGAAGCCCGCGGCTTGGTTCAAGGAGCAGGACGGGCTCGCGCTGTTCACCGACACTCCCGTAAGGCGCCTGGACGCGCGCGCGATGACCGTCCACCTCGCCGACGGCGAACCGGTGCGCGGTGGGCGGATCCTCCTTGCGACCGGCGGGCGGCCGCGACGCCTCGCGATCCCGGGAAGTGGACTGGCCGGCGTGGCGACGCTTCGCACCGCCGCCGACTCGGAGAAGCTGCGGGAGGCGGGCGGGCGCGCGAAACGCGTGGTGCTGGTCGGCGCCGGGTTCATCGGGATGGAACTCGCATCGACGCTGTCGAAGCTCGGCGTCGATGCCGTCGTCGTCGAACTCGAGCCGCGGGTGTGGGCCGGCGTCTTCCCGGAGGCGGTGTCGGGTTTCCTCACCAGGTACTTCGAGGAACGCGGCGTGAAGTTCAGGCTGGGCTGCCGGGTCACCTCCTTCGAGGGTGAGAGGCGGGTGTCGCGGGTCATGCTCGACAGCGAGGAGGAGATCGCGGCTGACCTCGCGATCGTCGGCGTCGGGATGACGCCGAACGACGAACTGGGGAGCGAGGCCGGCCTCGCGGTCCGGGACGGCATCATCGTGGACGGCTTCGGCGAGACGACGGCGGCCCACATCTACGCGGCCGGCGACGTGGCGCGCTTCCCGCACCCGCTGGAGGGAGGGCTTGCTCGCGTCGAACACTGGGATCACGCTCGCGCGCACGGGCGGCACACGGGCCGCAACATGGCGGGCGCCCGCGAGCCGTTCGACCATCTTTCGTATTTCTTCACGCACGTCTTCGATCTGAGCATCAACGTGTTCGGGGAGACGGCCGCCGTGGACCGCACCATCGTCTCGGGCGAACTGGGATCCGGCCGCTCGATCGTGTACTGCGTCGCCGAAGGCCATCTTGCCGGGACCATCCTCATCAACGCGACCGGCGCCATGGAGGAATGCCGGGCGCTGGTGCGCGCGCGCCCGAGGGTAGAGGATCTGATGATGGAAATCGAGAAGAGCGGCACCCGCCCCGAGGAACGAGTCGGGTGAGCGGCTGACGACCGAGAGAGTCGAAAGGTGATGGAACCGATGGGTAAGATGGATAAAACGGACACGACGGACACGACGGAAGGCACCCGGACGCCGGAGACGGAGGCGATCAGCGACCAGGTGCGGACGGCGCTTCGAACCGTGACGGACCCGGAACTCGGCATCAACATCGTGGATCTGGGGCTCGTCTACGACGTCGAGGTGGAAGACAGCGCCGCGAAGGTCACGATGACGCTGACGAGCCCCGGCTGCCCCGCGGGAGGCCAGATTCTCGGCGGAGCCAAGGACGCGGCGGAATCCGTGGACGGCGTGGACGAAGCCGTCGTGAGTCTCGTGTGGAAGCCGTTCTGGACGCCCGAGAGGATCGACCCGAGGGTGCGGGCGATGATGGGCTTCTGACGGCGACCGGTTCCCGACGATGCTCCTTCGGCTGTTCCTGCTGTTCACGATCGTCCCCGTGGTGGAACTGACGCTCCTCATCCGCATCGGGGGCCTGCTCGGGTTGGGGCCGACGCTCCTGATCGTCATCGGGACGGGGGCCGCGGGCGCGTGGCTCGCCCGACGCGAAGGACTGCGGGCCTGGCTAGCCGTACGGGGTGAACTCTCGGGGGGACAGCTGCCGGGCGAGTCGCTCGTGCACGCGCTCCTGATCCTCGCGGCGGGGGTCGTCCTCATCACTCCGGGTGTACTCACGGATCTCGCCGGGATCCTGCTGCTCGTCCCGCCCGTGCGCCGAGGGCTGATCGAGCGCACCCGAGGCTGGCTGGGGCGGCAGGTAGAGGGCGGCACGATCCAGGTCGTGGGCGGGCCCGGCGTGGGGTTCACCGGACCTCGGACCCGGGAGCCGCAGTCGGGGCGGGAGATCATCGTCGAGGAGCACGAACCGGACGCCGACTGACCCGCCGGCCCGCGGGCGCTTGCGACCGGGGGCGCCCGAGCGGAGTTTTTGACGCATGGAGAATATGAGACTGCGAGCGCACGTCGTCGGCCTGTCGGTCTTTCTGGCAGCCGGCCTGGCTGTGGATGAGGCGCGAGCCGCCGGTTCTACCGGCCTCCCCGACCCGACGGGGGTGACGCCGTGGGCTGGGGCCTGCCTCCTCACGCCCGAAGTGGTCCGGCTGTCGGGCACCCAGAGCGCGCCCGGGAGCCGCGGGTCGATGGTCCTCACGCAGCCCGGCTCTCCGTTCGAGATCACCGTCGACGCGGACGGCTTCCAGACCTTCGACATCGAGATCCAGGTCGATCAGCTGCGTCGCCGCAACGGCGCGGTCTACGTCGTGTGGGCGGCGAAGCCCGAACTCGACGAGTACGTGCAGCTCGGCACGCTGCCCGAGGACAACCGCCTCGTGGGGCAGGTCGCCTGGAACCAGTTCCTCGTGTTCGTGAGCGAAGAGGCCTCGGCGGACGTCGCGCGCTGGCAGGGGCCGATCGTGCTCACCGGAGTGTCTCCCTCCGGGCGGCTGCACACGATGGCCGGGCATGGCCCGTTCGAGGCCATGAACTGCCAGCTCTATTACTGAGGGGCCGGTCCGGACGGTGATCCCGCGCGCGGCGCAAAGCCGACCGGGCGTGCGGATCGCCCGTCACCTCGCCGCGGGAGCGGTCCTCCATGCCCTGCTGGGGCTGCCCGGCGCACCGGCATCGGGGCTGCAGCACGAGGGCCACGTGATGGCGACGGACAGCATGGGGGTCGTGTGGCGCATGCCGCCGCAGCCGATCCCGATGCCGATGATGCTGCCGGGCCTGATGGGCGCCATCCCCGGAGTGACCCCGTTCCTGCCCGACCCCGGCCGCGACCCCGCGATGCTCCCCGAGGCGGTCTTCCGCGAGGTCGTGAAGATGGCCGACCGCGACACGCTCCGGCTCGAGGCCGGGTTCGTCCGGCGCACGATCGGGATGCGGACCTTCACGATGTACGGGTTCAACGGGCAGTACCCCGGCCCCCTGATCCGCGTCCCGCAGGGGGCGGAGATCGTCGTCCTGTTCACGAACCACATCGACCTCCCGACCGCGGTCCACTGGCACGGGGTGCGGCTCGAGAACCGGTTCGACGGCGTGCCCGGCGTCACCCAGGACCCGGTCGAGCCCGGCGAGTCGTTCATGTACCGGGTCCATTTCCGCGACGCGGGCCTGTACTGGTACCACCCGCACCACCGCGAGGACATCCAGCAGGACCTCGGCCTGTACGGGAACATGCTGGTGGACGCGCCGGCCCCGGACTACTACGGCCCGGCGAACGGCGAGGACTTCCTCATGCTCGACGACCTGCTCGTCGACGAGGCCGGGCTCTTCCCCTGGGGGCGTGAGGCCGCCATTCAGACGCTGATGGGACGGTTCGGGAACCAGTTGCTCGTGAACGGCGAGTCCCGCTGGGAGACCACGGTTCGCCGCGGCGAAGTCAGGCGCCTCTACCTCACCAACGTCGCGAACACCCGCACCTTCAACCTCGTCCTGGAGGGCGCCGATCTGAAGCTCGTGGGCGCCGACGTGAGCAAGTTCGAGCGCGAGACGTTCGTCTCCAACGTCGTTCTCGCCCCGGCCCAGAGGTACATCGTGGACGCGCGCTTCGGGGAGCCCGGCACGTACGCCCTCCTCAATCCGATCCAGGCCATCGACCACTTCAACGGCCGTTTCTACCCGCACACGGATACGCTGGGGCTGGTCACGGTGCTCGATGAGCCGGTAACGGAGGACCATGGGGCCGCGTTCTCCACCCTGCGCGAACACGCCGACGTGATCGAGGACATCGACCGCTATCGGGCGGAGTTCGGCCGTCCCGTCGATCACGAACTCGAACTCACGGCCCGCGTGGGAGACCTGCCGAGCGACATCGTCGCCGTGATGGCGCTCGACACTCTTTACTTCCCGCCCGTGGAGTGGACCGACGCGATGCCGATGATGAACTACCTCTCGACATCGGAGAACCTGACGTGGGTCATGCGCGATACGCGCACGGGGAAGGAGAACCGGGACATCGACTGGCGCTTCACGGCGGGGGAGGTCCTCAAGATCCGCATCCACAACCAGCGCCGCTCGTTCCACCCCATGCAGCACCCGATCCACATCCACGGGCAGCGCTTCCTCGTCCTGTCGCGGGACGGGGTGGCGTCGGACAACCTGGCGTGGAAGGACACGACGGTGATCCCGGTCGGATCGACGTTCGACATCCTGCTCGAGGCGTCCAACTCTGGCCGCTGGATGGCGCATTGCCATATTGCGGAGCATCTGGAGGCCGGCATGTCCATGGTGTTCACGGTGGCCCCCGGCTAGCCGCGGGCAGCCCGCGGGGGGCCCAGCGGGCCGCCGGTGGCGGCCCGGCAGGTCGCCAGTTCAAGAACGGAGGAAGCATGAAGTTCGGAAATCGCACGTTCTCCCTGGTCGCGGTCATCGCGCTCGGAGCGGGTCTCACCGCGCCGGGGGCGCTCCGGGCCCAGGTCATCGATGGGGTCGTGGAACGCGGCAGCCGGAACATGGAAGTGCTCGGGCACGTCCCGCTCGGGCCGCGGCTCAGCATCGCGGACATGGACATGGAACAGGAGATGCACCGGCCCTACGCCTACGTGGCGCGCATGCAGTACGGGCCGGTGGGTCCGAAGGGGCTGGACATCGTCTCGATCGCCGACCCGGAGAAGCCCGAGGTGCTCTACGAGTGGCGGATCGAAGACCAGGATCTGCACCAGCGCACCGGGGGGATGGACGTCAAGCACTTCAAGTGGGGCGACCGCTACTACGTCGTGCAGTCGCTCCAGTTCGGCCAGGGCGGCCCGGACTCCGACATGGGCGCGGTCGTGCTCGACGTGACCGGACTGCCGGATGCCTCGACGGTGCGCGAGGTCGCCCGCATCAAGGAGCCCGATCTGCCGGGCGGCTTCCACAACATCTTCATCTACAAGCACTCGAACATGAACGTGTACCTCGTCGCCACGGTCTCGGGACCGTACGCGGCGGTGTACGATCTCGGTGCGCTCGTCGAGGGGCGGGGCGAGGAGATGGTGGCGCAGATCCCGCTTCCGGATCAGGGGACGCCGAACCAGCGGCGTGGGTACCACGACTTCTATCTCGGTTACCACCCCGACACGGGGACGGACCGCTTCTACGGCGGCGGCTTCGGCGGCTACTACATCTACGACGTGTCGGATCTCCAGAACCCCGAGCTTCTCACGCAGATCGTCCAGGTCTCGGGGATACGGAGCGGACACACGTTCACCCCCACGCCGGACGGCAACTTCGCGATCGCCGAGACGGAGTATCAGTACGCGCCGCTGCGGATCTTCGACCTCAGACCCGGCCTCAGCGGCGAGGTGCCCGCCATCCGGAGCCCGATCGCGGCCTGGACGGCGAACTGGAAGAACCTCGTCCACAATCACGAGGTGCGATGGCCGCTGGTGTTCGTGTCCGGCTACCTGGACGGGCTCGTCGTGTTCAACATGATGGATCCGACGAACCCGATGACGGTGGCGCACTACGACACCTACCTGGGGCCGCCCAACGCCGACCGGACGCCGGTCTTCAACGGCACGTTCGGGGTCGACATCCGGAACGAGGACGGGCTCATCGTGGTGAGCGACATGACGACCGGATTCTGGACCTTCCGGATGGAGGGGTTCCAGGGCTGGAACGGCGAAGACTGGGGCATGCCGAACATCTCCAGCGCCCAGGACTGGGACAATGGCCCGGCCGGCGCGTCCGCGCGCAGCACGACGGATCAGCAGGGGGGCTGACCCCGCCGCTGTTCCCCGCCGCCTGCGAATGACCTCCCGACCACGGCTCCTCGTGGTCGGGAGCCCCTCTCTGGACCTGCTTCACTTCGGGGGCCGGTCCGTCCGTTCGGCGGGCGGCGCGGGGCTCTACACCGCGCTGGCCGCGCAGCGGGCCGGCGCGGACGTCACGGTCATCGCACCGCGGCCCGATCCCATGCCGCCCGAACTCGAGCCGGCGGACCGCCTGCTCGACTGGCGGGGTCCACGCATCCTTCCCGACGCCCTGCCCCATTTCGAGATCGAGTACCTGCCCGGCGGCGAGACCGTCTATCACCAGGCCGTGCGCGGTTCGGAAGGCGACATCCGGTTCGATGACGTGCCCGACGCGGGACCGGGAGCCTTCGCTTATGTGGTCCCGCTTCTCGACCCCGAGCTTCAGTTGTGGTTCGCCCGGCGGCTGTCCGCTGCGGGGGTACGCGTCGGGTGCGGGACGTACGCCCCGGGGGTTCGTCAGCACGGTGACATCGTCGCGAGGGTGGTCGAGGCGTCCGACTACTTCTTCTGCAACGAAGAGGAAGCCGGCCTGCTGTGGGGGTCGATCGACGAGGTGGGTGTCGCACCGGGACGTGTAGTGTTCGTCACGCGCGGCGCGCGGGGTGCCCGCGTCATTCTGGGCGACCGCTCGATCGACATCGCGGCGCCCACGGTGGACGAGCTCGATCCGACGGGCGCCGGCGACACCTTCTGCGGGACGGCGCTGGCCCGCATCGCCGCCGGGGACCACCCCGCCATCGCGGCCCGCGGCGCGGCGGCCTGTGCGGCTCAGACCGTGACGGCGGTCGGCCCGGCGGCCCTGCTCTCGGACGAACCGCCGCCACTGACGCCGCGGGACGATCGCGTCTTGCTTGATCCGGATCGCCTCCGTCGTGTGGCGGCGATCATCGCCTCGGCCCCGGAGGCGATGGCGTTCGACTTCACCGGTCCGCCCTTCCCCGAGCCGGGCAACCCTGTGGCGCTCGATTTCTTCTTCGCCGGCACCGTCCAGCAGTTCGGCTTCTGGTCTGAGCGGGGCGGGCGCTACGAGGCGCCGATGATCGCCTCGATGGGGGGGGGGGCGCTCAAGGGCAGCGACTATCTATGGGCGGCCTTTCGGCGCTGGGCGGCCGAGGCCCCGGACGAGCTCGCCCCCGCCGGCCACGCGACCCTCGCCGACACCGACTTCAACTACCGCCTCCGGGACGAGGACGGGGTCAACCCGCTACCCGCGGGGCCCCTCCACCCGGCGTGCGCGCGAGCGTACGGGCGCGACATGCTCGCCCTCGGACTGACGCCCGCCTCGCTTCTGGCCGAAGCCGACGCCACGGAGCGGCCCCTGGTCCGCTTTCTGCGCCGGCTGGATCAGCTCGGCGGCTACAAGGAGGATCCGTGGCGCAAGAAGTCCGCCCTCCTCGCCGCGATCCTGAGCCAGCGGCCGGAGCGCTTCCTGCGGTTCGGTGAGGGGGAGGATGTGCCGCCGATCGTCGACTATCACTGCCAGCGCAGTTGCCTGCGGCTCGGCGTCGTCACAGTGGTCGATGAGGCGCTGGCCGCGAAGCTCGCGAACCGGGAGGTTGTGAGTCGGGAAGAGGAGGATGCCGTGCGCGCCGCCTGCTGTGAAGCGGTCGAGGAGATCCGGCGCCTCAGCGGGCAGCCCATGGGGGCGGTAGACTGGTTCTTCTTCCAGAACCGGACGCGGTGTCCAGAGATGAGCGAACCCGACTGTCCGGCCTGCCCCGCGGACGCCGCCTGCGCGCATCGGACGGAGCTGTTCCAGCCGGTGTTTCGGACGACCGCGTATTGAACGACGGACTACAGGAACCGGGAGAAACCTCATGAGAAAGCTTGGAGCGACGTTGCTTCTCGCCGCCGTGACGACTACCGCGCCTGCCTATCTCTCGGCACAGGAAGACGCCGAGGCCGGAGCGGTCGCGGCGGTGCAGGCCCTGTTCGATGCCATGGCCGCCCGAGACGGCGAGGCCATCCGCGACCTGCTGACCGACGGCGCCGTCTTCACGGCCACGGCGGAGACCGCGGACGGCGTCGAGGTCCGGGAGAGCACGGGCGCCGAATTCGCCGCCTCCATCGGCCAGCCGGGTCCCGCCCTGCTGGAGCGGATGTGGGACCCGCATGTGATGATCCAGGGTCCCCTGGCCGTCGTATGGACGCCGTATGACTTCCATGTGGACGGGGAGTTCAGCCACTGCGGAATCGACGCGGTGAGCCTCGCGAAAACGGCCGCAGGCTGGAAGATCTCGAGCATCGCCTACACCCGCGAGCGGGACGGCTGCGCCCCGAGCCCCCTCGGCCCGCCCGGCGGCTGAGAGCGCGGCCCGGCGGCCCTCATGCCGCGCGAGCAGCGCTCAGGAAATCTCGGCTCAGGCTCCGCCCGGCGAAAACTCGAGGCCGACGATGATGGCCAGCGAGGTGACGCCTGTCCAGCCATCCAGTTCCTGTGGCGCATCGCCTGGCCATCCCGGAGGGTAGTTCCCATCGCTTTTTCTCGTGAACATGCGGTGCAGTGTGACATCCGCCACGAGGGCCGTGGGAGCCCCCAACGCGAGGCCGCCACGGGCTCCCAGCCCGAGTACAGGGCCATCGTACCCGATGTCGGGCTGCAGGAGTTCGACGGATCCCATCCTCTCGGAACGTCCATATCCCGTCCATCGTGAACCCAGCCTCTCGAAGCCGCGCGGAGATCTCTTGATATCGTTCGTCAGCGAGCAGTTCGAGTCGGAGACCGAGGTCGAGATCGGTCGTTCCGGGATGAACTTCGGCGCCCGGGCAGAAACTCCTTGGGAATCAACAGGCGAGGCACCAAGCCTCCAACGACGACGACGCTGTCCCGCATGAGATCGCCGAGCACCGTGGCGACATGGAGGAGGCAGCTCTGGATGAGGAGCGTGGCGTTGTCGTCGTAGTCCACTGCGGTTGGCTGCACGTTCTCCATCATGTGATCGACCACGGCAACGCGGAGCGCCGTAGCTCTTGAGCGGCTTCGGCGGCTCGCTCAGGCTGGGCCTTGAGGTCGAGGAAGGTCTGAACAGCTGAGACGCACCGCGTTCCGTCTAGGACGTTCGATCCATGGAAGACGCCATCATCGTTCGGTACTACGATCCAGACGTTGGCTCCCGCACTCTGTTCCCGTACACCGGCAGTCTCCAGCGACGCAACGGGCAATGAGTCCTTCACGTACGCCGTGACAAGGCGAAAGCTGGCATACGAAGAATAGAGCCACGCGGCGACTAGTCCGGTGAACGCATGGACCACGCGTAAGTTGGTCAGTGTTTCGCCAACCCTTGTAAGCGTCTCTTCGCCAGATCTTGACGCCATCGAGCCCCGCCAGATTCGGTGGTCCTCGAAGCGATAGACCTCAGCCCAGACATCCAACAGCAGGTCGGGGTCTTTCACCCGGATTCTGTCTGTCTTTCGGTCGCTTGACCCGCGCTCGCGAGTAACCAGCCCTGCCTCGGCCAAGCTCCTCACGTGACGGCTGATATAGCCCTTGTCGACTCCCGTTGCGCACCACAGTTCCTTCTGGGAGAAGTGCTCGTTCGGATGCAGGAGGAGGTGACGCACAATCCTCGAGCCGCGCGGTGCGAAGAGCGTTCTTGGCTTCCCCCTACGCGGGAACCGGTTCGGTCGGCCGAGCAGCCTGACGGTGAGACCGGGGGCGCGGATGGATGCGTTCCCGGAGAGATCAAGCCAACTCAGACCCGCGTTCTCCGCTATCCGGTGACCGACATCGCCCATGTAAGGAACAACGAGCAGCGGGATGGTGAGGTCATCGGCAACAGTGCGGTATGGTGCGAGCGTGCGAACGCCGGCACCGACGGCTTCTGCCGTGCCCGCGTGCTTGAACTCGACGACGAAACTGTATTCGCCCAAGCGAACTCGGAGGTCCGGCCGCGGGTTTCCAAGCGGCTGCGCCTGGACAGAGTCAATCGGCAGACCCATGGCACCGGAGAGGAGTTCAGGGATCAGGGAGGAAATCTCTTTGAATTTCATGGTTGCACAAAATAGCATGGTTGTTCACGTGGTCAACCATGGTAATATACGCAACCCATTGCGGGAGAGGTCGGTTCAAGACGCCGGCAGGGCGGTCGCCTAACGCGGCTTCAGACGGGCCAGGCGCATGGCGTTCAGCGTCACGGCGAGGCTGGCCCCCATGTCGCCCACGAGCACGGCGACGATCAGGCTCACGGAACCGGTCACGGCCCCGATCGCCAGGATCGCCTTCAACCCGAGGGCGAACGCGATGTTGAACCGGACGAGCCGTCGGGCCATTTGTGACACGCGACGGGCGTAGGGGAGCATGCCGAGGTCGTCGCCCATGAGCGCGATGTCGGCCGTCTCTATGGTCGCCGGGGATCCGGCGCCGCCCATCGCGATCCCCACGTCCGCCGCCGCGAGCGCCGGCGCGTCATTCACGCCGTCGCCGACCATGGCCGCGCCCCTGTGCAGGCGGACGATCTCGCGAACCGCCGCCACCTTCCCTTCGGGTTTGAGTTCCGCCCGCACCTCGTCCATGCCGACGGCCTCGCCGATGGCCCGGGCGGCGTGGGGCTGGTCGCCGGTGAGCAGGATCTGGTGGTGTACACCCTCGTTCCGGAGCCGCGCCAGGACCCTCGGGGCCTCCGGGCGGAGGGTGTCGGCGAGACCGATCAGGCCGAGCGGAACGCCGTCCCGGGAGACGACGACGACCGTCCTGCCGGCCCGCTGGAGGGCGTCGAAGTGGTCCCCGAACCCTCGGGCGTCGTCGGCTGGCGCGAGCAGTTCGATCGTTCCGACCGCGACCCGGGCGCCGTCCACGGTCGCCGTGACTCCGAGGCCCGGATGCGCCCGGAATTGCTCGACCGTCCACTCCTCCTCGTGGAGGCCGCCCGTCTCCGAGGCGTGGCGGACGATCGCCTCCGCGATGGGGTGCTCGGAGCGCCGTTCCATGGCCGCGGCGAGCCGCAGCAGCCGATCCCCGGACATGTCCCCCAGCGGAACGACATCGGTGACTTCCAGTTCGCCGAGCGTCAGAGTTCCGGTCTTGTCGAACGCGATGGCGCACGTCGCTCCCAGCGACTCGACGTACTCCCCGCCCTTGATGAGCACGCCGTGCCTCGCGGCGCAGGTGATCGCGCTGACGATCGTGACCGGCGTGGCGATCACGAGCGCGCAGGGACAGGCGATGACGAGCAGCGTCAGTCCGCGCTCGAACCACATGAGCCCGGTCCCGAGACCGAGGAGGGGTGGGACGGCCATCACGAGCACCGCGGCCGCCGTGACGGCCGGCGTGTAGTAGCGCGCGAACTTCTGCACGAACTGCTCGGTGGGAGAGCGCTTGGACTGGGCCTCGCGGACGAGCCGCGCGATCCGATGGAGGGTGGTGTCGCCGGCATCGGTCGTGGCCTCGATCTCGAGGAACCCGTCCGTGTTCAGCGTGCTCGCGAAGACGGGATCTCCGACGCTCTTGGCGACGGGGACCGACTCCCCCGTCACGTTGGCCTGGTTGACCCCCGACTGGCCTTCGACCACGACGCCGTCGATCGGCACCTTCTCGCCCGGACGTACGCGCACCCGCTCACCGGCCCTCAGATCCGATGCGGGAACGGTCCGCTCCGACCCATCCTCGGCCACCAGCGTCGCGACCTCGGGCGCGAGCCGCAGCAGCGCATCGATGGAGTGCCGGGCGCGCACGACCGCGCTCGACTCGAGGAGTTCGGCCAGGGAGAACAGAAAGGCGATCGCCGCCGCCTCCAGCGGCTCCCCGATCAGCACCGCGCCGGCGATGGCCGCGGTCATCAGGAAGTTCATGTCGAGGCGGAGCGTCCGCGCCGCCCGCACGCCCTTGGGGAAGAAGTTCCACCCGCCCACGAGCGCGCCCGCGAGGAAGACCCAGCCGGCGGCATCCGCGCGTATCCGCCACCAACCCGCCTGATCCGGACCGTGCCCCACCACGAACACGAGCACGAGACCGGCCGTCCACAATACTCCCGATGCGTAGGTCCGGATGGCCTCGGACGTCGTCCACCGCGAAGGCCGCGTGTTCCCGTTCATGACGTTAATGTTGCTGCCTTCCGCGGCGGCCCAACGTTCCCGCGGACTCCCTCCCTCAGCAATGTAACACAATAATTATGAACGGGTTACGCATTTGACGATGCCGTACTACCCCACATTATGTCCACCATACTAGAACGGATTCTCTGAGTCCTCTGTGGCCGTGCTCGGACTCACGCTTGAACGATCCCGCGATGCTGACGGTGACGCTCCGAAGCCCCGGAGCTCGTTGTGGTCGCCGCGCGCGGAGAACCTATCCCCGGCCCGATCCTCCTCACCACCCGCCCCCTCGCGGACGCCGAAGACGCAGCCGACCTCGTCACGGCGCACTCGGCGCAGGAGCTGACCCCCTCCCGACGGAGACGGCACTCAGGTCGCCGCCGCGCCCGCTAAGCAGGGAACGCCCAAACCCTAATCGGCTTCTCCGAGATCCTGCCGTCCCGTCCTTGGCAGGGCTGGCTTCAGGGCGCGCCACGCTCGACGCCCCGATGGTCTCGGGACTGCCGCCCCGGCGGTGGCCTGGCAAGGGCAAGGTCGCCGAACGCCGACGGGGAAGGGGCGGTCGGCCTGAGTGCCATCGCCGGAGCTGTGGGCTGGCCCCAAGCGCGGGTTTCTTCGGAACCACCGGTGTCTAATAGATTGGCGAATCTGCACTTAGCGAGTACCGGTCCCTCCCTTGGAGCTGTTCCCGCCACGGAGTGCGAGAGGAACCCGCGCGAAGTTTCGGCTGCTCGTGGCATATAAAGAAGTATGAGTGGAGATCCGATTCGGGAAGCGCGGGTTCCCGCGGGGGGAAAACAAGAGCCTTTGCCCCCCCGCCATGGGCCTGCCGGTAAAAACAAGGCACCTCGTCATGAAGAGAGTCACAAGAGTACGCTTCGCCGTCCTGTTCGCGTGTCTCTTCGGGCTCGGCCTGGGCGGGAGCACCTCCGGGTGCGCGGCACTCGGTGCATGCTGCAGAGTGTGTGAGGTCGGTAAACCTTGTGGCGATTCCTGCATCAGCCGCGACAAGAACTGCTCGCGCCCGCGCGGTTGCGCATGCTGAACGCGGTGCGGTCGATTGGGATGTCGAGTACCGGGTTGAAGCAGGCTCCGATCGTTGACGAACCACTCGCGAACGGCGTCGCTGTCGAGCTGGGAATGGCGTGATCAGCCTGACTCAGGAGCGGCGCTTGGCACGCCAAGCGGGGCGCGGTGATCGCCGAGCACTGCAGTTGCTGTACCAGGAATATTCCGAGGAGTTGTTCGCCGTAGCGTATCGCCTGACGGAGTCTTCGGCCGATGCCCGAGACGTGCTGCATGACGTGTTCCTTGAGCTGCCCCGGACGATGCGGCGTTTCGACCGAGCGCGACCGCTTCGGCCGTGGCTTTGTTCGGTGACGATGCACGCCGCACTCGAGCACCTCCGTTCAGAGCGGAGGCGACGCGAGGTCTCGATCGACTCGATACGGCGCGAAATCGAGGTCGAGGAGACGCCCGAATTCCCTGTTCTCAATTCGATAACGGTCGAACGCGCATTGTCGTCGCTCCCCGAGGAGCTTCGGACCGTCGTCGTTCTCAAGGAAATGGAGGGGTACTCGCACCAGGAGATCGCCGAGCTTCTCGACATCTCGCGTCGAACCTCGGAGGGGCGGCTGTACAAGGCGCGGAAGCTGCTGCGCGCCAAACTGTTCGAGCGGTAGGGAGACATAGGATGGAACGAGACACGCACGAAGAGCACATCGATGAATGGACCCTGAACCGGTTCGCCGACGGCGAGTTGCCGGCGCATTCGGCCGACCGAGTCCGGTCGCACCTTCACTCCTGTACCGCCTGTCGCCGGGAGGTTCAACTCATTCGGGCGCTGAGTGCGGCCATCCGCGACGTGCCGACGCCGAAGCCGCCCGATGAACTCTTCACCGAACTGTTCCCTGATAAACCGAAGGCCGCGGCGGTGATCTCACTCGCCGCGCCGCGGAGGGAGGTTGTGGCGTTTTCCCGAGTCCGGATCCTCTCGGCCGGGGCCTGTCTATTGGCGCTAATTGCGGCCATGTTCGCTTTGACCGTTCGACCAGACCGGGCCATGGCCGGATCGAGCACACTCAGCCTGGAATGGGAGGCACCAGCGGCGCTGGCGTTCACCTACGAGACGGTCTCGCCGCTCGCTGCGGAACCAGCCCTCCGCGCCAGACTGCGCTACTGGGTACCCGACTCACTCCGCTTCGCGCAGACCGAATCAAGCTACGGCGTGGTCGAACTCTCGCGTGAGGCACCCGGCCTCTTCACCGGCACCGTTGGCCTGCCGCCCGGCACCGCATACGCGGTCGCCGTCGTCGAGGATCTGGCCGGCAACTACATTGACAGCGACTTCGGCAGCTTCTGGGAATACCTCGAAACGGATGCCGAGGGCCGCCCGACGCTGGCCGCGCGCCGCCACCAGCTCCTGGGGGTCTCGGACCTGAGTGTCGCACGCGCTGCCGCGGTCGCTGAGGAAGCCGCCCTGCAGTTCCCCGCGCAGCCCGAGTTCTGGGTCCGGCAGATGCTGTTCGCGCAGGGCGCGGTCCCGCCCGAATCGCGGGAGGCGTTCCTCCGGCAACACGCCGCGCGGCTCGCGGAACTGGACCGCGCCTCCCGGGAAGGGAATCCGGGGCCGGTGGAGCTCGACGCTCTCCACCGGTACGCGGCGCTTCTCGACCGGCCCGACCTCGCGAGTCACTGGTCGGACCAGCTAGTTGGCCGGTACCCGCGACATGGGGCGGCGGCGCTCGTGCGCCAGCAATCGATCGCCCGTTCCCCGGCGACGACTCGTAGGAAGCTGGAGGAGCTTGAGGCCATCTGGGCCGTGACGGGAGCGCCAACGAGCGCCCAGGTCGGGCTCCGCTTCTCCATCGAACTCGCGGATCCCACCCTCACCAGGAAATGGCTGGACCGGCACGCATCAGCCTCGGTGTTCCGGGACCTCAGCTACGACACGGAACTTGCCGGGGACATGATGGCCGTGCCGGCCCTACAGCCACTGGCCGAAGCATGGATCCTCGGCCGGCTCGCCGACAGCCGGGATGAACTCGGACCCGAGCGCCCGCTCGATCAGTCGCGTCAGAATTTCCGAGGCGAAGCCGCACGACATCGTGCGCGACTCCACCTCTACCTCGCCCGTCTCCTCCTCGCGCGCGGGCAACCTACCCGTGCCATCGACGCGGCGGAGCGGTCCGTCGGGCAGACGTGGAGCCCCGAGGTCTTCCGCGAGGCGGCCGAGATCCACAGCGCGGCCGGTTCTGAACGTCGCGCCGCCGAACTCTTGGCCCTCTCGCTGGTGGACCTGATCGTGACCCCGAGACCCAGCCCGAATCGCGACGGGTTGGGTCTCCCGGAACCTTCGGAAGCGCAACTGGCTGTAGCGCGAGAAACCATGCGCGGGCGCGTCATGTCGACGATGCTCGATGAACATGTGGATCTCACGGCACGCCTGCGATCCGCAAGCGGAGAAGAGACGACGCTCCGGGACTTTGTTGGCGGGAGATCCGTCTTGGTGGTTCACGCTTTTCGGCCCGATTTCGTACCGGAGGACGCCGTGACGCTCCTTGATCTGAATTCCGAAGGACTGCGTGCCGCAGGCATACAGACGCTCTCGATAGCGGAACGCCCAAGCCCCGGAGCACAAGACTGGTCGGGTTTCGCCTCAGGCTTCTATCGCGATGTGGGATACGACGTGTGGGATAGTCTAGGCGCATGGCGCGAGCTCCAGTACTTCGTGCTCGACTCAAGCGGCAGACTCCGTCACCGCGGGGAGGACGTGGAAGCGGCCCTCCGCATTTCGTTCGTGCTTTCGACGCAAGAAGTCGCGTCCTCCGATGCCGGACTCAAACGAAAGGAACCAAACACATGACTACAAGGCGTCTCCTGACAGCAGCCGTGATCGCGCTCACCGCCGCAGCCACGCCCGTCACGACAACGGCCGACGCACCCCTTGGTGTGCAGTGGTCGACCGTCGCATGCGCGGAAGCAGGTTGTGGGAGGTTGTCGCTGGCGGACTGCTTCTGTCCGGACATGCAGTTCCCAAACCTCAAGCCGCGGTGCGACGAGCCTCTCGCGGAATGAGCGCTGCCTTGACCAAGTGGACCGTCGGCGTCGTCGTCTCGGTCACGATCTGTTTGTGCGGGCTGGTCTCCCGAACGGGCGACGAGGGTCGCGCGGCCCCGGCCGTGGCGCCCCTCGTCCCCGAGGCGGCATACACGGACGATGCCCTGGGCTGGGTCGTGGATCTGGCGCTGGCGGATGACCGTCTCGTCGGGATCGACGCGCTTCTCGACCCGAGCGTCCATGTCTTCGACCTCGAGACGCTGGAACGCCTGGGTTCCTATGGCGGCCGCGGCGACGGGCCGGGGGAGTTCAAGGACCCCGAGCAGATCGTGCCCGTGGCCGGTGGCTCGCCCGACGAGGTGTGGATCCTGGACGGCGTCCACCAGCGCCTGACCCGGCTGTCCCTAGATGAGGTGGAAGCGGGATCCGTCGTGTCCCTCGAGACGTCGCAGATGGCTGGTCCCAACGCCGGGTCCCTCGTGCGGGCTCCCGACGGACGATGGTTCGCCGGTGGCTGGATCACCGGAGGCCGGGTGGCCCGATACCGGGCGGACCTAAGCTACGACCGCACGATCCTTGGTTTTCCGCCCGGGGTCGAAGCGCCGGGGATGACGCTCCTCCAGGCGTACGAGAGCCGGGTGGTCGCGGACCCGGCCGGGGGTCGCCTCGCGGCGGGCACGCTCCTCGGGGGGTTGCTCGAGATCCTCGACTACGACGGGGCTCCGATCGCCCAGGCCGCCGTGCCCGATCCGTTTCCGCCGGTGTGGAGGCAGGGACGATCGCGGGGTGGGAGGGCCGTCATGTCGCTGGGACCGGAGACGCGCTACGGGTTCACCGATCTCGTCGCCACGGAAGGCTACCTGTACGGCCTCTTCTCCGGCGGAAGCGTGGATGGGCCCGACACGCCGTGGGCCACCCGCGAAGTGCAGATCTACACCTGGGACGGTGCCTACGTGAAGACGGTCCACCTCGCCCGGGCCGCCGAGGCGATGACCGTGGACGCCTCCGACACCTGGCTCTACGCGAGCGGCCCCGATCCCGAGCCGTGGGTCGCGCGCTTCCGGCTGCCGGAGCCCGGGCGATGACGACGACGATCACCTTCGCGGACTGGGTGGACTGGCTCGCGATCAAACTGACCTTCGTCGAGCTCTACGAGTCGGCGCCTCCAGCTCTGAAGCATGAGATGGCGGCAACGGTCCGTCGGCTCGCCGAAGGCATCGATGAAGCCGAAGTCGATGCGTTCACGTCCCAGGTTCCGAACTTTCAACGCGGGCTGAGCAGTTTCTTCTCTGGAGCAACAGGACCGATTGGACTCGTCAGTTGACCAAGGCCGTCACTGAATTTGCCCGCCACCTTGGACAACGCATGAGCTGACGGAGAACAGCGGGCGCCGAGTAGGCGGCACTCCTCCGCCGCCGGTAGTGGGCCCCTCCTCGACCCCCTTGAGCGAGGTGTTTGGCGGCGACCCTGTTCGGCGACAGAATACTCGTGGGAAGGTACGCGTCGGAATGATTCATATCGTGGCAGGTACGGCCGGAGACGCCGAGCGCATTCGGCGAGCCGTTGGCGGTGATGTTCAGATCGGCAACGGTACTAACGAACTACCGGTAGACGATGGCCGCGTCGACTGTATGATAGTCGGCTACAGGAGGGGACTTCTGCCCAACCGAGTTCGCCTGCTTGAGGAAATGGGGCGTAAGCTGCCGCTGATCCCGGTCATCCTCGTAACGGATCGCGACACGAACGTCGCCGGTTTGTTGAGTGGCGTGAGGGTCTCCGCTATCGTTTGGTTCGACGAGGTGCAAGCCAAACTCCAATCCCACGTCGAAAAGGCGTGCCATGCCACTGCACTTTCTCAGTTGGCCGACGTCTTCCGGCAATCGACCCTGCCTCCTTCCCTCCGTGCAGCCCTGACCCACAGCATCCACACAGCGAGAAGCAACCCCGTACGCAACCTCGGCGAGCTTGCCCACGCCGTGCGTTGTTCGCCCGCCACGCTGTCCCAGCAGTTCAGGAGACACGCCACGGGTGCGACGACCCTGAGTCGGTTCCTCGGCGGCCTAGTGCTGCTCAGGGCCCAACAGCTACGTCTTGCCGGATCGAGCTGGGAGAACGTAGCCGGGCAGCTTGGATTCGCTCGCGCGACACTGAATCGAAAATGCCGAAAGTGGCCGGGCTGTACCTTGAGGGAGTTGGAAATCGTCGGACCCGATATCCTGCTCGCGTCGTTCGTCTCGCAATACGTACAACCCTTGCTCAATGGCGCCGGGCTGAGAGCCGACACGAACCCTCCTCGCTCGGATCAGCCCGTGTCGCCGTACAGGCGTCCTTCATGATCGTCCCCATTCGCTCGGTTTCGTCCCAGATTCCTCGATTTCGTCTCTTCCCTCACCTCCGACGGTTCGCAAGCGTTAGAGTCGCGGGAGTCACGAGCTAAAGGCAACGCTCATGCTCCCGCCGTTTCTCGCCACGCGAGTCAGGAAAGCCTAGGCGTGCTTGACCCCTTGGGCTGCAGCCCAAAGGGGTCGGATCTCACCGTCAACGAGAACCACGCCCGCCGGCCGCACTGCCACGGGTGCGCAGCGGAAGTTCACCCCACGTTGAGGAGGTCAGGATGAAACGCTCAATCGTTCTGGTGGCAGGGCTGGCGCTCGGCGCCTGCTCGGATGTGGAGGGACCGGATACCGAAGGAGCACCTCGCTTCTCGCAGCAGCAGTTCGAGCACCGAATCAGGCCGGCAAAGGCCTCCACTGACCAACCTGAGACGCCCACGCAAGACATGGCCGCTCGGACTTGGTTCGGTATTGCGATTGACGTAGCTGGATCGCTCAAACCAGACCAGCAGATCGATCTAACCGTAACCTATACGGCCAACTACGCTACGACAGATGCCGATCTGCGGGTCACGCTGCCAGAGGTCGAGTACGCAAAGTGGTCTGATTGGGGTAGCGACTACACAGTGTCCGTTGGGCGGGAAGTCCCGGCTAAGCTTGAAGCAAGTCAGGGTTTCACAGTTGGCGGGGAGGTCACCCAGACGACGAGCTTTTCTGTTCCGAGCTCTGGAATATACCGCGTCTTTGCTAGCGCGCGATCCGGGAAAGCCCGGCCCGATGGCACAATGGATCGTGTTAGAGCGGGCACGCACAAGACTGTTTGGATTCTAGTAGATGAGGGAGGCGGACGCGTTCTCGATGGGTTTGATCCGGAATTGGTCCCCGACGGGTTCCATCCCCAGCCCGGCCCCTTCCGTAAGGTCGATACCGGACAACCCAAGCCCGATCACGCCGGGGAGGGGATCCTCGCCCAGTCCCGAGGTTTCTCCAAGGCATCTTCGTGTGGATCGGACGAAGTCTGCATAACTTTTGTTTACTACGATGAAGATCTTAACGAGACCAGATCACTACCAGGCGTGCGGTATGAGTACGAGATCGTTGACGCACCATCCGGATTCGAGGACTCCGGTAGTGGGTTTGCCGATTCTCAGGGCACGATTTCAGTAAGCTGCCCCGTCTATGGTGCTAGAGGCGAAGGAACCGCAACCTTCAGCGATTCCAAGGCACGAATCGTCCCCCGGTCGGACAACAGCTTCGAATTCGGTTATGGCGACTGTGGCGAAGAAGTGGAGTATCAACTTCCGTCTATCGAGGGTCGCGTCTGGGTGACCTCGTGGCATTCCATACGAGATTCCGAGCTGCTGTTCCCGGCCCGGTCAGTTATCACCTTCAGGGTGAATCCCCCCAACGAATCGGGGTGCGTCTTTCAGACCGGTGACGATGCCATTCGGCTCATCGAGAATGACGATTGGGTCTGCATCTGGGGCGGATACGGGATCTTTGTCGTTGCGCACGAGTATGGTCACGCCATGCATCATGAGTTGCTGGGAGGGATTGCGTCGTATGATTCCTCCCTGTGCGAAGATCACGAACCCGATGTGTTAACGGATCTCGGGTGCGCTTACAACGAAGGATGGGCAAATTACTATGGGATGGTGACGCAAGCCACCATTTATGCCGGTAGCATCGCACCTGAACCGCGCCTCACTGAACAACTCATTGAATCCAATCACTATTACGATGCCGATGAGGATGGGAGTATCGACGAAGGAACGGTCGCCGCATTCTTCTTCGATGTTCTGGATTCGGCGAACGAAGATCATGACGACATCGACTTGAGCGGTCAGGATCTCTATGAGGTTATGGGAACCTGCCGCGTCAGAGAGGGTAACGTTATGGTGCGTCCGGGTGGGATAGATCATCTCATCTGGTGCCTCGAGGCGGAAGTTGATGGCGTGATAACGGGAGGGGACGACTATTTCTCGACACGCGATCCCCATCCGACGCAAGAGAATCAGTCCGATCACGATTGGGACGAGACGGATATACGGACCCTCTGGTTGACGAATCTGTACGGAGGCGGGAACTAGGGGAGGCGGCGCAAGGAGAAGGAGGAGAAGATATGAGTAATGGGCAGAGCGCTCTTGTCACTTGTCTTGTTGTCGTTGGCTGCTGTACGGATTCGGTTTCTTCTCCTCCTCCCTCCCCGGAGTTGCCACATGGCCAGAGCGAACTCCATATCGCCGGTGTGGTGACGGATGTTGATGGCCGTTCGATTGGCGGCGTGACGATCGAGGGTCGCATAAGAAGGGACGGCGCCAAGCGATGCGAAAACCCGAGTGCCTGGATCCCGGCCACAAGGACGATCTCGAATGGCAGTTATGTGGTGAGGGTTAGAATCGGGATGTCCGGTGGCACTTGGCCGGGCTGTGTGTTTCTGACCTTCCTCCCTCCTGAGGATTCGGGGCTGCTACCGGTTTCGATGGATAGCATTCCGGCGCTCATCTACGACCGCTTGGATCCGAGATCAGATACAGACACGCTTAGAGTGAATGCCGTACTTCCGAGGGCTGGGGAATGATGTGTCAATGGCCATCGAAAATATCCCACTTGTGGCCATGGAAAATGTCCCACCTCGGGGGAGCCCGGCGCGGAGGGGTGCGGCGGTCATGAGGCGGTCGCTCCAGGCGGGGAGATGTCGCGGGCGGCGCCGGGGTGGATGGCTTTGGAGAGATCGGCGTGGCGGCGCATGCGGTAACTGTTGCCGCGGATGTTGACGATGTGGCAGCGGTGCAGGAGCCGGTCGAGCAGGGCGGCGGCCATGACCTCGTCACCGAGGATCCGGCCCCACTCCTCGAACCCCTTGTTGGAGGTGAGCACGGTCGAGGCGTGCTCGTAGCGGCGGTTGACGAGCTGGAAGAAGAGGGTGGCTCCGCTCTCGGTGACCGGCAGGTACCCGATCTCGTTGACGATCAACAGGGCCGGGTGGGAGAGGGTCTTGAGGCGCCGGTTGAGGTTGCCGGCGGTTCGGGCCTCCTCGAGGGAGTCGATGAGTCCGGCCAGGGTGCCGTAGTAGACCCGGCGGCCGCTCTCGGCGGCGGCGATGGCGAGGGAGATCGCCAGGTGGGTCTTGCCGACGCCGGGCGGGCCGAGGAAGACGACGTTCTCCTTGCGTTCGACGAAGCCGAGTTCGTGCAGGGCGTCGATCTGCTCGCGCTTGATCGAGGGCTGGAAGCTGAAGTCGAAGTCGGCCAGCGTCTTGAGCGCGGGGAGCCGGCTGGCGCGCATGGCGGTGGCGAGCCGGCGGCTGTTGCGCGGCGTGATCTGGGCGGCGAGGAGCTGCTCGATGGCCTCGGCGGCCGTCGTCCCGCCGCCATCCACGCCCGCCAGGACGCCGTCGAGCGCCTCCAGGGCGCCAGGCAGCTTGAGGTCGGCGAGCTGGGCCGCGATCCGCTCGCGGCGCGAGGGCCGCTTCACGACACCCCGCCTGCGATCTTCGCGTACTCGGCCAGCGGACGGCGCTCGACCTCGACGATCTTCGGCGGTGTCGCCTCACGGGTAGTGGAGACCTCCGGCTCCGGCGGCGCGGCCAGCGACCGGTAGGGCTGCGCGGCCAGAGGCGTGAGGTAGGGCCGCTCCGGCTCGAAGCGGTCGGCGGGCCGCTCCTTCAGCGTGCCGTGGATCCGCACGTTCGCCTCCCCGTCGATCCAGCGCCGGGCCCGCGCGTTGAGGTCGGCGTCGGAGACGAACTCCCGGCCGTGGAAGAAGCTCTTCCGGATGTAGCCGATTCGGACGCTCCACCTTCTCCTTGGACTGAGTCGTCGACTGCACCCGAAGCGGCGCAAGCGGGTCGAACCTTCCGGGTGACGCATCCCTTTCATCCGCTGCGGGACCGCGAGTTCGAGCTGATCCAGACGAAGCTTTGCTGGGGAATCGAGCGAGTGTACTACATGGGCGAAGGCGGCGTGCTGGCGCACATTCCGGTGGGTTGGACCAGTGTCGCGGTCGAGGATCCGTTCGTGGAGGTGGCGGCGGGCCGTTCGGCGTTCCGAGTCGAGGATTTGCTGGAGTTGGCGGACATGTTGGGCGGGGGTGCTGTAAAGGAGATTATGCCTAATGTGTAAGCATGATTTTAGCCGGTTCATCGATACAGCCTGTTCTGATGTGCCCAACGTCAGCTTCATATCGGACCGACATGCGTGCGAGATGGGCGTTATTGAGTCGAGGGCATGCGGTGTCCGCCTTGACACCGGTTCATATCTAGTCATAATTATGTTGACAGTCTGTCCCACGCATCGCTGGAGATGTCTTCATGACGGGTCGCCCCATCGACGACAAGACGCGCACCCTGCGCGAACACGGCTGCCTCAACCCCCGCCCCGAGCGCGTGCGCGAGCCCCGGTTCCTGGACAACGCCTTCTTCGATCCCCGCGATCTCGTGCAGGTCAAGTACGAGATGCTGCGCCGTGTGCGCGAGGACGGCGAGTCCGTCAGCGGCAGCGCCGCCCGATTCGGGTTGTCCCGCCCTACGTTTTACTTGGCACAACGTGCCTACGAGGCGGGCGGGCTACCGGCGCTGTTGCCGGAGCGGCCCGGACCGCGGCGGCCGCACAAGCTCAGTGCCGAGGTGGTCGCGGCCTTGCGCGCCGCCCGGGCGCAACAGCGGTTTGCCAAGTCTGGCACTAACTTCAAGAGGGTGGGTTTCGAGCATCCCGAGAATGGTAGCCTGTTGTCTGCGTTCATCAGATTGGTGGTTGCGTTCCAACCTAGAGCCTTTCTGGTTGAGAATGTACTTGGACTGCGAGACGTGGACGATGGCGTTCAACTCGCGTTCGCGATGGAGCACCTGCGAGGGAATGGCTACAACGTGGATGAGCCGTGGATTCTTGACGCCGCTAATTATGGAGTGCCCCAGCACCGGACAAGACTGTTTCTTGCGGGGCACCGTGGACGCGGGGGCCTCCGGCCTCCACCACCGCACGAGACGCACGTTGGAGCGGGCAGCGTTCTGCCAATCCGGGGAACCGAGGGGCTGCCGAATAGTGAGACGCGGAAGCATCTGGCGAGTTCAGTACTTCGGTATATGAAGGTACAATACGGAAAGCGAGAGCAGTTGGGCCGTGTAGACAGGCTGGACCCAACGGTACCGGCTAAAACCGTCATCGCGGGGGGAACGAAAGGGGGCGGTCGTTCTCATTTACACCCGGAAGTGCCTCGGACATTGAGTGCGCGAGAATGCGCGCGGCTCCAGTCGTTCCCCGATGATTTCGTGTTTTGTGGGCCGTCCGCTCGGCAATTCACGCAAGTAGGCAACGCCGTTCCGCCAGTGCTGGCAGCCCAATTGGGCAAGAGCATCAGATCAGCGCGGTTCTGAACAACAACGGGTTCGTCCGGAAGTCGAATCCGCCGGAGGAACTGGTCCGACTGAATCTGGTGGATGCAGACCGGAGCGTGTACGACCTGGCGCCCGCCGCCGACGACCGGTGGACCGACACGAACGCGTACCGGAAGATCTATGGGAAGGTGAGCCTGGATGACGACGATCCGGTGCAGGCGGACTGACCGTGCCGGCTAACGCGCTGGCGGGACATCCGCGCCGCACCCCGTCCCACGCATTGGTCGTTCGCGAGCACGAGCCGCTCACCGGTCTGCATGAGGACGACGAGCGCGACCTGATGAGATTCGCCCTCGCACAGCCGACCGGCGAAGGGGGCCAACAGCCGCGGGTCTTCGTGATCAGGAACGGCCGTCTCTATGCGCAGAACTACGTCGGGATCATCGAAACGCGCCGGGGAACCGTGATCGAAATCCTGCCGAAGATCGATCTTTCAACCGGCGGGGAAGAGGACACGCGGCGCGTCTTCCTGACCATGCTTCGGGACTGGCGCGGTCTCGGACAGGCGCAGCTCGACGGCGCCAGCATCCGTGCAATCCGCCGGTTCGACATGTTCGAGGCGTTCGTCCATCTCTTCCTGACGAGCGTCGTCCTGCTGACCCGGCGCGGCCTCGCCCGGGCGTACCGGACGCGAGAGGCGAACCTTCCCCGCCTTCGGGGGCGGATCCTGTTCCCGCAGCACGTCCGCGAGAATCTCGTCGACCGCTCGCGGTTCTACGTCGGCTACGACGAGTTCACGGCGGACCGGCCCGCCAACCGGCTGATCCACCTGGCGTTACGGCGGCTCACGGCTGTCGTGCGTCATCCCGCAAACCGACAGCGCGTTCACCAGTTGCGCATCGTCTTCTCCGACGTACCCACGTCAACCAACATCGACGACGACTGGGCGCGGCATCGTGTGGACCGATCAATGCGGCACTACGACACCGTGATGCCGTGGGTCGGGTTGTTTCTCTTCGGTCACGGCCTCGCCACCTTTTCCGGCCCGCACGTCAGCCGTGCTCTGCTGTTTCCGATGGAAGAGGTGTTCGAGGACTTCATCACCGCCGCCGTCCGCCGACACCAGCAGCGTTTCGCCGTGCGCGCTCAAGGGCCGATGCGGCATCTGGCCACGGACGGGGCGAACAAGCCCGCTTTCTGGCTCAAGCGATATCGTCCTGATGGAACGCGGTCAGGTCCGGTTCATCTTGGATGCCAAGTGGAAGCGCCTCGACCCAAGCGCGCGGAACTATGGCGTGAGCCAGGATGATGCGTACCAGCTCTTCGCCTATGGGAGGACGTACGGCTTGCGACGCGTGGTTCTCGTTTACCCAAGAACGGCAGGATTTCGCGAACCAGTCCGGTTCAGGTTCGCCGGGGATCATGATCTGGAGATGGATTGCTTCCCGTTCGACGTGTCCGATGCGGTGGGGAGTGTTCACGCAATAACGCTGACAGTTCCCGACCGGCGACGATAAACGAGGTCGGAGCTGCGGTGGTCTGTGGTGAGCGGGAGGCTGCGGAACCGCCGGTAGCGAACGGCCTGAGGGGGTTACCCGACGACCTCGACGGTGGCAGAATCACGTGGGGCAACGCCACCAAACGGGTCGCGCTCTCCGATTCGGAC
This sequence comes from Candidatus Palauibacter sp., assembly GCF_965237495.1. GTDB lineage: Bacteria > Gemmatimonadota > Gemmatimonadetes > Palauibacterales > Palauibacteraceae > Palauibacter. The sequence goes on along the minus strand of NZ_OZ250143.1, from coordinate 4,011,424 downwards.
AATGGCGACCGGATGCACGTCGAGATACCGCTCGGTCGGGACCTGTTGGAGGCATCGGCGAGGGTGCGACCATCGTGCCCGCCTCTGCGCCGACCTCGGTCGGTCCCAACGCACGCGCGTGGAGGCCGTACGGCTCGGTATTTCCGGCGCTACGTGCGCAGTCATCGGTGGGGCGGCGGGCTACACGGGATAAATGGCGGCCCGCACAGGTGGAGCATACGCTAGGGAGCGACATGGACAGGCGGTACGTCGCAACCCCAGCCGCGCGAAACGGGAGAAGTACGGCTGTGATGCATCCAACCGGCACCAAGGCGGAGAATGTCCGGGAACACGGCGGGCGTTCCATGCTTTCCCCGCATCTACCGAGACGACAGTCGGCGGTTTCGCCGGGCGCCCAGGGACACAGACGCAAATGACCCGGAAACGGCGAGACCAATTCGCCGTCCAACTGGATCTGGGCGTGGGAGCCGAGCCCGAACGCCCGAAGCCGGAGCGAGGGCGGCAGGTGAGCGGTGGCGGAAGCTGGCTCCGGCGGTGCTCGGTGCCCGAGCCGGTCCCGGGGCGGGTTCTGTGGCCTGATGGCCGGGTGGTGCGGGACGATGAACGGCAACGCATCCTGCTCGATCCGCAAACCCACCACTCCTTCCTGGCCGTGGAGGAAGCTGCGTGGAAGGCTTGCGAGGACCGCGTATGGCACCCAGCGAATCGGCGAGGAGTACAGGATGACTCCTAGGTTGACAGCCTCGCCCGACGAAGACTCGGTTGCCAGTGATGCCGTATGGTGCTGGCGACCAGCCGTTGCGAGTCCGGCTTGCCCGCCGTCGTCCGAGCCGGCTAGGGAATGCTGTTTCTGCTTGGAGGCCGGCGTGGCATCCCCAAGTGTGAGCGGAGCACGGCGGCAGCATCGGACAAGAGGTGCTACTCGCCGGAGGTGGGCTCTGGACGGTAGCCCCGGCGCTCCGGCTTAGAGCCGTACTGGAGCGCGCAAACGACGCGGGGGTCCGATGCGCACTTCGGCGCTTCGGCGATGCGCACGGGAACCGGCGCGTATCCGCTGGCGCGCCAACGTCGTTCGCCTGCGCGGGGAGGTCGGCCGGCGCCGCACGAGCGGCACCGGCCGTGACGGTAGCGACCCCCCAGTCCGAGGGCCTGGTACGGGTTCGGGGCCGGGTGTGCTTGCGCACCCCTGCCCCCACCCCCTTCGGGTCGCTAGCGCACCAGCGATCCGTCCCGGAAGGGTGTCGAGCGCCGCTCCGAGGCGGCGGAGGATCCGTTGGCCGACTGGCTGGCCGTCGGGCTGCTCGGCATCGCCGCGCAAGACCGGGACGCGCCCCGTCACGGCTCGCCGTGGCCTTGCCGCGCGGGACTGCTGGATGGGAGCGACCCCGCAGCGCCGGGGAGGATGGGGCTGTCCGGCCCTTCCTCCCCGGCACCGATCGAGGCATGCCGAGATGAGGGGTCGCTCCCATCCACGTCCAAGGAGCGCGCACCGGCATCAGCGCTCCGCCGGCCGTGGCGCAACCGAAAGAGCGCCAGCGACATGGACGGCCGGGGCCGTGTCCGGTCGAACGGCGATTTCGTGTCCGGCGACCCCCAAAGTGAACCGGACACGCAGGAATCGCCGCCACCACCCGCATCCGGCGGTCAAAACAAGCCCCCCGAAAGGCGGCGAGACCGCCACACCGTGAAGCCGTCGATCATTGCTTCCGCGGGCGCGGTCGGGAGCGCGTCCGTGCGCTCGACGAGCTGCCCGAAGGGTCGTGCTCAAGGCCCTCAACCCTGAGTACGACAGCCGCTGACGCCCGGTCGAGGAGGTCGAGCGGGTAAGCGCCGCACGGTCATCCCCGCCGTCCGCGTAACGGCGGCCGAGGCCGTGGACGGCGGGGCGCACCAGATCCGCCAGCGTCAGGCCCGAGAAGCGCGCTTTGGCGTGCCACTCGGCACGCTCCCGCGGACCGGCGCGTCCGACGCGCGCCGTTGCCGTTGCGGGGTCAGAGGGGGCACGGCCCCCCGCCAGCCTCCGCCGGGGACCCGCGAAGCGTGGCCCCAAGGAGTAGGCTGGCTCCCCGGCCTTAGCGGCGTCCAACAAGCCGGTCGGCAGCAGCCGCGGACGCTCCGGCTCAACGCGCCGCATCGGCCCCTTCGACGTGCTCCCCCGCCCCAGCGGATGACCTCGGCGGCAGACCCCCGCGCGATCAACGGGCCCGCCGCGCCGCAACTGTTCGGCGCGGGCGTCCATGAACTGCGCCCACCGTGCGCGGGTGAACACCCCACCGGACAGGCAGACCGGCGTGATCCACTCGGCCCGGCGTCCGGTCCAGCCGAGTCTCGGGCGCGCCCATTCGCGTCCGCTCAGGCCGACGATGGCTCCGCGCGCCGCCGAGTTGAACTGCTGCTCCAGCATACTCATGCCATGAACGGTGAGAAGCCGTTTGCAAGGAAGTCAACCCGTGGGAAATGTCCCATTGTGTCAGGACGTGTCAGGACGTGTCAGAGCCATCGGATGCCGTCGCCAACGGCTTGCCGAGCGACCCCCGTGGAGCCTCCTCCAGCGAGGGTCTTGGGGTTGCCGTCCGGCTTGCGCGGGTCGGCCAAATTGGCCAAGACTTAGTGATTGCCACCAGTCGGAGGAATCACATGCGGACGTTGAGCGCCAAGGACGCGAAGTATGGCTTCGGTCGATTGATCGACCTCGCGCGCGCCGCGCCCGTCACGGTCGCCAAGTATGGGCGTCCGGTCGTCGTGGTGGTCTCGGTGGAGGAGTACGAGCGGCTGAAGGCGCTCGACGAGCTTGGGAGGCGACCGGAAGCGGAGGAACGGAAATGAAGCGGAACAGGACGGGAGGCCGCTGAGCCGGATGGACAAGCGGAGCCTCTCGGAACGCGACATCTGCACGAAGTTCATCGCACCCGCCCTGCGCGGGGCCGGATGGGACGAAATGTCGCAGCTTCGCGAGGAGGTGACGTTCACCGCTGGCCGCATCATCGTGCGGGGCAAGCTGGTCGCGCGCGGCAGGCGCAAGCGCGCCGACTACATCCTCGAGTTCAAGCCGAACATTCCGGTCGCCGTGATCGAGGCGAAGGACAACACCCACGGCGTTGGCGACGGCATGCAGCAGGCGCTGGACTATGCCGAGACCCTGAACATCCCCTTCGCGTTTTCCTCGAACGGCGACGGCTTCGTGTTCCACGACCGCACGGGAGGCAGCAACCCCCGCGAGACGGACCTGCCGCTGGACGCGTTTCCGTCTCCGGCCGATCTGTGGGCGCGCTACCGGTTTTGGAAGGGCCTGACGCCCGAAGCCGAGGAGATCGTCCTCCAGGACTATTTCGAGGACGGCGGCGGCAAGACGCCGCGCTACTATCAGGTCAACGCCGTCAACGCGGCGATCGAGGCCATCGCCAAGGGGCAGGACCGCATCCTTCTCGTCATGGCCACGGGCACGGGCAAGACGTACACGGCCTTCCAGATCATCTGGCGGCTGTGGAAGGCGCGGCGGAAGAAACGCATCCTGTTCCTCGCCGACCGCAATGTGCTCATCGACCAGACGATGGTGAACGACTTCCGTCCGTTCGGCGGCGCGATGACCAAGCTGTCGCGCAGCATCGACTCCTCCTACGAGGTCTATCTCGGCCTCTACCAGGCGATCACGGGGCCGGAGGAGCATCACAAGGCCTACCGGAAGCTCTCGCCGGGGTTCTTCGATCTCATCGTGATCGACGAGTGCCACCGGGGCAGCGCGGCCGCCGATTCCGCGTGGCGCGAGATCCTCGATCACTTCTCCTCCGCGACCCAGATCGGCCTCACGGCCACGCCCAAGGAGACGAAGTACGTCTCCAACATCAACTACTTCGGGGAGCCCGTCTTCTCCTACTCGTTGAAGCAGGGCATCCGCGACGGTTTTCTGGCGCCTTACAAGGTGGTCAAGGTCCATATCGACCGAGACATCGCGGGCTACCGTCCGGAGAAGGGCCAGCGGGACCGTGTCGGCGATGTCGTTGAGGACCGCGTCTACAACCTCAGGGACTTCGACCGCACGCTGGTCATCGACGGGCGGACGAAGCGGGTGGCGGAGAAGGTCAGTGCGTTCCTGAGGGAGAGCGGCGACCGCTTTCAGAAGGCGATCGTCTTCTGCGTCGATCAGGAGCACGCCGCCCGGATGCGCCAGGCGCTGGTCAACGAGAACTCGGATCTCGTCGAAGGCAACTCGCGCTACGTCATGCGGATAACGGGCGGGGACGAGGCCGGAAAGGCCGAACTCGGGAACTTCATCGACCCGGATTCGAAATACCCCGTCCTCGTCACCACATCGCGGCTGCTGTCCACCGGCGTCGATGTCCAGACCTGTCGGCTGATCGTGCTCGACCGCGCCGTGGGGTCGATGACCGAGTTCAAGCAGATCGTCGGTCGCGGCACCCGCGTACACGAGGACAAGGGGAAGTTCTACTTCACGCTCATCGACTTCCGGGGTGCGACCGGTCACTTCGCTGACCCGGAGTTCGACGGCGAGCCGGTCCAGATCTACGAGCCGGGGGAAGACGATCCCATCACTCCGCCCGATCCTCCACCGCCCGGCCCGGACGGCCCCGACGCCGGCGAGATCATTGACGACGGATGGGATCCGCCACCGCCCCCCGGGCCGGGGCCGCGAAAGAAGATCTACGTCGACGGCATCGAAGCGACCATCGTCGCCGAGCGCGTGGAGTACCTCGACGGGCGCGGCAAGCTCATCACCGAGTCGCTACGCGACTTTACGAGGAAGGTCCTGCGCAGGCGCTTCGCGAGCCTCGACGACTTCCTGAACCGTTGGAATGCCGCCGATCAGAAGCAGGCGATCATTGACGGGATGACGGCGGAAGGCCTTCCGCTGGCTGTTATCGTCGAGGAGTTGGGCAAGGATCTCGACCCCTTCGATCTCGTCTGTCACGTCGCGTTCGACGCCAAACCGCTGACCCGGCGCGAGCGGGCGGAGAGCGTCAAGAAACGGGACGTGTTCACCAAGTATGGTGGCCAAGCCCGCGCCGTGCTGGGCGCGCTACTCGACAAGTACGCCGACGATGGCGTACTTGATCTCGGCGACGCCAAGGTGCTCAGGATCCCACCTCTCGACAGCCTCGGCACGCCGCTCGAACTTGTTCGGGCTTTCGGTGGGAAGCCCGGTTTCGAGCGGGCCGTGCACGATCTTCAATCCGAACTCTACCGGGAGAGCGCCTGAGAAATGTCCGTCGGCACCCTCGTCAAGTCCATTCAGAACATCATGCGCCAAGACGTGGGCGTGGACGGCGACGCCCAGCGCATCAGCCAGCTGTGCTGGATGTTCCTCCTCAAGATCATCGACGACCAGGACCAAGAGCTCGAAACCTTCAAGGACGGCTACCGCTCGCCGGTCCCCGCCCCTCTGCGGTGGCGGAACTGGGCTGCCGATCCGGAAGGCATCACGGGCGATGAACTGGTCGACTTCGTCAACGGCGATCTATTCCCGCAGCTGAAGGAACTCCCGGTCCGGGCCGGTCCCCGCGCCGGCGTCGTGCGAGACGTGTTCGAGGACGCCTACAACTACATGAAGTCCGGCCACCTGCTGCGGCAGGTCGTCAACAAGATCAACGGCATCGACTTCAACAACCTCGCCGACCGACGGCACTTCGGCGACATCTACGAACAGCTGCTCAACGACCTGCAATCGGCCGGCAACGCGGGCGAATACTACACGCCGCGCGCCGTGACCTCGTTCATGGTCCGGATGATCGACCCCAAGCCGGGCGAGACCCTGCTCGATCCGGCGTGCGGCACCGGCGGCTTCCTCACCTGCGCCATCCGCCACATGATCGAACATCATGTGAAACGCCCCAAGGACGAGACGAGAATGCAGGCCTCGTTGCGGGCTGTCGAGAAGAAGCCGCTTCCCCACATGCTTGCCGTCACGAACATGCTTCTGCACGGCATCGAGGACCCGTCCTTCCTGCGCCACGACAACACGCTGGCGCGGCCCTACATCTCCTGGGGCCGGGACGACCGCGTGGACATCGTGCTGACCAATCCGCCGTTCGGGGGCAAGGAGGAGGACGGCATCGAATCGAACTTTCCGCAGCACTTCCGGACGCGTGAGACGGCTGATCTGTTCCTGGCCCTGATTATCCGGCTACTCAAGCCCGGGGGCCGGGCCGCCGTCGTCCTGCCGGACGGCTCCCTGTTCGGCGAGGGTGTCAAGACCCGGCTCAAGGAGCACCTGATGGAGGAGTGCAACCTTCACACCATCGTGCGCCTGCCGAACTCCGTGTTCCGCCCCTACGCCTCGATCGGGACCAACCTGCTGTTCTTCGAGAAGGGCGAGGCGACAAGGGGTGTTTGGTTCTGGGAGCATCTCGTGCCGGAAGGCCGAAAGGCCTATTCCATGACCCGGCCCATCCGGGTGGAGCATTTCGACGACTGCGCTGACTGGTGGGGCGGAGCGGAGCGCACGGGCCGGGAAGAGGGTGATCGCGCCTGGAGGGCGAGCGCCGACGATATCAAGGCGCGCGGCTACAACCTCGACATCAAGAATCCTCATACTGAGGAAGAGGATCTTGGCGACCCCGAGACGCTTCTGGAGAGACTGAACAGCGCTGAAGCCGAAATGGTATCGGTCCGAGATCAGTTGAAGCGGATCCTCACCGAGGCGCTGTTGCGGTGAACGCCGATCGCCTGTTCGCCCTCTACGACCGCGTGGCGGACGCACCGGACGCCGTTGACCGCCTCCGACGGTTCGTGCTGGACCTTTCCGTGCGGGGAAAGCTCGTGGAGCAGGATCCAGCCGACGAACCGGCGTCGGAACTACTGAAGCGGATCGCCGCCGAAAAGGCGCGCCTGTTGAAGGCGCGTGAGATTAGGAAGCCAGGAGTCTTTGCGCCGCTGGATGAGAATGGATTCCCCTTCTCTCTTCCAACGGGGTGGGAGTGGGCGCAGATCGCACAGCTTGGCGTGGTCAGCCCACGCAACGAAGCGCCGGACGACCACAAGGCGTCCTTCGTTCCCATGAGACTAATCTCTGCCGAATACGGCGCTGGCCACCAGCACGAGACACGCCCATGGGCGGATATCAGGAAGGGCTATACCCACTTCGCCGAAGGCGATGTTGGGCTCGCCAAGATCACACCGTGTTTCGAGAACGGTAAGTCCACGGTCTTTCGGAACCTGACAGGAGGCGTCGGAAGCGGGACTACGGAACTGCATGTCGTCCGCCCACTATTCGTGACGGCCGACTACATCGTGCTGTTCTTGAAGTGCTCCCACTTCATCGAGACAGGCATCCTGAGAATGACCGGCACGGCGGGCCAGAAGCGCGTGCCTACCGAGTATTTCACGAGTTCACCCTTCCCCCTACCGCCCCTCGCCGAGCAGCGCCGCATCGTCGCCAAGGTCGATGAACTCATGGTGCTCTGCGACCGGTTGGAGGAAACCCGCAACGCGCGCGAGGACACCCGCGACCGGCTGTCTAGGGCCAGTCTGGCCCGCCTGACCGCAACCGACACGGACGCTCGGACGTTTCGGTCGCACGCGCAGTTCGCCGTCAATGCCGTACCCGCGCTGACCGCGCGGGCCGATCAGGTCAAGCTCCTAAGGCAGACCATTCTCAGCCTCGCCGTGCGGGGGAAGCTGGCGGCGCAGGATCCGCAGGAGGGCTCTGGTCGAGATGTCCACGCGCGGATTACGTCTGCGCATCCGTCCTCGCAGCGGTCAGAGAGCGGGTTGAAAGCTATTGATGGCATGTATCCACTGCCGTCCAGCTGGACTTGGGCGTCACTAGGACAGGCAATCGTTGCTGGCCCCCGGAACGGACTGTCTCCGCGCCCGTCAGCACGAGAGGATGCACCACGGGCGGTTACCCTTACCGCCACGACGAGCGGCATCTTTGACGGATCGCACTTCAAGCGAGTTGACGCGGACATCGGGCCAGATTCGGACTACTGGCTTCAACCCAACGACCTCTTGTTCCAGCGCGGTAATACCCCCGAGTACGTTGGCATGGCCGCCATCTATGATGGTCCGCCGGGGGCGTTCATTTTCCCAGACTTGATGATACGTGTGAGGCTCTCTCCAGAAGTGAACTTGAGATTTGCTCATATTTTCTGTCTGTCTCCGGCGGCTAGGAGCTACTTTTCGGAAAACGCGACTGGGGCGCAGAAGACCATGCCGAAGATCAATCAGGCTATTCTTCGAGCCTTGCCGATCCCCCTTCCGCCCCTCGCCGAGCAGCACCGGATCGTCGCCAAGGTCGATGCAGTCATGGCGCTCTGCGAGCGGATGGAGGCTGGCCTTGCTGCCACGGATGGCACCCGCAGTCACCTTCTCGACTCCCTTCTCCATGAGTCTCTGGGCTCCCACGAGGCCCATGATCAAAGGGAGGGGTAGTGGTGTTGTGAGGATCGGGGCATGACTCGCGTTCCAGTACCCCCGGAGATGCTTCGCTGGGCCTGCGAGCGCGCCGGCTACGACGTAGCTCACCTCGCGGCACGCATACCGCAGCTCCCGGCCTGGGTTCGACGCGAAAGGCAACCGACGCTCAAGCAGCTGGAGAAGCTGGCCAAGGCTACGCATACGCCGCTCGGCTACCTGTTCCTCCCCGAGCCCCCCGTCGAGCGCCTTCCGGTTCCCGACTACCGCACCGTGGCGAGTGGCGCCCGAGGCAAGCCAAGCCCCGACCTGCTTGACACCCTCTACACGATGCGACGGCGGCAGGAGTGGCTGCGGGAGTCCCTGGTCGAGAACGACGCGGAACCATTGGCGTTCGTCGGAAGCGCCCGCCTGGCCGATGAGCCGGACGCCGTGGGCCGCGAGATGCGGCGGGCGCTCGGCCTGTTGGGAAGATCGGTCATTCCCTTAGAGATAGCCCTGGAACAGGGGGGCCATGTCTGAGCCACATGCGGTCCATAGCGCGGCGCGATCAGCCGCCGGCTATCTATACCAAGCCCGCCTCGCGCTGGTGGAGGCGTTGCGCTACGCCTACGTCGATTCGGGCATCGAAATCGCCGTTGAGAAGTTCGACGACGTGTCCTTCGAAAAGAGCGGCAATGCACTCGAACTTCTCCAGGCCAAACATCACCTCAAGAAATCCGGCGACCTGAGCGACAGAAGTGTCGATCTATGGAAGACATTGGGGGTTTGGGCCGAAGCCGCCAAGGCCGATCCCTCGCTACCCGGTCGCACCCGCTTTGCGCTGGTCACAACCGCGCACGCGCCAACCGGTTCTGCGGCCTCGTATCTCCGACCCGCTGACGCAGGCAACCGCGATCCCGCCAAGGCGGAAGCCATGCTGGTGGAGGCGGGCGGCGCTTCAAGGAATCAGGTTCTCGCTAAGGCGATTGCCGCCTTCAAGGCACTGACGCCGGAGATGCGCAAGGCTCTTGTCGCGGCCATCGAAATCATCGACGGCGCGCCGCTCATCGGCGACATTGAGTCGCTGATTGAAGAGGGGATTCGCATGATCGCACCACGCGGGCAAGCGCCGCTTGCCCGCGAGCAATTGGAAGGCTGGTGGTGGCCGCGCATCTGCACTGTGCTACAGGCCGAGAGGCCCGGAACGATTCCCGTGCTCGAAGTCGAACAGAAGCTCGACGATATCCGTGACAGCTTCAAGCGCGACGCCCTGCCTCTAGACATGGAGCATGTCGATCCGTCCCAACAAGAACTCGATTCGCTCGACGAAATGCGCTTCGTGCGCCAGCTTCGCTCTGTCAGCGTCGGCGTACGCCGCATGCAATACGCAAAGCGTGACTTCTACCGCGCATCGACCCAGCGTTCGCTGTGGGCACGCAGGAACCTGATTTTTGACGGTGAAGTTGGGCACTTCGAAAAGACCCTGATCGAGGAATGGCAGCCACGCTTCGCGCAAATGTGCCACGGCCTCTCCGAAGACTGCCAAGAAGCGGACCTCCGCGAGGCGGGGCACAATCTGTACCACTGGGTCGAAACCGGAGCGCGCTTTCCGCTACGCACGACGATCAGCCGGTTTCTCAATGTTGGCTCCTACCACATCCTCGCGGACGATCTCCGTGTAGGTTGGCACCGTGACTACAAGTCCCTTTGCGGAGATCAGGACGAAGGAGATCCCGATGGCGGATGAAACCCGCTGGAGCCTTCCCTGGGCAGAGCGCTCGGCCGAGGAAGCCCGGATATTCAATCCCGCGTTTTGCGGTGAGCTGATCGGTCACACCGCCCACGAATACCATCGCACCCGGCAAGCGGCGCTCGGTATGGTGACCACGTTTCTCGTTCTCCCTCTCACGCTGCACACGCCGACGCGCGAAGCGCTGCCCCTGCGAGCCAACAAGGTTTTCGCCGGCTGGGTTGCCGAACATGCCGCGCTGCTGGCTGAGCTGCCGGAGCGCGCAAGGCGGCTGCGCCCCATCAGCCGCGAAGCGCTGCTGTTTGCTGTCCGTCACCGGCTTCTTACGCTTGAGGGCGGCGGGCTTCTGCCTGGCACAAATCCTCTCCCGCGCGGTGCCCGGCTTGCCGTCGGCACCGATGAAGTCAAGGCGGCACGCAACGCGGCCCGCCTGCTTGGCCGCTGGTTCGCTTGGCAGAGCACTCAGACGGCGATCTTGCAGGGCATGGGGGTCGCGCCGTGACGTTTCAAATCCGCTCGATTTCAATCTACTCCCACAGCGGCGAGCGCCGTGACGTGACCTTCAGGTTAGGCGCCCTTAACATCGTCACTGGTGGCCCGAAAACCGGAAAATCCGCTCTTCTCGATATTGTCGATTATTGCTGGGGCCGGGACGAATGCACTGTCCCTGAAGGCGAGATTCGCAAGGGCGTTTCCTGGTTCGCCGTGTGTTTCGACAATGACGGCGAGGATATCCTGATCGCTCGAAAGAATCCCGGACCGGCAGGCCGGGCGAGCGCTGAGATCTACTTCGCGCGTGGCGTTGGCGGACTTCCTACAGATGCGAGTGTTTTCCACAAGAACATCACCGCCAGCGGCCTCAAGACGCAGTTGTCTGCGACGCTTGGCATAACTGAAAATATCCACACTCCCGAATCATGGTCCACGCGCCGGCCGCTGGAGGCCTCTTCGCGGCACGCCATCCTCTTCTGCCTGCAAGCGCAGGACGAGATCGCCAACCGCAGGTTGCTGTTTCACAGGCAGGGGGAGCAGTTCTTCCCACGAGCCATCAGTGACGCGCTGCCGTACTTTCTCGGCGCCGTCGACGAAGACCATTTCCTTGCGCTCAAGCGCTACCAAGATGTCCGGGCGCGGCTGCGGAAGCTTGAGCGCGAATACGTCGAGGCACGGTCGATCACGCGCGAAGCGTCAAACGCCACGCGGGGCCTGCTGACAGAAGCGCGGCGGGCCGGGCTGATTGCGCCCGATGCGCAGCCGGACGATGCGAGCGGAGTGCTTGAGCTTCTGAGGGAGGCGACCATTCCGAAGGCGATCGCCTTTTCTGCCATCGATGATCCCGAAGCCGATCTCACCGCGCTCGATGAGCGCCGCCGTTCCCTCATTCACCAGCTCCAGGAGCTGGGCGAGGAAATCCGCGACGTTCAGCGGATAAGCCGCGAAGCTTCGGATTTCGAGGTCGAGGCCCGTGAACAGGAGGCGCGCCTCGCCTCCATTGGATTGATCTCGGACGCGGGGGAGGACACGGGCGCAACCTGCCCACTCTGCGAGAGCCACCTTGCCGTCCCCGTGCCCACTGTCACTGAACTCCGGGCCTCACTCGCCAACGTGCAAACCCAACTTCGTTCGGTGCGCCGCGACGCACCGCGTCTTCAAGAGCGGCTTGCCGGACTCGGATCGCGGCGGGCAAACGTGAACGAGCAGCTTCGGGACGTGCAGACCAATATTGCGAAGCGAATTCAGGACAATGAGCGGCTACGCCTCGAACAGCACCAGTTCGTCGAGCAGGCGCGCGTCGCTGGAAGGATCGCATACTATCTGGAGAATACGGCGGTCGTTGCGGAAGACGGCGTGCTGCCAGGCAGGATTGAGCAACTGCGTGCCGAGGTCAGGGAACTGGAAGCCACGCTCGACGACGTCACGGCGCAGGAACGGCTGACAACGGCCCTCAATCTTTTGGGCCGTGATCTGACTGGTTTTGCCAAGGAGTTAGGGCTTGAGCACGGGGAGAACCCCCTCCGGCTCGACCTCAAGCGCCTCACTTTGGTTGCGGACACCGATGACGGTCCGTTGTCCCTCGCGCAGATGGGTAGCGGCGAGAACTGGGTCGGCTACCACGTCGCGGCGCACTTGAGCCTCCACAAACTCTTCAATCGCCGCCGCCGTCCCGTACCCCGCCTGCTGATGCTTGATCAACCCTCGCAGGCACATTTTCCGCCCGAGCGGGATGAAGGCGGGCTGATCGACGGGCTTCGCGACGAGGACCAAGCCGCCGTGCGTCAGCTATACCGCTTGCTTTATCACTATTGCGGTGAGCTTGCTCCCCATATGCAGATCATCGTCGTCGATCACGTAGAGATGCTTGAGGACTGGTTCAGGGACGCGATAGCCGAGCGCTGGCGTGAGGGTAGCGCGCTGGTTCCCCAGTCGTGGCTGCGGGATTGAAGCGGGATGTCGTAATCGAGGGATACTGCGGCTCGATGCTCCGATGTTCGTTGACCAAGCTCGGAAGCTTAGTTCCCCGTCTGCGGAGGTGCCGGATCCCAATGGTTCGCCCGTCGACGGGCGAACCTGCCGGCTAGCAGGCCGTGGAAAAAGTCGCGATGTCCCGCGCCGGTGTTGATGGTTAGATTGTGGGCGGGACAAGAGGCAACCGGCGGTCACGGGAGGTTGGCGATGGCGGTGGGCAGGATGCCGGGCGAGCGACAGGAGGAGCTGTTCATTGCGGCGAGCGCGGTGCGGGCGCTGGACAACCCGTTCTACGCGGCTTTGGACAAGCTTCTGCGCAAGAGCGGCTTTGACGAGTTCGCCGAGGAGGCGTGCCGGGAGTTCTACGCGGCGCGGATGGGCCGGCCGGGCCTGCCACCGGGCGTGTACTTCCGGATGCTGATGGTGGGATACCTGGAGGGGATCGGCTCGGAACGGGGCATCGCGTGGCGTTGCCGGGACTCGATCTCGCTGCGGGAGTTTCTGGGCTACGGTCTGGCGAAGACGCCGCCGGAGCATTCCACGCTGTCGAAGACGCGCAAGCGGCTGAGCCTGGAGGCCCACGGCGCGGTGTTCGGCTGGGTGCTGGAGGTGCTGCGGGAGTCGGGGCTGCTGCGGGGCAAGACGGTGGGGGTGGACTCGACGACGCTGGAGGCGAACGCGGCGCTGCGCGCGATCGTGCGGCGTGACGACGAGACGGAGTACGACGCGTGGCTCGAGCAGCTGGCGCGGGCGTCCGGGATCGAGACGCCGACGCGGGCCGACCTTGCGAAGCTGGACCGCAAGCGTCCGGGGAAGGGGTCGAACAAGGACTGGAAGCATCCGCACGACCCGGAGGCGCGGATCACGAAGATGAAGGACGGCCGCACCCGCTTGGCGCACAAGCTCGAGCAGGCGGTCGACATGGAGACCGGCGCGGTGGTCGCCGTGACGGTGCAGACGATGGACGGCGGCGACTGCGCGTCGCTGCCGGTGACGCTGGACGAGACGGAGCGGCGGCTGGCGGAAGTGGGTGCGGAGCCGAGGGAAGTGGTGGCCGACAAGGGCTACCACTCGAACGCGACCATGACGGGCGTGAAGGAGCGGGGACTGCGGAGCTACGTGAGCGAGCCGAACCGGGGCCGCCGGAAGTGGAAGGGCAAGCGGGACGCGCAGAAGGCCGTGTACGGCAACCGCCGCCGCAACCGGGGCGAGCGGGGGAAGCGGCTGCAGCGCGAACGCGGAGAGAAGCTGGAGCGCACCTTCGCCCACCTCCTCGTGACCGGAGGGTTGCGCCGCGTTCACGTCCGCGGGCAGGAGGAGATCCGAAAACGGATGCTCGTTCACGCCGCCGCCTTCAACCTCTCGCTGGCGATGCGCAGCCGCTTCGGCTTCGGCACCCCGCGCGGCCTGCAGGGCCTCGCGGCAGCGGCCGCGGCCCTCGCGGACGCCTCCGCACGCGACTTTGCCGCCTTTCTTGGCCGAATCGGGCGCATTCTCGGCCTCCCGGGCGCAAATCGCGGCTTTCACCGCCCCCCGGGCCGCCTTTTGCATAACAACACCCAAATCATCCGCCACTTTCCGCTTCCACAGTCAGCCACGCCGGCAACCACTTCTTCCACGGCCTGCTAGGAGCCTGCGCCGTAGAAGCCGATGGTGCGGCGCGTGCCGGATGGTTATGGTGATGCCGGGCTGTGACCGGTTCACGTTCGGCGCGGGGAGGTGGCGATGGGGACGAGGTCCCTACCGTACGATCCGGAGAGGATGAGGACGAGGTTCCGGCCGTACGATCCGGACCAGCAGCTGCTGCTGCCGCAGGATCTTCGGGAGTGGGTACCGGCGGGGCACTTGGCGCATCATGTGAGCGATCTGGTGGACGCGGCGGACCTGTCGCCGTTCTACGCGCGGTACGAAGGGGATGGGCGGCGTCGGAGCCCGTACGATCCTCGGATGATGGTGAAGGTGCTGGTGTACGGGTACGCGACGGGGGTGTTCTCGTCGAGGAAGCTGGCGCGGCGTCTGGAGGAGGACGTGGCGCTCAGGATGCTGGCGGCGGGGAACTTTCCGGCGCACCGGACGTTGTGCGAGTTCCGGAAGAAGAACCTGAAGGCGTTCGGGGCGTTGTTCGCGGAGGTGGTGCGCCTGGCGCGGGAACTGGGGCTGGCGGGGCTGGGCCGGGTGGCGGTGGACGGGACGAAGGTTCGCGCGAACGCGAGCAAGCGGAAGGCGATGAGCTATGGGCGGATGGGGCCGGAAGAGGCCCGCCTGGAGGCGGAGATCGCGGAGCTTCTGGCGGCGGCCGAGGCGATCGACGCGGAGGAGGACGAGCGCCACGGGGAGGACGTTCGGGGCGACGAGTTGCCCGAGGAGTTGAAGCGCCGGGAGGACCGTCTGGCGGCGATCCGGGCGGCGAAGGCTCGCCTGGAGGCGGAGGCCCGGGAGCGGGACGACGCGCGGGGCCGGAAGCCGGAGTGGGACCGCAACCCGAAGGGGGGGCCGCCGTACAAGCATGCGTACGGGGAGCCGGAGGCGAAGGATCAGACGAACTTCACGGATCCGGAGAGCCGGATCATGCGGACGAGCACGGAAGGCTACCAGCAGTGCTACAACGCGCAGGCGGTGGTGGACGGGGAGAGCCAACTGGTGGTGGGGACGGCGGTGACGGACAACGCGAGCGACCAGGGGCAGTTGGTGGAACGGGTGGACGAGGTGTCCGGGCGGTGCGGGGAGACGCCCGGCCAGGTGCTGGCCGACGCGGGCTACTGTAACGAGGAGGATCTGGCGGCTCTGGAGGCGCGGGGGATCGACGGCTACGTAGCGCTGGGCCGGGAGGGCAAGGGGGCCGGCAAGCCCGACCCGGAGAAGCAGCCGGCGAGGGCGCGCATGGCGAAGAAGCTGGCGGCTCCGGAGGGCCGGGCGGTGTACGCCAAGCGCAAGTGGATCGCGGAGGCGCCCATGGGCTGGGTCAAGGAGGCGATGGGGTTCCGGAGGTTCAGCCTCCGGGGCTTGGAGAAGGTGCGCGGCGAGTGGGACCTCGTGTGCCTGGCGCTCAACATGAGGCGCCTCCACGTCCTTCAGGCAGCGTGAGGGGCCGAAAATCCGTGTCAAGCGTCCCCCGGGGCACAAAAAGAGGTCCGCGGCCCCGCCCGAACGCCGCCCGCCGGGCCGTCTCCCCGCCTACAACGCGTTCCCGTCCGGAAAACGACCGACACTTCGGCTCGCGAGACCCCGCGGGCGGCATCCGATGGCTTCCGCCGCGCTCCTGCGGCGCAGGCTCCTAGAGGATCGTTTCCGCGTGACAATTGCGTATTCCGACGATGCCGACCACCGATTCCGACAAGCCGATCGCGGATTCCGATTCATGCCGATCACCTTGGAGGAGCGGAGGTCCATAGCGGGCCGGGGGGTCGTGGTTGAGGGTTGAAGTTAGGGCGTGGAGCCGGCCTTGGTCGAGTCGTAGAGCCTCCTCATCGAACCGCCCTTGAGGGTGATCCTGTGTGCGTTGTTGAGGAGGCGGTCGAGGATGGCGTCGGCGAAGGTGGGGTCTCCGACGACATCGTGCCAGTGCTCGAGGGGGACCTGGCTGGCGAGGAGGGTGCCGCGACGGGCGTAGCGGTCGTCGAGGATCTCGAGCAGGTCGTGGCGGCCCTGTCCGGAGAGTGAGGCGAGGCCCCAGTCGTCGAGGATGAGGAGCCAGGTTCTGGCGAGGCGCTGGACGAGCTTGGGGTAGGAGCCGTCGGCTCGGGCGAGGGTGAGTTCGTCCAGGAGCCGGGAGAGGCGGTAGTAGCGGGTCGAGATGCCGTTGCGGCAGGCCTGGTGGCCGAGGGCGCAGGCGAGGTAGGACTTGCCGGAGCCGGTGGCGCCGGTGACGAGGACGGTCTGGCCGTCGCTGATCCACTGGCCGGAGGCGAGGCGGAGCACGAGGGAGCGGTCGAGGCCTCGGGGCGCCTTGAAGTTGAGGGGTCTTCGATGGTCGCGTCGAGGTGGAGCTTGGCGTGGCCCTTGAGACGCTGGTAGCGGCGCTGTTCCCGGTCGGTCTTCTCACGTTCGAGGAGGAGCGAGAGGCGGTCCTCGAAGGAGAGTTCGCCCAAGTCGGGCATGGCGGTCTGCTCCTGGAAGGCCTGTGCCATGCCGGCCAGACGCAGTTCGTGGAGCAGGTCGAGCGTGGGTTGTCGAAGCATGATGGTCAGGACTCCTTTCGATTTGGGGACGTTCCGTTGCGGGCGGCGGCGTAGTACTGCGGCCCGCGGATGTGGGCGTGGTCGGCGGGCAGCGAAGGGGTGTGCGCTTCGTCATCTCCGGCGCGGTCGAGGCCGGTGGCGAGGATGGACTTCACCGAGCCGTAGCCGAGGGCGCCGATCTCGAGCGCACGGCGGCAGGCCGCTTCCATGCGCTCGGCGGGATAGGCGCGGGCGAGGCGCATGAGGCCGAGGCAACTGCGGTAGCCCTGCTCGGGGTGGGGCCGGGCCTCGAGGAGTCGTTGGACGAAGGCGGCGGTGTCCGGTCCGACCCCGCGGCCCCAGGCGATCAGCCGCGACGGGCTCCAGTCCGCGTGGGCGCGGTGGGCGGCCGGCATGTGGGCCCGATCGGTGGTGTAGGCGCCCTTGCGGCGGGCGCGGAGGTGAACGGCGACGCGCCGGTGCCGGTGGAAGATCTCGACGGTGTGCGCACTGATCCGAACGTCGACCTCGCGGCGGGCCAGCGCGTGCGGGACACTGTAGAAGGCGTGCCGGACCTGGATGTGGTAGTCGATGTTGACGCGGGCCCCGCGCCACTCGGCGTACTCGTAGCGCCGGGCGGGGAGCGGCTTCAGCGCCGGACGGTCCAGATCCTCGAACCAGCCGCGCCGGCTGCCCCCGGTCTTCTGGAACGCCCGCTCGTTCAGCGCGGCCACAAGCGGTGCGATGGCCCGGCGGAGTTCGCCGAGCGAGAAGAACGTCTGGTTGCGCAGCGGCGCCATGACCCAGCGTTCGACGTGCTGCACCGCGGCCTCCACCTTCGCCTTGTCCCGGGGCTTCCGTGGCCGCGCCGGCAGCACGGTCGTCCCGTAGTGGGTGGCCAGTTCCTGGTAGGACGGGTTCAGATCCGGCTCGTAGCGGCTGGCCGCGCGGACCCCCGCCTTCTCGTTGTCCGGGATCACGAGTTCGGGCACCCCGCCCCAGAACTCGAACATCCGGACGTGCGAGGCCGTCCAGTCCGGCAGCGCGCGGCTCCACGTCACATCCACGAACGTGTGGTTCGATGCGCCCAGGACTCCGACGAAGACCGCCGCTTCTCGCACCTCGCCGGTGCTCCCGTCCACGACCGGGAACTTCGGGCCCGCATAATCGACGAACGCTTTCTCGCCCGCCCGGTACACCTGGCGCAGCACCACGTCCAGTCGCCCGCGCCACTGCCGGTACCGGTCGCAGAACCTGCTGTACTGGTAGCCGTCGGGATGGGCCTCGCGGTACTCCAGCCACGGAAGCTGAAGCGTCACGCCCTTGTGCCGCGCCAACTCCCGGTGCACCCGCCCCCAGTCCGGCTCGGGACGGGGAACCCGCGAGGGCGGAAGCGGGGGGAACAGCGCCGCCTCCAAAGCGGCGTCATCCAGCCCCTCCGGCAACGGCCACGAGAGTCCGGCCGCCCTCGCCCGGCCCGCGTAATCGCTCACCGTACTGTTGGCGATGCCCAGCGAGGTGGCGATCTCGCGGTGGCTGCGCCCGAGTTCGTACTTCAGGCGCATCAGTTCTCGAATCTTGCGCATGGACAACCTCTTCCGCGACACCCTCTCCCTCCTCGTCTCAAGGACCTCGTCGAGAAGGGAAGAAGGGGCCGCTACAACAGGTTCTCCAGCGCCGCTACTCGCTCACTCCAGCGTGATCGGCTTGAATCGTAATCACCGATCGGCATGCCTCGGAATCAGTGATCGGCATGCACTGGAATCGGTGATCGGCATACGTCGGAATCCGCAACAATGGTAAGCCCGCGGTGGTCGCGAACAGCTTCGGTCCGCTCGTCGCGCGGAGGGGATCTGAGACGACTAGGACTAGGATTCCCGCCATTTGATGACCGGTTTCCGGCCATTTCAGAACGCTAGAATCAGATCTCCGCCAACGGCAAGAATGGCAGATCGTGCAGTCCCTATTGAACTTACGTGGTTTCTTGCCGTGATTTGGGCGTCCGGTGTTCCGCTTACCGTACTTGTACAATCCGCCGTACCGCCGCCCGAAGTTAACTTCCGGCGCCTGTACTCTCACCTTCGCAACGCAGGGAGATCCCGCGATGAGACGATCCCGCCCTTTCTCCGAACGAACCGAACGCACAGTTCTTGCCATCATTGGCGTGGACCTGTTGCTCCAAGGAGCGGAGACCATACCCGCGATCACAGGTGCCGCGAGGCTTCTGTATTGGGCGGGCGTGGGCACTTGGCTTCTATTCACGATCGAGTGGTGCTTGCGCATCCGTCGAGCGGATAACTGGCGGGAATATGCGTTTAGCCCCATCGGAATCATGGACTTCCTGGCCATTCTGCCGCTGTGGCTGTTCACCGGATTCGATCTCAAGGCGCTTCGTGCGTTCCGCCTGTTCCGTCTGTTCCGCTCAACAACCAGACTGGCTGGTCGTAGCAACGCCGTGACCAAACTTCGGAAGGCGTTTGCCGCAGCAAAGGATGAAGGTGGTGTGTTGCTAACCGGTACGGCCGTCATGATCATCACGGCCGGACTCGGCATGTACCACCTTGAACAAGAGGCACAGCCGGAGGTCTTTGGTTCGGTGTTGGACGGTCTCTGGTGGGCAGTCATTACCCTGACGACGGTGGGGTACGGAGATGTCTATCCGGTGACCGCTGCCGGTCGGATCTGGGCGACGTTCGCGATGTTCGCTGGCATAGGAGTCATCGGGGCGGCGTGTGGAATCATGGCGGACGCGATACGTGAAGTGAGTGGGAAGGCGGACTAGAGGAAGGGCGCGGCCTCACAGCCTGGAGCCATGGGTTACGAGCCGCAGGGTTCCCGGTGACACGGCCTCATCTTGCGGTTTGCACGGCGACGCTGGTAAGCCGGCACTCGTTGGACCGGGAGCCGGCTCACCCCATGTTGCACACTGCGAACTGGCGAGGTGAGCTGCGCCCCCTTGGAAACTCGCTGCTGCCCGAGGGCGGATCGCCGCCGAGCGCGGCGGAATCAACGGATCGGTCCGGCCTCTGGATCGCGAAGGTCTCCGGCCAGATAGGCTGCCCAGTCGTCCATAAGCCGCCGCCGCCGCTCGAACAGATCCGTGCGCCGGTAGGCGGCCTCGACCTGGTTACGGACCACATGGGCCAGCGCCGCCTCCGCCACCTCGCGCGGATGGTCCGTCTCCTCCGCCGCCCAGTCCCGGAACGACGACCGGAACCCGTGCGGCACGGCCGCGACGTTGCACGCCCTGAGCAATTCCCATATGGCCGTGCGCCCGAGTGGCGTTCCGCGCTCGCCTGGAAACACAAGCCGGTTGCCGCGACCTAGCCCCCGCGCTTCCTCGAGAATCTCCAACGCGCGACCACTGAGCGGGATGCGGTGCTCCCGGTTCCCCTTCGTGCGTGGGGCTGGTAGGGTCCACACCGCCTCACCCCGGTCGATCTCCGTCCACACGGCTCCATAAACCTCGCGGGAGCGCGTCGCCGTCAGCACCAGAAACTCGAAGGCCAGCTTCACAATGAGCCGTCCGCTGGACGCCCGAACCGTCTGGATCGCCGACGCCACCTCGCCGTGCGGCAACGCCCTAAGGTGTTGTGTGCGATTCGCCTGGGCTCCAAGCACGGGACCGACCCGATCGCAGGGGTTGTCGGGCCGAAGGTCCATCGCCACCGCCCACTCCATGACCGCGCGCATCCGCTGGCGCAGCTTCCTCGCCAGGGCCGGCTTTTCGTGCCAGATCGGGGCCAGGATCCCGATCACGTCGGCGCTGGACACTTCCGAGACCGGCATCTCGCCGATGCGGGGGAAGACGTGGCGTTCCAGGCTGTTCAGCCAGACCTGCGCGTGCCGGGTGGAGCGCCAGCCCGGACGCAATTGCTTCCAGACCCTTTGGGCCGTCTCGGCGAAGGTGGGCATCGACTCGGCCCGCCGGTTCTCGGTCAGGGGATCGCCGCCCTCGCGGGCCAGCTTCCGGTTCGCGAACGCCTTCTCGCGCGCTTCCTTGAGTGAGACCAGAGGGTATCCCCCGAGCCCCAGTTCGGTCCTGCGACCGCGGATCGTAATCCGCTGGATCCAGCCCCGGCTTCCGGTGGGCCGGACATCGAGATAGAGGCCGTTCCCGTCGCAGTACCGTCCGGCCTCGCTTACGTTGCGGACGAAGACGGGCGAGAGCGCGTTCTGGGGATGCCGGCCGCGCGGCTTGCGTTGCGGAGGTCGTGTCGGGAGCGTCATACCTACCAATATACCCGCCACAGCGTGCTGGATGCAAGGGAATGGCGTCAGTCGGTGGTGGGACGAGGTGGATGCTCCTATCTCGCTATGGTGCAACGTATTCAAGTCATTGGTGGACGTTATGAGACGGGCGTACACGACACGAGTAGTCCATGGCATACAGCCCCGCGGGAACGTCTCGGGTCAGAATACTTGAATGTCCTTCTGGAAACGGCTCGCGAGGGTCGCGATGCCGGAACCGGTGAGCAGCAGGGTCAGGAGGCCGGCGATGAGGAGCAGGTTGAATTCGATCCCCCCCTGGCCCGGTCCGATGACGTAGAACCCGTTCGGCAGATGCACGAGGAATATGCCCGCCAGCATATGCGCGATCAGGAGCAGGGCGACGGGGGTGACGAACAGGCCGACGATCAGGAGCGCCCCGCCCACGGTCTCGAGCAGGGAGAGGCCCCACGCGGCCACAAGGGGAAGCGGAACTCCAAGCGACCCCAGGAAGGCCGAAGTCCCTTCGATCCCGCCGGCGAGCTTGGGCCAGCCGTGCAGCAGGAAGATCAGCCCGAGAATGACTCGGAGGATGGCGAGGCCGAGGCCGGGGTTTCTTCCACCGAGCATCTTGCCTCCTGTGAGGAGTTTACGCCGTCACCATGAGCGCGGTTCCGTACATCACCAGCAGGCCAAGGACGAGACCCGTGGCGTTGAGGGGGGTGAACAGGCCGCGGGGCCAGCTCTTCTGGATGAGGCGGGTCACTTCGACGATCACCTGCAGGATGGCCCCGGTCCCGAGCGCGAGGAAGAACGTCGCCAGCGTGGGCGAGTAGGAGAAGCCGCCCACCCAGGCGCCGAGCACGGTGGGAAAACCCGCGAGACCGCCCATGAACGCGAAGTGCCGGAGCGCCGGCCGCTTCTCCGCTACCGGCGCGACGATCGCGAGTCCCTCGGTCGTGTTGTGGAGGGCGAACCCGATGACGAGGAAGCTCCCGAGCGCGATCTCTCCCAGCGAGAAGGCCGCCCCGATGGCGAGGCCCTCGCCCAGGTTGTGCAGCCCGATGCTGGTCGCGATCAGATAGGCGACCGTCAGCCCGCTGCTCGCGCCGCTCTTGCTCCGCCCAAGGTTCCCCAGCGCTCTCAGACCCACGATGGCGCCGATCACGCCGACCGCGATGAGGCCCGCCGCCTGGAACCCGGCGGGTACGAGCGCCGACACCTTGAGCGTGTCATCGAACGCGTCGACCAGGAGGAAGGCGAGGAGTCCGACGGTCAGGCTCAGATAGAAGTGGATCCACTTGCGGTCGATGCGGCGCAGGAACGGATACCACAGCAGGCCGAGCAGGACGGGGATCACGCCCGCGTAGATGCCGAGCAGTCCGAACGTCATCAGGTACCTGGCGTTCGGCCGCGGGGAAAGCGTCGCCACCGCCACCTCGTGATCGAAGGTGAGTCCGGTGGAGGTGACCAGCCTCACGAGGTGTGCTTCGCCCTGGACCCACGGGTAGTCCAGTTCGAGCGTGGCGCCACCCAGGCGGGGGAGAGTCGGGTCCCTGTCGATCCTGAACTGCCAGTAGGCGTCATCCACTGCGACCTGCGCGATGGTGACGGCTTCGGGGCCGCCGTTCACGACGTGCACGCGCATGATCCCGTGTTCGGGGAAGCTCACGCGCTCGATCGTGAGGTCCTCGACGGGCGGGAACGCGGCGCGGAAGGGGGCGGTGGGGTCCGCGCCGAAGAAAAAGGCTACCAGCCCCGCGAGGAGCGCCAGCGGCAACAGGCCCAGCACCCAGCGCGCCGGGCCGTGTCGACCCGGAACGCCGGCGGGTCGGTCGTCAGACATGGCCGCGCACGGGAGCGCCCTCGTCGGCGGCGAGGCGGTCGACGGCTTCGAAGAAGCCCATCCACCCCAGCTCGGCGAACTCGCTCTGGTGCGCGTGGAACATGTGCATGCCGGGGTTCTCGAGCCGGAACTCGAGGACGTGACGCTCGCCCTGGCACAGCATGATGGTGTCCGCGAGATCGTAGCGGTCCAGCTGCGTCCCGGTCCTGAACACCTTGAACATGCCGGCGTGAAGGTGGAACGAGTTGATGAGGTCGAACTCGGTCACGTTCACAAGATAGATCCTGCACAGATCGCCCACGCCGACGCGGACGGGGTGATGGTGGTAGTAGAACGCCGAGGTGTTGACGGCGTACACCTCGTTGTCCCCGTCGAGGTTGCTGTCGAAGGCGTTCATCACCATCACCATCTCCCGCGCCGGCTCCCGGCCTTCGGGCGGATCGACGATGAACGTCCCGTACAGACCCTTATGGATGTGCCGCTTGAGCGGCATCGTGTGGCAGTGGTAGAGGTGGAGCCCGAACGGCTTCGCCTCGAACTCGTAGGTGAACCGCTGCCCCGGCGCGACGATGGGCTCGAAGCCGTCCATCTCGGGCGGGTGCGTACCGTGGAAGTGGATCGTGTGCGGATGCGAGCCCGCGTTCGTGAACTCGACCTGCAGGATGTCCCCCTCGCTGCAGCGCAGCGTCGGCCCCGGTACCTGTCCGTTGTAGGTCCAGGCCGGAAAGAAGACGCCGGGGGCGATCTCGATCTCCCGGTCGAGCCCCACGATGTTCCACCGCCGCACGGTGCGCCCGTCGGCGCGGGTCGTGACCTCGCCGTAATCGAAGTCGGTCAGAAAAGCGGTGGGATCGAAGCTCTCGTCGGGCCGAGGCATGCCGACGATGCCCATGGCTTCCTGGTGCGCCGCGTGGCTTCCCGCCGGGGGCGCGACACCTCGCGGTCCGCGCGGCGCGATGCCGCTGGCCGCCAGGGCCTCGCGAGCACCGCCCCGCGAGGCGAGGTCCAGCACCGTCGCGCCCGAAACGCCCGCCACGCCCGCGGCACCGAGCTTGAGCCAATCTCGGCGACTCAACTTCTCCGGCTTCACCCTGACCTCCAGATCCTGCAGGCGAACGATTTTTAGTCTAGGCTAAAAATTACTCCGCAAGATGCACGGATACGGCACCGTTCGTCAACTGCGGCGTGTGGAGGTCAGTCCGTGGCGGGCCGGCTCTCGAGGGTGATGGTTTCGACGGCGCGGAGGAGTCGGGTACGGGCAGCCTCGCGAGCGCGGTCGAGTTCGGTGCGGGCTTCCGCCTTCACCGCGTCGAGGCGACCCAGCTTCCCGGTCTTGATGCGATCCAGCCGGGCCCGGCTTTTCTCGGCGGCGCGGTCGAGGCGCGTGAGACACTCTTCCTTCAGTTGATCGAGACGCGCGCGGGGGACCCGGTCAAGTTTCGCCCGTCCGCCGGCGCGGAGCGTCTCCAGCCGCGACCTGCCTTCCTCGCGGGCGTGCTCGATGCTCCGCAGGCCGGCTTCCCGGGTCCGCTGGACTCGTGCCACCGCTCGTTCGAGCCGCCCGCTTACGCGGTCCGCCGAATCCCGGTAGAACCGCGCCGCGAACTCCCGAGGCGAGGCCGAGCGCGCGTACAGCACGTCGGCCAGTCTCAGCATTTGCAGTATCCGGATGTAGAACCAGCCGATGTCGAACTCCCACCAGTGCGCCTTGAACTTCGCCGAACGCGGATCTGCATGGTGGTTGTTGTGCAGTTCCTCACCGAGGATCCAGATCCCCCACGGATGCAGGTTGTGGCTGTCGTCGCGGGTGCCGAAGGTCCGGTAGCCGAGCGCGTGCCCGAGACCGTTGATGATGTTCCCCATGAGCGGGACCGTGAACACCATGCATGTCCAGACGATGAAACCCGGGATGATCCCGAACAGGAACAAGGAGAGGACAAGCATGAGCTTGACCCCCAGGCCCCGGCGCTTCGTGTAGATGTTGCGCTCGACCCAGTCGTCCGGCGTCCCCTTGCCGTACTTGTCGAGCACCGCCTGATCCTGCGCGGCTCTCCGGTAGAAGAAGAGGCCGTTGAAGGCGATGTTCGCGAGACCTTCGACCGTGGGCGAGTGCGGATCCCCTTCACGGTCGGCGTACGCGTGGTGCTTCCGATGTACCGCGACCCACTCCTTCGTCACGATCCCGGCCACAAGCCAGCACCAGAAGCGCATCATGTGCTCGACCACGGGATGGAAGACGACCCCGCCGTGCGTGGCGGAGCGGTGCAGGTAGAGCGTGTTGCAGACGTTGGTGACGTGACCGATGGCGATGACCCACAGGACGGGGATCCACCAGGGCTCTCCCAGGATCGCGTAGCCTGGCATGCATTTCTCTCCGAATTCTGGGGTCCGACCTGACTCCCCGATCCGGGAATCCATCGACCAGGTCGCTACCTTACTCTGCGACGGCTCAAGCTAACGCCGGATCACGATCTCCGCCCGGGGTCCCCACGGGCTGTCTCCCCATCCGGCCTATGCGGACGCGAGGCGGGCGAGCGCCCAGCGCGCGTGCTCTCGCACCAGCGGCGAACTGTCCGCCTCCAGGCGCCGGAGTACGGGGCGCGCGGCCGCACCTCCGGCGTTGCCGAGGCCGACGGCGAGGTTACGAAGCAGCCCGTCGCGGCCGGGGCGACTGAACGCGGTTCCCCGGTAACGGGCTCGGAACTCGTCGGGGTCGAGGGCTGCCACTTCCTCGGCCCAAACGGCCATGTCCCCGGGGGGCACCCGCTGCCCGAGCCGCGGCTCGAACGGCCCCGGAGCCGGTGACGGCGCATCCGAATTCCAGGGACACACCTCCTGACAGATGTCACAGCCGAAGACACGGGTCCCGATCGCCGGACGCAAATGCTCGGGGATCGGGCCCCTGAGTTCGATCGTGAGGTAGGAGATGCAGAGGCGGGCATCCAGGACGCGGCCGTCGAGGATCGCGTCCGTCGGGCAGGCGTCGATGCAGCGCCGGCAGGTGCCGCAGCGGTCGTGGACGAAGGGCGGGTCGGGCTCGATCTCGATGTCCGTCAGCAACTCCCCCAGCATGAGGTAGGACCCGAACTCAGGGTGGATGAGCATCGTGTTCTTGCCGATCCAGCCCAGGCCCGCGCGCTGGGCGTGGTCACGTTCGAGGACGGGACCGTAGTCCACGTACCGCTTCGTCCGGGCGCCGGGTGAGAGGCGGCGGATCGCTGCGGAGAGTTCGTCGAGCCGCTCCTCGAACACGTCGTGGTAGTCACGTCCGTTCGCGTAGCGGGCCACGACGGGAAGCCGGCGCTCCGGCGGATCGGCGGACGGGGGAGCGGCAGTGGAGCGGGGCGCGACGGCGGGCGGCGGCGGACCCGGCGTCGAGCCATATAGCAAGCTGACGACCACGAGCGTCCGGCAGCCGGGGAGAGCCTCCCGCGGGTCGAGGCGGCGGCGCACGGCGTCCTCGCGCGCGAGGTAGGCCATCTCGCCGTGATAGCCGCGCGCCAGCCAGGCCTCGTATTCGTCCGCGTGCCGCGGTGCTTCGGCCGGGGCGAAGCCGACCTGGTCGAACCCGCACGCCCGGGCGGCCGCGCGGATCTCCTCCTTCAGCGTGTCGGCGTCACCCGCACCCGGGGCGCCCTCGTCGCCCGCGCCGGAGGGGCCCATGTCACCCGAACTTCCCCGCGCTGACACAGAGGTCGGCGAGCGGGCACTCGGCGCAGCGCGGCTTGCGGGCGTGGCAGACCGTGCGCCCGTGCAGGATCGACCGCCAGGCGAAGGGGTGCCATGCCTCCCGCGGCAGGACTCTCATCAGATCCTTTTCGACCTTCGGCGGATCCACCTCGTTCGTGAGGCCGAAGCGGTGGGTCACCCGCTTCACGTGCGTGTCGACCACGACGCCCTCGTGGATCCCGAACGTGTTGGAGAGCACCACGTTCGCCGTCTTGCGGGCGACCCCGGGGAGGGTGAGCAGATCCTCCATCGTCGCGGGCACCTCGCCTCCGTAGGCCTCGACGAGCCGGCGCCCGAGGCCCTGGAGGTGGCGCGCCTTGTTGTTGAAGAAGCCGGTGGGGCGCACCGCTTCCTTCAACTCTTCCAGCGGCGCGTCGGCGTACGCCAGGGCGTCGGGATAGCGCGGGAAGAGGGTACGCGTGACCTGGTTCACGCGTTCGTCCGTGCACTGGGCCGAGAGCACGGTCGCAACGATCAACTGGAGCGGCGTCTCCCAGTCCAGCGAGACGGTGAGGTCCGGATAGAGGGCGGCGAGTCGCGGCGAAAGTGACGCGGCAAGCTCGGAACGGGCCCTCCAGGAACGCGGCCGACGCACGATCAGGCGCTCTTCGCGGGGGGCGTCCGGATGTCCGCTCCGGCGGTCCCCCCCGACCCGGCGACCTGTTCCGGCGACACGAGGCCCAGCCGCTGCATCCGGCGCACCCGCGCCACGACCTCGCGGGGGTCCAGCGCGCCGACGACGAATCCATCCCGGATCACGAGCAGACTCGAGGCACCCGCTCGCAGCCCGAAGAGCGCGTCCACCAGAGACTCGTCGGGCTGGGCCACGGGGAACTCCTCCGCGGGTCTCGTGACCGCGGACACGGGCGTCCCGGCGCGAAGGTTCGCCGGCACCTCCGAGACCGCCCGCACGTCGACGACCCCGATCAGGCCACCATCGCGTTCCACGGCGTAGGCCTCCTGCCGTCCCCGCAGGAAGAAGTCGGAGATCGCCCGCTCGACGGACAGACCCGCCTCGATGGCGCGCGGGCGGGGGCTCATGACCGCCGCCACGGGGATGTGGCGCATCAGGTAGCGGAGTTCGAAGTGCCGCAGACTCGAGGCCGCGGCGTTGACGACGAACCAGCCGATGAACGCGGCCCACAGGCCCGAGATGAACTGTCCCCGGCTCAGGTTGAACAACCCGAGAGCGATGAGCGCGGCGCCGAACAGCCGGCCGCCGCGCGTGGCCCAGCGGGTCGCGCGCAGGAGATCTCCCGTCACGGCCCACACGATCGAGCGGAAGATGCGCCCCCCGTCGAGCGGGAAGCCCGGGATCATGTTGAAGACGGCGAGGACGAAGTTGAGCAGGGCGAGGAAGCCGAGCACCGTGATGACGGGCGGCGAAGCGTACCAGGCTTCCGCGGCCAGCCGGGCCGCGTGGAAGAGGCCGGCCAGCGCCAGACTCGTGAGCGGGCCCGCCGCGGTGAGGAGGAATTCGTCCAGCGGACGGCGGGGCTCGTCGCGGGCCTGGGCGATGCCGCCGAAGATGAACAGCGTGATGTGCTCGACCGTCACGCCCCGCATGCGGCCCGCGAGCGCGTGTCCGAGTTCGTGCAGCAGGACCGAGAGGAAGAAGAGGAGTGCCGCCGCCGTGCCCATCGCGAGGTACGTGGACGAGGGATAGAAGGGCAGCGCGCGCGGGAACTCGCGTGTGCTGAAG
Source organism: Candidatus Palauibacter sp. (assembly GCF_965237495.1). GTDB lineage: Bacteria > Gemmatimonadota > Gemmatimonadetes > Palauibacterales > Palauibacteraceae > Palauibacter. The sequence goes on along the minus strand of NZ_OZ250143.1, from coordinate 3,983,213 downwards.
GTCCAGATCACGAGGGCCGCGACGGGGAACCACGAGTAGTCGATCCGGATGGGGAATCCGAACCAGCGTCCGATCCGGAAGCTGCCGAAGAGCGGCAACACTCTAGCCGCCCTTCGCGGGCGCGGGGCGCGCCGGGCTGGAGAGCTGCACGGGCTGGCGGCCGGCGCGCGATCCGAAGCGCCACCACGGACGGCGTCGGCGCACGGCCACGCACAGCCGCCCTCCCGCCAGGTTCGTCACCTCCACGAAGGCGCGGGCCGCGGAGGCCGGCACCTCCACCGCGTAACGCCGCCCGCGCCACGCGAAGACGGCTTCCACCGCGCGTTCCGCGACGCTCGATTCCACGAACAGCTCCGACTCAAGTCTTACGACGCCGTCCGGGCCGGCCGGCACCGCCCGGTAGAACTCCGGATCGAACGGCTCCCCGGCCACCCGGCGGAGGTTGTGCTCCTGCGCCCAGTCCACCTCATCCAGCCCCATCTCCCCCGCGGCGGATTCCCGGTGGTGCAGCAACTCGTGCAGGATCGTCTCCCACAGCTCGCCCTCCCAGTCGAAGTCGGGATCCTGATCCGCCAGGGCCCGGAAGGAACCGTGGTAGAGGACGAGATCCGAACGCACGTCTCCGTCACCGCCGGCGCCGCTCGGCCACGTCTCCGTCAGACACTCGCCCATCGTGTACACCCAGTCGAACTCGGGGTGGGCGACGGCCTCCGTCTCGATCGTCAGCCCGTCGACCCCCTCGCGCGCCTCCTCGGGAATCTCGTTCCACATCCGGCGCGCCGCCGCCTGGAAGCGCCGGAAGTTCAAGGCGCGATCGAACGGTAGCCGCCCCGGAAGTAGAGGAGCGGCGGACAGTCCTCGTCCTCCCGGTACGCGACCCCGACGACCCGTCCGATGTAGATCGTGTGGTCGCCGGCGTCCACCGCCCTCTCGACCGTGCAGTCGCAGTGCGCCATGGCGTCCGCGAGGATCGGCGCGCCCGTCTCCCCGGGAATCGTACGCAGGCCCCCGAACTTGCCGGGCCGGCTCGAAGCGAAGCGCCGCGCGAGGGCTTCCGAGTGCTCCGGGAGCAGGTTGAGCACAAAGGCGCCGGAGTCGTGGATCGCGCGATGCGTCGCCGCCTCGTGATGCACGCACGCCATGACGAGCGGGGGCCGGATCGACACGGAGCACACCGCCGTCGCCGTCATCCCCCTCGGCCGCCCCTGCCCGTCCGAGGTGGTCACGACGACGACCCCGCCGGCCAGGTTCGCCAACGCGCCCCGGTAGTCCGCGGCAGAGACCGTCACGGCGGGCCGGGGTCAGCCGTCTTCAGCCGACGCCGTGCGACCCGTCGCGTTCGCGGCCAGCCAGCGATTGAGGCCCAGAAAGACGGCGATCGCCATGGCCCACTGGACGAGGACCGTCCCGACGTTGAACTCGGAGATCGGCGTGAAGGACCCGGCCAGGTCGTTCAGGTCGATGGCCTGCCACAGCCACCAGCCCGTGATCACGACCGCCTGCACGGCGACGAGTCGAATGACGACGTTCCACCACTTCCCGATCACGAGATCGCTTCCCTCGCTGTTGACGAACTGCGTGCGGAAGCGGTCGACGCCGTGCCGCATGACCATGATCGAGAAGAAGAGGCCGCTCAGCATCAGCCCGACGCCCCATACCCAGTCCTGGTTGCGGAAGACCTCGATCCAGATCGCCGAGGGGAGCCCGAGCGCGAAGCCGAGGCCACCGACCGTCAGCACCGCCCTTCGCCGCGCCATCCCGGCATCGGTGAGAACCCGGGTGGGCAATTCGATCATCGCGATGAGGCTGCTCCAGGCGGCGAACACGAGCGCCAGGAAGAAGAGGACCATGAACACCGAGCCGCCCGGCATGCGCCCGAACAGCTGCGGGACCCAGATGAAGGTCAGTCCCTCGTTCCCGGCCCCCACGATCTGGTCGGCCGCGCCGGGCAGGATCGCGAACACCGTACACAGCACCATGATCCCGGCCAGCAGCGACACCGAGTTGTTGCCGAATCCGAGCATGAACGCGTTGAGCGTCGTGTCTTCCCGCTTCCTCATGTAGATCGCGTAGACCGTGATCAACCCCCAGCCCGCGCCGGTGTCCCACGCGTTCTGGGTGAGGGCCTCGAGCCAGATCGAGGCCTCGCCCAGCCTCCCCCAGTCAGGGGTGAAGAGGAAGGCAAGACCCGCGCTCGCCCCCGGCAGCGTGACCGCCCGGATCGCCAGCGCCAGGACGAGCAGGAGGAGGCTCGGGATGAGGAAACGGGCGGCCCGCTCGATCCCGCGCACGCCGCGCAGCACGACGATCACCGCCAGCCCGATCGCGAGGGCGTGCGTGAGGATGGGCCACGGCGACCCGATGAAGCCGTCCCAGAACTCCTGGGGCCCCACGCAACCCACCGCGCCGGGCTCGCAGGCGGCGGTGGGGACGGTCCCCGTCACCGCGCCGAACAGATAGCGCAGGGTCCATCCCATCACGACCGTGTAGTAGAACATGATCGCGGTCGAGACGAAGGCGATCCACGCACCCATCCAGCTGTATTTCTTGCCCGCCAGCCTCGCGAAGGCCCCGATCGGCCCCGAGCGGGCCTCCTTCCCGGAGGCGAACTCGACGAGGATCAGGGGCACGGACCAGAGGAAGAGAAAGACGACCCAGGCGACGAGGAAGGTGCCGCCCCCGTTGGACGCGGCGATGCGCGGAAAGCGCCAGATGTTGCCGGTTCCGACCGCCATCCCGAGCATGGCCAGCATCATCGCGGCCCGGGAACTGAAGACGGGTTTCGTCATGCGTCGCCTCCGTCCGGTTCGTCCTGGTGATCGGGTCTCGACTCCTCGGCGAGCCGCAGCAGCCAGCTCTCCAGCGCCTCGTTGAACGCCCCGGGCCGAGAGACATGCGAGCAATGTCCGGTGCCGGGAACGGGGACGTATTCGGCGTCCGGCAGCAACTCCGCGATCTCCATCGCCCAGTCCACGGGACAATACACGTCGTGTGGACCCTTCACCACGAGCGCGGGCGCCGCGATGCCGCCGAGATCGGCCCGCAGGTCGATCTTTCTCAGGCGGCCGACCCGGTGATCGGAGACGCTGGGGGGTACGGTCCGCGGCCCGGTGAAGAGCGCGTACTCGATGAGGGCGTCGCGGCCCGGCGAGTCATCGAAGATCCACACGCCGAGCCGACTCCAGGCGCGGGCCAGGCCGCGGGCGAGGTTCGTGGGGAGGTACCGTGTCGTGACCATGGCGAGCGGGGTCAGTGCGGCCCGATTGAGTCCGACGTGATCGTAGGAGACGCGAGCGAGCGGGTTACAGAGGACCAGTCCCCGCAGCCGTTCCGGGAAACGGCTCGCAAAGCGGATCGAGATCGCGCTGCCGAGGCTCGTTCCGATGAGGACGAAGCGGTCGAGATTGCGAGCCTCGACCAGCTCGGCCACGTCGTCGACCAGGCGCTCGAACCCCGCGTCGGCGGCGAACTTCCGGCGCAGATCGGCGCAGACCACGCGATGACCGCGGGCGAAATGCGGCAGCTGGTACCGGAACGTCTCCTTCGGTCCGTCGGCGCCCGGGATCCAGACGAGCACATCGCCGGATCCGACGTCGACGTACTCCACGGACTCGCCATCCGAGTATTCGATCGTGCCGGCGGGTAGCGCTTCGCCGGAAAGGTCGCGGACGGGCGGCCGGACGAGCGCCGCGTTCCGGCGCGTCATGGTCCACCAGTACGCCGCGCCGGCCGCACCCGCGAGCGCGCCGATCGCGAACCCGCCGGGCAGGCCGAGCCGGCGCGTCACGCTCACCGCCAGCGCTCTACACGCGCCAGGAGCGGGTCGGCCGTGAGACCGTCCGCGCCGAGCTGGGTCGCGAGTTGCGCGGCGTTCTCCCGCTGCCCGGCCGAGAGGATCTCGGTCATGAACTGCCCCGCCGCCGGGTTGCGGTACCATTCCCCTCCGAAGCGCTTCTCCAGACGGTCGAGCACGATCGCGCTCAGCATCCAGCCGCGCAGGCGCCGCGCCGAGCGGAATCCCCTCAGGTGATCCGTGAGGTACGTAACGGGGTGGTGCGCGAATCCGGTCGCATCACTCATCAGTTCGGCGTAGCGATCCGCCAGTTGGCCCGGCCGCTCGGCGCTCGCCAGTTCGAGTTCCCACAGGAGCCGGGCCGCCTCGCGGCGCAGACGGTACAGGCGCAGGAAGCTCGCCAGCGGTACGTATTCCGCCAGGGCATCCCCGCTCAGCCCGGTGGCCGCCTCGATCCAGGCGCGCTTCAGCGTAAGCTCCTCGAACAGCAACGCGAAGCACTCACCCACCGAGTCGTCGCCCAGCGCGCGCTCTTCCCAGGGGATCGCGGGAGACGAGTAGGCGTGGTGCAGCGTGTGTCCCAGTTCGTGGAGGAGCGCGCGGGCGTCGAGCCAGCCCCCGAGCGGACACACGACGAGGACGACTTCACCCGGGATTTCCATCGCCGCGGTGAACGAGCGTTCGTCCTTGAGCGGACGGCGATCGAAGTCCACCCGCACGGATCCGTCCTGCGCGAGGGGAAGCCCCATGCCTTCCAGAGTCCGCCTCACATGCGGGTACAGCGGCTGGATCTCGAACGGCCGCCCCAGCCATCGCATCCCCATCAACCACAGGGCGTCGGAGCGGGACGCCGGCCGGCGCCCTGTGTCGATCCGGCGGTCGGTTTCCTCGGCGAACGCCTCGCGATAGGGCGCGTCCGTACCCCGCAGGATCGCGGACGCGATGCGCCCCACTTGCCGCAGGTCCAGACCGAGCAACCGTTCGCGGGCCGCTACGTAGTCGCCCAGACCGAGCCGGGCGACCGCCTCCCGCTCCCGATGGACGACATCGAGCCGGAGCGCCTCCGCCTCTTCGATCCGGCCGTGTCGCGCCACTTCCCAGGCGAGCCGCTCTCCTCGGTCATCCGTCCGCATGATCCAGTCCGGCACGCGCCTGAGCGGGATCTCCCGCTCGGCTACGGACACGGTCGCCCCGGTCTCCCACGACCGCAGTTCGTCCTCGAGCGGCGCCAGTTCGGCTTCGATCTGCTGTCCGGCCACCCAGTTGAAGAGCGCCTTCAGGCACTGGCGCTCGTCACCGTACGCCTCGGAGAGTTCATGCTGGATGGCCGGAAGCACTGCGGGATCGAGGAGCAGCCGGTGCTCGCGATACAGCGCGGCCAGCGAAGACCGCTCCTCGAGTCCGCTGCGAAGTCGGTAGTGGGCGCGCGCCACGGCGCTCCGCAGCCGCTGCGCCCGATCCCGGATCTCCTCGACGCGGAACGGCATGACCCTGCGAGCCGGTCAGGCGCCGGGAGAGGCGCCGGCGACCGCCGCCCCGAGCCAGGCCGCGACGCGCGACAGCGGTAGCCGCGTCTGCTCGAGCGAATCGCGGTCGCGCACCGTACACGTCTCGTCCTCGAGCGTCTGGCCGTCGATCGTGAGACAGAACGGCGTCCCGGCCTCGTCCTGCCTCCGGTACCGCCGGCCGATCGATCCCACGATGTCGTAGAAGACGTTGAACCGGCCACGCAGTTCGCCGGCCAGCTTGTCGGCGATCTCCGGCATCCCGTCCTTCTTCACCAGCGGGAACACCGCGGCCTGGAACGGCGCGAGCGCCGGCTTGAGCCGCAGCACGACCCGCTTCCGGCCTCCGACTTCCTCCTCATCGTAGGCGTCCGCAAGCACGACGAGCAGGGTGCGGCTGAGTCCGGCCGACGTCTCGATCACGTACGGCACGTACTTCCGGTTCGCCGGCTGGTCGAAGTATTCCAGCTTCTTCCCGGAGTGCTCCTGATGGCGGCCGAGATCGTAGTCCGTCCGGTTGTGGATCCCCTCGAACTCCTGCCACCCGAACGGGAAGCGGTACTGGATGTCCGACGCGTCCTTGCAGTAGTGCGCCAGCTCATCGGGCCCGTGCCGGTGGAAGCGCAGCCGGTCCCGGCGGATCCCCAGCGACTCGACCCACGCCATGCGCCGTGTCTTCCACTCCTCGAACCACTCGTCCTCCGTGCCCGGCGCCACGAAGAACTGCATCTCCATCTGCTCGAACTCGCGGGTCCGGAAGATGAAGTTCCCCGGCGTGATCTCGTTCCGGAACGCCTTCCCCACCTGCGCGATCCCGAACGGCACCTTCTGGCGGACGGACTCCTGCACGTTCCTGAAGTTGACGAAGATCCCCTGCGCGGTCTCCGGACGGAGATAGACCGTCGCGGCCTCGTCCTCCACGACCCCCATGAACGTCTTGAACATGAGGTTGAACTGGCGCGGGTCCGTCCACTGTCCGGTGGTCCCGCACACGGCGCATTGCTGCGTACCGGGACTCCCCGCCTCAATCTGCGCCAGCTCGTCCGCCCGGAACCGCCGGTGACAGCTCAGGCACTCGACGAGCGGGTCGGTGAACGCGCCCACGTGCCCGCTCGCCACCCACACTTCGGGGTTCATGAGGATGCCCGCGTCGATGCCCACGATGTTGGCATGGCGATGCACCATCTCCCGCCACCAAAGCTGCTGGATGCGGTTCTTGAGCTCGATGCCGAGCGGACCGTAGTCGTAGACGGACCCCACGCCTCCGTAGATTTCGGAGGACTGGAAGACGAACCCGCGCCGCTTGGCGAGGGACACGAGTTTGTCCATCAGGCCGGGAGGATGGCCCGAATCGGCGCTGGGTTCCGTATTCGTTTCGTCGGTCATGGATATCGGTGGCAGCCGCTCGCATCGGGCGCGGCGGCGGAATCGGCTGGAATCGCCGGAGCCTCGGGAATCGTGGGACGGACGCGGCTCCGGCCGCGAGCGGCAACGATAGCCGTGGCTGGCAGCCCGTGGCAAAACCCCGCGTAGTCGCTGAGCGTCTTGCGAGGTCATGGATCTTCCATTTGCTCGCTTTATTGAGTAAATTTACTCATCATGTTGAGTAATATGACGTACACGCGCCCCTACGCCCTGGAACTTCTCGGCCGCCTTCGGGAGCCTCGCCGGTTTCTTCAGATCATCACCGGCGCGCGGCAGGTGGGCAAGACGACGTTGATCACCCAGGTCGCCGAACGGTCGGGACTGCGCCACCGGTTCGCCACCGCAGATCAGCCGTCTTTGCGCGGTCCTGGCTGGATCGCGCAACAGTGGGAGGCGGCGAGACTCCTCGCGGACGACTCCGATGCCGATGATGCACTCCTCGTCATCGACGAGATCCAGAAGGCAGCAGATTGGGCAGAGGCCGTCAAGCGGCTGTGGGACGAGGACACCCGTGCCGGACGCCAGCTCAAGGTGGTGCTGTCGGGTTCGGCGCCACTCCTCATTGAACGTGGTCTAACGGAGAGTCTCGCCGGGCGCTTCGAACGGCTCCACCTGCCACACTGGAGCTTCGCCGAGATGCAGGCGGCGTTTGGCTGGTCCCTCGAGCAGTTCCTCTTCTACGGTGCATATCCCGGCGCGGCGCCGCTGGTGCGGCAACCGGAGCGCTGGTCTCGCTACATCCGCGACTCGCTCATCGAAACCACGATCGCGCGAGACGTGCTGTTGCTTACTCGCGTGGACAAGCCGGCCCTGCTCAGGAGGCTCTTCGCGCTGGGCTGTGCGTATTCGGGGCAGATTCTGTCGTACACGAAGATGCTGGGACAGCTGCACGACGCGGGGAACACCACGACGCTGGCCCATTATCTCGACCTGCTCACGGGCGCAGGCATGCTGACGGGGCTGCAGAAATACTCCGGCGCCGAGGTGCGGCGGCGAGGCTCCAGCCCGAAGCTGCAAGTCTTCAACACAGCTCTGTTGACCGCCGGCTCTCGTCTCGCACTCTCGCAGGTGCGCACGAACCCCGAGTTGTGGGGACGGCTGGTCGAATCCGCGGTAGGTGCGCACCTGGTGAACGCGGCAGACATGGACGCATGCGAGGTCTTCTACTGGCGCGACCGTGGCCGGGAGGTGGACTTCGTGTTACGCGCCGGGGCGGTCGTAACCGCCATCGAGGTAAAGAGTGGTCGTACGCGCGGGACGCCGCCGGGTCTCACCGCCTTCGCCGATCGCTTTCGTCCAACGAGGATCCTGCTTGTCGGCGGCGACGGAATCCCGCTCGACGAGTTCCTCTCAGGGCCGGTCGAGTATTGGATGCGACCGTGAGTTCAGGAACGAGTCCCGAAGACCGGCCCGTAACTCGCCACGCTGGCCGGACTACAGATCTTGCGCGTCATATGAGGTACACATAGGGATAAGCTAAGGTGTGAGTCCCGGGCGTGAGTCCCGGGCGTGAGTCCCGGGAGCGGACATTGCTACCCGGGAGGATGGATGTTCAGGTGTTTCCGCGCTGGTCTCTCCTCGTCTCTTCGCAGTCGACCTTCCCGCGTCGCGGCCCCGTCGGACACTCTCCCGCGTATTGCTGCCGCGGATTCCGGCTCGGACCGACCGAACAACCGCGCGCCGGGCAGGTCGGCCGCAACATCAAGATCACGCGGCGGGCCCCACCAACGCGGGCCGGGGCTATGGCCGGCCGTTCTCGTGGCGGGAGCATCGGCGGCGGGGCTCCTGGCATGCTCCGACTCCGTTTGGGAGCCGCCTTTCGCCACCGGAGGGGATGCCCAGATGATGGCACCGGTTGTGTCTCAGACCGGGCTCAACGCCGACGTCGACAGTCTTCCGTCGTGGAACACGGTCGTCCAGGGGATCGGGGGACCGGGGTGCGAGTTCTTTTTCCGGCGCGCGACGGGAAGTTATGTCGCCCGTAAGTACGAGATGGAGTATAGCTCGGAGGCGAAGAGTGGGGCCAAGGCGGCGTGGGCGCGGCTACACAGCATCTGGGTGACCGTGAAACGCCCCAAGGCGGACGGGAGCGAGGAGGTGCTTCCCCAGCAGTTGGCGATCTGGGCGGTGTGCCTGCTCCCCGGGACGGAGCGCGGGAAGCTGGAGGTGAACGGGAGCGTGAAGGCGATTCTCAAGGAGCTGGGGCTCGAGATTCCCGACAAGATCTGGGCGTCGGCGCGGCCGCCGGGGGGCGGGCGCTGGGCCACGCTCTGGAAGCTGGCGTTGGGCTGGACTGCGCCGCGCTCTCTGCTCGCGGTGCAGAGGCCCGAGGATGATCCCTGCTTCGACCCAGCCTTCTCCACAGACTGCGAGCCGTCCGAGATCGACGGACTCACGGTTATCGGGACGGCGGCGTGCCCAGGGCTCGACCTGGACTTTGATGCAGTAGGGGGGCCATGCAGCCTCTCCAGGTTCGTCCTCGAGGGAATCGAGATCATTCCCCATAATCCTACTCCGGTCCCCGCGCCCAGTGGTTCGCCAAGCGGCCCCAAAGGTGCCGGCGAGGGTGACGACGACGGCGACGAGGGATCCAGGGTCGTGGAGTTTTCTCTTGCGTGCAGGTCGACAACGCGTGGCTGGAGCGGGGGGTGTAGCGTCAGCACGCAGGACTCCACCGTCAGCCTTGGCGACCTCACCTACGCTGGGGAGACGGGAGCGGGAGCGGCTGACACGTCGGGCACGGGACTCTCCTCGTGGAACGGGACGGCAACGAGCACCCGGAGCCTCACGGTTACGATCTCGGGGCCGGACATCGCGGCGAAGACGCTGAACGGGGTCGTCACAGTGAGCCGCCGCCCATGGTCGATTGCCCGGTCCAGTCAAACGGCGCAGTACTTGACGCCTCCCGGCGGGTGGCCCGGGGGAGATTGGGGGGCCTTCGCGCGGCATCCAGGCGCGTTCACGACCACGACCGTATCCCGGGGGCCGTGGAAGGGAGCCACCTACGTAACGCGGACCTACGATGTGACGGAACTGTACCTGCATCCGGACTTTCTCTCGAACTTGCTGGCACCCACGTATTCCACCACCGGGGCAGTGTCCGCAGCGACGCTCCGGCGATACTGCCCGGCCGGCTGGACGAGCCTCGGAACATCAGCCAACCTTAACGAAGTGAACGGGGATTGCGGCACGTCTGGACCGTACAACGCCTGGCACGGCACCACGATGGCCCACGAGCAGAGGCACGAGGCCAAGTACAACCAGTGCGTGGTCTCCCGGACCGTAGCGAACCTGTTGGAGGAGATCGAGGAGCTTACGGGAAGTGACGTCTCCGACCTTCCCATGCTCGTACCCAGGCTGAACACAGTCATCGACGACGGCAAGGCGGGGCCAATGGACGCGGAGGAGAGCGGCGGCGACCTTTGGCACCATCGTGAAGTTGGCTTCTGGACCGTGGGCACGGCGTCCAGCGACCCCCATACAGGGACACCGTGCTCGTGAGGGCGACGAAGATGCTTGAACGGATGGCGGCTATGGCGGGAATCAAGAAGGCGCTGTTGTCGATCGCGCTGTCAGGGCTGTTGCTGGGTCCCATTCCCGCCGGGGCGCAGGAGTTGCCGCAGGGCGTCCAGTGGGAAGAGCGGGGTTCGCTCGTGCTGGACGAGGAGACGGGCGCCTGGCAGTTTCCGACCCCGGCGTCTGCGCTCCGGGAGATTCTCGACCCCCACGACGGAGGAAAGTCGGGGCACGCACCGGCCGCCGCCGTGTTGGCGCAGCGGTTCGAGTCCTGGCCGCGCGGGGATCTGGATGCGCTCACCGACGAGCTGGTCCGGCTCGCGTTCGCCGACGACACGTCTGACGGGGACATCCGGTTCCGCGCCCAGGTGGCGTTGGCAAGGGCGGCGCAGGCGGAGGAGCCGTACGAGGGCGCGTTTCCCGCGCTTGTTGGGCTGTATGAGATGTACCTGCGGGACCTGCCGGAAGAGGAGAGGCGAACCAACCCGCTTCGAGCCATCCAGGGAGCCCGTGGGGGCCACGCAGGCCGGGCCGCTTGGGAGACACTCCTCAGCATCCATAACGCGGAGCCCGAGGGTCGGGGCCGGGAATACGTTGTCGCGGTGATTGAGGCGGCAGTCCCTCCGGAATCTCTTCGCGATGCCGAGTCGAAGAGTTACACCTGGTGCGCCGCCAACGACTTCATCTTCAATCGACTCTACTACCCCCGCCCCGGCGAAGAGCTACCCCGGTCGGAAGCCACGACGGCGAGGGTGAAGGCCGAGGCGTTGGAGGCGCTGCCGCTGGACGACGTCACCCCGTACGTCCGTTACTGTGGCGCGGGCGTGTCGGTTGTCTCCTGACACGCGCGCGAGTGCATGGCAGACCGCCGGACATGTAGGTGCGGACGGCGTCGCGGGTCCGTCGGGGGGAACGGCCCCCACGCTCATCCCGATGTCGCGACCGCGTCGTCGGTCGAGCCGCCGCCGGCCCGGTCGTTCCAGGTCTGGTAGCCGTAACCCGCGTCCCTCAGCACGCCGCCCAGGTCGCCCAGCGAGACCAGACGGGCCGTCTGCACCTCCACCCACGCCCGCGATACCACCTGTTCCGCACCGGAGCGGCCGCCCTGCAGCATGAGTTGTCCGATCTTGGCGGCATCCCGCGGCCGAAGCGCGAGGGCGGCCCCGCCGACGATCACGCTGTCCTGCATGACCGGCCAGCGCTTGTTCACGATCCCGAGCGGGCCGAACAGCCGCCGCTCGGCGAACTCGAGCGCGTCGCCACCGACCGCGCTACTCACGACCGCGGCCAGCAGGCTGGCGGTGCATGGAGGCGGCCTCGGATCTCAGTACTGGGTCTGGGAGTTTCGGAACAACACGTGGCAGCGCAATTGGGTGGGGTAACGAGGAGGCAAGAGCGATGAGGAAGGCAACTTTGCTGTCGATATCGACCGTGATGTCGGCGATCATGGCCGCACCCGTGACGGCGCAGGAGTCCCGGGTGTGGACAGGGCAGGAGGTGGCGGAACGGTTGGGACTGCCGGATCCTCCGACGGTGAAGATATGCCACGCGTTTCGGCGGATTCCGTTGAACGCGCTGCACTTCCCGGAGGCTGTGGCGGAACTGACGCAGGAAAACGGTTCGCGCACGCAGGCGGAGTTGGACGCGTACGCGGTGGCGCTCGTGCGGCGCTACGGGATCGAGCCCAATGGCGGCAAGATCGTGGCTTATATCCGTGAACGGCAATGGGATGAGTTGCTGGCGCTGGCCAACGAGTACGTCTCAAGCGACTGCTGGAACGACAACCCACCCATGACCGTCGAGGAGGCGGCGACCGACATGCTCCGGGAGTGGCAGAGCCCGATCTTCGCCGCCGCGATGGTAGAGGAGACGCTACGCCGAGCGACGCACGACCCTATACTCCTCTTGCGCGACGAGCCGTTGTCCCTTGCGGGGATTCCATATCGTGGGAGCGCCAGTCTCTTTGACGAGGTCGTCGGCATGTGCGAGAAGAATGGCGCGGGCGGCTGGGTTCTGGAGATTATCGATGAAGTCCGGGCCGCCGAGTACTTTGGGCTTGAGCTCGACGGAGACGGAGAGGCGACCAAGCGTAAGCCCCCCTATGGCTCGTGAAGTCACTCAACATCGTCGGTCTCGGTCGCCGTCCTCGTGGACTGCGTGGACGGCCGGCTCCGCTGCGCGCGTAGCGACGTAGGGACCAAGAACTGCCATTGAGGGGTTGATGCGGTTTATGCCGTCCCTCGGCATCTCAGACCGTGCCGCGTTCTTCGTGTGCTGGATCGAGCGGACGCTCCGCCCCGGCGAAGAGCTACCCCGCCCCGAAGCCGCAACGGCGAGGGTGAAGGCCGAGGCGTTGGACGCGCTGCCGCTGGACGCCGTCCGCCGGGCTGAACGTCCCCACGCGCTCATCTCGACTTGGCGGCATTGTCGCTACCCGCCGCGGTTCTCGGTGAGCTGTCGCGCTGGGCCCTTGAGCACCTGACCGGGCTTGGCGCCCGTGACCGAGCCGTCGAGGATCACCGGGACGCCGTTCACGATCACGTGATGGATGCCGACCGAATAGCGGTGCGGGTCCACGTAGTCGGCCTGGTCCATGATCCGGTCGGCGTCGAAGATCGTGATGTCCGCCCACATCCCGTCCGCGATCCGGCCCCGCTCGGACTGCCCGATCTCGTCTGCCGACATCGAGGTCATCTTCCGGACCGCCTCCTCCAGCGTGAGCACGCCCATCTCGCGCACGTAGCGCCCGAGGATGCGCGGGAACGTTCCGTAGCTGCGGGGATGCGGGAAACCGAGCCCGTAGCCGACCGGGTCTCCGTCCGTCTCGAACATCGCCTGCGGGTGCTGCATGATGCGGACGACGTCCGCCTCGTCCATGAAGTGGTAGATGGCGCTGAACCCGCCCGCCAACTGGAGTTCGATCGCGAGCTGCACACCGGTGGCGTCGTTGTTCGGCAGCCCCCGGTCCGCAGCCAGGTCCGACATGCGCTTCCCGTTGTATTCGGGGAAGGCGCGCAGGGTGCGGAACTGGATCCGCGACAGGTCGCCGCCAGTCCAGTCGCGGTTCATCCATTCCTCGGTCTCCCGCTCGACACGCGCACGGGTCTCGGGGTCGGTCACGCGCACGCGGAACGAGTCGACGCCGCCGGCCAGCACCCATTGCGGGAAGAGCACGCTGGAGCCGGTACTTCCCGCCATGTACGGGTAGAGGTCGACCTTCACGTCGATCCCCTCGGCGCGAGCGGAGTCCACCAGCGCGAGCGACTCGACGGTCTTCCCCCAGTTATCGACCCCCATCGCCTTGAAGTGGTTGATGTGGACCGGAAGCCCGCCCTCGGCGCCGACGCGGATCGCCTCTCGGACGGCCGGCAGGAGCCCCCGCGCCTCGTCCCGCATGTGCGTGTAGTAGATGCCGCCGTATTCCGCCGCGACCCTGGCCAGCTCGATGACCTCCTCGGTCTCGGCGTAGTTCGCGGGGACGTAGAGGAGCCCGGTCGAGAATCCCAGCGCACCGTCCTCCATCGTCTCGCGCACGAGGTCCCGCATCTCGTCGAGTTCCTCGGGGGTCGGGGCCCGGTCCTCCATCCCGATCACCTGCTTGCGGGTCCAGCTGTGCCCCGCGAAGAAACCGATGTTGGGCGCGACCTCGAGGTCGTCGATGTAGTCGCGCAGCGGCCACGGCTGGTCGCCGCTGTGGAGAGACGGGAGGATGGTGGTGATCCCCTGGCGGATGAAGTTCTCGGCCAGCGGCCGCCGGTGGACCTGATTCTGGACGTGGTTGTGGTGATCGACGAACCCGGGAGAGACGATGAGTCCGGTCGCATCGATCTCCTCGGCGCCCTGTCCCGACAGTCCGCCGTCCCTGGCGATCTCGACGACGCGACCGTCGCGGACTCCGAGGTCGGCGGTGAAGCGGTCCGCGCCCGTCCCGTCGACGACGGTGCCCCCGATGATCACCAGATCGTAGGCGGCACCCCCCGCGCCGGCCGACGACGGATCGTCCGCCGACTCCGGCACGACGGTGCACGCGGCGAGCCCCAGCCCGGCCGCGAGGACGGCGGCGAGGGTCGGGCGACGGCGGAGACGGCGGATCATGAGCCGCTCGTGCTCGTCTGCGCGCGGTTCATCTCCCACACGGGGACGCCGTTCCGCTTGTAGATGATCCCGTCCTTGATCACGTCCGTCACGTACCCGAGCACGTTGATGTCGAACAGCGGGTTGCCGTCGACCACGATGATGTCGGCGAGCTTGCCGGGCTCGATCGTGCCGGTCTCGCGGAGGCCGAGGACCTGGGCGGAGACCTTGGTCGCCGCGGAAATCGCCTCGATCTCCGTCATCCCCATGTCGACGAGCGCCGAAACCTCCCGCCACGCCGATTCCGAGTGGAAGTTGAGCGGAGAGCCGGTATCCGTGCCCATTGCCATGAGGGCGTCGGCGTCGATGAACTGGCGCGCCGCGCGTTCGCTGTTCCGGATCTGCCGCGGCGTGCCGCGGAAGTAGGGCTTCCGCCAGAAATCGTCCTTCGTGTATGAGCTGAGGACCTCCTCCCGGATCGTCGGCGGGAAGCTGTTGATGATGTCCGGGTCCCAGAGCCGCTCCGGAAACTCCAGCGTGGCGGGGTAGACCCAGACCCGGTGCGAGATCGTCTGGACGACCGGGATCCCCTCCATCGCGATGTAGTCGACGAGTTCCTGTGAATACGCCGGGACGCTGCCGCCCGAACCGGCGTGCTGGAGTACATCGCAGCCGCCGCGGATCGCGCCCCACACGACTTCCTCTTCATAGACATGGCAGTGGATGGGGACGCCGGCCGGACCCGCCACCGACTTGATGGCCCGCATGTCCTCCTCGGTCGTCCCGATCCATGTCTTGATGACGTCGACCCCCGCGTCGATCAGCATCCGCGCCCGCTCCGCCGCCTCCTCGGGCGTGCGGTGCAGGACGCGGAGTTCGTCCGGGAGGAAATCCCAGGCATAGCGCGTGATCCAGGGTCCGCTCGCGAGGAGTCGGGGACCCGGCACCTCGTTGCGGTTCACCCTGTCCCGGAAGGCGAGGCTCGACATGGGCGCCGAGAGGTCCACGCCCGCGGTGACCCCGGCCATGAGCAGCTGCTTCGCCGACGTCTCGTAGACGAGGTCGTCATTCCCCTCGAACCAGGGGAACCAGTCGGCGTAGTCCCCGTGACCGAGGATCATGATGTGCACGTGCGCGTCCACCATGCCGGGCATCATCGTCTTGCCCCGGGTGTCGATGACCTCGGCGTCGGGTGGAATCTCGATCTCCGAAGTCGGCCCGACCGCGACGATCCGGTTCCCCTCGATCAGGACGGTCGCGTGATGGATGGGGTTCGCCTCGTACCCGTCGAGCAGCTGGCCGCCGACCAGCGCGATGGTCCGGTCCTGGGCTATGGCGGGCGGGGCCGCGACGAGCGCGGCGAAGGCCGCGAGCGCGAGAAACCCGGTCATCCGGGCGGAGCGGCGGGCGGGAGCCATCATGTTCTCCTCGGCCTTGCGCGGGATGGGTCGATGAGTCCGTGAAACGTGCGGCGCGTACGGGCGGGGCGGCAATGGCAGCGGGCCGTTCCCGAGAACGTCCCGGGGTGATGAATCTCCGTTGACCGGCCACGCCATTCTGTGCTCCGGTAGCGCGGGCGGCGCGCGTTCGCACGGAATAACGCCTGGGCCCTAGGTTGGGTCGACGATCACGGAGATAAGATGAAACGTCTCGATCACGCTGCGCTGCATCCGGGGCGAGGCGGCACCTCGCCGGATCCGGCGGAGGCACGCCCATGAGTGGGGAGATGATCGCCATCATCGCGGCGGCCATCGCTCTGGCTGCGGTACTCATTCCCGGCCAGCGCGGCATGCGGAACGACATCAGGGACCTGTTGACCAAGACCAGCCGGATGGAGGGGCGGCTGGGGGGAATTGAAGAACGCCTCGGCACCGTGGACGGACGCCTCGGCGCCGTGGAGCGGGAGGTCGCCGCGGTGCGGACGGAAGTGGCGCGAGTGGAGACGCGGCTCACAAGGTGCATCGGCAAGCTGGAGGCCGAACTGAAGGAGCGTCTGGCTCGGCTGGAAGGCTACTTCGAGGCCATGGGGGCCGGGGAACGCGTGATCCGAGAGCGAACCGCCAAGTAAGCGGAGCGGCTACGGGGTCACGTCGCGAGCGTGAACAGGCTGCTGCGCGCCGCCCGACGACCGAAGGTGTACGTCCGCGCGCAACCACGGGCACGGTTGGCGCGCCCGATCAGGTAGTCGGCGAAATCGGCTGTGCCCGACTCGTAATCCCGCAAGGCGAGTTGAACCACCTCCGTGCTCTCCACGATCAGTTCGGCCGTGCCCAGAAGCTTCCGGATGACCTGTATGACGGCGGCCTTCTCGTAGCCGTAGCCGCGCCTCAGCACCCATACCAGTTCGACAAGCACGGGCACACCCACGTAGCCGGGTGACTCGGCCGTACAACGGCCCTGGATCAGCCGTGTGGCCACGGTCGCCAGTTCCGGGTCATCCCCGGTGACGAAGCGCACCAGGATGTTGGTGTCCAGCCCGATCAACGACGTAGAGTTCGACGAATAGCCGACTGGGCGATCACTTCGTCCATCTCATCCTGGCTGAGCGGAACGGCGGGTCTCGGGAGCATGCCCGCCAGCTCCATTACGGACCCCGTGATGGGTGTCACCCGGAGAGTCCCGTCGTCCTCCAGCGCGAAAGCGATCCTGTCACCCGCCTTGAGATCGAGCCGGTCCCGGATCGGCTTCGGCAGCGTGACCTGGCCCTTGCTCGTGATCGTCGCTTCCATGACTGCCCCTTCTCAACAGAACATCCTTACCGCGCGTAAGGTATGGGAGTCTGTACTTCGTGTCTACGCGTGGGGTCCTTCGTACGGCTACTTCCCTCGGTAGGCCGGGTCGCGCTTCTCGGCGAAGGCCTCGAGGCCCTCGCGCCAGTCCTCCGAGGCCATGCATGTGAAGAGCGCCTCGGCTTCGAGGCGCAGCGCCTCCTCGGCGTCGACGGATTCCGCCCGGTCGAGCAGCCGCTTGGCGAGCCGCATCGAGATGGGGGCGTTTCGTGCCAAGCGAGCGGCCAGCTCGCGGGCGGCGGGGAGCACTTCGGCCGCTGGGAGCATTTCGTTGGCCAGCCCCCACGCGTGGGCTTCGGCGGGGGTGAAGTAGCGGCCCAGCAGGATCAGTTCGGCCGCGCGCGCGTGCCCGACGCGACGCCTGAGCGTGTAGGCCGTGCCGCCGCCGATGAACGTCCCCAGCGCGACCTCGGGCATGCGCAGCCTGGCCTCCTCCGCCACGATCACGAAGTCGCACGAGAGCGCGAGTTCGCACCCCGCCCCGATCGCGTGTCCGTTCACGGCCGCGACCACCGGCTGCGGCAACGTCTGGAGGGCGCGATACACGCGCTGGCTCGTGTCGATGTAGGCGTGGCGCTCCGCCAGCGACGCCTCGTGGTCGCGGTGCGCCTTGAGATCGGCGCCGGAGCAGAACCCCCGTCCCGTCCCCGTGAGGATGACGACGCGGGTCTCGAAGTCCGCCCCGATGCGCGCCAGTTCGGCCTCCAGCGCCTCGTACATGGGGAGGCTGACGGCGTTGAGACGGTGGGGGCGGTTGAGGCGGAGGATCCGGACGGGACCCTCCGCCTCGACCAGAAGCGGGACTTCGGCGGCGGCGCTCAGCTTCCCGCGTCGTCCGTCGTGGTGACGGGCTTCTTGGCGGGCTTCACATGCATGTCGAGCCACCGGTCCGTCTCCCACAGGACGTGCAGCACCGACTCGCGGGCCGCGTAGCCGTGACTCTCGGCGGGCAGGAAGACGAGACGCGCGGTCGCGCCCAGCCCCTTGAGCGCCGCATAGAAACGGCGGGACTGGATGGGGAAGGTGCCCGAGTTGTTGTCGTCCTCTCCATGAATGAGGAGGATGGGCTCGTTCACCTTCTCCGCGTGCATGAACGGCGACATGTACAGGTAGAGGTCCGGATCCTCCCAGAAGAGTCGTTCCTCGCGCTGGAAGCCGAACGGCGTCAGCGTGCGGTTATACGCGCCGCTCCGCGCCACACCGGCCCGGAAAATGTCCGAGTGCGCGAGCAGGTTGCCCGTCATGAACGCGCCGTAGGAGTGTCCGCCCACGCCGACGCGGTCCGGATCCACGACCCCGCGCCGCACCCCCTCGTCGACCGCGGCCTGCGCGTTCGCCACCAACTGCTCCCGGAAGCTGTCGTTGGGCTCCGCGTCCCCCTCGCCGATCACGGGCATCGACGCGTTGTCGAGCACGGCGTAGCCGCGCGTGACATACGGCACGGCGCCGGAATAGCTGATTCTCGTGAACTGGTACGGCGAGTCGCGGCGCTGACCGGCGGCCGCGGCGCTCTTGAATTCGGTCGGATAGGCCCACACGAAGGTCGGGAGCGGGCCATCGCGCTCCTGATCGTAGTCGGCCGGGAGATAGAGCGTGGCGGAGAGCGGGACGCCGTCCTCGCGCTCGTACTGGATCGCTTCCTTACGGATCCCCGCGAACTGCGGGTACGGGTGCGGGAAGTCGGTCACCGCGCTGATCGTGCCCCGGTCGAGATCCCGCAGGAAGTGGTTCGGCGGCTCGTCCGCCGACTCGCGGCGCGTGAGCAGCCGTCCGTCCGCCAGCAGCGTCACCACACCTTCGTAGTAGGGCGCCTCGGAGCGGAACAACTCCTCTTCCGCCCCCGTCTCGAGGTTCCGCTTCCTGAGGAAGGGACGGTTGCCCTCGGGGGACGCGCCCTGCCCCGCGAGGTAGATCGAACGCCCTCCGTCGGCGGTCATCAGCACGCCGAAACCCCGCTCGTTCGTGGTGAACATGGGGAAGCCGGGATCGTTGTACCGGTCCTCCGTCTGGAGATCGAAGATCAAATCGAGGGTGCCGGGGGCGTCCGGGTCGACTCGGTACGTGCGCTGCTGGCGGGTCGAGAACCAGTTTTCGCTCACGAACGCGAAGCCTTCCTCCGCCCACATGACGCCACCGTAACGGAGCGGGAGGGCCGCGAGTTCAGTCGGCTCGCCGGCGAACGGCGCCGCGTGGGTGTACACCCTGTCGCGGATGTCGGCCGGAGCCTGGGCGTCTCCCCCGTCCTGCGCCTCCACCCAATAGAGGGTCGCGCCCGCGTCGGGGCGCCAGGAGACCGAACGGACGCCGGTCGGCACGGAGCCGAACGATGTCGGGACGCCATCCTGGAGCGGGAGCTGCGCGACCTGGTGCACCGGGTTCCCGGCCGTGTCCCACACCTCGATCGTGCTCGGGAAGCGCGAGGCCGGTACCTGGTACGAGAACGGCCGCTGTGTCGTCTGGACGAGCAGGTGGCCGCCGTCCGGAGAGGGCGCCGCGCCCGAGAAGATCGCCGGCTCACCCAGCATGGTCGCCGACCCCTCGAGGCCGACGCGGGCCAGCTGCGCCATCGCGTAGTGTGCGTAGAGCGCCTCGTCGTGCTGGTTCTGGAGCAGGTCCTGATAGGTGCGGGCGGGAGCGGCCTCTCCGGAGCTTTCCTCGATTCTCGGACCCGTCGGGACCATGGGCTCGGCAGGCGCCGGGCCGCGGCCCGGAGGCACCGCCATGAGGTACAGCGCGTCACTCTCGGGCGACCAGCTGAACGGGCTGCCGAAGCCCGCGTTCACGGCGTCGAGGTCGGACAGGCGACGCGCCGTCGCCGACGCGACATCAAGAATCCACAGCTGAACGGCCGAGTCCGTGTCGTGGGTGAACGCCACCATGCCCCCGTCCGGAGACCAGCGCGTGTTCCGGATGCGTGGATTCGACGGGAGACCCGTCACCGCGCGCTCATCCCCCTCCAGCGTCCGCAGCGCGAGCCCGTTCGATGGCCTGGAGCGGCTCGGGCCGTTGGTGCGGGGGTTGATCCGCAGCCCCGCAATCTTGAGTTCGGGCGCGGCGACCTCGCCGATCGAGGGCAGGCTGGGCCGCATCGTCAGGAGCATCACGGACTCGTCCGGGCTGAGGCTGATGCCCGGAGTCACCGGAGCGTCGACGAGCGCGGTCAGTTCGGCGGCCGGCGTTTGGTAGCCGTCGGTACCCTCCTGCGCGGCGAGACTCTCCGCTGAGGCGAAAAACACAAGCGCGAGAGGGAAAACGAGTCGGGAGACGAGAGGCGTGTAACGCATGGTGCAGGCTCCGGCTAGTGACCACAATCGGGACAACCGTGGCATAGTCCGAGCCGCCCGCGGCGGGCGCAAGACGCCCGGAATGTCGGGGTTCCCGGGCGGTTCGGGACAACCGGGCCGCGGACTTCTGTCGCCGGAGCCACCCGATCGATAGCGTTGCGGGGCAAGGCGGCCGGGAGCACGGGTCGCCGGCGGGAACACTTGCAAGGGAGTGACGGGATGATGGATGCACGTTACGTCCGGCTTCTCGTGGGGGGCGGAGTCCTGGCCATCGGGCTGGGCGGCTGCGCGCCGGGCGACGACGCCGGGATGGAGGACGAGACGATGGCCGGGGCCGGCGAGGCCGCGCAGGTCGCGCTCGGGCCGGCCGACGGACGCGATCTCCCTCCGGCGGACCTCGGGCGGGTGGCCGAGGGGGATCCGGCGCCCGACTTCACGGCCGTTGCGAGCAGCGGGGAGCCGATCACGCTTTCGGACTACCGCGGAGAGAAGAACGTCGTCCTCTTCTTCTACCGCGGCCACTGGTGACCCTACTGCGCAAAGCAGCTCGGAGAGCTGCGTGACTTCCTGACCCCGGAGCAGCGCGAGCGGACCGAACTTCTGGCCATCGCGCCCGACACGCCCGAAGAACTCGTGATGATGGCTGACCGCGTCCTGGAGGACTACGACTACGCGCTCGACTTCCCGCTACTGGCCGATGAGGGCTCCGCGATCATCTACCGCTACGGACTCCTCAACGAGGACGACGACAGCGGACGCCAGATCCCGCACCCCACGACCTACGTCATCGACATGGACGGAACGGTGCGCTGGAACTTCACCGAGGTGGACTACAAGATTCGCCCCGAGAACGCCGACATCCTGGCCGCTCTCAACGCCCTGGAGCCGCGATAGCGCCGGTAGTCGTGCCACATGTGCACGGTTACGGTCGGATAAGCGCGAGGACTCTCCCGCTGGTCGTGAGTGGATCGGCACGAGGCCAGATGGTCGCGCGTTTACCCACTTCGTACAGGCCCTTATAGAGGAGCCTGGGCCGGACGATTGTCCACTCCCGAATCAGCCATCGATCGCGTGCGACACGGAACGTCGGCTCCAGATGCCGTCGCAGGAACCGAAGGGGCGACGTGTACCGGAACTCCAACTGCCGCGGTCCGCCGGCGACCGTGTCGATCCACAGAACGCCGTTGACATCAACGACCCGCCGACCCGGCTTCGGCTCGAATCCCAGTCCGATCCTTGTCTCATCCGCGTCCTGGACGGTGCTCAGGCAATGCGTCGCCAGAAAACCCGGGGACGCCAGCGCGTCCCAGCAACCCGAGGCGCCACGGAGAGAGCAACTCGCCGGGCCCCTCCCCCCACCGACCGATCTGTCGCCGGAACACGCCGTCCGGACCGAAGACCAGTACGCCGTCCGTCTGTGCATCGATGAGTAAGACCGAGCCGTCCGGGCCGGGGACGAGTTGCTCGACGAACGTGAGGGGTACGCTGTCCGGGACCGTCAGACTGGACAGCCGAACGAGCGTGTCGCGCGTCTCCTGAGCCGCAAGCCCCCCGGCTGCGAGGACGGCTACCGCAAAGACCGCCTTGATCATCCGGTCTCCTCCGACCCGGGACGCCCTGACCCGGTTTCTTGACGCCGGACGATCGGCAAACGTCACACGAGAATCGCTGCCCCGATCCGGGTCAGGGGACGAGTTCCTCCTGGACGAGGCGGGCGATCCAGAGTCCGGAATGGAGGTCGGAGGTGTAGATCCGGCCCTTGAACAGCTGGGCGCCCCAGGTCATCGACCAGTTGGGCACGGCGGCGTCCGGCGATGAGGTCTTGATCGCGCCGATCTCGCGGCCTTGGCGGTAGAGGTCGCCGCGTAGCTCGCCCGAGATGTCGAGCACCCGCAGCCCCGCCTGGTAGTAGCCGACGTAGAGACGGTCGCGGTCGTCGCTCCACAGGTTGTGGGCGCCCGCCTCCGGGACCGTGTAGTGCGCGACCTTCACGGGGTCCGCCATGTCAGTCATGTCGAGGACCTCGACATAGCCCCGCGCCTCGATGGGGCCGAACGCGTTCGGGTCCCAGTCCGAAGGGTAGATCTCCGCCGCGACGAAGAGGTACTTCCCGTGGCGCCAGGCGACGTGCGTGTTGCCCTGCCCGGAGACCCACCGCGAGACGAGCTTCGGGTCGCGCGCCGTGCCCCCGTGCGTGCCGGCCCCCGCGTCGAGAATGTAGATCCCCTCGTTCCAGAACGAGGCGTACGCGTACCCGTCCTGGACGATGACGTCGTGCAGGCTCCGGACCGGCTCGTCGTGCGCCCAGCGGTTGACCTCACGCGGGTTGGCGGGGTCGGCGATGTCCATGATGACGATCTCGCTCGTCCCGTTGTGGCAGACATAGACGAGATCCTCGTCCCCGAGAATCCACACGTTGTGCACGCCCCCGGTCACCGTGTCCGTGTACTCCGACAGGATCGTGGGGTGGGCCGGGGTCGAGAGATCGAGGAAGACGATCCCGTTGCGCCGGCTCGAGGCCCCCTCGCGGGTGACGATCCCGAGACGGTTGTTGGGGTGGATCTTCACGTCGTTGATCCGGCGGGCGTCCAGCTGGATCGAGTCCGTGAGCACCGGCTGCGTGGGATCGGTCACATCCCACACCTTCATCCAGTCGTGGTAGAAGGTCCCGATATAGGCGTAGTCGCGCCCGTCCACACCCTCGAAGACCCACGTGTCGCCGGCCCGGTGGGTAGTCGTGATCCCGCTCCCCACGATTTCGAGGCGCGCGGTGTGGCGGCGAGGCTCGACCCGGACCGCCATCGTGCGGGTGAGGGCGGGACCCACGATCGCGGTCACGATGTACGTCCCCGGCTCCTCGGCGACGAAGAGCCCGCGGCCGTCGACCGGGTGGACCGCCGCCCCGCCCGGGGTCACGCTCCACAGCGGCTGGAAGCCGATCTCGCCGCCCTGGCCATCGCGACCGATGACCTGAAGCGCGGCGACATCTCCCGTCGAAAGCGAGCTGACGTCCCCGGAAGCGACCAGCTCGTAATCCTCCGCCGGATTCGGTTCGACCGTCACCTCGACCTGCGCCTCGGCGTCTCCGGCGGAGATCGTGAGGCGGGTCTGTCCGGGCCCGTGGCCGAGGACCCGGCCCGCCTCATCGATGGCCGCGATGCCGGGGTCGGCGGACGCGTAGACGAACTCGATGTCCTCCGCGGGGCTGCCCAACTCGGTGTAGGCGGCGAGTTCGAGGGCGGCCGTCACCCCGACGTAGACCGGGCCGGCGACCCGGGCCTCGATCCGGGCGGCTTCGAGCCGGGGTACGCGGATCGTGACCCAGCTCGGCTGGCCGCGGAACATCGCCGCTACGCGCGACTCGCCCGGTCGTATCGCCGTCACCGTTCCATCGTTCGAGACCGTGACGCCGTCCCCGGGGGCGAACCACTGGACCTCTGCGCGCGCGTCCTCCCCCTCGGCGCCGTGGATTTCCGCGGTTAGCTGAAACGACGCTCCGACCTCGAGTTCGAGTTCTGCGGGGGAGACCACCACCTGGACGCGCTCCTGCGCATGGGCGGGCGGGGCTCCGGCGGTGGCCAAGGCGAGCGCGGAAGCCAGGAGGGGTGCACGAAGAGACATCGTATCTGCTCCATCTGCGAGTGGACCGGACTCGAAAGCTCGGTTCGGCCGGCGCGAGCGGCAACAACCCGGCCCGGCGGGAACCGGTTGACCCGGGATGACCGGCATGGAAGCTTCGGCCAGCATGGAGACGCTCGACAGCGCGTACGCGGCAGGGAGGCCGTCCGTCTCGGAGGCGGCTGCAGCTCGGCTCATCCTCGAACACTGGGGTGTGAGCGGGCGAGCCCGGGAATGCCCCAGCGAGCGTGACCGGGTGTTCGAGATCACGCACGCGGCCGGTGTCGCCGGCTTTCTGAAGGTCTCGAACGCGCTTGAAGAACGGGCGATACTCGATGCCGAGGCCGCCATGCTGGCTGCCCTGTCGGCATCCCAGTCCTGCTACACGCTCCCGACCTGGCGCCCCGCGCTGGAGGGCGGGTCGCTCATCAAGCAGCGTCTCGACGGACGCGCCCACTTCGTCCGCTTCCTGGAGCCGGTGCCGGGGATCCCGCTCGATCGCTTCCGCCCGCACGGACCCGAGCTCCGGAGACAGATCGGGCGTCTCGCGGGGATTCTGGATCGCTCGACGACCGGGGTGACGGCCGCGAACCGGCCGATGGTGTGGGACCTCCGGGGGGCCGCGTCGCTCATCCGGGAGAACCTGGCCGCGATCGAGAGTCCCGCGCGCCGCGAGATCATCGCCACGATCCTCGAACGGCACACGGCGTGCGTGGCGCCGCGGGCCGCCGAGCTGCGGCAGAGCTTGATCTACAACGACGCGAACCCGGCCAACATCCACGTCGATCCGGGGCGGATGCGGGAGGGGGCGCCTCACATCGTGGGCGTGGTGGACTTCGGCGACGCGATCCGGTCGTGGACGGTCGCGAATCTCGCGGTCGCTTCCGCGTACGCGGCCTTCGGGAGCTGCGACCCGCTGAGCGCGTTCTGTCATGTGGCTCGGGGGTACGCCACCGAACACCAGATGACGGAAGCGGAAGCCGACGTCGTGTACGAGCTGGCTCGACTTCGCCTCGCGCTCAGCGTGACGGTCTCGTCCGTGCGCGGCGCCCAGGAGCCGGACAACGACTACCTGCTGGTCAGCCAGGCGCCCGCCTGGGATGTACTCGAACGGCTGCAGCAGACGCATCCGAACCTGGGGCGGTATCGGCTGCGGGAGGCGTGTGGGTATCCGCCCTGCCCGCAGACCGTTCGCGTGATCGCCGCGCTGGAGCGCGCCGCCCCGACCGCGGCGCCCCTGCTCGACCCCGACCCGCGCGTGGCGCCGACGGTCACCCTCGACCTGAGCGTCGAGTCGGGCGACGACGGGGGGACGTTCGACCCCACGGACCACTCGGCGTTTTCGCAGCGCCTGTTCGATCAGATGCGGGACGCCGGCGCGGCGGTGGGGATCGGGCGCTACGACGAGGTCCGGTGGTGGTATACGGCGGAGGCCTTCCGCGTACCGGGAGACGAGGTGGACGAATGGCGGACGGTCCACCTCGGCGTCGACCTGTTCGCGGAACCCGGTACGCCAGTCCTCGCCCCGCTGGGGGGGCGCGTGATCGACGTGCGCGACAACGCCGAGCGGCTCGACTACGGCCCCACCATCATCCTCGAACACGAGTTGGACCACCGTGCGGACGTCGCGGGCGAACCCGTCCGATTTCGGACCCTGTTCGGACATTTGTCACCCGAATCGCTGCGCGCGGTTGCGCCGGGGGAGGTCCTGGAGCCGGGGCACACGATCGGCTGGATCGGCGCCCCGCCGGGCAACGGCGACTGGGCGCCGCACCTGCACTTCCAGATCTTCGTCGATCCGCTCGGCTATGAGGGCACCTTCCCCGGCATCGCCGCTCCGAGCCAGCGCGACGCCTGGACCGCGATCAGCCCGGATCCCAACCACCTGCTCCGGATCCCGGGAGAGACGACGGCGCCCCGCCCGCGGAGGTACGCGGCGCTCATCCGGGACCGCGACCGCCGACTCGGCCCGTCCCTCAGCCTCTCGTACCGGCGGCCGCTCCACATCGTGCGGGGGCGCGGCAGCTGGCTGTACGACATCGAGGGCCAGCCCTTCCTCGACTGCGTGAACAACGTGGCCCACGTCGGCCACTCGCACCCGCGGGTGAACGAGGCGGCACGCCGACAGATGGCAGCCCTCAACACGAACACGCGCTACCTGCACGAGGCCATCCTCGAGTACACCGAGCGGCTGACGGCCCTCTTCCCGGCCCCGCTGGATGTGTGCTTCCTCGTCTGCTCGGGCACCGAGGCCAATGAACTCGCCCTGCGCATGGCGCGGACGCACACCGGCAAGGTGGGTGCCGTCGTCCTCGACGGCGCGTATCACGGGAACTCGAGTTCGGTCGTTAACCTGAGCCCCTACAAGTTCAACGGCCCCGGCGGGAAGGGCCCGCGGCCGTGGGTCCGAATGGCGCCCATGCCGGACACCTTCCGGGGGCTTCACCGAGGGCCGGACAGCGAGGTCGCACCGCTCTACGCGGCGTACGTGGGCGAGGCGGCGCTCGCGCTCGAAACGGAGCCCACCCGGTTCGACGATCGTCCGCCCGGCGCGGCCGCCTTCTTCCACGAATCGATCCTCAGCTGCGGCGGGCAGATCCCGCTCCCGGCCGGTTACCTCGCGGCTTCCTACGCGGCGGCCCGCGAGCACGGCGCCGTGTGCGTGGCCGACGAGGTGCAGGTTGGCTTCGGTCGCGTGGGGTCGCACTTCTGGGCCTTCGAGGAGCACGGCGTCGTCCCCGATATCGTCACGCTCGGCAAGCCGATCGGGAACGGACACCCCCTCGCGGCCGTGGTCACGACGCGCGAGATCGCCGAGTCATTCGCCAACGGGATGGAGTACTTCAACACCTACGGCGGGAACCCCGTCTCCTGCGCCATCGGCCTGGCTGTCCTCGATGTGATCGAAGACGAGGGACTACAGGAGAACGCCGCGAAGGTCGGCAAGCGGCTGCTGGCGGGCCTCGAATACCTCCGTGATCGCCACGCCGCCGTCGGCGACGCGCGGGGCAGAGGCCTGTTCTCGGGCATCGAGTTCGTGCGGGAGGGGGGGGATCTCGAGCCCGCCGCCGACGTGGCCGACGCCGCCGTTCAGCGCATGCGGGACAAGGGGATCCTCTTGAGCACGGACGGCCCCGAGCACAACGTGATCAAGATGAAGCCGCCGCTCGTCTTTTCTCGACAACACGCCGATCTTCTCGTTTCTCGCTTAGATGATGTTCTTGCTGAAACCACCTTCTCAGCCAGGACAACCATGCAATGAGCTTGCAAGACTTGACGTAGGCGGCGATGACAAATCGATCCTGCTGTAGCTGCACGACGTCGGCGGCGGCTTGGTATCTCTGTCGTCGGCGAACGTTTGCTGCGTGGGCTCGAGTATCTGCGCGACCGCCACGGTCCGGTGGGTGACGCGCGGGGCCGCGGCCTGTTCTCGGGTATCGAGTTCATGCGGGAGGGAGAAGATCTCGAACCGGCCGCCGAGTTGGCGGACGCCGCCGTCCAGCGCATGCGCGACCACGGCATCCTCCTGAGCACCGACGGTCCCGACCACAACGTGATCAAGATGAAACCGCCGCTCGTCTTCTCGGAGGCCGACGCGGATCTGTTGGTCTCGAACCTCGACAGCGTCCTCTCCGAGACCGCCTTCCTGAGCTAGCTCGCACGGGAGAGCATCGGCGCTGGAGCTGGCTGGGTGCTGGAGTCTCCTGATACCGGACGTTGCACCCGCAATATGTTCTGTTACGTTAGATAATCCATGAACGAACAAATTGACTCGGGCAAGCCGAGACGGGGACGCCCGCCGCGCCGTGAGTTGTACCATCAGCTGTACGCCGAAGGGGTCGAACTCCGCGCACGTCTCGGTGGCCTCCCCCGTCCGGGGGAAGCGGCTGACATCTGGCGCGGGATCTGGTACGAAGAGGCACATCACTCCACCGCCATCGAGGGCAATACGCTCCTGCTCAGGCAGGTCGAGAGGCTGCTGGCGGACGGAGTCGCGGTCGGCAACCGCGAACTGCGCGAATACCTGGAGGTGCGTGGATACGGTACAGCGGCCGAGTGGGTGTACCGGCAGGCCCTCGACCCGACGGGGCTGTTCCACTCTGGAGAGATTCTGAGTCTGGCGAAGGTACGCCAGATTCACCACACCGCAATGTCCCCCGTGTGGGAGGTCGCGCCGCATCCCGACGCCACCGACAGGGAAACGCCCGGCAGCTTCCGTGAACACGACATCAGGCCGTTTCCCGGAGGGATGATCCCGGTGGAGTGGCCGCTTGTGTCTGCCCGGATGGAAACCTGGATCGCCGACGCGAACTCGCTCGACCCGGACGTCGTCGCATTCCCCGAGGCGCTGGCGGAACTCCACTGCCGCTTCGAACAGATCCATCCGTTCCTCGATGGGAATGGCCGGACGGGCCGACTGGTTCTGAACCTGATTCTGGTGCGGCTCGGGTATCCGCCCGCGATCATCTACAAGCGAGACCGCTCCCGGTACCTCACCGCCCTGCGGAGGGCGGACGGCGGCGACAGCGGTCCGCTCGGCGAGATGATCGCGCGGGCGATTCTGGATAACCTCTACCGCTTCGTCATACCGGCCGTAGCCGGCCCGGCCCGGCTCGTACCGCTCGCCGCGCTCGCGACACCCGACATGACAGCTCCCGCCCTGCGCATGGCCGCCGCCCGCGGCCGGCTTAAGGCGGTGCGTGGCCCGGACGGTCGCTGGCGCAGTTCCCGTCGCTGGGTTGAGGGATACCAGGCTACCCGTTACCGCCGCGATCGCGTCGAATGACCGTCCGCCAACGGCTTGGTCCCGGGCGACCGGCCCCTCGTGGCCCGGGCGCTACGGCTGATCGAGCACCGGGCGAAACGGTCGTCCGTCAGCCGTTCGGTAGGTGTGGAAACCCCTGCGGTCGAGAGTCAGAACCTCGTGCACGTCGAGGCGCTGCGCGAGCAGGACGAGGGTCGCGTCGGCGAAGTCCATCGGTCTGTCGGCATAGCGGTCCATCAGGAGCGCTGCGCTCGTGACCCGAGGAGGCTGGCAGGCGTCGTGGACGTGCATGTCGCTGTACGCGATGAAGTCCGCGAGAGCCGAAGGGCCGTTACGCGCGCGGGCGAGCAGATGCATGGCCTCGGTCAACACGGCCCCCGTGGTGTGGAGAGTGCCCCGAAAGTCGGTGAGGACCGCGGCGACCGGTGCGTGGGCCGGGTCGTCCGGATCCAGATAGGCGACCATCGGGCCCGTATCCACGAGCCATTCCCTTACCGGCGCCAGTTACGGCTCCGGAGCGCAGCCCGCCATTCGTCATCTTCGACGTCCATGCGTACCGTCCCCTTCAGGTGGTGGATCCGTTCGCCAACGGGCCGGTCCGCCACGGCCTCGCGCAGAGTCTCGCGCACGAAGCCGGACACCGTGGTCCCCTCGGCGGCGGCGCGACGGTCAATCGCCTCTCGCAATTCCTGCTCCACTCGGACGGCAAGGATTGTTTTACGCATGTATAACAACATGCGGGACGGGGTGGTAGCGTGCAAGCGTGGATCCACATGGTCTGGCCGGGCGCAGGGCGCGGTACCGAGTAACTCCGGGGGTGCGAGGCAGCGATTCTCTCGTACACATGGGTAGAACAGCGGCGATTCTACCCAGATATGCGCAGAATCTGCCGATAAGCGAGGACCGGATCCGCGATCAGGGAGCGATCTTGGGTTCTCTCCCCTTCTCCTCACAAAACTCCAGATAGTCGTCCACGGCGCGTCGCATCGACTCTTTCGACTCCAACACCGATCTGCCCTCGAAGTTGATCCCGTCTCGGGTGTCGATGACGTGGCCTGCAAGAAACTCGTAGTCTTCGTCGTACTCGAAGACGCCGGTGTATCCCTTGTACTCGATCATGGCGCGACTCCTGCCCGTTCCAGGAAGCTACGCATCAATCGTACGCACGCCGATGGCGCCGTTTCGCCCTTCCCCGGAGGGGGTCGGGCTCGCCTGCGCCGACTACCCGACTTCCGAGCCTATGAGCCGCCCTGGGTGGCGGCCGTGCGGTCGTCGTCGTGGGTGCCCCAGCGCTCGAACCACTTCCGGAGGATGAGCTGCGTGCGGAGGAAGTTCGACGGCAGGCTCGACGTACCGTGCCACTCGCCCTCGAAGCGGACCATGGCGGTCGGCTTGTTCTGCGCCTTGAGCGCCTGGTAGAACTGCTCCGTCTGCGCCATCGGGGTGCGGAGGTCGAGGACGCCCGTCATGAGCATGGTCGGCGTCGTGACGTCACCCACGTACGAGATCGGCGAGCGCCGGATGTGCTCGCTCGGGTCCTCCCACGGGAACTGCTGGAAGTCGGCGTACCAACGCAGGTAGTTGCCGTCGACCTCGTTCGGGAAGTTGAACCAGTTCACCACGGGGCAGTTCGCCGAGGCGGCGCGGAAGCGGTCCGTGTGCCCCACGACCCACGACGTCAGCACGCCGCCGCCCGAGCACCCGTACACGAACATGTTGCCGTCGTCCACGTAGCCGCGTGAGATGACCTCGTCCACGCTCGACATGAGGTCGTCGAAGTCGTGGTTCGGATAGTCGTACTGGATCGCGTTGCCGAACTCCGTCCCGTACCCGGAGCTGCCGCGCGGGTTGGTGTAGAGGACGACGTAGCCGTTCGCGGCGTGCTCCTGCCACGAGAAGTTGAACCCGCCGTTGTACATGCCGTGCGGGCCGCCGTGGATGATGAGGATGAGCGGATAGTCTCGCGACGCGTCGAAGTCCGGGGGCTTGATGACCCAGCCGTGGATCGGGAGTCCGTCGTAGGAGGACTCACTCCAGATCTGCTCGACCTCGCCGAGCCGGACGCCGGCGAGAACGTCCGCGTTCACGTCGGTGAGCCGGGTGCGCTGGTCGGGCTCGTCCAGCGGAAAGGCGTAGATGTCGCCGGGTTCGTGCGCGTCACCCCACATCCCGACCGCCGTGCCGCCATCGCTCACGTCGTTGAGGCCGAACATCTGCGCGCCCTCGGTCATCGCCCGCACCTCGCCGTCGAGCGAGGCGTGGTAGATGTTGCGATAGCCGTCCGCGGTGACGTCGAAGTAGAGGCCGCGTCCGTCGCGAGCCCAGTGTAGCGACCCGGGGCTGCGGTCCATTTCCGCCGTCAGCGCGCGCGGGTTCGACCCGTCCGCGTTCATCACGTACACGGCGGACTCGATGTAGTCGAAGGTCGTCGTGTCGTGCCCCACGTAGGCGATCATGCGCCCGTCCGGCGACGCGACGGGCCGAGCGTCCGGCCCCTTGCGGGTCGTCACCTGGCTCAGCTCGCCGGACGCGGCGTCGAGACGATAGATCTCGCTCTCCTGCCAGCGATAGTCCGCGTCCTCGATGATGAGACCGCTGAACAGGAGCGACCCGCCGTCGGGCTCCCAGGTGGGGACGCCGTAGTTGAAGTCGCCCTCGGTGAGCTGGCGCGGGGTGCCGCCATCGGCGGGCACGACGAAGAGGTGCTGGTACTTGTCCCCCAGGAATCCGATCCGGTCCTGCCGATAGATGAGGCGTTCGATGATGCGCGGGCCCGGCGTCCACGTCGCCCCCTCCGGCTTGGGCAGCGAGAGGGACCAGTGGCGGGCTGTCGGCTCCTCCGCCCCCACGCGCATGGTGAACGAGAACCGCGTGCCGTCCGGTGACCAGGCGAGATTCGAGGGGCTCTCGGTCAGCCGTGTGACCTGTGACACCGCACCCTCGGCGTCCATCCAGCGGACGAAGATCTGGGTGTTCTCCTCATCGTCCGGCGCGAGGAAGGCGAGCCGGCTCCCGTCCGGAGACCAGCGCGGGGAGGAGCCGTCGAGGAGGTGACGGGGTCGCGTCCCGTCGCGGTTCACGATCCAGATCGAGGTCTTCCACGCGTCGTTCATCTTGTCGACCCAGAGGCGCTCGTAGACGACGGAGCCGCCGTCGGGCGAGATCCGCGGGTCCTGGAGGCGCTCCCAGTCGAGCCACGTCTCGAGCGGGAGTGCCCCGTCGGCCTGCTGGGTCGCGAACGCCGGGGCGGGCGCACTGACGCCAACGAGCACGAGAAGCGGGACAAAGCTCTGGAACAGGTCGCGGAAGGAGAAGGAACGGAGGGAGACGGGGGCGCGGGTCTTCATGATACCTCCAGGTGCGAGAACCACCGGCACGTCCCGAAACATGGCAAACACCCCGTCGCCTGTCTATCAGCCCGTCCGCGCGGGTCGCCCCCATGCCCATGTCAGTTGGGCATCGTATGTTGGATTCGGAACGACTGCGGCTGCCGCGCCGGGATCGCGCCGGGTTGCGACGGCCCCCAACACGGGAGGTTTCCGTGATGTCTCGCACGCCCACCGACGCTCCCCACCTGCCCGACCGACGACGATTCCTGAAGCGTGCCGCGGCCGGGGCGGCACTCGCGGCCACGCCCGCGTGGACTCGGGCGCCCTCGAAGCTCGGCCTCACGATCGGGGAACTGTCGGACCGCCGGGACTTCCCGGGGACGGAGGACGAGGCCTTCTGGGAGATGGTGAAGTCCCAGTTCCCGCTCCGTCCCGGCCTCATCCTCATGAACGCGGCGAACCTCTGCCCCTCACCCTATCCCGTGCAGGAGGCGGTGTTCGGATACACGCGCGACATCGATCAGGACGCGTCGTTCCACAACCGGGCCAAGTTCAACCCGCTCGCCGCGAAGTCCGTCGACGCGCTGGCCGGACTGCTCGGCGCCTCCCCCGAGGAGATCGTGATCACCCGCAACACCTCCGAGAGCAACAACGCGGTGATCAACGGACTCACGCTGGGCGCGGGGGACGAGGTCGTGCTGTGGGACCAGAACCACCCCACGAACAACGTGGCGTGGGACGTCCGCGCGGACCGCTGGGGCTACAAGGTGATTCGCGTGACGACGCCCCCGGCGCCGAAGACCGAGGACGAACTGATCGACGCGTTCGTGAGCGCCTTCACCGACCGGACCCGGGTGCTCTCGGTGACGCAGATCTCGAACATCTCGGGGGTCGAACTTCCGGCGAGCCGCCTGTGCGGTATCGCCCGCGACCGCGGCATCTACGTCCATATGGACGGGGCGCAGAGCTTCGGCGCCGTGGAGGTCGACCTGCACGCCATGGGGTGTGACTCGTACACGGGGAGCGCCCACAAGTGGTTCTGCGGGCCCAAGGAAGCCGGTGTGCTCTACGTGCGGGCCGACCGGGTCGCCGAGTTGTGGCCGAGCGTCGTGGGCGTCGGCTGGGACGGGGCGAGCGCCGGGGGCGGGGCCGACAAGTTCGGCACGTTCGGGCAGCGGGACGACGCCGCGGTGGCCGGCGTCGGGACGACGGTCGAGTTTCACCAGGCGATCGGGCCCGCGGCCATCGAGGCCCGCACGCGTGCCCTCGCTACGGCGCTCAAGGCGGCGATCCGCGAGCGGGTGCCCGACGTGAGCTTCCACACCTCCGACGTGCCGGGACTCAGCGCGGGCGTGGTGATCGCGGAGTTGCCGGTCGACGATCACACGCAGATCTACAACCGCGTGTACGAGGAGCACGGCATCGCGGGCGCGCTCCGCACGGGGGCGTTCCCCGGCATCCGGCTCTGCCCGCACATGTACAACACGATGGCCGAGGTCGAGCAGGTCGCCGACGCCCTCGCCGCTTCGCTCTAGGAGAGGTGTAGCGGGGTGTTGGTCGTGGACTGCTAAACCAATCGCAGCCCGAAAGCTTCAAAGCGCCGAAAGTCCTTCACGTTCACCGTGGCGACTTGCGCCCCTTCTGCAAGCGCTGTCGCGGCGATCATGCAGTCCAACAGCGACCCTCGTCGCCGCCCCGATTCGTTGAAGAGACGAGCCGCGACCGTCGCATCCCGGGCCGTGAAGTCGGCGCGCGGACCGATGAGTTCATCCGCGATGGCAAGGGCGGACGGGTGCAGCGGCCCACACAGAAACTCGGTCCAGGCCACGGCACTCATGCCGAAAGTTGCCCCCGAGGCGACCCAGTTCCTCAGTTGGCGGTCCTGCGGCGATCCGGAGTCGAGCGCCCGGATCAGGAAACCGGTGTCCAGGTGAATCATCGTCCTGGACGGCTAGCCGGACGGCTCGTCGCGCGTGGCAAGTCGCTCGGCCCGCACGTTTCGCTCCCACTCCGCCAGATCCACGCTGCCCTCGCGGACCACGGTCTGCAGCTGATCGAGCGCGGCCAGGGGACCGCCGACCTGTGAAGCATCTTCCGCCGCCGCCAACTTGATGGCGCGACGCAGCACCTCGGACTTCGAGACGCTCCAGCGACGTGCGAGGGTCTCCAGGGTTCGCACCGAATCTACGTCCAGTGAGTACGTAGACTTGATCGTCATGGTGGCCATACCAAAAAGTATGGCCATATCATGTTGCGAGCAAGCGTGAACGAAGTCGAAGCGGCGGAATGTCAGCCGCTAGCTGTGCGTAACAAGGACGTTGGTGACCCGCAACTCCACGAGGCGCTGGAAGGGAGTACGGCGTCCAATGCCTGGGGTTGTTGCTGGCAGTCCCTGTGAAAGCTTATGCCAATTCAACATCACACTTTCAATTGGCCTGGGCCGATACAGGGGCACCGAAACAGGGGCACCGACACTGCCATGATCGCTCGAGATCTCGCGCCGTTGCGCAGGCGGGCCGCGGCGACCCCTTCCCGTTGGTCCCGGGCGTGTACGGGCGGGTGAAGATGTGGCCGATCCCGAGCTCCCGGAGCGTCCGAGGGAACCGCTTCGAGCGGTACGCCACCCTGTTGTCCGGTCATGAGCTGGCCGATTCCTCACCCCCTGGCGCGAGTAGGGCGTGAGGTCTTTGCCGGAAACTCTCGTCTTACTCGTCGATCCGGTGAACAACCATCCTGAGATCCAGAGCTAGAGTTCGCCACGGTTCTTTGCCCACAGCGCGTAGTGGCAGGCTCGGGCCGTGAGGGCCATGTAGGTCAGTGACGGGTTCTGGCAGGCGGACGACGGCATCGCCGCGCCGTCGATCACGAACAGGTTCGGCGCGTCCCAGGCCTGGTTGAAGCCGTTGAGGACGGAGGTCGCCGGGTCCCGACCCATCCTCGCCGTCCCCATCTCGTGGATCGTGAGTCCGGGTGCCGTGAGGTCCGTCAGCAGTTCGACGTCGACTCCGCCGCCAGCTTCCAGCATTTCCGCGGCGCGGTCCGCGCTGTCCCGCATCATCACGCGCTCGTTATCGCTCCACTCGCAGTGGATGCGAAGCGCCGGGATCCCCCAGGCATCGACCCGCTCGGGGTCCAGTTCGATGTAGTTCTCCTCGCGCGGCAGACACTCGCCGAAGGCGCCGAGTTCGAACTCCCACACGCCGGGTTCGGTCAATTGGCGCTTGTAGTCCGCCCCGAACCCGGGCATGTCGAGCCCGCGGCTCCAGCCCTGCCGTGTCGACCAGCCCTGATACCCGTAGCCCCGGATGAAATCAGGCGAAGGCTCCGTCACGTTCCGGAAACGGGGGATGTAGATGCCGTTCGGTCGCTCGCCCGTGTACCCGTGGTCTTCCCAGCCGGGGAACTTCGCTTTGGCGCCCGTGCTCATGGTGTGGTCCATGAGATAGTGGCCGAGGGCGCCGCTCGAGTTCGCGAGTCCATCCGGGAAGTCGGCCGACTTCGAGTTCAGAAGGATCCGCGTCGACTCGAGCGCCGAGGCGCCGAGCATGACGACCTCGCCGAAGAACTCCAGAGCCTCACCGGATTCACGATCGACCACGCGCACGCCGGTGACGCGGCCGCGGGCGGGATCCCAGATCACGCTGTGCACGACGCTGTCCGGGCGCAGCGTCATCCGTCCGGTAGCCTCGGCCGCGGGGAGGGTGGCGTTGAGCGAACTGAAGTAGCTCTTCGTCCGGCAGCCTCGGTGGCAGGGCCCGCAGTAGTGGCAGGCACTCCGCCCCTTGTGGTCGCGGGTGAGGACGGCCGTGCGGCCGATCGTCATCATCCGCGTGTCGGCGAAGTCGCGCGCGATCCCTTCCTTCACGGCGTTCTCGATGCAGGTCATCTGCATGGGCGGCAGGAAAACGCCGTCGGGCAGCTGCGCGAGGCCCTCGACCCGCCCGCTGATGCCGACGAATTCCTCGACGTACGCGTACCACGGGGCGAGGTCCGAGTAGCGGATCGGCCAGTCCACGCCGATCCCGTCGCGCGCGTTGGCCTCGAAGTCGAGGTCGCTGAGGCGGTACGACTGCCGCGCCCACATGATCGAGCGCCCACCCACCTGGCGGCCCCGGATCCACAGGAACGGCTTGTCTTCGTCCGTCGTGTAAGGGTTCTCGATGTCGTTGACGAAGAACTTCCGGCCCATCTCGTCGCAGGCGTAGCACTCGCGCTGCACGGGCTGCTCGGCCGCGAGCGCCTTGCGATCGTTCCAGCCCCGATACGGCATGCGGTACGGAGGCACGTGCTCGACGTAGTCCCGCTCCGGGACGATCATCGGTCCCGCTTCGAGGACCAGCACGCGGAGTCCGAGTTCGGTCAGTTCCTTCGCCGCCCACCCGCCGGTGATGCCGGAGCCGACGACGATCGCGTCCCAGATCTCCTGGCGGCGGCTCACCGCACGCTCCCGCTTCCGTTGCGCTCCCCGGGGCGGGGTTCGCCCGTACCGTACTGGTCGAGCAGGACGCACCCCTCGAAGGCCCCGGGGATGATGCGGTATCCCAACGAGCGGAGTCCGACCTCCGAGGTGAAGTAGCCGGCGAGCGTGAACCGCTTCACGTCGTAGAAGAAGGTCCGGGTCTGGTCGATGTCGGGATCCCTGCGGCGGCGGTCGAGGTCCTCGTCCAGTTGGGCGACGAGTTCGGCCTGCCGGGCCGGGGTGCAGTCGGCGAAGTCGGCGCCGTGGGCCGCCCGGGCGATCGGGTCCACTTCGTCCAGGCCGGCCAGGAAACGGTCGCGGTCCGACGCGTCCAGCCAACCGGTCAGGAGGGCATCGACGAATGCCGTGACGCCCGCCTCGCTCGCGCCGGGCGTGTCGGTGCGGGGCAGGATGACCTCGGCGAGCGCCGTCACCGTCCGGGCCTGCGCGGGCGTGAGCGTCGCGGGCGGCGCGCCGCCGACCGGGCCGACCTCCGCGCGGATGCGCTGCCCGAGCGCCAGAGCCTGCGCCACCGCCCCACCCGACAGCAGCAGCGGCGCGCCGGTTGCGGCGCCCATGATCTTGAGAGCCCTGCGCCGTCTCACAGCCGATCCTCCAGAGTGCCCTTCGTCGATCAGACGCGGCGAGGCTTTCGCCGCAGAACGCCATAATACCCGACCCCGCCGCCCGTGCGAATACCACCGTTCGACGGAGACGCCGGCGAGCGACATATTCCGGGCATGAACAGACGAAGATTTGTGGGGAATTCTCTTGGCGCGGGATTGCTCCTCACCTGCGCCCGGCGCGCGGCCGCCAGCGGCCGACCCCTCCCGGAAGCCTGGGGGCTTCAGCTCTACACCGTGCGATCGCTGATGGCGAGCGATGTGGAGCGGACGCTCGCGGATGTCGCCCGCATCGGCTACGGGGAGGTCGAGTTCGCGGGCTACTTCGGCCGCACCCCCGCGCAGATCCGGGCGGCGCTCGACGCGGAAGGGCTCACCGCCCCCGCCGTGCACCTTTCGCTGGGCGAGTTGCGCACCGGCTTCGAGGCCCACGCCGAGGCCGCGGCCGAAATCGGTCACAGATATCTGGTCCTCCCCTACCTGGCGGGCCCCGAGCGGCCGGGCAGCGGGGGCGGCGAGGAGCCGACCGCCCTCGTGGCCGGCTACCGGCGCCTCGGCGACGAACTCAACTCAATCGGCGAGCGGTGCGATCAGGCGGGGCTCCGCTTCGCGTACCACAACCACGACTTCGAGCTGCAGGCGGTGGAAGTGGACGAAGAAGAGGTCCGCCCCCTCGACGTCATGCTCGAGAACACGGACCCCGATCTCGTCCGCTTCGAGATCGACCTCTTCTGGCTCGTGCACGGGGGAGGCGATCCGCTGGACTATTTCTGGCGCCATCCGGGCCGCTTCGAACTCTGTCACGTGAAGGACCGCACCCCACGCGGGGAGATGGTGGACGTGGGCGCGGGGGTCATCGACTTCGAGGGCATCTTCGCACGCGCCGGACAGGCGGGCCTCATCCACTACTTCGTCGAGCACGACTCGCCCCCCGATCCGACCGCCTCGGTGCGCGCGAGCTACGAGTACCTGGCATCTCTCGATGGCTGACCCGGCCGCCCCCCGGACAGAGGCGCTCCGCGGCGGGAGGCCGCTCAGCCGCCGGGACGCCCTGCGCGCGACGGGGGCCGCCTCACTCGGCCTGCTCGTCCACGGCGCGGCGAGCCCGGCTTCGGCGCGGGCGGCAGACCCGGCGCCCGGGAGGGCGGGAGGCGCGCCACTCGAGGGCCGGATCACGCAATCCGTGGCGCGCTGGTGCTTCGAGGAGATCCCGCTCGTCCCCTTCTGCCGCGGCGTGGCCGACATGGGTCTCACCGCGATGGACCTGCTGACGGTCGAGGAATGGCCGGTCGCGCACGATCACGGGCTCACCGTGTCGTGCGGAGATGTCGCGGCCGGCACGATCGAGGACGGCCTCAACGAGCCGCGCAATCACGCGGGCATCATCGAGGCCTTCGAACGCCATATCCCGCACGCCGCGCGGGTCTCGGTGCCCAACGTCATCTGCTTCTACGGCAACCGCCGCGGGATGGAGGACGGCTTGGGCATCGAGAACTCGATCCGCTGCCTGCGCGAATGCGCCCCGATCGCGGAAGCCGAGGACGTGACGATCCTCGTCGAGGCCCTCAACTCGAAGCCCGGAGGGCACGTCGACTACATCGGCGACCACATGGACTACGCGCTCGACATCATCCGGGCCGTGAACTCGCCGCGGGTGAAGATCCTCTACGACATCTATCACATGCAGATCATGGAAGGGGACATCATCCGCACGCTGACGGATGCGAGCCCCTGGATCGGCCACTACCACACGGGCGGGGTTCCGGGACGGGCCGAGATCGACGACTCACAGGAGTTGAACTACCCCCCGATCGTGCGCGCCATCGCCGACACGGGATTCGAGGGCTACATGGCGCACGAGTTCATCCCCCGGAGCGGGGACCCGCTGAGGTCGCTGCGGGAGGCGGTCGAACTCTGCGACGTCTGACCGCGGGCGGCCGGGTCTCCGGGCGCGGCTATCCGGCGTCGGCGTGAGACCGGGCCGGCCCACTTCCCGCCAGCGCTGACTGCTTCTTCCCCAGCCACAGCGCGACCCCCAACCACAGCCCCGCCAGCGGCACCATGGTCAGCGCCAGCGCCGAGCTTCCGAGCCCGAGCGCGCCCAGACCGGCGAAGGACCACACCCCGATCTGGTCACCCGCCCGGTACACGAACAGGTCGTTGAAATTCTTCGCCTTGTACTTGTCGCGCCGGGGGAGGACGGTGTAGAGCACCTCTCTCGTCGGCACCGCCAGCGCGAAGTTGCCCGCCCTTCGCATCACCTGGAAGAGGACGAACACGGCGAACACCGGCGCCACCCCCAGCGCGAGGAAGCCGAGGATGCTGATGGCGGGCAGGATCCCGATGGTCAGCCGGACGCCGAACCACTTCAGGAGCCGTCCCGTCAGGAACAGTTGCGTGCAGAGGGTGAGCAGGTTCACGGAGAGGTCGATGCGCGCGAAAACCGAGGTCCGTTCCGCGGCCGTCGTGAACGTTCGCGAGATGATGTCCGCCTGGATGTTGTACAGGAACGTGGAACCGATGGTGAACAGCAGCATGAAGGCGCCGATCCCGAGCAGGTAGGGAGACGCCAGCACGCGCTGGATCCCTTCCAGCGCGGAACCCCCGATCACGCGCTCCGCTTCTTCCGACCGGGAGCCGGGCGCCGTCCCGCCCGCGCAACGCGCATCGAGCGCCTTCAGGCACAGGACCGCGCCCTCGAGCAGCACCACCGAGAACAGGAGGAGGGTGGCGGGCGACAGGAACCCCACCAGGAACGCCGTGATGGAGGAGCCGACGATCCCCCCCACCGTGCCGCCGACCCCGATGAGGCCGAACAGGCGCCGACTCTGCCGCTCGCGGAAGATGTCGGTCATGAACGACCAGAAGACGGAGACCACGAACAGGTTGAAGACGCTGATCCAGACGAAGAACGTCCGGCCGACCCACACCGAAGCGGTGCCTTCGGGCACCAGGCTCAACAGGACGTAGTAGATCAGCAGATTGAGCATGAAGAAGCGGTACGTGACCGTCACGAACCGCCTCCGGGTCCAGCGCGATACGACCGCCGAGAAGATGGGGTGAACCACGAGCATCCCGATCAGGGTCCCCGTGAAGAGCCAGGGGATGTTCTCGACGCCGCCCGCGACCGCCATCTCCTCCCGTATCGGCCGGATCACGTAGTACGCGGAGAGAATGAAGAAGAAGTAGAGGGCGGAGAGCAGCACGAGCCCGGCTTCCTCCGGACGGGCACCGGTCAGACGCGCGGCGACCGTGCGCGGACCGCTCTCCGGAGGCGGGTTCATTCGGGGGAGGTTGCCGGGTGGCGATTCACGGTGGCGCTGCTTGCCGGTCGATGGAGAAAGGGATTCTCTTCAGAGAACTTTGGAACCTAACGGGAGGAGCGAGCGTGGCCAGCTTCACGGAACGGATCCTGAAACGGATCCTGAACATGAGGAGCGGCGAGTTGGGCCTCGCCCTGCTCTCGGCGCTTTTCTTTTTTCTCGTCCTTTGCGGCTACTTCTTCCTCCGACCGGTGCGGGAGGCGATGGGGGTCGCCCGCGGGATGGACGACCTTCGCTGGTTGTTCGCGGTCACCTCCGTGACCTCCCTCGCCGCCGTCCTCGTTTTCGGCGGGGTGGTGGCGCGGACGAACCGGCGCCGCTTCATCCCGGTGGCCTATCTCTTCGTCATCGCGTGTCTGATCGGGTTCGCCACGCTCCTGATCCAGGACGCGAGGGCGGGCGGCGGGTTGATCGGCACCGACGCGGAGACCGGTCTCGCACGCGGCGTGGGGTACACCTTCTACGTCTGGCTCAGCGTCATCAACCTGTTCTCGACCAGCGTGTTCTGGGCCTTCATGGTCGATGTGTTCGACATCTACCAGGGGAAGAGGATGTTCCCCTTCATCGGGATCGGCGGCACCCTCGGGGCGCTCGCCGGGGGGCGCGGCGCGAGCCTCATCAGCGGCCTCACCGAGAGTCCGTACCTGCCCGCCGGCCTCATGCTCATCGGCGCGGCCTGCTTCGCGCTGGCGATCGCCACCATGCTGATCCTCGACAAGAGGGCCGGCCGATCCGACCTCTCACCGCTGGAGGCGGTCGGGCCGGCGGCGAGCGGGGGTCCGAGCGCGGAAAGCGGTAGACGCGGCGGCTCGAACGCCCGGATCGGGGGCGGGGCCCTGGAAGGGGTGCGGGCCGTGGCCACGTCGCCGTACCTGCTGGGAGTCGGCCTCTGGGTCGTGTTCATGGCCGTGTCGAACACGTTGATCTACTTCACCCAGGCGAACGTCATCCTCGAATCGACGGATACGTTCAGCCAGCGGGTCGGGAGTTTCGCCGACTTCGACTCGCTGGCGCAGGTCGCGACCCTGCTGACGCAGATCTTCGTCACGACGCACCTGATCCGGAAGCTGGGCGTCGGGTGGACGCTCGCCATCCTGCCGCTCGTCACGGTGCTCGGTTTCGTGGTGCTGGCGGCGTGGCCCGTGTACGGCGTGATGCTGATCTTCCAGGCCGTCCACCGCGCGACGCGTTACGCCATCTCGCGCCCCTCCCGGGAAACGCTGTTCTCGGTCGTGGCGCCCGCGGAGAAGTACAAGGCGAAGCCGATCGTCGATGTCTTCCTGTACCGGGGCGGCGACCTCGCCGGAGCCGGCATCGACAGTCTGTTCGCGATACTCGGCCTGGGACTGGCATGGGTGGCGATGTCGACCGCGCCGCTCGCCGGCATGTGGATCGCGCTCTCGATCGGGCTCGGGCGGGCGCAGGCGCGGCGGGTGGATGCCTGACCCCCCGGCGCCGGTCCTGCCCGACGACCTGTTCGGTCCCGGGTCCCCGCTACGGGTCATCGGCCACCGGGGCGCCGCGGCGTTCGCCCCCGAGAACACGCTCCCTTCCTTCGAACACGCGGTCCACGTCGGGGCCGACGCGGTGGAACTCGACCTCCACCGGAGCGCGGACGGGCACCTCATGGTCATCCACGACCCGAACCTCCCTCGCACCACCGATGGGACCGGGCCGGTGGAAGAGCGCACGCTGGACGAACTGCGCGCCTTCGACGCCGGGTACCGCTTCACCACGGATCACGGGAAGACGTTCCCCTTCCGCGGAAAGGGGGTCCGGATCCCCACCTTCGAGGAGGTGCTCGAGGCGCTGGGCGACCTGCCGGTCGTGGCCGAGATCAAGTCCGCGGCGGCGGGACACGCGCTGGGGGACTGGCTGCGCCGGCATCCGGGGCGGGAGCGGATCCTGGTCGGCGGATTCGAGCGCGAGGAGGTGGAACCGGCGAGCCGGGAGGCGCGCTGGCGCTGCGCGTATCAGGACGAACTCCGGGCGTACGTGCTCCTCGGCAAGCTCGGCCTGAGCCGCTGGTTCGCGCCGGCCGCGTGCGACGCAGCCATGCTTCCGGAGCGGCAGGGCGCGATCCGCATCGTCACGCCGCGCTTCGTGCGGCGGGCGCACGCGGACGGCATGGGCGTCTTCGTGTGGACCGTGAACCACCCCGACGACATGCGGCGCCTCCTCGCGTGGGGCGTGGACGGGCTCGTGAGCGATGCGCCCGGGCGGGCGCGCCGGATCCTGGACGAGATCGAGGGGGGGGGAGATGCCGCAGCCTGAGCCGCGGACGCGCACCGTCCTCCACGTCGACATGGACGCCTTCTACGCGGCGGTCGAGATCCGCGAGGACCCGTCGCTACGCGGGAAGCCCGTCGTCATCGGCTCGGACCCGAGGAACGGCACGGGGCGCG
This sequence comes from Candidatus Palauibacter sp., assembly GCF_965237495.1. Classification (GTDB taxonomy): domain Bacteria; phylum Gemmatimonadota; class Gemmatimonadetes; order Palauibacterales; family Palauibacteraceae; genus Palauibacter. The sequence goes on along the minus strand of NZ_OZ250143.1, from coordinate 3,940,305 downwards.
GGGTCGTCTCGACGGCCAACTACGAGGCGCGGCGCTACGGCGTCCACTCGGCGCTCCCGATCTCGCAGGCGTGGCGCCGCTGCCCGCGGGCGGCGTACATCCGCCCCCGGATCGGGTTCTACGCGGAGATCTCGGCCCGGATCTTCGACATCTTCCGCTCCTTCACCGACCAGGTCGAGACGCTGTCTCTCGACGAGGCCTTCCTCGACGTCACGGCCAGCCGCCGGCTGTTCGGGGACGGCCCCGAGATCGCCGCCCGCATCAAGCGGCGCGTCGCCCGCGAGGAGCGGCTTACCGCATCGGTCGGCGTGGCGGCGAGCAAGTACGTCGCGAAGGTGGCGAGCGATCTGGAGAAGCCGGACGGCCTCGTGGTGGTGCCGGCGGGCACCGAACGCGAGTTCCTCGCGCCCCTCGAGGTGTCGCGGCTGTGGGGCGCGGGCCCGAAGATCCAGGCGCGGCTGGCCGGGCTCGGGCTCGAGACGATCGGGAAGGTGGCCCGCCTGGACCCGGCCGCCCTCGAGGCGTCGCTCGGCCCCAGGCTGGGCCGCCGTCTCCACGACCTCGCCAACGGACGCGACGCGCGGCGGGTCAACCCCGCCGCCGGCCGGAAGTCGCACGGGAAGGAAGTCACCTTTCCGGAGGACGTGTCGGACCGGGACCGCGTCGAGAACACCCTGTTGGGGCTGTGCGAGGGCGTCGCACGGGGGCTCAGGAGATACGGAATCGCCGGGCGCACCATCCACCTGAAGCTCCGCTGGGACGGCTTCGAGACGCACACGCGGCAGCGCACACTCGAGCGGCCGGCCGACACGACGGAGACCATCTGGCCCGTCGCCCGATCGCTGTTTCGCGAGGCCGACGACCCCCGGCGGCGGGTGCGGCTCATCGGCGTGAGCCTGTCCGGCTTCAACCAGCCGGCGGCCGAACAACTCGCGCTCCTCGATGAGGAAGGCGGCGCCCCCGCCGCTCCGGCCGGCGGCGAGCGCCCCGAACGCCGCCTGGCCGAGACGATGGACACGCTCACCGAGCGCTTCGGCCGCGATGCCCTGAAGCGGGCCGCGCTCCTCGACTCCCAACCGAGAGGTTCGTAGCCATGCAGACCTTTCCGATCCCGCCGGCCTCGGGCCGGGGCATCATCTGGTTCTTCATCATCATCATCGTCCTCCTCATCGGCGTGACCCTCATGCTGGGGTGGGCGGCCTGGTCCACCCGCCACAGCCGAGCGGAGGTCTCTCCCGACGGCCTGAAGCTGGTGGGGGATCTATGGGGACGGACGATCCCCCTGGACCACCTCGAACTCGACGACGCGCGGATCGTCGACCTCCGCGGCGAACCCGATCTCGTGCCGCGCCGGCGGACGGCGGGGACGGCGCTCGGAGGCTATTCCTCCGGCTGGTTCCGGCTCCGCAACGGGGAGAAATCCCTCCTCTACCTCACGGACCGGCGGAGGGTGGTGTACATTCCCACCCGCGACGGGTACTCGCTCCTCCTCAGCCAGAGCGACCCCGGCCGCTTCCTCGAGGCGCTGCTGGAGGCAACCGGAGGACGGTGAACCACCAATGATCCCGACGCGGGACGAAGCGCTGGCGCTCGTCCACGAATACACCGAGAGTCCCGGGCTTCGCCGCCACATGCTCGCCGTGGAGGCGGCCATGCGCGCCTACGCGCGGAAGTACGGGGAGGACGAGGAGCGCTGGGGCATCGCCGGGCTTCTGCACGACTTCGACTACGAGCGCTGGCCCAACAACGACCACGCGCCCGACTCGGGACATCCCTCCAGCGGCGTCGCCATCCTCCGGGACATGGGGGTGGACGAGGACATCCTCGACACGATCCTGGCGCACGCGGACTACACGAGCGTCGAGGCGACAACCCTGATGTCGAAGACGCTCCGGGCCGTGGACGAACTCACCGGCTTCATCACGGCCTGCGCGCTCGTCCGGCCGACCCGGCTCGAGGGGATGAAGACGCGCTCGGTGCGAAGGAAGATGAAGGACAAGGCGTTCGCCGCCGCCGTCAGTCGCGAGGAGATGACGGAGAACTGCGGCGAACTGGGCGAGGACATGGGTGAGCACATCGCCTTCGTCATCGCCGCCATGCAGCTTGTAGCCGAAGATCTCGGCCTGAACGGCCCCGTCACCGGCTGAACGGCCCCGTCACCGGCTGAACCGCCGACGGCTGAACGACGTGGGGCCGTCCGCCCGCTAAGGAGGTGAGCGACCATGACCACGACGACGATAATCATGATGATCGTCATCCTCGGATTCGTCTGGGGGGGACTCGCCTTCCTCGCGTCGATCGCCTGGCGGAGGGAAGGCGCGAAGCGAAAGCAGCCGTAGCGGCACATGCCGGGACCCGTGAACCCCGCGAACCGGGCGAGGCGCCGGGGTCCCCGCGTTCTCGCGGTGATCCTGGCGACGCCGGCGATCGCGTCCTGCTTCCTCCCGCGCATGATGCAGCCGCCCGAACCCGCGCCGGCGCCGCCCGCGGAAGCTCTCCCGCCGCGCAGCGAGGTGGAGCCGGACGAAGGGTTCGTCTCCCCGGAGACCGCCGCCATCATCGACTCGATAGAAGCCGCCGTCGCGGACTCGATCGAGGGGGGCGGGCGGGACTCGGTCACCGCCGTATCACGCGAGGCCGGGGCCGCGGCGCGACGTGATTCGATGCTGGCCGCCGCACGGCGGATCTCGCGCTCGGTCGCCGCACGACGCGACTCGCTCGCCGCCGCCGCCGGAAGGCGTGACTCGGCTACCGCGGCCGCGGCGGCGCTGAGAGAATCGACGACCGCCGGCCGGCGGGACTCCCTCGCCACTGCCACCCGTGGCGACTCCCTGGCCACCGCCCAGCGTGACTCGACCGCGGCCGCCGCCCTGCGTGATTCCGCGGCAGGGCCCGATGCGGAGACGGAACTGGAGCAGCTCCGGGCGTCGGGTCCCACTTACATCTCCTACGACGAGGGTCCCCGCCTCGTATGGGACACCGAGGCCGAGGCGCTGCTCGCCACCACCCTTCTCCCGGTGATCCGCACAGAGGACCTCGACGCGGGCACGGCGGCCAACCTCTGGCTCCTGGTCCGGGCCGATGGGCGCGTCGACGCCATCGTGGTCCAGACCTCGTCCGACAACTCCGCGTTCGACGCGGCGGCGGAGCGGGCCGCCGGCGCCCTGATCTTCGCTCCCGCCCTCCGTGACGGACGTGCGGTCCCACTCTGGATCCTGCGAGAGATTTCGCTCCTCATGAGGTAGCCCCGCCGGGGGGCTGCGATCTCCCATTTGAGCGTATAGCTTGCGCGCCCGATGCCACGCCGCGACGACATCTCCTCGATTCTCCTCATAGGCTCCGGACCGATCGTGATCGGGCAGGCCTGCGAGTTCGACTACTCCGGGACGCAGGCCTGTCGCGCGCTTCGGGAGGAGGGATATCGGGTCATCCTCGTGAACTCGAATCCCGCCACGATCATGACGGACCCGGACATCGCCGACGCGACCTACATCGAGCCGCTCACGGCCGACTGGGTGCGGCGGGTGATCGAGGTCGAGAAACCCGACGCGCTCCTCCCGACCATGGGTGGCCAGACCGCGCTCAACGTGGCGCTCGAACTCGCGGAACTGGGGGTGCTGGACGAGCACGGCGTGGAGCTGATCGGCGCCGACGTGCGCGCGATTCAGCTCGCCGAGGACCGGGAGCAGTTCTCCGAGGCCATGACGCGGATCGGACTCGAGCTGCCGGCGGGCGGCTTGGCGCGCTCGCTCGACGAGGCGCTGGCGCTGGTCGAGGAGACCGGCTTCCCCGCCATCATCCGTCCCTCCTTCACCCTCGGGGGGACGGGCGGGAGCACCGCCTACAACCGGGAGGAGTTCGAGGACCTCGTCCGCTCCGGTATCCGGGCGTCGCCGATCGGAGAGGTGCTCATCGACCGCAGCGTCATCGGCTGGAAGGAATTCGAGCTGGAGGTGATGCGGGACCGGGCGGACAACGTCGTCATCGTGTGTTCGATCGAAAACTTCGACCCCATGGGCGTCCACACCGGAGACTCGATCACGATCGCTCCGGCCCTCACGCTCTCGGACCGCGAGTACCAGGCCATGCGGAACGCGGCGATCGCCTGCATCCGCGAGATCGGGGTCGACGCGGGCGGCTGCAACATCCAGTTCGCCGTTCACCCGACGACGGGGCAGATGCTCGTCATCGAGATGAACCCGCGGGTGTCGCGAAGCTCCGCGCTGGCCTCGAAGGCCACCGGGTTCCCGATCGCGCGGATCGGGGCCAAACTCGCCGTCGGTTACCGGCTCGACGAGATCCCGAACGCGATCACGCAGGTCACGCCCTCCTGCTTCGAGCCGGTGCTCGACTACATCGTGGTCAAGATCCCGCGCTTCGCGTTCGAGAAGTTCCCGCGGGCGGACGCCACGCTGGGCGTGCAGATGAAGGCGGTCGGCGAGGTGATGGCGATCGGCCGGACGTTCCAGCAGGCCTGGCTCAAGGGGTTCCGGGCGCTCGAGAACGACCGGGCGGGGTGGCTGCCCGCCCCGGAGCCGGACGGGGACCGCCTCGAGGACGACCGGACCGACACGGTGCGGGCGGCGATCCGCACCCCGACGCCGGAGCGGCCGTTCCAGCTCTACCGCGGCTTCCAGGCCGGTCTCTCCGTGGCCGAAGTCCACGACATCACGCGGATCGACCCCTGGTTCCTGTCGCAACTCGAGCAACTGGTGCGCGAGGGCGAAGCCTTCGCGGCGGCCGCGGACCTCACCCCGGAAGACCTCGAACGCATGAAGCGCATCGGCTTCGGCGACGCGGAGATGGCGGCGTTGCGCGGCATTCCGGAGGCCGAGGTGCGGGAGGCGCGCAGGGCGGCGGGACTCGTGCCCGTCTACAAGACCGTCGACACCTGCGCGGGCGAGTTCCCGGCCGCCACGCCGTACCTCTATTCGACCTACGAGGAAGAGAACGAATCCGAGCGCTCCGAGCGCCGCAAGATCGTCATCCTCGGCAGCGGTCCGAACCGCATCGGTCAGGGGATCGAGTTCGATTACTGCTGCGTCTCGGCTTCCCTCGCGCTCCGCAAGGAGGGGTTCGAGACGATCATGGTCAACTCGAACCCCGAGACGGTCTCCACCGACTTCGACATCTCCGACAAGCTCTACTTCGAGCCGCTCACGGTGGAGGACGTACTCGCGATCGTCGAGCAGGAGAAGCCCGAGGGCGTCATCGTCCAGTTCGGGGGTCAGACGCCGCTCAACGTGGCCCGCAAACTGGAGCAGCTAGGCGTCCCCATCCTCGGGACGAGCGTCGAATCGATCGACCGCACGGAAGACCGGCGCCGCTTCGACGAGTTGTGCCGCGAGCTGGGCGTGCCGATGCCGCCGGGCGGGACCGCGACCAGCATCGACGAAGCGCTGAAGATCGCGGACAAGATCGGGTATCCGGTCCTCGTCCGGCCCAGCTACGTGCTGGGCGGCCGGGCGATGGAGATCGTGTACGACCCGACCTCGCTGCGGGAGTACTTCGTCCGCGCCGTACAGGCCTCGCCGGAGCACCCGGTGCTCCTGGACCGGTTCCTCGAAGACGCGTTCGAGGCGGATGTCGACGCCGTGTGCGACGGGGAGACGGTCGTCATCGGCGGAATCATGCAGCACATCGAGGACGCGGGCGTCCATTCGGGCGACTCCGCCTGCGTGCTGCCCCCCTACCTGCTGCGGGATGTCGACATGGAGGCCATGCGGCGTTTCACGCGCGCCTTCGCGCTCGCACTCGATGTCCGGGGACTCATCAACGTCCAGTTCGCGGTCCACCGGAAGACGGTCTACGTGCTCGAGGTCAACCCGCGGGCGAGCCGGACCGTGCCCTTCGTGAGCAAGGCGACGGGGGTTCCGCTGGCCCGGGTGGCCGCCCGCGTCCTCGCGGGGGTGAAGCTCGCGGACCTCGGCCTCGGGGATGAACTCGTGCCGCACCAGGTCTCGGTGAAGGAGGCCGTGCTCCCCTTCGACAAGATCCCCGACGCGGACACGGTGCTCGGGCCGGAGATGCGCTCCACCGGGGAGGTCATGGGGTACGCGGACAGCTTCGGGATGGCGTTCGCCAAGTCCCAGATCTCGGCCTATCAGGGGCTGCCGACCGAGGGGGCCGTCGCGATCACGGTGCACGACGAGGACAAGCCGAACATGGTGCCGATCGCGCGGCGCTTCCACGAACTCGGCTTCGACATCCTCGCAACGGAGGGCACGGCGAAGTACCTCCGGACGCGGGGCGTGCCGTGCAGACGGATCCTCAAGGTGCACGAGGGGCGGCCCAACCTCCTCGACCGCATCGTCTCCGGCGAGGTGCAACTGCTCCTGAACACGCCGCTCGGCAAGCACGCGCTGCATGACGACTACATGATCCGACGGGCGGCCGTGTCCCGCCGCGTGCCGTACACGACGACGCTCTCCGCCGCATCGGCAGCCTCCGACGCCATCATCGCGCTTCGACACCGCCGCCACACCGTCCGCAGCCTCCAGGACCGCGACGCAGGGGACGAGGGGGAAGAAGGACTCGGCCGAGCCACCGGTTCCGCCTGACACACCGCCGGAGAGGCCTCCGCTCGTTCGGGCGGGGACGCCCTGTTGCATTTTTATTCATTCCATTGTATGTAATTCCGCCGGCCTGGAAGGGAACGGTGGATCAGAAGATCGGGATCGAGCGAATGAAGAAGGCAGACGTGAAGCGGGTCGCACTGGCGTACTCGGGCGGCCTCGACACCTCGGTGATGATGACGTGGCTGAGGGAGAACTACGGCTGCGAGGTCGTGGCGGCCATCGTGGATGTGGGCCAGAAGGAGGACTTCGCGGCGATCCGCGACAAGGCGCTCTCGACGGGCGCGATCGCGTGCCGCGTGGTGGATCTCCGCGAGCGGTTCCTGACCGAGTGCGCCTTGCCGGCGCTCAAGGCGGGGGCCGTGTACGAGGGCCGCTACCTGCTCGGGACATCGCTGGCCCGGCCGGTGATCGCGGCGGCGCAGGTCGAGGTCGCGCGGGAGTTCGACTGTGACGCCGTGGCGCACGGTTGCACCGGGAAGGGCAACGACCAGGTCCGCTTCGAACTCGCCTACCAGGCGCTGGCCCCCGATCTGACCGTCATTGCACCGTGGCGCGAGTGGGAGATCACGTCGCGGGAGGACGCCTTCGCCTACGCCGCGGAGCGCAACATCCCCGTGCCGGGCAGTCCGAGGAAGCTGTACAGCATCGACCGCAATCTGTGGCACACGTCCTTCGAGGGCGGCATCCTCGAGGACCCGGGCGCGGCGGCGCCGGACGACCTGCGCGAGCTGACGGTGGCCCCGACCGAGGCGCCGGATACGCCGGAAGATGTCGTCATCACCTTCCGGCGGGGGGTTCCCGTCGGGGTGGACGGCGTACGGTTCGATCCGGTGGACCTGGTGGGTCGCCTCAACGAGCGGGCCGGAGCCCACGGCGTGGGGCGCGTCGACCTCGTGGAGAACCGGCTCGTGGGGATGAAGAGCCGCGGGGTGTACGAGACGCCGGCCGGGACGGTCCTGCTGGCGGCGCTCGCGGACCTGGAATCGATCACGCTCGACCGCGACACGGCGGGCTTCAAGCGAAGCGTGGGCGACCGGTACGCGGAGCTGGTCTACCAGGGCCTGTGGTTCTCGCCGCTACGCGGCGCCTTCGACGCGTTCCTCGATCAGGCGCACGAGACGTCGACCGGCGACGTGACCATGCGGCTCTTCAAGGGGCAGGCGACAGCGGTCGCGCGCACGTCTCCGTTCTCGCTGTACCGGGAAGATCTCGCCACGTTCGAGGAGGACTCGGTCTACGACCAGGCGGACGCGGGCGGGTTCGTCCGGCTATGGGGACTGCCCTCGAGCCTGGCCGCGCGAGTCCGGGCCCAGGCTTCCGTCGACGCCGGCATCGCCGGCGACATCGCCTCCGGGTTGGGGGCTCACGCCCCGGCGACCCCGCCGAAGCGAGCCGGCCGACCGCTGGCATCCGTTCGAAGCTAGAAAGCCCTGGGTAACCGGCCCGTGGCGTCCGACGTAGACGGACCCGACACGGGGACGCCCGGCGACGTTCTCTGGAGCGGGCGCTTCGATGGCCCGCTCCATCCGGTGATTCACGAGTTCACCGGCTCGCTGCACTTCGACCGCCGGCTGGTCCGGCACGACCTCCTCGCCAGTCTTGCGCACGCGCGGATGCTGCGGGAGACGGGGATCCTGGACGAGGAGGACAGCGACCTCATCCTGTCCGGGCTGTCCCGGATGCTGACGGAGGTGGAGACCGGACGGCTCGAGGTCGAGGGGCCCGACGAGGACGTGCACAGCTGGATCGAGCGCACGCTCGTCGAGCGCGTGGGCGAGGCCGGCAAGCGGCTCCACACGGCGCGGAGCCGGAACGACCAGACGGCAGTCGCCCTGCGGCTCTACGTGCGCGAGCGCCTCGAGGACCTCCTCGCCGGAGTGGCCGGGATGCAGCGCGTGCTGACCGGGCAGGCGGCCGCGTACCGGAAGACCTTCCTACCCGGCTACACCCACCTGCAGCGGGGCCAGCCGGTCAGCCTCGCACACCACCTGCTGGCCCATGTGGTCGCGCTGCGCTCCGATGCGGAGCGGCTCAAGGCCGCGCACGACTCGGCGGGGGTATCGCCCCTCGGGGCGGGGGCGCTGGCGGGCTCCTCGTTCCCCATCGACCCGGCGCGCTGCGCGGCCCTCCTGGGATTCGACCGCACCTTCGCGAACAGCATGCACATCGTGGGCGACCGCGACTACGTGCTCGACGCGGCCTACGCGTGCGCGGTGCTCCTCGTGCATCTGTCCCGCTGGGCGGACGAGATCGTCCTCTGGTCCACGCGGGAGTTCGGCTTCATCGAACTGGACGACTCGGTGTCGCAGGGCAGCAGCAGCATGCCGCAGAAGAAGAACCCGGAGGCGGCGGAGATCCTGCGCGGCAAGTCGGCGCGCGCGATCGGCAACGTGACGGCGCTGCTCGCGCTCGTGAAGGGGCTTCCGCTCACCTTCAACAGCGACTTTCAGGAAGACAAGGAGCGGCTCTTCGACTCGCTCGACACCGCGGACTGGTCGCTCGCGGCCGCCATCGCGATCGCCCGCGGGGTGGTGTACCGGACGGATGCGATGGAGGCGGCGCTGGCCGGCGGCATGCTGACGGCGACCGAGCTCGCGGACCACCTCGTCCGACGCGGCGTTCCGTTCCGCACCGCGCACCACCAGGTGGGCGAGGCGGTGCGGATCGCCGAGGGGGCGGGCGTGGAGCTGTGGGATCTGGACCTCGAGACGCTGCGGGCGTGCTGCCCCATGGCGGGGGATGACGTGCACGAGGTGTTGCGCCCGGCAGCCGCGGTCACCGCGCACGACTCGCCGGGCGGGCCGGCGCCCGGTCGCGTGCTGGAGCAGCTCCAGACCGCCGACCGGGAAGTGGCGGAACTGGAGCGCTGGCTCGATGACCGCCCGGACCCGCCCATCCGCCGCGCCTATCTCGAGGAGCGGCTGCTGGACGAGGTGCTGGGATGAGGCCCATGCTCCGTAGAGCGCGTGAGCGCGCGATCCTGCGCATCATCGACGAACGGCCGATCCAGACCCAGACCGAACTCGTGGGGGCCCTCGCGCGCGAGGGCGTTTCGACGACCCAGGCTACGCTGTCGCGGGACATTCAGCGCCTCGGAATCGTGAAGCTGCCCGGAGCCGCCGGGCCGCGATACACCCGTCCCGGGCCCGAGAGTGCGCCGCCGAACCCCCGGCGCGTGCTGGAGACGGCCCTGAGCGAGTTCGCGCTGGAGATCGGCCCGGGCGACGCGCTGCTCGCGATTCGCACGCTGAGCGGCTGCGCCAACGCGGTCGCGGTCGCGATCGACGAGTCCGGCATCGATGGCGTCGTCGCGACGGTCGCCGGAGATGATTCGATCCTCGTGCTGTGCCGGGATGCCGAAGTCCGGTCCCGACTTACGTCCGAGCTGAGGTCGCTGGCCGGTCTCTGACGGCGACGGGCCGGGCCGCCGCTGAGCGGCGCTACGCCTTCCGGCGCCCTCTTCCTGGCCGAATCCGCGCCGCGCGCAGTTCCGACAGAGGGACCGGAGGCCCTCCCCACCCGACCCCACGCACCATGGTGAGAATCGTGGAGCGCAACAGCGCGTACATCACGACCACGATGGCGAGCGGAAGGAGGAGGCCGGTCCACCAGGGGTAGGCGTCATCCCTTAAGACGGTCAACGCCGGCACCCAGCTGATGAGCAGGGAGGCAGCGAAGACGGCCGCGGGCGGGATCTCACCGGCTGCCAGCAGCAGCGGTGCCAGTACGATGGGAGCGACCGCAAGCCACAACAGCACGGCGCTGGCGGCCAACGTCTCCAATAGACGGTAGTTCCGCACGGCGAAGAGGTTCTTCTCGGTCCCCCTGACGAGACCGCGGAGGGAATCATGCCAGGGGCACGCGATCATCCGCTCGCCGTTGAGGAAGTCCGATCGCATCCCCGACAGCTTCATGAGCTGACCCATCCTGAGATCCTCGTCAGGCCGGAGAGCGACGCTTCGGTGGCCTCCGATGGCGCGGTAGGACTCGGCGCGCATGAGCGTACAGGCGCCTACGCCCATGAAGGCCGAACTCCGAGGATCGCGGACCTGCCAGAGACGCAGCGTTGCGGAGACGCAGAGGCGGACGGCGATCATGCAGGCTTGAAGCATCGTGCCGCTCACCGCGATTCGAGGGCCCGCGCTGAGATGGTCGAGGCGTTCGCGGATGAGGTGCCGCACACCAAGCGCCACGGCGTCCGGCGCGAAGCGGACGTCGCCATCGGTGAAGAGCAGAAGCTCTCCCACAGCCGCATCCGCACCCCGTTGGGCGGCGTGGTTCTTACCGAACCAGCCGGCGGGAAGTTCCTTCACTTCGAGCACCGAGAGCCGGGCGTCCTCGCCGGCCAATCGTCCGGCGATCGCGCCGGTGCGGTCCGCGGAGCGGTCGTTGACGAAGATGACCTCTAAGTCCGGGTAGCGGAGGGCGAGCAGTGACCGGAGCGCCGGCTCCACCGACCGTTCCTCGTTCCTGGCCGCCACGATCACGGAGAGACGGGGAGGCGGGGGCTCGTCCGCGCGGGACGGCTCCACGTCGTCGAGCCTGGGCACCTTGAGCTCGCTGTAGATGACGGTCAGCGCGACGCCCACCCACAGGACGAGCGTGACGGCTGCGAGCGCGAGGGGAAACGTCACCGCGGGGACGAGATTCGGGAGAGCCGGGCGCTACCGGGTGCCGCTGGTGATCGGCTGGCCCGGGTAGACGCCGGGCACGATCTCCCCGTCCCGGACCACCGCGGTCCCCTCGACGAGGACGTACATCACCCCCACCGAGGGCGCCGCCGGATCCGCGTACGTCGAGCGGTCGATGATGGTCTCCGGATCGAACACAGTGAGGTCCGCGTCCGCACCCACCTGCACCCTGCCCTTCCGCGCCATGACCGGCGCGAACCCCTCGACTCGCTGCGCGGGCAGGATGGTCATTTTCGCGAGCGCGTCCATGAGGCTCAGCGCCCCCCGCTCGCGGACGTAGTGTCCGAGGACCCGCGAGTAGGTCCCGGCCCCACGCGGATGGATCGCGGCGTAGAGGTACGGGATCCCGTCGCTCGCCACGATGACGTCGGGCTGCGCGACGATCCACTCGTTCGTCTCCTCGTTCCTCCCATGGATCACGACCCAGCCGCCCTGCTCCCGGTAGCGCTGGAAGCTCTCGGCGTTGAGGCGCTCCGGCGTCCCGGACCACTGCAGGCGGCTGTATTCCTCATCGGTCAGACCCTCCCAGGAGTCGAACAGGGCCGATTCGATCCGCGTCGATCCCGCCGTGTAGGGGTAGGACTCCGTCGTGATGTCGATCCCGCGCTCGCGGGCCCCGCGGATCATCTCCAGCGTCGTGCGCGCCAACTCGTCCGCGCTCGAGTTCATGTGGACGATGTGAAGCGAGGCTCCCGTCGCGAGCGCGTTCGCGATCACCTCCTGGAACGCTCCCAGCGTGCCGCCGGAGTTCTCGCCGCGGATGTGGACGTAGGCCGGGGCCCCCTGCGCGGCCGCGAGCTGGAAGGCGCGGTAGATCTCCGTCCGTGACGCACCCGGCGTGTACGTGATGCCGAACCCGATCCCGAGTCCGCCCTCCTCCAGGCCGGAGGCCATGAGCCCGTTGAGTTCGAGGAGCTGGTCGTCGTCGAGCGCCCCGTAGACCGCCTCGGACTCGAAGGCGCTGGCTTCCCCCGGCGGCGTCATCGTCGAGTGGCCCACGTCCACGCCCGTGATCAGCTTCACGCGCGCGCCCGGGTGGCTCACGGTCGCTCCGAAGTGGATGGGCGCCGTCCCTTCGCGTGAGGCGACCCACTCGGCCACCGGATACACGCCGATCTCCATCTCGAGCGCCGTGGTCACGCCATCGAGCGCCTGCAGCTTCGCGCTCACGGTGTCCTGTCCGTGCGCGTGCAGGTCGACGAACCCGGGCGCCACCACGAGCCCGGCCGCCTCGATCGTGTCCCGGCCCGAGACGCCCCCCTCCGCGACGGCCGTGATCCGTCCGTTGGAGACCGCGACATCGCGCACGGCGTCCAGCCGCGTCTCCGGGTCCATGACCCGGCCGCCGAGGATGACGAGGTCCGCGACCTCTCCCGCCCCCACCGCCTGTTCCCCGCTCTCGGGGGAAGCGCATGCCGCGAAAGCGAGGGTCACCAGCCACGCGGTCACCAGCCCCCACGCCGTCCGCCGGCCACCCTCCGTTCGCCGGCCACGCCCGACGCCGCTGTCGATCGTCATGCGACCACCTTTCCCGGGTTCATGAGGCCCTTCGGGTCGAGCGCCTGCTTGATGGAGCCCATGACGTCGACCGCCTCGCCATGCTGCGCCCTCAGGTACGGGATCTTGCCGAAACCGACCCCGTGTTCGCCGGTACACGTCCCGCCGACCGCGATCGCATGCTCGATCATGCGCGTGTTCACCCGCTTCGCCCGGGCCATCTCCTCGGCGTCGTCCGGGTCGATGATGAACAGGACGTGGAAGTTTCCGTCCCCCGCGTGCGCGACGATCGGCGCCAGCAGGCCCTCGGCGTCGATGTCCTCGCGGGTTTTGAGCAGACAATCTGCGAGTGACGAGATCGGGACGCAGACATCCGTCGCCCACCCGCGGGAACCGGGCCGCAGCGCGAGCGAGGCGTAGTAGGCCTCGTGCCGCGCCGCCCACAGCCGCGACCGCTCCTCGGCCCGCGTGGCCCAGGCGAAGTCCGTCCCGCCCAGTTCCTTCGCGATCAGGCCGACCTCGGAGGACTGCTCCTCGACCCCGGCCGCCGTCCCGTGGAACTCGAAGAAGAGCGTGGGACGAACCGGATAGTCGAAGTCCGAGTAACGGTTCACGGCGTCCATCTGCACGTCGTCGAGCAGTTCCGCGCGGGCCACCGGCACGCCGCTCTGAATCGTGTAGATCACGGCGTCCACCGCATCGGCCAGCGTAGGGAAGGAGCACACCGCCGACGCGATCGCCTCCGGAATCCCGTGCAGCCGGAGCAAGACCTCGGTGATGATGCCGAGCGTCCCCTCGGAGCCCAGGAAGAGCCGCGTGAGGTCGTAGCCCGCCGATGACTTCCGCGCCCGCCCGCCCGTCCGGATCACCGTCCCGTCCGCGAGCACGACGGTCAGTCCGAGCACGTTCTCGCGCATCGCGCCGTAGCGAACGGTGGTCGTCCCCGAGGCGCCCGTCGCCGCCATGCCGCCCAGGCTGGCGTCCGCGCCCGGATCGATGGGGAAGAAGAGACCCGTCCCCTTGAGCTGATGCTCCAGCCCCTTCCGCGTCATCCCCGCCTCGACGCGACAGTCCATGTCCTCGGGGTTGAGTTCCACCAGGCGCGTCAGCCCGCTCGTCGCGATCGTCACCCCGCCGCGCAGCGCGGCCACATGCCCCTCCAGCGAGGTCCCGGCCCCGAACCCGATGACGGGGACGTCGTGGTCGTGGCAGGCGCGCACGATCCCCGACACCTCGGCGGTCGTCTCCGGGAAGGTCACCGCGTCGGGCGGCTGGTTGGCGTGGAACGACTCGCCCTCGCCGTGCTGGCGGCGCATCGCTTCGCCGGTCGTGAACCGGTCGCCGAGCAGCCGTTCGAGTTCGCGCTCGAGCGACGCGGGGAGCGCCGTCTCCATCGTCTGCGTAGCCGTCCGGGTAACTGTGCTCATGCCGGACGTTGCCCGCCGACCCCATCGTTCGTCAAACGCGGCCGCTCAGGCGCCCGGGCCGCGTCCCTTGACCCGCACCCTCGCGGCGCGGACTTTGGCCGCATGGATATGCGTGGAGTCATGCTGTTCCTGCACCTGATCGGCCTCGCGCTGTGGTTCGGCGTCACCCTGTCGATCGCCCTGTTCGCCGTCCGCGCGAACCAGACGGGCGACCGAACCATCATCGCGTTCGCCTACCGCGCCAGCCACCGGCTGCTGAGGGGCCCCGGGCTCCTCGGCATGCTGCTGACCACGATCGCCGGCTTCGGTCTCGCCGGGATGGGTGGCTACGGAGTCTTCCGGCTCACACCCCACTGGCAGTTCCAGATGCAGGTGCTCGGCCTTATCGCCTTCGCTCTGGCGGTGGCGATCCAGATTCCCAACTCGGGCCGCCTCGTGCGCGCCTCCGAGGCTTCGGCCAACGCGGGAAAGGACAGCGCCTCGTTCGTGAAGTTCCGGAAGACGAACGCGATCGTCGGCTCGATCAACGGCGTGCTGATCCTCATCGTCACCCTGCTGGGCGCGCTCCGCCCCTTCTAGCCGCCGCCGAGAAGCCGCGCGAAGTGGTTCGCGCGGCGGTACGCCTCCTGCGCCGCCTCGGCCGTTCCCTGCACTTCTTCCGTCAGCCCCTGCACGGCGTGCGCCAGGTAGTACTGGAGCGGGATGCTCGACCGCGTTGACGGCTCGGGCCATTCCTCCAACTCGAGGAGATCGTCGACCAGGAATACGTCCTCCAGGAGTTCACGGGTCCCCCGCGGGTCGTTCCAGGTCGGCATCACCGAATCCGGGAACTGCTCGCGTAAGTCGACCAGATTCCCGGAGACTTCGAGCGGGCCGTCGACGAGCTTGAAGGCGAGGCCGTGGCGCACCAGGTGGGGCTGGAGCTGCCACTTGTCCCAGACGGGCGACGCGGTCCCGGCGAAATACACCGGCCGGTCACCCAACGACTGCCGGGCGATCCGGAATACCATGGCGTCCCAGCGTCCAATCGCGTCGCCCCCGGGACGCTTTGGAGTCCCGCTGCCGGCTTCAGTTCCGGGGCCCTCCCAAGCCGGCGAGCCGGCCGAAGTGGTCCGCGCGCTGGTAGGCCTGTTCGGCGGCTTCCCCGTCCCCGAGGTGTTCCTCCGTCATCCCCTGGAGTAAGTACGCGAGGTAGTACTGGGCCGGGATGCTCGACGCCGTGGAGGGCTCGGGCCACTCCTCCCAGTCCAGCACGCCTTCGACCCGGAACACGTTCCAGAGCAGGTCCTCCGTGCGCGCGCGGTCGTTCCAGGTCGGCGACACCGTGTTCGGCATGTACTCGCGCAGGTCGACGAGATCTTCGGAGGGTTCGAGCGGGGCGTCCACGAGCTTGAACGCGAGCCCGTGCCGGACGAGGTGCGGCTGGAACCCCCACTTTCCGTACACGGGCGGGGCGGTGGCGGCGAAGTAGACCGGCCGGTCGCCCAGCGCCTGCCGGGCGATGTGAAACACCAGGATGTCGGGGTAGAGGATCGTGTCGCCGCCCCGCACCGTCCCGGTGACCCAACTCGAGAGCCGGAACGCGGTGTCCTGCGGGACCGCAAACCCCGCCGCCCCGAGCCCGTCGATTTCTGTGTCACTGAGGGCGATGATCGAGCGGGCGGGCGGGGTCAGGTCCATGTCAGCGTAGGGGCTCGCCGCGTTCTCCCCGTCGAACGGCCGCTGGCACACGATCGTCGTCGGTGAGTCCTCCGACGACTGCCCCGGCTCGCACGGTGTCGTCAGAGCCCGCAGCTGCTTGGGGTACCAGTTCGTGCCGAGATAGGAGTGGACGATCACGGTCACGTCGCGCCGGATTCCCTCGACCTCCTGCAGATACCAGAGCGGGAAGGTGTCGTTGTCCCCGTTGGTGAACAGCACCGCGTATGGTTCGACGGACTGGAGGATGTTGTACGCCCAGTCGCGGGCCGCGCTGTCCCCCGTCCGGTCGGCGCGGGAGTAGTTGAAGAAGAGGGGGATGAGGGCGACCGCGAGCAGCGGCGCCGCCTTCCGGTGCCGCGGGCCGAACCCGGCCGGCCGCTCGTCCGGTTCCGCGTTGCGGTAGCTCCGCGTCGGATCCGGCCGCGGGGGGCCGGTCCACTGCCCCCACAGCGCCACGAGTCCCAGCCCGGCGTAGATGCCCCACATCTGGAACCCGATGATGTAGAAGTAGTCCCGCTCCCGTACTTCGTGCTCGATGATGTTCGGCACCTCCTCCACATAGAGCGAGTAGCCGTACTTGAAGTTCAGGTAGTAGACGAGGAGCAGCGTGACGGTGAACAGCAGGGTCCCCGCGTAGACGAACGTCTTCCGGTCGCTTCGGAAGTGCGTCCAGAGTCCGAGCAGGGCGAGGAAGAGGAAGATCATGCTCGCGGCGAGACGCCCGGCCGGGGGCAGCGACCGCGCCCACTGCCAGTCGAAGTACTGCCAGTAGTTCGCGTACTGGGCCGTCAGCGGGGCCTGGCGCTGCGTGATCGGACCGGGGCCGTACTGGTCCCGGATCAGCGACAGGGCCAGCGGCTCGCAGGCCACGGAGAGCTTGCTGTTCCCGAACCGATCGTCGATGCGCTTGGGTGTGATCGCCGACACGACTGTCGGGCACTCGGGATCCGCCTCGTCGATGATCGGGTTCTGCGCCGAACGGATGGGGACGAAGAGGAGCTGCACCGAGTACCCGATCGCGAACAGCAGTACCCCGAGCCCCAGAACCCGCGGGTTCAGCGCGGCCCGCCAGCGGTGCAGGAGCACGAAGACGGCGAGGGCCGGCCCCGGCAGCAGCGACATGGTGTGATTCGACCACCCCAGGCCGAGCACGAGCGCGATCAGCAGGAGCAGCCGGTTCCCGCGCGCGGTGTCCGCCTCGTCCATCCAGAGCATCGCCAGATAGCTGACGAGAGAGACGACGAAGAGGGAGAGGGTGTAGACCTTCTCGTTCAGGTTCGACTGGGTCCATACGGTGAAGGCGGTCGCCCCGATCCACACCGCGACCATGGCCGCGATGAGCACCTCGTGCCGGTTCCGGCGGAAATGCGCGACCATGCGCGCCACCGCGAGGAAGAAGAAGAAGCTCGCCCCCGCCGAAAGGGTGGCGCTGAGCACGTTGATCCGCAGCGCGACCGGGAGCCCGGTGAACCCGAGCAGCAGATCCCACACGCGCCCCAGGAGGACGAAACCCGGATTCCCGGGCGGATGCGGGAGCCCGAGGATGTGCGCCGTGGTGACGTACTCGGAGGTGTCCCAGAAGCCGGTCGTGGGCGCGATGGTGAGCAGATAGAGGGCCCACACGGCGAGCGCCGTCAGCAGCCCCCACACCCGCAGCGTCAGCGGACCGATCTTTTCGCGCTCGATGCCGTTCATCACGCCGGTATTACGCGCCTCTGGTCACGAAGTTCGCGTGGGGAGATTCCGCCGCGAATACCGGACATCCGAGGCGGTTTAGCTGCGCGCCGAAACTAGCCGCCGGTCGGGGTGGGAGCGAGCGGTGGCCGGGCCATCAGCGGTCGGACCGGTCAAGCGGCCAGAGCTGCACGCGCTCGATTCCGACATCGTCGGACACCCTGCCCAGAACGTAGTCTTCGCCGATCTCGAAGATGCTCAGATCGGATGGCAGCTCCATGAAACCCTGCACACGGCCCTCGGGGTCGAAGACCGTCCACGGGGGGGCCGGCTCGCCGGGCAACTGGTAGTCCTCCACCCAGAGATAGCCGCGGGAGTCGGTCAGAACCCGACCGAACGCGGGGAAGGTCTCCAGGAGCGGCATGTCTTTCAGCTCGGCCAGCGCTTCCGCCCGCTCTTCCTCGGTGTTGTCCGCGTACCGCTCGGCCAGCGCGTCATCGACGTCGGCCCGGGTCGGACTTCGAACGTCGTGCTCCCGGCGCACGATCCACGCCAATACGCCGTCCGTCGTATAGGCCCGGATCTCATAGGCGTCGTTGGAGCCGATGACGATCAGATCCCCCCAGACGCGGGCGATGGCGGAGTGGCGGAAGGGCTGTGGGTGCACGGCCATGCCCTCTTCGGCGACTATGTATCACTCCGACGCCGGATACGTCCCGAGCGCCGCATGCAGGCTGCCGTCCGGTGACGCGATTGCGTATTCGATCTCCCGGCGGACCACTCCCGTCCCCATGGTGCCGGCAACGAAAGTGGGCACGGTACCCAGGAACATCTTTCCGTCGGGCAGCACGCCCATGAGGCGGTAGTATTGATCCTCCAGCACGAAAGTGCGGCCGTGCGCTCCATGGGCGTCGAAGACGGAGATCCTTCTCGCATACAGGTCCGACGCCGCAATGGAATCTCCGGGCCAGGGCTCGACGCTCCAGGGAGCGGCGAAATCGCCGAACTCGCCCGGCCCTTCGCCCCTGCCTCCCCACGATGCGAGGTGCGTGCCGGACGCGTCGAACACCCGCAGTTCGCCGGAGCCCGCGTTGGCGACGACGATCCTGCCGTCCGGAAGCCTCGCGGCGTCCATGACCTGATACAGCTCGTACGCCGGGTCTCCCTCGAAGGCGCCGATCGAGAGGGTAGGCGACTCCGCGATGCGCCATCCGAGACGAGTCTCCGGCGCGGGTTCCTCGTTCTCGACGATCGTGATGCCCGCGCTGTCGCGGATCACCGACTCGAGGCCCGAGCGTCCCTCGTCGGCATCCCCACACGAGGCGGCAGCGGCGGCCAGGATGCACACCCCCGTCAGAGTCATGGTTCTCATGGTGTACCTCGGTGCGCTGGCGTGATTCGGGCGCGGATGACGTAGGGCACGTCCAACTCGTCCGTCGCGATCAGCCAGACCAGATCACCGCGCACGACCGGGGTGACCTGCTCGAAGAGGTTGAGGCCGGAGCTCAGGCTGGCCGTGCCGAGATAGGCCACGTCCCTCGCGTAGACATCGAACAGGACCCCGTCACCGTTGGAGGGGGTCCGGATCCACAGGTTGCCCTCGGCTGATTCGAAGATGGCCTCGACAGCAGGCTTGATGGTGGGGACCCGGGACCAGTCCCATTCACCCACGCCCATGTTCGAGAGCATTTGCCTCATCAAGTCGATGACGGAATCTCGTTCCACGGCAGGGACGGGGACGGGGGGTCGACGGGTCTCGACCAGGAGCGTCGTGTCACCGCCCGGCTGCCACCGCTTGATGCGGTATTCCGGCTCTCCGCGCCAAGTGGACCACACCGCGCCTCGCGGATCAATGTATCTGGCCTCGTGCGGGTAGAACGGGATCGAGTACGCCATGTAACCGCCGCCCATCTCCTGGTAGAAGGCGCCGGGCTGGCTCGCGGGATCGAACTCTTCGCCTTCCGGGCGGTCGCTCGGCAGCGGTAGCGAGTCCATGAGTCTCATGTTGAGATCGTAGACGCGAAGCAGCCTCCGGTTCCCTGACGCCCAAGACGGCCGGTAGATGCGGTTCCCCTCTACCATCGCGCCGTTCCAGGTCGCATTGAAGTTCGCGTCGGCGAACGGGAAGGACTCGACGAAACCGTCCTCCGGATCGAAGACCGACATCCTCCCGTTGCGCGTATCCGGGACCCAGACGTGGCCGCGCGGGCCGAGCATGAGACCGTTCGCGTCCACGAACTCGCCGGGTCCCTGCCCCTTGCGTCCGTGGGTCGCGACGTGAGCGCCATCCGGACCGAAGACGCGCAGTTCCTGTACCTGGGACTCGAGGACGACGAACCCTCCGCCGTCCAGCACGACCAGGCCCTTCAGATACCCGAACACATCCGGCCCGTCACCTTCCATGGAGCCGACGCGCAGTTCTTCCACCAGAGTCCAGGTGGGGGCGGGATCGGGGGGAAGGGTGTTGAGGACGCGCTCGAGCCCTGAGGGCAGCGTATCCCTCACCGTGACCGCGCCACCGGCCTGCTCGCCGCCGCAGCCCGTCATTCCAATGCAGAGGACGGCGAGAAACGCCGCCCGGCTCACGTAGCGTTTCGAGACACTCATGCTTGTCGTCCTCCTCGTCCCGCCGCAGCGCCGGCGTTACGGCGAAACGGCCTTCAGCTGCGGCGGCAGCGCGTATACCGAGACGTACTCGATGTCGAGTTCGTCCTGCTCGATGACGATCAGATGCTGGCGACCAACGCGAGTGAGCCGGGGTCCGGACGGGAGTGCGAGTCGGCCGAGGAGACGCCCCTCGCCGTCGAACGCAAGCCAGCTTTCACCCTCCGGATCCCCGGGGTGTCGCCACTCGCGCACCCAGAAGCCGCCGTCCGGGGCGGCCCGAGACCCGGCCACGGTCCCGAACTGCTCGGCGACCGGCTTCGCGTCGAAGAACCTCAGCGCCTGCTGACGCTCCTCCTCCGTGGCCGCGCTGCGGACCGCCTCTTCTCGCGCCGCGGCCACATGCGCCTGCGTGACGGTCCGGTCGCGGCCCGTCCAGCGGATCAGCCGCGTCAGTCGGCCCTCGGGATCGAGGATGCGAACCTCGTACGCGTCGCCCAGCGTCAGCGCGATGGCCCCCTCGACGGCCGTCGCTCCGGCCACACCTTCGAAGTGCCGGCTTTGGAGGACGGTTTCGCCCCCGATGTCCACGGGGCCAAGGTTCCAACCGGGGACGTTGAAGACCGTGTCCTGGAGCGCTCCGGACCCGGAGTAGCGAAGCCCGATGAGCGGCGACCAGGTGAAATCGTCCGCTCTCGTCATCACAATGCTCGTGACGAGGACGCTCCCATCCCGGAAGCGCCCGCCGGCGATCGGGGTCGGCGCGATGGGGCGCATCGGGCTGACCGAAAGGAAGCCCCCGCCCGCCGTCCAGTAGGCGAGCCTTCGATTCCGCCAGTCATAGATGACGAGGGAGTCCGCCCCCGCCTTCCACACTCTCTGCGGCAGCCCGAATTCGCGTGGCCCTTCACCCCGAGAGCCGAAGAAGGCCCGAAGTGTCCCGTCCGGCGCGAAGATGCGGATCAGGGGCTCGACCTGGCTCACGACAACGACGGAGCCGTCGTCCAATTCCAGGGCGTCGGGGACGCGGAACATCTGATACCGGGGCGGGCCGTCCTGCCGGCCGAGGCGCAGTTGCGGCTCCGGCGGCAGCATGAACTCGGGGATCTCGCCGCGGTTCTCGACGATCTCGACCCCCGCGCTGTCGCGCACGGAGAAGTCCTGAAGCCGGTCACCAGGCGAGGCGTCGCACGCAATGCACAGGACGGCGGTAGCCATGACCCCGCCATCAGTCATGGTACGCCGTATCGAGCGCGTGATCGCACGGACGTTGTCCAAGGGTCCCTCCTACTCCGGGATCCGAGTGAAACGGACGCGTGCGGCTCGCCAGACGTCGAGAGAGTCGCGCGTCGTGCCATAGAGTGTCGTCTCGGTGACCCAGGGAGATCCGAGGTGGCTGACGCCTCGCGGCCATCGGTATCGCGCCACCAGGGTGTCCTGGCGGTAGACATCGGCTTCACGCATCTGCTGTCCGTCGACACCCGTCTTCTCCACCCACAGCCGGCCTGCGCGATCGAAGAAGAGTTCGGCGAGAACCGGCTTGCGATCGGGAATCCCGAACGGGTGTTCCCGCAGGTCGAATCTCTCCTTCTCCTGGTCGATCCGGGCCTGCGCACGGCGCCGTTCGTCCGGTGTCAGTTCCGGTCCCTGTAGTGGATCCTGGATCAACGACGTGCTTCGGTCGGGATGGTGAAGCGTGACCGCGTAGGCGGAACTGACCGCCGTGGCCCACCAGCCTCCCGGCCCGTGCCCGTGGAACCATCGCGGACCGAAGGGCTGGTAGAGGAAGAACTTGGCGGCCTGATTTCCCACCATGATGTCGACCGGACTGAAGCCGGTGGCCTGCTCCTCGGCCGTCGCCATTGTGACCGTATCCACGGCCGCGCCCGGACCCAGGTGGAAGCGCGTGAACCGGGTGTCGCCAGCCGCCATCCCCAGATCCACGAGCCGACCCTCCGCGTCGAAGGTCACCGGCGCGATCAGATTGAAGGAGGCGTTGACGCTCCTGAGGCCGCGCACGTACTCCGCGCCTTCGCCGTCGAGTCTGAACGCGCTGTAGCGGATGCTCTCCCGCACCCACAGGAGCCCAGCGGGCCCGAACGTCATGCAGCAGGGATTCGTCAACTCGCCGGGACCCTCCCCCTGGCCGCCGAAGCTGAAGGCGAAGCGGCCGTCCGGCTCGAACACCCGCACCTCGTGGGTCTGATAGTCCGCGACGATCAACCGCCCGCGGTCGTCTTCCACGACGGAGCCGATGGTCGTGAACAGGTAGGGATCCTCCCCCTCGACCTCGCCGACCTCGAGGTCGATCGACCCCTCCCAGACCGGGACCTCCCGGGGCGCAGGGGAACCGCCATCCGCACACGCGACAACGCCCAGGAGCAGCGCGATCCCTGCCGGGATTCCGGGCTTCATGAGCCGGAGCGGTCGAGGGGCCAGGACTCCACGTACTCGATGTCGAGGGCGTCTCGCCGCGTGCCGAGGATGTAGTCCTCGCCAATCTCCGTGACGCGGAAGCTCCCGGGCATCTCGACCATCCCCAGGGCACGGCCAACGGGATCGAATACGGTCCACAGGCGTTGGTCCTCACCCAGCAGTCTGTATTCCTCGACCCAGAGGTGGTTCAGCCGGTCAACGACGACGCGATTGAAGGCGGGGAACGCGTCAACCAGCGGCATATCGGCGACCGCGTCGAGCGCCTCGGGGCGACCGGGGTTCCGCCGGGCCACGTCGTCGCGCAGGTCGGCCCGGGTCGGAGAGCGGGCTTCGTGGTCGCGGCGGACGATCCTCGCGAGCGACCCGTCCGTCCGGTAGGCAAGGATCTCGTAGCGGTCGTTGGTGCTCATCACGACCAGATCCCCCCACACGAACGCGAACGCGCTGCGATCGAAGGGGTAGGCGCGGGCACGCGTCCCCTGGGCCGTGGTGACGACGTATAGTTCCGATCCCGGGTACACGCCCAGGTCCCGGTGTACGCTCCCGTCCGCCTCCAGAATCCCGTATTCGAGGTCCGGGCGTGTGAGCTCCGAGGTGCCCGGCGTGCCACCCGAGTATGTCGTCAGCGTTTGGGCCAGGACTCTCCCGTCCGGGAGCGGGCCGACCACCGACTGGTAGCCGCTCTGCGGCTGCAACCTGAGGGCGCGACCGAACGTTCCAGCCACGGAGAAGATGGAGATCCGGCTCTGGAACGGCTCCCTGGCCATCAGCGAATCGCCCGGCCACGGCTCCAGGCCCCCCGGAGCCATGACGCCGAATTCGCCCGGACCGTCGCCCTGGCCTCCCCACGATTCGAGGTGGACACCGTCGGAGTCGAAGACGCGGAGTTCGCCGGAGCCCGCGTTGGCGACCACGATCCGTCCGTCGGAAAGCCGCATCGCGTCAAGGGCGCGGAAGAGTTCGTACGCGGGATCGCCCCCGGCCGTCCCGATCGACACCGTCGCCTCCGGCCCGACCTGCCAGCCCAGCCGCGACTCCGGAAGCGGGCGCCCATTCTCGACGATCGTGACGCCGGCGCTGTCTCGGACGACGCTCCGCAGGCCCCCACCGCCGTCCGGTCCGCCCGCGCACGCCACATAGAGGACGCTAGAAAGGACAGCAGAGAAGACCACCGGCAGGGCCCCAGCGGCCCCAATCGTTCGCGTGGTTCGGAAGGTCATGGCTTGTCGAGGGAATAGAGGCGGACGTATTCGATGTCCTGAGCGTCGCGCCATACGCCGAGAATGTAGTCGTCGCCGATCTCCAGGCCCGGAGCGAAGTCCGGGATGAACCCCCGGTCCAACCCCGGTGGCACCGAGACGCTGCCTAACCAGGTGCCGTCGGCAGCGAAGACCTGGAAGGGCCCGACGTCTATCCCGGCACCGAAGAACGGTTCCACCCAGAGATTGCCCACCGCATCCAGGCGGATGGAGCGCAGGATGGGCAGTGTCGGGGCCCTGGGATCGTCACGGCGGCTCCGTCCCATCTGTTCCGCCTGCTCGCGCGAGACGCCCCCGAACGTGGCGTTCGTCTCGATGTACTCCTCGATCTCCGCATCGACGTGCGCACTCGTGACCGGAGTCGGCGTAATGTCCCGGCGCAGGATCCGGGTAGTTTCGCCATCGTCGAGGGAGATGGACCGTAGATGGAACGCCTCTGTATCGACGGCGGCGAGCGTCCCGGGAGCGACGGCGAACTGTGGCCCCTTTCCGAAGTCGTAACCGATGTGCGCGACGCCCTCGCCGGAGCGCCGTATCACTCCCTCTTGACCGAGAAAATCCGACACCGCATGAATCGTCCCGTCCGAGAGATCGAGGGCGCCGATCCTGATCCCCGGCCATCTCACGACGCCGTCCACCTCCGGCCAGGCGCCACCGTAGGCACCGTCCGTGAAGTTCATGATCAGTTGGCGCCCCGACACTCCCACAGCCGATCGCGGTCGAGATTCGCGCCAGGACGGCTCCACTCGGATCGTGCGGACGAGTTCACCGTCCGCATCGAAGATCTGCACGCGCCACAGCGCCCTGTCGTACGAGACCAGGGAATCGCCAGCGAGCACACCCACGAAGGACAGGGAGCGGTGTTCGCCCGGCCCTTCGCCTTCACCGGCCGCGCGCCACACGAAAGTCCCGTCCCGGTCGTAGCGGCGAAGTTCGCCGGACCCCCCGTCCCCGAGCACGATGTCGCCCGTGCTCAGGCGTACCGCCCCCACGACACCGTAGAGTTGGTAGTCGGGATCCCCGATGGCCTTGCCGATTTCGAGCAGCGGCTGCTCACCCACGGTCCAGCCCTCGCCGGGCCCCCACACCGGCTCAACAGCGGTGGCGATCGCCACTCCGGCCGAATCCGAGTGCAGCGTGCCGGCCTGCTCCCCCGCCAAACCACAAGCCGGCAGAGCGAACAAGGCCAGGAGTGGAGAGACGGCACCTGTGCGGACCCACCGCATCAGGAGACAACCGCGGCCGCCGTGATCCATGACTCTCTCCCCGTGGTCGGTTCCGTTGTGCCGAACCGGGGACACAGTCAGCGGCGGCTTGGTTGCGCGGGGATCGAGGATCTTTCCACCAACGCGTAGACCACGACGCTCTCGACATCCATCTCGTCCCGGAACACCCCGAGGACGAACTCGCCGGTCACATCGAGGATGCGGAATCCGGGCGGAGCCTCGATCCTTCCCAGCCACTCCCCATGCGGGGAAATGACGGTGTACGGCGACGCGCCTTCCTGGAAGCCGCCCGGTCGGTAAGAGGGCAGCCATACGCGTCCTTCGGCGTCGGCGAACGGCGAACCGAAGAGCGGCATCGGCCGGCCGACGCTGGCGGAGTAGGCGGCCATGTCCCCCTGCATGATCTCCTCGAACCGGGACTCGGGAACGCTGCGGTACTCGGCGCGGGTCCTCCTTCGCTGGGCGGCCTCGACGGACCCCACCAGTTCCCCGGTCAGGGGGGCGGGTTCGGCCTGCCAGCGTACGATCTGCGTTACGGAGCCGTCCTGCAGACGCCAGGTCACCTCGGGCCGGTCGGACCTCGTGTAGACGAACTGTCGGTTGGCGACCACGACCTGGCCCACCGCCTCGATCGGATCCCACCACTCGAGCTCCGGCGGGATCCGCGTCACGAAGTCGTACGACGCGACCGTGTCGAGGGCGCCGGTCTCCATGTCGACGCGGGCCATGTGCCCAGGGCGCCATTCCCCTTCGAATCCGGTCCGGAAGTTGGGAGCGGTGAACAGCACCGAAGTCGCCAGCAGCAACTCGCCGGATGAGCCGATGCCCGCCACACGGAGGCCGATTGACCGATGGAGCTCGGCGGCGCGCGCGATCGAACGGCCGGCGAAGAGCGTGACGCGGCCCAGGCGCCGGTCGGCCACCAGGACGCTGTCCTGCCCCGGCGCGAACAGGGCGTCGACATACGCGACTTCGCCCGGTCCCTCTCCCCGTCCGGCAAGCACCTCGTGCGTCGTGCCATCCGGGCTCAAGACGACCAGTTCGCTGCTCCACTCGTCCGAGAGGACGGCGCCGCCGTCCGGGAAGAGGCGGCCGAAGTTGATGCGCTCGAACGCGTAGTTGCCCTGACCCACCCCGTGGCTGTACACCGGCTCCGCCGCTATGGCGAAAGGCGCCTCGACCTCCGGCATCCCCGCATACTCGACGATCCGCACCCCGGCGCTGTCCCGCATCCGGACCTGGGCATCGCCGGTGAATCCGGTGTCTTCCCCGCAGGCAGCGAGGGCTGCCGCCAGCATCAGTAGGCGGCTTGTCACCGGCCGAACGGCAGGTCTCCGATGTCGTACCAGTCGAGCGCCCGATCCGGAATCCCGTCGGCATCGTCTGGCCCGATCAGTCGGTCGGCCAGCACGACCAGCGTCGACCCCAGGAGGTCGAAGCTCCTCAGCCGATCCCTGACCCGCACCGACCCGACGTATTCGGCGTTCTCGTACACGTCCAGGTAGGACCATTCGTGCTGGTCGCGCTGGGTGGCGATCCAGTAGCGGTTGGCGTCGTCGAACAACTGCTCGCCCGTGGACAGATGGTAGTTCTTCGGGGTGGCGCGATAGCTTTCCAGCTGCTCCTCGACGCCCTGGGAGATGGGGAAGCCCCGCCGCCTGTTGAAGCCCCTGAGCATCTCCTCGCGACGTGCGACGTCACGCTCGCCCGGGAGTTCCGGGACGTACATCGGCGCGCGTAGAACCGTGGCGTCGCCGGTGTCGCCGACGAAGATCAGGTGGCCTTCACAGGCCACGAAGACCCAGCCCTCCTCGCGGTCCGGGATGCCGTAGATGACTTGCCCGCACTCGACATCCCACGTCGCCCGCGGAGACCCTTCCTGCCGCGCGACCTGCCCGGAGGCGAGGTTCACGTCGTACCGGGTCACCAGCGATCCGGAAGTCTCGCCGCCGAGCATCGCCATGTAGTCCAGCGACAAACCTGAAACCACAGCGCCGAACGACGGGAGCGGCTCAAACAGCCTGTCCGGCAGCAGCACATCCGACACGTAGGCGCCCGATGCCTCGAAGACCGAGAAGCGGCCCAATGCCGGATCCACCACTCCAACCGTTCCGTCATCACCACGAGCGAGGTCCCCAGGATTGCCAAACTCCCCGGGACCTTCCCCCTCGCGCCCGAAGACTCCCGCGACAGTGCCTTCCCCGTCCACACAGCGGACCTGGCCCTCGTAGGAGTCGATTACGCAGGCCGTGCGCCCATCCGCAAGAAGCGCGACTTCGTTGCTCTCGCTAAGCGGCACGGCTGCCGTGCTGATGAGGTCGGGCGTGAAAATACCCGGGCCCACGGCGTCACCCTGACCGCAGGCGCCGGCAATGGCCAGGAGTGGAAAGCACGTACCTGCTCGGAACCACTGCATGAGGAGACGACCGGGGCACCCGTGACGCATGACTCTCTCCCGTGGACGGTTCAGTACTACCTGCCGGGGACACGGTCAGCGACGGCTTGGTTGCGCGGGGGTCGGACGACCCTACTTGTTCAAGCGGTACAGGCGCACAGTTTCGACGCCCTGCGCGTCGCGCCACACGCCGAGCACGTAGTCGTCGCCGATCTCGAGACGCGGAGCCAGGGCGCCTCGGTCCAGCCCCGCAGGCATGGAGACGCTGCCCAGCCAGGTGCCGTCGGGAGCGTAGACCTCGAAGGGGGACGGCTCCGCGCCTGGACCGAAGTATCGCTCGACCCAGAGATTGCCCTCGGCGTCCAGGTGCAGGGAGCGCAGGGCCGGGAGGGTTTCCGCGCGTGGGCGGTCCCGCCACTCGGGCCTCCGAGCGTCCGCCTCCGCCTGTGTGTAGTTGTTGTACGTCATGTTCTGCTCGGCCATCTGGTCGAGCCACGCTTCCACATGGACGCTCGTGACGGGTCGAATCGTTCGACGAACTGTTCCTCGCCCGGTACGTCCAGCAACGTGGTCGCCGACCCGTCCTGGAGAGACAGGGTCGCCAATCGGCGTTGCGGCCAGCGCGCGACGCCCTCGGGGATCTCGTTGTAGTCCGCAAAGGCGATGATCAGACGGCTCCCCGAGACACCGATCGAGCTCCCTGGACTGAACCCGGGCCAATGTCCCTCGGTCCGCACCGCTCGAACGAATTTCCCTCCGGGAGCGAAGACCTGGATGCGGTCCTGGGCGAGGTCGTAGCCCCGCAACTCCCCGGAGAATCGCTCTCCGCTGACGATGTTTCCGTTACTGAGACGAAACGATCCCCACGACGTCGAGTTGGTATTCGTCCGCCCCCTAACGCGGCCCCGATCTCGACGAGAGGCTCGGCGTCCACGTCGCGGACTTGCGGATGACCGCCACGCCGATGGTCTCGCATGACGCATGGAGTTCGTAGTTCGGGGCAACGGTCGCGGTCAGCCCTCCAGGAGTTCTGACTTCAAGGCGCCCACCTGCCGAGGGATGTCGACGATCGCGGAGCGCTCGAAGCGCACGCGGCCCCGGGGGTCCAGGACAAAGTTCGCCTGGATCGCATACACGCCGAACGCGCCCGTCGCGTCGTCCGCAAGGTCGTAGTAGACGGGATAGGTGATCCCCCGCTCTTCGATGAACGCATCCATCTCCGCCCCGGGCGGATCACGCCATGCGATGGACAGCACCTGCGCGCCGAGGCGCTCCATTGCCGCCTCAAGGCGCACCACCGCGGGGATCTTCTGGACGCACGGCGGGCACCACCGGGCCCAGAAGATGAGCACGGTGGGCTTGCCTCCTGTCAGGTCGGCCAATGTGTGCTGGTTTCCGCTCGCATCGGTTACCCGGGCGTCGCCGGGGGTCCACTCTACGGCAGCGGACAGGACGTTGGGCAACACCTGCACGGTTCCGGCCTCGAGCAGGGCGCGCCATTTGGGGCTGTCCGGGTCGTGACCGACCAGCATGGCGAGCGAGTCGGCCTGTTCTGGGGACATGCTCGGGTCGGAGGCCAACGCCGCGTAGGCACGCGCGGCGCCCTCCACGTCGCCGGCATCCAGCTTCAACTCGCCGAGGATCTCGAACAGATCCGAGCTCGCCGACCGGGTCGTCGCCTCCTCAACGATCTCCATGGCCTCGTCAGGGCTCGCGTATTCGTTCAGGAACCTGGCGTAGTCCTTCAACAGGGCGGCGCGCTCGACGGCGACCGATTGAGCGTGTTCATCGGCGGTTCGTCCCAGCGGTCGACCCGGGTCCGGCAACTCATACCGCACCCTCGCGAGCTCCACCGCACGTGCGCGACGCTCAGGGATCACAGCGATCATTCGGGGCAGCGCCAACCCTCTCATCCCATAGGGGAAGAAACGCTCGATCCATCGATCCAATGCGTCGAGGTCCCTCGCCTCGAGGGCGAGTTCAAAGCCGAAGATCTCGAACGGACTCAGAGCCTCGCGGGCGTCCGGCCAATGCCGCTCGAACTCAGCCAACGCCAGCGTCGTATCTCCGTCGGCGTCCAACTGGTTCAAGATCCTCCACCCGGTGTCCATGGCCCAGGCGTCCGTGCCGACCGTCTGTTCGGCGGCCGCGTCCCAGTGGGCCGTGCCCTGCTGGTCGCGCACGGCGGCGGCATAGCTGGAAAGCCCTTGGATCGCCGACGGGGAGAGCCCTTCCTCACGGTCCTTGTAGCGTTCGTGGAGTTCGGCGAAATTCTCCTGGTGCCACGCGAAGAGGCTGTCGCCTGTGGTCCACCCCAGAGCGGATCTCTCGAAAGAGCGAAGCTCACTCCATCCGCCGAGTGAATCCGGATACAACTCCATTGCACGGCGAAGCGCCTCCAACGATGTGTGCACGTTCCGGTCCTCGAACTCGTCGGCCCGGCGCCTGAACGCATGGTAGAGCGGTCTGTCGTCCGGCGCGTGCACGAGGAGATCGAAGAGCCGACCACTTTTCGCGTCGAGCTGCTCGCCCGTCGCGTCCTCCACAACGAAGGCGGCGTAGACCGCGGCTTCCGGCAGGGTGAACCGCGTGGCGAAAGTGCCGCCGGATCCTCGGTTCATGGTGGGGATCGTGAGCAGCCTCTCATCGAGCCGAACCCGCCAGGACTTGTCATCGGCGGTTCCGTACGTGCCACGCAGTACAAGCTCGGGTTCGTCGGCAAGCATCCCGAGCGGAGTATAGGTGACCGTAATCTCGTCGCCTGCCATCGGTCGTTCGGGGGAGAAACGAAGACCCGGCTCCCTTGGCCCGGTCTCCCCCGAGCAGGAAAGCGCAGTCCCCAACGCGAGCGAGAACGCAATCGCTCTGGACCTTCTCGGCATGGATTCCCTTCCTATTCGAGACGACTGAGACTCCTGTAGTAGCCACCTAAAGGCCATGACTCTTTCCCCTTTCTCCCGCTGGGTTCGATCGGTATCGAACCGGGGACACCGTCATCAGCGGATTGGTTGCGCGGGGGTCGAGTGGGCTCCGAGACGGAGGATCAACTACCCGTGCCCGGGCAACTCCCTGTGCGCCGTGACCGGCGCCGTTGTCAGGACGTGAGTTGCCGCGACAATGACCAGAGTTGCACGTATTCGACGCCCAACTCGTCGTATACCCAGCCCAGGAGGTAGTCTTCGCCGATCTCGAAGATGCGGAGGCCGGGCGGGGTTTCGACCAGGCCCTGGGCCCGTCCTTCCGGATCGAAGACTGTCCACGCCGCCGTCCGGTACTCCCGAACCCAGAGATAACCGGCACGATCCGACAGAATCTCACTGAAGGCGGGATAGGCTTCCACCAGAGGCATGTCCCGCACTGCATTCGGGTTGCTGATTCGATCCTCATCCGGCAGGTCGGCGTAGCGCCGGGCGTAGTAATCGTCCAGGTCGGCGTGGTTGGGACTCTCCGGGTCGCCTTCCCGGCGAACGACTCTGACGAGCGACCCATCCATCCCGAATGCCTTGATCTCGTAGCTGTCCTGCACGCCGATCGAGACGAACCCTCCCCACACGGCTCCCAGCGTGCCGCGGCCAAAGGGGTGGGGCATGCCCCCCGCGAGGCTGCCATCGGCCGCGAAGACTGCATAGAACTCGCTTCCCGGAAACTCGCCAAGTGAAGCGAGCAAGGCACCGCCCTCGTCCAGGATTCCCCATTCCGCGTTGGAGCGAACGAGGCCCGAGGATCCTGTCATGTTCCCGCTGAGCCCTCCCCCACTGCTCGTGAAGATCTTCCCGTCGGGCAGCAAGTCGATGACGTCGAGCATCGTGGGGTCGAGGGACACGTCGCGACCGTGGTTCCCGTCCGCATCGAACAAGGACAAGCGGGTCCCCCATGGATTCACGGCGGCGATCGAGTCGCCGCGCCAGGAGGCGACGGCGGTCGGGCTGTAGCTGATGAACTCGCCCGGGCCCTCTCCCCGGCCTCCCCATGTCGCCGCGTGCGAGCCGTCCGCGTTGAAGACCCTGAGTTCATTGCTACCCGAGTTCGCGATCACGATCCTGCCGTCCGCGAGTCGCGTGGCATCGGTGACCCGGAACAACTGGTCGGCTTCTCCGCTGTCGACGGCACCGATCGAGAGGGACGGCTGCGTGCCGAATTCCCACGGCAGGCGCGAGTCCGGTGCGGGCGCAGCGTTCTCCACAATGCTGACGCCGGCGCTGTCCCGGACCACCACCTCGAGCCC
The DNA here is from genome assembly GCF_965237495.1 of Candidatus Palauibacter sp. GTDB lineage: Bacteria > Gemmatimonadota > Gemmatimonadetes > Palauibacterales > Palauibacteraceae > Palauibacter. Next base: position 3,908,592 of record NZ_OZ250143.1, on the reverse strand, counting down.
GTTGCCCGCGTCTTCGCTCGGGTTCCCACACCCAACACTACAAAGGGTCAGGACGAGGATCCCGGTTGTGATGCAGCCCCTGGTGGTCGGCTGGCTCATTCCCCGGCGCTCCCCCCACTGTCCGACCGACCATTCAGCCATGCGGTCCAGGCCTCGAGGTCCGTCCCGAAGTCCTCGCCGCTTATGACCTTCAGGAAGGCGATGGCCCGCTGCCGGACCCCCGCATGTTCGGCACCGGCGTAGGCGAGCAGGAGGTCGGGCTTTTCCCTGGCCAACCGTTGCCCGAATTCCGGGTCAATGTCCGTCGCGACCAGGATGGCCAGGACCAGATCGAAGTCCCACGGATTCGTACCATCCAAGAGCGCCAGCAGCGTCACCTGCGCCTCGGACCATTCGACGGGGCGCCTCCGGTCCGAGTAGATCAGCCCCTGGAGCAAGCTCTGAGCCACGTTACCGACCCGATCCTGCGGGTCGGTCAGGGACTCCAGGAGGCCGTGCCACGACGTGTCATGCTCCGTGAAGTTGCCGAGCACGAGGGTCGCGACCGCGCGCGTCGACCACGATGCATCCCTCGCGAGAACTTCGTGGGCGAGGCGGCGATCACGCCCGCCGTCCGCGCGGTCGATCACGGCCCACATCCGATCGAGGGTCTTGGGAGCGATGCCAAGCCATTCGGCATCATCCCGCCCGTGGAGCGTGCGCGCTGCGCCGGTCAGCGTCCCAAAGTCCTCTTCGGCAACCGCCTTCAGATCCTGCCAGGCTTCCGGCAGGGCGACAGTATCACTTCCGGTCTTGCGGCGCTGGACACGTGCCGCGTCCTCCACACCGACCACTATCGTGTAGACCTCGTCGGATCCGAGGGTCCGGTACGACATGGCAGCCGCCTCGGCGAATCCGAGTTCCATCTCCATGACCGCGGCACAGGCGTGAAATGGCTGGTCGGGAGCCAATTCCTGGATGGCGTCGAAGAGGTCGCGCGCGTCCCACTCCTTCAACCCGACGAACTCGACCTGTCCGTCCGGCCCCTCAATAACCCGGCCGACGCTCGGCGACGCCGTTGCAACAAGCAGCGCGACCATGCCGAGCGCCGTACGGAGGCTTCTCATGGGGCTCCCACCCTTCCAGAAGTCTCGGTTCAACTACCCCGAATCAGGACGTCGACTCCTGTTGCTGCGTCTCATTCGGGTCGTCGCGGGACCGTATCCGTCGCGGGGGGGCTCAGCAACTCGAGCAGGAATTCGACGGCCTCTTCGGATTCCGTGCGGCCGAGCCAGTAGATGCCGCGCTCCCGCACCTCCTGGTCCGGTTCGTTGCGGATGAGTTCCATCAGGACGCTGGGGGCTGTGGGGTCGGACCCCGACCGCATGTAGATCGCGTAGATGGCCTGCCGCTTCAGGAACGGTTCCGACAGTTCCCCGTAGAGGTCCGTGAGATACGCCACCGTCACCGTCGGGTGGGCCGCCCACGCGCTGAAGGCTGCGCCGCGCACCGCGTTGGATGCCTCCGGGTCGAAGGCGACCGAGCGCGCCCAGGCGGCGGTTTCCATATCCTCTTTCTCCCCCACCTTGCTCGCCACCGAGCTAAGCAGAGTCTCCTTGAGATCGTCCGAATCGAGTTGGTCGTAGATTCGGACGAAGATTCCGCCTTCCACGTGATCCCGGTCCCGCAGCGCACGGATCGCCGAAGTACGAATGCGTTCGGACTTCGAGCGGTTGATGACCGCGCTGATGAGGGCGTTCTGGATCGCGGTGGGCGCCGACGAGTGCGTCGCATAGCGGGTCCTGCGGAGCCCGCCGATCGCATCGCTTTGCAGGGCTACGTCATCCGAGTCGGCGAGCGTCTCCCGGAGCACCGTGAACGCGATTTCCGAGTCGAAACGCCACAATTCCTGGAGGGCGGCTCTGCGGACGGATTTCTCTGGGTGGCGATGGACGACGCGGACAAGAACGGACTGCGCTTCGAACGTTCCCTGTCTCCCGATGAGTTCGACCGCCTCCTCGTGAAGCCGTGTCGAACACCCGTCCTCGCGCTCCAGGACGCCGCGAAGCACCTGCATCCGGTTGACCTCGTCGTACCGCATCACTGCTTCGAGCGCCGCCAGCTGCACCGACACGTCATCGCACGGCTGCCGCTCCTGTGCCGCGGCGCGCGAGGCCTCCTGGTATTCCGCCCGCTGCCAATCGTAGGCCGCAAGCTGCTGTTGGTACTCCTCGGCCTGCCGCTGATACTCCGCCACGCGTTCCTCGTAATCGGCCGTATTCTGTCCGACCGGCGCGACGCTCTGCACCGGCGCCTGCCCTGTCGGCTGCGGCTGTCCCCGCAGCGCGGCGGCCAGCGAGTCCACCCGCGCATGAACGTCGGCCATCGTGGAGTCGGCCTGCGCATGACCCTCCGAGAGCATCGTGTCCGCCCTCGAATAGAGTTCGGCGATCATCCAGTCGGCCTGGGCGTCGACCGCGGCGGAGGCGGCCAGCGAGTCCCCGTAGACCGCCAGATCGGCGACCGACACCGGGAGCGAGACGATTTCGCCCGCCACCTCCACGGGCATCACGCGAAAACCAAGCATCGCGGGGAAGGCCTCGAGAGTCGCCTCTGCATCGCGCAGCAGTGCCTCTGCATCGCCAGCGTCGCCGCTCGACGCGAGTTGGCTTCGGATCTCGAATTCCAGGGCCCGCGCATCTTGGTACAGGCGCCCGGGGAGGTGCCTGCCATGTTGATCGACCCGCTGCGCCTCGTGAAACCCGATCATGAGAGTCTCGAGTAGCAACCGCGCCTCGGCCAGATCGCCGAGGCGATAGAGGGCGAACGCCTCCCAGTAGTATGAATCGGGCTCAAACGGAGGTGACGTGAGCGAGGACTCGGTCCGCAACGCCCGGAAGAGCGCCACCGCACGTTCAAACTCCTCCGCGTTGATGGCGCGACGTGCCTCGAGGAATCGTTGGACCTCCCCCTGCCGGACCGTCTGCGCGGCAAGGCTCCTCGCCCCAAGCACCTGCAGCGAACCGGGGGCGACGGCTTCAGCCGCCGTGAGACCGGCCAGGAGCAGTCCGACGGAGATCAGGTGTCTCGCGCGGTAATTCATGATATGCCTCCGTGATCGTGCATCTCCATGCGTCTTATCGTGCGTCCCGGATGATCTCGCCCGGTCACGCATCACGTTCCACTCGCTGAACGAAGCCGCATCAGCGTACCCTGCTGTTCCATGCTCTCGCGGGCCAGTTCGCGCTCGAAGTCCGGAGCATCCGGGCCGAGCCGCGCGATCTGAACGAGGACGAGTTCGAGATCCTGCAGCAGGGCCCGTTCTCGTTGACCCTCCGCGGCAGACGTAGCGAGCCGGGACCGGGTCTCCACCAGCAGTTCCCGCGCCCACCGGGCAAGATCGCGCTGGGACTCGTCGCTCCCGATATCCGTGCGGAAGGCAACGAGCAGGGTAGCGGCCTGGTCGAGGTGCCGGGACGCGTCGTAGTCGTTGGCCTGGGCGCGTGACGGCCCAGGGCGGCCCGCGGGCTGCGTAGACGGCAGGCTCACGGCCGCGCGGACCGGCGGGGGCGCACCCGCGCTGCCCGGGCGGGGGGCCGGATCGGCTGCCGGCGGGGCCGTGACGGCCGCGAACTGGCGACTCGTCTCCAGGGGCTCCTCGACGAGCGAGGGCACCGACGTCTCGCCGGCGGCAGGCGGCGCGATGGGCCCGGCGTCGGTCGCCGCGACCGGCGCCGGCGCCACCGCCGCGACGATCTCGGGCTCGGCGGGGACCGGGAGCCGCAGCCCCCGGTTCAGCCCCACGGCCAGCGCGACCGAGGCGGCGGCGGCTCCCGTCAGCCAGATGGCCGTGCGGCGTGGCCGCCGCCCAAGACCGCGGTATGCGGCCAGCCGGACAACACCGGGCGTGGCCTCGCGGTCCTCCTGCTCGACCGGCCGCCGCGCGACCCAGGCGGACTCGATGCGTGCCCACATCGCCTCGCGTGGCGCGGGCGGCGGCTCATGGTAGCCCGCCGCGTCGAACGGTTCGTCGTCCATCACGTCCGCGATCGAGTCTTCCGTCAGTCGCGTTTCGATGTCAGCCCACATCACGTCGGCCGGGGCCCAAGGCGGCTCGTGGTAGTCCGCCGCCTCCCGGCGGAGAAACTTCACGAATCGCTCCATGTCCGCCGTGTGGCCGGCGTCACCCGTGTGACCCCTATCTCCCTTGTCGCCCGTGTGATCCGTGTGATCCTTCAGCACGCCCATTCTCCCGCGTGGTCGGCGAGGGCCTCGCGCAGGCGGCCGCGGGCCCGGAAGAGTTGTGACTTCGATGTGCCGGCCTTGATGCCGAGCATCGTTCCTATCTCCTCGTGCGTGTAACCCTCGAGATCGTGGAGGAGGAACACCGTGCGGTATCCGGTGGGAAGCTCGTCGACCGCCCGGTGCAGCTTGGCCTTCACGTCGGGCTCGACCCCCGGACCGCCGCCGCTCGCGCGAAGGTCGTCGTGCAGGACGGTCTCCCGGCCGCGGAAGCGCTTCACCTTGCGAAGTCCGTTCAGCGACACCGTGGTCGCGATCGACCCCAGCCACGTGCCGAACGCGGACTCGCCCCGAAACGTGTCGATCTTCGTGAACGCCCGCACGAACGTCTCCTGCGTGAAGTCCTGCGCGAGATGGTCCTCCCCCGCGAACCGGTAGCAAATCCGGAACACACGATCCACGTGCGCGTCGTACAGCGTACGCGCCGCGTGCTGATCCCCGTCCTTGAGCCGTTGAATGAGTTGTGGTTCGGTCACCGTGGCGGGGTCTCCGGGTCCACGCCGGTTCCTTCGTTTCCAGACCGGTGACACAGCGAGCGGAGGATTAGTTGCGCGGGGGTCGGCCGCGTCGCGGGGCCGGGGTTCGTCCGGACCGCCGGAGGGCGGCTGGGCGGCCGGACCCGGGGGGCGACCGGCCCGCGGCGAGGGCGGGCCGTGGCCGGTCGTTCCGGGGCGGGTGGCCGGGAGCGGCGAAGGCTCCCGATCGGGCGGCGAGCGCCCGAGGCCGCGGCTCAGGCGACCGCGACCGCCGCGCCCTGCAGCACTTCGGCGATGTTCTCCAGCGCCCATTCCAGACTCGCCTTCTCGATCGTGAGTGGAGGCGCGAAGCGGATCACCTGCTCGTGCGTCTCCTTGGCGAGGATCCCGCGCGCCTGCAGCGCCTCGCAGAACGGGCGCGCCGACCCCGACTCATCCCGGACGACCACGCCGATGAACAGGCCGCGACCCCGCACATGATCGACGTGGGGCGAACCGATCGCTTCCAGTTCTCCCTTGAACCAGGAGCCCAGCTCGTTCGACCGCGCCGGCAGGTCCTCGTCCCGGATCACGTCGAGCGCCGCCATGCCGACCGCCGCACCCAGCGGGTTGCCGCCGAACGTCGACCCGTGGTCTCCCGGGTGGAACACATCCATGATCTCGGAGTTGGCAAGTATGCCGGAGACCGGGAACACGCCGCCGCCGAGGGCCTTCCCGACGATCATGATGTCGCCGCGATCTCCCTCCCAGTCGGCGCAGAACAACTTGCCCGTCCGTCCGAGGCCCGTCTGGATCTCGTCGTTGATCATGAGGACGTCGTTCGCACGGCAGATCTCGAGCGACCGTGCGTAGAACCCATCCGGCGGCACGACGACCCCGGCCTCGCCCTGGATCGGCTCCACCAGGAACCCGACCGTGTTCGGCGTGATCGCGGCCTCCAGCGCCCCGGTGTCGCCGTAGGGGATCGACACGAAGCCCGGCGTGAACGGTCCGAAGCCGAAGGTCGAGCCGGTATCCGACGAGAAGCCCACGATCGTCGTCGTGCGGCCGTGGAAGTTCTGCTCGCAGACGATGATCTCCGCCTGGTCCGTAGCCACGCCCTTGACCGTGTACCCCCACTTGCGGGCCGCCTTGATCGCCGTCTCCACGCCCTCGGCGCCCGTGTTCATGGGCAGCGCGCGCTCGAACCCCGTCGTCTCGCACAATTGCTGAAGGAACGGCCCCATCTGGTCGTTGTGGAAGGCGCGGGAAGTCAGCGTGAGCTTCTCTGCCTGCGCGCGCAGGGCCGCGATGATACGCGGGTGACGGTGACCCTGGTTCACCGCCGAATAGGCGCTCAGCATGTCGAGATACCGGTTGCCCTCGACGTCCCACACCCACTCGCCTTCCCCGCGCTCGAGCACGACGGGCAGCGGGTGGTAGTTGTGCGCGCTCCACTTGTCGACCTGAGAGAGATATTCGCTGGTGTTCATCGCTTCCTCATGGGCAGCCGAGCGATCTCGACCATTGGTTGGGCCGTGGCGGTCCGTGGCGGACCGGAACCGGTCTCACCGGATTGAACCGGACCTGAAACGGTAGGCTGAAACCCCGCCGGCGGCAAGATGATCCGGGACCCGCGTTTTCCCGTGTCCAGCCGCGGGCTGCTACCTTGCCGGGATGAGCGATACGTCCGTCATCCCCGACTTCGCGGAGTTCTCCCGGCTGGCCGAACCCGACCGCATCGTCCCCGTCGCGATCGAGATTCCGTTCGACCTCGATACACCCGTCACAGCGTTCTCGAAGCTCCGGCAAGGGCCGTTTTCCTTCCTTCTGGAGTCGGTCGAGGGCGGCGAGCGCTGGGCGAGGTTCAGCTTCCTCGGCTCCGCGCCCCGAGAGGCCTGGCGACTCGATGGATTGGAGATCCGCCGCTGGACCCCCGGCGGCGGGTGGGGGGATCCCGAACCGACGGACGATCCGTTCGGGGCGTTCGAGGCGTGGATCACCCGCTACGAGCCGGTCGAGGTTCCTCCCCTGCCCCGGTTCTGGGGCGGGGCCGTCGGATTCTTCGGCTACGACACGGTGCGCTGGCTCGAACGGCTGCCCGGCGCGCCGCCGGACGACCTGGGCGTGCCCGACGCCTGCTTCATGGCGACGGAGCACGTCCTCATCATCGACAACCTCTTCTCGCGTGCCTTCGCCGTGGCGGCGGTCCCGATTTCACACGACGCCGAGGATCTGGAGGCACTCTACGGGGCCGCCCGCGACCGGCTCGCGGAGTGGGTCCTGGCGCTGGAGGAGCCGCACGGGCTGGGGCGGCTCGGCCGCGACCCGGCGGGCGCGCCCGAGGTCTCCGGGAACCGCTCGCGCGACGACTACGAGGCGGCCGTCGATCGCATACGCGAGTACATCGTGGCGGGGGACGCCTACCAGGTCGTGGTCTCCCAGCGCGCCGGCGCCCACTTCGGGGGCGACCCCCTCGAGTTGTACCGCGCGCTCCGGCGCAGCAATCCGTCGCCCTACCTCTTCTTCATCGAACTCGACGGCGTCCGCCTCATCGGCTCCTCCCCCGAGACGCTGGTCCGGGTCGAGGACGGGAGCGTCACCGTGCGGCCGATCGCGGGTACGCGGCCGCGCGGCGCCACCCCCGAGGAGGACGACGGGCACGCCCGCGACCTGCTCGCCGACGAGAAGGAGCGGGCGGAGCACCTCATGCTCGTGGATCTCGGCCGCAACGACGTGGGGCGGGTGGCTCGGCCCGGATCGGTCCGGGTGGCGCGCTTCATGGAGATCGAGCGCTACAGCCACGTGATGCACCTCGTCAGCGAGGTCACGGGGTCGCTCAGACGGGGAGTCGACGCCGTGGACGCGTTCCAGGCCTGCTTTCCGGCCGGCACCCTGACGGGGGCGCCGAAGGTGCGCGCCATGGAGATCATCGACGAACTCGAACCGACCCGCCGGGGCCCCTACGGCGGCGCGGCGGGATACGTGGGTTACGGCGCCACGAGCCTCGACATGGCGATCGTCATCCGGACTCTGCTCTCCATCGGAGACCGCGTGTACGCCCAGGCAGGGGCGGGCGTGGTCTACGATTCCGTGCCGGCGCGGGAGTGGGAGGAGACCCGGCACAAGGCCCGCGTGCTCCTGGAGGCGCTGGCCGACGTGTAGCCCCGCGCTCGGGCGCGGCGCGGGTTCGGTTAGAGCCGGGCGAGTCGCTCCTCGCGGGCGATGATCGGGTCGATCTCGTCCGCGTATGCCTTCGCGTAGGCGAGCGCCTCCTCGAGGGCCTCCGTACGCGTGCCCGCGAACCGCTGGCCCACCGCGGCGCTCATCGCGCGTGCCCGACCCGCGGCGGCCGCGACCTCCCACACTTCGGGCCCGCCCCGCAGCGCGGCCCGCCGACCCGCCCGCGTCTCCCGAAACTCGATCTGCGGGAATCTCTGCACGCTCAACCATTCCCGGAGAATCGCCCTGAGTCCCTCCGAGGGAGTCCACTGCTGCTCGAAGAAGATGCGCTCGAGTTCGGACTCCACTTCCCGCGACAGGCGGGTACACAGGGGACGAGGCAGAGACATGTATACATGGTATACGATCCCTCGTGGCCTCGCCATCCCCCCGGAGCGTCCGGCCCGTGGCTGAACGGGCGCTGTCACCCTTTTCCAACTCGCGGCGTCTAGGGGGTGTACGCAGGGCCACCGCTCGCGAGGAACGAGCGGGCCCCTCCGCCGAAGCAAGGAAACGAGAGGACCATGAACGCTTACCGGATGTCAGCCGGGATCGGGACGCTGTTCGGACTCGTGCTCGCGTTGTCGCCTCCCGCGACCGCGAGCGCCCAGTCGGAAGGCGGAACCGTTCAGGGGAAGGTGGTCGATGCGGCGGGGAACGCCCCCGTCGGGGGCGCTCAGGTCTTCGTGGAAGGAACCGTCATCGGGACGCTGACGGACTCCGGGGGGGCCTATTCGCTGGAGAACGTACCGGCGGGAGAGCAGATCGTCGCCGTTCGACTCATCGGATACCGGGAACTGCGGCAGAGCGTCACGGTCGTCGCGAACCGGACGGCGGTGCTCGATTTCACGCTCGAGCAGACTGCCCTGAGGATCCAGGACATCGTCGTGACGGGTGTCGTCGAGCCCACCCCGCAGATCAAGCTCCCCTTCACAGTGGAGCGACTAAGTGCCCGCGCCTCGGCAGTGCAGGTATTGCACGCGCATCCCGGCTTCAACACGGAATCGTACGCCCGGATCGAGGAGAACGATTTCCGGCTGGTGAGCACGTCGCCGCTTTCCACCTTCTCGATCGACGTGGACCGGGCGTCCTATGCGAACGTGCGGCGGTTCATCCAGTCGGGTGAGCGGCCTCCCGTGGACGCGGTCCGGATCGAGGAGATGATCAACTACTTCCCCTACGAGTGGGACGACGTGTCGGGGGATCACCCCTTCGCGGTCGAGACGGAGGTGTGGGACGCGCCGTGGAAGCCGGAGCACCGGCTCGTCCGCGTCGGCCTGCGCGCGCCCTCGGTGGCGACGGCGCACCTGCCGCCGAGCAACCTGGTCTTCCTGCTGGACGTGTCCGGGTCCATGGGGTCGCCGGACAAGCTCCCCCTGCTCAAGAAGGCGTTCGCGCTGCTCGTCGAACAGTTGAGGCCGCACGACCGGGTCGCGATCGTCGTCTACGCGGGGGCGGCGGGTCTCGTGCTCCCTTCGACGCCGGGGAACCGGCGCGGGAAGCTCCTCGAGGCGGTGCAGCAACTCGAGGCCGGTGGGAGCACGGCGGGCGGCGCCGGGATCGCACTCGCGTACGACGTGGCGCGGAAGCACTTCATCGAGGACGGGAACAACCGGGTCATCCTCGCGACCGACGGCGACTTCAACGTGGGCGCCTCCAGCGACGGCGAGATGGTCCGCCTCATCGAAAAGGAGCGAGAGAGCGGGATCTTCCTCACGGTCCTCGGCTTCGGCACCGGCAACCTGAAGGACTCGAAGATGGAGCAGATCGCCGACTACGGGAACGGGAATTTCCACTACGTGGACGGGCTGCTCGAGGCCAAGAAGGTGCTCGTTGAGGAGATGGGGGGGACGCTCCTCACGGTCGCGAAGGACGTCAAGCTGCAGATCGAGTTCAACCCGGCGCGCGTGGCCGCCTACCGGTTGATCGGCTACGAGAACCGGCTGCTCGATGACGAGGACTTCAACGACGATACGAAGGACGCGGGCGAGCTCGGGGCCGGTCACACCGTGACCGCGCTGTACGAGGTCGTGCCCGTGGGTCTCCCGCTGCCGCGCGGCTCCGTGGACCCGCTTCGCTACCAGCCGGCCGCCGATCCGCCCGATGCGGAAGCGGCCCCCGCGAGAGCGTTCGAGGACGAACTCCTGTACGTCAAGGTCCGCTACAAGGACCCCGACCGCTCGCAGAGCAAGCTGCTCGCACATGCGGTCCCGGACCGGTCCGCCTCGCCTTCGGGCGGCTTCCGTTTCGCCGCCGCCGTGGCGGGGTTCGGCATGTTGCTGCGGGATTCGCCCCACGCGGGCCGGTACACCCTGGACGACGTGATCGGCCTGGCCGAGGAGGGGAAGGGGGCGGACCCGCGCGGCTATCGCGGCGAATTCATCCGTCTCGTGGAGACCGTCCGGGACCTGGACCTTCTGGGAGCCGAGGCGACCGAGGGCGGCCAGCGTTAACGTTGCGGCTCGTCCCTCGGGCACCGCGGCGTTGACGACGATCGCGGCGGCCCGCAGCGGGGAGGGGGCCGCCCGACTTGAAGCTGAACCGACGGATCTCCGGCCGGATCGAACGGCCGGCGGACAAGCGACGCTACGTCCGCCGGCTGTTCGCTGGCGTGGCCGGCCGATACGACCTGACCAACGACGTCATGTCGCTCGGCCTGCACCGCCGCTGGAAGCGGCGGCTACTCGAACTGACCGACCTGCGCCCGGGGCATCGCGTCCTGGACCTCGCCGCGGGCACCGGCGACCTCGCCCGCGGGGCGCTCGACCTCGCCGCGCGGAAGGGGTTCGAGATCCGGGTGCTCGCGGCGGACCTCACCCCGGAGATGATGCGGACGGGCCGCACGCGCGGGAGTGGGGCGCTCCAGGGCTGGATCGGGGCCGACGCGCTGCGGCTGCCCTTCCCGGACGGCGCCTTCGACCGCGTGCTCGTCGGCTACGGGCTGCGGAACTTCGCCGATCTCGACGCCGGCCTGGCTGAGAGCTTCCGATGCCTCCGTCCGGGCGGCCGGCTGATCTCGCTGGACTTCGGCCACCCGCGCTCGGCGGCGCTGCGCCGCGCCTACTTCGCCTACCTCAACGTCTCGACCCGCGTCGTCGGCTGGGCCATTCACCGTGACCCCGAGTCCTACGTCTACATCCCTGAGTCGCTGAGGCGCTTCCCGGGCCAGAGTGAGATGGTCCGGAGGATGGAGGCCGCCGGGTTCGAGAGGTGCCGCTACGAGGAACTGATGCTGGGTACGATGGCCATCAACTACGGAGACCGCCGCTAGCTGCTAAACCTGGAGATTCGGGTTGGACTCCGCCCTCCAGACGGTGAACTGGCGCTGGCCGCCCTCGCTCTCCTCGAGCCGGACCGTCAGCGCATCTCCGTCGCTGATGCGCAAATCGTCTCTCATCTCCTGGGGAATGGTGATACGTCCGCCACTTCCTACGTTGATGTTTCGGTAGTACATGACGCGGAAGATCGCCATCTAACCTCCCCAGAGTGCTGGAACCGGCAAGCAAGAGAACCACTTATGATGGCGACCGAAACCAATTTACGGTAGGCCGCGTTCAGATTGGGAATCTCGGGCAGAACCTCGTGGCGAAGGCCTCGCCTCGTAGCGACGGGAGAGAGCGGCCGATATGATCGGGAACGTGGACACACCCGCCATCCGCCTGCAGGGCGTCACGAAGCGCTTCGGCAAGAAGACCGCGGTCCGGGATCTCGATCTCGAGGTCCCACGGGGATCGATCTGCGGGCTCATCGGGCCCAACGGCGCCGGGAAGACCACCACGCTCCGCATGATCCTCGACATCATCGGGCCCGATACAGGTTCGGTCGAGATGTTCGGTTCTACCAACATCGAGGCGGCGCGAGCCCGCGTCGGGTACCTCCCCGAGGAACGCGGTCTCTACCAGAAGATGACCGCCGTCGACCACCTCGCCTTTTTCGGCCAGCTCAAGGGAATCCGGCGGAAGGAAGCGCTGGCGCGTGCACGGGCCGGGCTGGAAGCGGTAGGGCTCGGTGACCGGGCGGACGACAAGGTGGAAGCGCTGTCCAAGGGGATGGCCCAGAAGACGCAGTTTCTCGGTGTCCTCCTGCACGAGCCGGAGCTGCTCGTGCTCGACGAGCCGTTCAGCGGGCTCGATCCGCTCAACGTCGACCTGTTCAAGGAGATGATGCTCGAGCGCCAGCGCGCGGGGGCCACCATCCTCCTGTCCACGCACCTCATAGAGGACGCGGAACGGCTCTGCGAGCGCGTCTGCATGATCGCGGGCGCGACCAAGGTTCTGGACGGCCGGCTGCGCGACATCAGGGCGGCGGCGGGGCGGCGCGCTGTCGCGATCTCGTTCGAGGGCAACCCGGAGTTTCTGGACGCCCCGGACCTCATCGAGCGCGTAGCGGCGCATGGCCGTTACGTGGAGGTCCGCATGCTCGAGGGCGCGGATCCTCAGGCGCTTCTGCGGCGAGCTGTTGATGGCGGAGCCCGGATCTCCCGCTTCGAACTCATCGAACCCTCCCTGCGCGAGATCTTCATCGAGAAGGCCACGGAGGCCGGGCTGTCGCACGAGGACGTGAGCGAAGACGACGAGGCGGCGGCATGAACCCGTTCACGCCCAAGGTCGCCGCCGTGGTTCGCCGCGAGTTCGTGCTGCGCGTGAAGTCGAAGTGGTTCCTCCTCTCCACGCTGGGGCTTCCGCTGCTCATTGTCGGGCTCGGCGCCCTGGCCGCGTTCATCGCCGTCAGAGCGGCGACGGATGTGGGCGAGACCCGGAGGGTCATCGCCGTCGCCGACCCCGCCGGACTCATCGGCGACCTGCTCGTCGAGGAGTTCGTCGCCGATTCGATCGACGCCGTGCGGGCCGCCGACATGGAGGAGCTCTCGATCGACGAGGCGCGGAGTCGGCTCTCCTCCTCCTCGTACGACCTGCTGCTGATGATCCCGCGCACTGCGGGCCGGCGGGCGGCGGAGATGCCGGGACAGGCCGGGGAGTCCGCGGAGCGGGACGCTGGAGACGACGAGACGACGCTCCTCGCGCTGGACAACGTCCCGGTCGTCCTCGAGGGCTCCGTCCGGGCGGCGCTGCAGAGGGCATCGGTGAGGGCGCGGCTTCGTTCGGTGGGCGTGCAGAGCGTCGACCCGGGCGCGCTGCTTTCGCGGACGTCCTTCGAGGTCGTGAACGTCACCGAGTCCGGCGAGGCCCGTTCCCAGGATCTCTACCGGGCACTCGGCTTCGCCATCGCGTTCATGTTCTATTTCGTCCTTCTCATCTACGGGCAGATGATCGTGCGGGCGATCCTCGAGGAGAAGCAGTCCGACATCGTGGAGGTCATGGTCTCCTCGCTCCGGCCGTGGGAGTTGATGCTGGGCAAGATCGTGGGCGTCGGGGCGGTCGGCATCGCGCAGATGGCGGTGTGGGGCCTCGTCTTCGCGCTGGCTGCGATCTATGGCCTCACGGGCGGGGCTTCCGCGCTGGCCGAGGCGGGGATCGATCTCGCGAACCTTCCGATCCCGTGGGGCGCCATCGTTCTGGTGCTCTTCTTCCTGGTCCTCGGCTACCTGCTCTACGCGGGCATGTTCGCCGGGGCCGGCGCGACGATCAGCAACGAGCACGACGCCCAGCAGGCGATCATGCCGATCACGATGCTGATCATCCTTCCGTTCATCGCGGTCCAGGGCGTGATCCAGAGCCCGAACGCGGGGTGGGCCGTGATCCTCTCTCTCGTGCCGTTCTTCAGCCCCCTGGTGATGCCGGCCCGGCTGTTCGTCGCCTCGGTGCCGGTCTGGCAGTGGCTCCTGTCGCTGGTGCTGCTTGGACTCTGCGTACTCGGGGCGGCCTGGGTCGCGGGCCGGATCTATCGCGTCGGGATTCTGATGAAGGGTCAGCGCGCCAACCTGCCGCAGGTGGTGCGATGGATACGGCACGGCTGAGGCTCTCGGGCACACGCTCCGCCGGCCAACTCCTCGCGCTCGTCCTCGGCCTTTGCGCCGCGGCCTGTCGGGGCGACCCGGACTCGATCGTGCTCGGGGCCACGACGTCCACCTACGACTCGGGCCTGCTCGAACATCTCGTCTCACGCTTCAACGATGAACACCCCGAGGTGAGGGTGCGGACGGTCATCCAGGGGAGCGGCGAGGCGCTCCGACTCGGGCGCAGCGGGGATGTCGACCTCCTGCTCGTGCACGCGCCGGAAGCCGAGGCGCGCTTCATCGCGGAGGGATACGCGCCGCGCCGGCGGTCCGTGATGTACAACGGCTTCGTGATCGCCGGCCCACCCGGCGATCCCGCGCGGGTCGGGGACGCGGGATCTCCCGCGGAGGCCTTCGCGAGGATCGCGGGCGGCGGGCACGGCTTCGTCTCGCGGGGGGACAGCTCCGGCACGCATTACCGGGAGTTGCGTCTGTGGCGCGAGGCGGGCCTGACGGCGGCCGGCCCCTGGTACATCGAATCGGGACAGGGGCAGGCGACGACGCTGCACGTGGCCAGCGAACGCGAAGCCTACGTGCTCACCGACGGGGCCACGTTCACCGTCCTCGCCCGGGTCCTCGACCTCGAAGCGCTCGTGGTCGACCACCCGTCGCTGCGGAACGTCTATTCCCTGCTCGAACCTCGGGCTGCGCTTCGGCCCGTTCAGGCGTCCGTCCTCGCAGCCTGGCTCCTGTCGGACGACGGACTCCGAGCGATCGCGGAGTTCCGGGTTCCGGGGCAAAACGGACCCGTCTTCATGCCGCGGACCGCCGAAGAGGTTGAAGGAGGACTGCCGGCTGCCGCAGATTCCGTCCGTGGATCCGCTGCTCGAGGCTCTCCGGCTCATTACGTCGGGTGACCTGTACGTCTGGAACGTCATCGTCCGCTCGCTGCAGATCAGCGGATCGGCGCTCCTCATGGCGATGGTCATCGGACTTCCGATCGGCATCGCCGTCGGCCTGACGCGGTTCCGGCTGCGGCTGCCCGTGGTGGCGGTGATCAACGCCGGACTCGCGTTCCCGCCCGTCGTCGTGGGTCTGGCCGTCTTCCTGCTTCTGTCGCGCGCGGGCCCGCTCGGCGATCTCCATCTGCTGTACACGCCCGCCGCGATGATCGGGGCGCAGGCGATCATCGCGGGTCCCTACATCGCCGCCGTGAGCCTGGCCGCGGTCGAGGGCATCCCGGGGGACATCGCGCTCCAGGCCCGCGCGCTCGGGGCGAGCCGTTGGCAGGCCATCCTGCTCCAGTTGAGGGAGGTGCGCACCTCGCTCATCGCCGCGGTCGCCGCCGGGTTCGGGGCCATCATCAGCGAGGTGGGGGCCGTGATGATGGTGGGGGGCAACATCCTCGGCGAGACCCGGGTGATGACGACGGCGATCGTGCTGGAGACGCGACGCGGCAACTTCGAGGTCGCGATCGCGATGGGGATCGTGCTCATGCTCATCGCCCTCTGCGTGAACGCACTGCTCCTGCTGCTCGGCCGGCGATCGCTACGCCGCGCGTCGGTCGCGTGAACGCCGCGTCCCCACCGCTGCTGAGCGGGACCGGGCTCCGGCGGAGCTACGGCGGGAAGACCGCCGTAGACGTCGGCCACATCGAACTCGCGGAGGGAGAACTGCTCGCCGTGTTCGGCCCCAACGGCGCCGGCAAGTCGACGCTGCTCCGCCTGCTCTCGATGCTGGAGAAGCCCGATGCCGGCCGGGTGACGTTCCGCGGCGTCTCCGGCCGGGCCGCCGAGCGCGCCCTCCGGGCCGCATCGGCCGTCGTCTTCCAGCGCGCCCATTTCTGGCGTGACTCGGTGGAGTACAACGTGGGACTGGGCCTCGCGCTGCGCGGCATCTCCCGCTCCGAGACCCGCGAGCGCTCGCGGGACGTGTGCGAGCAGCTCGGGATATCGCGCTTCCTCCCCGCCCACGTGTCGGAACTTTCCGGAGGCGAGGCACAGCGCGTGGCGCTCGCCCGGGCGCTGGTACTCGATCCGGAGATCCTCTTCCTGGACGAGCCGACGGCGAACCTCGACACCGACGCGCGGCTGGACCTGCGTGACGACCTCGAACGGGTCGCGCGCGAACGGGCGACCAGCGTGTTTCTCATCACGCACGATCGCAACGAGGCCTTCCACCTCGCCGATCGCGTGGCCGTGATCCGCGACGGCCGCCTGATCCAGACCGGCACGCCGAAGGAAATCTACGAGAACCCCGCGGACGCCTACACCGCGCGCCTCACCGGCGCGGAGCTGACGATCCCGGGCACCGTGCTGACGGCGGAGGAACGGATGGTCACGGTCGATATCGGCGGGGCGTCGGTCCTGGCGCTGGGCGACGCGGCTCCGGGCGAGCGCGTGAAGATCGCCTATCGCCCGGAAGATCTCGTGATCGCCCCCCCCGGTCTCCCGTCGACCGATCTGAGTACGCGGAATCTCCTCTACGCCACCGTGAGCGAGCGTCGGGACATGGGCGGGCTGGTGAGGTTGCGCATGCGCGGCCCGGTGGAACTCGTCGCCCTCATCACGCTCGACGCGGCGGAAGAACTGGGGGTGGACGCCGGGGTCCGCGTCGCGGTCCGGGTGAAGGCGACCGCGCTCCACGCCTTCCCCGCCGGTCGCATGAAGACCCCCACCGGGTCACTTCGGCCCCGTCCGGAGTCCGGTTAGTTCGACCCCCTCGAACCCGCGGGGCCCGTCCAGATGACGATCGCGCCGCAGCGCCCCGCCGAACCGCCGAACTCCGCCGGCAGTTCGCTCGGCCCGCGGTAGACCTCGATGCCGGCAATCTCCGAGGGGGACACGAAGTTGTCGATCGAATCCGTGAACTCGGCGTTGTCGCGGATCACCCGCACGCCATCCACGTAGACATTCGCGTTCATGCACCCCCATTCCGCGCGGCTGCTCAGGCTGGGAGCGCCGCGCGTCATGCGGATGACGCAGTTGTTGTTGCCGCTCCCCGTGCACTCGGTACGCAACCCCGGGATGCGCCCGAGGTAGTGGGTGACCCGGATCGCGCCCGCGTCGTGAATGTCGTCGCGCGTGAGGAAAACGCCGGCTCCGCTCAGTTCCCCGAACTCCCGCCGGTCGTAGAAGCCCTGTAGCTCCAGCCGCTTTTCGCGGATCGCCGTGACGACGAGGGGGGCGAGTTCGATCGGATCCACGCTGAGTTCGAAGTTCACCTGAAGGGTCCGGTCGCTCGGAAGCTCGACCACCTGATCGACGTTCTCGTAGGCCAGGTGTTCGACGGCCACCTGATAGACGCCGGGATCGATTTCGTCGAAGGTGTAGCGGCCGTTGCCATCGGTCGCGCGCTGCTGGTCTTCGTCCACGAGGGTAACGGTCACCGCTTGCACCGGCCGTCCCGAGCGTCGATCGACGACGCGGCCCACGATGCGGCCGGGGACGTGGAAGGGACTCTCCGCAGTCCGCATCTCCACACCCATGCCGATGTCCCATCCGGCCGGCGGCCCCGGCGCGATGTTGACGACGACCGGTTGCGTGACGGAGAGAGCGACCCGGGCCTGAACGGTGAGGCTCGTCCCGGACGGGAGGCCGCAGAGCACGTAGGCGCCGCGGTGGTCCGTCTGCACGGAAACCCGCCTGCGCTGCCCCTGCGCGTCAGCCCATGTCGCGGAGATCGTTGCTCCCGAGATGATGATCCCCTGGATCGTGTCCTGGACGCCGCCGGCCAGACCGGTGAGGACCGGGTCCATGTCCTCGGGGCAGATCACGATGTCCTGGGCTGCCAGCCGGATGGCGGCCGGTGGCGCCAACAGGGCGCCGAGGGCAATGATGCACCCCACCACCCGGATCCGCATCCGCCCGGCTCCATGGCTGTCGGCACGTACTGGCATGTCGCGGCGTTCCGGTCTTCGCGTCGGCTCGGTGCGGGGGCCGGTGGCCGCCCCGCGCTCGAATCTAACGAGCGTACGGGTCCGGCACATGTCGGCGTCGCTCAGTTCCATCAGGCGGGAGGAGTCGCCCGGAAGGCGGGGTGCATCGTAAGTTCCGGGGGAGCCGCCGCCCCGCTGTCATCTTTCGCGGAGTCATGCGTCGTGCAGCACATCCTGCGTCACATCCTCCACCGCGGAAGGGTCCTCCTTGCGGCCTTCGCTCTGTCCCTGCTCGTGGGCACGAACGGCTGCCTCGACCTGGGCCTGGGGTTGTCGCCGGCCGTCGGAGGCCTGCTCCAATCCGTGGTCAGCGAGGGGGAAGCGCTCCCGGAGTTCGCGCGCGCCGCCGGAGGGCCTGGAACGATGCTCGTCAGCGGCCAGATCGTGGGTCGGCTGCGGTGCGACTACATCGACAGCGAACTCGACGTGAGAGGCGACGGTCTGAAGCTCACCCTCACGATCATCTCGGGTCGACAGGGCTGCAACAGCCGCACGCCGACGACCATCTCCTACCTGGCGAACATCTTCCACCTCGATCCCGGCCCGACGGGGATCGTCGTGGAACATCGCTACGAGGGCGTGGACGGTGTGGCCGGGAAACGCCTCGACGACGTGGTCACCGTGAGGTGAGCCCGCGACCCGCCCCCGCGGGCGGTCAGTCGAGCGGCGTGGAGCGGGTGTGCAGTTCGATCAGGTCGTCGTCGGACATGCCGCCGAGCGCGCGCGTCGCTTCGGCCACGCTGCGGCTCTCGTGCGCCACCCACCGCGGGCGCTCGAACGGATCCTCCAGACAAACGAAGTAGATCCGCGCCGCCCGGGGCGTGTTCGGCTGTCCCCCCGACACGTAGGCCTCCCACTGGATCATCCCGCCATCGAGGAACCTGCGGGAGAGTGCGCGCTTCGGGTCGACCGCCATGCCGCTCACACCTTCACGGAGCGGACGAGCAGTTCGCGGAGCCCGCCCTCGCTGATCTGGGCCACCGCCTCCTTCGGCACCTTCGACAGCCCGGGCGGCGCCTGGTTGTAGCGCTGGGGCACGGAGACGTCGTCCTGGTTTCGCAACATCACCAGCAAGCGGGGCGACTGCTGCATCGTACCGGAGAAGATCGAGAACTCCGCCTCCCAGGTGGCGCCGGATTCGCTCGTGAACCGGGTGCGGGCGCTGTCGGCGGCGCCGTCCAGCCGGAAGATGAGCTTCTTCAGCAGCGACATATGCGTGTGGGGATCGTTCGTGTACGTGAAACGGCGAACTCGGCGCGGAGACAGTAGGCCCGTCGGCGGCGGCTCGCCAGCCTCCCGCCCTACCGATGCCGCGCTGAAGCTGCGACCTTGGGTGGGACCTTGACCTCCCGGTGTTTCGAGGGATCAAAGGAGGAAGTCATGCCTGTCTCCCGCCGCTGGTTACATATCCTCGCCGCACGCCGGCTGCGCCCCGCCGCGGTGGCGCTGCTGCTCGTCGCGATCCTCCTTCCGGGCGTCGCCTCGGGGCAGGACGCGAGCGTCATCGACGCCTTCTCCCGGCAGATCGCCGGCGAAGTGGAGGGGGACGGCGTGGGGGGCATCTCCGCCGCCGTGTTCAAGGGGGATCAGGTGCTGTGGGCACAGGGTTTCGGCTGGGCGGACCCCGTGAAGCGGGTCCCCGCGGGCGTGCGGACGATCTATCGCACGGGGTCGATCTCGAAGTCCATCACGGCGGTCCTGATGGCGGACCTGATGGAGGACGGCATCGTGGCGTTCGATGACGCCCTCGTGGACCATCTTCCGGAGGCCAGGGGCCTCGGGGATCCACGCGCCGGGATGGCCCCCATCACGTTCCGGCAGATGGCGAGCCACACCGCGGGCCTCATCCGCGAGCCCGAACTCGAGGGTGCGGCGGCCGGACCGATCGAGGACTGGGGGCACAAGATCCTCGCGTCGATCCCTCATACGCGCTACGACACGATGCCCGGGGCCCGCTACCAGTACTCGAACATCGGATACGGGATGCTCGGCTACGCCCTCCAGCGGGCGGCTGGAACCTCCTTCATGGACCTCGTCGAGGACCGGATCTTCGAACCGCTGGGCATGCGTTCGTCCACCTTCATCGTCGGCCCCGACCTGTGGCGCCGGGTCTCGGTGGGCTTCGCCATCGACCCCGAGGGCGCCGTGGACGCGGACATGCCCGCACTCGAGCACGAAGGACGGGGATACAAGGTACCGAACGGCGGCGTTTACTCGACGGTGGGTGATCTGGCCACCTTCGGAGCCGCGGTGATGGGGATGACCGAATACGGACTCCTGGAGCCCGCCACCCGCCGCGAGTTGATGACCGTCCAGACGCCGGAAGACCCGGAGAACGGGTACGGCGTCGGCTTCTCGGTTCGTACGGTGATGCTCGAGGGCGGACGGACGGTCCGTTTCGTCGGCCACGGGGGGTCCGTCGCGGGGTACAACATGTACCTCGTGTTCGAGCCCGAGAGCGGCTACGGAGTAGCGCTCGGTCGCAACTACACCGGCGGCACCACGAACCTGGGCGAGGCCGGAAACGGGCTGCTGCGCGCGCTGCTCGAGGCCGCGGGATGACACGCGCATGGCGACCTGTCGCGGCCTGAGCGGGGGGGCGGCGCTTCTCGCTCTTCCGGCGCTCCTCCTGACCGTGGCCCCCGTCTTCGGCCAGGAGGAGGAGGAAGACCGGACGATTCGGGCGTGCGAGCAACTCGGCAACGCCGACCTCGAGGTGGGGATCGACGGCATCGTCCGCGATGAGGAGAGCCGGATCCCGCTCCCGGGGGCCACCGTCCTCATCCGGTACGAGGCCGAACGGGAGATGGCGACTCCGGAGGACGTGACGGTCGAAGCGGACGAGAACGGCCGATACCAGGTGTGCGGCCTCGTCGCCTTCCGCGAGGTGCGGGTTCGGGCCCGCTACCGGAGCCAGCGCGGCAAGGAGCGCAAGGTCGACCTGGACCGGCCCCGGCGCGTCGAACTCGAGGTCGATCTGGGGGACGCGGCCTTCCTCGTCTTCTCCGTCGTCGCGGCGGAGAACCTGCAGCCCGTGGCGGGCGCGGAGATCGACTTTTCGCCGCTCCCGATCTCGGGGGTCACGGACTCGCTCGGCCGGGTCGGGTTCCGCACGGTGCCGCCGGGCAGCTACGGTCTCCATGTGGAGCACATCGCGTTCGCGCCGCTCGACACCGAGATCAACGTCCTCACGGACCAGACCGCCGAGCTCCGGGTCGAGTTGAACACGCGGGCGATCGCGCTGGCGCCGATCGAAGTCAGGGTCACCGGCCGCGATCCCTACCTCCTCACCTCGGGCTTCTACGATCGCCGCGGCGACATGGAAGATGGCTACTTCGCCACCTTCCCCGAGATCGACAACTACATCCATCTGGGGCAGGTCTTCCAGTTCAAGCGTGAACTCTCGATCAAGTACCGGCGCAGGCAGCTCATCCTCCTGAACGGCAGGCCGGCGAACCGCCTGGGCATCAACGTCCGCAACCTGCGCGAGCTCAAGTTCAACACCGTGCGAGGGATCGAGGCGTACAGATGCAGCGACGCCCCGCCCGAGATCCTCAACCAAGTCCCGAACACGATGATGCTGAGCGACTGCAACCTCATCGCCATCTGGACGCGCTGACGCCGCGGTCCCCTACCCGACCTAACCATTCCTTGACGGCGAGCAACCTCTGGCGCTCCGTGCGCGAGGCGATTGGGGGCACCGAGCAGGACTTCACCACCGGCAGCCTGAACCGGGGCGTCCTGCTGCTCGCCATCCCGATGGTGCTCGAGATGCTGGGCGAGTCGCTGTTCGTGGTCGTCGACGCGTACTTCGTCAGCCGCCTCGGGGCGAGCGCCCTGGCCGCGCTCGCACTCACGGAGTCGATGCTCGCGGTCATCTACTCGGTCGCGGTGGGGCTCGCGATGTCCACCACCGCGATGGTCGCCCGGCGCATCGGGGAGAAGGACGAACGCGGGGCGGCGCGGGCCGCCGTACAGGCGATCGGGCTCGCCGTCGGCATCGCCGCCGTGCTCGGTCTGGCCGGCGCCCTCTCCGCCCCCTGGCTGCTGCGCGCCATGGGCGGCGAGCCCGAGGTCGTGCGGGTCGGCACGAACTTCGCTCGCATCCAGATGGGCGGGATGGTCGTCATCATCCTCCTCTTCGTGAGCAACGCGATCTACCGCGGGGCAGGGGACGCGACGATGGCGATGCGGTCGGTGTGGCTCGCCAACGGGATCAACATCGTGCTGGACCCCTGCCTCATCCTGGGGCTCTGGATCTTCCCCGAACTCGGACTGACGGGCGCGGCCGTGGCCACGACCACGGGACGCGGGATCGGAGCCCTCTACCAGCTCTGGCACATGTCGCGCGGCGACCGCATCCGCGTGAGGCGCGAGGATGTACGCCTCGACCTCGCCGTGATCGCGAGGCTCGCCCGCGTGTCCCTCGGCGGCATCGGCCAGATGCTCGTGACGCAGGTCAGCTACATCGCCTCGATCCGCATCCTGTCCGAGTTCGGGACCGTCGCGCTGGCCGGATACCTGCTCGCGATCCGCGTCGTCATCTTCATCATCCTCCCCGCGTGGGGCCTCGCGAACGCGGCGGCCACGCTCGTGGGCCAGAACCTCGGGGCGGGGAAACCGGAGCGCGCGGAGCGGGCCGTCTACCTCACCGGCTCGTGGAACATGCTGTTCATGACCGTGATCACGGTGTTCTTCGTCTGGCTCCCGGACCTCATTCTGGCGCCGTTCGCGATGGACCCGGAGACGAACGCGGTTGCGGTCCGCGCCCTCCGCATCATCAGCTACGGCTACATCTTCTACGCCTGGGGCATGGTGACGATGCAGGCGTTCAACGGGGCGGGCGACACGGCGACGCCGACCTGGATCAACGTCGGGGTCTTCTGGTTCTTCCAGCTCCCGCTCGCGGCGACCCTCGCCTTCCCGCTGGGGCTGGCGGAGAACGGCGTCTTCTGGTCGTTCGCGATCGCCTATTCGCTGTCCGCGGTCGTCGGCCTCACGCTCTTCCGCCACGGGCGCTGGAAGAAAAAACTCGTGTAGCCGCCAGCTACGCCGAACACCGGGTCCGCCGCGCAGACCCCTTCGAACGAAGGGCGAGCACGACGCGAACCTGTGCGCCCGCGGCGATTTCCACGGTCTGCGCGGAACTGTCGAAACCTCCGCACAGGGCACGGATCCGGTATGAGCCCGGGGGGAGACCCTCCAGCGAGAATGCGCCCGAGCGGTCCGTCAGCGCGCGGAAATCCGTATCTTCGACCGTAATGTGCACCGCCTCGAGCGGCTGGCGCGTGGCCTCATTGATGGCAAGGCCCGTGACCGATCCGGGAGGGGTCACGGGCACGCTGAGCCTCACGTCCGCCCCGGCGGCGGCGGGGACCGCCAGGCGATCACCCGCGTGAGGACCGTAAGCGGCCGCCAGTTCGACCTCCGCTCCGGCGGGGAGATCGCACAACCGGTACCGCCCCAGCGAGTCCGTCCGGACGACCGTCTCGACCCGTTCGAGCCCCCCGGAAGTCGGGTGGGACGCGATCACATGCGCCGCCGGCAACCTCACCGCGGTGACCTCGTCCTCCACGAACCCCTCCAGCGCCACTTCACCCGGACGCCCGGTGGGCTCGCACAGCGCTACGTCGATCTTCGGAACTTCTGCCATGGCGGCGGTCCAGTTGGACCAGAGGATGATCGCACCGCACCTCATCGTCTCCTCGCTCCAGGCGAAGAAGGGGACTTTCGTCCCGGGCGCATACAGTTCAGCCGCGCCGAGATCCACAACCGAGAGCTCTTCCAGGAGCGGCGGCGGCGAGTTGACCGAGGACCTGTAGGTTCCCGCAGGATTGATCGAGAGCGGCCTACTCGTCCCCCAGCCATCCGTCCTGCCGACGAATCTCCGATCCAGCCAGACCTGGACTCGGGGGCAACGCATGCCGGGCGCACGACCTTGGAGCATCACCATGAAGTCGCTCAGCCGGGCGAAACCCGCTTTGTTGGCCTCGATCCATTCGGGCTCAAGATACGTTCCCCAACCCTCCTCCATCCGCTGGTAGAAGCCGGATTCCACAAGGCGAGGCGGACGCCCTTCGACATCGACTTCAAGGGGATCCAGTGGGATCGCCTGCGGTCGCAGTCGTACGTCCAGGGAGCGCGCATCCGGTCCCACCTCCAGCGGCGTGCTGAGGACCTCGTAGCCGATGCGCCTCACACCGAGCACATGTGTGCCAGGAGGCACCGCCTCGAAGGCGAAAGCGCCCTGCGGACCGGTCACGGTCTCTCGAACCGAGCCCGAGGGATCGGCAAGCCGAACCGTTGCGCCCTCGACCGGCGCTCCGGTCCCGTCATCCGTGACGACGCCCGCGACTCGCAGCGTTTCCTGAGCGGCGACGCCCGGCAGGCCGAGCCCCGCGGCCTGGGCTACGGCGAGCGTCACGGCGATCAGCAACGTTCGGACCGTCAAGCCCGGTAGATACCTTGCCGATCCCTTGCGTACTGCTTGCATCGGACCTTCGTCCCAAGAGGTGTGCTGCGTCCGTAACCAGGGCGTCGGAAGGAGGGGCGCCGCCGATCTCTGGGGCGGACGGCGCGCACCCCCAGAGGCTCCTTCAGCTAAAGGGCACATCGCTCGCCCTCAGCAAACGACATCCGTCGCAGGGTGATTACGACCGTCGCAGACCCCCCCTCCGGCAGCTCGACTGCCCGCACGGGGCCGGTGAAACCTCGGCAGCTTGCCCGTACCCTGTAGCGTCCCGGCGGAAGGTCTTCTACCGAGAATCGGCCGTCCGCATTGGTCACCGCAGCAAAGTCCGTGTCGACGAGCGTTACGCGTGCGGCTTCGAGCGGTTCTGAACTCCCCTCGGTCAGGACGACTCCCGTGATCGAAGCGGGCAGCGTCACCGGGACCGTGAGCCTCACTTCCGCATCGGCAGCGGCATCAGCGACCCTGGGGATACCCGCATGGGGACCGTACCTGACCGACAGTTCTACTTCCGCGCCTGAGGGCAGATCGCACAGTCGGTATCGGCCGAGCAAGTCCGTCCGAACCTCCGTCCGCTGCCGTTCCAGCCTTGCGGGGGGCGTGTACGATGCAAACACATGCGCGGCCGGCAGTCTGACTTCCGAGATCTCGTCCTCCACGACTCCCTCGAGCGTCACCACACCTGGACTCCCGGCGGGCTCACACAGCTTCACCTCGATCTTGGGTATCTCGTTTGTGTGGGCGGTCCAATCGGACCAAAGGATGATCGCGCCACACGTCACCGTGTCCGCGTTCCAGGCGAAGAACGGTAGCTTGCTGTGAGGCGTGTACAACTCGGCCGCCCCGAGATCCGCGACCGAAAGCTCCCCAAGCAATGTCGGGGGCGGGCCCGTCATCGCGTACGGGTTGTATGTAGCCAGGGTATCGATGGACGAAGGTTTGCTTGTACCCGATCCGCCTGCTTTACCGATGCGCCGTCGATCGAAGTACACCGGCACGTACGGACAGCGAGAAAGAGGGGCGCGGAGCTGGAGCGTAGCCAGAAACTGCCCCACACGGTCGTAACCCGCCTTATTGGCTTCGATCCAGTCGGGTTCATAATAGGTGCCCCAGCCCTCTTCCATACGGTCGTAGAAGCCGGACTCCATGAGGCGGGGTGGCCGTCCCTCCACGTCAACGTTCAGCGGCTCGAGTGGAATCGCCTCGGCCGTCAGCCGTACGTCCAGCGGTGCGATTCCGTCGGGCCCGACGTCCAACGGCGTCTGTAGTTCCTCGTAGCCGATGCGCCAGACGCCGAGCAGGTACTCCCCGGGCGCCACCCGCTCGAAGGCAAACCTGCCCTCCCGGCCGGTGATCGCCTCGCGGACCGAGCCGGAGGAATCGGCAAGACGAACGGCCGCGCCCTCGACCGGCGTGCCAGTTCCCTCGTCGGAGACGACGCCCGCGACGCGCACCGTTTCCTGGGCCGCTACGGTGGCCGAGCCGGCCCCCCCCCGTGAGGCGATGGCAAGCGTCAAGGCCAGTAATGGCAGCCGGACCGTCATGCCCGGCGGGCACCTCAGCGAGGGCTTATGGGCCGCTTGCACCTGACGCGAATCTCCGGGATTGTGTGATGACCGTGCCACGAACGGGGGGCGGAGCCACAACGCCGATCCCCACGCTACTAGACGCCGCCCAACGGCGCTGCGTCACACCTCGTTCGGGCACCCCACCGTGACCCGAGACAGGGTGTCCGCGTCTACTTCATTGTCCCGCCGCGCACGCGGACATTGGTCCTGAACGAAAGGGTTGGGCCTTGACCTACGCAAGGACTCAAGGGGTTCTCGCGGGGCGCCTCATCGGCCTGATGCTCGTGGCGGGCTACGTGTCGGCGTGCGGTGGCGGGACGGAGACATGCCAGGCGTCCGCCGCCGCGCCGACGGTGACCGTTCGGGACTCGGCCGGCGTGGAGGTTGTCACGATCGAGGTCGCGGCCGACTCGCTCCCCGAGTGGGAACTGGACAGCGTCGTCGTAACGATCCCCGGCACCTCGCGGGGTGCGGAGCCGGATCTGTCGCTCGTGTTGGGAGCATTGTGGCTGAGCGATGGGCGGATCGTCGTCCCCGAACATCAGTCCCGAGAGCTGCACCTGTACGATGCGTCCGGCGTCTACCAGCGCAGCTTCGGCGGAGCCGGCGACGGGCCGGGTGAGTTTCGCCGGATGGACGCGGCGACGGTCGGACGGGGCGACACGATATCCGTCTACGACAGGGCGGACGGGGCTGGCGGAGCGGTGCAGCTGTACCATCCCGAAGCGGGCTTCGTGAGGTCCGCGAGTCTCCCTCCGCGGGGTGACGACCGCCCGAGGCGGGAGGCTTGGAGCTGGGGGCCCGGAACCTACCTGGGTCTCCTTGAGGAACCCGGAACCCTGACCCGGGTG
Organism: Candidatus Palauibacter sp.; assembly: GCF_965237495.1. Lineage (GTDB taxonomy): Bacteria > Gemmatimonadota > Gemmatimonadetes > Palauibacterales > Palauibacteraceae > Palauibacter. The sequence continues at coordinate 3,881,913 of NZ_OZ250143.1, read as the reverse complement.
GGCCACCCGACAGCACGCCTCTGGCCGACCTCCGCCATCCTTGAGTTGTTGGGCGGCAGGGCGGATGCGGCGCGTACGATCAGTCTCCCGGGGAGCTACAGCGCCCTGGACGAGTCGGGAATGGACGTGAGGATGTTCTTCTCGCATCAACCCGTCGTGCTCCTCGGGCCGGACCGGCTGCTGTATGGGTCGGGGGAGCGCTTCGAACTGCACGAGGTCGACCGCTCCTTCGTCCCGCGCCGGATCATCCGTTGGCCTTCGGTGCGTACGACGCTGGGGGCCGAAGAGGTCGATCGGGTGCGCGCTGATTGGCTGGCGCCGCGGGACCGCGAGTCGCAACTCGTGCAGCAGATCCTGGAAATCCTGTTTGCGCCGGAGCTTCTGCCGGAGGACAGGCCCGCGATCGGCAGGACCTTCTTTGACGATGAGGGCCGGATCTGGGTCGGCCGCTTCGAGACGGTCGGCTCCGGAGAGACCCTGTGGTACGTGCTTGAACCCGGCGGTGCGCCGTTGGCAAAGCTCCGGATCCCGCGCGAGAAGAGGGTCCTGCTCTCCGGGGTCCAGGGCGACCTGGTACTCCTGGCGGGCAGGGACGCGCTCGACGTTCCGCTGATCGAGGTGGTGCGGCTCCGTAAGTGACCTCGCTGGAAAGCGGGTCCGGCGCCGTCTCCCTCAGGGATTCCGGGTCGAGCTCCCGGTCTCCAGCTGCGAGGACGGAGCCAGCTGGACAACGCCGACGATGGGGAAGCCCAGGTCGTGGGTCTCCCCGTAGGCCATGAGGCCGTCCGGGCCGAACGCGTCCGGGATTCGCAGGCCTCCCGGCTGAATCGTGCCCAGGTATCGGGCGTCCGGGGTGACGATGTCGATGGGCCCCTCCTCCCCCGGCAGCCCCGTCCGTTCCACCCACAGCCGCCCCTCGAAGTCCAGCGCGAGATCGTCGATCGCGGGGATCTCCTCGGCGAACGTCATCTGCTCGATCGTGGTCCGTCGGGCCGCGGTCATCTGCTCCTGGAAGTCGCTGGGGAGAGGGATTCTGCCCCCCAGCACGGAACTGACTCTCGTCTGAACGAGCTGCGCCAGCCGCCGCTGCGTCTCCGCAGTCCGGATCGCGTCGGTGACCCGAATCGGGCCGACGGGACGCTCCAGCACGTCCTCTACGGCCCCGGCCACCCCCACGAGTTTGATGCGGTAGGCGACCGAGTCGACGACCGCCAACCGTCCGTCCGGCATTGGGATGAAGGAGAGTGAAGGATCGAACGCCCGAACGGGGCTCATGGTAAACCGAATGCTGCCGCCCTCGGTGCTGGCGCCTTCTCCGGTCGGCGGCGGCGGGTCCCACGCGGTGTACCGCACCTCGCGGCCTCCGTCCGGCCCGTAGCGGATGATGGGACGCTCCGACTCCGCACCAGCGGGGCCCGAACTCACGGACATCGCGCCATCCGCCGTACTGGTGATCCGTGTCTCGATGTCGGTCAGGATGCTCCCGTCGGGGAGCCAGACACGTACGAAGTTGGGCATCCCCTGCTGGGGGTCGAAGGGTGCCGACTCCAAATACTCGCCCTCCTGGGTGAAGAACTGGATCCCCCGGCGCGAGCGGTCGAAGATGGCGAGCCGGCCAGCGGCGAGGACGGCCATCGATGTGGGCTCCGTCAACTCGCCCGGTCCCTCCCCCTGCCGGGAGATGGTCCGCAGGTGCGCGCCCGCGCGGTCGAACACGACGACGTGGGCCGCCTGCTCGTCCAGAACGAAGAGGTCGCCCGCTTCGTTGAAGGCCAAATCGGTCACGGCGCCGAAGACTTCCCAGTCCTCGCCATCCAGGACGCCGACGACCCAGAGGGACTCCCACTCCGGCGCGATCGTGAAGTCGGGGCTGTCCATGCCCGCCGATCCGCCCGCCGGTGCCGCGGCGCCTCCATCGCCTCCGCAGGCGACCATCAGGCCCATGGCGACGGTGGAGAATCCGGGACGCCCAACTCGACGCGGAGCCCGAGCGGTCAGGCCCGAACGCGCGGATTGCAAGGCGAAGTGGGTCATGGTCGCGGCCCCTGGCATTGTGCCTACCATCGAACCGTCGGCAGCGGAGCTGGTTTCTACCGGCCGCGACCGCTTCTGGTCGTCACGACCCTCACTCCGTTCCTGGCCCACGCCCCGTAGCGTCTCATGGCCGATCGTCCTCCGGCGGACCAGACGTGGGCGATCTCCTCGTCCGGGATGTCCGACAGCTTGGTCCCCGCTGGCTGGATCACACCGTCGACGATCATGGTCCGCTCCGCCGGTTCGGCCACCGATATGCTGGGCGGTGGACCTTTCTTCGTCGTGATGAAGACTACGCCGTTCCTGCCCGCCTCACCGTATTTCTCGAGGGCCAGTTCTCCCTTGATGACCTCGACGTGCTCGATGTCGAGAGCTCCGAGTTCCGAGAACGCCACATCGTCGGCCTGGATCACCCCGTCGATCACGATCAGGGGATCCATCGTTCCGCGAGTGCCCGGCCTGAGAATCACATCCGCCTCGCCATCCTGGTCGACGTCGCCAACTACCCCCGTGACCACGAAGTCAGTGATCTTGAGTGGCCGGTCGGCGGGAGGGGGACCGCCGTCCTGTTCGCGGGTCGAGGACCCCAAGACCTCGAACGTGATCCATTGGTTGACCCAGGCGGCGGTCGCCTGGCCACGGTTCTTTGCGGGCTCGAACCGCATCACCTTGACGACTTCCGCGGCAGCGCGGTCGAGCGCGTCGGCGCCGCTCGATGTCTTCAACTGCTGGTTCGCGACGACGCCCGACTCGTCGATGTACAGCCAGATCTCCACGCGCCCTCCCACCCCCTCGTCTCTGAGGTCTCGCGGGTAGGCCTCCTGCAGCGCCCGCGTAACCTCGCCGGCGTTCTGCAGCACGGGATTCGTGTCGAACGGGATGAACGTCGGCCGGTCCGACCTGGAGGTGCTCGGTGCGGATGGCGTGGGCTCGAACGTGAGCCACTGGGAGACCCAGACGGCGGTCGGCTGGTCTCGGTTCATGGCGGGCTGAAAACGCATCGCGTCGGCGATTAGCAGGGTGCCGGCGTCAAGGGCATCGTGGCCGCTGGTCGTCTTGACAAGCTTATTCCGGACGACGCCGGTCTCGTCGATGTACACCCAGAGTTCGATCCTGTCGCCGATTCCCCCAGTCTTCAGGCCGTCGTACACCGCCTGAAGCATCAATTGGACCTCGGGTCCGTTCATGAGTACGGGGTTCGTGTCGAACGGGATGAACACGGGCCGGTCCGCCTCGGCGACCGCCTCGGCGCTGGGCGTGGGCGCTGGCAGCCATTCAATAGCTTCGAAAGGCGGGGTAGGCGCCGAGGCGGACGCCGCCGGGGCGTCCATCGCCGTCTCGGGCCGGGGGGCGCCCAGCACGAGGATGATGGCGAGCGCGGCCACGCCCGAAGCGCCGAGGGTGCGGGTGACGCGGAGGCGCGCGAGGGGCTCCGTCATGCGGCGAAGTCGGCGCTCCACGGCCGGCCTGCGCTCGGCGAAGGCCGCGGCGGCGAGGAGCGGCGCGGAGACGCGAGCTCCCACGGCGAGCAGGGCGTCCGCATAGTCCCGCGGAGATTCGCCCCGGGCCAGTACGCGGCGGTCGCAGTCGAACTCGATCGCCAGTCGCAGGCGGGACACCTGCCACCACAGGAAGAGGTTCCACGGCATCAGCACGAGGGCCGTGATGCCCGCCGCGAACAGCCGGTGGTCGCCCGCACGCTGGTGCTCGCGCTCGTGCAGGGAGACGAGACGCAGCAACCGGTCCTCGAGTTCCGCGATCCACGTCGGCATCACCACGACGGAGCACCCGACCCCCACTACGGCCGGACCCCGGTTCGCGGAGAGCAGGACCGGCGAGCCCTGGATTTCACCGGGCGTCCAGGTCCGCATCTCCAACCGCAGGCGCCGGTAGACCCGCACGAGGTGGAAGCTCATGGCCAGCACCAGGAGCGCCCAGGCCCAGCCCAGGAGCGCACTCACGGCCCCAACGTCCAGCCCCCCGGCGGCCTGCGCGCCGGTCATCAGATCCGGCACGGTGGGCACCGAGGGGGCCACGACACCCTCTCCCAGCCCCGCGAGCGGCGCCATCGGCAACGGCGCGGCGCTCGGGAACAGCCCCGGAGCGAGGAAGGCGACGATCGGCGCGGTCGCCGAGCCCGCGATGGCCGCGAACCAGGCCCAGCGCACCGGCTTCCGGTAGTGGCCCAGCGCCCGCTCCGACGCGAGGGCGGCCAGCCCCAGCAGAGCCGAGACCAGGAGGCAGTATCCGATCCATGTGATGACCATCTTCCTACTCCTTCGAGCTGAGGCGCTCGTCCACGAGGCTGCGCAGGTTCTCGAGTTCCTCCTTCGAGAGACCGCGATCGGAGACGAGGTGCGTGAGCAGAAGCTCGGGCGAACCCTGGAACATCTTCTGCACCAGGCGGCGCACGGCGCTCGCGCCGGCGCACTCGCGCCCCACGAGCGGGTGGTAGCGGTAGGCCTTCCCCTCCTGAGTGTGGCCCACGTACCCCTTCTCCTCCAGCGTCCGGAGGATCGTGAGTACGGTCGTGTAGGCCAGATCGTCGCCCAGGCGTTCCTGAACCTCGGCCACCGTGGCGGCCTCCATCTCCCACAGCACCGCCATGAGGTCGATCTCGCGGCTGGTGAACTTGATCTCCACGTGGCTGTCCTTTCCGTCCCAGAGCCTGTCGACCGTCGACTTCAGGGGCCGCTAAGGGCCCGGATTGCCTGTGCCCCCGTCCCTCGCCCCCGCTTTCGTCGTGATCCGGATTACGCCTCCGCGAGCCCGCTCGCCGTACTCGTCCAGGGCCTGTTCACCCTTCAGGATCTCGACGTTGGCGATGTCCAGGCTGTTGGGGCCCACATCCTCGAGCGTCACCTCCTCGGGCTGGATCACGCCGTCGACCACGATGAGCGGTTTGTCGGTGCTGCTCACATGCCGGCGTGTCCCATCGGGGCCGACCACGCCACTGATGATGATGCTCTCCCGCCCGACCCCGGCGGCGCTCCCTACCGCGATGCCGGGCGCTCGCAGAATCCGGGCCGAGCCGTCCGACTGCGCGTCCCTCTGACCGGGTCCTCTCGTCGTGATCTCAATCACGCCGTCCCTGGCCCACTCGCCGTAGCGCTCGACGGCGCGTTGGCCCTTGGTGATTTCGAGGTGGTCGATATCCAGGGTGCTGACGTCCGATAGCGTCATGCCCGCGGACTGCTTCACGCCGTCGATGATGAGGCGCACGCCGTCCAGGAAGTCCGCCGAGTCCTCACCCGAATCCCACACGCCGGTCACGGTGATTTCCTCCTCACCCTCCTCCTCCACGTCTTCGCCTTCGGGGCCTTCGCTCTGGAGGCTTGGCTCCGCATCGTCCAGGACCTGGAAGGTGACCACCTGCGACACCCACGCGTCGGTCGGCTGGCCTCGATTCATCGCGGACTCGAACCGCATCGTCTTGACGACCTCCGTGGCGGCGAGGTCCAGAGCGTCCGCGCCACTGGTGGTCTTGATCCGCTGATTCCGGACGACGCCCGACGCGTCGAGGTATAGCCACAACTCGGCACGGCCACCCACGCCTGCGGTCTTGAGGTCTGCCGGATAGGCGGCCTCAAGCGTCGCCGTCACCTCCGGGGCGTTCTGCAGGACGGGATTCGTGTCGAAGGGGATGAGGCGCACGCCGTCCAGGAAGTCCGCCGAGTCCTCACCCGAATCCCACACGCCGGTCACGGTGATTTCCTCCTCACCCTCCTCCTCCACGTCTTCGCCTTCGGGGCCTTCGCTCTGGAGGCTTGGCTCCGCATCGTCCAGGACCTGGAAGGTGACCACCTGCGACACCCACGCGTCGGTCGGCTGGCCTCGATTCATCGCGGACTCGAACCGCATCGTCTTGACGACCTCCGTGGCGGCGAGGTCCAGAGCGTCCGCGCCACTGGTGGTCTTGATCCGCTGATTCCGGACGACGCCCGACGCGTCGAGGTATAGCCACAACTCGGCACGGCCACCCACGCCTGCGGTCTTGAGGTCTGCCGGATAGGCGGCCTCAAGCGTCGCCGTCACCTCCGGGGCGTTCTGCAGGACGGGATTCGTGTCGAAGGGGATGAACGTCGGCCGCTCCGCCCGCGTGCCCAGTTCCGCCTCGGGCGCGGGTGGAGGCTCGCGCTCAACGGCTTCCGAGGGCGCGGTCAGGGTTACGGTGGGCGGTTCGGGAGCGTTCAGCGAGTTCTCCGGTGTCGGGCACCCCAGCACGAAGACGACCGCCAGCATGGCCACGCCCGAAGCACCGAGGGTGCGGAGCACCCGCCGTCGGGCCAGGGGCTCGGTCATGCGGCGCAGCCGCCGCTCCACGGCAGGTTTTCGCTCGGCGAAGGCGGCGGCGGCCAGCAGGGGCGCCGAGACCCGGCTCCCCACGGCGATGAGGGCGTCGGCGTAGTCCCGCGTGGACTCGCCCCGGGCCAGCACGCGGCGGTCGCAGTCGAACTCGATCGCCAGCCGCAGGCGGGACACCTGCCACCACAGGAAGAGGTTCCATGGCATGAGCACGAGCGCCGCGATCCCCACCGCGAAGAGGCGGTGGTCACCGGCGCGCTGATGCTCTCGCTCGTGGAGGAAGACGAGCCTCAGCAGCCGGTCCTCGAGTGCGGAGATCCACTTCGGCATCACGACGACGGAGCGTCCGATTCCTACGACGGCCGGGCCCCGGTCGTCCGCGATCAAGACCGGCGCTCCGAGGACGTGGCCGGGCTTCCAGCCTCGCATCTCCAACCGCAAGCGGCCGTAGACCCGCACCAGGTGGATGAGCATGGCCACGACCAGGAGCGCCCAGACCCACCCCAGAATCGTGCCCATGGCTGCCGCATCGATCCCGGCCGCGGCCCGGCTCGCCATCGGGTCCACAGCCGCCGCTCCGGAAATCAGGTCAGCCGGCGGACCCAGTTCGACCGGCGGCGTGCTGGGAGCGGCCTCGTTCCCCGGAAACAGCCCGGGAGCGGCCTCGTTCCCCGGAAACAGCCCGGGAGCCAGAAAGGCGACGACCGGCGCGGTCACCGAGCCCGCGATGGCCGCGAACCAGCCCCAGCGCACCGGCTTCCGGTAGTGGCCCAGCGCCCGCTCCGACGCACAGGCGGCCAGCCCCAGCAGAGCCGAGACCAGGAGGCAGTATCCGATCCATGTGATGACCATCTTCCTACTCCTTCGAGCTGAGGCGCTCGTCCACGAGGCTGCGCAGGTTCTCCAGTTCCTCCTTCGAGAGACCGCGATCCGAGACGAGGTGCGTGAGCAGAAGCTCGGGCGAACCCTGGAACATCTTCTGCACCAGGCGGCGCACGGCGCTCGCGCCGGCGCACTCGCGCCCCACGAGCGGGTGATAGCGGTAGGCCTTCCCCTCCTGGGTGTGGCCCACGTACCCCTTCTCCTCCAGCGTGCGGAGGATCGTGAGCACGGTCGTGTAGGCCAGATCGTCGCCCAGGCGTTCCTGCACCTCGGCCACCGTCGCGGCGCCCATCTCCCACAGCACCGCCATGAGGTCGATTTCGCGGCTGGTGAACTTGATCTCCACGAGGCTGTCCTTTCCGTCCCAGAACGTTCCGGCGTCGATCGTCTCCGCTCAGCCTAAGGCGGGGTGGGAGACGTTGTCAACTAGAACCGTAGTAGAACGCTCGAAGCCGGTGGGGTGAGACAGATCGCGGATGCTAGACCTGGTTCCGGGACCAGTTGTTCGCGAAGCGCACGAACCAGGAGGCGCCGGCCGACCGCAGCAAGCCGCGGGCTTCGCGCTGGTCTTCGGGTTCGTTGCGTGGCGAGAACGTTCCGGCGAGCACCCTCAGCTTCTCGGCGCTCAGCCGGTCGATGGGGGCCGTCCGGTCCGCGGCATCCACGAGGCGTCGGACCGCGTGCTGGCGCCGCTCCGGTTCCATGGCGGCGCTGAGGAACCATGTGACGAGGTAGGAGTCGTTCTCCCCCGCACCCTCGGCACAGTCTTCCAGGCGCTCCACGGAAGCCCGGGTCTCTCCCGGATTCTGATCGAGCAGGGCCAGCAGTCCATTCAGGGCCCAGGCCTGCGGAGCGAAGGGGTTCCGGTCGGCTTGATCGGGCCGCACCAGCATCTGCCCCGTGTACCTTCGGCAACGGTCGAAATCGCCCTTGAAGAACGCGCACTGCGCCTGGTTCAACAGCGCGTAGGCCCGATCCGCCTCGGGACTCTCGAGCTCCTCATCCATTGCCTGACAACTGCTCAGACGCTCCAGAGCCGCATCGAAGTCTCCGAGTTCCAGGAGCACCGCGCCGAGGTTGTTGAGCTTCACGCATCCGTAGCGATTCTCGTCCGGAGGCCCCGGTAGCGTGCGCAACAGTTTCAACGCATCGCGGAGATGCGCCCCCCGCATCGCGACCCAGAACTCCGCGGCCGCGATGGTCCTGCCGGCCTCGTAGCCGAGGTGCCCGAGCCTGTACCGGGATCTCTCGAGCAGCAGGCGTGCCTCGCTGCGCGTTTGCTGACGCGCGACCTCGTTGAAGAGGAGTCGGAACGCGTCGCACCAGATGCCAGCGTAGCGCTCATCTCCCGCCGCGATCGAAAGGAGCGTGCAGCGGATGGCCTCGAATGCCAAAGCCCGATCCCGTTGCGAGCCGGCTTCCATCGCCTCGAGAACGCGGAGTTGCACGGCCATCGCACGGTCGAGCGCTCCGTCCGTCGCGTGTTCGCGTGCCTCGGAGAGACGGCGGCGCTGGAGACCCCGCACGAAGGGATCCCCGGACGCCGTCGCGGCCCGCGCCAACGTCAGGTGGACCCGGCTGAGGTCGTTGCCGCGGTCGGCGGTAGCCGCGATCTGGTGTAGTACCGCGGTGGCCCGCCGGAATCGCCCGCGCTGAAGCTCCGCCTCGGCGAGGAGAAGGCCGGCACGCAGCCGATCCCGACCGGAGGCAGCGCATTCAAACGCGACCCGCCCGGCTTGTCCGGCGACCGGGGAACGACCCGCCCGCAGGGCCTCCAGGGCCACCTCGCATCCTCGGTCGAACGCCCGCGGGTGCTCCCCGGCGGCCGCGAGTTCCCCCGCGGCGGCGGAGCGCGCACTCAGACTCCCTTTCTCCAGAGTTCGGGCCGCTTCGAGGTGGATCCCCGCGCGTTCGCGCTCGACGAGCTTCCAGGCGAGGACGTACCCGGCGAGGAGGCGGCTCAAGCGGATGACTCCGTCGCTCGAGTGGATCCAGCCTCTCTCCTTCAGCCGATCGAGATCGTCCCACGCGGAACGCTCCGCCACGACCGACTCGGTGTGCGCGCGGGAGGTGGGCGTGAGCACGGTCAGGACCGCGGCGAGTTCTCGCTCGCCCGGGGAGAGCGGCTCCAGTTGATGACCGACCAGGGAACGAACCTCCGCGGATCGCTCGTACGCGAATCGGCCGCCCTCCATCTCGCCGTCGATTCCGTCGTGCTCGTGCTCGTGGCTGATCCACGCCCGCGTGATCGCGCGCGCCAGCCCCGGGTTTCCTCCGGAGAGCTTCGCACTCGCAGCCGCCTGTGGAAGGCTGCACAGGCGGTCCCCCTGGTGAACCAGCGCCGCGCAGACGTCCGCGTCCAGCGGATCGAACGTGAGCACGAAATCCAGCAGTCGCGCGGCCTCGGCCTGTCGAGCGGCCGCCGATCGTGACAGACCGACGATCAACGTGCGAGACAGGTCCTCGGTCCGAAGCGCGGCGTCCACGTTCAGCCAGTCCCGGGCATCCGCGTCAATGACGATGAGCCGGAGCCTGCCGGCGTGCCGCCCCAGAGCCTCCGCCAGATCCACCTCCGCTTCCCCGCGGTCCGCGGCCAGCCACTGCACGACGCCACCCGCGCTCTGCACGACCCGGGCGAACTCGTGCATGACGAGGTTCCTGCCCATGCCCCGTTCGCCGACGAGTGCGATGCGCACCGGTACGGGGCCGGCGTCCCGTAGCGCTTCGGTCAGCCGGCGAAACTGGTCGTCCCGACCCGAGAGGCGAGCCTCGGCCGGCTCGTGAACGGCGAGAAACCTCGATCCGCTCTCGCCGCCGGCCCATTCGGCCAATTCCGTCAGCTTCAGCGCCTCACCCACCCAACCGGCGTCCCGTAGAGCCTTGTAGTGGGCGAGCGCGGATGCGGGATCGCCCTTCATACACAGCCCGCGCATGAGGGCGCAGTGCGCCTCCTCGTCGAATTCGTTCTGTCTGACCAGCCGCAGGGCAGCCAGACACGTCTGGTCCCAGTCGCCGCTCGCCTCCGCCGTGCGCTGCGCATTCCTGAGGGCGAGCGTGACCAGAACTCGACATCTCTCGCGCTCTGCGTCGAGCCACCGCTCGAATCCATCGGCCCCGAGATTGGCCAGTTCGGGAGCGAAGTCACCGCGGTACAGGTCGATCACCGTCTCGTGATCCCTGGCCTGGAACGCCTTCTCGAACCGGTCGAGTTCGTACCCGATCCGGTTCGGCATGAGCCGGACCGAGTGGGTGTCCACGGAGAGCAGCGGGCCCACGTTCGATCGGATGTCGTAGAGCGCCTGGCTCAGCGAATGGCGGGCCTTGCGGTCGTGGCCGTCCCACAGGAGGTAGGCGAGTTCATCCCGCACATGAACCGTGCGGGGGTGGGCCACGAGATAGAGGAGGAGGCCGGTGTGCTTGCGCGACCGCAGCGAAACCCTGAGACCACGGGCGTCCTGGACCGTGACTTCCCCAAGGCACCGGAGCGTTAGCATGTCTTCCCCGGCCACAAGATACGGAGCCGGAGGCGTTCGACTTCCGAGGGGCCTGCAGCGGGATTCCGCCCGGATGGCGCTAGAGTTCGTCCGGGGCGTCGAGGGCGTCCAGGATCGCCGCCTCGATCTCGTCGAGCAGGTCCGGCCATTCGAGGTCACCCGTCTTGGTCACGGTGATGAAGTTCTCTACGAGGAGGAGGGCCCGGACCCCATCGATCTCGAACAGTCGCGCCGCGAGCGGGTCGGCCGCGGCCGCGCCGGGATCGAAGTAGCTGCGGCTCCCCTCCCCGGGGACATCGCGATCGAGCACGAACTTCGCCGCGTTCGGATTCGGCGTTCCCTCGACCGTTATCTGGATGTCGGATTCTGTCATCGAATTACAAGTGGCCCCGGCGGATGCGGTGTGATCCGCTTGAGTATCGGCCCGGCGCCCGCGCTCGCAAGGTCCGGAGGGTGTTTCCCCTTGCTCGAACCGCGATCCGCGAGCACGATTTCGACCCATGATCGCTTGCAGGAAGCTCGGATTCGGAGTCGTCGTCGCGATCGCGGGCGTGCTCGCGTGCCCGTCCCCATCGGCGGGGCAGTCGGCCCCCGCCCGGGCGCCACTGGACCGCGTGCTTTCCTTTCCGGCACCCGTCGGGGAGGAGCGGTTGGACGTGGGCCGCGGGGCCCTGGGCGCCTGGCACCGCATTCGCAAGCTGGCCACCACCGCCAGCCTCCTGCACGTCACGGCCCACCCGGACGATGAACACTCCGGCATGCTCACGCTGGCCAGCCGGGGGTGGGGGGCGCGCACCGCCCTCCTCAGCCTCAACCGCGGCGAGGCGGGTGCGAACGCCATCGGCCCCGAACTCTTCGACGCCCTCGGCCTCATCCGCACCCGCGAACTGGTCCTCGCGGGGCGCTACTACGGACTCGACGATCTCTACTTCACGACGGCGGTCGACTACGGCTACTCGAAGTCCGTGGACGAGGCCTTCCGCAGCTGGGACCGGGAGACGGTGCTGGAGGACATGGTCCGCGTCATCCGTCTCAACCGCCCGCTGGTGGTCGTGAGCCGCTTCCACGGGTCGGCGCGCGACGGTCACGGCCATCACCACGCGGCGGGCCTGCTGACGCCGGAAGCCGTCGCGGCCGCCGCGGACCCGGCCCGCTTTCCGGACCAGATCACCGGGGAGGGGCTCCGCCCGTGGAGGGTTCCGCGCACCTTCCGTGGCGGCGTGCGCGGGGGTGAGCCGTTCCATGTGGAGGTGGACGCGACCGGGGACAGCCCCTGGCTGGGCGACAGCTACCAGCGCTGGGCCAGCCGGGGGCTCGCACTGCAACGCTCCCAGACCGCGGGGCGCGTGCGGACGGGGGGCGGGCGCTACCTCTACGAGCGCCGAGACCGGGAGGGAGCAGCCGAGGGCGGCGACGGTGAGGCCGTGGCTTCGTTTTTCGCCGGCCTGGATGTGAGCCCGGGCGGGTTACCAGCACTCCTGGGCGAGGAGACCACGCGGGAGGCGGCCTCCCGGCTCGTCGAACTGCAGGGCCTCATCGACGGCGTCCTGGCGGAGTTCGACTTCCGTGCTCCGGCGCGGTCGGTCCCGGGTCTGGTGCGGGGTCTGGGGTTGCTGCGCTCCGCCATCGCCGCGCTGGAGGCGGCGCCCGAGACCCGCTTCCAGCTGTCGATCAAGGAACGGCAGTTCGAGCACGCCATCCTGGCCGCGGCCGGCGTGAACGTCGTGGCCGACCTCGAGGGCACGACGGGAAGCTCGGTGCTCGTCCCGGGACAGACGGCGACCGTCCGCGTATCAGTGACGACGCCGGGGCCCGGTGACTTCGCCATCTCCGCGGTACGGCTCGCGGATCGCGGAGGCCGGACCCTCGCCCACACGGCGGATGTCGGGCGCGGCGAAGGCGAGTTCACGGCGGAGTTGCAGCTGCGGGCGCCCGCCCCCGGTCGAGACGGCGCCACCGCCGAGGCGGCGGCGCCGTACTTCGGACGCGACGGTCTGGCCCGCAATCAGTACGAAGTGTCGGATTCGACGGACCTCCACCTGCCGTGGCGGGGGTCGGCGCTCTCCGCGACGGTGGAACTCGTCGTGGAGGGGGGCAGCGTGGCCCACACCGTTCCCGTGACGGCGTCCGTTCCCCGTCTCCCCTACGGTTCCGTCACGCGAACCGTGCACATCCTGCCCGCGCTCTCCGTATCGGTCGAACGCCCGGTGCGCATCGTACCGGTGGACGATGCGGGGGCCGCGAGCGTGGACCCGGATGCCGACGCGTCCGGCCCGGTGGAGGTGCGGGTACGGATCACCGCGAACACCGGTCCCCTCGCGGCGGCGACCCGCCTCGAGTTGCCGGAGGGGTGGACGGCGACCCCCGCGGCCGTGCGCCATGACTTCCGCGACTCCGGGGAAACCGCGGACGCGTCCTTCGCCGTCACTCCGCCGCCGGGCTGGCGGGGCGCGGTGGAGATCCGGGCGGTGGCGCGCGCGGGGGGCGCGGACGACACCACCGAGTACGGGACGGGATACCGGACCATCGAGCACCGCGACCTCCGATTGGCGCGGTTGTGGCGGCCGGCCCGAGCCACGGTTCGGTCGGTGCCCGTCGCGCGGATGGATGGAGCCCGGATCGGCTACGTCATGGGCGTCGGCGACGAGGTTCCGGCCGGCATCGAGGCGCTCGGGGCCACGGTCGAACTTCTCGACGAAGCCGGCCTCGCGGCGCTGGCGCCGGGAGCGGACGCCGTCGCCGCCGGGGAGAGGCGCTTCGACGCGATCGTGATCGGTACCCGGGCCTACGCGGTGAGGGAGGATCTGCTGGAGCACAACCAGCGCCTGCTGGAGTACGCACGCGGCGGCGGGCACCTCGTCGTCCTCTACCAGACCCAGGAGTACGTCCCGTCCGCCATGGCCCCCTACCCGGCGTCACTCCCCCGGGGCGCGGAGGAAGTGTCGGAGGAAGACGCCCCGGTCCGCCTCCTGCGGCCGGACCACCCGCTGATGACCACGCCCAACCGTATCACGGAAACCGATTTCGACGGGTGGGTCGAACAGCGCGGGTCCAAGTTCTTCGCCGAATGGGATCCGGCCTACACCCCTCTGGTGGAGACCCACGACCAGGGTCAGGCGCCGCAGGAGGGCGTGTGGCTCACCGCCCCGGTGGGCGAGGGACGCTACACGTATCTCGCACTCGCCCTCCACCGGCAGCTTCCCTACGGCGTGCCGGGGGCGTACCGCATCCTCTCGAACGTCCTGACACCCCGGGGCAGGGGCGCAGCCATGCCCGGACGGGACCCCGGCGGCCCGCGGTGAACCGTTGGCGCTGACTCCGCTCGACTGGATCGTCGTCGGCATCTACGGGGCCATCGTCCTCGCGATCGGGTTCGGGTTCGCGCGACGGGCCGGCGGCAGCATGGAGGACTACTTCATCGCGGGCCGTTCCCTGCCCTGGTGGCTGGCGGGCACCTCGATCGCCGCCACCTGGTTCGCCACCGACGCCCCGCTCGCCACCGCGGCCCTCGTGCGGCGTCAGGGCGTATACGGCAACTGGCTGTGGTGGTACGAGGCGGCGGGGATCCTCATGCTCACCTTCTTCTACGCGCGCCTGTGGCGGCGGGCGGGCGTCCTGACCGACGCCGAGGTGATCGAGATCCGCTACGGCGGCGCCCCGGCGCGCGCCCTGCGCTGCTTCTCGGCGGTGTACCAGGGACTGCTCAAGAACGCCGTCGTCATGGGCTGGGTCATGCTGGCCATGGTGAAGTTCAGCCGCGTGCTCCTGGGCTGGGACCCCGCGGTCACGCTGGCGGTCTGCGTCGGGCTGGCGCTCGCCTACACGGTAGCCTCGGGACTGTGGGGGGTCGTGGTGACCGACCTCCTCCAGTTCGTGGCCGGCATGCTGGGCGCGATCACCCTGGCCGGGATCGTGCTCACCCGCTTCGGCGGCCCCTCGGCCATGGCGGAGGCGGTCCGGGCCGTCCCGGAGGCGCCCGCGGGGGTCCTCGATCTGGTGCCCACCGCCGCCAACGCCTCCTCGCTCGAGATCGTGTCCTTCCTCTGCCTGATCCTGATTCTGTGGCTGCGGAGCGGACAGGGAGACGGCTACGTGGCGCAGCGCCTGTTCGCCACGCGGGACGAACGCCAGGCCGTGAAGGCGTCGCTCTGGTTCGCCTTCGCGGGAACGGTGCTCCTCACCTGGCCGTGGATCGTGGTCGGGCTGGGGTCTCTCCTCGTCTTCCCGCCCGGGGCCATGGACCCGGCGCTGGCGGCCGACCCCGAACTCGCCTATCCGATGATGATCCGGGAACTCATGCCGTCCGGGCTGCGGGGGCTCATGGTCGCCACCTTCCTGGCCGCGTTCATGAGTACGATGGATACGCACCTGTGCTGGGGGGCGTCGTACATGGTGAACGACATCTATCGTCGCTTCCTGCGCAGAGATCGTTCCGAGCGGCACTACGTGGCGGCGTCGCGGATCGCGGTCGTGCTGCTGGCGGCGGTCGCCGCCGGCGTGGCCTGGCGGATGGACTCGATCCAGAGGGGCTGGATCTACATCATCGAACTCACGGCGGGGGTCGCGCTCGTGTGGCTCCTCCGCTGGTACTGGTGGCGCGTGAACGCCTGGGCGGAGATCGCCGCCATGGCGGGTTCGGTGCTCCTTGCGAACGGCCGGCTGCTGCTGGCCGCCATCGAGCCGGTCCTGCCCGCCTCGGTGATCCGGGCCGCCGACGGCTTCTACGCGCCGGAGATGGACCTCATCCGGGGGGTGATCATCCTGCTCGCATGCACCGCGCTGTGGCTGGCCGTCCTGCTCGTGACGCGGCCCGAGGCGGACGAAGTGCTGGACGGCTTCTACCGGCGGGTGCACCCGGGCGGCTGGTGGGGCCGGGTGGCCGAACGCACCGGGGTGACCTCCTCCGACCCGTCGGCCGCCCGCATGTGGCCGGGCTTCCTCCTCGGCGCGCTGTTCGTCTACGCGAGCCTCCTCGGCGTGGGGTACATGCTCACCGGCCGGGCCGGCATCGGCGCGCTCCTCCTCGCCGTGTCGCTCGGGGCCGCCGCGATCACCGTGCGGATCGCGAACGCGACCACAACGCCACCCGCGCCGGGAGGGGCCGCGTGAGGGACGCGCTGAAGATCGTCCTCGTCGGGGCGGGCAGCCGCGAGTTCGGCCCCGCGTCCATACGGGATCTGCTCCTGAGCGACGCCCTCTGCGACCGCGGCCTCGACATCGTCCTCGTCGACATCGACCCCTCGGAGTTGCCCCGGACCCAGGCGTACGCGGAGTCGGTGGCCGAACGGCTCGGGCGCTCCGTCTCGCTGTCCGCGACCACGGATCTCGCCGAAGCGCTCCCCGGCGCGCGCGCCGTAGTCATGGCCATCGAAATCCGGCGCTACTTCTACTGGGCGCAGGACTTCCACGTCCCCCGCACCTTCGGCTCCTCGCAGATCTACGGCGAGAACGGGGGGGCGGGCGGCCTCTTCCATGCGCTGCGCAACATGGGCCATTCTCTGGCTGTCGCGCGGGCGATGGAGACACACTGCCCCGACGCGTGGCTCGTCAACTACACGAACCCGCTCACGAAACTCTGCGAGGCCCAGAGCCGGCTCTCTTCGGTACGCGTGGTGGGGCTCTGCCACGGCGTGTTCCACGGCACCGCGCAGATGGCCCACCTCCTCGGACTCCCGCCGGAGCGGCTCGAAGCCCGGGCCAGCGGGCTCAACCACTTCTCATGGTTCGAGTCCGTCCGGGACCGGGAGACGGGGGACGACCTCTATCCGGCACTCGAGAGGCGGGAGCGGGAGGCGCACTGGCTCCACGACTGGGACGAGATCGCGCTGAGCCGGATCCTGTTTCGGGTGTTCGGCCGCTACCCGAGTCCGGGAACGAACCATATCGGCGAGTATCTGGGCTGGGCGCAGGAGTTCCTGGGCAGCAGCCTTCTCCAGTTCTTCTACGACCCCGTCGAGGGCACGCCGTGGGAGGCGGGAGAAACACCCACGTGGATCTACAACCTCGGCGACCACCCCACCGACGTGCCCGCGTTCCCGGACTCGCCGCTGCACCGGGTGAAGCCGGGGAAGGAGGACGAGGCGGGCGACGGGCTGGTGCCGTCCGGCGAACTCGCGATCCCCCTCCTCGAGGGAGTGCTGTGCGGGATCGACACGCGCCTCGCCGCGGTGAACGTACCGAACGCCGGCTACGTGCCCGGCCTGCCCGATGGTGCCGTGGTCGAGGTCCCGGCTCGTGCCGACAGCGGGGGTCTCCATCCCGTCGCAATGGCCCCTCTGCCGGAGGGGATCCTCGGGCTTCTGAGGACACAGACGACGATCAACCGGCTGCTTGTCGACGCTTTCTCCCAGGGTTCGCGCCAGACTCTGCTCCAGGCGCTGCTGCTGGACCCCACGACGCACTCATACCGCGCCGCGGTTCAAACGATCAACGAGATGTTCCGGCTGCAGGGCGATGTTCTGCCCGACATGGAGTGGTAGCGTCTGGTACCGCCGGGGCGAGCGGGTTGTCGGGGTCGGGCCTCCTACCAATTGTAAACGGTCCACGCGGCGCATTCGGAGGCAGGGCAGGCGAGTCGGACCCGGAAGGGCGAATCGTCGGACCGCGGGGCGGGGTGTTGCTCTACACACCGCACCATGCGGCTTTGGCACCGGGGGCACTCCGGCTCACCCCCCGGACCGGCGTGCTTGCGATCGTGCCGTTCAAGGGTTTCGCCCACCTCGAAGTCGAGGAGGGGTCCCGGGGCCGGGGATGACTGCGGCGGCTCGTTCATGGAAGGGAAGGATATTCTGGACCACTACGGAACGGCCAGTGCGGCCGGCGCCGCCGGCGTAACGGGTCTCCCGCTCGATGACCGTATCGACGAACTCAGGAGACAGTTCCCGATCCTCTCGCGGAAGGCCTACCTGAACTCCAACTCGCTCGGCGCACTCTCTCTCCGCTCGATCGAGGAACGGCGGCGCTTCGAAGAACTCTGGAACGAAATGGGCGCCGGCGCGTGGTATGAGATCTGGGTAGCCAAGCTCGACGAAGTTCGGGCTTCGTTCGGTCGCACGATCGGAACCGGCGCGGACACGATCGCCCTGATGTCGAGCGTCTCGGCCGCCATCGCCGTCGTCTGGGGGGCGGTGGCGGCAAGTGCCCGGGCCACCGGACGGAACAGAGTCGTGCTCACCGAACTCGACTTTCCGACCGTGGGCCACCACTTCCTGTCCCAGCGCGTGAACGGTCTCGAGGTGGAGATCGTTCCGAGTCCGGACGGGATCCACGTCCCGCTCGAATCGATCCGGAACGCTGTCGACGAGCGCACTGCTCTGCTCGCGACGTCGCACGTCTTCTTCACCAGCGGCAATACCCAGGACGTGGCCGAACTCACCCGGATCGCCCACGATGCCGAGGCGTTCATTGTTCTGGACGCCTATCAGTCAAATGGACAACTGGAGATCGACGCCCCGGCGCTGGGGGTGGACTTCCTGGTGGGCGGGGCGCTCAAGTGGCTCTGCGGCGGACCCGGCATGGCGTACCTCCACGTGAACCCGGAGATCCGTATCGACCCGGTCGCGCTGTCGTGGTTCGGCGTCGAGAACCAGTTCCTCTTCGACATCCGGGATGCGACGCCCCGCTCCGACGCGCGTCGCTTCGAGCTGGGGACGCCGGCCACCGGCGTCGCGTACACGGCCGCCGGAGGGTTGTCGGTGGTGCTGGACTGCGGCATCGCGGCGATCGAACGTCGCAACCGAAGGTTGGCGGAAGATCTGAGAGACAGGGTCTCGGACCTGGGCTACACGCTCCACCAAGCGGCTGATCCCGCCGCCCGGTCTGCCCTCGTCCTCTTCGAGCACCCGGACGCGGCCGCGGCGGTACGCCACCTGGCCGCGCGGGATGTGATCGTCGACCACCGCGGGCCCCTCGTCCGGTTTTCCCCCCATTTCTACAACACAATTGAGGACAACGAGCGCGCCGTGGCGGCGCTGGCCGAGGCGTGACACTCCGTCACGCACGCTTCCAGAACCCTTACGATAAACGGTAAAGCGAACCAGTAAAGCACACAGGCAAAGAGAAAGACAAGACAGGAGGAAGACGGAAAAATGGAAGATCTCACCACCGCAGTCGAGGTGTTCGTTTCGATCAATCTCATCGCTCTGGGGCTGTCGTACATCCTCCAGCCGGACGCCTGGAAGGCGCTCCTGTCGCGTGTTCAGTCCAGGGGCCCGTCGGGCAGTTTCGGTTTCGCCTTTCTCGCGCTGGGGCTGGGGTCGTTCATCGTGGCCTTCCACAACGTGTGGGGCGGGGTCGCGACGATCGTCACGGTTTATGGCTGGGGGGCTCTCGTGAAGGGGGCGCTCTACCTGCTGTTCCCGGGATTCGGCTTGAAGCGCATTGCGATGGCTCTCAGCATGGGTGCGGGGCTGTGGAGGACCGCGGGCGCGCTCGCCATGGTGCTAGGAGTCGTCGTCCTGCGCTACGCCCTCCAGGCCTAGCAGGCCCCGCGCAGGGAACCTGGCACGCTTTCGGACGCGGCGGGGAGGCGGCCCGGCCGATCGGGGGAGACTACCCGGCCCGATCCGGTGAGGCGGCCCTCGCCGATCGGGGAGGCGGTTCGGCGGATCCGGGAGGGTGACCCCGCCGATCGGAGATGCCATGCCTGAGACTCGACTACACGCGGGCAATCCCCGGCGGCCACAGGGCCCGTCTCGGCCGGGGGCGACCGATGTTCCGACAGTCGCGAGCCCGGACCCGGCCGACTTTCGGGTGGCGGTCGCCCGGCAGGGCGTTCTGCGGCGAGATGGACCTCGGGATCGGTTTCCGAGACCACGTCGGCGCGTCCAAAACCGCCGAATTGCTTTCGTCTTCTGTTCGGTTCGGGGGCAGCAAGAAGGAGGGAGTGGCACGGGTGACGGAAGTAGCGACCACTGTCTTCGACTGCGGATCGCGGCGAGCTTCAGGCCAGCGTGGCGTCCGCCGACATCGTGAGGGCTCCGGTGTCGTCCAGCGCCCTCAGACTCACCTCTCGCTCCATCGGATCGCCCTCGATGGTGATCGGGCGGTCGACGAACATCGGGCGGCGGGCGCGGAAGGTCAGCGTGCGCAGCGACCGTCCGGAGCGGCGCGTCGCGAGGTCCGCGAGCAGGAGCGCGGTCAGCGGGCCGTGCACCACGAGATCGGGATACAGTTCCACGCCGCGGGCGTAGTCCCGGTCGTAGTGAATCCGGTGGGCGTTGAAGGTGAGGGCGGAGAAGCGGAACAGCATGGCCGCATCGGGCGTCACCGATTCCGACCACGCCATGTCGCCCTCCGGGCCCGCAACCCGGGGTAGCCTCAGAGGCTCGGTGGGCCGCTCGAGGAAGACGAGATCCTGCTCCTCGATGATGTCCCCGCCGGCCCCCGAGATCCGGTGTTCGACCGTCACCAGCACCAGTGGGCCGCTCCGACCCTCTTTCGGCGTGATCGCCAGAATGGTGGACCGGCGGCGGATCGACTCCCCGATCCGGACGCTTCCCTCGAATCGGAGCCGTCCCCCGGCCCACATGCGACGCGAGAGCGGCAGCGCCGGCAGGAACTCGCCCCGCTTCTGGTGACCGTCCACGTCGAGTCGGCTGCCGGGTGCCAGTTCGCGGCAGTACATCCAGTGGAACAGCGGCGGCAGCGGGTCACCTTCGCCGAGCGTCCGCGGGTCGCGGTCCAGCGTCGCCAGCATCGCGCCGGCGAGCGCCGCCGAGGCCCGATCCGTCACCTCGTCGGTACGGCCGACCCAGGCGGCCCACTCACTCACGTGCGCTAGAACGACTTGGGAAGACCCAGGACGTGGGTCGCCACGTGGGACAGGATCAGGTTCGTCGAGATCGGCGCGATCTGATACAGCCGCGTCTCCCGGAACTTGCGCTCGATGTCGTATTCGGTGGAGAAGGCGAACCCGCCGTAGGTCTGCATGCACATGTCCGCCGCGGCCCACGAGGCGTCGGACGCCAGATACTTGGCCATGTTCGCCTCCGCCCCGCACGGCGCCCCCTCGTCGAACAGGGTGGCGGCCCGCTCCACCATGAGGGCGGCGGCCTCCGTCTTCATGTGGGTCTCCGCGATGGGGAACTGGATCCCCTGGTTCTGTCCGATGGGACGCCCGAACACCTCGCGCCCCTTCGCGTATGCCGCGGCGCGCTCGACAAAGAAGCGCGCGTCTCCCACGCACTCGGCCGCGATGAGCACGCGCTCCGCGTTGAGTCCGTCGAGGATGTAGCGGAAGCCCTTCCCTTCCTTCCCCACCAGGTTCGCGGACGGCACGCGGAGGCCGTCGAAGAAGACCTCGGTCGTGGAATGGTTGATCATCGTCTCGATGGGACGGATGGTGACGGCCGACCCGACCTCGTCCCTCAGATCGACGAGGAAGACGGACATCCCCGCCGTCGGTTTCGCACTCGCCTCCCGAGGCGCCGTGCGCGCGAGCAGGAGCATGAGATCGGAGTGCTCGGAGCGGGAGATCCACGTCTTCTGGCCGTGGATCACGTATTCATCGCCGTCGCGGGTGGCCGTGGTCCGGATCCGCGTCGTGTCCGTACCGCAGGTCGGCTCGCTCACGCCGAACGCCTGCAGGCGCAGTTCTCCGGCCGCGATCCCGGGCAGGTATCGCCGCTTCTGCGCATCGCTCCCATGCCGGAGCAGCGTGCCCATGATGTACATCTGGGCGTGGCAGGCCGCCCCGTTGCACCCCGCGCGCTGGATCGTCTCGAGGATGACGCTCGCCGCCTTAAGGTCGAGTCCGGCGCCCCCGTATTCCTCGGGGATCAGCGCCGCGAGATATCCCGCCTCCGTCAGCGCTTCGATGAACGCCGTCGGATAGGCGCGCTCGCGGTCCCGATCCCGCCAGTATTCGCCCGGAAAGCGCTCGCACAGGCTCCGCACGCCGTCGCGGATCGCCTCGTAGCCATGTTCAGGACCCGCGAACACTGTCTGCCCCTCCGGTTTGCCTGGTCCGGCGTTCAATCGCACGGACGGTACGGTGTGCCGACGGCGACCGCGATGGCTCCCGTCCGAGTCCGGCAGCATATTGCAGCCGAGGCTTTCCGTGGAAGTACCGGGCCCCCCGCCCTGCTCGGCGAGGCGCACCCTCGAACCCGGGTCGAGCGCATTGGACGACGACAGGACCGCGGCAGGCGACGGCGCGCATTGGGGCGAGCAGGTGTTCCGGACGCTCCATGACCATGGCATCCGCTTCGTCGCCACCGTGCCGGATGCGGGGCTGGGGCCGTTCCTCGAACTCTGCGAGGCCGACCCGGGCGTCCGCCTCATCACGCTCACCACCGAGGAAGAAGGCATCGCCCTCGCCTGCGGCACATGGCTCGGCGGCGAGCCGGCGGTCGTCGCGATGCAGTCGAGCGGCGTCGGCAACATCGTGAACATGCTCGGGCTCCCGAACGTGTGCCGCATTCCGTGCCTCCTCCTCGTCTCCATGCGCGGGGAGGCGGAGGAGCGTAACCCCTGGCAGGTCCCCGTCGGACGTGCGGTGCCCGAGGTGCTCGCCGCGCTCGGCGTAGCGGTGCACCGTCCCCCGACGGCGTCCGACGTGGCGCCGACGGTCGCCAAGGCCGTGGCGGAGGCCCCCGACGGCGTCCGACGCGGCGCCGGAGGCGCGGCCGCCGTGCTCGTCAGTCAGCGAATCGTCGGGGCCAAGTCGTTCGCGGGCGGGACGCCGACGGTCGCCGAGGCGGCAGAATGAAGCCCGAGTCGGGGCTCGATCGTCGGGCGCTGGTCGCCGAAGTCCTGCGCCACCGCGGTGACGCCGCAGTGATCGCCGGGCTCGGTTCGCCGGCGTGGGATTGCCACGCGGCCGGTGATTCGCCGCTCAACTTCTACTTCTGGGGCGCGATGGGGGGCGCGAGCATGCTCGGACTCGGCGTGGCCCTCACCCGGCCTCGGCGACGCGTGCTGGTCATCGCGGGGGATGCGGAGTTGTTGAGGGGTATTGGGAGTCTCGCCACGATCGCCGCCCAGGCGCCGGCCAACCTCTCCATCCTCGTCCTCGACAACGAAGCCTTCGGAGAGACGGGGCGTCAGGCGGGGCTGACCGGCAAGAACGGATATCGCCGCGATGGCGCGCGGGGCCGGGATCCGGACCGCCTTCACCGTCGTCAGGGACGGAGCGCGGGAATAAGCCGCGGCGACGGCATCCAAGGTGCTGGCGCCCGCGCTCTTCGAGTTGCCGGGGCCGGTGGTGTGCGTCGCCAAGGTCGACCTCACCACCGAGCCGGGCTCGTTCCCGCCCCGGGAAGGTCCCCTCCTCCGCGACCGTTTCCGGGCCGCCCTCAGCTCAGGAGGTCCGACGGATCGTAGCCGGCTCCGCGGATGATGCGCTCCACCGCCTCGCCGATCTTCGAGTTCGGCGTCGAGGCGCCCGCCGTGATCCCGATCGCCACGTCCCCCGGCGGCAGCCAGGCCTTCTCGATCAGGATCTCGTCGCCGCCGATCTTCTTGTGGCTGATCCGCCCTCTCACCGTGTCGATGCAGGCGGCGTCCTCGATGTGATACGTCGTCGTATACAGCCCGCAGAGGTGCGCGAGTTGATTGGTGTTCGAGGAATTGTAGCCGCCGATCACGATCATGCTGTCGGGCGGAGCCCGCATCATCTCCTTCACCGCGTCCTGACGCTTCTGCGTGGCGGAACAGATGGTGTCGAAGCTGCGGAACCGCTCGGGCACTTCCTCCGGACCCCATCGGTCCTGGATCGCTACGCCGAGCCGGGCCGCGATGTCCAGCGACTCGGAGGCCAGCATCGTCGTCTGGTTGGCGACCCCGATCCGTTCCAAGTGGCGATCCGGGTCGAAACCCTCGGACATGGACGGTTCGAACAACTCCACGAAGGCCGCTCGCTCACCCTCTCCCCGGATGTACGAACACACCTCTTCCGCCTGCGCCATGTCCCGCACGATGAGGAACTTCCCGCCTGCGTACTTCAGCACCTGCGAACTCGTCGCGCGCGTCTCCTCGTGCCAGTGCTTGCCGTGGATGACCGAAGTAAGGCCGTCGCGGGCGTACCCCTCCACCCGCTTCCAGACGTTGAGCACCGAACCACACGTCGTATCCACGAGAACGCAGTCGAGCGCCCGCAGCGCCTCGAAGTCGTGCAGCGTGACGCCGAACGCCGGGATGATCACCACGTCGTCGGGAGTCACGCCACTGAAGTCGAATTCGCCGGCCTCCGAGGGATACAGAAACTCGATCTCCATCTCCTGGAGACGGCTGTTCACGTGCGGGTTGTGGATGATCTCACCCACGAGGAAGACCCGCCGGTCGGGGAACTTGCGGCGGGTTTCGTACGCATAGTCCACCGCGCGGTCGACGCCGTAGCAGAATCCGGAACTCCTCGCGAAACGGAGCTGAAGCCGGTCGATGCGAAGCTCGTAGTCCCGCTCGCGAATGAGGGCGACGATGGCGCTCCCGTACTCGAAGTCGATCACCGGCTGGATCTCCTTCTTGAGGCCCAGCCCCCGCCGGAAGTAGCGTTGCTCTCCGGTCGATGCCTTGCGACCAGCCGGCCCCAGCGCCTGTTTCGTCATGGACAGCAAGATGGAGCGTCGCGCGTGGCGACGCCACAAGCGGCCCCGGACCCTGCCGCTCTTGACGCGGGGGTGCCGCTTCGGCAGTCGTCCGGCGGGGCGGATGCGCCAAACAGGCAGGGCTGGCGGCGGGATTCCCGGCTCCGGCGGGTCCGGAACGTGCATCTGCAGACGGGACCCGCCTTCGGACGGAACGGGTCGGCGTCTTTGGAGTTCCATATTTCCATGGTCCGGCAGGTCCGGCAAATGCAGCGCGCCTCCGGGCGCGCGAGGCGAAATAGAGACTACGCGAGTATGAGCGAACAGAACGGACGCAGCGAGGGAACGGACGCACCCGCCCCGGCGGAGGGTGTCGTCACGCTCGAACCGGAGGAGACGGCCGGCGGCAGTCCCGAGGCGCAGGTCGCCAAGCATTTGCGACTGCCGGTTCTGCCGCTCCGCGGCACGGTCGTATTCCCCGCCGTCGCGGCGCCGATCGCCGCCGGCCGTGACAAGACGATCAAGGCGATCGAACAGGCGATCGCGGGCGACAAGCTCCTCTTCGCCGCCGCCCAGCTCGACGCCACTGTCGAGAAGCCCGATCCCGATGAGCTGTACCGCATCGGCACGGTGTGCCGCATCGCCCAGATGCAGAAGGTGCCGGGCGGCGTACAGATGGTCATTCAGGGCGACGCGCGCGCCGCCGCGCTCGAGTACGTGGAGCGTGACGGATACCTGGAGGTCGTCGCGCGCGAGATGGACGACATGGATCCGCTCGACGCGGAGGAGCGGGCCTTCGCCGCGCTCTACAAGGAGGTACATGAGCGCGCCGCCGAGGTCAGCCGTCTCCGGGGGGTGCCGAAGGAGATCGTCGACCACCTGCTCGGCGGCGTGTCGACGCCCGGAGAACTGGCCGATCTCGTCGCCTTCTACACAGAACTCGAGGTGAAGCAGAAGCAGGAACTCCTCGAGACCCTCTCCGTCGAGGCGCGACTGAGGTCGCTCCTCGTCCACCTGCAGAAGCAGATCGGGCTGCTCGAGGCGCAGGAGGAGATCCGCGAGCAGGTGCAGGAGGAGTTGGGGGAACGGCAGCGCGAGATTTTTCTGCGCGAGCAGATGAAGGCGATCCAGAAGGAACTGGGCGAGGACATCGACTCCCAGGAGGCGAACGACCTCCGAGAGCGCATCGAGGCCCTCGAGTTGCCCGCCGAGGCGCGCCAGGAGGTCAAGCGCGAGCTCCGCCGTCTGGAGCGCCTCCCGCGCGAATCCGCCGAGGCCCAGGTCGTGCGGACGTATCTGGAGATCGTCGCCGACCTTCCCTGGTCGGAGACGACCGAGGAGCAACTCGACATCGCGCACGCCGAGGAGATCCTCGAGCGAGATCACTACGGGCTTCGCGATGTGAAGGAGCGGGTCCTGGATTTCCTGGCGGTGCGGAAGCTACAGGGCCAACTACCCCCCCCCGAAGCGCCAGCAGCGGACGCCCAGGAGGCCGAGGCGGAGGATGGCGAGGACGCCGCGGCATCCGGCGCCGGCGCCGATGGCCCCGCGGAGGACGCGGAAAGGACCGACGCGGAAGAGACCGGCGCAGGAGCGACGGACGCAGGAGCGACGGACGCGGAAGAAGTCCGGGGATATGAGGACGACCGTGCGGGGGAGACGCTGCTCTTCGTCGGACCGCCGGGCGTGGGCAAGACGTCCATCGCCCGTTCCATCGCCGATGCGATGGGCCGCAAGTACGTCCGTGTATCGCTCGGTGGCGCACGGGACGAGGCCGATATCCGGGGACACCGGCGGACGTACGTGGGCGCCATGGCGGGCCGCATCATCGAGGGGCTCAAGCGGGCGGGGACGAAGAACCCCGTCTTCCTGCTCGACGAGATCGACAAGCTCGGCGTCTCGTTCCAGGGCGACCCGTCGGCCGCCCTCATGGAGGTCCTCGATCCGGCGCAAAACGCCGCCTTCGCGGATCACTACCTCGGCGTGCCCTTCGACCTTTCGGAGGTCCTGTTCATCGCGACGGCGAACCTCTTCCAGCAGATCCCCGGGCCGCTGCGCGACCGGATGGAGGCGATCGAGTTCCGAGGCTACACGGAAGCCGAGAAGCTCGAGATCGCCAAGCGCTTCCTCCTCCCGCGGCAGAAGCGGCGCAACGGCCTGCTGCCGGATCAGCTGGAGGTGGAAGACGACGCCGTCCGAACGATCATCACGCGCTACACGCACGAAGCCGGGGTCCGCAACCTGGAGCGGGAACTCGGCTCCGTGTGCCGGAAGTCGGCGCGCAGGATCGCGACCGGAGCGTCGGAGGTGGCCATCGACGCGGACGACCTGCGGGAGCTGCTCGGGCAGCCGAAGGTGCATGCCGCGAAGAAGATGGACGGCGATGCGGTCGGCGTGGCGACCGGGATGTTCTACACCCCCGTGGGGGGCGACATCATGCTCGTGGAGACGAGGGTCCTGAAAGGCAAGGAGGGGCTCCTCCTGACCGGACAGCTCGGCGATGTCATGAAGGAGAGCGCCCAGGCGGCGCTCACCTTCGCGCGCAGCCATGCCGGCGACCTCCGGTTGATCAAGGAACGCCTGCGGAACCACGAGATCCACATCCACGTTCCCGCCGGCGCGATCCCCAAGGAGGGGCCGTCCGCCGGAATCGCCATGGCGGTGGCGCTCGTGAGCGCCCTGGGCGACCACCCGGTGCGCCACGACGTCGCCATGACCGGCGAGATCACCCTCGCCGGACGCGTGCTCCCGATCGGGGGCGTGAAGGAAAAGGTGCTCGGCGCCGCCCGCGCCGGGATCAACGAAATCATCCTCCCCGCGGTCAACGAGGGCGACCTCGAGGACCTCCCGGACCAGGTTTGCGACCAACTCCAGTTTCGCCTCGTCGAGACGCTTGACGAGGCGCTCGCCGTGGCGCTTGCCAACGGGTCGTTGGAGGCGGGGGCGCTCGCCTTCTCGGAGGATGGCCGCGACGGCTGAAGCTGACGGCCGAAACGCCTCAGGCTGGCGGCGGCGCTTCCGGCAGGGCGAGGTAGCTGAGCAGGCCCTCAAACGCGTCGAGCATGATGTGCGGTCGCTCGATGGCCAGTTCGCGCTCCGAGAACGGACCCCACAGCGCGGCGACCGTCGTGACGCCGGCCGCGTGCCCGGCGCGCATGTCCCACACCGAGTCGCCTACGTAGGCCGCGGTCTCGGGCGGCGCATCCAGCCGCTCGAGCGCCAGGCGAACCGGGGCCGGATCGGGCTTGTGCGGTACGGGCTCATCCGACGTCACGATCACGTCGAACAGGGTCTCGTCGAGCGCGCAGGCCGCCAGACTCCGGGCCGTTCCGGCGCTCGCCTTGCTGGTCACGACCCCGATGCGGACCCCGCGCGCTCGCAACTCGATGAGCGTCTCGGAAACGCGCGGGAAGGAACGGATCAGGCGCTCGTGTTCCCGAAAGTTGTGCTCCAGATAGGTCTCGACCATGGCCTGCACTTCCTCGGCGGTGTCGACCAGGTATCCGAACTGGGCCCGCAGCGGCTGACCCAGCGTACGCAGCCACACGTCTTCGGGAGGGGGCTCCTCGAAGTGGGCGTCCATCGTGTGCCGCCACGATTCGAGGATGAGGTCGGCCGAGTCGACCAGCGTGCCATCGAGGTCGAAGAGGATCGTGTACAGGGGGCCGTGGTTCAACATGGCAGCGAGGGTGCTCTCCGGCTGGCGTAGCGTCAAGCCCTCGTGACCCCGATTATCGGGCCATGGACGAGACCAGGGAGATTCGGCGGATCGCGATCAACACCGGCGGAGGAGACGCGCCGGGGCTGAACGCGGTCATCCGCGCCATCGTGCTGAGCGCGGTCAACCGCGGCTGGGAGGTCGTGGGGATCGAGCACGGGTACGGCGGACTGTTGCCGGACGACGCCGGCGAATTGATTCCGCTCGGTGGCGACGCCGTGCGCGGGATCACGCACCGGGGCGGGACGATTCTGGGGACGACCAACCGATCCAACCCGTTCGCGTGGCCGGCGCGGTTGCCGGACGGCACGATCGAGGCACGAGACCGGTCGGGCGAGATCATCGAGAGTGTGCGCCGGCACGGGATCGACGCGCTGATCGCCATCGGGGGCGACGGTAGCCTTCACATCGCACTCAAGCTCTTCGAACAGGGGCTTCCCGTGGTCGGCGTTCCGAAGACGATCGACAACGACCTCCACGGGACGAGCCTGACGTTCGGCTTCCTGACCGCCGTTGAGACGGCCACCGATGCGATCGGCAAACTCCATTCGACGGCGGAGAGCCATCGCCGGGTCATGGTCGTGGAGCTGATGGGACGGCATGCCGGGTGGATCGCACTCTACAGCGGACTGGCTGGCACGGCTGACGTGATCCTCATCCCGGAGATCCCCTACCAGATCGAGAAAGTCTGCGACAAGATCCGGGAGCGAGAGGCCGCGGGTCGTGACTTCAGCATCGTCTGCGTCGCCGAGGGCGCCGTGCCGGTCGGCGGCGCGGCGGTGCTGAAGACCGTGCACGGCGGCTCGGGCGATCAGACCCGGCTCGGCGGCCTGGGCCATCTGGTCGCGCGAGAGATCTCCAGCCGGACGGGAAAGGAGACGCGGTCGATCGTGCTCGGCCACCTGCAGCGCGGTGGCGCGCCCATCTCCTACGACCGCGTCATGTCGCTCCGCTTCGGCGCCGCCGCGGTGCGCTGCGTGGCCCGCGGCGAGTTCGGGACCATGGTCGGGCTCGACCCGCCCCGGGTGAAGGCGATCTCGCTCATGGAGGCACTCGCCACCCGCAAGTCGGTGCCTGTCGATGGGGATATCGTGGCGACCGCGCGGGACCTCGGGGTCAGCTTCGGCGACTGACCCCGGGTCCGGCGATTGAGGACAGCCTCGGTCGCCGCGCGGAAGCTAGCCGGTGGCGGCGGCGTAGCGGGCGGCCACCGCGGTCCAGTCCACCACGTCCCAGAAGGCGCCCAGGTAGTCCGCCCGGCGGTTCTGGTAGTTCAGGTAGTACGCGTGCTCCCAGACATCGACGCCGAGAAGCGGCGTATCGCCCTGCATCAGCGGGCTGTCCTGGTTCGCGGTGGAATACACGGAGAGATCCCCTCCGCCGCCGACCACGAGCCACGCCCAGCCGCTGCCGAAGCGGGTGAGGCCCGCCTTCTGGAAGGTCGCCTTGAACTCATCGAAGGAACCGCACGCGGCGTCGATGGCGGCGGCAAGGCCGCCTGACGGACTCCCGCCGCCGTTCGCGGACATCGAGGTCCAGAACATCGAGTGGTTCGCGTGGCCGCCGCCGTGGTTCCGCACGGCCCCGCGGATGGCTTCGGGCACGTTGTCGATGCCGCGGAGCAGATCCTCGACCGAAAGGCTCGCGAGATCGTCGTGACCGTCGAGCGCGGCGTTGAGCATGTTCACGTACACCTGATGATGCTTGCCGTGATGGATCTCCATCGTGCGCGCATCGATCGTCGGTTCGAGCACGTTGTGAGCATACGGCAGATCGGGCAAGGCGTGCATCCTACCTCCTCGGAATCAGAGCCCCCGGACGGGGGCGGTCGCGACGAATGTCGGGTGTTCAGACGGCTTCGCCAAGGTATGCGAGGGGTGGGGAGCGTGACCAGCCGTGCCCCGATGAGGCGCGGGGCGTGACCTCACTCGCGCCCGTCTCGTCTTCCCCGTGTCCAATCGCAGGAGACCGGGAGACGTTCGAGACGGGCGGCACGAGACATGAAATCGCATGGACGGTCACATGAACGGCGGAATCCTGAATGGTCCGCAGGGAGACGGGTCGCGCGCGCCGTGAGGTGTCGGGCCTTCGCGGCGGGGCTGCTCGCTCTGCTGACGGCGGCGTGCGCGGACGACCGGGGCGTCATCGGCCCCGCGCCGCCCCTCGACATCCCGTTCGATCCTCGGGCGACGGCGAACTCGATCTACTCGCTGCGCTTCGCGGCGGACAACGCGATCGTCGTGCAGGTGCGGACGATCTCGGAGGCCCTCGGCCTCTCCGACCCGGCGGCGACCCGGGTCGCGCATTCCCGGGCGCGGGGCACGACGGACCGGCTTAGCCTGTTGCGCACTCTCGCGCCGGGATCGCTCGAGCGCGCCGTGACGAACGTCGCGGCGGCGCGGGCGCGGGGCGCGAAGGTCCCGCTCTTCCCGATCAACTATCTCGGCAAGGAGTTCATCTTCGACGCGGGCATCGACGCCTACGTCGAGGTCGGGGAGGGCGGTCCGGAGAACGGTGTCCGTTTCGAGCTCTACGTGGTGGACCTGTCGTCCGGATTGCCGGCGCTCCCGCTGCGACCCTTCGGGTTCGTGGATCTCACGGACGAGAGCGACGCGGTGTCCACGCGGCTGCGGGTTCAGGCCTTCGACACGAGCGGTGGGCGCGCCGCGCGGGTCGCCGACTACCTGGTGGATGGCGCGTTCGCGACGGGGCGGCGCGGCGTCTCCGTGAGTCTGTTGTCGGAGGGCTTCGTGGAGGACCAGAACGGTCGCTTCGACTTCGAACTCGATGAGTTACTGGAGTCGGACGACGCGGCCGGCGTCACCCGGGTCACGTCACACCACCGGGTGCTCTCCGCCGAAGAGACGGAGGTGCGGTTGAGCGTCGAGGGAGACCTGTCCTTCGACGGGTCGCATGCGGATCTCCTCTTCCGAATGGACATCGATGGTACGGCCGGGCTCACGCTCGTGGATCTGCAGGTGGTGGACGGCGCCCAGGATGGCGAGATCCGACACGGCCACCGTCGGGAGGCGCTGGTGGAAGGGACCGTGGACGCGCCCGTCTTCGTCGATCTCGCGGGGCGGGGGTTCACGAACTCCGAACTCGCCGCCCTCGACGAGATCCTGTTCGGCATCGACGATGTCCTCGTGTTCGCCGGCGAGGCCTACGTCCCCCTGGCCGACCTCTTCGCCTACTGAACCGGCCGCCTTCGGTCAGGCGGCGGCGATCTCGTTGAGGGCGCGGCGCACGAGGACGGGGACCATGGCGCGCCGCCACTCGGGGTCGATGGTGATGTTGGCGAGCGGGTGACACTGGCGGAACGCCTGCTCGGCCACCGCCTCGATCACACTCGGGCCGAGGCGGTTCCCCACCGCGGCATCCTCGACCCTGCCCACTCGGCGGGGATACGAGCCCATGCCGGAGATCACGAGGCGAAAATCGGACACGCGGCCATCGTCGTCGAGCCCGACACGAACGGCGAGATTCGCGAGCGGGAAGTCGATCGCCTGGCGCGGACGAAGCTTCTGGAAGGCGATCCGCGTTCCGTCGGGCGGCCGCGGGATTCGGATCGCGACGAGGAGTTCGCTCCGGCCGATCGAACGGTTCCAGATCCCGTCCGACGTGAAGAACCTGCGGATCGGCACCTCGCGCTTCCCATCCGGACTCGCCACTTCGAGTACGGCGTCGAGCACGGAGAGGACGGGCGGGGTATCCGCGGAGTGTGCCGCGACGCAGCGCGTTCCCCCCTTCACCACGTGACAGACGTCGCCGTCCTTCTTCAGGCAGTAGCCGAGCGCCTTCCGCCAGAACTTCGTCTGGTTGTAGTACGCGCAGCGGGTATCGAGACAGACGTTGCCGCCGATCGTGCCGACACGCCGGAGTTGCGGCCCCGAGACGAGTTCCGCGGCCCGCGCCAGACTCGGGACGGCGGCGAGGACTTCGGGATGCGTCGCGACGGACGTCAGCGTCTCGGCCGCCCCGATGCGGATCTCCGCGGGTGAGGAGGTGATGCCGCGCATCTCCCTTACCCGGCTGAGGGCGACGAGGTGGCCCGGGGTGAAGAGACCGTGCTTCATGTTTGGCACGAGGTCGGTGCCTCCGGCGATGGGCATCGCGTCATCGCCGTGGTCGGAGAGCAGCGACAGCGCCTCGTCGAGCGCGGCCGGCATGTGATATTCGTAGGGATGCAGCCTGAGCATGGCAGGCAAGGTATCCTGTGAGCGGGATGGCGCCCACATGGAGGAGAGGTTGGATCCTGATTCGCTGAGGGACTTTGCGGCGGAACTCGCCGAGGCGTCGGGCCGCGCGATCGCGGGCATGTTCCGGCACCCCGACCTGGCCGTCGAGTCCAAGGAGGACGACTCGCCGGTGACCGTGGCGGACCGTTACGCCGAAGCGCTGCTGCGGGAGCGGATTCTGGATCGCTTCCCCGACCACGGGATCGTCGGAGAGGAGCTCGGGACGAAGGACGAGGACGCCGAGTACGTCTGGGTGCTCGATCCCATCGATGGGACGATCTCCTTCGTGGCCGGGGTTCCCTTGTTCGGCACGCTGATCGGACTCCTGCACGAGGGGGAGCCGGTTCTCGGGGTGATCCACCAGCCGATCACGCGTGAACTCGCGATCGGCACGGCATCGGGCACGACCGTCAACGGCGAGGTGGTCCGGGTGCGCGAGGATCGTTCGCTGGCGGAGGCGATGCTCCTCACGACGGATCCGGGTGCGGTCGGCGAACACCAGGACCTGGCCGGGTTCGAGTCGCTGTGGTCGCGCGCGGCGCGATATCGGGGCTGGGGGGACTGCTACGGCTACCTTATGGTCGCGTCGGGGCGGGCGGACATCATGCTCGATCCGATCATGCACCCGTGGGACATCGCGGCGCTCGTCCCGGTGGTTCGCGGGGCGGGCGGCGTGATCACCACCTGGGAGGGAGCCGATCCGATCGGGGGTGCCTCGACGGTCGCGGCGGCGCCGGGGCTCCATCGGGAAGTGATGGAGATATTGAACGGGACTGGAGCACGATGAAGCGAAGGAAACGGTTCACGGCGTCGGGGACGACCGCGCTCGCAGTCGGCCTGGCGGCGTGCGGCGGGCCCGGCTCGGTCGTGATCGACAACGCAAACATCATCGACGGCACGGGGGCCGTGTGGCCGGACGGACGGCTCATCGTGGTCGACGGCCTCGTGACCTGCGTGGGCGCGGAAGCCGACTGCGCGGGGCCGTCGGGCGTGGATGTGCTCGACGCCGATGGCTTCTGGGTGGTGCCGGGGCTGATCGACGTCGAGGACGCCCGGGAAGAGCCGAGCGCCGAGCAGGCGGCCTACATGGCCTTCCTGCTCGGCGTCACGACGGCGGGCGTACGGGAGGCGCCGCCGGGGCCCGAGGGGGAGCCGCGGCCGCCGGCGGGGAGCGACGACCCGCGCATCCCGGCGCCGCGACCTGCGACCCCGGTCGAGGCCCCGGAGCGTCCGTTCGGCATCTTCGGCGATGCGCTCGCCGCCACCATCCCGCTCGACAGCGGGCCGGCCGCCCGCGGGGAGCGAGATCTCCGGGTGTTCGCGCGGTCGAGGTGGGTTCTGGCCGACCGGGAGGCCCTGTTGGACTCCGCGCGCGCCATGGGCGCCAGGGGCCTCATGTTCGCGCCGCGCCTGCTCGAGCAGGAGCGCTGGGCGGCGCCCTATCGACTCCCGCACGGGATGAACCGCCTCCTCGAACATCCGATGATCACGGAGCGGATTCAGGATCGTCTCCTCCCGGGCCGCGAGCCCGAGGAGGCCGAGCAACTCGGCGCGGCGCTCGAGGTCCTGCGGGCGTTCGTACGCGAGTTCCACGCGGCGGGCGGCTCCGTGTCGACCGCCACGGCCGGGGCGCTCGCGCCCGGGCTCGCCCTGCACGAGGAGATGGACGCGCTCGCCGCGGCCGGGCTGTCGCCGGAGGACGCCCTCTACGCCGCGACGCGAGAGGCGGCCCGGGCCCTGGGTCTCGAGAGGTCGAGGGGGACGCTCGAGGCGGGCAAGCTCGGCGACTTCCTGATCCTCGAGAGCGACCCGCGTGTCGACATCTCGCTCACCCAGACCGTCTCGCGCGTGGGCAAGGGCGGGGTACTGTACGATCCGCCCACGCTCTTCGATGCCCTGCTCGACAGCGCGGGGAGCCGCGTGTCGGACAACCCGCTACGGATGCTCGTGGGCGGCGGCGCGTTACTTCTGACGTTGCTCCTCTTCTGGCGCGGAGTGCGGCGGCACCGCCGTTCGCTGGGTCCCCGCCTCATGCTCTGATTTCGGCCAGCACGGCCGAGTCTCGGCGAAGGCCTGCCAGGCCGCTCTCAAACGGGGCTCGGCGGACCGCGCCCACCCGGCCTGCCGGTCGTTGACGAGCGACGCTCCCGCAGCAGCCTCCGGATCGCCTGTGGCCACCTCGCGCGAGACTCTCCGTGCGACCGCCGCATCATTCATGTGACCGAGATCGTCCTGCAGTCCGGAGAGGCGTTTCAGGTAGTCACTGGTCGCCGGACCCGGAAACAGTGTCCGGGAATAGTCGCACGCATAGCGCAGTTTCTTGAGGTCGATCCGCACCCGGTGACGCTGCGCTTCGGTGAGTCGGCCGAAGTCCTGTGCCGACCTCATCAGGGTTCGGTGCCTCCGGGCAAGCCCGCGCGTCGCCGTCGGAGCGAGGGACGCGTCCCGGCCCTTCACGACAAGCCCCCCGGACTCCGCCACGCTCAGCAGGTCCAGCACGAGACAGTTGAACCGAGGGCCGCCGATCAGGCGACATACGTCCTCATAGGCCGCCGCCCTTCGATTCTCGGCCGCTTCGCGTAGCCGGATCAGGGAGGCTCCGTCCGGGTTCGCCTCGATTACAGGGGGTAGCGTGTCCAGCAGAAACACGTCCAGGTCGCGCGCGGCGCCCAGCCGCTTGAGCGCCCGCCTCGCCTCCCTGTCCAGCGCCGCCGCACGGGACCCCAGATGGTCCTTGAAGAAGAGGAGGGCCGAGCGCAGCCGACGCAGGGCAACGCGCAGTTGATGCACACCCTCGGCGTCGGACTTCTCCATGATGGGGGCGAGATTCCCCATCACCTGCACGGAGGTCACCCGGCCCACCCTGGCCAGCGCCCGGTCGATCGTGTCGGACGGGTCGAGGTTCGGCCTCGCGGCCCGCACGGCCGACGGGAACGTCCCCAGCAGGAGATCCGTGCCTCGGGCTGCCTTCGAGCGTGTACCGATCGCGAGACGTCGGTCACGCACGATCCTGCGGACACCGGCCAGCATGTCGGTCACCGGGCCGCTCAGCAGTTCAAACTCCAGTTCGGCCACGGGCTCGTGCCGGTCCCCGGCCACAATCCGGCCAGTATCCAGCGACGCCTCGACCACTGCGTCGCCGATCCCGATCTCCTTCATCCGGCGTTCGATCTCGGTGAAGAACGTGGGCTCGAGGGCTCCGGGCTCCGTGAGTCCCAGCGCGGCGCGCGGAGCCTGTCGCGGGAGCAGGTCCAGATCGGGCGGACATCCTTCGTCGAGGGGCGCTTCCATGCGTGAGTTCCACTCACCGCGGGAGAGCCCGTCGCCGCAATCCTGCTTCAGCGTCAACTCCTGGCGACCGTTTCGGTCGCGCACCCGAAGCGCGAAACCACGACGCCTGAGATGACCCGCCGTTGTGTCGTAGTAGGTGCTCAGCAGCTTCCGGCGGTCGAGGCGGCTCTCCTCGAGGTCGGAGAACGCCGCGGACAACGCGGCCGGACTACCGGTGAGCTTGACCTCGACTTCTATCGCACCAGCCACGCGGACTCCTCAAGCGACCGCCGCACACGCCTCTTCGAGCAGTGCCGCCACGCGGCCGAGCGCCTCCTCGAGTTCCGCGGCCGGGTTCCCGAAGCCGACGCGCAGGTAGCGGTCCATGCCGAAGTGATCTCCGGGGACGACGAGAACGCTCTTCTCGGCCCGCAGGCGCTCGGCCAACTCCGTGGAGTTGACGTCGAGGTCGTAGCGAACGTAGCAGATCGCCCCGGCGTCCGGCGCCCGGTACGAGAACATGTCTCCGCGCTCGTCCAGCCAGCCGGTGATCGCGGGGAGGTTGGCCCGGATGATCCCGCGGGTCCTCTCCAGCAACCGGGGCCGCATCGCGCGACTCAGTACACGCCGCGCCACCACATCCGACAGCGTGGCCGGCGTGATCGTCGTGTAGTCCTTGTGGCCCCAGAACTCCTCGTGCAGGTGGGCCGGCGCCACGATCCAGCCGAGCCGCAGCCCCGGCAGTCCGTAGGCCTTCGAGAGGGATTGGGTCACGATCACCCTGTCGTACCGGCCCCAGAAGCTCGGGGTCTCGGGGCCCTCGACCTCCGCCCCGATGTAGACCTCGTCGGAGAGGATCCACGCCCCGACCGCCTCCGCCGCGGCCACGATCTCGTCCATGGCCGAGGAGGTGAGCACGGCGCCCGTCGGGTTGTTGGGGTTGGTGACGACGACGAGACGCGTCCCCGGAGTGATGGCCTCGGCGGCGCTCCCCGGTTCGGGCTGCCAACCGAGGTCTTCCTCGAGCTTCCACGAGACGACCTTCGCGCCCAGCCCGCGGGCCAGGCCGGGCGTCTGGCCATACGTCGGCTCCAGTGCCACGACCCGGTCGCCCGCGGACAGCAAACTCCAGAGCACCACGTAGTTCGCCTCGGCCCCGCCCATCGTGGCGATGATGTTGTCGGGATGCGCCCCTTCATAGAGCGCCGTGATCGCGGACTTGAGGCCATCCGACCCATCGCTCTGGCCGTACTCCAGGCGCACATCGCCCAAGTCCAGGCCGATCAGGTCGAGAAGTTCCGAGAGGGTGGGCGGATGCACGCCGCTCTCGGAGATGTTGTAGTCGACGCGGTGCTCGAACGTCGACTGCCACCGCTCCATGGCGAAGGGCGGGACGCGCATGCCTATCTCCTCGGTCGCTTGAACTCGCTCGTCGCGGGCAGGCTTCATCTACCCTTGAACCCACGGCTACGCCACCCTGACGGAACGAGCCGGCGGCGGTCCAATCGGTGGCCACCGCGTCGCGCGGGCATCGGCCTCGGGTTACCATCGCCGGCGCAGGAGCCCCGTTGCCTTCACCCACTTCCAGCCTGGGAGATGCCTGGAGATGACGCCGGACGCGTTGGTCGCGCTACTCGACTATCACTATTGGGCTCGAGATCGGCTGCTCGATGCGGTGGAGCGAATCACGCCGGAGCAGTTCCGTGAGGATCTGGCGAACAGCTTCCCGTCCATCCGCGACACGCTCGTCCACCTCGTGTCGGCCGAATGGGCGTGGTGCCAGCGCTGGCGGGGCGAGTCGCCGCGTCAGCCGCTGGGCCTGACGGGGCTGGGGACCCTGGAAGACATCCGCACCCGCTGGATCCGGGAAGAGCGGCGAGTGCGGCGGTTTGTCGATGGGCTGGGCCCCGACGGTATCAATGGCGTGTTCCGGTACACGCTGCTCGACGGAGCCGCCGGAAGCTCCGTCTACTGGCAGTCTGTGCAGCACGTCGTCAACCATGCCTCGTACCACAGAGGCCAGGTGGTGACGATGTTGCGACAGCTTGGTGCGCAGGCTCCCGAGAGTCAGGATCTGGCCGCGTTCTACCGTCGCTGAGGTAACAGTCTGGTCACGACGGGTTGCCCGACTCCGAAATCGGCCTAGGGTTGCCGCGGACATTACCGTTGTGCGACATCCAGCCACGGTCGGTACCCGGCCGGAACGGCGCTCAGCCAGGGGTTGATGCTCTTGTTCGAGACCATCGCTCTCCTTCTCATTATTGCGCTCGCAACCTTCGATCTCTGGGTCGGGGTGGCGAACGACGCGGTGAACTTCCTGAATTCGGCGTTCGGGTCCCGGGTCGCGCGCCGGCGCATCATCGTCATCATCGCCGCGGCGGGGATCCTGTTCGGCGCGCTCACCTCGAGCGGGCTCATGGAGGTGGCGCGCCGGGGGGTGTTCGATCCCGGCCACTTCGTCGACGCGCAGGGCGCGATCATCCTGACCTCGATCCTCGCGCTCTACCTGGGCGTGATGGCGGCGGACGTTCTTCTCCTCGACTTCTTCAACACGTTTGGACTTCCCACGAGCACGACGGTGTCGATCGTGTCCGAACTGGTGGGGGCATCGATCGCGGTGGCGTTCTGGACCAACGGCGGAGGCATCGGTGGGGCGCTGGGCGTCATCAACAGCGGGCCGGTGCTCGGCATCTACTCGGCCATCTCCCTCTCCGTCGTCACCGCGTTCGTGGGCGCGGCGGTGGTGATGTTTCTGGTGCGGGTCGTGTACGGGCACGACCTGGGGGCGAGCTTTCCGCGCTGGGGTTGGCTCTGGACGGGAATCGCGTTCGCTGCCATGGCCTACTTCGTGCTGTTCAAGGGACTCCAGGGCGCGGCGATCCTCGACGACGAGACGATGTCGATGCTCCGCGACCGGATCGTTTTGATCCTGGGCGGGGTGTTCGCGCTGGCGGGCGGCCTGGCGGTGGTTTGGCGGCGCCACCCCGCGAAGGTCATCGGGGCGATCGTGCTGACCGGCACGGGAGCGCTGTCGATCGCGTTCGCCGGGAACGACCTCGTGAACTTCATCGGCCCCTCCGTCGCGGCCTTCCAGGCGGTGCTCGTCGAGGGCGTGGACCTCTCCGGCCGCGTGGGCACCCCGCCATGGGCGCTGCTGCTGGCCGGCGCGATCATGGCCACGGCGCTCGCGCAGTCGCGGAAGGCGCGGCGCGTAACGGACACGGAGATTCGGCTCGCGGCGCAGGGCCACACGCGACAGCGCTTCGGGACGAGCCGGCTCGGCTCGACGCTCGTCTCCGCCGGGTACGCCTGTCTGGACGCGGCGCGGCGCGTGACGCCGGGCGGCATCCGGGCGCGGATCGAGGGCCGTACCGCGCCGCCGCCGCTCGACCCCGCGGCGCCTCCCTACGATCTGCTACGGGCCAGCGTAAACCTGACGGTCGCGGCGCTACTGATCTCGATCGGCACCGCCAACCGGCTGCCGCTGTCGACGACCTACATCACGTTCATGGCCGCGATGGGGGCCTCGCTGGGCGACCGGACCTGGCGCGCCGCGGACGCGGAGCAGCGCGTCACAGGCATCCTGGTCGTGCTGGGCGGCTGGCTCCTCACCGGGCTCATCGCGGCGGCCGGAGCTTTCGTGATGGCCTCGCTGATCGTCCTCACCGGCACGGCCGGGCTACCGATCGTCGCCGTCCTCGTCGCCGTCGGCGTGTGGCGCCTCGGGCGCATCCGCCAGCCGGAACCGGAACACGGCTGACGCGTCAGCTCCGAACCGGAGCTTACGGGCCGGGTCAGCCCCTGCGGGCATCCAGGGTCATCTCGTCCTCATCCATCGTCCCCCACAGGACCATCGAGCCGGCGAATACGATGAGCGACGGGTAGAAGAGGACCTGCGATCCCTCGAGGACCCAGCCCCACGGATCGAGGATCGACTTCCACACGGCGAGCGCCGTGATGAGCAGGACGACGAACATCACCGGATACGCGCGCTTCCTCCACAGCCCGAGCACCACGAGCAGACCGAGGAGCGCTTCCAGCCCGCCCAGCACGTTCTGCACGACGGCCTGCGTGCCGAGCCCGAGATAGAAGCTCTCGGCCACGCGCTGGCCGTGCTCCACGTTCACGATCTTGTCGAGCCCCCACATCACCAGCAGCCACCCGGTGCTCACCCTCAGAAGCAACAGACCCCAGCGTTTCATCTCGGCCTCCTGACCCGGTCTCGGGGATGCTCCGCTCTCCTGAGTGTGGGTCACCGTCGCTGCACGCGTCAATCGGGTCGGGTGTTTTGTGGCGGGGGAGGCTGACAACTAATGTTCGTCACGAGTGGTCGGCGGAACGACCTGGGCGAGGACCTCGGAGAACGCGGGACGATGGTCGTCGGTTTGCGAGGCAGGATGTCAGAGGCACGAATTCGCCGGAGGCACGGTACGGCGCCGGCGATCGCGGCGCTGGTGGCGGCGCTCGCGGGGTCGGTCTTCCCGACGCCGGGATCGGCGCAGATTCCTCAGCAGGGGGTGTTTGACCTCGAGAAGGGCGACATCTCGGTCGCCCTCGACCGCACCGCCTACCTCGCGGGCGAACCGGCGGAACTCGCGGTGCGCCTCGTCATCGAGGACGGCTGGCACGCGAACAGCAACCAGCCGACCTACGACTACCTGATCGCGACCAGGGCCGAGATCGAGATGCCGCCGGACTGGCCGGCGGCGGAGGCACCACAATATCCGGGCGGCGAGATGAAGCGGTTCAGCTTCGCGGCCGACGCCATCTCGGTCTACGAAGGCGAGGTCTTCATCCGCGCGTCGCTTCCGACGTCGGCGGGGGCGGCAGCGGGCACCTACCCGATCCGGACGAACGTCACCTATCAAGCGTGTGACGACAAAATGTGTCTGGCGCCGGTCACGACGCCGGCCACGGTCGGACTGACGGTGGCGGCGGGCGGCCAGTCCGCGAACCCCGAGTTCTTCGCGGCGGATATCGGGGGCGGAGCGGGCGGGGCCGGGCAGGCGGCGCGTGCGGGACGGGGCCTCCTGTGGTTCGTGCTTCTGGGCTTCGTGGGCGGCCTGATCCTGAACGCCATGCCGTGCGTCCTTCCCATCCTGTCGCTGAAGGTGTTCGGGCTGGTCAAGAGCGCGGAGGGCGGGCGGCGGGCGGTCACGTCGGGGGGCCTCGCCACGGCGGCCGGGATCATCCTTTCGTTCCTGTTGCTCGCGGCGGCGGCGATCGTGGCGCGCTCCGCGGGTGTCGCCGTGGGCTGGGGCATCCAGTTCCAGGAACCGCTCTTCGTCGGGGCACTGGCCGTGGTGATGCTGCTCTTCACCCTCAACATGTGGGGGCTGTTCGAGATCCCCCTTCCCGCTTCGCTGGCGAGGGTGGGCTCGACGGGGCAGTCCGAGGGCCTCGCGGGTCACCTGGTCACGGGATTCTTCGCGACGCTGATGGCGACGCCGTGCTCGGCCCCCTTCCTCGGGACGGCGCTCGGCTTCGCGCTCACGCAGGACGCGGGCACGACGACCGCAATGTTCGGCGCCATCGGGACGGGCATGGCCTCGCCCTATCTGCTGCTGGCGGCTTTTCCGGCCGCGGGCCGCGTGTTGCCGAAGCCGGGGGCGTGGATGGCGACGTTCAAGGTCGTGATGGGCTTCCTGCTCGCGGCGACGCTGGTGTGGCTGCTCTTCGTGCTCTCGGGCCTCGTGCCGGCGCCGCGCGTGGCCTTCTTCGAGATCGGCCTGCTGGCGGTCGCGCTCGTGGTCTGGCTCGGCAGCCGTCGGGGTCACGGACGGCCGGCGGGCCGGGTCGCCGGTCTCGCGGCGGCCGCCCTCGCCGTTCTCGCCGTCGTGACGGTGGCGCAGGGTCGCGGCGAGGCCGGGTCACCGGCACTCGGCGTCGCGGCGGAGGACCGGCTGATCGCCTGGGAGCCGTTCGACCGCGACCGGGCCGAGGACCTGTCCGCCGCGGGCAGCTACGTGTTCGTCGACGTGACGGCGGACTGGTGCTTCACCTGCAAGGTCAACGAAGCGCTCTTCCTCGAGACCGAGGAGGTGGCCGGCGCGTTCGAGGAGCACGACGTGATCGCCATGCGCGCAGACTGGACGCGCCGCGATGAGTCGATCGGCCGGTACCTGGCCGACTTCGGCCGCTACGGCATCCCCTTCTACGTGCTGTATCGGCCCGGCGGCGAGCCCCACGTCTTCTCGGAACTGATCTCGAAGTCCGCGATCCTCGACCTGCTCGGGGACTAGCCGTTCCCTGTGGCCGGTAGCGGCGCGCGCGCGCCGCTACCGGGCGGAGAGGCGATCCAGGAACGGGGCCACCTCCAGCAGCACGATGTCGTTGCGCGCCCGGAGTTCCCGCAGGAACGGCCCCTTGTGGCCGGCACCGTACGTCAGCAGGAAGCGGACGCCCTCGCCCCGGTGACGGTCGAGGGCGCGCTCGATGTTCCCCCAGTGCGAGGCGTTGATCGCCTCCCAGCCGCCAGGGCCCAGATCCGCGTCGAACAGGCGGGCGTACGCCCGCATCCGGATATCGTACGCTTCATCGTAGGCGTCGGTGTGAATCCAGCGCGGGTCGTCGGCGGCACCTGCCGCGAGGGCCTCGGCCGAAGCCTCGGCGGCGGTTTGATATTCCGCCCACCGATCGGCGCGGGCCGGATCCCGAGCGTAGGCGTCTAGATAGGCGGCCCGGAAGTCCGACATCGGTTCGGTCCACCCGGCCGTCGGAATGGCCTCGAAGTCCAGTTCGCGGGTGAGCGGGAAGAGTCCCTCCATGTACTCGGGGAAGCGGCGGACGCGGGGTTCCTCCACCGTTCCCGCGGCCTGGAACTCGGCCCACGCCCGGTCCCAGCGGTTGGGAGGGATCTCGGTCAGCCAGTAGTCCGGATCGATCTCCCGCACCAGATCGCGGACCACGTCCAGGCTGAACATCTCGCTCGTCTCGTGACCCCCGTGGATCATCCCCAGGACGACGACTTCGTTCGGCGCCACCTCCGAGGCGGCCGGCGATTCGGCGGGCGGCGCGGTCGGGACCAGTTCGACCAGCGTGCCCGAGATCTCGTTCGCGACGAAGACGCGCTCGCCGTCCGGGTGGGCACGAAGGACGATCGGCTGCTCGCCCACCTCGATCCGTTGCGCGACCTCCCGCGCTTCGAGGTCCACGACCGAGACCGTGCTGCCGCCGGCGTTGTTGACCAGCGCGTAGCGGCCCTCCCCCGGGACGACGACCGAGAAGGGGCGCGGGCCGAGGCCGTCCGTGACCCGGCCGGTGATTTCGAAGGAAGCCGTGTTGATGAACGCCACCTCGTCGGAGCCGCCGCAGGCGACGATGTAGGTCACCTGGTCGGGCGCGAGCGCGCCGCCCCCCGGCGGCCCCCGGCAGACGTCGACCTCGGCGTCCGTCTCGTCATTCAACAGATCGATGACGGAGACGGTGCCCGCGTCGAGGTTCGGCACGAAGGCGTACGAGCCGTCCCACATCACATCCGCGGGATAGGGCCGGTCGCCCGTGGTGTGAAACGCGCGTGGTGCCCCGCCGCGCGTGTCGACGACCCACAGGCGGTCGGAGAACTCGGTCGTGATCCAGCTCTCCCCGCGAACCGTGCCGGGTGTGAACAGCGACGGACCCGCCCCGACGTCCCATACCGCGTCGGGGACGAACCGCCCCCCGGCGTCGAGCATGATGAGGGTCGAATCCCGGAACTGGCTCACGAGCCAGCCGCCCTCGACGCGGATGAGGTCGAGCGGGGTCGTGCCCGCTTCCCAGCGGTCGATGATGGCGCTCGCGGTGAGGTCCACGACGGCGATCCGGCCCTCGCCGCTGAGAGCCACCCAGGCGGTGTCGCCATCGGGACTGAAGCGGATGCCGTGCGGGGCCGCCCCTACCTCGATCGAATCCCCGACCCGGAAGGGCCCGCCCGCGTCATCGAAGTCTTCGGCGGGGGCACCGCAGGCGAACCCCGCCGCCGCCAGCGAGACGATCGCGCCGAGGGCCCGGAAGTTCGCGGCCAGACGGCGTCCGGTGCCCGGCCGCGGCGTCCCCATGCGGCGGATCAGCCCCCGGCCTGCTGAAGCTCCGCGGCGACTTCCTCGGCCGCACGCCAGATCCGCAGCGTGTTCCCGCCCCAGAGCCGGCGGATCTCCTCCTCGGAGTAGCCCCGCCGCACGAGTTCGAGCGTCACGTTGAGGGTCTCGGAAGCGTCTCTCCAGCCGTCGATCCCCCCGCCGCCGTCGAAGTCGGAACTGATCCCGACGTGGTCGATCCCGATCAGGTTGACGGCGTGGTCGATGTGGTCGACGAAGTCGGCGACGTTCGCGTCCGGATATCGGGACCGGATCTCCGCCATCCCCGCGCTGAAGGCTTCCCGCTGCTCGTCCGTCATCTGGGAGAAGCTCGTGAAGCCGATCGACTCCCGGAGCGCCGTGACCTCCGCCTGCCGTTCCTCGGAGGGCGACTTGACGAACCCGCCCAGCGCCACGGCCTGCATGACGCCGCCGTTCTCTCGCAGAGCCATGAGTTGCTCATCGTCCATGTTTCGGGCGTGGGCATTCACCGCGTGCGCGCCGGAGTGCGAGGCGATGACGGGCGAGGCGGACAGCTGCATGGCCTCGAGGCTGGCGGCCTTCGAGATGTGGGACACGTCCACCAGGATCCCGAGCCGGTTCATCTCGGCGATCACCTGCTCCCCGAACTCGCTGATGCCGCCGTTCTCCTCGGACGTGTCGCCGAACGAGGGATTGGGCTGGGCCGAGTCGGCGATGTCGTTGTTCCCGTTGTGCGCCAGCGTGATGTAGCGCGCGCCGAGTTCGTGGTACGTCTCGAGGAGCGACAGGTCCGTCCCGATGGCGTAGCCGTTCTCGATCCCGATCGCGGCCACGAGCCTGCCCTCGGCGTGGATCCGCTCCGCGTCGTCCGCCGTGTGCGCGAGGCCGATGAGGTCCGGGTACATCTCGTCGGTCATGCGGTGGATCGCCTCGAACTTCGTCATCGCACCCTGCTTCGCGGCTTCGTAGTTCTCCGGCGTGCGCTCGGTCTGGCCCACGTAGACGACGAAGAACCCGACACCCAGCCCGCCGGCCCGCATCTTCTCGAGGTTCACCTGGCGGTCCGCGTTCAGCGGATCCACCTCGGGCGTGGCGAAGTTGAACGGGATGTCGTCGTGCGTATCGATCGTGAGCACGTTCTCGTGGATCTCCCGCGCGCGCCGCTCAAGTTCGGCAGGGTCCATGGACATCTCTTCCCCCGCGTCCGTCTCCGAAGACGCGGGTTCGTCCGTCGGCCCGCCGCAGCCGGCGACGAGAGCAAGGGTCAGGACGGGC
The DNA here is from genome assembly GCF_965237495.1 of Candidatus Palauibacter sp. Lineage (GTDB taxonomy): Bacteria > Gemmatimonadota > Gemmatimonadetes > Palauibacterales > Palauibacteraceae > Palauibacter. The sequence continues at coordinate 3,837,135 of NZ_OZ250143.1, read as the reverse complement.
AGGAGGACGTGGTGCGGGCTTGCGGGCTGTCTCATCTTCAACTCCCTGAACGGTCGGAATTCGATCTGGATCAAGCTCGGCCTGGTCCTGGTGAGGCGCAACGAGTGATCAGCATGAACGTGTGGAAGGTGCGTCGTGGTTCGCTTGGATCCCGGGTAGCGGATCGGCGGCGCGGGGTCGCGGCCTGTGTGCTGGGATCGGCAATCATGGGGTCGGCTGTGCTCGGTTGCGGAGACGTGACGGGCCCCGAACTCCCTCCTTCCGGCCAGATCGTCTTCACGTCGATTCGCGAGAGATACCTGCGCCTCTGGGTGATGAACGTTGACGGGACGCGACAGAGACCCCTCACGATTGAAGGGGAGACGAACCTCGAACCCAGCTGGACGCCGGACGGATCGGGCATCGTGTTCACGAGCTGGCGCGACGGGAACCCCGACATCTACCTGATGAACGCGGACGGATCGAACCCGCGGCCGGTGACGCGGGACTCCGCCAACGACCGATCGGGACGGCTGTCACCGGACGGGAGTCGCGTGGTGTTCGTGTCCGAGCGGACGGGCGATCCCGACATTTGGGTGATCGACCTGGACGGATCGAACCCGGTCAACATCACCCGCGGTCCCTCCTCATTCGATGTCGACCCGGCGTGGTCGCCCGACGGAGCCCGGATCGTTTTCGCCTCGGACCGCGAAGACGGGGAGACGTTCTCGCTGTGGACGATGGCCACCGATGGCACGGGGCTACAGCGGCTTCCCGTGGAGGGCGGGGCGCGGTCTCCGGCCTGGTCGCCGGACGGAGCGAGGATCGTCTTCACCTCGTTCCGGGATATCGGGGACGCGGAGGTCTATGTGATGAGGGCGGACGGAAGCGGCCAGACGAACCTCTCGCGCATCGCGGGAGTGGACGAACTGCCGCGCTGGTCGCCCGACGGGCAGTATGTACTGTTCTCGACCAAGCGCGATGGGAACCCCGAGATCTACGCGATGAAGGCCGACGGATCGGACCCGGTCAACATCACCCGATACGAGGGATGGGATGCCATGTCCGCGTGGAGGCCCTAGTGTCCGGGTGGCGTCACAGTCCGCACCGCAGTTTGCAGCACCGTTCGCATCAGAGTAACCCTGGCGGGATCAGACCAGTCATGCGTATTCGCGACCTTGCTTCGGCTCTCGTGTTCGCCCTCGTCGTCGTGACCGCCGCCGGATGCGGGACCGCGGACGCGGAGAGCCTGCGAGACCCGTCACGGCAGGAGGCAGCGATGAGTGCTCCCGCGTCCATGGCGGGACGGTCGACGGTGTACGCCCCGAACGGGATGGTCGCGACGAGCCAGCCCATGGCATCGAGCGTCGCGTTGGGCGTGCTGAAGGGGGGCGGGAACGCCTTTGACGCGGCGGTCGCCGCCTCCGCCGTGCTTTCGCTCGTCGAGCCGCACATGACGGGGCTGGGCGGCGACCTGTGGGCGCTCTTCTGGTCGGCGGAAGAAGGCCGGCTGGTGGGCCTGGACGCCACCGGCCGGGCCGGGACGAACATGACCCCGGAGCGGATCCGCGCCGACGGCTACGACCGGGTGCCGGGCTCGGGGCCGGGCGCTGTCACCGTGCCGGGCGCGATCGCCGGCTGGGGCGCGCTGAACGAGACCTACGGGAGCCGGCCGCTGGCGGAACTCGTGGCCCCCGCCATCGCGCTCGCCGAGGAGGGGTTCCCGGTCACGCCGATCATCGCTCGCCAGTGGCGGGAACAGCTGCGCAAGCTTCAGGCGGACCCCGGAGCCGCGGCGACGTACCTGATCGATGGCGAGCGGGCACCCGAAGCGGGCGAGTGGTTCCGGAACCCCGACTTCGCGCGGTCTCTGCGCATGATCGCCGCGGAAGGCCCATCCACCATGTACGGCGGCGCCCTCGGAACGCGCGTGGCCGAGGGACTGGCGGAACTCGGCGGGTACCTGACGCCGGCCGACATGGCGACCATGGAAGTGCGGTGGATCGAACCGCTGTCGGTCGACTACAAGGGCTGGACGCTGTGGGAGCTTCCTCCCGCGGGCCAGGGCATCGCGGCGCTGCAGATGCTCGGGCTGCTCGAACCGTTCGATCTCGCCGGCATGGGCCACAACTCGCCGGAGTACCTTCACCACCTCATCGAGGCCAAGAAGGTCGCGTTCGCCGACCTGGCTCGGCACGTGGCCGATGCCGACCACATGGAGATCGACCCGCGTGAGCTGATCAAGCCCGACTACCTCGCGGCGCGGAGAGCACTCATCAACCCGGCGCTGGCCGCCGAGCGGGTCGAGCCCGGCGAGTTCGCGACCGCCACCGAGACGATCTACCTGTCGGTCGCGGACCAGTACGGGAACATGGTCTCGTTCATCCACTCCATCTACGGTGCCTTTGGCTCGGGCGTGGTCGTCCCGGGGACGGGCTTCGTCCTCCAGAATCGCGGCGCCGGCTTCACGCTCGAGGACGGGCACCCGAATCAGGTCGCGCCGGGAAAGCGGCCCTTCCACACGCTCATCCCGGGGTTCGTGACGAAGGACGGCGAGCCGCTGCTGGCGTTCGGGGTGATGGGCGGGGCGATGCAGCCGCAGGGGCACACGCAGGTCATCCTCAACATGATCGAGTTCGGGATGGACCCGCAGCAGGCGATCGACGCGGCCCGGTTCCGGCACATGGGCGGCCTGCGGGTCGCGGTCGAGCGGCTAACCGACGGCCTTGAGGCCGGCATGGGCGCGCTCGGCCACGAACTCGTCGACTGGGAGAGTGCCTCGTTCGGCGGGGGTCAGCTCGTCATGAAACTGGAGCGCGGCTGGGCCGGGGCGTCAGACCCCCGCAAGGACGGACTCGCCATCGGCCACTGAGGCCAGCAGGCCTTGGCAAGACCCCCGGCTGCTCAGGATCCCTTAGCAGCCCGGAGGGGCGTCACGGACAGCGGGCGCTCTCTCTCGACATCAAGATCGTAGCCCGTCTGGAGATTGAGCCAGAACCTCGCCGAAGTCCCGAAATAGACCGAGAGCCGCAGCGCCGTATTCGCGGTGATCGCGCGCCTACCGTGCACGATCTGGTTGATCCGGCCAGGAGCTACGCCGATGTCCGTGGCCAGACGGTACTGGCTGATCTCCAGCGGCTCGAGAAACTCTTCCAGCAGCACCTCGCCGGGATGTACCGGCGCCAGCTTGTTCGCAGACATCTCACGCTAGCTAGGCCTAAAACAAGCGAGTAGCGCTGGCGAGGCATCATTATGAAGTTGGGTGGCGGATTATGGGCCGAAGGGCCTGCCGGGAAGCCGTTTTTGGGTGGCGCCGAGGCGGGGATGCGGGGTTCTTCGCTCGGCGGGCGGGGCTTGAGGGGGCGTGATTTGGCGCCGGGAGACACCGGTCCCGGCGTTGTCGTCGGAAGAGCGAAAGAGCGTGAGAGCCGGGGGTGGCGTCAGCCGAAGCCGGTCCTCTCGATCGTGCGCCAGACGCTGAACAGCCGGTCGGTGGTGGGCCGCCAGCCGATGATCCGGAGCGTGGTCCGCCGGGCCCGGCGGATGACCTGGCAGGGCACGAGGATCATCTCGCGGACGAAGCGCCTGAACTCCATGGCGACGTACTTCCGGCGGTCGGCCTTCAGGTGCATCATCATGGCCAGGAAGCTCTTGAGGTTCCACGCCAGCGCCGCCATCACCATGTAGGCCCAGTTGCTCACCAGGTCATGGACCGGCACCCGGAGCGCGTTCACCCCGTTCTTGAGCTGCTCGATCACGTTCTCCTGGTCGCAGCGGGCGTTGGCCAGCCGGACGACCTCCGCCGCGCCCGGGTCCCTCCGGGTGGTGACGTAGAAGAAGTGGCGGATCTCGTCCACCAGGCACAGCTCGCCCTTCATCTTGCCGGTGTTCTTTCGCACGACCACCATCCGGTACGTCTTGCGGCACTTCCCCGGCCGGTAGTCGTACTCGGCCACGTCCTCGTGGTTCAGCCGCTTGTTGACGTAGCCGCGCTCGCGCACGATCCGCCCCTTCTCGTCGGGCCGCTTGCTCCGCGCCTTCCCCGTCCGGGACGTGTGGCGCGGCTTGCGCTTCAGAGGCTTCCAGTCCTCCTCCTCCAGCGCCTCGGCCCGCTCGATGATCGCCGGCTGGGCGTCATGGCCGAAGACGAAGTCCGCCTTCTCGCTCCAGCGGTCGAAGTTGACGGTCAGCGAGAAGTCCGTGTCCCCGCGCACGCACACCCTGGGAACATGCGGCGAGACAAGGTCGATCGCCTTGTCGATCCACGCCGCCGCGCCCTGGTGGCTCACCGCGTTGCCCGGCCGGTTCACCAGGTAGAGCACCTCGCCCGTGTTGGCCAGCGACACGACCAGCGGGTGGTAGCCCCACACCTTCTTGTAGGACATGTCCATGCCCGCCTTCTTCCGGCCCAGCGTGGGCGCCAGCGTCCCGTCCACGTCCACGTAGGCCACCGGCCCCAGCAGATCCCGGCCCCGGCCCCGCCACAGCTTGGGCCTGACCGCGTTGACGCACTCCATCAACTCGATCACGTCGGACTCGGAGAAGCGCCGCGTGAAGTCGCCCGCCGCCGTCGGACTCGGGATCAGTTCCGCGCCCAGCGCATCCATGTACGCCGCGTCGTGGCGCGGGCCGTTCAGATCCTCCAGCCGCGCGCCCCCGCACAGCAGGTTGTAGGCGATGTTCAGCACGTGGTCGGACTCGTGGTACGGCAGGTGCCGCCTCAGAAGCTCCAGGTGCCGGTCGATCTCCCGCGCCAGCCCCAGCTTCGACACCAGACGCCGCACCGCGCCGATGCCGCCGTAGCTCATCGCGCTCGTCCGCGCCCCGATCTCGTAGTGGAGCCCGCCCGAGGCGAACACCGGGTTCGCCCGCGCCCGCCGGCGTCCCGCCCCACGGTGCCGCGCCTTCACCTTCCGCTTCCGCCGGGCACTGTTCCCGCGGCTCTGGCCGTGCGATATTCTCTTCACCGGAAAGGCCTCCTTGGTTGGGACCGGGCGTCCGCGCCCGAATCCGCTATCTACAATCAAGATAGGCCTTTCCGGTACTTCTTAACAGGGGTCCGCGACGAATCGCGCTTGTCTTGGGCCTAGTGGTAGTCGACGATCTTTAGGAACGCACGACCGATCCCGGCGCGACTCAGCCGTCGGCATCCGGCACCCAGAGAAGTGACAGGACCTGCCCCAGACTTGGGATGGCATGCGTACTCTCAAGGAGGGTAACTTCACATGCATGTGGATCATCGAGCCACTCGGCCGCGTCCACGCGCTCACAACGGGCATTGGCCGACTCTCGGCGGGTCACGGCCGCCGCCAACGTACCGCCGCGAATACGCTGTCCATGGGTAGCCATGCGGTAGTAGAAGTTAGAGCGCTCCTGCCACTCGACGGATCCATTTCGGGTTGCAACGAGCGCGCAACTCTCTTCGGACACCTGCACGATTCGACGTGCGGCGGCAGTGGCAGAGACGCCGTATCCGTCAGGGGACATTAGCTGATAGGCGGCCTCGAAACTCACATCGAGTTCTCGCGCGTCTGCTCTGAATAACTTGGCCGGCATCAAGAGTTCAGCTGCGAACGAATTGGCTTCCCACTCCACTTCACCGCCGAAGCCCCGGGTCGCTTGGAGCGACGACTCCTTGCAGCGGCGGTCTCTTCTTCGATGCGTGGGGATATGGTAGTGGGCAAGCTCATGAGCGATTGAGAAACGACGGCGGCCCGTATTCTGACCGGGCTTGAGAAAAATCGCCCCCCCATCGCCGTGAGGGTTCGGGAGGAGGCACGCCGTACACCCGGGGTCCGGGTCGTCAAAATCGATGACCTCGATGCCGTCCGCCGCGGCGATTTCGGTCAGATCGCATTGCCGCACGTCCCTAAGCTCAAGGGCTTGGCGGAACCGGCGTGCGAACCGGAGGCCTTCCGAATTCACCCTTCTCCGTCCTCCGCCGTATCGATGCCTTGTGTCTTCCGGAGAAACTGCGCGTACTGGCTGAGTTGACGACGGGCACCCTCTGAGAGACTACGGTATTCACGAAAATGTGCTTCCTCCTCTGGCCTCAGATCGCTGACCTCGGTCTCCCCCAACACGTACCCTACGGAAACGTTCAGTGCGGACGCGAGTCTGTGGAGCATGTTGTACGACGGGTTCCGCTCGCCAGCCTCGATCTGGGAAATCGTTGATTGCGACGTCCCGACCAACTCGTGGATGTCGAGAAGCCCGTCCGTCCACCTCTAGAGCCGGTCCGTCCGCCAACCAGACCGGTGCGCCCGCACACACCTTCGGGCATCGGCTGAGGGAGGCGCTGGGGCTCGAAGAGTTGCAGCTTTGGTATCCGAGCGCGGCAGTACCCCGCAGATCTTCGAGCCTCGCCCTTCTCTCCGCGCGTGTCGGCGTGATCCGATCGCTGCCCTATCGTGCCCAGTTGGTGCTCGAAGTCCCGCTGAACGGCCCCTACAGAGTATCGCCACCGCTGGCCGCTACCGGTGGCGCCTACGTGCCCGACGTACGTGTCTGGGCTACGTGGGAGGACGGCGTCCGTCCGACCAGCTATCACGTCTACCCGGACGCGAGCCTATGCACCTACACACCGGGGGAGTGGATTTGGGGCCGGGACCCACTGCACGAACTGCTGGATTGGTGTGTGTGTTGGCTAGCGAAGACTCTGCATCTGCAATTCTTGGGCCGATGGCCGGGTCGCCAACACTGTTCCGCGAACGTTGCGATGAAGCGACGCATGTTGGACGAGTATTGCCGGTGCGGGGGGAACAAGCTGTATCGTGAATGCCATTATGCCGAAGACCGTGACCGTTCCGCATACGAACTGTTTCGCGAAGAGGAGGAAGCAGCTGCGGGATACCTGTTGGAACTCCGGCGACGTGGTCGGCCCGCCGGACTGCCTTGGGGACCCTGACGTGACATGAACTGAAACCGGCCTTCCCCCTCTTCGTGCGGTTGCTTTGTCACGTCCTTGGCCCCAGAAACCTGTCTCCGTCGAAATGGATCATGTGATCTGGCACTTCACCCACCCACACTTCTGTCTCCCAAGAGATGTGCTTGATGTGCCTCTGAAACTCCCGGAAGTCAGGAAAGGCACTCACGTAGACGGTGCCTACGGGACACGCGGCCAACATCTCCTCAAGCTCAAGGACGCGCTTCGGCGACACCGGACCGTGTGACGTCACGGCCTCCACTAGGAACAGCCAATTTCGCTCGGCGTCATAGAGCACGACGTCTGGAAGCTTGTCGTGATCATTGATGAAGATGCCAAGTCTTTGCAGCGTTAGGCCATCAACGAACATCCTTCTTCGCTGTATCGCCCAGATACAGCAGTTGAGCACCGGGCGCAAAGCGTGGCGCAAATTGCTCGACGATTGCCTTCTGTAGCTCGTTGTGCCTCCCCGGAGAAAGCCTTAGTTCGTTACCGTCGCCAACTGCAACCGGGATCATCGCCCGGTCTCGGTCTCGCGCATAACGCTCTTGAAGGGATCCCTGCTCGCTGCGGAATTTTGCGGTTGCGTTCGGCCACCCATCCCCACCGTATGCCTGTACGGCCCTCAACGCCGCCTTCGCGACCGCGTAGTGGGCACGTGGGCTATTCGTGGGCAGGTCCGGTTCGAACGGGTTGTAATCGGCGACCCGGCCCTGTATGAACTGATGAAGCACTTGCCGCCGGAACGTCTCTCTGGTGTTGGGCGCGTACTCAATACCGTAGTGGTCCTTGACGTGACTCATGATACTCTTGGTCACGGTGCACCGCTTCCGGCTCGCGTCCGACCAAGGCTCGTTGGGTGTGAGGCCGCACAATGCCAGCAACGTGAGTCCAGACATCTTGTTCGTCTGGGCCGTTGGCATACCGAGTGCCTCAAGGATTTCCTGGGCCTCCTCAATCGTTGCCAACGGCCCTGCTTCCTCCGCTCCCCGGTGCCCGCACAAGAGCGGCAACGAGTTCTTCCAGACCGCGCGTTCGGTCCGGAAGGCGCCTTGCCCGCCTGCCAAGAGCCCTGATTGTCTCCCGTGATGGAAGCGGCATGGCCCGCATCTCCGTAGCACTCACCTGCGTGTTTCCGCTTATGGTCCTGAAATATGTGTCGAGTAACTGGCTATTGTAGAGAGCCGCCAACCCCCACGCTTCGTCAACAGAAAGATCTCCGCCGGGTCGATGAATGTAGTTCAGGTGATTCTCGAACCCCACTGTCGGGACTGCGAGATCGCCCGCAAGATAAGGGGCAGCCGTCAGCCTGCGAGCTTGTTCCTTTGCGCTGAAACGGCGCAAGAGAACGTAGTTTCGGTTGGGGACGAGCAAGGACCGCGCGCCGGATCTTGCGATGTATTCCGGCTTGTGCCGTCTCAGTGGCCAAGTAGTTCGCATCGCCCGCACATGGTTCATCCAGAGCAAGGGCACATGGGTTGCGGGTACGTTGCCCTTCGTTCGGATCAGCGGTCGCGCGCGGAATGGGACGACGCGGCCCGTGGAGATATTGAGTCCCAGGGTCCGAAGGTTGTTCGGCCAGGAATCTACGAGCGCAATGATCCCATCCGCTGTCGTGTCCGGTGACAGGCGTAAGACCCTGTCCCTGGAGGTGATGTCGAGAATCTGAGTGGCGGGAACGGTGCGCTGGTCCGCATGGCTGAGATCGTCCACTCCAGCACTTGCGGAAACGGCGATGGAAAAGGCGGCGCGGCTCCGGTGCCAACCGGACTCGCGAAGACCTGCGAAGATCACGCTTTCCTGCAACACTTCATCGCGTCTGAAGGCGGCGCGGCGCGATTCGAACAGATGGATTTCGGCTGGTCGAACCTGGTCGAAGAAAACGCTCCGGAAGCGCTGGAAGTACGGACCTGACGCGAAGCTGCGAGGGACGATGAATACGAAGCTGCCACCGTCGCGTAGAAGCGTCGCGCTCACGGCCATGAAGAGCGCATAAATGTTCGGCTGACCATGAACTACAGAGGATGCGGCGACAGCGCGCGGGTCGGTCTTGCTGATTTTGAAGTAAGGCGGATTGGAAATTACGATGTCAAAAGCCGGGTCTCGCGGGCTGGCCGTGAAGAGGTCGTTGTCTGCGCCCAAACCCTCAGCGTTGGCGAGAACGAAGTCGACCGCCTCGACGCGAACCACCACCTTGAGATCGCATGACTCGAGGACCCAATCAACCAAGTAGGTCAAGACCGCTTGCAGGGGCGCGATAAGGTCCTCGTCGATTTCGAAGGCGACGACTTCCACGTGCTCCAGAAGTGGATCGCGAGAAACAAGGAATTCGATGGCAGAGCAGCAAAGGACCCCGGCCCCAGCAGCTGGATCCAAGACGCGAACCCGACTGGTTCTCGGAGCAATCTTGCCGGCCATGAAGTCGGCGACCGGCACCGGCGTCAGGTAGAGCCCGTGGTCCTTCCTGTGCCGAGCCGATTTGCGCGATACGTACCACTCACCGACTCGGTCGGCGTATGCCGCAGGCCGCTCTCCCTGTTTGGGCACCGGCATGCCCACAACATCGGATTCGCGGGTGCGAGCTTCGATCCGTTTTGTACTGTGCTGCTGAACCGTCATCCCCGCCTCGCCTCTACCCTGCCTCCCAACTCAACCGCTTCAAACTTGGGGCCGAAGGTCATCGGACCGTTAACTTCCATACCGTACTCGTCGAAGGTTGAGTAGGGCAAACCGCGCTGTGCTCTAGCCCTCAGCCGCCGGGGAGGCGGCGGCCGGGGGTCCAGGGGGCGCCGGCGGCCTCGAGCGCTGCCTCGGCCCGCATGAAGTCCCCCGACATGAAGCCCTCGACTTCGGCCAGCCACGCGCCGAAGTCGGTCTCGCCGATCTCCAGGTTGCGCCGGTGCGTCGCCGTCGGCGTCTGGCGCGTGTCCCAGTGGCCTCCGATCACCCGTCCCACCCGGTTCGAGATCGAGGGTACGGTGGACTCGTTCAGCCGCTGCCGGGCCGGGTCGCCGAAGAGCCGGATCGCGTACCCCTGTAGCCGGCTGTCGAGCGCGTCGAGGTCGTCGAACAGGGCGAGGGGGGCGGCGGGCGCCTCGAGGAGCGCGGCCCGCATGTGACGGAGCCGGTCCCGGGCGCGGCCGAGTTCCTCACCCGCGGACGAAATGCGGCGCATCAGCTCCGACGCCTCGCTTTGGAAGGCGACGACGGCCCCGAAGTCGGTGCCCGCCTCCGCCGTAGGCACCGCTCTCACCGCGAAGGTCTGCGCCAATCCGACCTCCCTCGCGCCCTCGGCCGTGACCACGACGAGTTGCGCGGAGTAGTCGCCGGGGGCTGCGAGGGGGCCCCGGGGCGGCCCCACCCAGGGCGGCGTGAAGCCGGGCACGGTGAGATCGATGGGATCCGGCGCCGGGGCCCTCAGGTCCCAACTCACGCGGTGCAGCCCCTGGCTCGCGGGGCCCGTAACCCAGCGCACGGTGCGGCCGACCGCGTCGGCGATCGCAACCAGCGCCCGCGGCCCGCTCTCCGTCGCCTCCGCGTTGAGCACGTCGTAGCCGGGGAACGCCACATCGCCACCCTGGTCTCGCACCGCCCGCTCGACGGCCCGGCGGGCCTCGCCGGCCGTCGTCAGCGTCTCCGGCAGGTAGTACGTCAGCGTGGCGCCGAAGTCCGGGTTGGGCGCGGTGTAGTCATCCGTCCCCAGCGTCGGCTTCCCGCGCGCCTGCATGGGCACGGACGGGACGTACCACCAGGCGTCGCGGACCGGAAACAGCGCCCCTCCCTCCGCCGCGGCCATGGCGGTCGTCGCGCCGCCGGCCAGTTCGCGCAGCGGCGTGTAGTCGTCGAGCACGTAGAAGCCGCGGCCGAACGTCGCGCCGACGACATCGTCGTCACGGCGCTGGATCTCGAGATCCCGGTGGGAGATCGTGGGGCCGGGGAGCATGTGCCAGTTGGCGCCTCCGTTCACGCTCACGTACATGCCGAACTCCGCTCCGAGGAAGAGGAGGTTCGGACTCAGGTGGTCCTGTTCGATCGCCCACGCGATCGTCCCGGCGGGCAGGTCTCCCGCGATCGAGCGCCACGTCAGGCCCCTGTCGTTGCTCTCGAATAACAGCGGCCGGAAGTCGCCCTCCTTGTGGTTGTCCGCGACGGCGAACACCGTGGCCGGGTCGTGCTGCGAGGCCTCAACGTCGTTGATGAACGCGCGCTCCGGCACGCCCGGCAGTTCCGCGGCCCGCCGCCAGGTGGCGCCCGCGTCCTCCGTCACATGGATGAGTCCGTCGTCGCTTCCCGTGTAGATCACGCCCGCGGCGACAGGCGACTCGGAGATGCCGGTGAGGGTGGCGTACTTCGACATGGCGCCGTTGTCGATGAGGTCATCGACGCTCCACACGCGGCCCATGAACCGCAGTTCGTAGCGGTTCACGTTCGTCGTCAGGTCGCCGCTGATCGCGGTCCACGAGTTGCCGCGGTCATCGCTCGCCCACACCCGCTGCGAGCCGTGGTAGATGCGGTCGGGGTCGTGCGGGCTGACGAGGATCGGCGCGTCCCAGTTGAAGCGCTCGGGCGGGTCGCCGGGCGCGGGCTGGGGCTGGATGTCGAGCGCCTCTTCGCTCTTCCGGTCGTAGCGGTAGAGGTTCCCCTGCTGCGTCTGCAGGTAGAGGATGTCGGGATCCCTCGGGTCGATCTGCACCGCGTACCCGTCCGCACCCATGGGCGCGTACCAGTCGCGGTTCCGTATGCCCTCGACGTTCATCGTCCGCGCCGGCCCCCACAGGGTACCCAGGTCCTGCGCACCGCCCAGCACGTTGTAGAACGGCTGCGCCGTGTCGAGCGCCAGCTTGTAGAACTGCGAGATGGGCAGGTTCGGGAAGTGCCGGAAGGTGCGGCCGTCGTCGAAGCTCTCGTACAGCCCGGCGTCCGTCCCGGCGATCAGGTGCATGCCGTCCTCGGGGTCGATCCACAGCGCGTGGTTGTCGCTGTGCTTGTCGTTCGCCGTCTCCAGGTTGCCGAAGGTCGCGCCGCCGTCCCGCGTCACCTGGATGAACACGTCCATCTGGTACACGACGTCGGCGTCGTGCGGCGAGGCCTCGATCTCCTGGTAGTAGTGAGGGCCGGTGCCCCCGGAGATGTAGGAGTTCCGCTTCTCCCAGCCCTCGCCCTTGTCGAGGGACCGGTAGAAGCCGCGCTCATCGTCTCCCGCCTCCATGGTCGCGTACACGACCGCGGGATTCGCGGGGGTGACGGCGAGTCCGATCTTCCCGACGTCCCCCGTCGGGAGTCCCGCCGAGATCCGGCGCCAGCTCTCGCCGCCGTCGGTGGACTTGTAGATGCCCGAGTTGGGCCCGCCGGCGAGGTGCCCCCAGATCTTCCGCCGCCGCTCGTAGGCCGCCGCGTAGACAACATTTGGATCACCCGGTGCGAACTCGATGTCGGTGACGCCGGTGTTCTCGTCGATCCCGAGCACGAGCGTCCACGAGTCGCCGCCGTCGGTGGACCTGTAGACGCCGCGGTCGCCGCCCGGAGCCCACAGCGACCCCTCCGCCGCGACCAGCACGACGCGGCTGTCGCGCGGATCGACGAGGATCTTCCCGATGTGCTGCGAGTCGCGGAGCCCGACGTTCTCCCACGTCTCCCCGCCGTTTCGGCTGCGGTAGACGCCGTCCCCCCAGCCCACGTGCCGACCGCTCACGTTCTCACCCGTCCCCACCCAGATCACGCCCGGGTTGTTGGGATCGATCGCGACGTCGCCGATCGAGTACACGGTCTGGTCCTCGAACACGGGATCCCACGTCACGCCCGCGTTGGTCGTCTTCCACAACCCGCCGGAGCCGGCCGCGACGTACCAGGTGCTGCTCCGGTGCGGGTGGACGGCGATGTCGGCGATGCGGCCGCCCATGACCGCCGGGCCGATCTCGCGCAGCGGGAGGCCGGCGACGACCTCCGCCACCAGCGATTGATCGACCTCCTGGGCCCGAACCTCCCGCTGCACCGGCAGCATGGATCCCAGCAGCCCCGGAAGCATGGCCAAACCGACGATCGTGTGCGCTCGTCCTGGTGAGTCGTTCATGGGAATCCTCTCCTCCGAACTTCTGTACCGTCCGCCAGCGGAGACTCCGCAGGTACGCTAAGACGGCGGACCCGCTCCAAACAGGCCGGAGAGCCTACATTTTGGGATTCCAGGCCGCCGCCAAGCCCCGATCGAAAGTCATTAGGCCTCGAGCCTTTCGCCGGAGGCAACAGGCGAGGTGAACAAGATCCCGGGCCTCGAGGCCGGGATGTCGGGTCACGAGGTGGCGAGCCATCATGATGTCTGACTGTTCCACGGCCCAGACTTCGTCGATGCAGGCCTCCACGAGGGTGAACGCGTCGTTGAGCGCGGAAACCCGTCGGCTCCGGAGGTAGAAATGGAGCAGTTCCTGGAGGACTTCCGCCGACGTGACAAGATGGTCACCCTCACGCAGGGAGTGAGAGATGCGTTCGCGTGCCTCCCGGCGCAGCGGATGCTTCCGACCCACGTGGTGAATGAACACGTTCACGTCAACGAAGATCACGTGATCTCCAACCCGGAGATCTTCGATTCCGCGATCATACGCTTCACTTCGGGCCAGTCGGGCTCCGGCTCGTCGGAACGTCGTGCATCGCACTCCGCGTTGAATTCGCGGAGTTCCTCGACGGTGAACAGGCGTGGGCGCGCGGCGGCGAGTTTCTCGTCGGCCGCATCCCGTAGCCATTGCCCGAGGGACTTCCCCTCACGCTCCGCCTCGGCCTGATAGCGGATCTTGGCGCTTTCCTTGACGACGAAGTGAATCCGCGACATGCGTTCTCTCTGGTTGTGCAATCTGGTTGTGCAAGCACAACCTAGTGATGCATGCCGATGGCATCAACCGCCAAGCGGCGGCGCCGAAGGCGGGGGCCGGCGGTGGTGCGTCGCCTGCTCGAACGCGTAGCCGAAGCGCAGGAGCATCGCTTCCGTGAAGGGGCGGCCCAGGAACTCGATACCCACCGGCAGGCCGTCGGGCGTGAATCCGGCCGGGACGGTGAGCGCCGGGAACCCCGTCAGGGGACTCAGCGAGCGGTTGTCTCCCAGCGCGTAGCGGTCGGCCGGGGCGGGGTTCGTCTCGACGTCCTCGGCGATCAGGTCGGGCGGATGGTCGAAGGTGGCGTAGACGAGCGCGTCGAGGTTGTACTCCGCCATGGTTGCGATGACGTCCTGCCGGACGCGCTCGCGGGCGAGCAGGTACTCGAGATAGCCGGGGTCGCGCGTCGTCTTCCCGAGGAGATCGGCCATGCCGCGGGCCCGCCACGGATTGACGCGGCCGCTCAGCAGGATCGAGGCGAGCGTCTGGTACGGGGCGTCGGGGAGGTCGGCCAGATAGGCGTCCGTCGCCTCCTCCGTCTCGTAGGAGTTGAGGGCGAAGACGGCGGCCACGCCCTCGATCCCGGGGACAGCGACGTCCATCACCTCGGCCCCCAGCTCGCTCAGCGCGCCGATCGCCGCCTGGATTCGGGCGCGCACCTGCTGGAACCCTTCCGATGTCGGATCCGCGGACTGGTCCATCGGATCGCGGATGATCCCGAGCCGGGCGCCGGCCAGTGCGTCGGCCGCCAGCCCATCGGTATACGAGTCCGGGACTTCTCCCACGGAGTACGCGGTCACCGGGTCGTTGGGGTCGTAGCCGGCGATGACGTCGAGCAGGATGGCGGCGTCCATCACGGTGCGGGTCATGGGGCCCATCGTGTCCGTGGTGGGGTTGGCGGGCATCATCCCGAAGCGGCTCACGAGCGGGAGAGTGGGACGGAGACCGACGAGCGAGACCACGGCCGCCGGTCCGCGGATGGAGCCGCCGGTGTCCTCGCCGATGCCGATCATGCCGAAGTTGGCGGCCACACCGCTGCCGGTGCCGCCGGAGGAACCGCTCGGGTTGCGCCGTGGATCGTACGCGTTGCGGATGATCCCGAACCCCGAGCCGACGTAGCGCGAGGCGAACTCGCCCATGTTCGTCTTCGCGATGATGAGGGCGCCCGCATCCGACATCCGGGTTACGGAGGTCGCGTCCCGCCCCGACACGTAGCCCTCGAAGAGCGCGGACCCGAAAGTCGTGGGCATGTCGCGGGTCTCGACCTGGTCCTTGAGCAGGACGGGGATGCAATGCAGCGGTCCGGTGAGGCCGCCGGTCGCGAAGGCGGCGTCGAGGCCCCGCGCCTCCGGCAGGGTCTCCGGGTTGACGATCGCGATCGAGTTGAGTCGTGGCCCCTGTTTGTCGTAGGCGTCGATCCGGGCCAGGTAGCTCTGGACGAGTCCCTCGCAGGTGAGGTCACCCGATTGGAAGGCCGCGTGGACCTCCGCGATCGTCGCCTCCTCGACCGCGAAGCTCTGCGCCCGCAGCGGGAGGCCGATCGTCGCGAACGCCAAGGCGAACGAGACGGGGAACCTGATTCCAACCGAAATCCGAGTAGACATGGCAGCACCTGTTTCGAGGAACTTGAATTGGGCAGCCGTTGATGAAGCTACGCAGTCTGAACCTTGTTGAGACGTGATCCGACCGGAAGGGCGCAATCCCACACTTGATCGCAGCCAGTGTGCTTGCATACTATGACGTGGTATGCATGCATATTATGACAGCACCCGGGAGACGACGTGAAGACGTTGACGGTACGAGGCGTGCCAGCGGAGTTGGGGCGCGCGTTGAACGAAGAGAAACGGCGGCGCGGGACATCCCTTAACCAGACGGTGCTGGACCTTCTCAAGCAGAGTCTGGGTGTCGGGACCCCTCGGTCCAACGGACTGGGACGCTTCGCCGGGGGCTGGACCGATACGCAATTCCGCGAATTCGAGGCCGCGACCCGTGATTTCGGGAAGATCGACCCGGAAATGTGGGAATGAGCCGCTACTGCCTGGACACCTCGGCCTACAGCCGCCTGCGGAGGGGTAGCGCGCGGATCGCGAACATCCTGGACCGGGCCATCTGGGTGGGCGTACCGGCCGTCACGCTGGGGGAACTTCGGTTCGGTTTCCTTGGCGGCGTCCACAGAACCCGCAACGAGACGGAGTTGTCGGATTTCCTCGCGGCGTCACCGGTCGAGGTGGTGCCGGTCGACGGCGCAGTAGCCCGCTGTTACGCCGAGATCGTGGCCGACCTGAAGCGGGCAGGGACACCGATTCCGACGAACGACGCCTGGATCGCGGCCTGCGCGGCCCACACGGGGTCCACTGTGCTGACGAGCGACGGACACTTCGAGCAGATCGCCCGGATCGGCACCCTGCTCGTGATTTGAAGCGGTCCAGCCTTCCGTCATCCCGGGATGGCACCGAGGCGCGGTCGGATCGATCGGCGCGGCTGAGTGTATGCGTCTGCGTTCCGACCTTGACCTGTCCCTTCGAAGGAGAAGCGCAGCGACGTGCAAGTCAACCGGAGATTTCGGGCGCGAAGCTCGACGGTGGTGTTCATTCGGGCCCTCCTCGTGCTCGCGGCGGTGCTCGCATTGCCCGGGGGACGGGCGGCAGCCGCCCAGGAGCCGACCGGACCCCCGGCGGCCTTCATCCCGGGGTCGAGCTGCGTGACATCTGTCGCGGATACAGTCGAGGCTCGCCGCGTGCGCGTCCTGCAGGCGGACGGCCTGGACGCCAACAACTACGGGGGAGAGCGCGTCGCCGCGGAGGCGCCCTGGGCGCCCGGCCGGGTTGCCGACCTGACCCCGTATGGAACGGGCTATGCGGTTCTCGATGGTCTCGCCGGCGAACTTGTCCGGGTATCCGGCGACCTGACCACCTTTGACGTCTGGGCCGGGGCAGGGCCCGGACCCGGCGAGTTGACGCAGCCGCGCGCCCTCGCGACGTCGGGGCCCGGTTCCAACGAACTGCTGGTTCTACAGGGCGACCCTCCCTCCGTCCATCGTTTCGACGGGGAAGGCCGGTTCGTGGACACGTTCCGGCTGAACTCGAACCCGAACGACCTCGGCGTGACTTCTGACGGCCGCGTTTGGCTGGTGCACGACGTATGGGGGTTGCACCTGCGGCCGCGCCGTGGCACGGAGGCGCCGGTGTTGACCAGTACGGACGAGAACGGCCGCCAGACTCGAGAACACTGGTCGGCGACGGCGGACAGCCTCGACGACGCCCGGTACAACCTGGGCTACGTCCGGGTCCGGGTCGCGACCGGGGGCAGATTCGCGGCCGTCTACTTCCCCACGAGCGGGATCATCGAGCTGTTCGATGACGGGGGTCACGTGCGGACCCTCGAGACCTGCATGCCGGAGGAGCTCGCGGACGCATATCGACGGCAACTGGACGAGACCACGAGCGCCGACATCAGCCCTGGTCGCCCGCCCGTGGCCGAGTACAGCGTGGACTTGCTGACGGACGTCCGCGTCGGGGAGAACGGCGAGGTGTGGGCCCTGGTCGGAGTCCGCACGGAGGACGGCTTCTTCCACATCGACCGCTTCGATGCGTCGGGCCGGAACATCGGATCGATCCTCCTGTCGCTGGACGCCCCCTTCGAACTGCAGGGGATCCGGCTCGGTCTCGATCCCGAACGCGAGGTGGTCGGATTCGACCCGTTCGAAGGCCACCTCTTCGTGTACGAACTTTCCGGACCCTGACCGCGTCGGGCCGCGTCCCGAAACTCGCCTGACACGCTACTCCTCGAGTGCGGCACCCTCGTTGAGAAAGCCCAAGTACGGCTCGTAGGGGACGCCACGCCTGCTTAAGTGATTTGAATAGCGCCCGCCGCTAATAAAGAAACGCGCCCCAATCTTTAATTAGGAGCTACTGGGTCGCAGGTATGGACGCGGATCAGGAATCAGTCGGACGATGGCGCTCCGCCTTGAGACTGCCGGTTCCGCGTTCGCTGAGAGACCCTTCAGGAGCAGGCCTGATGACGACTCATGGAGCTACGCATTCCCAACTCGATACGCGGCCGTCGGCAACCGTGAATTCCGTACCCAGCCCCCGCTGCGCACACCCCCGGGTGATGGACTCGGCTGAATCGGTCCACGGCTGAGGCCGTACTGCGTACCAGATCGTCATGATCATCGCGCCCGCGATGATCCCGCCAACGAACTTCCACCATGACCGCCAAGTGCTAGACATGCCCATCACCTTCCGTTGTGGATGGTGCCGATCGGCACCGGCAACATAGCCTCAGACCCGGTCCGGGAGCTCCCTCGCGGGCGAGCCCGAAGCCAGAAGGCCGCAGAAGCGGATCGCGGTGACGGCGAGGATGCGGGCGGTGTCCACGAGGTCCTCGGCGTGAATGCTCTCGTCGGGGCGGTGCGATCGGCGGACATCGCCGGGGCCGAAGAGCACGGTGGGCACCTGGCCCTGGTTGACGAGGAGCCGCATGTCCGCGCCGTAGCGCACGCCCCCGACACGAGGCTCCGTGCCACCGAGTGACTGCACGGCACCGGCCAAGGCGCTCACCACGGGGTCGCTCTCGTCTGTGCGGGCGGCGGCGAACTGCGCCCCTGTCCACTCGACGGTGGGCGGGTGGTCGCGCAGCCAGGCGTCACCGGAGGCGGCCTCGGCCACCGCGCCCTCCAGCGCGCGGCGCGCCCCGGCGAGCTCCTCCCCGGGCGCGACGCCGTAGCGACCCTCCACGACCAGGCTCTCGGCGACCGTCGAAGGCCAGATGCCCGCTCGGAGCCGCCCCATCGTCAGGGCGAACGGCAGCGCCTCCCCCCGAAACAGCACGTCGGCCACGTCGCGATTCCGCTCCGCCTCGAGGGTCCGGAGTCGTTGGAAGATGGGGATGAACTTCTCGACCGGGTCCACCCCCTCCTCCCGCAGCGCCCCGTGCGCGGCAAGCCCCGGTACGGTGAGGCGGAAGCTGAGGGCGCCAGCCTGCGCCGGCGCGATCACGAACTCTGTCGGCTCGACGACGATCGCCCCGTCACCGGTGTGGCCGCGCTCGATCGTGGCCAACATCCCCGAGCCGCCGTCCTCCTCCCCGATGACGCTCTGGACCTGGAGCGCCCCGGCGAGTTCCACCCCCGCCTCGCGCAGCGCTCGCGCGGCTTCCACCGCGCTGCAGAGTTGCCCCTTCATGTCCACGACCCCGCGGCCGAACAGGCGCCCGCCGCGCTGCGTGAGTTCGAAGGGCGGGTGTGTCCAGCGAGCGACTTCGCCCGCGGGGACGACATCGATGTGGCCATTGAGGATCAGCGTTCGGCCCTCGCCGCGTCCCATCGTCCCGACGACGCCGAGGCCATCCCGGCGATCCACGTCCGCCGTGTAGGCGGGGTGCCGGCGCAGCCGCTCGAAGTCGATTTCCCACACGTCCGTTTCGAGACCGATGGCCCGCATCTCTTTGGCCACCCGTTGCTGGGCCGGGGTTTCGCGGTTCGCGACGCTCTCGATCGCGATGACGTCGGCCAGGAGCGCGAAGAGTCGTTCCGCGTCCACCGCCTCCGCTGCGCGGCGTTCCTCGGGGGTCAGCGCGCCGCCGCTCGCAGCCAGCTTCACGGTCCCGACATCCTGCGGCGAGCCACCGCCACCCCGCGGTGCGTTCCCGCGAACGCGCCTACCGTCACAGAGGGCACGCATGGCCGACCCATGTGCGTGTCGCGGTCGCCTCGGGCGGGCTCCGGGACGCGCACGAACTCCACCGTGTGACCACTCCGGCTCTCATCCTCGCCCAAGAAAGATCGTCTCGCTCGTCTGCTTACCCTCGAACCGGTGTCGATCCCCATTCTCGTACGTGAAGAACGATATCTGATCCTCCGTGCCTGCCTGTCACGATACCCCGCGGGTGCGGTACTGTCCGCAGTTGGAAACCCCCGATACTCCGTCCACACGAGGCTCCCGGCGACGTCACCGGTCCGCTCCACGATGCTGAGATTGCCACTCGGTTCCGGTTACCCAGAACCGTGCGGCAGCACCACGCCTCTCAGTCTCCCGTGCGGGATTCCAGAAGCCCCCGAGCCGGAAGAAAGTCAACCCAAAGAGGAGGTGAAGACGGCAGTCCTGAAGCGCTGACCTCAGCGAGGCCGGGTGTCAGGTGATTACCGTACTTGTACAACCTAACGGACAAGAATAGTGTACTCATCCTGAACGACGCCACGAATCTGGCTGAATCCCACGACGACCACTCTACCGATGCCAGATTCGGTGAGCTTCAGCTCGGCCGTATGCTCGCGGATTCGTGTGCGTACGCAGTTTCCCGCCACCCCAATCAGCGAGTATACAACCACCCGTGCTCGCGCTTCCCTGTTCTCGACTTGCGTTCTCCCCTTACTGTCGCAGGGACTGTCGACGTACGTTCGCACGGACACGATGAACCACTCGCCTGTCTCCACGGAATCCGGCACGGTAACAACGACTGGATACTCCTCCGCGTCTCGCCCCTCGATGACTGCTAGAGTCTCATACGGCTCCGCCCACGGAGCATGCACGACTCGTTCGCAGGCCAACAGGAGTCCGCCGATCGCCAGACACACGACTATTCTCTTCATGAGCAACTAA
Source organism: Candidatus Palauibacter sp. (assembly GCF_965237495.1). Classification (GTDB taxonomy): domain Bacteria; phylum Gemmatimonadota; class Gemmatimonadetes; order Palauibacterales; family Palauibacteraceae; genus Palauibacter. The sequence continues at coordinate 3,816,769 of NZ_OZ250143.1, read as the reverse complement.
CCCAACTCGTTCAAATGTTATTCGGCCGGCCTCTCGTAACAAGCAAACCCAGGTCTCTCTCGATGCCGTCGATAGGTGAGATCACTGATCGATACGTAGATTGCCCATTATGCTCGAAGTACGTTCGCCCGACGTGCATCCCGATTATGCCATAAGGTTCACTCGCGCTGAATATTGGAGCTCCGCTATCGCCCTTCTCTGCAGTGTACGTCGCGATCGCCTGACACCGTAGGACGTAGTCATCTACCCACTGGAAAACCAACGTACAATCATGCAGTACTTCACCGGTCCTCCAGCCCGAGCTCCTCCCAACCATCTGGACATCATCTCCCGCCACTGGAGTTGCCTCGTTGTCCATTGTGAATACGCTATCTGCAGAATGATCGTGCTGGAGGGAGCCACCTTCCGAGACCGGTTTTGCGATCCACCCCTGAATAAAACGCTCCGTCGTCGCTCCATTTGGCCTTCCGAACAGGGACGCATCAGACCAGCGACACTTATCTTGGTCCGCTCCCGGTGGTACCGGATCCGGTATGTCACAGGTGTCCGCCGGGTCTTTCCGTTCGTCCCCAAGCCAATCAGCAGTACTCGAGCTGCCCTGATTCATCCAAAGGTCCGTATTCAACGATGCGAAATCATCATCAGTACAGTGCGACGCGGTCAGGTATCGCTGTTCCCCCCCCGCTTGACACCCAACCAGAGCGTACATAACCAGTCTGGATCTCCATCAATCCGTACGCGGATGCCACCCAAGGAGGTCGCGAAGCGACCTGTGTTGATGTTATCGGCCATGACGTTAGGCGCTCGGAGTGCATCCGGCCTCGGTCGCCCTACGGATTCAAGAAATATCGCTGCCGCTGGAATGTCCGCCCGTGCGGCCAACGCTCTGACTCCGGCATCGGCAGCAGGGCTGATCAGCCCTATGTAGAGTTGGTTCCGCGCCTGGTCGATATCCATGAACGCGACGTCACCTCGGATCATGAGTTCGCCAGCGATCAGGTCGCGCCAAACGAGCAACTGGCTGAACGAATACGTGACCTGTTTGTATTCCCGCTGGCCGCCGGAAGCCAGCAGCTTCGCATCAACCTCGCCCCGGGTCAAGCTGTCGACTGCCACCGCCTTTGTGAGATCCGTGAGCGCGGTCACGACGTCACCGTCGTCATCGATATAATATCCAGCGAATTCCGGTACGATCTTGCTGATTTGGTCGAATCGTGCATCGATCCCGCCGAGGGTGCCGGTCGTGACGGATGCAAAGACTTCCGGCGCGTGGTCGGTACGTGCAGCGGTTGCAGGTGTGTCGATTTCGGTGGGTGGATCGATCACCGGCCCAGCAAGATCGGCCTCGCTGCATGCCTCTTCGGTCAGCACGATCCCGATCACGAACAGAACAGCGGCCATCCCGGACAGGGGCCGCAATCGGCTTCCGGCCATGTTTTGCTGCTTTCTCATCGTACTGCTCCCGCGTTGACGTGAACTTCGATACAGCTTCGAACGACTCCATTTCGCCGGTCTTGCGAGCCCCAAGGCCGTCCAAGACCCTTCGGCGATCCGTACCGGCACTCTGATTCTGGCGACGCGCGATGGCCCGCAATAGCGGGAAGACCCCTACATTCGTGAGGGGAAAATCCCCCGCACGCATACCGTGAAATCCCCTACACCGGACTCCGATAGGGAGACCATCGCGAGGGTCGGCGACGGCCGACGAAGCAAGTCGTATTGCGTTGATGGTCGGGAGGACGGGACGTGACCCAGCGACGGTGACAGGGCCGGATGAGTGGGGGCTCCCCGCGCGGAGGGCTGAACAGCCTAGTGTCGTGTCCCAGAGATAGCTGTACATAGTCTCTGGATCTTCTGAAGGATGGAGTCCGCGGTGGCGGTCCACATGAAGGGTTTCGTGCCGGAGTTGTTGTAGTGCTCGGTGAAGCCGAGGATCTTCTCCTTGAGTTCGGTGACGGAGGAGAACGAGCCGCGGCGGATGGCTTTTCGGGTGATGATGTTGAACCAGATCTCGACCTGGTTAAGCCAGGAGGAGTAGGTGGGGGTGAAGTGGAGATGGTAGCATGGCCGGGCGGCGAGCCAGCGCTTGACCTTGGCATGCTTGTGGGTGCCGTAGTTGTCGACGACGAGGTGGACGTCGAGGCCGGGAGGCACGCTGGCGTCGATGTGCCCCAGGAAGCTCAGGAACTCCTGATGACGATGCCGCGGCTTGCACTGGGCGATGACCTGGCCGGTGGCCACGTCCAGGGCGGCAAAGATGGTGGTCGTGCCGTGGCGGATGTAGCCGTGCGTGACGCCTTCGACGTATCCGAGCCCAAGGGGCAGCAGAGGCTGGGTTCGCTCCAGCGCCTGCGTCTGGCTCTTTTCGTCGACGCAGAGGACCATCGCGCCTGCGGGCGGGTTGAGGTAGAGTCCGACGATGTCGTGGACCTTCTCGGCGAAGAACGGATCGGTGGAGAGCTTGAAGTGCTTCTGCCGGTGGGGCTGGATGCTGAACGCGGTCCAGACGCGGTGGACGGTGGACTTCGAGATCCCCGTGGCGTCCGCCATGGAACGGCAACTCCAGTGCGTGCCGCCATCGGGAGGCTTGGTCTCGAGCGTCTTGCTCAGCAGCCCCATGATTTCGTCGTCATCGATGGAGCGCGGCTTGCCCGGCCTGCGTTCGTCGTACAGGCCCATGAGGCCTTGGGTTCGAAAACGCTCGCGCCACTTGCCGACCGTCTGGCGGCTGGTGCGAACCCTCTCGGCGACCGCCTTGTTATCCAGGCCATCGGCGCACAGCAGCACGATCTCGGCCCGGCGCACGAGTCCGGCGGGCAGACTGCGCGATCTCACGAGCGAATCGAGTTCCTCACGGGCTCCCTGGCTGACTTCGAGCGGCTTCACCGGATGTCCCCGGGACATGGTCTCTCCCCTCGTTCGGGTGGATGAAGGGAAAGATGCGCTATTCTTCTTCTTTTGTCCATCTATTTACGGGACACGACACTAGGGATGGTCTGAACAAGTCACCACCGCCAGATTGATGGATCAGGGGAGTTGAACGGGCGGTGCGGACCAGACGGCTCGGGGGTGGGGGCGATGGACCAGGTGACGTTTTCGGACGTGGAGTACGAGGGGAAGAAGCGGAAGACGCGCCGGGAGGTGTTCCTGGAGCGGATGGACGGGCTGATCCCGTGGGAGCGTCTGGAGGCGCACATCCGGCCGTGCTATCCGAAGGCGGGCCGTGGCCGGCGGCCGTATCCGCTGTCGGTGATGCTACGGATCCACTGCGTGCAGCTGTTCTACGACATGAGCGATCCGGGCATGGAGGACCTGCTGTACGAGGTGGAGTCGGTGCGCCGGTTCGCGGGTCTGAAGCTGTCGGGACCGATCCCGGACGAGACGACGATCCTGAACTTCCGTCACCTTCTGGAGCGTCACGGTCTGGGGCGGGGTCTGTTCGATGAGATCAACGCGCATCTGGCGGGCCGTGGCTACCGGGTACGGCGGGGGACGATCGTGGACGCGACGATCATCGCGGCGCCCTCCTCGACGAGGAACCGTGAGGGGACGCGGGATCCGGAGATGCACCAGACGAAGAAGGGCAACGAGTGGCACTTCGGGATGAAGGCCCACATCGGAGTGGACGCGGAGACGGGTCTGACGCACAGCGTGCGGACGACGCCGGCGAACACGCACGACCTCAGGGAGGCGGGGTCTCTGCTGCACGGCGGTGAGGCGGAGGTGTGGGCGGACTCGGGCTACCAGGGGATCGAGCGCTGGGTGGAGACGGACGGCCGGGACGTGAAGTGGACGGTGGCGATGGCCCCGGGGCGGCGGCGCCGCCTGGATCCAGAGGGTGCGCCGTGGCTACGAGAGCATCGGAAGGCCTCGGTGCGGGCCAAGGGGGAGCACCCGTTCCTCTACCTGAAGCGTCACTTCGGCTACCGGAAGGTTCGCTACCGGGGGCTGGCGAAGAACACCGAGCGGATCGCGCTGTTGCTCGGCTTCTCGAACCTGCTGATCGCGGGTCGTTATGCGACGGCGTAGGGGGCCGCAGCGGGAGACATCCGTCCCCGCGGGACGGATGCGGGGGGTCGTAGGCCCAAAACGCCCACTTTTCGTGTCTCAGAGCCCCTTCAGGGGCCGGCAGACGACCATGTCGGCATCATTCAGCCCGACACCGACCGATCTGCCGACCTGTTCAGACCTTCCCTAGTGGTCGCCTTCGGTTCGCAGGAGCCCGGCCTCCAAGGCGAAGCGCACGATCTCGCGCCGGGTGTGGAGGCCCAGCTTCGCCTTGGCGCGGGCGAGATAGCTCTCTACGGTCTTGGGGCTGAGACCCATCTCCTTGCCCGTTTCGCTGGCTGACAAGCCGCTCGCGTACAACTCGACCGCGGCAAGCTCGCGCGCCGAGAGCACGTTGGGCCCCGCTTCGCGGCCCTGGGCGCGTTGGGCCTTCCGTCGCGCGAGCAGCGCGGCCGCGTGCTGGGGCAGGTAGGAGTGCCCGTGTGAGATGGCTTCAATGGCGCCGATGAGATCGGTGTGGGCGGCGGACTTGTTCAGAAAGCCCGCCGCGCCGGCGTTCAGGGCCGGCACAAGGTACTCATCCTCGTCGTGAATCGTGACGACCAGGATCTTCGCTCCGAGCCCAAGCTCGGCGATGCGCCGCGTCGCCTGGACTCCGTCCATGCCGGGCATCGCCAGATCCATGATGACGATGTCCGGTTCCAGCGTCCGGGCCTTCTCTACCGCTTCCTCTCCGGACGATGCCTCGCCCACGACTTCCACATGCTCGGTTGTCTCGAGCAACGCCTTCAAGCCGGCGCGCACCACCGGGTGGTCGTCGACCAGAAGCACCCTCACCATCGGTCGAGACCTCTCTCGTCGACCGGACCCACGGCCGGCACGGTGACCCGAATCGTGGTCCCCTTGCCCGGCGCCGTATCCACGGTGATACCGCCCCCGACCAGCGCGGCCCGTTCGTGCATGCTGGTGAGGCCGGTGTGACCATCGAACTCGAACCCGCAACCCTCGTCCCGGATCTCCGCGATGACCGCACCGCCCACCGACCGGACCGTCACCGTCGCTTCCGTCACGCGTGCGTGCCTCTCGGCGTTGGTCACGGCCTCCTGAACGATCCGATACAGGGCCAGGGCGGCGGCCGCGTCCAATTCCTCGTCGACTCGGTCGAGGCTCGCGTGGACCGTGAATCCATGCACCTCGCCGATGTCGCGAAACGCGGACGCGAGGGCGGACGAAAGCCGCCGGTGTTCGAGTTCCGGCGGCAGCAGCCCCCGGACCATCCGCTTCACGCCCCGCATCGCGTCGTCGATCTCGCCGGCGATCTGCGCCCGCGCCTGCTCCCTGTCCTTCTCCACCGGTTCGGACGCCAGAAGCTTCACCCTGATCTTGAGGGCCACCAGGTACTGGAGGAACTCGTCGTGCAACTCGCGCGACAATCGCTTCCGCTCATTCTCGACGGCGGTCACCATCGCCCGGGACAGTTGCCGCATCCGCTTCCAGCCCGTGATGTCCCGTACGGTGCAGATCACATGCTCCTGACCCGACGCCAGTCTCCCGGGGCTCAGGCTGATCTCGACCGGGATCGTGGCGCCGTCCCGGCGCAACGCCAGCAACTCGAGTCCCTGTCCCATGGGACGCGCCCGCGGCGCCTCGCCGTAGTGCCGTCGGTGCCGCTCATGCCGACCGCGGCTGGCTTCGGGAACCAGCCGTTCCACGGGGGAGCCATCCAACTCCTCGCGGCTCCAGCCGAACATCGCGACCGCCTGTGGGTTGAGGTCCTGAATTGTGCCCTTGGAATCCACGATGAGCATCGCGTCCGGAGATGCCTCGAAAACGACTCCGTAGTCCCGCTCGGTCAGCACGATAGTCCGGTTCCAGGGCGGCGCGTCAGCAGGTGTCCGATGAGATCAGTAGGCGCTGGGTTCCGGAGGGGCAAGGTCGGCTGCGCGGAGCATGTCATGAAATGGCGTGGACGGTCGACCCCACCGTGGCGGTCTCGTCCGGGCGTTGCGCAATGGCTACCGTACCGGCTGGAGCGGGATCCAGCTCAAACGAACCAGGGAGTATGATCGATGCGCCTCCGGACACGTCAGTACTTCACCGGGCGGGCCGCCACGAAGCGGGCGGCGGCGACCCTGGCCAAGGCGACCGTGACCACGGCGACCCTTGCGGTCGGGCTCTCGGCCCCCGTCCCTCTCGCAGCGCAGTCCGTCGCACCCGAGGGGGATCCGGGCCTTGGCCGTCTTCTGGCCGAGATCGAGCGGCTGGCCCCGAACAGCGGGGGCACCGTGGGCGTGGGCGCCGTCCACATCGAGACCGGCCGCGCCGTGTGGTTCAACGAGGACGACCGCTTCCCCATGGCGTCCACCTACAAGGTCCCGATCGCAGTGCAGCTCCTGAGCCGGGTCGACCGGGGCGAGATCACGCTCGCGGACATGGTCGAACTCGAGCCCACGGACATCCACCCGGGCAGCGGCACGATCTCGAACCTGTTCGACGACCCCGGCGTGGCGCTTTCCCTCCGGAACCTGCTCGAACTGATGCTTCTCATCTCCGACAACAGCGCCACCGACCTCACCCTGACCGCCGCCGGCGGCCCCGACGCGGTCAACGCGCGCATGGCGGAACTGCGGGTCGACGGTTTGAGCGTGAACCGTCCGACGTCGGTCCTCATCGGGGATTATTCGGGCGTCGAGACCCCGGCGGACGGGCGGATTTCGATGACGGAGTTCCGCGACCGCGCGGGCGGAGTCTCGGCCTCGGAGCGGGACGCGGCCCGGGAGGCGTTCTCCACCGACGCGCGGGACACTTCGACGCCCCTCGCCATGGCCCACCTGCTGGCCATGACCTGGGCCGGGAAGGCGCTGGGCTCGAAGAACACGGAGGTCTTCAAGGACATCATGCTGCGCGTTCAGACCGGCACCGGCCGCATCAAGGGCGTGCTCCCTCCCGGCACACAGGTCGGCCACAAGACGGGAACGATCGGCGGGACGACGAACGACGTCGGGTACATCTATCTCCCGGACAACGCCGGACACGTGATCACCGTCGTCTTCGTCAAGGACTCGGAACGGCCAGTCCCGGCGCGCGAGGCGACGATCGCCCAGATCTCCCGCGCCATCTACGACTACTTCCTGTTCAACCCGGGCGCTCCAGCCGACGTGGCCGCCCAGCGCGACAACCCCCGCTACGGCGTGTGGAAGCTGCGCTCCGACGCGCCGTCCCCCTCGCTCAACGTCATGACGTACGAGCCCTGGGGAGACGGCGGGATGAAGATCACCGTCGAGTCCACGAACGCGCGCGGTGGGGAGTCGAAGTGGAGTTACGACACGATGTTCGATGGCGCGTTCCAGCCCGTGACCGGCCGGGAGGGCGTTGAGACCGCGGTGGAAGTGGTCGACCAGTACACGAACCGGATCACGAGCCGCCGCGACGGTCAGGTCACGCAGGTCATCATCAACGTGCTGTCCGAGGACGGGAACCGGATCGACAACGAGTACCGCAGCACCGACGCGGACGGGAACGAACGCGTCTCCCACGCGGTGTACGAGCGCATCGGAGAGGTCGACGGCCGCTGAACGGGGCGGGCGCCCGTCAGGCGAGGAGGAACAGGGACGAAATGTCGAAGGACTACGACGCGATCATCATCGGGGCCGGCGTCATCGGCTGCTGCACCGGGCTCGAGCTGGCCAGGCGCGGGTTCCGGACGCTCAACGTCGACAAGCTCCCCGCCGCAGGGTACGGATCGACATCGAACACCTGCGCCATCATCCGTCTCCACTATTCCACGCCGGACGGCGTGGCCATGGCGCGCGAGTCCTATTTCTACTGGCTCGACTGGGGGAAGTATGTCGGCGTGCCCGATCCCTCGGGGCTGGCGCGCTATGTGAGCACGGGCTGCCTCGTGACGAAGACGGAGAAGAACCACTACCTGAAGAAAGTGATGGAGAGTCTCGACGAGCTTCACGTCGCGTACGAGGACCTCGACGCCGAGGGCATGCGGGAGAAGCTCTCCTTCCTCGACACCCGGCAGTTCGGTCCCCCCGTGACGGAGGAGGACCCGGGCTTCGGACGGCCCTCGGGCGGCAACGTGGCCGGGGCCCTCTATATCCCCGAATCCGGCTACATCAACGACCCCCAGCTGTGCTGTCACAACGTGCAACTCGGCTGCGAGGCGCGTGGCGGCGAGTTCCGCTTCAACACCGAGGTGACGGAGATCCTGCGGGAGAACGGGAGGGTCGCGGGCGTCCGGGTGAAGGACGGGTCCGAGATCCGGGCGCCGGTCGTGGTCAACGTGGGCGGGCCGCATTCCTTCGTCATCAACCGCATGGCGGGGGTCGAGGAGGGGATGAACATCAGGACGCGCGCGCTCAAGCAGGAGGTGTGCCACGTCCCCGCGCCGGAGGGGGTCGACTACAACGTGTTGGGGATGCTGATCTCGGACAGCGACATCGGATGCTACTCCCGGCCGGAGGTGGGCAACCACATCCTCATCGGGTCCGAGGATCCGCCCTGCGACAATCTGGAATGGGTCGAGGACCCCGACGACTACGACAACACGTTCAGCTATCAGTGGCGGACGCAGGTGTTGCGGGAGGCGCAGCGGGTGAGGGGGCTGCCCGTGCCGGAGGCGAGGCAGGGGCTCGTGGATCTGTACGACGTGTCGGACGACTGGATCCCCATCTACGACAAGTCGGATCTGCCCGGCTTCTACATGGCGGTGGGGACGTCAGGGAACCAGTTCAAGAACGCGCCAGTGGCGGGACAACTCATGGCCGAGCTGATTCAGGAGGTCGAGGACGGACGCGACCACGACGCGGACCCGGTCCAGTTCCACATGAAGTACACGAGGCGGGACTGCGACCTCGGCTTCTTCAGCCGGCTCCGGACGATGAATCCGGACTCCTCCTACTCGGTCATCGGCTAGCACTCGGTCATCGGCCAGCCCTCGTCTCCCGTCCGCAATCCGTGAGTCCCACGCCGCTGGGGAGGCTGAAGTCCGCGCTCGGAGCGGGGGTTCTTCGCTCCGGCCGTCTGTGGGAGGAGAGGCCCCTCCGCCGCAACTATGATGTGGTGATCATCGGCGGCGGAATCCACGGCCTCGCCACCGCCTACTATCTGGCGAAGGAACACGGCGTCCGGGACATCGCCGTCCTCGAGAGCCGGTACATCGGGTTCGGAGGGTCGGGCCGGAACACCGCCATCGTGCGGGCGAACCAGCGCACGCAGGAGAACGTCCCTCTCTATGACGAGGGACTGAAGCTGTGGCGGATCCTCACGGACGAACTCGACTTCAATCTCATGTTCTACAACTGCGGCAACCTCAACCTCGCCCACAGCGAGGCGGCGGTGTCCGCGTTCCGGCTCGCCATCAATACGGCCAACTTCTGCGGGGTGCCCTCGGAGCTGTTCGATCCGCAGCAGTGCAGGGAGCTGATTCCCGCGCTGGATGTGTCGGACCGGACGGCGCACCCGATCCAGGCGGGGATGTACCACCCGCCGGGCGGCGTGGTGCGGCACGACGCGGTCGTCTGGGGTCTGGCGCGGGGCGCCAGCCGGCACGGAGCGGAGATTCACCAGGGGGTGGAGGTCCAGGGGATCGACGTGGAGGGCGGGCGGGTGACGGGGGTGCGCACGAACGCGGGGCCGATCGGCTGCCGGAAGCTGGGCATCATGGCGGGCGGATACGGGCCCGCGATCGCGGCGATGCTCGACATCGAGCTTCCGGTGAACCCGCTCACGATTCAGGCCATGGTGACGCAGCCGCTCAAGCCATTCCTGCACCACGTCGTGAGTTCGAGCGCGTACCACGTCTACGCGAGCCAGACGCTGAAGGGGGAGATCGCGACGGGCGCGCACATGGACCCGCAGGTCAACTACACGACGGACGTCACCGCTCGCTACTTCAAGCATCAGGCCGAGGCGCTGGTCGACTTCATGCCGTGTCTGAAGGGGGTGCGCTTCCTGCGCATCTGGGCCGGACTCTCCGACATGACCCCGGACATGGCGCCGATCCTCGACGGCAACTTCGCATACGAGGGCCTCTACCTGGATGTGGGGTGGGGATACTTCGGCTTCAAGTCGGGCCCGGTGGCGGGCAAGTACATGGCCGAGTTCATGGCACGGGAGGAGGCGCCGGAGATCCTGCGGCCGTTCGCCCTGCGCCGCTTCCTCGAGAACCGGTACATGGGGGAGACGGCCACCGCCATGAAGTACGGACAGTGGGACTGACACGGTGACGTTCCGGTTGACGTGCCCGGTGTGCGGGAAGCGCGACGTGTACGAGTTCACCTACGGGGGACCGGAGCGGGGTCCGCGGCCGGCGGATGATGTGCCGGCCGAGGCGCACTTCCGTTGGGCGCAGTTTCGCATGAATCGGCCGGGTCCGCGCGAGGAGTGGTGGTACCACGGGGCGGGGTGCGGCGTCTGGTTTTCGACTCGGCGCAACCCGGCCACGAACCGCGAGGAGCCGCGGTGAACCGACTCCCTCCCTTCCCCACGCAGCGGATCGATCGGGCGCGGCCGCTGCACTTTCGCTGGTGCGGCCGGCGGCTGGAGGGGTTCGAGGGGGATACGGTGGCCTCGGCGCTGTGGGCCGCGGGGGTGCGCACCTTCGGGAGGAGCTTCGAGTACCACCGGCCGCGCGGACTGTACGACCTGGAGGGGGAGGGGTCGAGCCAGCTCGTGTCGATCGACGGGGTCCCGAACCGGTCCGCGGGCACGACGCCGCTCCGCGAGGGGATGGTGGTCGGGGCCCAGAACGTGCGCGGGGATCCGCGGTTCGACGTGTTCGGGTTTCTGGACCGGCTGGATCGGCTCATGCCGGCGGGGTTCTACTACCGGCTGTTTCACCGGCCCGCCTGGGCCGCCCGGTTCTTCCAGGAACGCATGCGCGGGCTGGCGGGTTTGGGGGTGCTGCGTCTCGACCTGCCGGACGGCGGGGACCGGGGGCAGCGGGCCGAGCGCTACCTGAACGCGGACGTGGCCGTGGTCGGCGGGGGGCCGGCCGGGATGTCCGCGGCGCTCGAGGCGGGTCGGCTCGGCCTGCGGGTGTGCCTGTTCGAGCGCCGGCCGTGGCTGGGCGGGCACCTCGACTGGCGCGTGCGCGAGGGCCGCCCGCTCGCCGGTGAGACGACGGGCCTGATCGAGCGGCTCGGGCGCATGGAGTCGGTGCGCGTTTTGTCGCACGCTCCCGTGACGGGGATCTGGGGCGAGAACCTGCTCACGGGCTTCCAGAGCGGGGGACCGGAGGCGCCGTTCGACGAGACGCACTGGGAGTGCCGCGCGCGAGCGGTGGTGGTCGCGACGGGTTCGATCGAGCGGCCGCTCGCCTTCGAGCACAACGACCGCCCGGGGGTGCTGCAGGTCGACACGGCGATCCGGCTGGCGCGGAGCTACGGGGTGCGGCCCGGCGAGGCCGCCGCGTTCAGCGTCGGGGACGACCTGGGGCTCGAGGCCGCGCTCGACCTCGCGGCGCTGGGCGTGGAGGTGCGCGTGGTCGCGGACGCCCGGCGCGACGGCCACGAGGAGGCCCTGGTGGACGCCCTGGCGGCGGCGGGGATCGACTTCCGGCCGGGGTGGGCGGCGAGTCGCGCGCGCGGACGGGGCCGTGTGCGGGGCGTCGAGCTGGCCGCCCTGGGAGCGGGCAGCCGTGCTCCGGACGCGTCGACGGGCGGCTCGATGCGCGATTCCATGCGCGTCGCGTGCGATCTCCTCGTGGCGAGCGCGGGACGGCAGCCGGACATCGGCGTCCTCTCGAGCGCCGGCGCGCGCTTCCGGCACGGCGACCGCACGCAGACCTTCGAACTCGAGCGCCTCCCGCCCGACGTGTTCGCCGCGGGCGGGCTCCTGCGGCTCACCGATCTCGATGCCGTCATGGGCTCGGGCCGCATCGCGGGACTGGAGGCGGCCGCGGGCTGCGGCGTGGACGTCGCGGAGCCGCTGGCCCGCGCGCGCGCCGCTCTGGCCGACCGGCCCGGCCCCACCCGGGGCGCGTCGATCGTCCGCGGACCGGCCTCCGGCCCGGGCCGCAAGACGTTCCTCGACTTCGATGAGGACGGCACCTGGAAGAACGCCGTCCAGAGTGCCGCCCTCGGCTTCAACGTGCCCGAACTCGCCAAGCGCTACGGCAATTTCGGCCTCGGACCGGGGCAGTACCGGGCGCCCGGCCAGAACGTGGCCATGGCGATGGCGGAGATCGCCGGGCGGCCCGTCGGCGACTTCGCGGCGACGACGGTGCGGCCGCCGGTCATCCCGCCGTCACTTTCGACGCTCGCCGGACCGAACCATGACGTCTGGAAGCGGACGGCGCTGCACGACGACCTGGCCTCCCTCGGGGCCATCTTCCGGCGGGCGGGGCCCTGGAAACGCGCCCGCTACTTCAGCCCGGACCCCCGGTGCCTCGAGGAGATCCGCAACGTGCGGGAGAACGTCGGGCTCCTGGACAGTTCTCCGCTCGGGAAGTTCAGACTCTGGGGACCCGACGCCATCCGGGCGCTCCAGCGCGTCTACATCTCCGACATGACCCGGGCCCGGCCCGGCCGCTGCACCTATTCGGCGATGTGCAACGACACCGGCAACATCGTCGACGACGGCGTCGTCGTGCGCACGGGCGAGGACGAGTTCTACGTCACGACGAGTTCCAACCGGGCGGGATCCACCGTCGAGTGGTTCCGCTTCCACACGCGATACGACGGGTGGGACTTCAACCTCGTGAACCTCACGGACGCCCTCGCCTCCATCAACGTGGCGGGACCCAACGCGCGGCGGGTGCTCGAGAAGATCACGAGCGCGGATCTCTCGAACGAGGCCTTCCCCTATCTCGGCTACCGGGAGATCGAGGTGGGAGACGGCGTGGCGGCCCGGTGCCTGCGCCTGGGGTTCGTGGGCGAACTGTCCTACGAACTCCACATGGGCGCGAGCGTCGCGCAGTATGTGTGGGACCTGCTGTGGGAGGCCGGGACGGAGTTCGGTATCCGGCCGTTCGGGCTGGAAGCGCAGAACTGCCTGCGGGCCGAGAAGGGACACGTGATCATCGGGACGGAGTCCGAGCAGCGCGTGACGCTCCTCGACATCGGCATGGGATGGCTCTGGGACCGCGAGGACACGGTGTCCCGGAAGGTGGGCGCCGTAGCGCTCCGCGCCTGCGAGGAGCAGCGCGGGAGGCTCAAGCTCGTCGGGCTCCGGATGGACGGCGCAGCCGCTGCCGACGGGCACCGACCCGAGGACGGCGCGATCGTGGTGGACGGCGACCGGATCGCGGGGTTCGTGTGCACGACGCGCTTCAGCGAGACGCTCGGCTGGCAGTACGGGCTGGCGCTCGTCGAAGACCGGCTGGCGAAGCGCGGCGGGACGCTCGACCTCTACGAGTCGCTCGGCTCGCGGGCCGTGCGATCGAAGGCGACCGTGGTGCCGTCACACTTCTACGATCCGAAGGGCGAACGGCTCCGTGCCGCAGGTGGCGGGCTGGCCGCCGCGTCGGGACCCGGCGGCCCACCGTCCGCCGCTGCGCCCCCGGCCCGTCGGCGGTCGCCGGTTCGCTTCAACGCCGTGCCCTCACGCGTCGAACGCCGGGCCGGCTGGGACGTCGTGCTCGACTACGAATCGGACCGCGCGAGCGAGGACGCCCCGGGCCGGGCCAGCCTGATCGACCTCAGCCACCGGGCGCGCTGGGACGTCCAGGGGCGAGACATCCAGACCGTGCGGCCGTTCGGCCTCGATGTGCCGCCCAAGCCGGGAGAGATCACGGTCGAAGCCGGGATCATGATCAACCGCATGAACCGGACGCAGGCCTCGCTGTGGCACGTCGGTCCCGGCGAGCCGCCGTCTCCTCCGACGGGGCCGCACTACACGGACACGACCGACTCCCACTGCTGGCTCGCCATCGTCGGCGACGCGGCGCCCGCCGTGCTCGAGTGCGTCACGGACCTCGACCTGTTCGATCCCTCACGCTCCCGTCCCTTCCTGACGCAGGGGCCCATCCTGCACGTCCCCTGCCAGGTCGTCACATGGCGCGAGCATCTGGTCCTGATCGCCTTCAGCCGGGGGTACGGACAGACTCTCGTCGAGGCACTACTCGCGTCCACCCACCGCGAGGGCCTGCGTCCGGCCGGTGAGCAAGTCTTCACCGATCGGGTTCGCGGACTCGACAGCTGAGGCGTTCCCGCGGGAACGTTTGGGACTTATAAAGGAAACTAGACCACGACCGTTCATGCGTTTGGCTGGATCAGTCGCCGGTGGAGCTTGACGGTGAGGCTTCGGCGAGATGGGGCGGTGGTCGGATATCAGACTCACCGCTGCTATCGAAGGTTGCTCTCAGGCTCGTCTCATCCTCAGCGAATGGATCATCCACCAACCTTACGGTTCCGTGCCACTCACCTGATTCGTCATTCGCCCGACAGCTGAAAGCGGCGACGCCGCCGCCCGGTCCATCACGAAGAGCCCGCAGCGTCTGGGATGCTGCTGAGTCACCAGGAAAGAATTCAAGCCATAGGAAATGGCGGCGGCGGCCTGCTTGCAACTGGCCGTCCGTATCTCGTAGCAGGTCACGTGACAGGTTCAGGTTGATTGACTTCACGTAGCCTGAGAACACGGGACCTGCGAACTCTGAGCCCGCCGCGCCGGCCGGGGTAAGCTGGGCCCATGGTCGTAATTTCAAGGACGAACCCGCTCGCTACTTCGCCGACGTAGCGGCGGGGCGTTGTAACTTCGGCGGGACATCGTTACCTCCTCCTACGATTCTTCGAGAAGGAAAGGAAACGATCCGATCAGGTGGCCGTCAAGTTTCCTTTATAGGTTCCGAACGTTTTCGGTGGCCTAGCGGACGGCGCGGGCGAGGGCCCGGGCCAGGTCCTCCTTGAGATCCTCGGGGTGCTCGAGGCCGACGGACATGCGGAGGAGGTTGTCCGGCGCGCGCGTCGTCGGTCCCTCGACCGAGGCCCGGTGTTCGATCAGGGAGTGCGTCCCGCCGAGGCTCGTGGCCCGGGCGATGATCTTCACGGCGGCCGCAACCGCGAACGCTTCGTCCCGTCCGCCCACGACGTCGAACGCGAGCATCCCCCCGAAGCCGGACATCTGCCGCGAGGCGAGCGCGTACCCGGGATCGTCCTCCAGGCCCGGATAATGGACCCGCTCCACCCCGGGGTGCGCATCGAGAAACCGGGCCACCTCCATCGCGCTGGCGCAGTGCATGGCCATGCGTGGCGCGAGCGACTCGAGTCCCCGCCGCGTGAGCCAGGCGTCGAAGGGCGACGGGATCAGCCCCCCGTCCTTCTGAATCTTGCGCAGGGCGTCGAGCGCCTCCCCCGGTTCGCGGACGATGACCGCACCGCCGGTCACGTCGCTGTGGCCGCCGAAATACTTCGTCGTCGAGTGCATGACGAGATCCGCTCCGAGTTCCAGCGGCCGCTGCAGGAGCGGTGTTGCCCAGGTGTTGTCGCAACACGAGAGCGCACCGCCGTCCCGTGCGATCCCGGCGATGGCCTCGATGTCGGAGACGCGGATCAGGGGGTTGGACGGCGTCTCCAACCACACGAGCCGCGTGTTCGGACGCATGGCGGCCCGGACCGCGCCGAGATCCGTCATGTCGACGAACGTCGCCTCGATCCCGCGCTCCGCGAACTGCTCCCGTAGGAGCACGCCCGTGCCGTAGTAGGCGTCGTCCGCCGCCACGACGTGATCTCCGGGAGCCAGGGAGAAGATGACGGCGAAGGTGGCCGCCATCCCGGACGGGAACGCGACGGCCTCGGACCCCCCCTCGAGCGCCGCGAGCGCCGCTTCCAGCGCCTTCCGGTTGGGATTCCCCGAACGCGAATAATCGAACCCTCCCGGATACGACCCGTCCTCCCCGCGCTCGAACGTGGTCGAGAGCGTGATGGGAGGGGCGATCGCGCGGCTGGCGTCGGCCAGCTCCATCCCCGCCTTCACGGCCAGCGTCTCCACTCGCATACCCATCCTCCCTCGGCAGCGGACTTCGCCTTCACTGAACGTCACGATGAAACGCGCTGGAACCATCCCCAGCAAACTGCGGACTCCATCACCTTGACGCAGCAAGAAAGGGCCCAACTGGGTCATCCCGCAGTCGTGGAGCCCCATCACCCCGAGACCGCTCGAAGGGCTGTGTAAAGTTCGGCGCCCTTACGGCATCGGCGAAGTACGGAGTCACCGTTCGAAGACTGGGAGGGACAATGTCTCGTTTCATGACATGGCCCGCCTCGTTGCTCCTGCCTGTCGCCCTGTTGGCGATGGCCGGTCCAGCCATGGCGGAAATCACCGATGGCGATTTCGGCGCCATCGCGCGCGCTCGGTTGATGGAGGCCCCTGCCCCGTCCGTCAGCGACCCGGCGAGCCCTTCGGACCAGTCTTCCCTGCCGATCGCAGCGGCCGTCGAGTGCGGCGAGATCGGCACCGAGAGAGGGATCCGGTCATCCCGCAGCAGGGACGCCTTCATAGAAATGCTCGGCTTCGCTGGCTTCTACTGCGGCCATCACAACTTCAGGGTGCATGAGTTCTATTGCATCATGCTGCTGGATGGACGCGAGCATTGGATGGTGCGATTCACATGCTAGCCCCGGCCCGCATCAGCTTCGTGAGATTCCCCCGCGGGCGCGCCCGCGGAAGGCCGCGCGGATCCCAGGGCAGCGCGGTTGCCGCGATGGCGGGCGGCCTTGCGGCGATTGTCGTTGCGTCACCGGGCTTGGCCGCAGTTGTGCCCCAGAATGTGGATATGCAGGCCGACGGCCGCGTAATGGTGACGAACCCGGGCGTGGAGCCGAGCGGGATGGACGCCGACTGGCGGCTCGTGGAGGGAATGAGGCTCGGTGGTGTCTTTGGTGACGGCCCCGACATCTTCGGAGACATCTCCGATATCGCCGTCGCCGGTGATGGGCGCATCTACGTGCTCGATACCGGCGCGCGGGAGCTGCGGGTATTCGCCGACGACGGCCGCTACCTGAGGGGGATGGCGCGGGACGGTGAGGGTCCTGGCGAACTGCACTACCTGCCCGGCGCCGAAAACGGCGGCATGCGTATCGTCTTGCACGCGCCCAACCGGCTGTGGATCGGAAGTCCCCTGCAGCACTTGGTGCTCGATTCCCTCGGGAACGAAGTCGGTAGAGCCCCACTACGCATCCCGTGGTATGTCGAGGGTGAGTTCATCACCCGTGAACGGGTCGTGGGTACCGACGAGCGGTTTATCTACCAGGAGGTGTCGATCGGCGCGAAGCGTGCAGAGGATGACCTGGACTACCCGCGCTACAACTACGCCGTGCGGCTACCGCGGCCGGTGGACGGCGAGACCGTTTACGGGCCTGCGGACTCACTTCGGATCGAGACCCAGCGCGTCAAAGTGAGCCCGCCCGAAGTCCGCTCCATCCCCGGTCGGGGACGGGCAGTGGTGAGCATGTCCGAGGCCAGCCCCGAGCAGTTCGCGTGGACGGTGGGGAACGGCAATGTGTGGCTCGCCCACAGGTCAGCGTACCGGTTCCACGAGGTGACCTTCGCCGGGGACACGATCCGGACGGTGGAGTTGGGCGATCCTCCTCCGTCCCCCCTGCTCTCGGAAGTCCTCGATGACGCGGAGTTCGACCCGCGGATCGCGGCGCTGCATGTATCTCCGGAAGGATGGCTGTGGGTAGCCCGCGAGGGCGACGAGGACGGGGGGTCGATCTGGGATCTCTTCGACAACTGCGGGCGCTACCGTGGCGCGGTCGCCGCGCCGGATCGGCTTTGGACGGTGAACCTCGCCGCAAATGGAGAGATCTACGGAGTGGTGTCGGACGCGTTCGACGTGGACTACGTGCTTCGGCTGCGGCTCGAGGGAGTGGAAGGCGCACGGGTCGCGATGGAGACCTGCATCTTCTGACGCGCGAGGCGGCCATCACCCACGAACAGTACGCCTGGCGCGGAGGGCGCCGCCGGCGAGGACGCCCACGGGACCCATGACGAGCATCACGACGGGATACCAGGTCGGCCCGTAGGGTTCACCCGACGACGAGAGGCCGGCGAGCGAGGCGAGGCTGAAGAAGACGAGAATCGCGGCCAGAACTCCGGCATGGACCCGGGGTGCCCGGGGCGCGGCCAGGGCGGTGAGGAAGCCCGCCAGAACGGTGATCACGAGGCGCGTGCCCAGACTCGCGCCGATGAAGGCGGTGTCCGGCGCCGTCCCGGGCCCGACGCCGAGGGTCGAGATCAGCAACCGGCCCGTGAGCACGGAGCCGAACGTCAGCACGGCGAACCCAAGGATCACGGCAGCCACGCCGCGGAGAAGCGAGGCGTCGCCCATGCGGGACCAGGTCTCGACCGCCTCATCGAGGTCGGGACGGAGGCCCGGAGGCGGGGATACGGAAGGGGTCATCGGGCCCTCTCCATGATCGGCAGGACGATGTGCGATGCGTAGTCGCCGGCGTGGTGAACGGTGTTTTCGGCGATGTCCCATTCCGTCTCGTCGTAGTTGTTGCCGCCCGTGTTCAGGTTCCGGTCGAAGCGGGGGAAGTTGGAGCTGGAGACCTCGATCCGCACGCGGTGGCCCGGCGCGAACCAGTGCGCCACCGAATGGAGATCGACCCGGACCCCGTATACCTCGCCCTCCTCCATCATCGCGGGCTCCTCGTACCCGTCGCGATACCGCGCCCGCTTGATGCCCTCCACGATGTTGATCGCCCGCCCGTCCGGGTGGACATCGAGGAACTTCACGGTGAAATCGGTGTCCGGGGCGCTCGAACTCACGTAGAGCCGTGCCTCGAGCGGACCCGCGATCTCGAGCCCGTCCTCGCCGACCCGATCGCCCGTGTAGACGAGCACGTCCTCGCGGTCCTCGATGTCCGACTGATCGTAGGCGCCGGGCTGGTCGGCGGGGTTCCCGGTGCAGCAGACCGACCCGCCGCGCGAGGGGACGGGGTCCCCGGGGTCGTAGACGTACACGTCCGAGGGTTCGTCGCCGGGCGCCTCCGCGCTCAGCGCCCCGTCCCCGAACCTCGAGTTCGCGGCCCCGCCGCTGCGGAGATAGAAGCGCGTCGCCTCGGCCCCGGGGGGCGGCCATGCGTCCGCCGCGGCCCACTCGTTCCGGCCCATCACGTAGTAGTGGATCTTCGGGATCTCCGTGATCCCGTTCTCCTCGCCCTTGAGCCAGTAGTCGAACCAGGCGAGATACAGCGACCAGTACGGCAGGCGGGCGTCGCCGAAGTCGATCTCGCCGACGATGGTCTGCTCCGTGGCCCTTTCGGACATACAGTGGGACGTCGGGGAGAGGATCGCGTACTGGTGCGTCCCGCCGCGGTCGCTCACCGCATTGTCCTGCATCATGCGCCACTGCTGCAGCGTCTCGTTGGCGCCGAGGTCGTACCACGAGTTGACGTGCAGCGCCGGCGTGTCGAAGCGGTCGTCGTCGCGCAGGTAGCCGAGCTGGTCCCACCACTCGTCGGCGAGCGGCGTGCTCAGGATCTCTTCCCAGTCCGTGTCGCGGTCGGGGGGACCATACCTCTGCATGAGGTCGATCGTGGGCAGCTCGCGGAGCGCCGCGAACGCCTCCACCGGAGGGGCGGGCTCACCGCCGGGCCGCTTCTGGCCGTTTCCCCGGAACCAGCCGAAGCTGGCGGAGAGACCGAACGTCCCGCCCTCGAAGATGCCGAAGTAGCCGTACCGGCCCCCGGCCGACCCGACCGCGCCCCCGGCGGTGAGCGGGATCGCGGCGGCGTGCGCCGGGTGCCGCTGCGTCATGAGCTGCGTCTGGTTCTCGCCCAGATAGGAGCACCCGAAGGTGCCCACCCGGCCGTTCGACCAGGGCTGCGTCGCGGCCCATTCGACGGCATCGTAGCCGTCGAGGCGGTCCGCTGCGGAGAGGAGGTAATCCCCTTCCGAGGCGTACTTCCCGCGCACATCCTGCACGACCACGGCGTAGCCCTGGCCGGCGAAGAACTCCGCCGGCCCGATCGCGCCGCCGCTGTACGTCTCCTTGTTGTAGGGCAGCCGGATGAGGACGACGGGAAGGGCAGCTTCGTTTTCCGAGGCCCCGACGGGCATGTAGAGATCGGTGGCCAGCCGGACGCCGTCGCGCATCGGCACCATCAGATCCTTCTCGACCTGAACCTCGAAGCGCGCCTCGGGGCGGGTGTAGGGGTCGGCCGGATCCGCCGCGAAGCGTTGGAGGGTTTTCGACGCCGTCGGCTCCGAATCGTCGGGCGGCGGGCTGCACGCACCGAAGAACGGCGCCGCCACGAGCGCCGTGGCGATCAGTCGCGCCCGGATGCGGTGCGGTTTGTCCATCGGGCCCCTCCTCGGGAGATTCCATCCGCCTGCCGACAACATACCGGACGGTTCCCCGAAGCGCCGGTGGGGTCGCCGAGCGATCGAAACCCGCGGAACGGACGTCGTCACGCGAACCGAACGGAGCCGAGGCGGAGGAGGGATGAGCCACTTGCGAGATGAGACTGACACCAAGGCTCTGCAGAGAATTCCCGGCGTCGGGCCCAGTATCGCGGCCGACCTCTCGGGCCTCGGGATCGAGCGCGTGAGCCACCTCGAGGGATGCGACCCGAACCAGCTCTACGAGAACCTGTGCTCGCAGCGGAGACAGCATATCGACCGGTGCGTTCTCTACGTCTTCCGCTGCGCCGTCTACTTCGCGGAGACCGCCGGGCCCGACCTCGAACTTCTCAAGTGGTGGAACTGGAAAGACCGCGTTCACGCGAACGAACATCCACCCGCGCACGGCTGACGGGCGGGGCGAGCGATGGCTTCGGACGTCCACCGGCGCATCTTCGACGTCGTCGCTCGGATCCCCGCGGGCCGGGTGGCGACCTACGGGCAGGTCGCGCGGCTGGCCGGGCTTGGGAGTCAGGCCCGTCTCGTCGGGTACGCGCTGCACATGGCGGATCGGCCTCTCCCATGGCACCGGGTCATCAACGCGCGGGGCGAGATCAGCTCCCGCGGGGACTCCTTCTCCGAGACGCTGCAGTACCGGCTCCTGGCCGCGGAGGGATTGGTATTCGACGAGCAGGGTCGCATTCCGCTGGAGCACTTCGGCTGGGACGGGGAGGAGGCCCCGGCCGGCCCGGCTGGCGAGGGCTCCTGAGCCGTCACACTTTGCGACCCGTGCTCGGTTTTCTCGCGCAGATCGGGAGCGCTCCCATGCCTCGTCATTTCCGCCCGTCCCTGTTCATCGCCCTCCTCTTCGCGGGCCTGGCCGCCGGGCTCCCCCGTGGACCGCTGCTGGCGCAGGGCACCCTCGTGCAAACGGTGGCGGGGAACGTCGAGGGCGTTGTCGAAAACGGCGTCCGGGTGTTCAGGGGAATTCCGTTCGCGCCGCCGCCGATGGGCGAGTTGCGCTGGAAGCCACCCCAGCCGGTCGAGGCATGGGGACGCGCTACCCTGCCCGCGAGCAGTTTCGGGCCACAGTGCATGCAGGCGCCCTTTTCGGCCGGATCGGTGTTCAGGGGTCCGCCGACCCCCACCGCCGAGGACTGCCTGTACCTGAACGTGTGGACAGGGGCCGCGGACGCGGAGGAGCGACGCCCGGTCATGGTCTGGATCCACGGGGGCGCGCTCACACGGGGCTCCGGCTCCGTGGGGGCCTACGACGGGGGGGCGCTGGCCGCGAAGGGAGCCGTCGTGGTTGCGATCAACTACCGGCTCGGGCCCCTCGGCTACCTGGCGCACCCGCTGCTCACGGCCGAGTCGGAGCACGGGTCTTCGGGCAACTACGGCGTGCTGGACCAGATCGCGGCGCTCGAGTGGGTGCGCGACAACATCGCGGCCTTCGGCGGCGACCCCGACCGCGTGACGATCTTCGGCGAGTCCGCCGGCTCCTGGAGCGTGAACACGCTCATGGCGACGCCGCTCGCCGCGGGCCTCTTCCACCGCGCGATCGGCCAGAGCGGAGGACGATTCGGTCCGATGACGCGTCTTTCCGACGCGGCGGACGAGGCCCGGTCGGCCGAGGAGATCGGGAGTGCGTTCATCGACGCCCTCGGAGCAACAACCCTCGAAGAGATGCGCGCCGTCTCCGCTCCCGAGGTGATGGGAGCCCTCGCCACTCCGCGTGGACGCGGCTTCAGGACCGCGGAGAACGTGGATGGCTGGCTGCTCCCGACCGACGTCACGACCGCGTTCGCCGAGGGGCGGCACAGCAACGTCCCGGTGCTGGTCGGGTTCAACGCGGATGAGATGACCTCTCTCAGTTCCCCGCGGTCCGTCCCGGCGACGCTCGACGCGTGGCGCGAATGGGTGGCGGGCCGCGTGGGAGACGAGGCGGAACTGTTCGAGTCCGTGTACCCCGTGGTCGAGGACGGCGATATCTCCAACGCCTTCATGCGCAGCCGCGGCGATGCCCTGTTCGGCATCCAGATGCGGACCTGGGCGCGGGCGTCGGAAGCCGCGGGCGCGGACGCGTGGCTCTACTACTTCACGCACGAGCCGCCGGGGCCGGCCAAGGCGTACCTCAAGTCGTACCACGCGGCGGAGATCGTGTACGCGTTCGGCAACGTCGGCCCGGGCACGCGCGAGGCGGCGGACCGCCGGCTGGCCCGGACGATGTCCTCCTACTGGGCGAACTTCGCGGCGACGGGCGATCCGAACGGCCCGGGGCTGCCGCCGTGGCCGGCCTACACGCGTGACGGAGAGGCGTACCTGATCCTCGGTCCCACCATCGAGGCGGCGACCGGACTCCGCGCGGCGCAGCTCGATTTCTGGGGCCGTCGGCTCCAGGCGGGCTTGCCATGAGCGGGCCGCTCTGCCGACGGCTCGCCGAGATGCGCGCGGAGAAGGAAGCCGCGCGCCCGGCCGCCGCCACGGCGATCATGAACGCCGGCACCGAGGCGCTGCGGGCTTCCGGCATCCTCGATCGCGTGCCCCGGGCAGGCGACCGCGCGCCCCTCTTCGCCCGGCCGAGCGTGGCCGGGCCCACGGTCCGCCTCCAGTCGCTCCTCAAACGTGGCCCCGTCGTGCTCAGCTTCTTCCGCGGCCGCTGGTGACCCTACTGCCGCGAGGAGCAGGCTGCTCTTCAATCCGTACTTCCGGAGATCGAGGCCCGGGGCGCGCGGCTCGTCACCCTCTCCCCCCAACTCGCCGAGTACGCCCGCGGCTGGATCGAGGAGGACGGGATCGAGTTCGACGTCGTGCTCGACCTCGGCCTCGGCGTGGCGCGTGACTACGGCCTCGCGTTCGCGGTCGAGGCCGAGCTGCGGGACCTCTATCGTGACGGGCTCGGGATCGATCTCTCCCGCTTCAACGGGGACGAGTCCTGGGAGCTTCCGCTGTCCGCCACCTTCGTGATCGACACCTCGGGCACCATCGTCTACTCCTGCGCCGACCCCGACTACACGGTGCGGGCCGAACCGGACGAGGTCCTCGCCGCCATCCCGACCCCAGAGTAGCGCGAGCGTTCGTTGCCCGAGGTGCTGGACGAGGTGCGGCTGTTGCACGGGCTTCGGGGGCGCATGCGGGACGGGGTCCGGCTGTCGGCGGATGTGTACCTGCCCGCGGCTGGCGGTCCCTTCCCCACCATCGTGACGCGTACACCGTACGAGACTACCCGCGACGTGTTCATCGAGAACGGGTTCTGGTGGGCGCGGCGCGGGTACGCGTTCGTGGTCCAGGACTGTCGCGGCCGCTTCGAGTCCGAGGGTGTGTTCCACACGGCCGCGTACCCTTCACACCTGCGGCTGCCGGTGGCGGCCTCCCGCGCGCCTGAGAGTCCCTTGAGCGCCCGCCACCGGTGAGCGCTCTCGACTGGCTGATCGTCCTCGGACTCAACGGGGCGATCATCGCCTACGGACTTCGCCGTGCGCGCGGCACGTCCACCAGCGGCGAGTGGTTTCTGAGTTCGCGCTCGCTTCCCTGGTGGGCTGTCGGCCTGTCGCTCTTCGCCACCAACATGGACAATTCGGAGTTCGTGTCCGCCACGGGGACGATCTCGAGCGAGGGGCTGCACTTCCTCTCCGCGCACACGTTCGGGGCCCTCGTCGGCGTGACGCTCGCGACCTTCCTGATCGTCCCCGCCATATACCGCGCCGGACTGTACACGAACGCCGAATACCTCGAGCATCGCTTCGGCCCCGGCACGCGCGTCCTCGGCGCGCTGATCCAGATCCAGTATCGGACGTCCGTCCTCGGCCTCATGATCTGGTCCGTCTACCTCACGCTGGTCGGGGTCGGCGGGCTCAGGCCGGGGCTCGCCTGGACGTTGATCGTGTCGCTCGTGGTCCTGTCGGGCGCCTACACGGCCATGGGCGGGTTGCGGGCGGTGGTCGCGACCGACGTGCTGCAGAGCGTACTCGTCATCGCGGGAGGTCTCGCCGTGTGCGTCGCCGTCTGGCAGGCCGTCGGCGGATGGGACGTGATGATGGCCGAGTTGGAGAGCCCGGGGATGACCGTCGAGGGGCTCGCGCCGGGCCTCGCGGCACCCGATCTGGCCCATGTGAGTTCGTTCCGGGGACGGGACGGAAACACCTCGCCGGTCGTCATCTTCATCGCGTGGATCCTCATCTCCTCCGGCTGGTGGACCGTGAGCCACACCTCGACGCAGCGGATGATGGGCGCGCGGTCGCTTTGGGACATGAAGATGGCCGGAGTGCTGGGCGTCGGTGTGAGCCTCGTCGTCCTGGTCTTCACGGACATGCTCGGACTCTTCGGACGGGCGCGTTTCCCGGACTTCGCGCAGCCCGACGCCATGTACCCCCATCTGATCGCCACCTATCTGGGGGTCGGGGCCAAGGGGCTCGTCGTGGCGGGTGTGGTGAGCGCCGCCGTGAGCACCTTCGACTCCATGGGATCGTCGATGTCAGCCGTCTTCACGCGCGACATCTACGCGCGCTTCGTCTCGCGTGACCGCGACGACGCCCACTACCTGCGCGTGGGACGCATCGCCACGGTCGCGATCCTGGTCTTGGGGTTCGCCTACCTGCCGTTGATCCTGCGCGCGCCGACGATGCTCACCGCCTTCCGCTCGGTCACCTCGGTCTTCGTCACGCCGCTGCTCATCGTCTACCTGGTCGGTGCCGTGACCCGCACCAACCGGCGGGTCGGCATCTTCGGCCTCGCCACTGGCGGGCTGTACGGGGTCGTCGGGTTCCTCGACCGGGAGGTGGTCGATGTGTCGTGGCTGCCCGCGTGGCTCACCGGGCAGTGGGAGGCGTTCGTGTGGGCGATCGTCTTCACCGCCGCCGGCTGCGCGGTCGCGGCGCTGAACCCCCGCTGGCGGCGCGCGTCGCCCGTGACGGAGGGCGTGGCCCCAAGCGGGTGGCTTGCGAAGAGTTCGGGCCAACTCGGTCCGATACGGCTCCATCCCTTCGAGGGGCGCGTTCCGCTGCTGGCCAGTCCGGCGCTCTACACGGGAGTTCTTGCGGCGATTTCGGCGTGGCTCGTCTTCGGGCTGTTCTGGTGACACTGGCGCGCGGCCGGGTCGATCCGCAGCGTTGGGCGACTTCGGAGCCGGCGACTCGGCCCGAATTGAAGCTGGCGAGCACGGTGGGAGGTACATGAACCAACGCGCAGAAGAAGGCGACCGGCTGGGGTACTGGCGCCGCAACCTCCGCTACGTGGGGGCGCTCCTCGGGATCTGGGCGCTGGTGTCCTACGGCGCCGGGATCGTGTTCGCCGACGCGCTGGACACGATCCGTATCCCGGGCACCGGCTTCCCACTCGGGTTCTGGTTCGCGCAGCAGGGATCGATCTACGTCTTCGTCGTTCTGATTTTCGTCTACGTCTTCCTCATGAACCGACTCGATCGGGAGTTCGATGTCGACGAGCGTGACGAGGAGGGCGCGGCATGACGGTTCTCCAGTGGACGGCGACGCTCGTCGGGCTTTCGTTCGCGCTCTACATCGGGATCGCGATCTGGTCGCGGGCTCGCTCGACGAGCGAGTTCTACGTGGCCGGCAAGGGCGTCCATCCCCTCGCCAACGGGATGGCGACGGCGGCGGACTGGATGTCGGCCGCCTCCTTCATCTCCATGGCCGGCATCATCTCCTTCCTGGGGTACGACGGCTCGGTCTACCTCATGGGGTGGACGGGCGGGTACGTGCTCCTGGCGCTGCTCCTCGCCCCTTATCTGAGGAAGTTCGGCGCGTTCACCGTCCCCGACTTCGTGGGCGAGCGCTACTACTCCCAGACGGCGCGCGTCGTGGCCGTAATCTGCGCGATCTTCGTCTCCTTCACCTACGTCGCGGGGCAGATGCGGGGCGTCGGGATCGTGTTCAGCCGCTTCCTCGAGATCGACATCGGGCTGGGCGTGGTCATCGGGATGGGGATCGTGTTCTTCTACGCGGTGCTGGGCGGGATGAAGGGGATCACCTACACGCAGGTGGCCCAGTATTGCGTGCTCATCTTCGCCTACACGGTGCCGGCGATCTTCCTGTCGATGCTCATCACCGGCATCCCGATCCCCCAGATCGGGTTCGGCGCGGCGGAACAGGAGACCGGGACGTATCTGCTGGACCGACTCAACGGTCTGCACCAGGAGCTTGGCTTTGCCGCCTACACGGACGGCACCAAGTCGATGCTCGACGTGCTGGCGATCACGGTCGCACTCATGGTGGGAACCGCCGGACTGCCGCACGTCATCATCCGCTTCTACACGGTGCCGAGGGTGCGGGACGCGCGGATCAGCGTGGGCTGGGCCCTGGTGTTCATCGCGCTCCTGTACACGGCGGCGCCGGCCGTTGCGGTGTTCGCGAGGACGAACCTGCTGAATACGGTGACGGACGCGCCGTACGCGGAGATGCCGGACTGGTTCACGAAGTGGGAAGCGACGGGACTGATCTCGTTCGAGGACCACAACGGGGATGGGCTGATCCAGTACGTGGGGGCGGACGCGGTGGACGGGGCGGGGCAGCCGGTCCGGAACGAACTGACGATCGACCGCGACATCATGGTGCTCGCGAACCCGGAGATCGCGCGCCTGCCGAACTGGGTGGTGGGCCTCGTGGCCGCGGGCGGGCTGGCGGCGGCGCTGTCGACCGCGGCAGGTCTCCTGCTGGTGCTCTCGGCGGCGGTCAGCCACGACCTGCTCAAACGCAACTGGCGGCCGGACATCAGCGAGAAGGGTGAACTCGTGGCGGCGCGGGTGAGCGCCGGGCTGGCCGTGATCGTGGCGGGGTATCTGGGGATCAACCCGCCGGGCTTCGTGGCGGAGGTCGTGGCGTTCGCGTTCGGGCTGGCCGCCGCGTCGTTCTTCCCGGTCATCATCCTCGGGATCTTCTCGAAACGGCTCAACCGCGAGGGGGCGATCACCGGCATGCTGTCGGGGATCACGCTGACGGCGGCCTACATCGTCTACTTCAAGTTCGTGAACCCGGCCGCGAACGTGGCGGAGAACTGGTGGTTCGGGATCTCCCCCGAGGGCATCGGCGCGCTCGGGATGATGGTGAACTTCGCGGTCGCGAGCATCGTGTCGCGGTTCACGCCGGCGCCTCCCGCGGAAGTCAGAGCACTGGTCGAGCGCATCCGGGTACCGCGCGGGGCCGGAGAGGCGCATGAGATCAGCGGCTGACCTCATGCCGGGACCGAACCACGGCCCGGGCGTTGCGGAACGCCTCTCGCGGCTGCCGGACCGACATCGGACGTTTCTCGAGGGAGCGTTGGCGGCGGCTCCAGGGGTCGACGGCATCGTCGGCCTGGCGGCGGGCCACTATCTCGCGGACAAGATCGAGCGCGGGGAGATCCTCGAGGCGCTGGATGGACTGGGGGTCCTGCGGACCCTCGTGCTGGCGCCGCTGGCGTTCCGGCGAGCGGGCGCACCGGCCACCGGCGTGCGTCGGATCGAGTCGCGGGTTCCCGCCTTCGCGACCGCTCTCGGGCGGACGGTTGGAGGCGTCGACGCCGCGGCGTGCGCGACCGCACTCGCAGCGGCGATTGAACTCTATACTGAACTCCGGGAGGCCGGCGGGCAGGGGAGCGAGGTCGAAATGAGCGAGGTCGAGCGGGATGTCCGGGCGCACGTCGCGGGGCTTCCCGCCAGGCTCGGGCGTCCCGGCCGGGGGTCGTAGGACATCTGTTCCGGGATCGACGCCGCCGACATCTTGCGAGCGTCGGATCATCTCGCGCCCCGGGAGGCTTCATGACCGCCAGACCACAGCGACCTGAGCTTACGCGCACGGCAGCGATCCGCCGTCCGAGCGCGATCCCGGCGGTTCTGCTCGGGGCAGCCTGGCTGTGCGCCGGTTGCGCGCCTGGGGGTGGCGACGGCAGCGGCGCGGAGGGCGGCGACCCGGCGACGACGGAAGCCGTCCACTTCGAGTTCACGGAGGTCGTGCCCGGCGTCTACCACGCGCGCGGCGCCAGCGATCTCGTCGTCGGATCGAACGCCGGCGTGGTCGTGAACGCGGCCGATGTCCTGCTCGTCGACTCCCACATCTCTCCCGCCGCGGCGAACGCCCTCATCGAGGACCTGCGCAGCCTCACCGACAGGCCCGTCCGCTACGCCGCGAACACGCACTGGCACTTCGATCACGCGCACGGGAATCAGGTGTATCCGCCCGAGGTCGAGATCATCAGCCATGAGGCGACACGCGAGGCGATCGCCGCGGGGCGCTCGAACTCCGGCCGGTCCTACGAACTCTTCGTGGGAACGATCCCCGAGCGGATCGAGGAGATGGAGGCGACGCTGGACACGCTGAGCGACGCGGCCGCCCGGGCGGAGCTCGAGGCCCAGCTCGAAGGGCAGCGCACCTACTACGCGCAGCTGCAGGAAGTCGTCCCCACGCCTCCCAACACGACGCTCTCGGAGCGGCTCACGCTCTACCGGGGCGGACGCGAGATCCAGTTCCACTTCTTCGGGCGCGCGCATACGGAGGGGGACGTCATCGTCTACCTGCCGGGCGACCGCGTGATCATCACCGGGGACATGCTCACGGGCGGCCTCCCCTACATGGGCGACGGCTACGTGAACGAGTGGGTGGAGACGCTCGAACGCGTGAAGGCGCTCGATTTCGACTGGATCATCCCGGGGCACGGCGCCCCGTACCAGGAGCGCGAGCGGATCGACCACCTGCAGGCCTATCTGCTGGACCTGTGGGAACAGTCCGTGGCGCTCCACGGCCAGGGCGTGAGCCCCGAGGACGCGGCCGGGCGCATCGATCTCACGGCCCACGCGGCCAACTTCGGCGGGATCAGCGGCCCCGGCGCGAATCCGGTCGCGGTGCTCCGCATCTTCGAGCTGCTGGACGGCACGGCGAACTGAGCCGAACGAGGCACGAACGACCAGGACGAACGACCAGGAACAAGGAGTCACGATGTCCACCGATTCGAACCGGCGCGATTTTCTGAAGGTCACGGCCGCGGCGGGCGCCGCCCTCGGGCTCGGAGTCCCGGTCGGGGCGTGCTCGGGCCCCGCGGGCACGACCCAGGCCTCCGGGAGCGGCGGGAGGCTCCTGATCCTGGGCGGGACCGGGTTCATCGGACCGTACCAGGTGCGATCCGCGCTCGACCAGGGGCTCGAGGTGACGATCTTCAACCGCGGCAGTCGACCCGGCATGTTCGACGGGGTCGAGGAACTGGTCGGAGACCGGAACGGCGACTTCGAGTCGCTTCGCGGCCGCACGTGGGACGTCGTCATCGACAACTCCACCTCCCGCCCCGACTGGGTGACGAGCATCGCGGAGTTTCTGCGCGACTCGGTCGAGTACTTCTACTACGTCTCCTCGCGATCGGCGTACTCGAGCCACTCCACGGTGCCGATGACGTCGGAAGTGCCGTCCTACACCTACGAGACGGCCGGCGTGGACCGGGCGACCGCCGACATCACGCAGCTGCCGTACGGTCTCGCCAAGGCAGAGTCCGAGCGCGAGGTGATGCGGATCTTCCCCGACCGGTACGGGATCTTCCGCCCGGGCCTCATCATCGGACCCGACGATCCCACCGACCGCTTCACGTACTGGCCGGTGCGGATCCATCGCGGCGGCGAGGTGCTGTCTCCCGGCGACGGGACGGACCCGGTCCAGATCATCGATGTGCGCGACCTGGGCGACTTCATGGCGCTCTCCTCCGATCAGGGGCACACGGGCATCTTCAACCTCATCGGTCCCGCGACGCCGCGACCGATGGCGGAACTCCTGTACGGGATCCGCGCCGTCACGACCGCCGAGACGACGTTCACGTGGGTGCCGCGTGAGTTTCTCGCCGAACGCGGGGCGCGGCCGTACGCCGAGATGCCGGTGTGGCGGCCTCCGACCCCGGGGTCGGAGGGGTTCGCGCGCTTCGATCTCTCCAACGAAGTCGCGCACGGGCTGACCTTCCGGTCACTGGCGGACACGACGCAGGCGACGCTGGACTTCCACTTCTCCCGCACCCCCGAGCGGCAGGCGGAGATGCGGCCGGGGCTCCCGGCGGACCGGGAGGCGGAGATCCTGCGGGAGTGGCACGCGTCGCAGTGAACTCCGGGCGCCCTTGCTGCCTGGCCTGAACGGAACGACACTCGTCGGAACCCTCGCGCGGCGCGGTGCCAGAGGTGCCGCCCGAGACCGATGCGAATGGAGGCGATGTGAAGGACCGAAACGGAGAACGCGCGCCCGAGGACGAACTGCTCGACGAGCGCGCGGACGACATCGGGGACGACCTCGAGACACCTGGAGGCTCGGCCCTCACCCGTCGGGCCCTGATCGTGGGGGCCGCGGCCGCCGCGGGTACGGCGATCACCGCCGGGGCCGCCCGCGGGCTGGTCGTTCAGGAGGCGCCCGATCCGACGAAGGTGCCGGGCGCGCGTCCGGTCGTGGTCGGTTCGCGTTCGCCGCACGAGACGCCGCGCAAGCTCCTGTCCGGGTCCATGGGCGGCTCTTCGCGGACGCCGCTGCAGGACCTGCACGGGATCATGACGCCGGCGGACCTCCATTTCGAGCGCCACCACCACGGGATCCCGGAGATTGACCCTGCCCACTACCGCCTCCTCATCCACGGCATGGTCGACCGACCCACTCTCTTCACGCTCGAGGACCTGAAGCGCTTTCCGCAGGTCTCGAAGCTCCTCTTCCTCGAATGCTCGGGGAACGGGGGTGGTGCGTATTCACCGTCTCCCAACCCGGAGAACACGCCGCAGTCGATCGACGGCCTCCTGAGCACGAGCGAGTGGTCCGGCGTCGCGCTCTCGACGCTGTTCGAGGAGGTAGGGGCGCACGCGGATGCGACCTGGTTTCTCGCCGAGGGGTCCGACGCGGCGGTAATGGGCCGCAGCATCCCGATGGAGAAGGCCTGGGACGACGCCATGATCGCGTACGCCCAGAACGGCGAGGCGATCCGGCCCGAGCAGGGTTACCCCGCCAGGGTGTTCCTGCCCGGGTGGGAGGGCAACGCGAGCGTGAAGTGGGTCCGGCGGCTGGAGCTCTCCGACCGGCCCTCCATGTTCCGCGACGAGACCTCCAAGTACACGGATCCGCTGCCGGACGGAACAGCGCGGCAGTTTTCGTTCGTGATGGACGCGAAGTCGGTCATCACCTATCCGACCTACCCGCGGCGTCTGTCGGAGCCCGGCTTCGTCGAGATCTCCGGTTACGCCTGGACCGGCCGGGGTCTGATCGAGCGCGTGGAAGTCAGCACGGACGGGGGCGACTCGTGGCACGACGCCGTGCTGCAGGAGCCCGTGCTGCCCAAGTGTACGACCCGGTTCCGCCATGGCTGGGAGTGGGACGGCGGCCCGGCGCACCTGCTGAGCCGCGCCACCGATGAGACGGGCTACACGCAGCCGGTTCGCCAGCAGGTGCTCGACGCCCGCGGCCCCGGTACACGCTACCATTCCAACGCAATCCGCGGCTGGCGGGTGGCACCCGACGGCTCGATCGGGTTCGCGCCCGTATGAGCCCGGCAACGGCGGTGCGGAGATGGACGACGCTGGCGGCCCTGTTGCCGATTCTGGCGGCCTGCGGTTCGGGCGATGGCGCGAGCGGCGAGGGCGGCCCGGCCGCCGACCCCGGGACGGCGATGGTCGCGGCGACCGGTGGCGCCCAGGTAGCTGCAGGGCGGTCCGGCGCGGCCGAGCCCGTGTACGGCTTCGGTAGCCCCGCGACCGAGTCGCAGATCGCCGCGTGGGACATCGACATCGGCCCCGACGGCGCGGGCCTGCCACCCGGGCAGGGCACGGTGGCGGAAGGGCTGGAAGTCTGGGAGAGGCACAGCTGCGTTCTCTGCCACGGCCCCACCGGGCGGGAGGGGCCGAACGACCTGATCGCGGGACGGATACCGGGCGACGAGTTCCCGTTCGCCAACGACCGCAGCTTGCGGTCCACCGTCGGCAACTACTGGCCCTACGCCACGACGCTGTTCGACTACACCCGTCGCGCCATGCCCTTCGACATGCCGGGCACCATGACGGATGAGGAGGTCTACGCGGTCGTCGGCGCAATGCTCTACTTCAACGATCTGCTGCCGGCGGACGCCGTCGTCGACTCCGCCACGGTCGTCGACACACACATGCCCGCCCGCAACCGCTTCGTCCCCGACAACCGAACCGGCGGCCCCACAATCCGCTGACCGACCCGGGCCCTATCTACACCAGCTCAATCCGAAGCCGCCGCCCAAGCGCCTCGGCGGCGCCCATGAGCGTGGCGAGCTGTATCCGATCGTTGTTGGGATCCAGGATCCGGTCCAGTTGGCTGCGGCTCGTGTTCATCCTCTTCGCCATCTGATTCTTGCTCAGACGCTCGGTAGCCATTGCCTCCCTCAATTGCCAGGCGATGACGCGCTTGACAGCCGCAGCCGTCGTCGCCTCCAGCGTGCCCTGCTCCCTGAGATAGTCCTCGAAGGACGAACCGACGCCTCCTCTTTCATCAACCATGCATGATCTCCCTTGCCCGCTTTCTCGCGATTTCCAGATCGCGCTTCGGGGTCTTCTGCGCCTTCTTCACGAACCCGTGGAGCAACACGATCCGGCTCTCGTGGATCACGAACAGCACGCGTGCGATACGTCCCCCGGTGATTCGTGATCGGACTTCATGAAGACCGCCGCCGAGTGATCGGGTGAGCGGCATGCCAATCGGCCAGCCGAATTCGACCTTATGTGGTACAGCCCGTCAAGCAGCTCTCAAGCTTACAGTTCGGCGGCGAGGTGGTCGCGGTATTCCTGGAGTTCGGCGCGTTCGACTTCGGGTAGCGTGGGGTGCGTGAGGTCGAGGGTGGCGAGTTGGTCGCGCACCAGCCGGGCGACGACGAGCCGCATCCAGGGCTTCGAATCGGCGGGAATCGCATACCACGGCGCCCACGGGCGGGCAGTCGCGTTGATCGCGTCCTCGTAGGCGGCCATGTACTCGCCCCAGTGCCGCCGCTCTTCGATGTCGGCTCGGCTGAACTTCCAGTTCTTGTCGGGACGGTCGATCCGGCGCAGGAACCGGCGCGCCTGCTCCTCCCGCGAGATGTTGAGCCAGAACTTGAGGACCACCGTCCCGTTGCGGGCCAGGTGGGCCTCGTGATCCCGGATCGACTGGTAGCGCTCCTCGCAGCGTTCCATGATGGGCAGGCGGCGGGGAAGCTTCTGCCGCTCGAGGTACTCGGGATGGACCCGCACGATGAGGACTTCCTCGTAGTAGCTGCGGTTGAAGATGCCGATGCGCCCCTTCTCGGGTAGACGGAGCGTCGTGCGCCAGAGGAAGTCGTGCCCCGCCTCCTCGTTCGACGGCGCCTCGAACGCGTTGATCCGGAAGCCTGCAGGGTTCACGCCCGTCATGGCCGCCCGCAGCGTCGAGTCCTTGCCGGCGGCGTCCATCGCCTGGAAGACCAGCAGCACCGCGTAGTGCTGGTGCGCGTGGAGACGTCGCTGGAGCCGCGAGATGTCGCGCACCGCGCGCTTCAGTTCCTTCTTCAGCGCGGCCTCGGAAGGCGCGTCGCCGGGCGGCGTTCTTACCGCCCGGGAGATGTCGAAATCACCGTTGTAAGTGACCCTGAACGGACTCTCGGGCGGCGAGAAGTCAATCATGCGCAATCAGCCCGTGCGGAGGCCTGGCAGCACCCGGATCAGAACCGGGAACTGCGCAGCCACGTGTCGGCGCGGACCCAGTGGCGGTCGAACTCGCGGCGGGCCTCCTGCGCCTGGGCCGTCTTCTTCTGCGCATCCAGCGCCTGCATGAGACCGAACCAGGCCCAGCCCTGATTGGGCAGGTCCTGGAGCGCGTCGCGGTACACCTGCTCCGCGTCGGCGGCCCGGTCGTTCTCGAGCAGGATCGCGCCGAGCGTGTGGCGCACCGGCAGGTGCCAGGCCCGCGGCTCGGAGTAGATCAGTCCGTCTTCCTTGGCCACGCCGGCCTCGAGGGCCTCGATCGCCTCGTCCGCCATATCCCGCGCGTGCAGAATCTCGCCCGCGAGGATGGAACGCGGCAGGGCGACGACATCGGCCAGCGGGCTGAACCGGAACTGGGCCGAGGGATCGGCTTCCGCCAGGACCTCGTCGATCTCGTCCAGATGATCCTGCGCAACGTCGATGTGGCCGAGCCGGAGGTACGCGAGGCCGCGCGAGAAGCTCCACGCGACGAGTTCCATGGGTTCGCGCGAGGCGGGGCCGTCGCCGTCCAGGATCTCGCTCCAGCGCCCGAACGCGGCGTAGGTGAGCGGGATGTACGAGGCCCAGGGACCCCGGTGCCGGGCCAGGTCCTTCGCGGCCTGGATGGCGACCGCGCTCTGCCCGTCCATCACGGCGGCGTTGAGCAGCATGTGCAGGTTGTGTGACGGATAGACGCCGGGAGGGCCACCGTGCTCGGCCTTCTGGTCGGCGTGCCACGCCTGCTGGTTGCCGCGCACGGCGTCGCCCCAGCGGCCGATGTTCATGTAGATGTGCGTCGGCATGTGGTGGATGTGGCTCACCGCGATCTGGCTTCCGAGGTGGTCCGAGCACGCCTCGGCGAGGCCGGGATCCTCGGACGCCTCGACGAGATGGACGTAGAGGTGGCAGGCGCCGGGGTGGCGGATGTTGCGGGCCAGCACGGTCTCGAGAATCGGCAGGATCTTCTTCACATCCTTCGCTTCGAGATCCACATCGCCGCGACGGGGCCGCAGCAGCATCCAGGCCTCGGCCTGGAGCGTGAGAACGTCCAGATCGTCCGGGTAGCGCGCCGCGACCTTGTCCATCTCGCGCGCGTAGAGGGTGTCGAGCATCCTCCTGCGATCCCGGTCGGGATCGGCCTCGAAGCGCACGGAGAAGGCGTCGATGAGCGCCCGCTCGACCTCGCTCGCGCTCGACACGTGCTCCCTCGCCTTCTGCATGGCGGCGTGGGCCGACCGCTCGTTGCCGGGGGACATGCCGCCGTTGAGGTACGGCGCCAGCGACCACGCTTCACCCCAGTAGCAGGAAGCGCACTGCGGATCCTCCACCTGCGAGGCCCGGAACGACTCCTCGGCGATCGAGGTGCCGAAGGCGTACATGAAGAGCAGGCCCTCGTTGAAGTACGCCTGCGCCTTCTCCGACTCCGTGGTGACCGCGCGCGTGTGCGGGCCCAGGTCCCCGTACAGGGGGGTCGGGTTGCCGTTGCCGTTCCCCGCCCGGGCGGCGCCGGCCATGGAGGCCCCCGCCATCCGCGGCGCATCATGCTGCCCGCTCGTACACCCGGCCAGCAACACCGCCAGGATCACTGGCAGGAACACCGCAAACATCCGATCACGTCTCCGCATGACTTCCTCCTGCGTCAGTCAGATACCGCTAGATCACCGGGCCCGCCGTACACACGTCCGGCGGACAGTCGTCTTCGTACCCTTTGAAATTCTCATGGAACAGCCGCGCCAGGTGCGCCGCCTTCTCGTCGTACGCCGCGGGATCCGGCCACGTCGCCCGCGGCCGCAGGATCCCGCCCGGCACCCCGGGCACCTCGGTCACCACGTGGATGCCGAACACCGGGTCCGGCTCGGTCGGCGCATTCGCGAGGGCTCCCTCGTGAATCGCGTCCACCATGCGGCGCGTGTACGGCAGATCGATCCGCGAACCGACGCCGAACGGCCCACCGCTCCACCCCGTGTTCACGAGCCACACGTTCACGCCGTGTTCGCGTATCCGGTCCGCCAGCAGCCCCGCGTACTTCGCCGGGTGCCACACGAGGAACGGCCCGCCGAAGCAGGGCGAGAACGTCGCCACGGGATCGGTGACGCCGACTTCCGTGCCCGCGACCTTCGCCGTGTACCCGCTGATGAAGTGGTACATGGCCTGCTCGGGCGTCAACCGACTCACCGGCGGCAGCACGCCGAACGCGTCGGCCGTGAGGAAGATCACGTCGGTGGGGTGCCCGGCCACGCACGGCACCTTCGCGCTCGGGATGAACTCGATCGGATAGCTGCCGCGCGTGTTCTGGGTGATCGACGCGTCCGACCAGTCCACGCTCCCGTCGTCCCGCAGCGCCACGTTCTCCAACACCGCCCCGTGCCGGAGCGCTCGGTAAATGTCGGGTTCCTTCTCCTCGGAGAGGTCGATCGTCTTTGCGTAGCAGCCGCCCTCGATGTTGAAGATCCCGGAGTCGGTCCAGCAGTGCTCGTCGTCGCCGATGAGCAGCCGGTGGGGATCGGCGGAGAGGGTCGTCTTCCCCGTCCCCGACAGACCGAAGAGGAGCGACGACGCCCCCGTCCCGGGATCGGCCGTGGCCGAGCAGTGCATCGAGAGCACACCCCGCTTCGGCATGAGATAGTGCATGACCGTGAACACGCCCTTCTTCATCTCTCCCGCGTACTCGGTCCCGAGAATGCAGGCCTCGTTATCCGCGAAGGAGAGATCCACGCTGGTCCCGGAGGTGACGCCGTCCACGGACTCATCCGCCGCCTCCTGGCCCGCGTTGTAGACCACGAAGTCGGGCTCGCCGAAGTCCGCCAACTCCTCGGGCGTGGGGCGGATCAGCATGTTGTGCATGAAGAGGGCGTGATACGGGCGGCTGCAGATGATCCGGACGTTGAGCCGGTACTCCGGGTCCCAGCCCGCAAGGCCGTCGATGACGTAGAGGAGGTCCTGCGCGTTCAGGAAGGCCCGCGCGCGGGCCCGGTTCCGCAGGAAGCTCTCGCGCTCGAGGGGGAAGTTGACCGGGCCCCACCACACGTCGCTCTCGGTCGCCGGGTCACGGACGATATGCTTGTCGTTCGGTGAGCGGCCCGTCTTGGCCCCGGAGAAGGCCACGAGCGCCCCGTTGGCCGCCTTCACCGCGCCGGGTTCGCGTCCGCGGAGGGCGTCGGCGTAGATCTCTTCGACGGAGGGGTTCCGCTTGATGCGGGTGACGGCGATGCCGTGTGCGCTGAGGTCGATGGTTCCGATATTCGCTCTCGTAGTCGCCATATCTCAGAGTCGCCATATTCGGGGGAGGGCCGGCCCGGCGACGGACCATGGATTGGGACGGGTCCCGTGCGCCGGATCGAATCGGCGCCGACCGTCCGATTCACAAACAGTCGGTTAGAATAGGGGTTCAGACTTGAGATGACCACTGGAACGAGGGACACCGTGATGACCGACCGGATGCAGTCTGCCTCGACCTTCTCGACGTTTTCTCTTCCTGCGATCCCGCGCGGGTTCGTCGTCGCGCTCTGCGGGTTGGCGGCGGTCTGGGGGGCTTCGCCCGGACGGACCGCCGCGCAGGAGGCGGACGACCCGCCGTGGCGCTGGTCCGAGGCGCGCGTGTTCGAGGCCGTGAACCGGGTGCGCGCCGGCCGCGACCTCAACCCGGATTCATGGCCGGACGGCGGCCGCGTCGCCGTGCTGCTCTCCTTCGACGTGGACAACGAGACGGTCTGGCTGCGGAACGGCGACACCAACGTGGGGGGGCTCTCGCAGGGAGAGTACGGCTCGCGCGTCGCCCTCGGCCGCGTCGTGGACCTGCTCGACGAGCATGAGATCCCGGCGTCCTTCTTCGGGCCCGCGCTCAGCTTCAGCCTCGCGCCGCACCAGATCGACCTCATCCAGGCGTCGGGCCGACACGAGATCGGGATCCACGGCTGGATCCACGAACGCAACGCGACGCTCCCGCGGGAGGAGGAGGAGCGTCTCCTGCGCATGGCGGTTGAACGGATGACGGAACTCGTGGGCGAACGCCCGGTCGGTTACCGCGCGCCGTCGTGGAACTTCAGCGACGCGACGCTCGACCTCCTGCTCGAGATGGACTTTCTCTACGACTCGTCGCTGATGGCCGACGACCGTCCGTACGAGATCAACGCGAACGGCCAGCCCACGGGGCTCATCGAACTCCCCGTGGACTGGATTCTCGACGACGCGCCGCTCTTCAACCCTCTCGGCGACCGCTACGCCAGCCCGCGCGAGGTGCTGCAGGTCTACAAGGACGAGTTCGACGTCGCGTACGAGGAGGGGACGATGTTCCTCCTGACCATGCACCCGCACTACATCGGGCACCGCTCGCGGATCGTGATCCTGCGCGAACTCATCGAGTACATGCGTTCGAAGCCGGGCGTGTGGTTCGGTACGCACCGCGATGCCGCCGAGTGGGTGCGCGCCCAGGCGTCGATGCCGTAGCCGACGGTCCGTCGCACCCAGCCCAGCGGGCCGGAATCAGCGGGGAGAGGGCGTCTCTCCGAGCAGGTCCAGGATGAAGGCGAACTCGAACGCGAGTTCCTC
This sequence comes from Candidatus Palauibacter sp., assembly GCF_965237495.1. Classification (GTDB taxonomy): domain Bacteria; phylum Gemmatimonadota; class Gemmatimonadetes; order Palauibacterales; family Palauibacteraceae; genus Palauibacter. The sequence continues at coordinate 3,778,269 of NZ_OZ250143.1, read as the reverse complement.
GTACTCGCGGTCCCGGCCCGAGCCGCCGCCGTGGCCGGCGTCCATGTGAGTCTTGAGCAGCAGCCGGTTCTCGTCCGTCTTCACGGAGCGCAGCTTCGCGACCCACTTCGCCGGCTCCCAGTACTGCACCTGCGAGTCGTGGAGCCCCGTCGTGACGAGCAGGTTGGGATAGTCCTTCGCCTCCACCTGATCGTAGGGCGAGTAGGAGAGCATGTACCGGTAGGACTCCAGGTCCTCCGGATTGCCCCACTCGTCCCACTCGAACGTCGTGAGGGGAATCGACTCGTCCAGCATCGTGGTCACGACATCGACGAACGGGACGTGGGCGACCACGCCGCGGAACAACTCCGGCCGCATGTTGACGACAGCCCCCATGAGCAGCCCACCGGCGCTCCCGCCGCGCGCGAACAGCTTCTCCGGGCTCGTGTAACCCTCGGCGATGAGGAAGTCCGCCACGTGCACGTAGTCCGTGAAGGTGTTCTTCTTGTTGAACATCTTCCCGTCTTCGTACCATGCCCGGCCCAGCTCCTGCCCGCCACGGATGTGCGCGATCGCATACACGAACCCTCGGTCGATGAGGCTGAGGCGGGTGGACGAGAAGGTGGCCTCCATGCTCGACCCGTATGAGCCGTAGGCGTAGAGGAGGAGCGGGTTGTCGCCGTCCTTCTCGAGGCCGCGCCGGTAAACGAGCGAGACGGGCACCTCCACGGCGCCGTCGCGGGCCGGGGCGTGTAACCGCTCCACCACGTAATCCGCGCGGTCGTAGCCGCCCAGCACCTCGTCCTCCTTGAGCAGCGTGCGCTCGCGCGTGGACATGTCGTAGTGGTACACGGCGCGCGGCGCGGAGAGGGACGTATACGCGAAGCGGAGGATGTCCGTGTCCAGCTCGGGGTTGGCCGACAGGGAGGCCAGGTAGGCCGGCTCATCGAACGCGATCTGGTACTCGTCTCCCTGCCATGCGCGCACGCGCAGGCGGGTGAGCCCCGCCTCGCGCTCCGAGAGCACGAGGTAGTTCCGGAACAACTCGAACCCCTGCAGGAAGACGTCGCTTCGGTGCGGCACGACCGTCTCCCACTGGTCGGTGGAGGTCCGATCGACCGGGGTCCGCATGAGCTTGAAGTTCTCGGCCCTGTCCAGATTCGTGCGGACGTAGAAGTGGCCGCCCAGGTGGTCGATCCGGTGCTCGTGTCCGCGCTCGCGGGGGAGGAAAAGAGTGAACTCGCCCTCCGGGTCGGTCGCGTCGAGGAAGCGGTGCTCATCGGCCAGCGTGTGGGAGGAGGAGATGACGAGGTACCGCTTCGACTTCGTCTTCCGGACGCGGCTGCTGAACTCCTCGTCGTCCTCCTGGTACACGAGCACGTCGTCCGCGGGGTCGGTGCCGACCCGGTGCCGGTAGATCTGGTACGAACGCAGCGTCCCGAGGTCCCGCTTCGTGTAGAAGAGCGTCCGGTTGTCCTCGGCCCACACCATGTTGCCGGACGCGCCCTCGATCGCCTCGGGATACGTCTCCCCGGTGCCGAGATTCCGGATCCGGATGGTGTGGATCCGGCGTCCCCGCGTGTCCTCGGCCCACGCCATCATGTCGCCGGCGGAGCTGACCTCGGGGAAGGCCGCGAAGAAGTCGTGGCCCTCGGCGAGCGCGTTCACGTCGAGGATCACTTCCTCTTCGGCGTCGAGCGATCCGCGCTTCCGGGCGTGGATCGGGTAGTCCCGGCCGTCTTCGGTGCGGGTGTAGTAGAAGAAGTCGCCTTCCTTCACCGGCACCGAGAGGTCGGTTTGCTTGATCCGGCCCCTGATCTCGTCGAACAGCTCGGCCTGGAGGCCTTCCGTGTGCGCCATCAGCGCGTCGGTATGGCCGTTCTCCGCTTCGAGGTACTCGATGACCTCGGGGTCTTCGCGCTGATTCAGCCAGTAGTAGTTGTCGATCCGGGTGTGTCCATGCGTCTCGAGTTGTTCCGGGATCACGCGAGGGACGGGGGGCGTGACCCCGGCCGCGGCGGCGGAGGGTTCACCTCCGTCCGCCACGCAGCCGGCGGCTTGGATGCTCACGGCGAGGAGCGCCGCGACGAGGGTGGAACGGTCACCGTACACTGCCTCCGCTCGCGGCATGGACGACTCCTTCGATTCATCGGGTCACGCGAGCTTCCTCCCCGGGTGGTCGGACGACTCTTCCCGCGTGGACCTGCGTTCGCTCGGCCAGTCGATCCGGTCGGGCGTCCCGGTCAGCAGCATCTGCATGGCGATCCTGTAGTCATGTTGGCGGCGGCGGGCTTCCTCCAGGAGTTCGGAGACCCACTCGGACACGGTCTTGTTATCCTCGGCAGCCTTGATCCACAGCCACCGCGCGACATCTTCGGACAATGTGATGTGCATGTTCTTCACGGTCCACATCCTTCCCGTCATCTATGAACGGCATCGTACCTCGTGAGACACGGGAAGGGCACCGAAGTTCGAGAGGCGAAACCGCCGGAAGAGAGTCTGCGATGGTGAACCGGGCCGGTCGGCCGGACCAAATGGATGGAAGGTGGGTCGTGGCGCTGGCGGCGCTGGTTCTCGCACTCGGCGCGGGGTTCGCCTGCGCGCCCGCGCCGGTCGACAGCGCGGAGCCCGTCTACCCGGGCGCGTCGTGGGAGCGGATCGCGGATCCGGCCGCCGCAGGGTTCTCGGCCGAGGCGCTGGATGCGATCCATCCATATGTGGACGGGATCAACACGTCCGCCGTGCTGGCCGTCGTGGGCGGGCGCGTGCTGTTCGAGCACGGACCCGTCGATTCGTTGAGCTATCTCGCCTCGGTCCGGAAGAGCATCCTCGCCATGCTGTACGGGAACTACGTGGCGGACGGGACGATCGACCTCGAACTCACGCTCGAGGATCTCGGGATGGATGATGTCCAGGGCCTCCTCCCGATCGAGAAACGAGCGCGCGTGCTGGATCTCGTGACCGCCCGCTCGGGTGTCTACCACCCGGCGTCGAACGCGGGGGACAACCTCGCGGATGCGCCCCCGCGCGGCTCGCAGGAGCCCGGGACCTACTACCTCTACAGCAACTGGGACTTCAACGCTTCGGGGGCCGTCTTCGAGCAACTGACGGGCCGCAACATCTACGACGCCCTGGAATCGGACCTCGCCCTGCCGCTCGGATTCGAGGACTGGGACCGGTCGATCCACCGGAAGTCGGGGGACGCGTCGCGGTCCCGAAACCTCGCCTACCACATGACGCTCTCGACCCGGGACATGGCCCGGATCGGGCTGCTCATGCTCGGCGGTGGCGTGTGGGAGGACGAGCGGGTGCTGCCGCAGGGCTGGGCCGAACGGATCACGAGCGTGGTCACGCCCTCGGAGGAGATGAACCCGGAGGGGCTACGCGGGGGCGAGTTCGGCTACGGCTACATGTGGTGGGTGTGGGACAGCCCCGCGGTGCCGGAGGGGTTCGAGGGGGCGTACAGCGGCCGTGGCGCCTACGGCCAGTTCATCACGGTCATCCCGTCGCTGGACATGGTGGTCGCCCACAAGACGGTGCCGGACGCCCAGACGCCCTGGAACGACTACATGGGCATCCTCACCCGCCTCTTCGCGGCCCACTGCGGCACCGACTGCTGACGGCCACCCGCGTCAGGCGTCCCACTGCACCCAGAGGTTCTTCGGCTTTCGAAACTCGTAGCCATACGGCGCGCTCTTGCGATCGGGGTCAAGACACAACCGGGGGCAGCGCGCCCATAGCGTCTCCAGTACGACGCGGGTCTCGAGCCGAGCGAGCGGGGCTCCGAGGCAGAAGTGCCGGCCCACCGCGAACGACAGGTGGTCTCCGGCGTTCCGGCGTGTCACGTCGAAGCGGTCCGGGTCGTGGAAGTGCGCCGTGTCCCGGTTGGCCGCGCCGAGCATGCAGTGAACGACATCTCCCTTCGCGATGCGGACGCCGCGGATCTCCGTGTCGCGCGTCGCGTGGCGGGCGGCCGACTGGACCGCGGGCTCCCAGCGCAGCGTCTCCTCGATCGCCAGATCGAGCGCGGCGGCGCTCGACCGCGCAGTCTCGATTTGCTCTGGATGCGAGAGCAGCGCCCACACCGCGTTCGCGATCATGGCTTCCGTCGTCTCGATCCCGCCGAAGAGGATGATGAGCGAGTTGGAGCGGATTTCGTCCGCCGTGAGCGGGTCGACGTGGTCGCATACCAGGTCGGAGATGAGCGTCCCATTTGGTTCCTGCGCGAGTTCCTCGAGAATGGGTTCGAGCGCCCGTCCGAACGCGTCCGCCGCCCCCTTGCCGGCCGCGCACAGCTCCGGATCGCCCGCGAAGTTCGCCAGCGCCCGGGCGAAGTGTTCATACCACTCGTTCACGCGGTCGGTTTCCGTCAGCGGAATGCCGAGCACCGACAGCACCGAATGGAGCGCGACCGGTCGCGCCACCCCCGTTCGCACCTCACCGGCGCGCTGACCGCCCGACTGCAGCGCCTCCACCATCCGCTCCACCCCGGAGGTCAGCGGCGGCAGCGACGCGGTCTCGAGGCGGGAGGCGTGGAACGGAGGCAGACACTTCCGCTTGTAGCGGACCTGCCTCGGACCCTCGGTCGTCATCATGTGGGCACCGAACATGTCGCGGATCGTGGACGGCGCGTCCGTCGTGAAGAGATGGGGATCCCGCAGGACGGCGAGGATGTCGTCGCGGCGCGTCAGGAACCAGCGCTCGATCTCCGGCACCCAGGTCACGGGTTCCGCCTCCCGCAGCTCCGCGAAGATCGGATAGGGATCGACCGCCAGGTCCACGAGACGCACGCGCGCCCCGAGCGGAAACCGGTCGATGCGGCGCTCGCTCAAGCGCCCGCTCCCTCCGCGGCGGAGGCGGAAGTCAAATCCCGGACCACATCAGTACCGCGAAGCCGATGAAGAGCGCGTAGATGCCGGCCACCCCGGCGACGATCCAGCGGCCCCGTCCCCGGTAGGCCCGGAAGAGGAAGACAGAGACCCCCAGGACGAGGACGACTTCGCCGACCGCCGCGTACCCCCCGTAGTGGTCTGGATCCCAGTAGGACACGGGGCTGGTGAACCGCCAGTCGCTGAAGGGAAAGAAGTGACGGTGCGCGTCCTCCCGGTGCAGCGGAAGGTCGCCCAGCGCGTGGACGATCATGCTCGCGAGAAACAGGGCCGGCGCCGCGAACCGTGCCAGCCGCCGCCCGGGGGCCATACCGGTTGCGAGGCCAGGCCCGGCGGAGGGCGCCCGCCGGCCGACGAGCACTACGATGCCGAGGGCAAGCGCGAGGAGCGGGATCGAACTCGGGATGTCGAACGCGACCTGCCAGCCGGGGTCGAAGTACCGCTCCGACCAGATCCGCCCCTCGGACACGCCGCGCCCCAGCCGCTCCCAGGCGTAGAAGAGGAGCATCGGGATGTCCGGAGCGACGGCCCCGAGGGCGACCGGCAGCGCGCTGCGCTCGGACCGGCCCAGGATGATCAGGCTGAGCGCGGCGTGCGCCGGAGTCGTCACCCTCGGGCCGCCCGCGCCGGCGGGAACCCGGTCAGACGCCCGCTTCGCGCTTCAGGCGCTGGAGGTGCTGGCGGCGGAACTTCGCCACCTTCGGCTCCACGACGGCCCGGCAATAGGGCTGGGTCGGGTTCTGGCGCAGGAAGTCGTCGTGATACGGCTCCGCCGGGTAGAACTCCCCGAGGGACGCGATCTCGGTCACGATGGGATCCCGCCAGATCCCCGCCGCATTGATCTCGGAGACCTTCCGCTCCGCCGCGTCCCGCTCCGCCTCGTTCTCGTGGAAGATTGCCGAGCGGTACTGGGTTCCGATGTCTCCGCCCTGCCGGTTCAGCGTCGTCGGGTCGTGGATCGTGAAGAAGACGTCCAGCAGATCGTCGAAGGTAATCGTGTCCGGGTCGAAGCTGACCCGCACGACTTCGGCATGCCCGGTGCGCCCCGTGCACACCTGCTGGTAGGTCGGATTCTCGACCTGCCCCCCGGCGTAGCCCGACTTCACGCCGTGCACGCCCTCGAGCAGCTGATACACGGCCTCGAGGCACCAGAAGCAGCCTCCGGCCAGCGTCGCCGTCTCCGTTCGTTCACTCATTGCATTTTTTTGGTCCTCCGTTGGTTCCGCAACCAAGCGCCCCAGAGCAAGACGCATCGAAGCGCCGCCAGCCCCCCGCACGGTCACTTAACGAGCTTGCGTAGCCACGATGTCGCCTCCGGCCGGTTCGGCACATGATCGGCTAGAAGCAGCCAGACCCCCGCGGCGAGTGTTCCGTATTGATCGCCCTTGCGTGGACTGCCGAACACCGTAGTGGCAGCGTCTCGGCAGACTTTGAGGAGTTCATCTAGGCGGCCGTCGTGCAACCATGGCATCGCACGGGCGAGGAGTGCAGATCCCAATTGCGGGATGGTGTGACCCTCTCCGACACGATCACGCCAACGCCGAGCCACATCCCGACTGGTTGCGTTGGTACGTCGAAGCCCGAGTATGGAAATCCTGCCTGTATTGGGGCGCAGTTTGCCGACTTCCATTCCGAAGAAGCAGAACATGGAACGGATGCGATACATGACGGGACGGCCCCATGGCGTACCGTGTCCGATGGCTCCATAGCTGGATGATGCCGTGTGAGCCAACTGGAGTACGTCCGGGACATATCGCCTGCTTGTCGATGTCCCAGGCGTGGTTTCTCCATAGAGGATCGGCAGGGCGTCACCCTGAAGTCCCCTCAAGAGACGGGATCGGGTGGAGCCCCCGCCAAGCCGAATGCCGAAACCCGCGAGAAGCGGTTCGACCAGATCTTCGATGATCGTGCCGCACAGATCGTCAGGTCCTGTCAGCCAGACATGCGGCCGCCATCCGAGTGCGCCACAGAAGGGGGCCAGTACGGTCCAACCAGCCAGCCAGTACCCGAAGAGATCCTTTTCCCAGTCGACTTCCGTAAACAGTTCGAGGAGGGATCTCGCGCCCTGCGAGTCCAACGGCTGTGCGCCCGAGGGGCCGACAATCCTTGCTGAACGTTCGTAGACCCGATTGTCGCCATCGTAGGTTAGAGGATCGACGGATCGTGAGCTTGCCGGAGGGTAGAGCCGGTCACCCAGATGGACCAGGATCCCGTCCTGCCTGCGTCGGCACCCTCTTCCGCGGATTGTGTCTTCGTCGAAGGCGCCGACTCGGCGAGATTCCCGGAAGAGCGCGTCAACGGCCTGAAGTCGACTACCAAACTCAAATCCGGGGAAGTGTTCTTCCCACCACGCGGAAGGGGCGAGCGTCAACAGAAGGGATTTGGTATGCGCTTCCGCTCTGACTCGCTCGACACGTCCGGTCGATTGCGGCACGTAATACAGGCTCCCGTGGTGGAGGCCGAGACATCTGAAAGGGGCATCCCCGATCCAGGACTCATCAATGGATGTTGGTTCACGGCTTGGCTGCGGATCGTGTTCGGCCACGGCGACGAGAGGACGGGCATTGGTGGCCCTGTACGCCTGCTTGGGATGCGTGGGATTGTCCGGATAGCGTCGTGCGAGCCGCCCGGCTTCCACCATGGGTGTCAGGTGGCGGCCGCCCAGATTGCGTTGGGAGAAGTGCAGGAATCGCGCGATGCCTCCCGGTGTCGTCCAGTCTCTGGCTGCGCAGATCGCTTCGATTACGGCACGGAGTCGTTCCTTGCGCGGCCGCGATCCCAAGCCGTTGACCGCACGCTGGACATCCGCGGGCAGCTCCCCTCGATCCGCGGGCAGCTCCCCCCGATCCGCGGGCAGCTCCCCTCGATCCGCGGGCAGCTCCCCTCGATCCGTATAGATTTCCCCCTTCCCGGCGCGACGTGGAGGGTCTCCAACATGCTTGCGCAATGCCGATGTCAACGTGTAGAAGCTTGCTCCTCCACGCGCGTGCAGAGTGAGAAGTTCTCGGTCGCGCAACCCGCGCAGCAAATGGCTCGCCCGCAGCGTGTCCAAGCCGGTGACGGAACGCAACGCGGCGTTGTCCACACTACTTCGCCTGTAGACCATAAGCAGCGCACGGAACTCGAGACGGTCCAGCTCAGTGTTTCCTAGGCCGGCCACGAAGCGGCGATCCAAAGCCGTAAGTGTGGAGGTATTGCGCAAGGTAACAATCACCCGCTCGCCTCGGACCTCTACCTCGGGACGCGGCAGGAAAGCGTCCTCCATTTCCGCGAACATGCGGGGAATGCCCTCTCCCTGGTCTTTCGCGAAACCGAGATCGACGAGCACCCTTACGATGCGTGGATTACGACTGCGGTGGACGCGTTCTAGCCGGAGTACTTCTTCCAGCGTGACGCCCTCCGGTAACCTGCCCGCGCTGACCACCTCCATGCGGTCCTCGAACAACCATATCTCGGTGCCGGCTCCCTGGATGGCGTAATCGCGATGCGCCACCGCGTTGTGCAGCGCCTCGCGCCAAGCGAAGTCCGGGTATTCCGGCATCTCCCGAAAACGAACGCCCACGAGGCGAGATGGACGCCGCACGAGGCCCGCGACGACCCTTTGAGCCTCGTGGAGTACCCACGGCAGGCGGCCCTCGATGCGAGGTCGTTCTTCGACATTGTGCTCCACCCCGAACCGCCGCTCGGTTCCAATGACCCGAAACACCCGAACGCCCGCGTTCGGATGATCCGGAGCGTGGCGGGCAAACAGCAGTTCGGCAGCCCTGCGAAGTACCAACCGGCGTCCCCGTTGATCCGCCAGCTTACGCCTGAGCAAGTATTCTGCGTCCGAGACCGCTGACAGTCCGGCACCGGAGCGCACCCGGACCAGTAACTCCGAATCGAGATCCTCCAACGAGTACGAAGAACGGCGGCTTTCCCAACTCTCGTGCATCCCCTGCTGTTTGGACGCGGCGATCTGGGTTTCCCTGGCCCGGATCGTCCGGTCGCCCACGCGAAGCGGGAATCCGTTTCCGGTCATCTGAACCGGAACGTTCTCTGCGGGTACATCGAAGACGATCAGTTCGATGCCCCTGTGGGAGACCGTAATTCCTCGTGGCTGAGGTGGATCCAGTCGAGTCTGCGGCGCGGCCAGGAGAGACTCGACTGCCCTGGGAGGAAGCCGATGGCCCGTAACCGCGCCATCGTCCTCGATGCCCAACAGAAGGACGCCGCCATCCGCGTTCGCGAACGCGGCCACATACGCCGCTGCCTGCTCACGTACTTCACTACGGCTCCGGGGGTGCTTGGCGCCGGGCGGACCCTCGAACATGGACTTACGATCGAAGTGCTGGCCCTCAGCTTGGGTCAGGAAAGGCGTGACGTCGAACGATTGATTCGTCACGTTGGATTGCGCCCTCCCCGAGGTCTTCGCCCGCGCGTCACTCTCGGAAGGTATCCGAATGAGCTGGAGCTTCGGTGCTCAGGCGGTCGGCGATTTCGGAGACAGATGCCGTCTCGGCGAAGAGTTGAAGTGCCTCCGCAAGATTCTCCCGCGCTTCCGCCACGCTCTCTCCCTGGCTCGCGACATCCACTTCGGGGCAAAGGGCCACATAGCCGTTGTCCTCAGGTTCGATGATGGCGGTCAGATGACTGGTCATCTCTGGTTCCCGTTGTCGGTCGCGGTGGCGCGGGCGCGCTTCTGTTCCTCGACCATCTCGGCCACGTCGGCGAGCAATTGCTTCGCGTCGTAGACGATGCCGTCCTTGATCGTGTAGAGGATGCCGCCCACCGTCTCTACCTCTCCCGTCTCGTCGTTCAGGCGCCGGGCGCCCGTCCCGTACAGGACCTTCAGGTTCTGGATCGGGTTCTCATCCACGATCACGAGGTCCGCGAGCAGGCCGGCGCGCACGACGCCGAATTCGATCGGGCGGCCCGTCGGCTTGAACAGCGTCTCCGCCGCGTGCATGGTCGCACCGCGGATCACCTCCAGCGGATGGAACCCGGCGTGCTGCAGAAGTTCCATCTCCTGGATCGTGGAGAAGCCCATGAGGTTGTAGATGTAGCCGGCATCCGAACTCGCCGTGACGCGGCCGCCCATGTTCTTGTAGTCGTTGAGCAGGTCGTGCCACACCTCGAGGAAGTCGCGCCACGCGACCTCCTCCCACGTCGTCCAGTCGAAGTAGTACGAGCCGTGGTCCTCCCGGTTGGCCTCGTAGAAATCCCACAGCGTCGGGAGCGTGTAGGTCTGGTGCCACGGCGCGTACATCTGGTCGTCCACGTCCCAGCTCGCCTGGTAGGCGGTCATCGTGGGGTCGAGGGTGACGTCGTACGAGAGGAGTTCCTCAAGGAACGCGTTCCATTCGGGGCTGCCGCGCTCGTGGATCAGATTCCACTGCACCGGCACCTGCCCGAAGCGGTGCTGCTCGTCGTTGTAGTTCATCTCGGGGGGCCACGGCTGGACGTCGTGGTCCTTGTACAGCGACTCGAACAGGCCGTAGAAGTGCGTGACGGTACCGAGGCCGAGCCGAGCCGCGTCGATCGCGTTCATCTGGGCGACGCCCATCTGGCCGAGGTGGGCCGTGCTGCCGAGGCCGAGCTTGGAGGCTTCGTCGAGCAGCGCCTCCATGATCTCCGGGCGGAACGAGTTGAGCTTGAGGCCGTCGCCGCCCGTCTCCTTCACGTATCGGACCCAGGCGCGCGCGTCCTCCGGAGTGTCGATCCGGCGGTCCCACCCCTCGCCGCCCGCGCCCGTGAAGGGGTAGGCCCACATGCGCGGCGCCACGATCTCGTTCGCCGCGCTTCGTGCCTTCTCGCTGATCGACCAGTCGTAGGGGCCGAAGCTGACGCCGCGTCCGGTCGTGATCCCGTGCGCCATCCACAGCTTGTACGTGTACTCCGCCTCGGGCGCCTTGGGGACGCCGCCGGTATGCAGATGGAGGTCGACGAACCCCGGCAGGACGTACATGCCGGTGGCGTCGATCTCGTGTACGGTCGCGTCCGGGTTGCCCTCGACGGTGAGCCCGGGGCGGCGGTCCTCGTCGATCGGACGGCGCGGGACGCCGACGCTGACGACATCGATGATGCGGTTGCCCTCGATGATGATGTCCATGGGCCCGATGGGAGGCGCCCCGGTGCCGTCGATCACGGTGGCGCCCCGGATGATGAGCCGGTCGTACGGTCCCTCCCCCTCGTCCGGGCCCCGGTCGGGAGCCCCGGCCATCTGGGTCGGCTGCAGGGCTTCGGCCGCTGTAGCCAGAAGGATCAGCGCCGAGAGCGCGGTGAAAGCGCTTCGGATGGCGCGGGCGGTCGTCTTCATGAGTCCTCCGCTTTGGCTTGTCTCGATCGTGCCTGAAGGCGTCGAGGTGCGGTCAGTCATCGAGGTGGTACAGGCGCCGGTTGTTCTCGTTCAGGATCATGCGCGCCGCCGCGACGGCCTCGTCCCGGTCGAGGATCCCGGCGTCCACGTAGATGCCGAGCGCCTGGGCGAGGAAACGCCGTCCCCACTTCGCCGCGAGCCAGTAGAACTCCGGCAGGTGATAGGCATCGCTCCCGAACAGGATCTTGGAGAGGGGAACGACCTCCATCACCTCGAGGAACATGCGCAGCATACCGTGGTGGATGAGCGGCGCGGCGAGCGACAACTCGAAGTGGCAGTTCGCATACAGGTGGGTCAGCCACGCCGCGCGCCCGATCAGCGGGTAACCGGCGTGGATGAGGATGACCTGGGGCATCCGCATCACGCCGTTGCGCTCGAAGCGGACCATCTCCTCCATGACGAACGGGTCCTGGTTGCGCATGATCCCGCGCGGCGCTTCGCCGTCGCCGGCGTGGAACTGCATGGGCATGTCGCGCTCCAGGCAGGCCTCGAGCGCCAGTGAGTGGAGATAGCGCAGGGCTTCGCTCTGGAGTTGCCAGTACTCGTCGCGGTCGACGGCGTCGCCGGCCGGCACCTCCCCGCGGGCGCGCCGGGCGCGGAACTGGTCCCACGAGCGGCGGGCGGGAGCGGGGTCGAACAGCGGCTTGAGCAGCCCCAGCCTCGGGAGCAGATAGGACTTCATCCCGTACGAGGGGGCGCCGAGGTTGCCGTTCCCGTCGAGACCCGCCTCGATCTCCGCCATCATCCCGGCCTCGATCTCGTCGAGCCCGAGATCGTCGCGCATGAGGCCCCCCAGGATCGTGTCCACGCGCAGGATGTGGCGGCCGCGGGTGGGTGAGATCGCGGCCTTGAAGCGGTCCACGCCGTCCTGGTCCATCCCCTCGCGGTAGCCCATGTCCAGCATCGCGTTCTCGATCTTCGCATCGGCGAACATGGCGGCGAGATAGCTCGCGTAGTCCCGGCCTCGGTCGTTGCGAGCCTCCAGGACGGCCTCGAGGGTCGCATCGCAGTCCAGGAAGGTGGCGAGTTCCTTCACGAGATAGCGGAGGAAGACGGTCTCGCCCGCTTGTTCGATGACGCGGGCCCGCGTGGCGGCGATGTCGAACTCCGCGTCGAGCGCGCTTCTCTCCGTCGGGTCGCCCGCCCGCCAGCGCTGGTAGACGCCGACCGGGAAGTAACGGTCCATGGGGAAGGCGGAGAGCGCCAGCCGCTCCACGAACTCGTCCGGATCCGTCTGCGCGTCGTCGAAGGTGAGCGGATGGCAATGCGTGTCGTCGACCGGAATCTCCCGCAGTTCATCGAGCAGCGCGCGGGCGGTCGGGTCCAGACCCTCGCCGCCTGCCGCTGCCCCGGCGAACGGAGCGCCTCCGGCGCAGGCACCGAGGAGCGCACTCCCGCCACCGACACCGGCCAGGCTCAGAAACTCTCTGCGATCGGGCATTCGGCACACCTCCTCCGTCAGGACACATGGCCACGTTCGATCCCGGATCCAGGCTGCGCAAGCCGGAAGGGGGTCCCGGGATGCCGCCGAACCGTTGCAGAACGTGGCCCCCGGACGTTTAGCGTGTGGGAGTGCCGAAGGTGGCACACGCGGAAGGAAGGCCCATGCTCTTCAGTCGGTCAAGCTCACGGACGCGCGGGAACCTGCCGGCCACCATCACGACGATGGTGTGTGTCCTCGCAGCGGTTGGATGCGGTGGGGCGGAGTCGCCTTTCGCACCGGACTTCGGGGTCGAGGAGACCCCCCGGCTTTCCACTGCGGGAGAACCGCCTTCGGCGGGAGAGCCCCCCGCTGCGGCGATCGATGGCCCGCCTCCTCCGGGCGGCGAGGTAGCGGATTCCTCGGTGACTCCCGCCGTCTGGCGCGTTGAGCCCGGAGAGCCCGGGCCGATCATGCTGCGTGGGCCCACCTCGATCAACACCATCTGTCGCTCCACGCCGCCGCTGATTGTGATCGACGGGGTCATGCAGCCGGAGGACTCAAGACTCTCCGATATCGGGGCCCCGGATATCGACCACGTGGAGATTGTGAAGGGGGCCGCCGCAACGGTGCTTTACGGGCCGCGCGGTCAAAACGGTGTGATCGACATCCGGACGAAGCACGGGATCTGAACCGGAGTCGGCGTTCCAGCTCCGAACTCCGGTTCGTTCCGCCCCCCGTTCAGCCGCGAACTTCCGTGTCTACCCCCTCCTCTCCCTCGGAGCGGGCGATGATCGCGGCGCCGCAGGAATCGCTGAACACGTTGACCGCGGTCCGGTACATGTCGAGCGGCCGGTCGATCGCGAGCATCGCGCCCACGATCATGATGGCCTCGGGATTGCTTCCGAGGCCGATCGCGTTGAGGACGATGAAGATCACCACCACGCCCGCCGAGGGCACCGCAGCGGCGCCGATCGAGGCGAGGAGCGCGGTCAGGACGACGATCGCCTGCTGGCCGATGCTGAGGTCGATCCCCAGCACCTGGGTGATGAAGAGGGCGCCGGCGCACTCGAAGATCGCCGTGCCGTCCATGTTCACCGTGGCTCCCATCGGGAGCACGAACGAGGAGACCTTGTTCGAGACGCCGACCTTCTCCCGCAGCGTCTTGATCGTCACCGGGAGCGTCGCGCCCGACGAACTCGTCGAGAACGCCGTCAGGAGTGGCTCGCGCATGTTCGCGAAGTGGATCAGCGGCTTGATCCGGCCGAACACGATCAGGAGAAGCGGCAACGTGATGAAGAGATGGATCGTGAGGCCCGACCCGATCGTGAGGAAGTATTTCGCCAGAGCTGCGAAACGATCGAATCCGGTTTCTCCCACCATGGCGACGATGAGGGCGAAGACCCCGATCGGGAGGAACTTTATGATCCCCGACGTGAGGGCCATCATCGCCTGGAAGAACGCGTTGAAGATGTCGGTCACGATGGTGCGGGGCTTCTCCGGCAGCGTTGTGATCGCGGCGCCGAAGACGATGCAGAAGAAGATGATCGCCAGCATGTCGCCAGCGCCCAGGGCCGCGATGAAGTTGTTCGGTACGATGTCGAGCAGGAGTTCGGTCGGGGAGTCCGGCGTATTGATCTCGGGTATCGCGCTCTGCGCCGCGGCGCCCATGTCCGCGTTCCGGCCGGGCCGGATGAGGTTCACCATCAGGAGCCCGGTCACGGCGGCCAGGAAGCTGGACACCACGTAGTAAGCCATGGTCTTGCTGAACAGGCGCCCGATCGCCTTCCCCCCGCCGACGGACGCCACCCCCGACACGATGGAGGTGAGAACGAGCGGCACGATGATCATGCGGAGCAGCTTCATGAACAGATCGCCGATCCAGCCGAGCGCTTCGGCCGCCGGCGCCCCGAAGATCCAGCCCGTCAAGGCACCGAGGAGCATGGCCGACAGAACCTGCCAGTGAAGTCGCCGGTACCAGGGGAGGGAGGGATCGTATTCCATGGGCGTCTCCGGTACGGCGCCGTCGCGCGCGGCGCATCCGCTTGTCTCAGGCGGTCAGACCTCGAAGCGGGCCGTCCGCCGGTCGAGTGTTCCTTTTATCGGGGGTTGATCGTGGCGTCCCAACGCCGGGCGGGCAATGGGGCGGCGGCGGCCCGGCTGCCCTGTGCGGCGCTACGCCTCTTTCTCGGACCCGGCTTGGATGGCTAGTGCCCCGTCCCTACCTTTCACCGGCAGGGGCCCAAGGCGTAGCAGCAGCCTTGAATCCTCCGAGACGCTACCCAGCTCAGGAGCGGCGATGCCACGTATCATCCTTGGAGACAACCTGCATGTGCTCTCGGATCTGCCCGACGGCCACGCCGATCTCATCTACATCGACCCGCCGTTCAACACTGGCAAGACCCAGCGCCGCACGCGCATCCAGACCCATCGTGCCGCAAATGGCGATCGGACGGGATTCCAAGGGCGCCGCTACCAAACTACCGTCCTCGGTACGCGGCGCTTCCGCGACCAGTTCGACGACTACATGGGTTTCCTGGAACCTCGGCTCGTCGAAGCTTACCGGATCCTGGCTTCTCACGGATCGCTATACTTTCACGTGGACTACCGAGAGGTACATCATTGTCGACTCTTGCTCGACAGTCTCTTTGGGCCCGAGAACTTCCTGAACGAGATCATATGGGCGTACGACTACGGGGCGCGTCCCAAGACCAGATGGCCCGCCAAGCACGACAACATTCTATTCTACGTGAAGGACTTGTCCAACTACATCTTCAACATAGACCAGATCGAGAGAATCCCCTACATGGCACCCGGCTTGGTCGGACCCGATAAGGCCGCACGTGGGAAGCTGCCGACCGACACCTGGTGGCACACGATCGTCCCTACGAATGGCGCCGAGCGAACGGGCTATCCGACCCAGAAACCGTTGGGGATCCTGCGGCGTATCGTCACCGCGTCCTCACGGCCGGATGACATCGTCCTCGATTTCTTCGCGGGCAGTGGTACAACGGGAGCCGCCGCTCACGAGTTGGGAAGAGACTTCATTCTAGTGGACAACAACCCCGAAGCCCTGGAAGTGATGGCGAAACGATTCCAGCATGTGCCCGGGGTCCACTGGGAAGGGTTCGATCCCTCTGGCTTCCAAGACGCTGGCGCTCAGCAGCAGCTGTTCGGAGGGGAACGCGACTGATGACCGGTTCGCGGAAGAACACAAGAGACGGAGAGGTCCAGTCACTGATGTCTATCGCTCGTGACCTTGAGAAGGACTATCTAGACGAAGAAGAGAGCGACCCGTGGGCGGGTAGCCCGTTCCAGTGGATCAAGTCACGACCTTCACGGCAGGTGGGGAAGATCGGTGAGCAACTGGTGGCGGAGTGGTGTACAGCGAAGGGATTCGACGTAACTGCGAGCGGGGACTCCGAAGCAGATCGGATCATCGCTGGCAAGCGAGTAGAAATCAAGTTTTCTACGCTATGGAAATCCGGGGTTTTCAAGTTCCAGCAACTGCGTGACCAGAACTATGACTACGCAATTTGTCTTGGCATCTCGCCGTTCGATGCCCAATGCTGGGCTATTTCGAAGACTCTCCTGCACGAACACGTCATCGGAAAAACACCACAGCATGCGGGAGCTAGTGGAACGGACACCTTTTGGTTGTCCTTCTACCGTGAGGCTCCTCCCAACTGGCTTACCGCGGTGGACGGTGTCGGGAGAGAAGGCCGGCAGGCAGACCGCGACATATTCCGCCCCCTCCGGGCCCGGCGTGGTGGAGGAGATGCAGGCCGCTCTGGACGCCTATCTCGAAACCTACAACCGGAACTGTCCCCACCGCGGCCGCGGTATGGAGGGACGGACGCCCTATCAGGTTCTCCGGGCGGCGATCCGGGAGCCCAGGAATCGGAAGAAGTCAACCAAGAGTGAGGTGAAGACCGCAGCCTGAAGCGCTGACCTCGGCGAGGCCGGGTGTCAGGTGATTGTCGTACTTGCACACACGGGGGAGAACAAAATCCGTGAACGTCCAAGCCGTCATCGACCGGATCTGGTCACTTTTTCCTCTTATCATGTTCGCAGGTATGGTTCCTCTCTGGTTCGGTAACGTAGAGTTGTCGGGACCATATTTCTACACTTGTGGAACGATCATCGTTCTTTATCGCTGGAACACTCCTAACCCGAATCATAATTGGAAATTGTCCAATGAGTCTTATCTGGAAGCGTTCTTGCGATTAGGATTAGGTACGCTCTTCATCGCGGTGACGGGATACAAAATCATCACTACGGTGTTCTGGTTGATGGATCACGGCATGGCCGTTTCCCAAGTTCTCAGTTCCAACAAGTGGTGGTGGGTCGAAGGCGGAATAGAGTGCTTCCTGGGAGTGCTTCTCGTGCTTCCAGAACGAGGACCACGTGTCGTAAGGAATCTGGCAAGAGCCATCTTGAACATCCGCCAGCTCCCTGACACCATCCTGATTTTTGTTTCCGAAGGCAAGCTCGATACCGTTCTGGCTCCTAACGAGACAAGCGACGAAGAGCAGGTATCGTCGGATGACAAACACAACGGAGAGCAGGCACCGTCCACTTCATGACCTTCGCTCTCAAAGACTTCTTCCGAGTCCGACGCAGGCACCTATCGCGCAGACGCCGAGGAGAACTACACTCAGCCCAAAAGTAGAGAGCATTCGCCGCCGAGCTGACCGCCATGAATGCAGGTATCAGCGCGTTTCTACTCGTCAAGACAAGTCCCATTTTGGGGGGGGTTGCTAGGCGTCCCGGTGGACGGCGTCGGGCGAGAAGGCGGGTAGGCAGACGGCGACGTATTCCGCCCCGTCGGGGCCCGGGGTGCTGTAGCGGACCCATTCGGCGGGGTGCGTCACGACGGCCTGGCCGGCTTCGACGTCGAGAGCGCCGCCTTCGTGTTCCACGCGGAGCATCCCCCGCAACACGACGGTGATCTCCTCGAACTCGGGGCGCTGACCCGGTTCGACCCAGCCGGACGGCGACACCATCCGCGCAACGCTGACGCCGTCGTGCCCCGACCGGACTCGGCCCGCGTATTCCTCGATCCGCTTGGGTTTGTTCCCGGCCGCCTCGATGACGGCCGGGGCTTCGATCAACGTGGGCATTTCGCGACAGGGGCCGACGTGCCGGCGACCCCTACATGCCGGCGGCCGCGAGGGCCCGGACCGCGTCGGCCAGCATGCGGACCTTCGCGGCGTCGCCGGATCCGGCGGCGTCACGGCCGACCGCTTCGGACAGCGAGCGAAGCGCGCCACCTCGCGAGGACCCCGTCATCTCCTCGGCTCCGGCCAGTTCCTCCCGGATCGCGCCGATTCTCGCGGCGGCGAGCCCGCGGTGCCGCTCCAGTTGGTCCAGATAGGCCCCCGCCAGCGCGAACGTCGCGGGCCACTCGAAGATGGGCTGGCCCTGGGAGTTGAGGTGCGTGAGCCGGACCGAGTTGGCGGCGTCGATCTCGTTCTGCGTCATCACTTCGCTCGGGGTCAACTCGAAGATGTCGAGGCCGCGCGCGATCTCGGAATTGACGATGACGCCGTTGTACCAGTACACGGACCAGCTGCCGCCCATCTGCATCCGCTCGGGGTTCACGGGACCGCGGTCGAAATACGCGATCTCCACCGGGTTCGTGGGGTCGGTCCAGTCGATGAGCGAGATTCCGCCCTGATACCACCCCTGAATCATGATGTCGCGTCCGGGGATCGGGATCAGCGACCCGTTGTGGGCCACGCAGTTCTCCTCCGGCGTCTGCGGGGCGGGCAGCTTGAAGTAGCTCTGGAAGTCCATCTCGGTGCCCTCGATGGTGAAGATCGCGTTGGCGCCCCACTCCATCGGGTCCGTCGCACGGCACTTCGGCGAGCCACCGCCACCCCATTCATCGGTGAACAGGATGGCAGTGCCGTCGTTGTTGAAGGTGGCCGAGTGCCAGTAGGAGAAGTTGGAGTCGGCGACGGCGGCGAGCCGTCGCGGGTTCTCCGGATCGCTGATGTCGATGAGCAGACCGTACCCTCCACACGCCCCGCCGGCGAGGCCGATGGCCGGATAGACGGTGATGTCGTGGCACTGCGTCGGACCCGCATTCGGATCGATGCCACCCATCCTCTCGGAGATCATGTTGTTCACGAACTCGTGCAGCGCCGCGGTGTCCTGGGCCATCGGCGGACCTTCTCCACCGCGCAGGACCACCATGGAGTCCAGCATCACGCTGACGTACTGGGGAGGAAGGGCGATCTGCTGACCCATGGCCTCGACGACCATGGCGCCCTGAGCGCGGGCTTCATCCATCTCGGCGCGGTCGTCAGGCGCCGGACCGTGAGTGGGAGGCGCGACGAGATCCTCGAAGATGCGGGGGGAACTGACGACCGCTGCGCTCGCGGGATCGGCGAGCGGTACCCGGATGACCTCGATGCGGAAGAGCGCCGAGTTCGGATCCTCGTTCGGCGGGGCGCCGGAGCAGCCGGCGAGTTCTTCCGCCGGCCTCACCGGAGCGGAACCCGACACGTAGATGTAGACGTTCTCGTCATCTCCCGGGTGCTCGAGCACGGTGTGCGTGTGCGAGCCGCGGCACGTCTGGACGTTGGCGACGTACTCGGGGGCTGCGATGTCGGAGATGTCGAAGATGCGGATCCCGCGCAGCCGGTCGTGGCTTACCTCCTCCTCGACTCCCTCCTCACCGCAGTCCAGCCTGCCGCCGAAACCCTCCCCGGACACGAACAGCAGGTGCTCGTACACGGAGACGTCGCTCTGGGACGCGGGACACACGTACGTCACGACGGACTCGGGGTTCGCCGGGTTGGAGATATCCCAGATCTGGATCCCGTCGTAGTTGCCCTGAATCGCGTACGGGCCGGTGAAGGCGAGGTCGGAGTTCGTCTTGCCGACGAACGGCTCCGTCGGCGGCGTGGCCGACACGAGCCGGAGATTCCAGGCCGCCTCGCCCGCATCGAAGAGGCCGGGCGCGAGGCCGACTCTCGGGTCCGGCGTCGGAGGATTGGCCCGCAGGCCGACCATCGCGGGACTCGCACCGGCGGGCGCCGGGCCCATGCCGGAGTCCGCCGACCGGTAGGCGGCGCAGCCGGCCAGCCCTCCGGCGGCGACCACGCAGGCGAGCAGCGTCGCGAAGCGCTCGGAGAAATGCATCCTGATCTGTCCCTTCGTCACGGGAATCATCCTGGATCCTTCGATGGGGTTGAACTTCACGAATCAGCCGCCCGGCTCCGGCGCGGCGAGCGCCTCGAGCATCAACTTCATGCGGGCGATTTCGGTGGCCTGATCGACATGGATGTCGGAGGCCAGCTTGAAGACGAAGTCGTCCTGCGCGGCGCCGTCCGTGGCGAATAACTCCCGCACCATCGTGACGGCACCGTTGTGGTGCTGGATCATGTATTCGAGGAAGAGCCGGTCGAAGTCGGCGCCCCGCGCGGCTTCCAGCTCCGCGAGTTGTTCCGGGGTGAGCATCCCCGGCATGTGCATGGGCTCCCGGGGCAGCGGAAGGCCGCGATCGGACAGCCAGCGGCTCATGATGGCGATCTCATCGGTCTGCGCGTTGATGATTCGGGCACACAGGGTCCGGATCGATGGGCTCGCTTCGTTGGCCGGCGCGAAACCGGCCATGACCAGCGCCTGCGCATGATGCGGGATCATGTGCGTCATGAAGCGGATGTCGGCCTCGTGTGCGTCCCGGAGGCCGGCCTCGGCGCGCGACCGGTAGATGGCCTCGAGTTCGGCCACGCGCGCCGCGTCCGGCCGCACGGCTGTGTCGGCTGGGCCGCGGCCCGCGCTAGTGCACGCCTGGACCGCTGCGAGCAGTCCGATGAGCAGAATGGACGGGTTCTTCATGCTTGGCCGCGCGGCCTCGTCGGTTCACGGGGATGTCACGCTTCGGATATGCCAGCAGAGGCATGCCGATCAGCCGTACGCATGCAATTGTGGATGGTTTCGCGCCGAAGTGCCACGGGCGCCGGGAACCTGTCAGGGGAACGCTGGCGGCTGGCGACCCTGCTAGTAGCGGTAGAGCCGGACTTCCTCCTCGTCCAGCGCGTCGCGCTGGAGTACCACGAAGCGGTCGGCATCGACGGCAAGCACGCTCGCTTCGGCGGGGAGATTCAGCCGTCCCCGCGGCTGTCCGTCGGGTCCGATGACGAGCCAGTCTCTCGTCTCCTCGGCCGGACGGGTCGCGAGCCCGATCCAGACCAACTCGTCGGGGCCCAGCACCGCCGAGTGGAAGGCCGGGTGCGTCTCCCTGAAGGGGGCGTTCTCGATCATCTGCGCATACCAGTCAGGTGCGTCCGAACCGAGCCGGGCGAGCCGGGCCGCCCTCGATGTCTCGATCTCGTCCGCCGTCACCGGCCAGCCACCGCCCGTTCCGCGAATGCGACGCGTTTGATTCCCCTCGGCAGTATGGACGGACAACTCGAGGAGGTCCGTATCGCCGAGCATGGCTCGATCCCGGAACCCGCTGGCCACGATGTCCCGCCCGAACCCCGGTTCTCTGCGGGTTGCGCCTCCGCCGGGAATCGCCCCATAGCTCCATTCCGTCGCGGGGAGCAGGGCGAGCGTGTCGGGCTCGGTCCCGGGATCCGCGAACGAGAGCAGCGGCGTGGTATCGCGTTTGGTTCCCTCGGGCATGAAGAATCGCTGCTCGCCCAGGATCGCCAGCATGCTCCCATCGGCGGCTATCGCGAGGGGTCTCAGATCGACGATGGAGCTCTGCGCGGACAGGGGCCACGAGTCGATGAATTCCCCGTTCGCGGAGAACTCGGTGAGGCGCGCCAACCGCGCGTCGTAGGCTACAAACCCCTCGGGAGTCCCGATCAGGGTGGTGATCGCGCTGAACTCGCCCGGCCCCTCGCCTTGGCCGCCCACCCGGGTTGCTAGCGAACCGTCGCGGGAGAAGAGCAGGACCTCGCTCGCGCCCGTGTTGGCCAGCGCCAGGCTGCCGTCGTCGAGGAGGAGTGCGCCGCCCGCGTAGAACAACTCGACGCCGAGTTCCCGGGTGGAGAAGACGAGCCTCGTTTCGAGGTCCGGGACCGAAAGGTCTTCGACTCTGCCAAGAGAAATGTTCGTTACGCCTGCGGAATCCGAGACCTGAACGGTGCTTCGGTACGCGTCTTCCGTTTCGGGGCGCCCGTAACCACAGGCGACCGCGGAGCAGAGTGCGACGAAGAGAACCGCGCGCGAGTCGCGCCGCGCGCGACGGGCACACGAGAGTCGGCAATCGATCATCGGGCTCGGTCCTCCTCCGCAGGTTGTCGGCAGCACCCCTTGGAGGCCGTCTTGAGGCTCAGGGTTGCACCGGACCGCCGGGGGCGGGGGGCCCCTGGCATGGGCTCAGGAGGCGGGCACCCCCAGTGCACGCCGCAGGGCCGCGCTCCCTCCTACGACCGGCAGCTCGATGCGGGTTCCGTCCAGATCTACGCTCAGGGTCGTGCCGGGGTCGGGGTGGAGCGTGAACTCCCTGTCGCTGGAGAAGATCATGAGGCCGATGCGGGCCCCGGCGGGGATGACCTGATCGTCGGGTTGCAGCGGGAACTCGAGTTCAACGAACTCCCCGGGCTTGAGCGGCGTGCCGCTGCGAGGCGAGGCGATCTCTTCGGCACCCGCGTTGGCCGGGTCGGCCCAGCCTCTCGTAATGACGTTATCGTTGAGATCGTCGCTCTCGGTCCAGGGCAGGGACACGAGCCAGACGGACAGATTGGCTGCCGGCGCGTCCGCCGACACGCGCACGCGGACGGTCGCCACACCCGAGAGATGTACGTCCTCGCTGAGTTCGGGTGTCGCGTAGAGGAGGCGGTGGTTCGACCATTCGGCCGCGGCGAGTTGCCCGCCCGCGAACGAGAAGTTGTCGAAGATCGTTCCGCTTGCCGGGTCCCCGCCGCGGTCATCGGCTGGACCTTCGAGCGAGAGGACACCCGTCCAGTGCCCGTCGCCTCCCGGACGGAGCGCCACGCCCTCGGCTTCGGGGTGGGGATAGCTCGCATAGGGCGTCGGCTGCTCGCGGTCGGCTCCCTCCCGCACGATCCACGCCGCCGGGTCGCCCTCGACCCCGTTCTCGCCGCCAGCCACGTAGCGCGTGAACCACCGGTTAACGAGTTCCAGCGGCGGCGGGCCGCCGTGCCCTCCCTGGTGGTAGAAGATCTGCAGCGGCACACCCCGCTCCCGCAGCGCCATTGAGATGCGGTAGCTGTGCTCGGGCATGACGTTCCAGTCGTTGAAGCCGTGACTCATCAAGGTGGCCGCGCGCACGCCGTCGATGTGGTTCAGGTAATCCCGGCTCGCCCAGAAATCGCTGTAGTCGCCGGTCGCGCGGTCGAGGTTGGCCGTCATCTCGTCGCGCACCGTGGTCAGGCAGTAGTCGCGCACGTCGGGGAAGCCGCTGAAGATGAAGTCGAACAGCACATCGACGTCCTCGCCCGGATATCCTCCCGGCGACCTTACCAGCCCGTTGGAGCGGTAGTAGTGATAGTAGGAGGTGTTGGGCGCCACGGGAACGATCGCTTCGAGACCTTCTACGCCGGTGGTCGCGGCGGCCAGAGGGAGCGTGCCGTTGTAGGAGGTTCCGGTCATTCCGACCCTTCCCGTCGCCCAATCGGCTCGCACCTCTTCGTCCCCGTCCACGCTCGTGAAGCCGCGCGCCCGTCCGTTGAGCCAGTCGATCACGGCCTTGGGCGCCAGCGACTCGTTCGCGCCGCCCACCGTCGGACACCCCTGCGACTGGCCCGTCCCCGGGGACTGGGAGTGGACCACGGCGAAGCCCCTGGGCACCCAGGTCGCTACATGAGAACGGGAAATCCTCGGCTGGCTGGGAACGTGGGCAATCGTGGGGGGAAAGGGGTCGCGCGCCCGGGGTTCGCCGCCCACCTCCTGGCGGATGTTCCAGAAGTGCTGGAGATCGACGCCGGCGACGCCTGAGTAATAGGGGCTGGTCTCGTAGATCACCGGCACCTGCAGCCCCTCGTCATCGGTCTGCGCCGGGCGCGTGACGTCCACGTGCACGCGGTCGGGCCGGCCGTCTCCGTCGGAATCGAACTCGGTCTCGACCCACAGCTCATGCCGGATCCAGCTGGACGAATCGGCGAAGGCGGGGACGATCTGCGCCTGCCCGTCCTCGACGACGAGTCCCGTCTGGCCGGCGGCCCCCGCCGGAAACACGGAGAACACGAGAACGGCGGCCGCTGGCGCTGAGAAGCGCGCTGACGTCATGGGATGGCTCCCGCTCTAGGGTGTCTGGGGCCGGCGCAGAGGACGGCCGGCAAGTTCGCCGGTCACTTCGTCGTCCCGGATCGCGAACCGGCCGTTCACGAGCACGTGCACCACGCCCTCCGAGTACTGGTGCGGATCATCGTACGTCGCCCGGTCCGTGAACCGGTCGAGGTCGATGACGGCGATGTCGGCGATCATCCCCTCCCGGATGTAGCCGCGGTCGTCCAGGCGTAGAAAGTCCGCCGCGAGACCCGACATGCCGCGGATCGCGAAGGGGAGCCCGATCGCGCCGTCCCCGTCCACGAAATCCTTGATCTTCTTGGGGAAAGTCCCGTAGACCCGGGGGTGTACGATCTCCGCCCCGGGGACGGGCGTGGCTCCGTCGGTGCACGTCATCATCCACGGCATCGTCGCCAGGTAGCGCGTGTTCTCGACGTCGTAGAGATCGCGGTTCATCACCCACGGGTTCGACTCGGACATGATCTCCCGCACCGCCTCGGGGACGGGCAGCCCGCGCGCCGCCGCCACATCGGCCAGCGTCTTGCCGTTGAACTCGGGTCTCGCGTCGGCAAAGACGATCTTCTCGGGCCCGCCGCGGATCTCGAGCATCTCCATCGTCTGTACATCGAGGACGCGCGCCGTGTCGGGGTTCTGGAAGCGGCGGACCATCTGTTCCGGGCCGCCGGCCTGCGCCCAGCGCGGGATCGTGTAGGCGCGCAGGCTCGACATCGTCGACGTGTAGACGTGCTGCGCGCCCGCCACTTCGATGCCCTCCGCCCGCGCCGAGTCGATGAGCGCCGCGCCTTCCGACGCCCGCCCGTAGAGCGCCGCGCCCTGCGCGTTGAAGTGGCTGAAGATGGTCCGCAGTCCCGACTCCGCGCCGATGTGGATCGCCTCCCGGATCGAGTTCAGGTAGCCGATCCCCTGGTAGGTGGCGCCGAGGTCCCGGTCGTGGGTGTCGTAGACCGGGGCATGGTCGCCGGCGATCGGGTATTCCGCCGCGACCCTGCCGAGTGCGATGACCTCTTCGGGCTCCGCGTAGTAACCGGGCGTGTAGAAGAGACCGGTAGAGAGCCCGAAGGCGCCGTCCTCCATCCCCCTTCGGACGAGCGTCCTCATCTGTTCGAGTTCGTCCGCCGTGGGAGCACGGTCATCCATTCCAATGACGGCCTGGCGGACGGATCCATGTCCGACGTAGGAGACGATGTTCTTGCCGACTCCGGCGCTCTCCAGCTCGTCATACAGCGAGGCGAGATCGACGCTGCTCGACCCGTCGACGCCGACGACGCCCGTCGTGATGCCCTGCGTCAGGAACTCGACGGCGGGGCGCCCGTAGGCCTCGTCGACATTGATGTGACTGTGCATGTCGATGAAGCCGGGGGTCAGGAGGAGGCCGTCGAGCGCGATCGTGTCGCGCATGGCGATCTCGGCGGCTACGGCATCGCCCACGAAGGTGATCCGGTCGCCCTCCACCGCGACGTCGGCCGTGAACGACGCTTCTCCGGACCCGTCGAGGACCGTCGCGCCCGTGAACAGCACGCTCGTCGGCGTCATCTCCGTTTCCGCTTCAGGAGCATCGCCCGGCGCGCAGGCGAGCATCATGCCCGCGATCGCCGGCCACGCGGCCGCTCCGGGTGAGCCCGGCCAGCGGGCACCCCGCATGGGGAGGGCGGGGATCCGCCGTCGCAGCGGGGTCGCGGCCGGCGTACTGTCCACGCGTTCGAAGTTCATCCGTTCTCCCTTTCGACCTTTCGACCGAGGCTGCCCCATGCCGGCACGTCCACACGGACGGGCGCTCGACGCGCTCCGACCGACGACCCTGGAGACGGGAACCGCCCCCTTCGCCGAGGGATCGTGCACGATCACGATGGGGATGACGCGCGTGCTTTGCACGGCCTCGGTGGAGGAACGCGTTCCACCGTGGCGGGAGGGGCGGGGCGGGTGGGTCACCGGCGAGTACGCCATGCTGCCCCGGGCCACGGCCGAGCGGACACGTCGCGAGCGGCGCGGCCCCCGTGGGCGCACGCAGGAAATCCAGCGCCTCATCGGCCGTTCACTACGGGCGGCGGTCGACCTGTCGGCGCTCGGCGAGCGGACGGTGACGGTGGACTGCGACGTCCTCGTCGCAGACGGCGGCACCCGTACCGCCTCGATCACGGGGGCGTGCGTAGCCCTAGAGATGGCGTTCCAGCGGCTGGTATCGGAGGGTACGCTGGAAGCCAGCCCGCTCCGGCAGTGGGTCGCCGCCATCAGCGCCGGGATGGTGGACGGCGAGGCGCGACTCGACCTGGAGTACGTGGAGGATGCGGCGGCCGACGTTGACTTCAACTTCGTCTACCTCGAAGACGGCCGCCTCGTCGAGGTCCAGGGGACGGCGGAGGGGGCGCCCTTCACGCGGGCGGAACTCGACGAACTACTTCGGCTCGGCGCGGCGGGCGCCGTAGAACTGGTCGGACTACAGAAGGCAACCCCCTAGCGCTTCGGGGCGCGTCAGCGGCGCACGGGGGGCGTTACCTCCACCATCAGGTCACCACTAGCGGGCAATCCGCCCGGATCGGTCGCGGTGATCCTGATCCGCGAAAAGCCGGGCCTGGTGCCTGTCACGCCAAGCCTGCCCCGCGGAGACGAACGAGGCCGTGACTGCGCCTCGCGGCACCGGGGTATTCCCCGCAATGCTCCATATCACGACCGGGCTGCCCTGCTTGGCCGTGTACGTCAACGCGTCCCCCTCCGGATCCGAAAAATACTGCGCGACATTGAGCGAGAACCGGGTGCCCTGCGGGATGACTTTCCGAGAAGAAATCCCCTGGAATGCCGGAGCCGAATTGAGACGGGCCGTAGGACGATCTACCACGACCTTGAACTCCTGCGTCGCCAAGCCGCCGCGGGTTCTTGCGTTCACGTTCACGAGCGCCGAGCCCAGATCTACGCCGTCAATTGTGAGGGTATGACCCGAGACCGACACCTCCACGCTGCCGGGCAAGGACGAAGTCGCCTCGAAGCTTGGCTGGTACGCTTCAAAGTGGTCCCGCAGGTGGACCGTAGCACTCTGACCGCGAAGGACCTTAAAAGAAGGGATCTGACCCCTCGGTCGCGGGGGCACGGGATAGCCTGGCGGGATTGACCCCGGCGTAGGCCCCACTTCCCCGGATTCGAACGTGTGCTGCGCTGTCAAGCCGCTTGGGTCGGTGGCCGTGACGGTCACCGTTGCTACGTGCCATCTCCGCCCACGGACCTCTACGAAGCCCCCGGCTACCCCGACGCCCAGGGTCTTGGGGTCGTCCGTCGTAGCAGTGAACGTAAGGGAGTCCCCATCGGGGTCTGCGAAATACGGCCAGACAGCAATGTCCGGTGACAGCGAATAGCGCCAGTCCCTGTACGCTGGGGGGATCTTGCCCAGCGCGGTCGGCGCTCTGTTGCCGACCAGGAAAGGGGCCACCGTGTCTACCAGTTCACAGCCCGACAGGAGGCACAAGCGGCAAGAATGGTTGCGACGACGATCCGGAATCGCCTGGACCAGGGTACGCTCCGAACGGCCCGCTCAGCGCCGGCTCGCTCGGATGAGGCGGTCGAGGAGCGGGTATTCGCGGTCGAGGTAGAGGTTGCCTTCCGCGACGATCCGGCTCTGGTCGCCTCGGCGCAGGCCGCCGCCGGAGTCCTCACCGTACCCCGAATAGAGCGCATCCACGACCTCCATCCCGCTGATCACCTCGCCGAAGGGCGCGAAGCCCGTCGAGTCGAGGCGCACGTTGTCCACGAGGTTGATATACACCTGGGTCGCTCGGGTTCCGGGCTCGGTGAAGGCGAAGGCGATCCGGCCGCGCGTGTTGGAGGTGACGACGGGGTCGTCGGGGATGTAGGCGTTCATCCACTCGGCGGTGAGGACGGGGTCGCCGGCGAGCCCCCACTGGACGATGAAATCCGGGACGACGCGGTGGAAGCGGGCATCGTCGTAGTAGCCAGACTCGACGAGCGTGAGGAAACCCTCGGCTCCCTGCGGCGCCCACTCGGGATGTACGGCGATCACGAACTCGCCCTGGCTCGTCTCGACCGCCACTTCCACCGGGCCGAGCTCAGCGGCCGTCCGAACCCCGCCGGCCGCCGGGTTTTCTTCCCCGGCGGCCCCGACGGAGGGAACCCGCTCGACGCGCTCGCATGCCGACAGCATGAGAGCGACGAGAAGCAGTCGACTCCCGCGTCGGGTAGCCTTGATTGCCGTCTCCGTTGTCGGCTCCATCATCGGTCGCCGGCCGCACCGCCCCCGGGCGCCACCCCCTCGTCCCTCAGGAACTGCTCGAAAAAGTCGAGCATGTCGAGGAGCATCCGGCGGCGGTTCGCCTTCCCGTAGACGTAGTAGTTCTCGTTCGGGTACGTCTTGTATTGGAACGGTTTGTAGTAGTTCTCCAGCGCCCGCGCGAAGATCTCGGACTGGTCGGAGCCCGGATAGCGGCCCACGCCATGCACGAGGAGGATCGGCGTGGACACGTCGGCTACGTTCGTGATGGCCGAACTGTGGCGCCACGCGTCTTCGCTCGTCTCGAAGGGGCCCAATTCGTGGTCGAGCAGTTTGACGTGGCGGAGTTCGTTCTCGCTGTGGTAGAAGTGGACCCAGTCCGCGTACCCGGAGCCCGGGATCGCGGCGCGGAAGGCGTCCGGGGCGAAGGCCACGGCGTACATGCTCATGACACCGCCGTAGCTCGTCCCCGTGATCCCGATCCGCTCGAGATCGACCTCGGGGAGCGCCCGCAGGTAGTCGGCGCCCGCGACCACGTCCTCCAGATCGCAGTGCCCCCAGCAGCCGTTGTTCGCGTCGGCGAAGTCCTTCCCGTAGCCCGAACTCCCGCGGATGTTGGGCAGGAGCACGACGTATCCCCGCTGGACGAAGAACTGCACGTGCTGCTGGAAGGTGTCGTGGAACTGCGAGGTGGGACCCCCGTGGATCCACATCACGCCGGGGAGGCGGTCTCCTGCCGCCGCACCCGGTGGCCGATAGAGATAGGCCGGGATCGAATATCCGTCCGTACTCTCGTAGTGGATCTTCTCCGGTGTCACGAGTCGGCCGCCCAGGTTGCCGGCCGGCATGGACGACGTGAGTTGCCGGCTGCGTCCGTCCTCCAGCGAGACGACGTACAGGTCCCGCGGCCGCGTTAGGTCCTCCTGCAGGTATGCGATCGAGCGGCTGTCGGAGGCCCACGATGGGCTCGACACGACGCCGCCCTCCGGTGACACGAGCACCCTCGGCTCGCCCCCGTCCGCTGAGACCACGCGCAGGTCGTGGTGTCCGTTGTGGTTCTCGGTGTAGGTGATCCATCGGCCGTCGGGGGACCACGTCGCGGCGCTCTGGTCGGCCTCGGCCGGGGCGACCGGACGCGGCTCTCCCCCCTCGCGCGGCGCGAGCCAGTAGTTGATCCAGCCGCTCCGGTGCGAGCGGAAGAGGATCGAGCCCCCGTCGGGAGACACGCTCGGATAGCCGAACGTCGCGCCCGCCCCGTAGTCGAAGAAGTCACGGTCCTCTAGCACCGTGCGCGGATTCCCGCCCGTGGCGTCGACCTCGATCACGTCGTGGTCCTCCCATGTGTCGTCGAGGCGGACGTAGAGGATGTGACGGGAGTCGGGCGTCCAGGTCGGGAAGACCTCGTAGCGCTTGTCCTCGGTGAGACGGTCCACGCGCCGGGTCGCGACGTCCACCTTCCAGATGTCGTAGTTGCCGTAGCGGTCGCCGGCGAAGACGATCGAGCGCTCGTCCGGGGACCAGCTCATCGAGTTGATCCGCGCCCCGAGGTCGGTGAGCCGGACTTCGGCCCCGTCGCGCGTGGACCAGATCCAGATCTCGGGGGCGCCGCTCTTGTCCGACACGTAGGAGATCCACGTCCCGGAGGGGGACCAGCCCGGCATCTGAGAGGTGAGGAAGTGGCCCGAGCCACCCATGTCCGCCGGCACCCGGGTGGGGAACCCGCCTTCCGGTGGCAGCGTCGCGAGACCGCCCGTAAGCGCCGACTCGAACAGGATCGCGGAGCCATCGGGCGACCAGACGGGCGCGCCTCCGACGACGGATTCGATGGAGAGAAGCTGGTCGATCGTGAGGACGCCGCCCTCGCGGCCGTTCTGCGCGTGCACCTCGCTCCCGCCGCCAGCCGCGGCGCTCAGAGCGAGGAAGAGGCCGAAAATCGCCGTAGGATGCGGGTCGCGAACCATGGATCGTCCTTTCAGCGCGTCAATACGCGGGCTCCCGGGAGGTCGTCTCGCTCGAGGTCGTCTCCTGCGAGGTCGTGTTTCGCCGCAGCGGGTCGCCTTGGAAGCGCCACACCGACTCGAAGTCCTTCGGCGGCGCCTCTCCCAGCAGGCGGGCACGCACCATTTCGATCGGCATGCGCCCGCCCCGAAGGATCGCGTCGTGGAAGGCACGGTTCGTCATCGCCCCCGACTGCACCAGTTGCTCGTGCAGGGCCCGGATCTGGAGGCCGCCGATCATGTACGCGACCTGGTAGAGCGGCGAATAGGAGCCGTTGAAGCTGCGCCGCACCTCCGCCTCGGCGTTGGCGCGTTCGTGCCCCACGCGCTCGACGAGGAAGTCGATCGCCTCCTGCGGGGTCATGCGCTCGAGGTGGAAGGAGAGGGAGAAGATGATCCGCGCCGTGCGGTGCATGCGCCAGAACAGCATCCCGATGCGGTCCTCGGGGGTCGACGGGAAGTCGAGGTCCCAGAGGAGCATCTCCCAGTAGAGCGCCCACCCCTCGCCCCAGAACGGGGTCGAGAACGCCCGCCGGTGCGAGTTGAAGCGGCTCGTCATGAACCCCTGCAGGTGGTGCCCGGGAATCAGTTCGTGGTGCACGGTCGCGCGGGAGAAGTGCTCGTTGTTCCCCCGCATGCTCATGAGCTTGTACTCGTGCTCCATCCCGTCCGTGGGGAAGGAGACCTGGATCACCTCCCCACCGAGGAAGAAGGGCGACACCTTCTGGCGCTCCGGGGACATCATCTCGATGCGCCAGATCTCGTCGGCGAGCGGGGGGACGGTGATGAGATCGCGTTCGGTGACGAAGGCCAGCGCCTCGTCGGCGAGTTCCCGGATCATCCGGGGCTGGTCGCCGGGATCGCGGTGCAGCGTCTTCACGTACTCGAGCGCCGCCCGCCAGTCGTCGCCGTAACCGAGTTCGCGCGAGGCCTCGATCATCCGCTCCTCGCACCAGGCGTATTCCCGCTCGGCGATCGCGATCAGTTCTTCCGGCGTGTAGGGGATCATCTCGCGGCGCAGATCCGCGGCGAGACCCTCCGCCCCGATCGGATCACCGACGATCGGTTCGTCCTCGCCCTCCCGGTATCCGATCACCGTCTCACGCAGGAACGTCGCGTAGTCGTCGAGCGCGGTCTTGGCGCGGGCGTACGGGTCCTCGTTCCACCATGTGAAGACGGGGTCGTAGCCGGCGTAGTGCTCGTACCAGTCCTCGAGCAGACGCGTGTGCTGCGCGAGCGTCGTCACCGCCCGGAGCGCGACGATCCGGGACAGGTCCGCCTCGCTCTCCAGCCGCGCCTCCACGGTCTCGCGCGTGGCCGCGACTTCCGCCGGAAGGGCGGCCAGGCGGGCCGCCGCCGCCTCGGATTCCACCGGCTCCCGCCGACGCCGACGTTCCTCGAGTTCGACGATGAGCGCGGTGAAGGGGATGAACCCGTTCATCTCCGCGGCGAGCCGAGCCTCGCGTTCGATGAGATCCAGTTGATACGTGAGGTCATTGATGAGGAGGACGTAGTCGACTCGCCCTTCGAGGCTCAGCGTCTCGAAGTCGAGCGCGTCGATCCGTCGCCGCCAGTCGGAGAAGAAGTCGTGAAAGCGGCGGGTGCGCTCCGGAGAGTGGGGGACGTTCCACCGGCGCCCGAGGGCCGTGCGGTCGGTGCTGTAGCGCTCCACAACGGGTGCCAGCTCGCTGGTTTCGGTCCCGATGAGCGTCGTCAGATCCTGTCCCGCGGTCGGTGCCGCGGCAGCGAAGACGAGCAGGAGGGCGGGGACGCAGGCTCGGGTCGTCTTCACGGGTCGACCCTCCGCAGGACGTAATGGCCGGAGATGACGTCCATCCGCAGCTCGTCAACGGCCCCGTTCGCGTCGCGCACGAACCGGAACCGGTTGCTCCCCCGCCCGAAGGTGTCGCCCCCCAGCCAGGTGAGGGCGTCCGCCGAACCCGGGCCGGCGTCGATCGTCAGCTGCCCATCCTCGATCCCCACCTCGGCCACCATGCGCTGCCCGCGCGCCGGGCCCTCGTATCGTCCCGCATAGGGAGCGGCGTCGCCGTCGAACGGGATGGGCATGACCTCCGCCCTCTGGCCGAGGATCACATCTTCGACCTGCTGCGCGATGTCGCTCGACGCGACGCCCCCGGCGGTGTTGATCAGAACCGCGATCGACAGATCCTCGGCCGGGTAGTAGCGAAGGTCGGTCACGAAACCGAAGATCCCGCCCCCGTGCCGGATCCCCTTCGCGCCGTCGCGGTCCGTGATCGCCACCCCTTTCGCGTACCGGAGTTCGGTGCCGTCGAGCAGGGGTTCGGGCGTGATCATCAGCCGGTAGCTCTCGGGGCCCAGGATCGTCCCTCCCTCTCCATCGCCATGGAGGGCCTGATTCCACGCCATCAGGTCCCGCGCGGTCGAGCACAGCGAGCCGGCGGCGTAGGGCCAGAGGTGGTTGAGGTAGGGGGCCGGCAGGAGGCCGTCGTCTCCCGGCTCGTATCCCCTGGCCCGGTTGGGGACGAGTTCGTCCTTGTGGCAGTAGCGCGAGTTCTCCATCCCGGCCGCTCCGAAGAGCCGCTCCTCGACGAAGTCCTCGTAGCTCATCCCGCTCGCCGCCTCGATGATGAGTCCGGCGAGGAAGTACGCCGAATTGTTGTACGTCATCGCGGTCCCGGGCTCGAACTCGAACGGCTCGGCGGAGAAGAGCGTAACGAGCGTGTCCCGGGGGAGTTCCAGCGGGGCGATCTCGGCCCACAGGTGCCGCAGCTCGGTGTAGCCCTTGATGCCCGAAGTATGGTCGAGGAGCCGGCGAACGGTCACCGTCCGACCCCCGACCGGGTAGTCCGGCAGCCACTTCGTGAGGGGGTCGTCAAGGGAGAGCTTCCCTTCCTCCTGCAGGAGGAGGACGGCGGCCGCCGTGAACTGCTTGGTCACGGATCCGACCTCGTAGACCGCGTCCGGCGGCGTGGGGACGCCGAGTTCGAGGTCGGCGTGGCCGAACTCCTCGATCAACAGGGTGTCGGTCCCGCGCACGACCGCGATCGACATGCCCGCGGCGCGTCCCTCCTCCAGGGGGGTCGTGGCGAGGGCGTGGATCTCGTCGACCTGGTCCGGCGTAAGGGATCCTTCGGGCTGGGAACCCGGCTCGCCGCACCCCCCGACCGCGAGGGCGACGGATACGACGGGGAGTCCTGCGCGGAGGGGGCGGAGGCGTCTCTGTCGTGGCATGAAATCTCCTGCATCTCGACGGGTTCAGACCTATCTTCGGACGGCAGGGCAGATGTGTCGATAGTCCGGGGGCCGTCGTTCATCGGGCGCCGGAGAGAGGATTTCGATGGAATCGACAGCGGCTCCGGCTTCAATCTTCGCGGGGCGCGAGCGTGCGGCGGAGTCGGCGGACCGTATTCCGTGGTTTCTGACCGCGATCCTGTTCGCCTCGGTGAGCGTGATCGTGGGCATCACGTGGGACATCTCGTGGCACCGGACGATCGGCCGCGACACGTTCTGGACGCCCGCCCACCTGATGGTGTACGCGGGCGGGCTGGCGGCGGGACTCTCGTGCGGGTGGCTGGCGCTCAAGACGACCTTCGCCGGGACGGACGCGGAAGTCGGACGCTCGGTGCGGCTGTGGGGGTTTCGGGCGCCGCTGGGGGCCTGGGTGGCGATCTGGGGCGCGATCGCCATGCTCACCTCGGCGCCGCTCGACGACTGGTGGCACAACGCGTACGGCCTCGACGTCCAGATTCTGAGCCCGCCGCACGTGGTCCTGGCTCTGGGGATCTACGCCATCCAGATCGGCGCCATGCTCATGGCGCTCTCGTGGCAGAACCGGGCCTCGGAGGCGGGGCGTCGCAAGCTCGCGTGGGCATGCGTATTCAGCGCCGCGGCGGCGATCATGTCGCCCTCGGTGCTGCTGCTGGAGTACACGTTCCCCAACCAGATGCACGGGGCGACGTTCTATCTGGTCACCGCGGGGGTCTTCCCCTTTCTCCTCTTCCTGGTGGGGCGCGCCGGACGGTTGCGCTGGCCGGCGACATGTGCGGCCCTGGTGTACACGGGGATTTCGCTGATGATGATGTGGGTGCTGCCGCTCTTCCCGGCGGAACCGCTGCTCGCGCCGATCCTCCGTCCGGTCACCGCCATGCAGCCGCCCGAGTTCCCGCTCCTGCTGTTTGCGCCGGCGATCGCGATCGACCTCCTGCTGCGGCGGTATTCCGCGCCGGGCGAGGCGCCCGCCCGGGCGTCGACGGACTGGTGGATCGCGGCGGTCGGCGCCGTCGCCTTCGTGGGCATCTTCGGCGTCGTCAACTGGTACTTCGCCGAGTTCATGCTCTCGGAGGGGGCGCGGAACTACGTCTTCCAGGGCGACACGTGGGGCTACACGAGCAGGCCGGGCGACTGGCAGTACGTGTTCTGGCACGGCGGTCCCTTCATGGGCGGTCAGTTCTCGGCGGCACGCTTCGTGGCCGGGGCGTGGTGGGCGCTTCCGATCGCGTTCGCGTCGGCCCGCCTGGGTCTGTGGTGCGGCAACTGGATGTCGCGCGTCCGCCGGTGAGGCGCGGTCGGGGCGCCCGCCTCCTGCGCGCGGCGGCGCTCGTCGCGGGGCTGTACGTCGCGACGGCGGGGCACGTCGGGAGCAACAACGTCTTCTTCTCCGGCGAGGCGGGTCCCTACCCCGTTTCCGTCGTCATCCGTCCGCCCGAGGTCATCCCGGGGCTGGCCGAGATCTCGATTCGGGTACCGGGCGGCGGCGTGGACCGGGTGACCGTGCGCCCGGTGCGCTGGGACGCGGCGCCGGAAGGCGGGGCGCCGCCGCCCGACGTTGCCTCCCCCGTGGCGGGCGACCCCGAACTGTACGCGGCCGAGCTGTGGCTCATGACGGTGGGCGCGTACCGCGTCGAGATCGCGGTGGAGGGAAGCCGCGGGAACGGGGAGGTCTCGGTCCCGGTGACGTCCGTCATGCTCGGAGTGCGCGACCTGCCGCCGGGGCTCGGGTGGATCCTGCTCGCACTCGCGATCCTGCTCGTCGCCGGCGTCGTCGCCCTCGCCGGCGCCGCGGTGCGGGAGAGCCAGCTCCCGTCAGGGGAAGCGGCGGGTTCCCGCCAGCTCCGCCGCGCCCGGATCACGATGGCCGCCACCGCCGTGGGGGTGGCGGGCCTCCTCTACTTGGGGAACCTGTGGTGGGAGGCGGTGGACCGGGACGCCCGCAGCGGCATCTTCGCGCGCCTCGCCGTGGAAGGCGTGATGGTGCGCGTGGGGGGCGCCCCCGCCCTCGAGATCGCGATCACGGACCCCGCCTGGCGGGGCCGCGACTGGAGCCCGCTCGTGCCGGATCACGGCAAGCTGATGCACATGTTCGTGGTGGGGGCGCCGGGGATGGACGCCTTCGCGCATGTGCATCCGGTCCCCGTGGATTCGGCCACGTTCCGCGTGCCGTGGCCGGACCTGCCGCCGGGCGAGTACCGGATCTACGGTGACATCGTGTACGAGTCCGGCTTCGCGCAGACGGTGGTCGACACGATCACGGTCGACGCGGCTGCGCTCGCACCCCCCGAGGCGGGGGATGTCCCGCCGGGGGCGCCCGCGGGCCTGCTGCGAGACGCGGACGACTCGACATGGACCGGGGTTGCCGTGGGGCTTTCCGGGCCGGGCTCCGAGGTGCGGCTCGACGATGGCTCGATCCTCGAATGGCAGGGCGATCAGGAGCTTCGGGTGGACGAGGAGACGGTGCTCGCATTCAGGGTCTGGGACCCCGACGAGAAACCGGCGCAGCTTGAGCCCTACATGGGCATGCGCAGCCACGCCGCGCTCACGCGGGATGACGGCGCGGTGTTCGTCCACCTGCATCCGGCGGGCACGATATCGATGGGCTCGCTCGCGGTGCTCGCGCCGGACGTGCTGCCGATGGCGGGGGCGGGGGTCGAGGCGGGCCTCGCGGCCGACCGCCGGGCAGCGTCGAACTCGGATGCCGTCGGCGTGGTCGAGTTTCCGTTCGCTTTTCCGCAGCCGGGCGAATACACGATCTGGGTTCAGGTCAAGCGCGAGGGCCGTGTCCTGACGGGAGCGTTCCAGGCCCGGGTCCTGGAATGAGCGAACGCATCGCCATGTGCTTCAGCGGCGGCAAGGACAGCGCGCTCGCCCTGCACGCGATGCAGCGGTCCGGGGCTTATCGGGTGGAGACGCTGATCACGACGGTGACCGACGCCTACGACCGCGTGAGCATGCACGGGGTGCGGCGCGCGCTCGCGCGCGACCAGGCCGCGTCCATCGGCGTCGCGCTGGTCGAGGTGGTCGTCCCGCCGCAGTCCTCCAACGAGATCTACGAACGCGCCATGGGCGAGGCGTTCGATCGGCTGCACGACGACGGCATCCGGCGCGTCGCCTTCGGGGACATCTTCCTGGAGGATCTCCGCGAGTACCGGGAGCGACAGCTCGCGGCCTCGGGCCTGGAATGCCTGTTCCCGATCTGGCAGCAACCCACTGCGGTTCTCGCGCAGTCCTTCATCCGGGACGGGTTCAAGGCGGTCGCCGTGTGCATCAACCCGGCGGTACTGGATGCGTCGTTCGCGGGACGCGCGTTCGATGCCGCGTTCGTCGCGGATCTCCCGGAGGGGGTCGATCCCTGCGGGGAGAACGGGGAGTTCCATACCTTCGTGTGGGCGGGTCCGATCCTGCCGCGGCCGGTTCCGGTCACGCGGGGCGAGGTGGTGGAGCGGGGCGGATTCGTATTCTGCGACCTGCTCGCGGCGGCTGTAACGCCGGCGGCGTCGGGGGGTAGCAACTCCGCAGCGGGTTGAGACCATAGACCGAGACTGGAGATACAAGGGGTTATCGCGGATGTTCAGAGTATTCGGCCTCATGCTGGGTTTGACGCTCGTCCTGGTCCTCGCGGGAGGCGCGCTGTTCGGGCAGCAGGGGGCATTCCTGTTCCTCGTTCTGTCGGCGGTCATGAACTTCGGCATGTACTGGTTCAGCGACCGCATGGTGCTGCGCATGTACCGGGCGCGGATCGTCGACCGGTCGCAGGCGCCGGAGCTGTACGACCGGGTGGACCGGCTGCGCCGCAGGGCGGGCTTGCCGGCGCCGGTCGTGGCCATCTCGCCCCAGCCTCAGCCCAACGCCTTCGCCACGGGTCGCGATCCGCGGCACGCGGTGGTCTGCTTCACGCAGGGGATCCTCCGGACGCTGCCGTCCCGCGAGCTGGACGGCGTGATCGCGCACGAACTGGCTCACATCAAGCATCGCCACATGCTGGTCGGCACCGTCGCGGCGACGATGGCGGGCGCGATCGCCATGATCGCCTCCATCGCCCGCTGGGGGTTCATCTTCGGCGGGGGGCGCGACGACGGCGACAACCCGCTCGGTATGCTGGTCATGGCCATCGTCGCGCCGCTGGCCGCCGTCATCATCCAGATGGCGATCAGCCGCCGGAACGAGTTTCAGGCCGACCGCACCGGGGGCGAGATCACCGGCGACCCGATGGGCCTGGCCGGCGCACTGAAGCGCCTCGAGTCGAGCGCGCGCCGCATCCCTATGGACGTGAACCCGGCGGGGGCCTCACTCGCGATCGTGAACCCGTTCACGGGCCGCCGCCGAGGGCTCAGGTCCCTGTTCACCACGCACCCGCCCACCGAGGAGCGGGTGGCAGCATTGAGGGCCCAAGCCGCCAGCCGAAACTAGCCGGCGGGCTGCACTACCCGCGGAGGATGGAGGTCGCTTCGTCGATCTTGTCGGCGAGGCGGGTGAGGGTGCCGGCCAGGCGTTCCACCTGTGCGGACGCCTCATCCCACCCACGTTCCTCGATCGCCTCGCGGATTCCGGGCAGCGTCTTCACGCCGTAGCCCGTGTAGAAACCCGGCGCGTAGATCTGGTGCCGGAACCAGTTGCGGCGCGGGAGGCCGTCCTCGTGAGTCATCAGACGTTCGGTCTGGATGAGGGCGGCGTTCAGGCGTTGCTGCACGTCTCCATGTTCGGTCATGTCGTCGCCTGAACCGCCGCCGTCGCCGCCGGCCGCCGCCGCTGCATGCGCGGCCCACATGGCGTCGTAGGCGGCATCGTACGCCGCGGCGCTCGCCTCCAGCCGGGTGATCGCGTTCTGCACCGGGGCGAAGTTCAGGAACGGCACCTCGTCCTGCGCCTCGGGCGGCACGTACGCCTTCGTGGGATCCGCCGCGAGGGTGTACGCGTCCGACGCCACCAGCGCGTTACGGCGCTCCGTCTGCTCGCGCGTCTCGTCGAGGAGCGCCATCACCTCGTCGCGATAGGACTTCACGTTGTTCACGAAGGGTGAGAATCTCAGCGGAATGACGTCCGCGTTGGCCAGTCGCAGCGTGGCCCGGGCGGTCGTCTTCGCGAGGGCCGCGCCGTACTGGAAGCCGGGGTCGCCGAAGCGCGTGTAGTGGTCGAACGAGTCGTACTGCGAGTGGTACGAGCCGCCGCCGCCCTCTCCCCCGAACCCCAGGTTCAGGGACGCAATCCCGAGGTGCTGCAGGAAGGGCGTGTAGTCCGATCCCGACCCGAGCGGGCTGATCGTGATGTCCGAGGCATCGTCCGCGCGGCGCCCGCCGCCCACGGCACGGGAGGCGTGCAGCCGCTCCCAAACGGACACGCCGGTCTGCGGGTCGGTCACCGAGCGGGCGACGCCGTTGATGAAGCTCTGCAGCGTGTGCGACCCGCCCATCCCGAGGAAGCCCCGGCTGCTGCCATCGGTGTTGATGTAGGCCACGGTCTTGGCCCGCAGTTCGTCGGCGTGGTGCTCGACCCACTCCGTCGAGCCGATCAGGCCGGGCTCCTCCGCGTCCCACGAGCCGAAGATGATCGTCCGCCGGGGCCGCATACCCGCCTGGGCCAGTTCTCCGATGG
The DNA here is from genome assembly GCF_965237495.1 of Candidatus Palauibacter sp. Classification (GTDB taxonomy): domain Bacteria; phylum Gemmatimonadota; class Gemmatimonadetes; order Palauibacterales; family Palauibacteraceae; genus Palauibacter. Next base: position 3,739,331 of record NZ_OZ250143.1, on the reverse strand, counting down.
CGCGCGCTTCCTCCATCATCGCCACATGCCCGCTGATGGGGTCCGCCGCGCCCATCGCCCAGCCGTCCCGGTGATTGCCGCGAATGACCCATTCGTCCGGGAAGTCGGTGCCGGGCATCGTCGCGATCACGTTGTACGCGGTCTCGAGCCCCCAATCGAACTCGAGATGGACGCGGACTATCGCGGGGCCGGGGCCGACGTGGTAGGTGAGCGGGAGCGCGCCTCGCCACGACGGCGGGGCCACCGGACCCTCGAGCGCCCGAAGCAGGGGCAGCGCGTCACCCCAGGAGATCGGAAGCACGGGGATCTTCATCACGGTCGGCGATTCCTCCGGCGTCATCCGTTCGGCATCCGCCGTCGCCCCCACGCCGGGGGTGAGCGGATCGCCGGGATAGAGCGGCATGTCCTGCACCGCCCCGCGCTGGACCCCGAACTCCGCCCGGTAGGCGCCCTTCGGATAGGCGTCTCCCTGGAAAAAGCCGTCATCTCGCGGGTCGGAGTAGATGATCGTCGCTATGGCCCCGTGTTCATGCGCCACCTTGGGCTTGATGCCGCGCCACGATCCGCCGTAGCGGGCGATGACGATCTTCCCGGCCACGTCGATCCCCATGCGCTCGAGTTCCTCGTAGTCGCGCGGAATGCCCTGGTTGACGTACACGAGTTCCGCCGTCACGTCGCCATCCGCCGAGTACGCGTTGTAGGTCGGGAGTCGGCCCGCCACGCCCGACGTCGCGTCCTCCGAGATCTCGGGCTCCTCGAGCGAAGCCACGAAGGGCTCGGGCTCGAGCATCTCCAGATGACGGACGAGCGGCTTGGGGAAGAGGACCTCGTACTCCGCGATCTCGACCTCGTAGCCCCAGTCGCGGAACTGTTCCGCGACCCACATCGCGTTCTGGTAGTTGTAGGGCGCGCCCACGAAGAACGGCTCGCGGGTCATGCGCTCCATCCAGCTCTCGAGGTTGCTCGCGCGCACGCTCTCGTCGAGGCGGGCTTCGGCCTCCAGTTGCGCTGCGGACGACTCCGGCCCGAAGCCGAGCAGCGGTCGTTCCTGGGCCTCGAGGGGGACGGTGTGAAGCGCGGCGCACGTGGTCAGCGCGACCACCGCGATCCGGTTGGAGATCATTCTCCGCAGCTGGGTCGGCATGGGTTTCCTCTCCTGTTTCACCATGGGGTGGCGCCGTCGAGGCACCTTACCTCGCAATCGAGGAGTCTGTCTCCCTCGAAGCGGGCGAACGCCTCGAACGCGCGGTTCTCCAGCAGGTGCGGCAGCCAGTAGCGGTCGTCCGCCCACATCCGATCGTACGGAATGTCGTCGACGGGTGCCCAGACGGGGACCGCCTCGTCAGTCTCCGAAGGTTCGCCGTCGAGCGCGTCCGCGCGGAAGACATGGATGAGGATCGATACGCCGTCCACCACGTCGAACGCCACCTCTCCCAGCTTTCGCGGGGCGAGCGGGCGCGCGCACAATTCCTCACGGAACTCTCGCACGGCCGCAGCGAGGAGGATCTCGCCGGGGTCCACCTTCCCCCCGGCGCCGTTCAGCTTGCCGGCTCCGATGCCCCGCTTCTTGTGAATGAGGAGGATCTCGCCGTCCCGCACGACGTACAGGAGCGTCGCGTCGAAGTCGCGGCGCCAGCCGTCCCGGATCACGTTCGCGGCTACCCGCTCCAGATGACGATCGCGCCGCACCGGTTGGATGGAGCGGCGAACTCCCCGGGCAGGGAGACGGCCCCGAGGTAGACTTCGATGGCGACGACCTCATGCGGAGCCGCCAGGTCGTCCACGCCCCCCTGCTCGAAGTCCCAGGCGCGGCCATCCATGATCAGGGTGCCGTTCAGGTAGACGGACACGTGGGAGCATCTCCCCGCCCTTGGCGAGACGAGGCGGCAGGTCTGTCGCGGGCAGACTTCGCGCAGGCCGTCCACCTCGGTGAGGAGGTCGGTGAGGCGGGTGGGCGCGAGGGCCCGAATCCGCTCCCGTGTGAAGAAGTGTCCGCGGCCGCGCGTCGCGCTCTCCCGCCTGCGTTCGTAGAAACCGACCTCCGTGAGACGCGGATGCCGCCGCTCGGCCACGATCCGCGGCCCCGCCGCGGGCGAGGCGGCGTCGGGCGCGGGAGGCGGCGTGGGGTCGAGTTCGACGCGGACATCCACCGTTGAACCGGAGGGGACCGGGATGGTTTCTCCGGCGACACCGGCGTCGGGGTGGGATACGGCGAGCCGGTAGTCCCCAGGGATCAGGTCCGGGATCGCGAAGAGGCCGTGCTCGTCGCTCGTCGTCAGATACCCGGCCTCCGCGGGCGGGCCACGGTCGCCGGGGGCCGGTGCGGCCGCGGCCGCCGCCAGCCTGATCTCGGCCCCCGGCACGGGTTCGCCTCGCCGGAGATCGAAGACGCGGCCGGCGACGTGGCCGTGACGAGAGATGGGGACCACCAGATCCCGCGTCACGGGGGCTGTCTCGGCCGCCACGGGCGCCAGTTCGCCGCTGAGGCCGGCGAACCTGGCCCAGATGCTCACGTCCGTCCGCGGATCGAGGTCGCAGAACCGGAAGCGACCGTTGTCGTCGGCGGTCGTCTCCTTCTCGCGCCGCCGGCCGCCCGGTTCCGTGATCCAAGCCGTCACGGTCGCCCGGGGCAGGAGAATGCCGGTCAGCGCATCCGTGACCGTCCCCTCGACCACGAGCGGAGCCCGTTCCGTTGTGGGGCCGGGCTCGCAGAGAACGATCCGCCGCTCTTCAAGCTCGGCCGCGGTCAGCCACTGTCGTGTCCAGACGATGACCGTGGGGCAGAACGGATTCTCGCCCGCCGCGCGTATCAGAGGCACGAGGCCCGGCACCTTGTGCGGCTCGGCGTGGACCTCGACGCCTCCCATTCGGTGATGGGCGAGCGTGGTCATGAGGCCAACGCGGTCCCGGCGGCCATCGATGAGGATCTGTGGAGCGCACCACACGCCGCCGGACCGGTTCATGTTGAGAATGGCCTCGCTCATGTTTCGCCAGCCGACGATCAGGCCGTCGCCCCCGCGGCGGATGTCCTCGGGATCGTAGAATCTGCCGCTGCCGTGCGCCCGGCGCTCGTAGAAACCGACCTGCTCCAGGTACGACGGTCTCCACTCGACGTTGACCTCGAGCGGGGCGACTTCGATCGCGGCCGGTTCGATGCGGAACTCCAGCGAGAGTGTGCCGTCGGCCCGCGCCTCGACCTCGGTCGTCCGCGTACCGTAGCCGATGTGCCGGATCTCGAACGTGTGGGAGCCGGCGGGGACGACCAGATGGAACGCTCCGTCCGTGTTGGTGAGCGTCGAGATGTCCAGCGCGGGGATGGAGACGAGCGCCGCCGAGATGGGTGCTCCGGTGCCGGCGTCGAGGAGGTGTCCCGCGATCTCTACCGGCTGCTGCGGCACGGCGCTCCGAGGGAGAGCCAATCCCGCCAGCGCGAGCGCGGCGAGCGCGCCAACGGCCGGGCGACGTGAAACGGCCGGGCGTCGCGAATCGAGCGCCTCGCCCGTCTCGGCGCTGACGCGGAGTCTCGCCACAGGCCGCTAGCAGCCCGTGGAAGAAGTGGCCCGCCAAGGCACCGATTTTGTGAACGGCGGTGGCCGAGTGAGCGCGGTCTGGTTGTGCACGAGGCGGCCTGAGGGGCGGTAGGAGCCGGTGCTGGGGCTATGGAGGCCGAAAATGCGCCCGATTTGGCCGACAACGGTTGCAAAGTGGTGTGCGCAGGCGGCGGCGAGGGCCGCAGCCGCTGCCGCGAGGCCCTGCAGGCCACGCGGGGTACCGAAGCCGAAGCGCGCGCGCATCATCAGCCCGAGGTTGAAGGCTGCGGCCTGAACCAGCAAGCGTTTTCGGATCTCCTTCTGCCCGCGAACGTGGACGCGGCGCAACCCTCCGCTCACGAGCAGGTGCGCGAACGTCCGCTCCAGCCTCTCGCCCCTCCACCGCAGCAGCCGCTTCCCCCGGTTGCCCCGGATCCGCCGGCGATTGCCGTAGACCGCCTTCTGCGCATCCCGCTTGCCCTTCCACTTCCGGCGGCCCCGGTTCGGTTCGCTCACGTAGCTGCGTAGCCCGCGGTCCTTCACTCCCGTCATGGTCGCGTTCGAGTGGTAGCCCTTGTCGCCCACCACTTCCTTCGGCTCCGCTCCCACCTCCGCCAGCCGCCGCTCCGTCTCGTCCAGTGTCACCGGCAGCGACGCGGTGTCGCCGCCGTCCATCGTCTGCACCGTCACGCCCGCCACCGCGCCGGTCTCCATGTCCACCCCCACCTCGAGCTTGTGCGCCAGGCGGGTCCTGCCGTCCTTCATCTTCGTGATCCGCGCCTCCGGGTCGTGCGGATGCTTCCAGTCCTTGTTGGATCCCTTCTTCGGGCGCTTGCGGTCCAGCTTCGCAAGGTCCTGCCGCGTCGGCGTCTCGATCCCCGACTCCCGCGCCAGTTCCTCGAGCCACGCGTCGTACTCCGTCCCGTCGTCACGCCGCACGATCGCGCGCATCGCCGCGTTCGCCTCCAGCGTCGTCGAATCCACCCCCACGGTCTTGCCCCGCAGCAGCCCCGACTCCCGCAGCCGCTCCAGCACCCAGCCGAACACCGCCCCGTGGGCCTCCAGGCTCAGCCGCTTGCGCGTCTTCGACAGCGTCGAATGCTCCGGCGGCGTCTTCGCCAGACCGTAGCCCAGAAACTCCCGCAGCGAGATCGACCATCAACACCGGCGCGGGACATCGCGACTTTTTCCACGGCCTGCTAGGGATCGAGCGCCGCGGATCGGTCGAACACGACTCCGCCGTTGAAGACGGTCATCTCGCACGACATGTCACGCAGTTCGATCGTCGGCACGGTGAGGGGGTCGCGGTCCCAGACCGCGAGATCGGCGTACTTGCCGGGCGCGATCGTCCCCACCTTCTCCTCGAGGAACATCTGGTGGGCGACCCAGGTCGTGAACGAGCGCAGCGCCGTCTCGACGTCCACGGATTCCGCGGTGCCGTAGGGTTCGCTGCCGTACACGCCGAGCAGGGGCTGGCGGGCGACGGAGGCCCACACTCCGTAGCGCGCGGGGTACGGCGTCACGAAGTAGTCGGAGCCGCTGGCCCAAATCATGCCCCGATCCTGGTAGGAGCGGAACGGGTTCAGGCGCAGGGTTCGCTCGGGTCCGAAGTTGCCCGCGTAGGTGTCGCCGATCCACCACGTGAAGGTGGGGGACGGCTCGGGATAGCCGGCCTCCCACTCGCGCTGGAGTTCGGCCATCGCGTCCAGCGCGCGGTCCGTGGGGATGTTGGAGTGGATGATCCCGTGGCGGAGGCCCCGGGCGGGGGTCGCCTCCAGCGCTTCGATGAAGCTGTCGACGGTCCAGTCGATCGCGCGGTCGCCGATCGAGTGGATGGAGACGTGGAGGCCCGCGTCGTGGTAGGCCCGGAAGCGCTGTCGCAGCTCGCCGGGGTCCATGGTCGGATAGCCGCGATTGCCGGTGTCGGCACCCGTGTGGTCCCGGTTCCAGTCCTCGTACAGCCAAGCGGTGCGGGCGCCGCCGCTGCCATCGATGTAGAGCTTGACCCCGCCGGGGATGAGCCGGTCGTCGCCGGTCGACTCGTACGGACGGGTGAAGGTCGCGAGGCTGTCGGCGTAGGCGCGGATCTCCTCCAGCGTCCCTTCGCGCCCGCGCCAGAGCGCGAAGATGCGGACGGTGAGATCGCCGTCGGCAAGCACGTCGCGGTAGGCGTCCCAAGTGGCGCGGCCGATCCCCGGGTCCTTGCCGCCCGTCATGCATTCGGCGTTGAACTCGTCCGCCAGCGCGCGGATGCCCTCGCGCTGCTCCTCGGGGCCGAGACGGGGGATGAGGCGCGTGACGAGCCCCATGGCGGACTCCTTGAGGACGCCGGTCGGCTGCCCGGTCTCGTCGCGGTCGATGGTGCCGCCCGGCGGGTCGGGGGTGGCCGCCGTGATGCCCGCCATGTCGAGGGCGTGGGAGTTGGCCACGCCATAGTGTCCCATCGTGTGGGCGAGCCACACGGGCTGCCCCGCGGCGATAGCGTCGAGGTCGGAGGCATGGATGTAGCGCAACTCCTCGAGCTTGCCCTCGTCCCAGCCGCCGCCCCGCACCCACTCGCCCTCGGCCAGCTGCCCGGCCTGCTCCGCGACCATGCCCTGCACGTCCGCGATGTTCTCGACGTTCGGGTAGCTGAGATCGAGGCGGTACAGCCGGTTCGCGCCCCCGTTCGCGAAGTGCACGTGCGCGTCCATGAGGCCCGGCGTGACGGCGCGTCCGGCCAGGTCGATGCGCCGGGTTTCAGGGCCCGCCAGAGCTTCGATCTCGGCCGTGGAGCCGACCGCCGCGATCTGCTCGCCCCGCACGGCCACGGCTTCCGCGAGGCGGCTCTCCGCGTCGAGCGTGATCACGCGGCCGTTCACGAGGATCAGGTCGGCCGGGTCGGCGGGCGGCGACCCCCCGCAGGCAGCCAGAACGGCGCCTGCCAGAATGGCGGGGAACGGTACGGGTCGGTTCATCGTCTTCCGGTCCATCGTTTTCGATCCATCATCCCATCATCGGGCTCGACAGTAGGGACGAAGCGACGGCTGCATGGCAAAGAGTACCCCGAGCAGCAGGAGCGGCATCGCCCAGGCGGCCGCGAACACGGGCCCGAACGCGTCCGCGAACCCGCCCACCACCGGAATCCCCAGCGTGCCGACGGCCCACGCCAGCCCCATCACGATGCCCGAACTCGCCGCCGTCCCCGAGGGGAGGATCTCCTGCGCCATCACGACGATCGGGGGCAGCAGCGCCATGTTGAGGAAGCCCGCGCACACCGCCATGACGATCGCCGCCGGGCTCGCGGGCACCAGCGTGAGGGCGAGGATGTGCGTGGGCACGGCGAGCACGCTGACCGCGGTCAGGAGGTGCTGCCGGTTGAGGCGGTCCGTGAGGAAGCCCGAGGTCAGCGTCCCCAGCCCCTGCGCGCCGAGATAGACGCTGAGCACCACGGCGCCCGCCGTCTCGCTCACGCCCGCGCGGTGGGCGATGATGGGGATGAAGGTGAGGATCGCCTTCTGCGCGAAGGATCCGACGACCGAGATCCCGAACACGAGACCGAGCGGTCCCTTCAGCATCCGCATCACCTCCATCGGGGGAGGCGGCGGGGTGCCGGGACCCACGCGGGTCCGGCCCTTCGCGCCGAACCAGAGCGCGATCCCGAAGAGGACGCCGGGGATCATCGCGATCCAGAGGCCCGAGAGGCCGAACAGGCCGACGATCGCGACGGCGCTGATCGGCCCCACCGCGAAGCCCGCCGCCCCCCCGAAGGAGAAGATCGACATCCGCACGCCGCTCCCCCGGCCATCCCCCGCGCGCGCCACGAGCGAGGCGCCCGGTGGATGGAAGGCGGCCGACCCCAGTCCGCCCACCATGAGGAGGAGGATCAGGACGAGGTAGCTGGGCGCCATTCCCATGAGGGAAAGGAATATGCCTCCAACGATCGGACCCGCGGCCAGGAAGGCGCGTCTCCCGAACCGATCCGCGAGGTAGCCGAAGGCCGGTTGCGGGAGCGCGGTCGCGATCGAGAGCGCGGTGTGCAGCGTCGCGGCCAGGGTGATGGACAGTCCGAGGCTGTCCATGATCCGGGGCAGGAGCGGCGGGAGGAACGCCGTGTAGGCGTCGATCGACATGTGCGAGACGACGATCAGCGCCACGACCGCCTTCGGCCGCAACGCGAAGCGCGGGGCGAGGCTGGTCGTGGGCGTGGCGAGTGCCGCGCTCGCTTCGTGCAGCGGAGGGCTCCGATCCGGTTCCGATGACGGGTGCTTGACGACCGCTCACAGTAACAGGATCGAACGCGTTGGGGATGAGATTCTTCCCGAGGCTCCGTTCTGACGGTCCGGCGGATTGAACTTCAAGAGGTTCTTGCGACATAGAGGACCGCTAAATAGGATTCGTGATAACCTTTAGGGTTAATAAATTATGCTTATGGATGGTGCCGAGGTTGCCAGCGATTGGACATCGTTTTCAAGACGAAGCGGCTTGAGAAGCGGTGCACTTCGATTCGCGAGGGGAACCGGCTCTGGGGGGCCGATGGAGCGGCGAGAGTGCGGCGCCGTCTCGACGATCTCCGAGCGGCCGATAACCTCGAAGAATTCTCGGAGTCGAGGATACCCATGAGTGAGTCGGTTCAGAACCAGTATGCCCCCGAGGTGGTGTCGCCACCCGGCGACACCCTGAGGGACCTGCTGAGTGAGCGGGGTTTGACGCAGTCGGAGTTGGCGACCCGTATGGGACGACCAAAAAAGACCGTCAGCGAAATCGTCAACGGCAAGGCGGCGATTACGGTTGACACCGCTCTGCAGCTCGAACTGGTGTTGGGAGTGCCGGCCGCTTTCTGGAATACCCGGGAGCAACATTATCGGCAGTATCTTGCGCGCCGAGCGCAGGAGAAGGAGTTGGCCCGGCAGGTGTCGTGGCTCTCAAGATTCCCCATCTCGGAGATGGTGAAGCGAGACCTGCTCCGACGGGGGGCGAGTAAGCCCGAGCGTGTGCGCGAACTGCTGGCGTTCCTCGGCGTCTCCAGTCCAGGGCAGTGGTCGGAACTCGTTGCCCTTCAAAACGTCGCCTTCCGAAAATCGATGGTCTTCGATGTCGACGAGGGCGCGCTGGCGGTTTGGTTGCGGCAAGGCCTGCAGAAGGCTGGCGAGGTGACCGGTCAACCATACCGTCGAGCAGCTTTCCTGACCGCGCTCCGCGAGGCTCGATCCCTTACGCGGGAAAGACCGGAGGTCTTCCAGGACAGGCTCGTGACCAGCTGTGCGCGTGCCGGTGTCATCGTCGTATTCGTTCCCGAGTTCACGGGTTGTCGCGCGAGCGGCGCCACGCGTTGGGTTGCTCCGGACAGGGCGCTAATCCAGTTGAGCCTCCGGTATCGCACGGACGACCATCTCTGGTTCACGTTCTTTCACGAAGCCGCGCACATCCTCCTCCATGGCAAGAAGCTGATTTTCCTGGAGGCACACAGACACGAGGGAGAGCAGGAAGAAGAAGCCAATCGTTGGGCAGCTGATACCCTGATCCCTCGGGCAGCGTACGAGCGGTTGCGACATCTGCGACCATACAGCAAAGGCAAGATCCAGACCTTCGCCCGTGAGTGCGGCGTGTCTCCCGGCATCGTGGTGGGGCGATTGCAGCACGAAGGCCTGTTGCCACGCTCACATTGCAACGATCTCAAACGCCGCTTCAAATGGGCCGACGAAACCTGACCTAAGACAAGAGGCCAAGCATGTTTCGAAGAGGGCGTGCGCAGAGAATCCGGGTCTTCCTCGTGATCGCGATGGTCCCGGCCGTTGCGGGGTGCTGGGAATTTGTTCAATCCCTCGCGGAACGCGACGGATCCTATCTGATTACGGGAGGGCGCTGGCTGGACGTGCAGACCGGAACCCTCGTGGAGAACGACTGCATCGGGATCCGCGACGGGCGGATCGTTTTCATCGGCGCACCACCGGATACGGCCGAGTTCCTTACAGACTTCACCCTTCAGGACGACATGACGATCCTGCCGGGGCTGATCGACCTGCACGCGCACTACGCGGTCGACCTGTTCGGCGAGGGCCGCATCGATGAGACGGCCGCCTATCCCGAACTCTTCCTCGCAAACGGGGTGACGACGACCTTTCCGGCCGGCGAGATGGACCCGGTTCGCATGCGCGACCTGCGGCTCGCGATCGAGCGGGGCGATCGGGCCGGCCCCCGGATCCTGAGCTCCGGTCCCTACTTCGGATCGTGGCGGCGGGGGTGGGATGACGACGCCATGACCGCCGACTCGCTTCGCCGTGAGGTGGACCACTGGGCGGCACGGGGCGCGGCCGGCTTCAAGGCCAAGGGGATCCGGGCGGAGCACCTCTCCGTTCTCATCGATCAGGCCCACGAGCACGGACTGACGGTCACCGCGCACCTCGATTCCGGCTTCGGGAGCTCGGTGAACCCGCGGGACGCGATCCACATGGGCATCGACCGGGTCGAGCACTTCCTGGGCGGCGACATGATGCCCGCCGACCGCACGGCCTACGCTTCGCTCGAGGTGTTCGACGACTTCGAGGGGGACGCGCTCCGCGACATCATCGACCTCTACGTCAGCCGGGGCGTGAACTTCGACGCCACGCTCTCCATCTACGGGTACTGGGGTCCGCACGACCCCGAGATGACCGAGTACTGGACGGACGAACTGCGTTTCCTCACCCCCTACATGCGCGAGGTCGTCGAGGCTCGGCCGCGACGTCCGGTGAACGAGTCGTTCGCGAAGATGTCACCGATCAAGCGGAGGACGCTGAAGGCCTTCTACGACGGCGGCGGGCGGGATCTGATCACGCTCGGCACGGACCACCCGAGCTGGGGGCGCTACTGGTCCCCGTTCGCCGTGCACCGTGAGTTGCTCGCGCTCGCCCGCGCCGGGGTCCCGCCCGCGGACGTGTTCCGGATCGCAACCATCAATGGCGCGCGGGCGATGGGTCTCGGCGACGAACTCGGCAGCATCGAGGTCGGCAAGCTCGCCGATCTCGTCATCGTGCGCGGGAACCCTCTGGAGGATGTGCGGGCCGCCCGTGACCCATGGTTCGTCTTCACGCAGGGACGTATGCACGCGCCGACCGACCTCGTCGCGATGGTGGAAGGAAAGATCGGGCCGACGGACCCCTCCGGGGAGTCGGTGTGGAAGCCCGGTCGCTAGCAGCGGCCGGCCCGGGTGAGATGCGTCGGCGCTCGAACGCAGCAGGGCTCTTGCCACGGGCTGCCCTGTCGTACCGCAGTAGAAATGTCCTCCCTTAGCGCAGTAGAAATGTCCTCTTACGGTCCATGTTCGGTTCGGGGGCTGCGAACATGGTCCGGGAGAGGAGCTGATGGAGTTGAGCCTGAGGGAGAGGGACCGCGTGTCGGTGCTGCGGCAGGTGAGCGAAGGAGTCCTGGCGGGAGCGGCCGGGGCGGTGCGGCTCGGGGTGACGCGGCGCCACCTCCGGCGTCTGGTGCGCGGGTTCGAGGCCGTGGGAGACGCGGCGGCGGTGCACGGTCTGAAGGGGCGGCCGTCGAACCGGTCGCTGCCCGCGCGGGTGCGGGAGTTCGCGCTGTCGCTGGCGGCCGATCCGCTGTATGCGGACTTCGGCCCGACGCTGCTGGCCGAGCACCTCGAGCGGCGCTTCGGGGTGGTGGTGAGCCCGGACACGCTGAGACGGTGGATGCTGGAGGCCGGGCTGTGGGAGCGTCGCCGGCGACGCGCGAGGCACCGCAGCCGGCGGCCGCGGCGGGCGGCGCTGGGCGAACTGGGGCAGTGGGACAGCTCCGTGCACCCGTGGCTGGAGGAGAGGTCGCCGGGAGACCAGGCGTTGATCTCGATCCACGACGACGCGACGAGCCGTCTGCTCATGGCCCGCTTCGTGGCGCGCGACAACGGGGCGGAGAACCGGCGGGCGATCATCGAGTATCTCGGGCGCCACGGCCGGCCCGTGGCGGTGTACACCGACCACGCCGGGCACTTCGGGCAGTGGCTCTCGAAGAAGGGGGAGCGCACCGGCACGATCATCTCCCGCGCGCTGGGCGCGCTGGGCGTCGAGGTGATCCTGGCGGGCTCTCCGCAGGCCAAGGGACGCGTGGAGCGCAGCTTCGGCACCGCGCAGGACCGGCTGGTCAAGGAGATGCGCGTGGAGGGGATCGGCACGCTGGAGGCGGCCAACCGCTTCCTCCGGGACTACTGGGTTCCGTTCTGGAACGAGCGCTTCGCGGTCGAGCCCGCCGACCCCCGCGACGCGCACCGCCCGCTTCCGGCCGGCGTGGACCTCGAAGCGCTCTTCGCCGAGACGGAGACCCGCGTCGTGGGGCGTGACTTCACGATCCGGTTCGCCAACCGGCGCTGGCAGATTCCGGAGCGGGAGGCCGGCGGCATCGTCCCGTCCGCCGAGGTCGTCGTCGAGCGCCGCCTCGACGACGACCTCCGTTTCCGCTTCGGCGAGCGCTACCTCGATGTCGAACCCGCACGCCAAGACCCGGCCACCACCGCCGCCCCCCGCGCCAAGCCCGCCAAGCCGAGACCGGCGCCTCCGAAGCCCGGGCCGGACCACCCCTGGCGCAAGCACTTCCAAGCCAGCGCCCAACAGGCCATCGCGCGGCGGAGCCTCCGCCGCGAGAGAGAAGGGATATCCAACGGAAACCAACCGCCCCGCACACACGAACCGCCCCGAAGGAGGGGCAAAAACCGAACCCCCGGGGAGGACATTTCTATTGCGCCCTAACCCCGGACATTTCTATTGCGGTTTGACATCTTGCCACGGGCTGCCCCCTTGCGCCCGGCGCCGCCTCGTCGCTCAGATGCAGCGGTTTCCCGCCTCGGGCTCCCCGGGGTCCGCTGCGGGAGGAGCCCGCTCCACCCACGCGCGAGGTCTGAGATCATGAGCCAGCCAAACCCGATTCCCCGACGACAAGTGCTGATTCAGGGCGGCGCCGCGGCGGCCGGTCTCGCGGTCCTGCCGACGGACATCTTCCGCGGCTGGCTCGCCGGGTTCGAGCAGGAAGCCGTGATCCCGTGGGTCCAGCGTCCGCACCCGGGGCTGACCGAGCGGATGAACATCCTGAACTGGGAAGAGCTGGATTCCTGGATCACGCCCGTCAGTCAGATGTTTCACGTGGGGCACTACGGGTCGCCTGTGATCGCGGAGAGCGACTGGAGCCTCGAGATCGGAGGGCTCGTCGACCGGCCCCGCACGTTCAGCCTGGCCCAACTTCGGGAGCGACCCCGTCAGGAGGTCGTGTTCACGCTCGAGTGCTCCGGGAACCGTGGCCGTCCCTCCTTCATCGGCGGCGTGCACAACGCGCGCTGGGCGGGGGCCCGGCTCGCGGATGTCCTCTCCGACGCGGGTGTGCAGGAGGACGGCATCGAGGTCGTCTTCTTCGGGGCCGACGAGGGCGAGGAGGAGATCCGGGGCAACACGGTGACGCAGAACTTCGCGCGCAGCCTGTCGCTCGAAGACGCGATGGACCCCGGCATCATCCTCGCGTGGGAGGTCAACGGCGAGCCGCTGCCGAACGCGCACGGCTTCCCGCTGCGCGTCATCGCGCCCGGCTGGTACGGTATCGCGAACGTGAAATGGCTGACGCGGATCGAACTCCGCGACCGGCGTTTCATGGGCAAGTTCATGGCCCGCGATTACGTCACGCTGCGGGCGGAAGAGCGCGACGGAGCCACGGTGTGGACGGAGACCTCGGTGGGTCGCGTCAACATCAACTCGGTCCCGGCGAAGGTGACGCGGAACGGCGATGCGTACGCCATCCACGGCGCGGCGTGGGGGGCCGACATCGCGCGCGTGGAGGTCCGCGTCGATGACGGCGCGTGGCGGGCGGCGACGCTGGGCGAGGGCCAGGGCGACCCTGACACGTGGACGTTCTGGCGCGCGGACTGGGACGCGACGCCGGGCGAGCACACGATCGTCTCGAGGGCGATCGACGCAGACGGGAACGTCCAGCCGGCGGCGGACGACCCGATGCTCGTGAACAAGAGGACGTACTGGGAGAGCAACGGGCAGCTGAGCCGGGCCGTCCTCATCGACTGAGCCGGTGGAGCGGCGGGGCTGCTAATGGCGGAAGCTGACGCCCTTCGCGCGGATCCGCCGGATCAGCCAACCGTAGGCGGCCAGGTTCAAGGCCAGCACGGCGAGCCCGAGCCAGATCTGAATCTCCCGGTTCAACGCGCCGGGATAGATGATCGGCAGCAGATAGCGCTCGATGAACCCGCCGGAGTAGCCGGCCTGTCCGCTCGCGACCCGAAGGTGGTTCTCGAGCGGCGTGAGCGGGCAGATCCAGCCCGCGAACTCGATCAGCGCCCCCCACGCGAAGCAGGGGACGTGGACCCACGCGAGTCTGGGCCAGCGGACCGCCGCGAACCCGCCGGCGACGACAAAGGCGATGAAGAGGAGGTGTGTGACGAGGACGACGTCCGCGAGCAGCCGCCACCCCACGACGCGGAGCTACTCCACCTGGACGGGGTGCGGAAGCGGGACGTTCAGCAGGTAGCCCTTCTCGTTCATAAGGGGCTCGGCCGGCTGCGTATTTCCGGCCGCGTCGGTGGCGCGCGTCACCAGAGTGTGCGATCCCGCCGTCGCCTCCCAGTCGAACTCGAAACGCTGCCAGGCCAGGGGGAGGATCGGCTCGACGATCGTGGCCTCCAGCCAGGTCGCGCCGCCATCGGGGCTCCATTCGACCGCCGCCACGGGACCGTCCGGGGCGTGCGCGAAACCGTGGATGGCGTGGGAACCCGGCGCCAGCCGCGCGGGACGCGGGAGGGCCAGCGCGCTCTTGACCACCAGCTCGTTGATCACCTTCCCCTGGGCAGGCGCGTAGTCCTCGGCCGGCCACTCGTCGCCGATGAGGACGTAGGAACTCGTGTTGTTGCGGTTCCATACGCGCTCGGTGGAGACCTGGATCCGGCCCAGCCACTTGATGCTGTTGGAACCCGACCAACCGGGCACGACCGACCGGGCCGGAAACCCGTGGTCGGGCGGGAGCGGCTCCCCGTTCATGCGAAGCGCGACCAGGGTGTCCGGATCCAGAGCCTTGGCGAGCGGCATGGCGCGCTCGAAGCCGGAACTGTCCAGGCCCACGAGGTTCACGTCGACGGCTTCGGGTCGGACGCCGGCCAGTTCGAGGACGGTGGCCAGGGAGGGCCCCGACCACTCCGCGCACCCAACCGCGCCCGTGGACCACTGACCGCCGCTGGCGCGGGTGCCGGTGAGTTCGGGGTACAGACCCCGCCAGTTGCCGGCACATTCGAGGTAGGCGGTGACCGTACGCTGCGGCAGGGCTTCCAGCGTGGACAGATCCAGGCTCAGTTCGGTCTCGGCGCCGTCCCCTTCGATCCAGAGTGAGTAGCTGGCCGGGTCGATCCTCAGCGTGGGAGAGTGGTTGCGGACGAAGAAGAGTTCGTTCGGCGTGAGGAAGCCGTCGATCAGTTCGAGCCGGGTCTCGAGATTCGTGACCCGCTGGACGAAGGGCGAGGGATCCTTCACCCAGCGGGGCGCCGGGGCTACGTCTCGTCCGGCGGCCGCCGCCGAAGCCGCGTCTCCCGCACGTTCACAGGCGGCGAGCCAGGCGGCGGCGGGTCCCACGCTCGCGGCGCGGACGAAGTCTCGACGTGTGAGTCGGAAGGTCCCTCTTTTGGGCTTCATCGGCGCCTTCTCGCGGTTCGACGCTTGGCAGGACGCGTTCAGGGAGCATATTAGGCGTATGCGACCGAGGAGCAACGCAGCCGGGACGGCCGGGGTGCGGCGGGGAGCGGGGGGCGTCCACCGGAAGCGACACTCGATCCCGGCGCTGCTGCTGGGCACGCTGGGGACGGGATGGGTCTCATGCGGCCCGGAGAGCAGCCCGGCCTTCGAGGTCGTCGAGACGACGATCGCCGAAGTGCAGGCGGCGATCCGCGACGGCGCGACGACCTGCCGAACGGTCGTGGAGCGGCACCTCGCCCGGATCGCGGCCTACGAAGACCTCATCAACGCGATCACCGTGCTCAACCCGCGCGCCCTGGAACGAGCCGACGCGCTCGACGCGTCGCTGGCCGCCGGCGAAGCACCGGGACCGCTCTTCTGCGTCCCGATGCTGGTCAAGGACAACTTCGACACGCACGACATGGTCACCACCGGTGGCTCGATCGCGCTCGCTGACAACCTTCCGCCGGACGACGCCTTCATGGTGCGGAAGATCCGCGAGGCCGGCGTGATCGTCATCGCCAAGACCAACATGGCCGAGTGGGCGTTCAGCCCGCGGCAATCCGTCAGCTCGTCCTTCGACACCACCCGCAACGCGTACGCTCTCGACCGCGTCCCCGCCGGTTCCAGCGGCGGCACGGCCTCCGGGGTGGCCGCCGGCTTCGGAGTCATCGGGCTGGGGAGCGACACCGGCAACTCGATTCGAGGGCCCAGCTCGCACCTCGCCCTGGTGGGGATCCGATCCACGATCGGCCTCACGAGCCGGGACGGCGTGATCCCGCTCTCCTTCGACCGGGATATCGCCGGTCCGATGGGCCGGACGGTGGAGGATGTCGCGCGCGTGTTCGATGTCGTGGCCGGCTACGACCCCGCGGACCCGTACACGGAAGCCGGACGCGAGCGCGTGGAGGAAGACTACACGGCCTTCCTCGAGGCGGACGGCCTGCGGGGGGCGAGGCTCGGCGTTCTGCGCGCTCTCGTGGATCCCGAGGAGACGGACGACGAGATCCTCGCGCTCTTCGAGGCGGCGATCGACGACCTGCGGCAACTGGGGGCGGAAGTCGTCGACCCGTTCGAGTTCGATGTGGAGGCGGAGCTGCAGCGCGAAGGGATGTTCTGCCGCCGGTTCCGCTACGACATGTGGGTCTACCTGCAGTCGCTGGGCCCGGGAGCGCCGATGACCGATGTCCTCGAGGTGCTCGAGGACGGGCGCTATTCCGACTATGCGCAGGCATCGCTGCGGCGCAACCAGGGCGCCCCTCTCGATGTCCATCCGTCGAGTTGGGACGAGCCCTGCCCGGACTACGCGGAGAACGAGGGCCGACAGGCGTACCTCGACAACCTCGTGCGGGCGATGGACCTCGAACGTCTGGATGCTGCCATCTACCCGTCCTGGCTTTGCGTGCCGGCCCCGATCGATCGGGGTGACGAGGACTATTGTGGCGACAACAGCCAGCGCGTGGCCCCCGCGACCGGCATGCCGGCCATCACGGTCCCGATGGGTTATACGTACGGCGCGCTGCCGGCGGGCCTGCAGATTCTGGCCCGTCCCTATGATGAAGGCCTGCTCTTCCGCCTCGCCTACGGCTTCGAGCAGGGTACGCGACACCGCCGTCCCCCGGACGGCTTCCCGGAGATCAGGTGACCGACGCGGATGTTGGGATATTCACTTAGCGGCCGATGCGCGGCCCGCAGTGGCGAGATCTATCGCCACCCGGTCGGCCCGGCGAGGAAGAAGTAACATGTGGACCAGAACGCGTCTCATAGCCTTTCTCGCCTTCGCCTGGCCGGCTGCGGCTCTGGCGCAGGACGGCGCGATCAGCGGGACCGTCACCGGCGAAGACGGACTCGCCCTGCCGACGGTGAGCGTGACGGCGACGAGTCCCGTCCTCGGCGACGAGTCGCGGACGGCGCTGACCAACGCTCAGGGACTCTACAGCCTGACGGGGCTGCCCTCGGGCACGTACTCGCTGCGCTTCGTCTACCCCGGTTTCACGATCGAAACGCGCGGCGGCGCGGTGGTCGGGGCCGACGACCGAACCGTGGTCGATGTCCAGCTCGTCTCGCTACGCACGGCGACGGTGCAGGAGCTGACCGCGGTGGTGACGGGCACTCACTTCGCGGCCCCGCCCATCAGCCTCCCGTACGCGGTGGACGTGGCGAGCCGGGAATCGATGCAGGAGCAGGGTTCGCCGCAGACCGTGGACTTCTTCAAGAGACTTGGCGCCAACCACGGCACTCTCGGGGAGCGCAACAGTTGGTACAACCGCAGCGGGGCGCTGATCCCCGAGACCGTAGCCAGCGTCAACCTGCGGGGCCTGGGGGCTTCGCGAACGCTTGTGCTGCTCAATGGACGCCGGCAGGTGTACACGCCGTCCCGGCTCCCCGGCGGCCGCTTCGTGGACGTCAACGCGTTCCCGAGCATCGCACTCGACCGCATCGAGGTGCTGAAGGAGGGGGCCTCGGCGATCTACGGCTCCGACGCGGTGGCAGGCGTGGCGAACTTCGTCACGCGGCAGGACTTCGAGGGCTTCGAGTTCACCGCGGCACACGACTACTTCAGCGGGGCCGGGGACTCGAACGCCGGCGCGATCTGGGGCGGCACTCTGGGGGCGTCCACGAACGTGGTCCTCTCGGCGGAGTGGGCGGCACGCCAGGACCTCATGCCGGAGGAGCGCGACTGGGGGCTGCGGCCGTACCCGGGACCCGGCGGCGGGGGATGGTCCTACTACGGGAACCCTGGCGCCTTCCTCATGCCGAGGCTGACCGGGAACGAGACGCCCGACGAGTTCGTGAGCGCGCTCATCAACTCTCAGTTCGGGGACGATCCGAGTCTGTTCGTGGATCCCGAGTGCGAGAACTTCGGCGGGGTGAACGAGGGCGTCACCTGCCGGTTCCGCTACCAGCCGTACGACAACCTGATCGAGAAGCAGACGCACGTCCGGGCCTTCGGCGAACTGAACAGCGAGCTGGGCACCGGCACGACGCTGCACCTGGAGGGACTGTGGGCCGAAGCCACCATACCCGAATGGAGGACGACGCCCTCGTTCCCGCCTATCTCGCTCTACGACGGCCTGCAGGCGGTCGTGCCCGAGAACCCGGGCCGGCAGGCGCTCTGCGCGGCCAACCCGGCCGCGGCCGGGTTCGGCTCCGCGGCGGACTGCCTCCAGGACGACTGGTACTTCTACGGGCGCATGGTCGGCAACAGCGGGCCCGGACGGGAGCTGCGACGGTCGTCGCGCACGCAGCGGATCGCAGCCTCACTGGACCGGCACTTCGAGACGTTCGGCGGCGGAGAGGGCCACCTGGACATCTCGGCCAGCTACTCCCGTGCCAGCGGTAATGTGAACCAGCCTGCCGAGTACGCGTACCGGAAGTATCTGGCCTACCGCGGGTTCGGCGGCCCGGACTGCGGCGTGGGCGTGGTCGTGGATCCCACCTCGGCGGCCGGCATGTCGCTCGGGTCGACCGGGGGAGCCGTGGCCGGGCAGGGCGACTGCATGTTCTACAACCCGTTCAGCAACGCGATCCAGCGCGCCGAGCAGCCGGGGACGAGGTACACCAGCGCCAACAACCCCGGCTACGTCGCCGGCGCCGTCAACTCCCCCGACCTACTGGCCTGGATCAACGAGGAAGTGGACCTCTTCAACACGGCCGATCTGTTCGTGGCCGAGGCCACCTTCAGCGGCAGCGCCATCGCGGACGCGCTAGGCTACGCACTGGGATACCAGTTCCGCCGCTTCGACGTGACGGGGACGCCCAACGACGCGGGCAACCAGGCCCTCAACCCCTGCCAGGTGCCGGGGGACCGGTCCTGCCTCGAGCAGGCGGGGCCATTCACGTTCACGACGGGGTATTCCCCCTATGAGGACGCGCAGACGGTCCACCGCTTCTACGGCGAGGTCCCGATCAATCTCGGCGATTGGCTCGATGTACAGTTTGCCGCCAACTACGAGTTCCACGATATCGCGAGCAGCTTCAACCCGAAGGTCGCCGCGCGGGTGAACCTGTCCGAGTCCGACAACCACCAGTTGGCGCTGCGCGGGTCGCTGCAGTCCACGTTCCGGGTTCCATCGGTGGACGACTTGAATACCGACCAGATCACCGCGCTCGAGTACGTGCAGGAAGTGGATGTCTACAAGGCGGTGGACACGTTCGGCAGCGAGGATCTCGATCCGGAGACGGCGCTGACAGGCAACGTGGGGCTCATCCTCTTCCACTATCCGAGCCGCACGCAGGCCACGTTCGACTTCTGGAGCTACGACTTCAGGGACGTGATCAATGTGATCCCCCACGCGAGCATCACGCGGCTCTACCACGAGGGGGGCGCCAGCCGCGACGCGATCAAGGAACTGGTGAAGTGTCCGGATGGCTGGGGGACCGGGACCTGTAGCTCGGCCCTGATCGAGCGTATCCGAATCAACCTGACCAACTGGCCGGGCATGCAGACTTCGGGCTTCGACTGGAGCGTGGCGACGCGTCGCACCCTCGGGGCGGGCGAGCTCTCGCTCGGCCTGGACGGCACCTACACCCGCACGTACAACATCGATGCTCTCAACTTCAACGGCGTGGAACTGCAGTCGGCGGCGCAGGGGGCGGGGAAGCTGAACCGCTTCAATCCGATCGCCTGGCCGCTGCCGAAGTGGAAGTGGTCAGCCTCGGTCGGTTACCACCAGGAGCGCTACTCGGTGATCGGCAACCTCCACTACATCTCGTCCTATGACGATCCGGACTCGGTCGACCCGGACCACCGGATCATCGACTCGTTCGGGACGTTCGACGCCACCGTGATGATGAAGCTGACCGACAGCATCGACGCCTTCATGACGGGCTTCAACCTGCTGGGGACGGCGCCGCCGCTGGTCAATCAGGAGGGTTCGTACGACGGCCTCACCCACGACCCGAAGGGGCGGCGGATCAAGGCCGGGATGACCTACACGATCAACTAGCGGGGGGGCTCGGCGGGGCGCGCGACCATGATGCCGTCCTGGGAGCCGATGGAGAGGATCCGTTCGGCGAGGGGGCGCTCCGAGATCTCCACGGAGCGCCCGACCAGGGGGGCGTGGAGCAGGTGGAGCGCCCCGTCGCGCCACACGGCGAATCCGGTGTGGGCGACGTCCAGCCCGGCGACGGTCGAGGTGGCCGCGATCACGTCGCCGTCCCGGATGCGGCCCGCCACCCGGGCGATCCGGTCCTGCGGCACGTACAGCCGGTCCGGCCCCGCGTCGAGCCTCTCCTCCATGGCGGCGATGGCTTCGCGCACGCCGGCATCGGCCAGCTGCCGATACGCCTCGGGGTGCTCGGACATGAAGCGCACCGGCTCCGGATCGGCCGCGGGATCCAGCTCGCCGGTGACGACGCGCAGCAGGCCCTTCGAGGCGTTGTCCGTCAGCCATTCCGAGAAGTAGTGGAGGCGGCTCGGATATCCGTCGAGCGTGCCGCCGCGATACCGAAGATCCGTCAGGTGGGCCTCGTACCGGGCCCGCGCCGCGACGGGATCCGCGAGGGCCTCCGCGCCGTCTTCCCGGACGAAGCGCGTAAGGGCGAGGACGTTCTCGACGAGCGTCACGCAGTCCAGCTCGCGGAAATTGATCACGAGCCGCTCGCGTCCCGGCTCCTCGAGCGTGCCCGGCGTGTACGTCGTGCCGACGAACGACTCGGCCAGCTGCGCGATGGCCTCGCCCAACTCCATGTCGGCGAGCCCGCGTTCGGCCGCGAAGCGGACCTTCTCCTCGAAGACCGCCCAGTCCTCCGGTGTCCAGGCCGCCGGGCCGGGCGACGGGGACGCCGAGCCTCCCCCGCCCGACCCCGATCCGATGCCGGCCGTCTCGTCAACCACGGTCGAGGTCGGGGGCTGTGCCTGCCACGATGCGAGGGCCGCGATGGCGACCACGGTCACCACGATGCAGATGGTGACCTTCACCAGCGTGAGAACGCCGCGCCATTTCATATCGAATTCACGTCGAACTGAGGTTGAGTACCACCCGTTCCTCCCCTTCCCTGTATTCGACCCGCAGGGAGCGGCTCACCGACCCCCACAGGTGGGGGTGCGCGCGAAACGCCTCCGTCAGATAGACTCCGAGCGCCCTGACATGGAAGGCGTGCTCCCAGCCCCGGCGCATCCGCCGGGCCGCCTCTCCAACTTGCGTGTGGGGTCCGCCGTCCACGATCGCCTCGTGCAGGTGTTCGGCGCCCCTCGCGAGGTCCGCCCAGCGGCCACGGGTATCTCCGTTCTTCCTCGCCAGATCGCCCACCGTCCACCAGTGTCGCATCCGGCGCTCGAAACCGGCCAGCCCCGCGTGACCGGACCCGCGGGCCGACGCCGACGCCGCGGCGGCGAGGTCTCCGGCCGAGAGCGACGGATCCTCCAGATACTGCCGCCACGAGTCCCCGTACAACAGCTGTCGGAGGAGAGGCGTTTCGCGGCCCGGTTCGTCGGCGAGCCACGGGACCGCCCGGCCCAGCGCCATGCCGACCGCCCGCGCGTCGGCCCCGGTGAGCAGCTCCAGGAGGGTCGGGAAGGTCGCCTTCCTGAACCGGAGGTGGAACGACACCTCCACGTCTCTCCGCTCCCGCCCCACGCGTTCGAGGCGTTCCCTCGCGGCCCGCGCGCCCCCCGGCGTCACGCTGCCCCAGAGGACACCGAGATCGACGAACCGCCCCGCGTCACGAGCTGAGAGTCGCCGCTCTCCGTACTGCATGAGGAGGTGCAGCGTGTAGTTGAACCCGTCCGCGGTCGGGGCGGCGCCGGGGGTCCAGTCACGGGATCTCGCGGTCAGCGTCGTCTTCCATTGGCAGCTGTCCCGCCCCCACTTGCCCGCGTAGCCCTCGATCGCGGTGAAGCTGAAGCGGCTGCGCTCCAGGCGACGGTCCCTCCGGATCGTGTCCCGCATGTACGTCCGCGCCTTCCCGCCCATCGAGAAGAGATCGCCGAGATCGAGGGACACGCCCCACGACCGGGTCGTCTTCACCGTGTCCTCCTCCATGAATCGGCGCAGCGTCACGCCGTTCGCCGCCGCGGAGGCGCCATCCTCGAGCACTCGCGCGAAGTCGCCGCGGAGCATCGCGCCGTGTAGCGGCCGGAACCCGTCCCCCAGCCCCGCTTCGTCCAGCGTGACCTCGATCAGCGCTTCCTCGGTGCGGGTGCGACTGTAGAGGAAGTCGACCGTGAACTCCGCCTTCTGCTTCGCGATCCGCGTGATCAGGGCGGCGGCGTCCGACTCCAGCTTCTCGATCCGCTTCCGGAGAGCGGCCAGCCGCAGACGCTTCCCTTCCATCCGCAGCCGGTCGACGAGCCGATCCGCGAGGGCGCGCTCGCGGGGATCGAGGTCCGCCACCCTCGGTTTCGCGAGGATCGTCCTCACCTGCTCCAGGGGCTCGCCGAGAAGCGCCTCGATCGCGGCCCTGAGCGCCTCTTCGGTCTGCGATTTGTCGGCGAACCGCACGTTGACGCGGGCCGCCGCGCGCAGGGTGAGCGCGTCCCGGTCGGACTTCCTGACCTGGACGTCGATCTCCCCCTCCCTCTGCCGGGAGAAGACGACGAGGAAGTGGTCGTCGATCTTGACCTTGAAGCTCGCCCGGAGGCGGGCGCCGACCTTGACGCCGAGGTCCTCCCCGGACGCGAGGAGCCCGCCGAGGGCGCCGATGTGTGTGGTGAACACGTCCGACCACTTCAGGCGCACGGTGACGCCCAGGGTTCCGTTCACCTCGAGCGCGAGCGCCTCCCCGGGCGCGAGCGAGCGGACGTCCGCCGCGGAAACCACGAATCGCGCCGTGGCCACATCGCGGGCGACCGACGGGACGACGAAGTCCTCCGCGCGGTGACGCCGATAGTCGTGGAAGAGGACGGAGACCTCGCCGTCCGCCGCCGCCGCAAATCCGAACTTCGCGGCCTTCAGTCCTCCCTTCGCCATGACCCGGGCGGTCGTACGATAGGCCAGCCAGGCCGAGTCCGCCGCGAACGGGACCGGCGTTCGGATCTCGAGGCCCTTCGGTTCCGCATCTTCCGCCGGGGCCTCTCCAAACAGTCCGGCGGGATCCTCATCCCCGGGCGCGTTGAAGACATCGATCGTGACGTCGCCCCCGACCGTGCATGTGAGGTCGTCGTTCACGACCGGCAGTTCCCTCTCGACCGACCGTGTGAGGAGGGTGGGGTTGGGCAACTCGGAGTCCCCCAACCGCCGCGCCGCATGGTCGGCGAGGTGGGAACTCAGGTCGCCAAGATCGAGCTTCTCGGGCATGGGGTCTCACCTTCGCAAGACGTTGATTCGCAGACACTTCACTTGGACGGACTGCAGCCCCGGGGCGTTGCCTCGACGGCAAGTTTAGGCGGCATCCGGTCGCCGCCGCCGGGGGCGCCGCCTATTTTCCGCGCTTCTCTGCGATCAGATGGCCCTTCTGCCGAGAGCTACGGATGAAGATGCTCCGCTCGCGCGCACTCGCGCTCTTCCCGTTCACCGCCGCCATGCTCCTCTTCGCCACGGGCGCGGCGGGGCAGGCCTTCGACCCGACCGATCGGATCCCGCCGGACCCATCCGTGATCGCGGGGGCGCTCGACAACGGCCTCCGCTACTTCGTCCAGGAGAACGACCAGCCGGAGAACCGGGCGGAGTTGCGCCTCGTCGTCAACGCCGGATCGATCCTCGAGGGCGAGGATCAACTCGGACTCGCGCATTTCGTCGAGCACATGGCGTTCAACGGGACCCTGAACTTCGAGAAGCAGACGCTCGTCGACTACCTCGATTCGATCGGGATGCAGTTCGGCCCGGACATCAACGCCTACACCAGCTTCGACGAGACCGTCTACATGCTCCAGGTGCCGATGGACGACCCGGAGATGCTGGCGACCGCCTTCCAGATCCTCGAGGACTGGGCGCAGGACGTGCTCTTCGACCCGAAAGAGGTCGACAAGGAGCGCGGAGTCGTGATCGAGGAATGGCGGGGCGGGCGGGGGGCCCAGGCGCGCATGCAGGACAAGCAGTTCCCGATCATGTTCGAGGGGTCGCTGTATGCAGAGCGTCTCCCGATCGGGAAGCCCGACATCCTCGAAACCGCCCCCGCCGAGAGGCTGCGCAGCTTCTACGCGGACTGGTACCGGCCGAACCTGATGGCGATCGTGGCGGTCGGCGACTTCGATGGGCGCGAGATCGAAGCGACGATCCGGGAGCAGTCGCCGGGTTGCGTGGCCCCGCCGAACCCCGTCCGCGGATGACGGCCGAGATCCCCATCGACCATCCCGCACGCGTGGCCATCGCGACCGACACCGAGGCCCCGCAGAGCCAGGTCGGGGTGCTCTACAAGCAGCCCCCCGCCCCACGCGGCACCATCGCGGACTTCCGCCGCGGCCTCGTCGAGGGCCTGTACTCGGGGATGCTGAACGCCCGCCTCGACGAACTGAGGCAGCAGGCCGAGCCGCCGTTCCTGTTCGGGCTCTCCGGACAAGGCCAATTCGCGCGCGGCGTGGATGCATACCAGCTCATCGCCCTGGTCGCGGAGGGCGGGATCGAGCGCGGGCTCGAGACGCTGCTCACCGAGGCGGAGCGCGTGGTGCGGCACGGGTTCGCCGAGACGGAACTCGAGCGGCGGAAGACCGCGGTGAGGCGGTCGTACGAGCGCCGGCTCGCGGAGCGCGAGAACCAGGAATCGGGCGGACTGGCGGGCCGCTACGTGCAGGTCTTCCTGCAGGGGAGCGCGTACCCCGACATCGAGACGCAGATGGAACTCGTGGACGCCTTCCTCCCCGGGGTCACGCTGGACGAGACGAACGGCGTCGCCCAGGCGTGGCTGGCCGAGCGCGGCCGCGTCATCCTCGTCAGCGCGCCCGAGAAGGAGGGGCTCGAGACGCCCACCGGGGAGGCTCTCGTGGGCGTGTTCGCCGCGGTCGGCGGGCGGGAGATCGCCGCCTACGAGGACGCGGCCGCCGACGCCCCGCTCCTTCCGGCCGTCCCCGAGGGTTCGCCGGTCGTGAGCGAGGAGACGCTCGATGAGGTGGGGGTCACCCTCTGGACCCTGGAGAACGGCGTCCGCGTCGTGCTGAAGCCCACCGACTTCAAGGACGACGAGATCCTCTTCTCCGCGACCAGCCCCGGCGGTACCTCGCTCGTGCCCGACGACCTCTATCCGAAGGTGTCGCTCGCCGGCGCGGTCGTGAGCCAGGCCGGGGTCGGCGAATTCGACCAGACCGCGCTGCGCAAGAAGCTCACCCGCAAGGCGGTGAACGTCTCCCCGTCGCTCGGGTCGCTCTCCGAGGGGCTGGGGGGCTTCGTCTCGCCAAGGGACATCGAGACCGCGTTCCAGCTTGTGTACCTGTACTTCACCGCGCCGCGACGGGACGAAACCGCGTTCGAGGCCTTCAAGGCCCAGCAGTCGGGGGTCCTCGCGAACCTCGGCGCCAGCCCCGACGTCGTGTTCTCGGACACGGTCTCGGCCACGATGGCCCAGGGGCATCCGCGGGTGCCGAGCCTCTCGCAGTTCCTGGAGAACCTGGAGCAGGCCGACCTCGACGCGGCCTGCCGCCTCTACCGCGAGCGCTTCGCGGACGCCAGCGACTTCACCTTCTATTTCACCGGCACCTTCGATCTGCTGGAGATCCGGCCGCTCGTGGAGCAGTACCTCGGCGCACTCCCCGACCTGGGACGGGTCGAGACCTGGCGCGATACCGGCATCGATCCGCCCGCGGGCGTGATCGAGAAGTTCGTGTACAAGGGGTTGGAACCGCAGAGTCGGACCAAGATCATCTTTTCGGGCGAGGCCGAGTACTCGCGGCAAGAGGCGAACGCGATCTCGGCCATGGCCGACATCCTCGACATCCGGCTGCGGGAAGTGCTGCGGGAGGACCTGGGCGGAACGTACGGCGTGGGCGTCGGCGGGTCGCTCAGCTACCGGCCGGACGAGGAATACAGGGTCACCATCAGCTTCGGCTCGGCCCCGGAACGCGCGGACGAACTCTCCACCGCCGTGTTCGAGGAGATCGAACGGCTCAGGGCCGAGGGGCCGGACGCGGAGACGGTGGACAAGGTGCGCGAGACGCAGCGGCGGACGAAGGAGACGAACCTGCGCGAGAATCGCTACTGGCTGGGCCAGTTGGCCGCCTTCGAGCGTGCCGGAAGGGACCTGAACGAGATTCCGAGCTACGACGCGATCGAAGGCTGGACGGCGGAACAGGTGCGGCAGGCCGCGATCCGCTATCTGCGCACCGACCAGTACGCCCGCTTCGTGCTGCTGCCGGAACAGAAAGTCCCCTAGATGAGCGGATCCACCTACGCGCGGCGGGAGCGTCTGCCCGTCCGCCTGATGCCGGACCACGACAGCATCGCCGCGGAGGTGGCGGGGCGGATCGCCGCGCTCATCCGCGGACGGGCCGGGAACGGGCGCCACGCCGTGCTCGGCCTCGCGACCGGTTCGACCCCCGTCGGGGTGTACCGGGCACTCATCCGCCTGCACCGGGAGGAAGGGCTCGACTTCTCCAACGCGGTCACCTTCAACCTCGACGAGTACTTCCCCATGCGGCCCGGGAGCTTCCACAGCTACCACCGCTACATGCGGGAGCACCTGTTCGATCACGTCAACATCCCCCCGGACCAGCGCCACATTCCCCGGGGCGACGTGCCAGAGGCGGAGGTGGAAGCGCACTGCACGGAGTACGAACGTCGCATCCGTGAGGCGGGGGGGATCGACTTCCAGATCCTCGGGATCGGGCGCAGCGGCCACATCGGCTTCAACGAGCCCGGCTCCGAGCACGAGTCTCGCACCCGGCGCCTCTATCTGGATACGGTCACGCGGGCGGACGCGGCGTCGGACTTCTTCGGAGAGGAGAACGTGCCGCCCCAGGCGATCACCATGGGCGTGGCGACGATCCTCGAGGCCCGCGAGGTCGTCCTCCTGGCGACAGGGGAACACAAGGCCGCCATCGTGCGGCGGTCGGTCGAGGGGGAGGTCCACGCCGACGTGGCGGCGACCTTCCTCCAGCAGCATCCCGCCGCGACGGTCTATCTCGATCCGGCCGCCGCCTCGGACCTCACGCGCATCCGCACGCCGTGGCGGGTGGGCGAGGTGGAATGGACGCCGGAACGGGAGACCGCGGCGGTCATCTGGCTGAGCGGGCGCACCGGGAAGTCGATCCTCCACCTCGCGACCGACGACTACCGCGCCAACCACCTCGCCCCGCTCACCTCCAGACACGGTTCGGCCGAACCGCTCAACGGGCAGGTCTTCAACGCGCTGATCTCCAAGATCCGGGGCAAGAGCCGGCTCCCGCGCGGCCAGGAGATCGTCGTCTTCTCGCCCCATCCCGACGACGACGTGATCTCGATGGGCGGCCTGCTGCGGAAACTGGTCGAGAACGGCAACCGCGTGACCGTGGCGTACCAGACCTCCGGGAACATCGCCGTGTTCGACCACGAGGTCCGGCGCTACCTGGACTTCCTCCGTCGTGCGGCCGGCGTGATCGACCTCGGGGCGGCCAGGACGCTCGAAGCAGCATTGAGCTCCGTGGAGCACCGGCTCGCACGCAAGGAACCGGGTGGCGTGGACGCCGGCGTGGTGCAGCAACTGAAGCGGATCATCCGGGAGAGCGAGGCGATCGCCGCCATCGAGTCGCTGGGCCTGTCCGCGGACCGGGCCCGCTTCCTGAACCAGCCCTTCTACCAGACGGGGAAGGTGAGGAAGAACCCGATCTCCGAAGCCGACGTGGAGATCGTCACGGAGCTGCTGGAAGAGATCCGTCCGACGATCGTGTGCGCGGCGGGCGACCTCTCCGACCCGCACGGGACGCACCGCATGTGCCTCGAGACTGTCGAAGCCGCCCTCGCCCGCTACGGAGGCGACCCGCCCTGGCTGTGGCTGTACCGGGGCGCGTGGCAGGAGTGGAGCCTGGACGAGGCGACCGTGCTCGTGCCGCTCTCCGAAGGCGAGGTGCGCGGCAAGGTGCAGGCGATCTTCCGGCACGAGTCGCAGAAGGACTCGGCGCCCTTCCCCGGACCGGACCCGCGCGAGTTCTGGCAGCGCGTGGTCGACCGCAACCGCGGGACGGCCGACCTGCTGCGCGCCCTCGGCCTCCCGGCGTATTACGCGATGGAGGCGTACATGACGCTGCGCGAGGGACGGCGGGTGGAGGGACCGGAGATCCCCACCTCGTCGCTCGCGGACGCGGACGGGTGAGGCGGGGCGCCGCGGCCACGGGCCGAAGCATGTGAGGGGCTGACATGGGCCAGTTCTTCGGGACGGAGCTGCAGCCGCTGGATCTCTTCGGCCCGGCGCATCTGGTGGCGTCCGGCATCCTGACCCTGGTCGGGTTCTGGTTGATCCGCGCCGGCATGGCCGCCGACGAACGCGGACGACGCCGTCTGCGGATCGGGATCATCGCCACCATCATCCTCTTCCGCATCACGAAGCATGCGTGGAAGGCGTCCGTGGGGCTGTGGGTCGTGGAGACCGACCTGGCCCTGCACCTGTGCAGCGTCATGTCCTGGATCACCGTGTACGGGCTGTGGACCCGGCGCCCGTGGACCCTCCATATCATGTACTTCTTCGGCATCGCCGGCGCGGTGCAGGCGGTGCTGACCCCGGACGCGACGTTCGGCGTTTGGCACTACACCTTCGTCGAGACGATGGCGTCCCACGCGATCCTCGTCATGGCGGGGATCTGGGCGGTGAAGGTGGAAGGCTACCGGCCGACGGCGCGCGACCCGTGGCTCGCGCTCGGCCTGCTGAACCTGTACGCCGTGGTGATGTATCCCCTCAACCGGCTGCTCGGATCGAACTACCTGTACGTCATCGACAAGCCGCCGACGGCTTCGATACTGGACTACTTCCCGGGCTGGCCGTGGTACATCCTGCTCCTCGAGCCGCTGGCGATCACGCTCTTCCTCGCGCTGTATCTTCCCTTCCGGAACCGCACTGCCGGCTGACCCCGGCGCGGAGATTTGCCTCGACTATAAGTCGATTCCTGGTAGTTATCGTCATTCATTCTTTTTTGTGCAGAAGTATGTTCAAAAGAGAGGCTCGACATTCACACATTCGCCCGCATATCGATGTCTGACTGACGCTACATTCGGGGGATCAGGCGGACGGTCGCTGCGGCGCGCGCCTCGCCTTCGGCGAACCCGATCCTGACGACTCCGGGCCCGGAATCCGAGACGCGCACGGAGCCGCTCGTGACGGAGGACGCTACCGGAGTGCCGAACAGGGAGATGTCGTAGGTGCGACCGGCCGTCCCCTCCACCGAGAGGGTCCACCCGCCCGGGTCGGCGGCGAAGTCGAGGATGCGCAGGCCGGTGCTCCGCTGGCCGGGCTGGAGGGCAACCCGGGGTGGCGACACGGCGAGGCCGCCTTCCCAGGTCACGACGATCTCGGCGCGCTCGCCCGTCTGGGTCCCGGCGCCGGTGATCACCTCGAAGCTGCCGTCTGGCCCGAGTTCCGTGTCGACGGCGTTCACCCGGACCGCCACCTCCCGCGCGCCCGCCGGCACGTCGGGGACGAAGTCGAACGTCAGCGGCGGCCCGGTGGTCGTCAGCGTCGTGCGCCGTTCCCCGCCCGCCGAAGTCCACCGCTGGCGGATGGCCACGTCCGTCGTCGTCCCCCCGGCCCGGAGGCGCCGAACCGTCACCTCCGGCCAGTCCGGCGGGAGCTGCGGGGCGAGCCGAGCGCGGCCAAGCGGCGCATCGGGCTCCCATCCGAGCACACCCCGGAGCAGAGGCGTCGCGAGCATCGATGTGGCGAAGAACTGGTGCGGGACGGTCTGGTCGAGGGGCTGGTAGAAGGACCCCGACAACAGCTCCGGGTGACGCCCCAAGCTCCAGTCGAAGGTCATCTGCTTCACCGCGTCCATGAGGTGGAAGCCCGCCCACGGCCGCCGGTACCGGTACTGGCCCCATGCCACGAACCCGGTCACGAAGGGCCACACCGTGCCCATGTTGTACTGGAGCGGATGGTACAGATCGCTCTCCGTCGAGAGCATGTGCGCGCCCCAGTCCGAGGACACCCGGTCGCTTGCGAGGTGGGTCAGCGTCGACCGGGCACGCGTCTCGTCGAAGAGACCGAACGCGGCCGCTGTGGCGGGCCACACGGTCAGGTTGTCGTTGGTGCGGCCATCTGCGAGGATCCCGAAGGCATGATGGCCCGCTTCCTCAAGCCAATACGCGTCGTCGAGGGTCGCCCGCGCATCGGGAGCGATCTCCCGTGCCCGACCCGCGATCTCTGCATCGCCCATGCGCTCGGCCAGCGCCCTGGTTCCCTCGAGAGCCGCGACCCAAACCCCCGCCAGGTAGATATCCTGGTGGAGCGCCGCCCCGAGACCGCCGACCTCCACGGCCCCCAGCCCACCCACGGTGTTCTCGATGATGCCGTCGCCGTCGGTCTCGGCCGTGAGGCACCACGCCCACGCGCGCCGGTACGCGGGCCACAGCTCCCGCAGCAGTTCGTCGTCGCCGCTCGCGCGCCAGTACTCGTAGAGTGCCACCATCCAGTAGGGCGTCGTGTCCGCGTGATAGTACGCGTACGGGTAGACGTCGAACCACGGAACCCGCGCAGCCGCCTGCGAGATTTCGTGCGTGATCTTGCCGTCCTCGCGCTGGTACCTCGCGAGGAAGGCGAGTTCTTCCGCCACCAGCTCCCACTGGCCGAGGGCGTCCATGGCGAAGGTGTTGATCGCCGCGTCACCGCCGAAGAACCAGCCGAAGCCCGGGCGCGTCCCCTTGCCGGAGAGGCCCCAGCCGGCCACGAACCCGCAGCCGAGGTCGGGGTTGCAAACGCGCTGTTCCTCCAGGTTGATCTTCGCCCACTCGAGGGCGAGATCCAGCTCCGGGTCCGGCGACTCGATGGAGACCGTTGAGGCGAGCACCGAGTCGGCCCACGCCCGTCTCGCGTCGTACAGGGAGCGGGCATTCGAGATCATCCGCTCGTAGCTGTCGAAGACCTCCTCGCGGGGCATGGTCCCGCCCGCCACAGCGATGGGGATGAACTCGCGCCGGGCCCTCTCCGGGTCGACGGGGATCACCATGGTGCGGGGCGCCTCCCCCAGCTGGTGGGCGGGATGCTCCACCGAGTTCACGGCCCAGGGGGACCCGACCACGGCGTTCTGCGCCTGCAGGCTCTCCGAAAGCACGAAGACGCGCCGGCCGGCGTCCCAATAGGCGTACTGCCCTCCGACCGACCCCGGCCACATGTAGTTCAGCACCGGCTCGAACTCCGCGGTGATCTCCAGCGGCTCGGGACTGTCCACCTCGAGCAGGATCAGGAGGCCGGGGACGTCGGCGGGGGCGAGGATGTGCTGCCGCACCTGGAACGCCGCGTGGCTGTATGTGATGGTCGCGAGCTCGGGTCGGAGCTGGACGGTGCGGGCGACCGCGCTGCCGGGGATGGGCGCTCCGTAGGCCGCGGTCGAGAAGCCGAGTCGGAACCGGTTCCCGACCTTGAGGGGATGGACCCACAACTCCGCCTCACCGGTCTCAAGCCCCAGCCACGCCGACCGGGGTCCGGTCACGCCAAGATACTCGCCCGGACGCACCGGCCCCGAGAGTTCGATCGGCGACCGGGCGATCTCGAAGCGGGGGACCGATAGGGCGGCCAGATCGGACGGAACGCCCGCTGGTGTTTGCGAGGAAGCCACGCTCGGCGAGGTGGCCGAGATCGCGACCAGCAGCAGGAGCGAGATCACACGGGGGCTGCAGTCGATCTTCATCGTCAGGTTCCTCACTCCCGCGACAACGGTTCCTGCCATCCGGCCATCCCCGGAACCGCACGGCTCTTTCGGAAAACTACGTCTCGACTCACCCCGGACAAACCGCCTCTCAGGGCTTGGTTGACTCAAGAAGACCGTTGGGGCGAAGTTTTCCGGGAGTTCGTCGTGGAAAGGGAGGAAGGCGGGCGGGTCCAATCCCGTGGGCTCGTCTGCCGGGGGAGCAGGCATTCAAGAGAACTCTGGACACATGAACACGAAGATAAGGAGATGGCCGCCGAATCGCGTCGATGGGCTGCCGGCATTCCCCGAGGGGTGGTATTTCGTCGCAACCCGCAAGACCGTTCAGACGACGATCGACTCCTCCACCTCCTCCGGGGTGGCGCCGGGATAGACCATCGAGACTTCGATGTGGTAGAAGGGGACCGTGGGCCATGCTTCCCGCTCGAGGCCGGTCCACGACATGAGTCCGGCGGCGATGATGCCCCACATCAACAGGTTGGCCGCGATGCCGTTGCCCGCCATGTAGGCGAGCGGCCCGGAGCGCTCCCGGAGCGTCTGCAAGTCGGGCCTCGTCGCGGCTCAGCGCGGCACGAGCCGCCTCCAGCTGGGGCTCCCTCAGCGTGAGCGGACTCGCCTCGGGCGGGGCGCTGCCCCCGTCCCTCGTCGGTCGGCATAGAGCTCGTACTGGGCGCGGGCGATCGCCGCCTGTTCCTGCTCCTGGAGGAATGCAACCTGCCTGGAGGCGAGATTGGCTTCGGCTTCCTGCAGGCGGTACAGATAGTCCGCCTCCTCGATGCGGAAGAGCGTCTGTCCCGCCCGCACCCGCCCTCCGCCCTGGAACCCCGGATCCACCCAGACGACCTTGCCGCCCACCTGCGGCGCGATGTCGATCTCCGCGCCTGGTCGTACCGTTCCGGACCCGTACACCGGTATGGCGCCCGACCCTGCCGACACTCGCCCGGTCTGCGCGAACGGAACCTGCGGAGGCGGCTCCCGGCTCTCGGGCTCAGGGGCCAGCGAGCGCAGAAGCGCCACCCCCCCTACCGTAACAACGGCGATGGTGACGATGATCCTGAAACTGGATCCAAAGAGTAGTCTGCGCAGCATGGTGATCTACTCCGATGAGGTCGAGAGACTCGACCGGGCGAAGGCGAAGCCGTTGACTTCCTCGGCCGGGAACAGGCTGAGCCGGCAGACAGGTTTACCGGCCGGCATGTCGCGCGAGAACTCGAGGAGGAACCAGCCGTCGGGGAAGGACGTGAAGGGGGATCGGCTGCCCGAATCCGGTGCCTCCATGCCGCAGTCCTCCTCTTCTTGCCGAGACGTGGCTCGCTCAGCCTGAGCATGGAAATCCGGGGTTTGCTCTGTCAACGAAGCGCGCGTGGGCCGCGCGAACCCGGCCTCGCGCGGGCATGCGGCCGTAGCGGGGTCCGGGAGCGAGGCGCGCCGGGCTGACCTGACAAAGCAGGTCTCCTGACTGTTGATCAGAGTATGTGCGCCACAGTGCCACGTTTGTCTCTTGCCCTGAATGAATCGGTTGCCAAGTGCTCTTGTCCTATCCAGGCCGGCAGCTAGCGGTTGCGGAGGACTCGCACGACGCGGCCAGCCGGATCGACCACCTGTAGCGGACCGGTCAGCACGTCGTCGCCCAGGTTGACCACGCGGCCCGCTTCCTCGCCCGCGGCCGCCCGCCGGGCGGGGAGCGTGTACGGCTCCGCGAGGCTGACATCGACCGTGTAGCCGAGATCGGCCATCGACTGGATCGTGATCGCGCTGAACGTCTCCGGCGCGCCGAGTGCGTTGAGCGGCCGCATGAGTTCGCCTCGCAGCACGGAACTCCGCCAGTGGAGGTTCGCGCTCCCACCCCCGCCGAGGTTTTCGACCGGGACCTTCGCGCCGCCCGTGTAGTCCGCTCCGCCCGCTTCGTCGAACGCGGCGAGCGCAAGGGGACCCACGAAGTGAGTGTCGATCGCCCCCACGCCGAAGGAACGATCGCGAAGCAGGCCGAGACGGGGCCAGAGCAGCCCGAACCCCAGCGTGTGGGCGATCTCGTGGACGGCCAGTTCCATCGCGTCGCCTGATCCGATGAGATCGTCGAAGTCCGACACGTCGAAGAATGCGACGCCGACGGCCGGCAACATCGACCCGTCCCGAAGCCGGCACATGCCCGCCTGGGCAAGCGTCCTCCCCGGACCGTCGATGTCGCGGAACTCAACGAGGACCAGCAGATCATCGATGGTTCCCGCCGGCTCAGATGTGCGCGCGCCGTGACACTCCAGGTGGTCGCCGACGGGCACGTCCGGAAGCTCCGTGTCGGCGAGGACGGACATCCAGAGTTCCGCGGCCGAGAGGATCGCGGCCCGCTGCGGCTCGGTCGCCGACCCGATGAAGTCGAGGGTGATGTCGAATGCGCCCCCGGTTGGCCGGACCTCGACGCCGAACGACAAGGTCGCGGTCAGGCCGCCGGGATCGCGGGCGGTCACGGTCACGATCGCGCTCCCCCGTGCGAGTGCGACGACTCGCACCGTGTCGTCCACCGCAGCTGCGCTCACCACAGCCGGGTCCGAAGACGCCGCCTCGTACACCAGCGGATCGCCGTCGGGGTCGGTGAAGTATTCCGACGGGTCCACGCGCACCGTATCTCCTGCGGTCAGCGTCAGAGCGGAGATCGGGCCCGCGGCCAGCGGCGCCCGGTTCGGCACCGTCACCTCGAATCGAAGCGCGGCCGCCCGTCCTTCGGGGTCACGGGCCGTCACCGTCACCGTCGCCGTGCCTCGGGACACCGCAATCACCCGCACCGTGCTGCGGGACAGTTCGGCGGCGGCCACACCCGGATCCGACGAACGGACTTCGTAGGAGAGGACATCCCCTTCCGGAGCGCTGAAGTAGGCCGTCGCGTCCAGCGTCGCCGCGTCCCCCGCAGCCAGCTCCAGATCGGGCGCGGTGCCGATCA
Organism: Candidatus Palauibacter sp.; assembly: GCF_965237495.1. Taxonomy (GTDB): domain Bacteria; phylum Gemmatimonadota; class Gemmatimonadetes; order Palauibacterales; family Palauibacteraceae; genus Palauibacter. Next base: position 3,704,501 of record NZ_OZ250143.1, on the reverse strand, counting down.
CGGTCGGGGGCCGGGTCAGCGCAGGTTCAGTGCTCCCGTCGCCGCACGCCGCCGTCCCAGCGACGGCAAGGACCAGGAACGCCCGGAATACGGCCCTTCCGGACACCTCGCCGCGCCGACAGCTCAGGGCTAACACGAACTCACGGCGGGCACGGCTTGGGTTGGCTTGTCCAGACCCGGAATCAATTCCGGGCGGGTGGCCAGTCGGAGTCCTCGGCGACACCCTCCGCAGATGGGTGCGGTTCGAGGTGCTGCCCCGGGGGCTTGGTTTCGTCCTTCTGACCCCGGAAACCCCGGAACCAGTTGGGAAGGCGACCCAGGACGAAGATTGCGGCAACACCTACAAGCGTCCAGCCGCCCAGTGTCATCGCAAAACCTTCGTAGCCCAGGTACAGCGTCCATCCGCTGCAAGCCAAGACGGCGAGCACGACGGCGGCCCCAACCATTTGTCCCCGTCGTCGCTCGGCGAAGACGCCTTGAACAACCCTCGTGCCGGTTTGGATCTCGTGCTCGGACGCCTTCTCCGCCATTCGGATGATACGATCCGCGGAACCGGGAACGAATTCTTCGTACTGTTGCAAGAGTTGGGGCGGTGGGAGTGGCCCCTTGATCGTGACGCTTCGGGAGCTGGCGATCAGGGTCCCGCGACCGGGCTCATCCGACGCCACAGGGCGCTCGACAGCATCAGGTGTTCGGGCGGTCGGCTCTCCTGGACTTCTCTCGGTTATCGCCCGCGAATCCGTTCGGCGGCGTTTCTTCTTCGCCATCCTCAAACTCTTCGATTGCGTGCCAAATCGCCCCGCCCGTCCTTTCCCAGCTGCGACGAATCACGGTATCCGCATCGTACGGATACAAATCGTCATCCTTCGTCTCTGGCCACAAGTCAAAGATGGAGCCGAAGCCCCTAACAACGTTCAGCAAACGCTCTGCCATGAATGCGCTCCTGCGCCGGGTCGACCCGGGGTTCTTGTACTCACCCTAAGTACGGCTGTCAACACAGTATGAAACCCCAACACGGCCGCTCGGTTCGAGGTCAAGACCGAACAGGAGAATACGGCGCTGTCGCGACGGGGACGAGGGCAACACGGACAAGGGTACTCCCGCGCTACACGGCTCGAGCCGGGGTCATGCGCCGGTGGCGTGGAGAACCACGGTCCGGCTATGCGGGCGGCGTCGGTGCTCGAACAGGTAGATCCCCTGCCAGGTGCCGAGGGCGGGCGCGCCATCGACGAGGGGGATGGCCAGGTGGGTCTGCGTCAGCGCCGCGCGGATGTGGGCCGGCATGTCGTCCGGCCCCTCCATCGTGTGGCGATAGACGGGGTCATCTTCGGGCACCAGGCGGGCGAAGAACGTCTCGAGGTCGAGGAGGACATCCGGGTCGGCGTTCTCCTGGATCGTGAGAGACGCCGAGGTGTGGCGGATGTAGACGGTGAGCATGCCCGTCTCGATCTCCAGCTGGGCCACCCATTCGAGGATCGGGCGCGTGATCTCGTACAGGCCCTTCCCTCGCGTCTCGACTCCCAGCTGCCGGACGAACTGTCTCATCCCGGTGGGAGGCGCAGGGGTGCGGTCGCGGTTCAGGCCACATCCTCGCGGGCGGCCGCCGCCGCGTGCGCGCGCAGGACCCGCCACACCCGCTGCGGCGTGAAGGGCAGCGCGTCGATACGGACCCCAACCGCGTCGTAGATCGCGTTCGCGATCGCGGGGAGCGACGGGTGGAGCGGCCCCTCCCCCGCCTCCTTGGCGCCGTACGGTCCCTCCGGATCCACGGACTCGACGATGAGAGCCTCGAACTCCGGACAGTCCATCGACGTGGGGATCCGGTAGTCGAGGAGCGACGGCGCCATGTGCAGCCCGCCCTCCACCTCCCCCTCGCGAAAGACCTGCTCCTCGAAGATGGCCTCGGCGAATCCCATGTACGCCGAGCCCTCGATCTGGCCTTCGACGAGGACCGGGTTGAGCGCCCGCCCGCAGTCGTGCGCGACCCAGATGTGCTTCACGTCGACGACGCCCGTGTCCTCCTCGACCTCTACCTCGGCCACATGCGCGGTGAAGGAGTAGGCGGGGGAGGAACCGATCGTCCCGCCTCGGTACTCCCCGTGGACGTCCTTCGGGGTGTTGTAGGAGCCGACGGCGCCCAGCAGCCCGAACTTCGCCTCGGCCAGATTGAACGCCTCCGAGATCGGGAGCCTTCGGTCCGCATCTTCCGGGGCTTCCCGGTCGAACGCCCAGCCGCGGGCCAGCCGCACCCGGCCGGCGGGCACGCCCCACGCCTCGGCGACCGCCTCCGTCACCTGCGCGCGGAGGGTCCGGCAGGCCTCGACGCAGGCGTTGCCCACCATGACGGTCTCGCGCGACGAGTAGGCGCCGAGGTCCACGGGCGTGAGGTCGCTGTCGGCCGAGAAGACGCGCACGTAGTCGAGCGGCACGCCGAGTTCCTCGCAGGCGATGTAGGCCATGGTGGAGTCGGAACCCTGTCCGATCTCCGACGCGCCGTGCAGGACGGTAACCCGGCCGGAGCGTTCGATCTGCACCTGCACCGCCGCCTGGGGCATCTCGTTCGGGTAGATGGGATAGTTGGTGCCGGAGATGTAGGAGGACGCGGCCACCCCGAGACCCCGGCCGCCTGGCAGCTGCCGGTAGCGCCGCTTCCAGTCGCTCGCCCGCTCGACCGCCTCGAGGCACTCCAGGAACCCGTTCGAGCGCACCTTGAACTCGTTCACCGTCCGGCCCGTGCCCATGAAGTTGCGGCGGCGGAGTTCGAACGGATCGAGGCTGAGCCTCTCGGCCATCTTGTCGAGCGAGATCTCGTACGCGAAGCGCGGCTGCACCGAGCCGTGGCCGCGCTTGGGGCCGCAGGGGGCGACGTTGGTGTACACGCGGGTCGAGTCGAAGCGGTAGGACTCGATGTGGCAGGGCGAGGTGAGGAGCTGCCCCGAGTAGTACGTGGTCACGAGGCCGAACGACGCGTAGGCGCCGCCATCGAGGACGGTCTTCGCGTCGAGCGCCATCAGCTTCCCGTTTCGGGAGGCGCCGAGCCGGTACTTCATGTGCATCGGGTGGCGGCCGCGGTGCGAGTAGAACACCTCCTCTCGCGTGTAGAGGATCTTCACCGGACGGCCGGTGCGCATGGCGAGGAGGGCGACGCAGAATTCCAGGTCGAACGGCTCCGACTTGCCGCCGAAGGCGCCGCCCACGGCTGGCTGGACGACGCGCAGCTTCGCCACGTCGTGGTCGAGCACGCGTGCGAGTTCCCGCTGCAGGTAGTGCGGGACCTGCGTCGAGGACCACACCTCCAGCAGGCCGTCCTGATTGAGTCGGCCGATCGCGCAGTGCGGCTCGATCGGCGTGTGCGTCGTCCCGTGGAAGAAGTACTCGCCCGCCACCGTGACGTCGGCCCGGGCCATGCGCTCGTCCACGTCCCCGAACTCGAGGTGGACGTGCTTGAGGATGTTGCCGTTGTGGCCGGACTTTCGCGGCGCGTGGATGGGCTCCGCCGCGCCTTCCGGACTCAGCGACTCCCCGGGGGAGAGATAGACGGGGAGAGGCTCGTACTCGACGCGGATCCGCTCCAGCGCCGCGTTCGCCGTGTCCTCGTCCACCGCCGCCACCGCAGCCACCGCATCGCCGATGAAGCGCACCTTGTCGACGCACAGCGCGTGTTCGTCGCGTGTCCACGGGATGATCCCGTACGGCGTCGGCATGTCGCGGCCGGTGATGACGCCGTGTACGCCTTCGAGCGCCTCGGCGGCCGATGTGTCGATGGCGACGATCCGCGCGTGCGCCTCCGTGGAGCGCAGGATCTTCCCGTGCAGCATCCCCGGCAGGACGATGTCGTCGGTGTAGATCTCGCGGCCGGTCGTCTTGCGCAGCCCGTCGACCTTGCGCGCACGGCGACCCAGCGCCGTGAACTCGGCGTCGGCGAGCCCGGGGAGCCTGTCCGGATCCTCCGCGGCAGCACGCTGCGCGGGCGTCAACTCGTGCGGATGCATGGCCTCAATCTACGCCGCACCCCCGGACCGCGCCTCTGTGCGCGCGGCCGGTCGGACGCCGTTACCGCGGAAGTTGCCCGAGCATCAGTTGCAGGTGGAGGGGTCCACCGTGATCGTGACGGCCTTCGCCGTAAGCGTCGCCCCTTCGCGGTCCCAGTTGATGAGCGCATTGGCGCCCAGCCGCTTCGCGTCCGCCACCAGCTTTCCGATGGCCTCGCGGAGTCCCGAACCGGAGCCCGCCCCTCCATCCAGCCTGCGCCGCCCGGATTGGAGCGCGGCGATCTCTGCGGCGCTGAGCGCCATGACCCGCGACGCCAGGGGAACGGCCGCCTCCACCTCGCCGTGCTCTTCCTCCCGGGGGCACGCCTCGAACGCCTCCCAATCGGAGTCGCAGCGCAAGAGGCGCAATCCTCTCATACGGCCGGTTGGATCCACGCGGGAGTCGGGACAGGCCCACAGACGGTCGTCCCCGTCGGCATCCGCCAGCGTGAAGCTGAGGTCCACCCTCAGGAAATCGTCCGTGAGGGTCGTGACGACGACGGCCCCACCCAAGGTCGCCGCGATGGGTTGGACCGCCACCTCGACACCGAGCGGAACATGGCAGAGCACATAGCCGCCGTCGAGCGCGGTCTGTCCCTCGGTCCGCACCGCGTCGCCGTCGTTCTCCCACGTCGCGACAACCGTCGCGCCGGGCAAGCCGATGCCCGCTTCCGCGTCCGCCACGAGACCCCAAAGTGCGCCCGTGCCGAGCTGCGCGTCCGGGCAGATCTCGTCGAGCTCCTGGGCGATCGCACCGCTCGCGGCGAGAGCCAACGCCGGCACGGCCCCCAGGAGTGTGGCCCCGAATCGTCTCATCGTCTCCACCTTTCCGGCGATGGCGGGAATCAGATCACCCCGGGTCGCCGGCGTCGGGGTGGTAACCGAACCACGTTAACTGTTGCTCAGCGAGGGGTCACGCTCCCGCGCCGATCGCGGGATCCGTCGGGCCGGCATCTCAATTCGCCGCCACGGCGTGTCGGTGCGGTCATCGGTCCGCGGCCTCATCGAGCATGGCGTCCAGTGCGGCCCGGTCGAGCCATTCGCCCCGCCGCACCACTCCCGCGATCCGACGCGTGTTTCCGATGGCTTCCAGGGGGCTGCCCTCGACCACCATGCCGGCGCCCTCGCCGCGATCGAGGAAGCGGGCCGGGTTGACCGTGGCGCTCTGCAACTCCTCGTACGGCGAAAGACCCGCGGCGACCAGTTCCTCCAACTCGCGATGGAGGGCGAAGCCGAGTGGCGGAGTGTCCGTGCCGGCCATCACGGGGGCTCCGACGGCCACCAGCGCGCGGATCAGGGAATCGGCCACCCCGAAACCATCCATCGCGGCTTCGAAATCGGCCGACGTGAAGTTGCTCAGCCACGGGATCGACATGCGCTCGGTGTAGAAGGTGCGCATGTCCCCGGTCATGTGCGAAGCCTCTTCCGAGGCGAGGTAGGCGTCGACGAGGTGGTCCGGCTTCATGATCATGCGCACGGAGAGCGTCGGAACGTTCCACGCGCCGGCTTCGCGGGTGCGCTCGGCGAGCGCCCGGATCCGCGAGGGGTCTCCGTGCGCCCAGGCGAGCGTGCGCGATCGCAGGTCGGGGCCGGGCTGGGCCGGCGCGTCGTCGGGCACGAGGTGCCAGATGTAGCCGCGCAGGTATTCGATGCTGGCCTGGCCGGCCGCGAGGGCACCCTCGAGTCCCGCCTCGAAGGGCACGTGTCCCGCCACCGGTATGGCGAGTCCGCGCGCCTCGGCGACGATGCCCCGGTAGGCCGCCGCCGGCACGTTGTTGTACACCTTGATGAAGTCGTACCCGGCGGCGTGCTGCTCCCGCACGGCGCGGGCGCCGTCGATGCTGTCTCGGACGATCACGCGCCCCGCAGTGTCGATGACGGTCGCGAATTCCGGGGGCGGCAATCCCTCGATGATGGCCCCCGAGGGGACTTCTGGGCGACGGGGCGCCGCTGTCGAAGACCTCGGTGGGCCGGCTGCGCGTGAAGTGGACGGCGGAGTACGAGGCGTGGCGCCGGCGGCCGCTGGGGGACCGGAAGGTCGTGTACGCGTGGGCGGACGGGATCTACGTGAAGGCGGGCCTGGAGCGGGACAAGGCGGCGCTGCTGGTGGTGATCGGCGCCATGAGCGACGGGACGAAGGAGGTGCTGGCGGTCGTCCCCGGCTACCGGGAGTCGACCGAGTCGTGGGCGTCGGTGCTGAGGGATCTGAAGTCTCGGGGCCTGGGAACCCCGAAGCTGCTGGTGGCCGACGGGAACCTGGGGATCTGGGGCGCGGCGCGGGAGGTGTGGCCGGAGGCGGCCGAGCAGCGGTGCTGGAACCACAAGACGACGGGCGTGCTGGACCGGCTGCCGAAAAGAGAACAGGCCGAGGCGAAGACGTTGCTGCGGGCGGTGGCCCACGCGCCGTCGCGGGCGGAGGCGGTGCCGGCGCGCGACGCGTTCGGGGCCCGCTACGGGGCCGCGCAACCGGAGGCCGTGTCCGTGCTCGAGGACGACTGGGACCGCATGACCGCCTTCCACGACTTCCCCGAGCCGCACTGGCGGCACCTGAGGACGACCAACATCGTCGAGAGCCCCTTCGCCTCGGTTCGGCTGCGCACCACGGCCGCGAAGCGGTTCAAGCGGGTGGACAACGCCACCGCGCTGATCTGGAGGCTGCTGCTCGTGGCCGAGAAGCGCTTCCGGAAGCTGAACGCTCCCCAGTTGCTCGGAGATGTCTACGAAGGGAAGAGGTTCGAGGACGGAAAGCCCGTCCCTCAAGGTCGGCGGAGGATCGCCGCCTGATGCCTTTTACACACCTTTTGGTCCGACCTCGAGTTCTCGTCGTGCTCCCGCCTCTCCCGCGAGACAGCCATCGTTCGACGGCCCCCGGTTCACCGAAGGCACGGACTCAGCCGACGGACGGATGCACCGCCGTCACGCACTCCGCAATCATGTCACCGACAAGTTCGGCTTCCGGAGAGTCGGCTGCGGGCAACCCCGCTATCTCGCTGTGGGAGGGATCGGGTTCGAACTCACCTTCCGCCGGCAACGGGTCGTGCACGAAGCGAAGGTTCGCGAGTTCCGCATGCACATGTCGTTTCGTCCGGCCGGCGTGTAGTTCGGCAAGACAGCCATTGGGACGCAACTGCAGCCGGCTCCGTCGCCGCACCTCGTCAACTTGTTGCGCCTTCGAGATGCCGGGAAAACACTCGAGCCAGTTCACGGACAGGCTCTCTTCGCCGGACCTAAGCTGGAACGTCTCGCCCCCCACGGATTCATCTTCCCTGACCAGCGTCGGTTTCGTGTAGCGTACCACATGGCTGTCGTCGGGCAGCTCGTCGCCTCTCATCCGCTCATGAGTTTGTCGAGCCCGAAGGCTCGAATCTGCCCTCTGACGCCATCCAATGTGTCCTTGCCGGCCACGCGAGAAACGTCCGCACCATGATCTCGGCGCTTGAATATCACATAGCTTGCAGCCTGCCCTCCACGAAACTGGACGCCGACATGACCGCCATCATCGTCTTTCCACACTGCCCGGAGATTCCCGTTGTCGAGAAGCACTAGAGATGCTCGTCGAGTATAGGCGTTCGACTTGATGAAATTCAAAAAAGCGTCCTCGGACTCCGCCCGGAGCGTGATTCCGTCTGCTTCTCCGTATTCTCGCAACGTCGCAACTCGCTCTGCGTACGCGTTCAAGACGGTGAGCAATCTATGTAACTCGGCCCATTGTTGCGGCGCATGGTCAGTGAGGAGACTCGTGCGCATATGGTCGAGCTGTAGCTGTGCCACCAAACGACTGAGGTCACCCAAAGAGGACTCTTGGGCGCGAGTCGGATTATACCGTACGAATGAAGGAGCGTCGTCGGACCGTAGCACGGTCATCGTTGACATCACTGACCCTCTCCGTTCAAAGGAGGACGAGGCTCGGGAGTGGAACGCACTTCATCGCCGCGTGGTTCACGTCTTGCGTTGAACTTGCTCATGTAGAGATCCACCGTGCCATCGGCCTCCTTGGGTTCCACTTCGAAGAACACATGGTACTCCCGCTCTGGTTCCGACTCGGTCGGCTCGAGCCAGAGATTCGTTTTCTTCAGAATGTCATGCAATGAAATCTTGACTTCCTGGCCTGCCGGAAGATAGAAGACGACTGCCTTAAAGGACGAATCTTGCATGTAGACGTTCTTCACCTCGTACTCGTGCGAGGAGTGTTCGTCCGGCCTGTATCTCATGCCCTCCGCCTTTGTGCGCCAAGTCCACGGGATGACCTTGGGTCAAGGTTAGTCGATCTCCCGGTGCCGGGGAAGCGCGACGAGGAGCCGGGACCATTTATTACCAAGCTCGCCGCGTAACCGGCGCGAACACGCCGGATCGCGTGCTGGAGGCGGATCGTACCCTCGGTGGCGAGCGCACGTTCCCGGCATGTCGTCCGGGCCGGATCCTCTGCCCGCAGGGATTCACGCCCCCGCGAAGACGCCCAGCACATCGCTGAGCAGCCACCACGCGCCGACGGCGAGGATCGCGGCGGGGATGACGAACCGGAGCCAGTAGTAGAGCCAGATCGGGGGCACCCCCCGCTTTGAGCGCTGATCCTCGCCCGCCGCGAGTTGCCGCAGCACTTCGGAGCGGTCGAGGGCCCAGCCCACCGCGACGACCGAGAGGAGGGCGCCCAGCGTCTGGAAGCCCGACCCGAAGGTCAGGTCCCAGGGCGTGAACACGCCCATGTTGATCATCGGGGGGAGCGCGAACACGAACACGACCGCGGTCGTGAGGCCCACGGCGCGCGGACGGTCGAGGCGGGTGTTGTCGGTCACGCCGGCCACCAGCACTTCCAGCGCCGCCACGTCCGAGAGGTAGGCGCCGCCGAACAGCGCGAGGAAGAAGAGCGTCCCGAACACGGCGCCGGCCGGGATCTGAGCGAACACCTGGGGCAGCGTCGCGAACAGCAGGCCGGGGCCGCTCCCCGGTTCGAGGCCGAACGCGAACACGGCGGGGAAGATCACGAGCCCGGCCAGGAGACCGGCGCCCAGGTCGCCGCCCGCCGTGAGGACGGCGTTGCCCCGCAGCGAGTCGTGGCGGTTCAGGTATGAGCCGTACACGACCATGAACGTCCCGCCCAGCGAGAGGCTGAAAATGGCCTGACCGAGCGCCGCCAACATGACGGGCGGGGTGAGCGCCCCGGGGTCGAACGCGCCCAGATACCAGCGCAGGCCCTCGCCCGCGCCCGGAAGGGTCAACGAGCGGACGATGAGGATCAGCAACCCCGCCAGGAGCGCCGGGACGATGAACCGGCTCGCCTTCTCGATGCCGCCCCGCAGGCCCCTTCGCAGCAGTGCGGCGCAGGTGAGGAGGACGACGCCGGTGCAAACGCACTGCAACAAGAAGGAGCGGAGCGAGAACCCATCCTCCGGAGGGAGGATCGCCGCCGCGTCGAGTTCGATGCCGACGCCGGACAGCAGCCCGGCCAGGGCGTGGTACAGCACCCAGCCGAGCGCGTTCGAGTAGTAGCCGGTGGCGGCGGTGACGCCGACGAAGAAGATCCAGCCCAGGGCGCGGCCGAAGGGGAGACCGGCCGACTCGAACGCGCCGACCGGGCCGCGGCGGGTGTGCCGGCCCAGCGTCCATTCGGCCATGAGCGCGGGGACGCCGATCAGCACCGCGGCGAGGACGTAGAAGGCCACGAAGGGGGCCCCCCCGAACTGCCCCACCATGTACGGGAAGCGCCACACGTTCCCGAGGCCGACCGCGACGCCGATCATGGTCGCGACGAGCCCGAAGCGGGAGCCGAACGTCTCGCGTCTGTCTCGTTCCATCTTCGGCCTCTAGCTTGGTGCGCCCGTGGCAAGCCGCTGCCCGGCGTCCCCGTTAACCCGCTGAAGGGCGAAACCTTGCGGGACGGGCCGGCCGAGAGAAAGGGACGTGCGCGTGAAAGCCCCCTGGTTCCGCCGCTATCTCCTCCCGGGGCTCGTCTTCCAGTCGGCCGTCATCGCCGGCGGATACGGCACGGGGCGGGAGAACGTCGAGTTCTTCCTCTCGATCGGGCCCACCCCCGGGCTCGCCGCCATGGCGCTCTCGACGGCGATCTGGAGCGCGGTCTGCGCGGTCACGTTCGAACTCGCGCGGCAGTTCCGGAGCTACGAATACCGCAACTTCTTCAAGCGGCTGCTCGGCCCCTCGTGGACGCTGTTCGAGGTCACGTACGTGCTGCTGACGCTCCTCGTGCTGGCGGTCATCGGGGCGGCGGCCGGCTCGATCGCGGACGAGACGTTCGGGCTCCCCTATGCGCTCGGCGTCATCGTGACGCTCGGGTCCGTGGCGCTCCTCCTCTTCTACGGGAGCGTGACGATCGAGCGCTTCTTCGCCGGCTGGTCGTTTGCTCTGTACGGCGTTTACGCAGCGCTCGTCGTCTGGTCGCTGATGCGCTTCGGGTCCAGTCTGGGCGAGAGCTTCGCCGCGAGCCCTCTCGAGGGAAGCTGGGTCGTGAACGGGATCCAGTACGGCGGCTACAACCTCTCCGCGGCCGCCGTGGCGCTGTTCACGGTCCGGCATATCCAGACCCGGAAGCAGGCCGTGTCCGCCGGGCTGCTCGCCGGCGTCATCGGGATGGTGCCGGCGTTCTTCTTCTACCTCGCCATGGTGCCGCACTACCCCGGGATCGTGGACGCGACCGTCCCCTCCAACCTCATCCTCGAGGCGCTCGGATCGCGGACGTTCCAGATCCTCTTCCAGATCGTCCTCTTCGGCACGCTCATTGAGACCGGCACGGGGATGATTCACGCCGTCAACGAGCGGCTGGCCGCCACCCGGCGTGAGCGGGAGGCAGGGATGCCCAGTTGGGCCAGGCCGGTGGTGGCGGCGGTCTTCCTCGGGGTGGCGCTGTCGCTCACACCGCTGGGCCTCATCGACCTCATCCGGCAGGGGTACGGGACGATCACGTGGGGGTTCATCGTCTACTACGTCCTGCCCGTCCTCACCGTCGGCGCGTGGCTCGCCTTCCGTAAGCGGGGCGCGGAGGGCGCCACTTGAACACGCGCGCCATCCTAATCGGCCTGGCGCTGGGGCTGGGCCTCGGGGTCACCGCCTCCACCACCGGATCTCCGGCGCTCCTGCGCGCGGCCGAGGCCGTGGACCCGCTCGGGCAGGTCTTCCTGCGCGCGATCCAGATGGTCGTCATCCCCCTCGTGGCGGTGATCGTGTTCGTCGGCGTGGGGCGGATCGGGAGCCTGCGCAAGCTGGGGCGTCTCGGGGGGCTGGCGGTGGGCTTTTTCTGGGTCACGACGCTGCCGGCGATCCTCATCGGGATGGGCGTGATGCGGCTCGGGCTCTCCTTTACGGCCCCGGTGGCGCCCCCGACCGATGTGGCCGAGGTGGCGACTGGGTCGCCGGGCGTGGTCGACTTCCTCGTCAACCTCGTGCCCCGCAACCCGATTCAGGCCGCGGCGGACGGGGCCCTCCTCCCGCTCCTCATTTTCATGGTCCTCTTCGCCGCGGCGACGACGACGCTCCCGAAGGAGAAGCAGGAGATCCTCACCTCCTTCGCGGAAACGGTGAGCGAGGCGCTCATCAAGCTCATGAACTGGGTGCTGTGGACGGCGCCCGTGGGCGTGTTCGGGCTGGCGGCGCCGGTCACGGCGCGCACGGGGATGGCGATGCTGCAGAACCTCGGCGTGTTCATCCTCGCGGTCGTGGTCGGCCTGTTCATCATGAAGGCGCTCGTCCTGCTGCCGCTGGTCCGGTTCGTGGGGGGGATGCCGGCGGGACGCTTCATCCGCGGGACGGTGGGGACGTACACGGTCGGCTTCAGCACGACGACATCGGTGGGCACGCTGCCGATGATGCTGCGGGAGGCGGAGAAGCTGGGCCTGTCCAGGAGCAGTTACCGGCTGATCCTGCCGCTCGCGGCCTCGATCAACCGTCCGGGGAGCGCGCTCTTCCAGGGCGCGGCGCTCGTCTTCCTCGCGTCGATGTACGGGGTATCCCTCGGGCCGGCGCCCGTGGCCGCCGCGGTCCTCGCGACCTTCCTCGCGGCGATGACGGTGGCGCCGGTGCCCAGCGCCAGCATCGTGTCGCTGGTGCCGGTCCTCAACGTGGTGGGCGTGCCGCTCGCCGGACTCGGCATCCTGCTCGGGATCGACCGGGTGCCGGACGTGTTCCGCTCGGCGGCCAACGTCATCGGCCACATGGCCGCGACGACGACGGTCGATGCGATGACGCGCCGTGATGAAGAAAAGACGGGGACGGACGAGGAGACGGGGGACGGATGACGAGACTTCCCGCCAGCGGGCCGCTGCCGAGGCCGCGGGACCCCGAGGAGGGACGCGAAGTGCTGCGCGCGGAGGCGATCCCGGCGCCGCAGGTCCAGCGCGTGGTGCTCCGGGCGCTGGAGTTCACGTCGCTGTGCCCGAAGACGGGACAGCCGGACTTCGGGCGGGTGACGATCGACTACGTGCCCGGTGAACGCCTCCTGGAGTCGAAGGCGCTCAAGTTCTACCTGTGGTCGTTCCGGGACGAGGGAGAGTTCTGCGAGACGCTCGCGGCCCGGATCGCCGACGATGTCGTGTTCGCCATCGCGCCGCGCTGGGTGCGCGTGATGGTCGAACAGGACGCCCGCGGCGGCATCGAGATCGTCGCCACCGCCGAACGCGGGGAGCCCGCTACGGACTGAAGCCTCAGCCCGGGCGGCGCAGGGCGCGGCCGGGGCGGACGCCGGTCGGCTCCCCGGCCGACCAGGTCTCCACGCCGCCGAGCCACACGCTCTCGATGCCCGTCGCCTGCCGGGTCCCGTAGTCGAAGGTCGAGCGGTCGATCACGCGCTCCGGGTCGAAGATCGTCAGATCCGCCCGGGCTCCGGCGCGCAGCACCCCGCGGTCCGTGAGTCCGAGCCGCCGCGCCGGCATCGAGGTCGCGCGCGCCACGGCCCGCTCGAGCGTGAGAACGCCCCGCTCTCGCGCGTAGTGGCCCAGCACGCGCGGGAAGGTCCCCGCCCCGCGCGGGTGGGCGCTCCGGACCCCGCCGTCGCTCGCCGTCATCACCCACTCCGACGCCATGAAGGTGTCGACATCGGCCTCGTTCATCGTGTGGCCGATGAGCCCCGACCCCCCGTTCTCCATGATCCACATATAGGCTTCGACCTCGGTCATCTCCTTGAGCCGGGCGATCTCGTCCAGCCGGAGCCCGTTCAGTTCCGGGTCGGGCTCGAAGGCCACGATCTGGAGCCGGCTCCCTCCCCCGGCGGCCTCGATCCCCTTCGCCACGGAGTCGGGGTTCGAGAACATCCTCGAGCGGACCACGATGGCGAGCTCCGACTGCCAGGCCGCGTACGGGTACTGGTCCGCCGTCACGTCGAGGCCCGCTTCGTTCGCCTCCCGGATACGCTCCAGGACATCCGGCGCCCGCCCCCACACGGAGGCGTTCCCCGCCTTGATGTGGGAGATCTGCACGGGGAGGCCCGCCTCGCGACCGATGCGGATGGCTTCGTCGACCGCATCGAGCAGCCCCTCCTCCTCGTCCCGCATATGCGACATGTAGAAGCCGCCGTGGTCCGCGGCGACCCGAGCCAGTGCGATGAGTTCACCGGTGGAGGAATAGAAGCCGGGGTCGTACTCGAGCCCGCTCGAGAGCCCGAACGCGCCCTCCCGCATACCCCGCTCGACGCGCACCGTCATGTCCGCGATCTCGGCGTCGGTCGCGGTGCGGCGATACTCGTCCCCCAGCACGGCCCCGCGCACGGTCCCGTGTCCGACGAGCGTCGCGACGTCCACCGTGGGACGGAGTTCGTCGATCCGCCCCAGGTAGTCGGAGATCGGCCACGGCGAGGAGCCGTCCGCCCCGACGACGAGCGTCGTGATCCCCTGCGCGAGCTGGGTCGTGGCGAGCGGCGAATCGAACAGGCGGGTCGTGGAGTGGTTGTGGATGTCGATGAAACCCGGCGCGAGCACGAGCCCGCTCAGATCCCGCCGCTCGGCGCTCGGCGGGGCGTCAATGGAGCCCCGCGCGCCCACGGCCGCGATCCGGCCCGCCTCGATGAGGAGGTCGCCCGCGTAACCCGGGGCACCCGACCCGTCGATGATCGTCGCGTTCGTGAACAGGACGGCGGCCGCCCCCGCCGGAGCGTCCGGGGTCGCCTGCGCACCGACCTCATGCGCCGCCCCAAACCCCGCTGTGGCCGCCAGGATCAGCGCCGCCAGGGAGGGGCGGCCGCGCCCGCGGACAACGTCGTGCTTCGTTCGATCAGGCATATCGCGTTACTTTCTCCCGCCATGTGCCGGAACCCAGTGAGATAAGGGAAGAATAGAGGGAGAACCGATGGGAAGATACGCAACTCCGGCCGGATCCTCGGCCTCGATCGGACGCGGGTCCGCGCGCCTGCTCCTCGCGCTCGCCATGGCGCTGGCGGGGACGGTGCCCGGGGCGCTGGCCGCGCAGGCCGAAGCGGCCGGGGAGACGCCGCTCAGGATCGGCGTCATCAACGTCGACGCGGTCGCGCTTCAGTCCCCCGCGGGCCAAGCGCTTCAGCAGGAGCTGGTGGCGTTCCAGGAGGATGTCCTGGTCGAGCTTCAGGCCCGGCAGGAGACCGTGCGCGAAATCGAGCAGCGCATTGCCGAGGCGGACAGTCTGTCCGTCGACGACAGGCGGGTGCTCGAGCGCCAGTACCAGGACGCCCTCACCGAGTTTCAGCGCTTTCAGCAGGACAAGCAGGAAGAGGCGACGGTACTCCAGGGCGAGGGCCAGGCCCGGATCCGGGAAGAAATCGGCCCGGTGATCGCGGCGATCCAGTCGGATCTCGGCTACGATCTCGTGCTGAATTCGACGAGCCCGATCATCCTCTTCTTCAGCGAGCGCATCGACCTCACGCAACTCGCCATCGAGCGCCTGGAGGCCGGCTCGCCGTAGCAGGCCCGGTCAGCGGGGAAGGGGAACGGCCAGCTTTACGAAGAGCAGATTCCGGACCCGGCCGCCGCCGACCCTCATCTCCGTCACCGCGCCGTCCGGCGCGCGCTCGAAGCGCACCTCGCGCATGAACCAGCGATCCGTGACGAATTCGTCGCGGGCGCTCGGTTCGAGGGCGATGTCGCCATGGCGTATGTGGCGCGCGACGAGCCCGTCCTCCGTCGCCTCGAGGTGGTATAGCGCGTCGAGTTCCGGGCTGTAGTAGCTGCCCGCGTATCCCCCCAGCGTGGCGGGGTCGGGGGTCGGGAACGACGTGGAATCGGCCGGCGAGGCGGGCTGATCCTCTTCCTCCTCCGGCGCTTCCTCGGGGAAGGCTCCGGCCAGGACGACCTCCGCCACCTGCCGCGCCCGTCCCCCCGGGTTGCCGTTCGCGACGTTCGTGAGGACGACGACCCCCACGTCGGCCTCGGGATACCAGTTCACCTGCGCCCGGAACCCCGCGTCGGCGCCCCCGTGCCCGATGGTTTGCAGCCCCCGGTGCTCCCCGATGCCGAGGCCGTGCGCGTAGGGGATCGTGTCCCCGCCGTTGAGGATGCCGCGCGTCTTCATCATCTCCATCACGCGCGAACCGCCGACCCGCTCGTCCCTGAAGTTGTCGAGCCAGCGCGCGAGGTCATCGGCCGTCGTGAACAGGCTCGTCGCCCCCGCGTTCGCGTAGCTCAGAACCGACTTGGTGTAACCCGTATCCGTCTCCTCCCCACTACCGTCCTCCCCGCTGTCCTCGTCCGTCGGGAACGGCCGGTAGGAATAGGCCCGGTTCGGAACCATGTGTTCGTGGTCATCGTGGAAATGCGTCCGCTCCATCCCGAGCGGACGGAAGATCCTCGACGCCGTGAATTCGGCGAAGGCCATGCCGCTGACCTCCTGCGCCGTCTGCGCGAGGAGGGTGTAGCCCATGTTGGAGTAGAGGTACTCCGAGCCGGGCACGAAGTTGAGTTCGCGCTGGCGCGACATGAGGCGCAGGATCTGCTCCGTCGTGATGACGTCGTCGAGGCGCCACCCGGAGATGCCGAGCAACTGCCACTGGTCGCGGATCCCGCTCGTGTGGTGGATCATCTGGCGCACGGTGACGGGATGCGCGAACTCCGGGACGAAATCGAGATGCGCCCGCACGGGGTCGTCCAGGGAAAGCGCCCCCTCGGCCGCGAGCATGGTCACGGCCATCGCCGTGAACTGCTTCGACACCGAGGCGACGTGGAACACCGTGTGGGGCGTGACGGGGACGCCGTGTTCGATCTGGGCGTAGCCGTAGCCGCGCGAATGGATGATCTCGCCGTCCCGGATGACGGACACGGAGGCGCCCGGCGATCCCGACCGGTCCAGGTCCGCGAACACCGCATCGATCCCGCCTTCGGTTCCGCCGCACGCCGCGACAAGCAGCGCGACGGCAACGCATGCGCCGGCCCCGGCGATCCGTGCGCCCGCCGGTGCGAGCATCCGCCCGCACCCGCTCATCGCCACGCCTCCACGATCTCCTGCGCGATCAGTCCCAACTTCTCCTCCAGTTCGAAGAAGTCGCCCCGATTCTGGTTCGTGAACACGGAGATGATGGCGGGCCCGACGTCGTAGAACAGGATCCCGACGTCGTTGCCGGCGTGGGGCGGCCAGTCTCCCGTCTTGTGCGCCACGCCGACGCCCTGGAAGCGCACCATCCGGGGCAGGCGCGTCGTGTAGAACTGCCGGGACAGGATCTCCACCATCTCGTCGCTCGCAGCCCGGCCGGCCAGTTCGCCCTGCAGGATCTGCTCGAGGAGGCGACCCATCTCCCGCGCGGTCGTCCGTCCGAGCCAGATCGTGGAATCGCCTTCGATCCCGAACGAGCGCGCGGCGGCGTCCTCGTCGGCGGGGAAGCCCCGCTCGAACACCTCGCGTTCGGAGAGCGACGCGAAGGCGTCGTCGGTCCGGATCCAGGTCTCGAGGAAGAGGCGGTGCGTCGTGTGCTTGAGACGCGTCTGCTCGTAGACGTTCACGGCGAGCATCTCGTTCACCCTCTCCATGCCGACGAGATCGATCACCATGTCGGTCGCGGTGTTGTCCGAGGTGATGATCATCTGCGTGACGAGGCCGCGCAGGGTGGGCTCGAGCCCGGGAGCGAAGGTCTGGATGAGCCCGCTTCCCCGGCGCATGTCGTCCGCCTCGACCGTGTGGCGCGCGTCGAGGTCGAGGCGCCCTTCGGCGTGGTCCCGGAAGACCTTCGCCATGATCGGGATCTTGATCGCGCTGAGCGTGTTCATCGGGAGATCGGGGTTGATCGCGATCTCGCGCCCGGTGGGGATGTGCCTGGCCCAGAGGGACATCGTCGCATCCAGCCCGGCGAGGCGCGCTTCCACGCGTGCCCCGATGTCTCTGTCGGCATCCGCGTCGCCGGGCGGCACGCAGGCGACGAGCGCCACGAGAACAGTCAGGAGCGTGGCGAGGGACCCCTTGCGCATGTCTACCTCCGCCGTGGGCCTAGGGATCGTGGAGTTCCACCAGCATCTCGATCTCCACGGACTGGTCACGGGGGAGAGAGGCCATCCCCACGGCAGCGCGCGCATGCTTCGAGATCGCGGGGCCGAACACCTGCTCCATGAGGTCGGAGCAGCCGTTGATGACCTGCGAATGCTGCGTGAAATCGGGAGGCGTGTTGACCATCCCGAACACGCGGACGATCCGCTTCACGCGAGAGAGGTCGCCGATCTCGCGGGCGAGGGAGGCGAGCAGGCAGACGCCGACCCAGCGCGCGATCGCGTAGCCCTCCTCGACCGTGTGGTCGAGCCCGACCTTCCCCGTGTTCGTCTCGTCGAGGCCGCCGCAGGGGCCGTGGCCCGCGAGGAAGACGAGGTTCCCCGTCGTCACCGCCTTGACGAAGTTGGCCGTCGGCGCGTCCGGGGTGGGGAGTTCGATTCCGAGTTCCGCGAGCCGTTCCTCGGGAGTCTGTCCGGCGACGCCGGAAGACCCGAGCAGGAGGGCGAAGACGCCCGCGAGCGCGGCGGCGGCGCTCCGGACCACGCCCGCACGGCACCACGGCGGGAGGCGCGAGGTCATGCGGTCCCCGGCGGGTCGCGCCGGCGGGAGACGATCTCCTCGGGCGCTGCGCCGGTGCGCAGGGCTTCGGCCGCGATCTCCACGGCTTCAAAGATCTTCGTGTAGCCCGTGCAGCGGCAGAGATTGCCCGACAGCGCCCGCGCGACATCCTCGCGAGCGGGGTCCGGGTCGCGGGTCAGCAGTCCATGGGCCGAGCAGAGGATGCCCGGCGTGCAGAAGCCGCATTGTGCCCCTCCCGTGAGATCGAAGGCGTCCTGGAGCGGGTGGGGTTCGGGTCCGTTCGCGAGACCCTCGACCGTCGTGATCTCGTGGCCGACGGCCTCGTGCACCGGCATGATGCAGGAGAGCACGGCCTCCCCGTCGCGCAGCACCGTGCAGGCGCCGCAATCGCCCTTGTCGCAACCCTGCTTCGATCCCGTGAGTCCCAAGGCGTAGCGGAGGGTCTCGAGAAGGGTGTAGTGAGAGGGCACGCCGACCGTGCGCCGGTCTCCGTTCACTCGCAGTTCCACCACCGTATGCATGACGCGCAATGTTGAGCGGGCGACTCACGGCCGGCAACCGACGGGGCGGGGGTGGCGTACCCATCCCGTTTGCGCGGGCGGGGTGGCCGCTTTAGAGGTGTTCGGGTAACGAGGCGGATTCGCCGCCGCTCTGCAGCACGGGAGGTACGATGGTGTCCCGGTACATACGCGCGATCCTGCTCTCCGCCGCGGGAGTCGGTGCCCTGGCGCCTGCTGCCGCGGGAGCCCAGGAGATCCCCGTCGATCGCTGGCTGGTGGCGAGCGCGGAAGTCGAGGCGGGGGAGGATCCGCTGCCCGAGTCGGCCGCGGACCGGTTCCCGGACCGCAACCTCGAGACCGAGTCCCGCGCGTGGACGCTGGTCCGGCGGGACGGAGAGACGCGGTTCGACTTCGCGGAGTGGACGGACCCCGGCGAGGCCACGCTCGCCCACGCGTATCTGAAAGCGGCAACGGATACGGACATGCGGCTGTCGCTCGAGGTCGGGGGGTGCGTGCGACTCCGGGTCCGGCTGAACGGCCAGACGCTCGCGGAGCCGGAGCGGCCCCGCGAGGTGCGGCTGGCGAGCGGCTGGAACACGCTGCTCGTCGTCCTCGACGGGGACGAGGAGTGCGACCGCTCGCTCTCGGCGACCCTGTCGCACGAGACGGGACCGAATCACCGAAACGCCCCCGCCTCGGTCCGGGTGGCCGTGCAGGCGTCCCGTCCCCCCGGCGTGCGGCGGAGCTACCCCGAGGGCGCCGTGACCGTCTCGGCACCGCGCGTGACGGCGCTCGCCTGGAACCCCGGCGGGGAGGACCTCGAGGCCTTGATCAGTTACGACCTCGCGACCTGGGGGCGCGAGGGCGGCGACGCGGGCACCACAGTGGATGCCCCGGGGGTGCAGCGACCGGGGGGTCCGCCGGCGAGTCCGTTCGACGCCCCGCGCCGGGGCAGCGGGGACCCTCCGGGGGAAGCTGTCGGCGACGATGACACGGGCCCCACCGACCCGGACGGGATGCGGGCGAGCATGATCGCGACGCTGCTGGGCCGACCCGAAGTGAAGGCGCCCGCGCCGAGCGACGGGTCGGTCGAACTGCGCCTCGCCGACGCGTCGTTCGTCGGGGCGGGGAGTGATCTCCGGCCGGGCAGCCCGGTCTCCTTCGACGGCTCCCTGCCGTTCCGGACGCTCCGCGCGGCGGCGCTGCGCGAGAACGGGATGCGGGCCGAGTTCCGCTGGCGGGGCGGTGACGCGGAAGGCGAAGGCCGCCTGCCCGCCGCGCTCGTGCTGCAGGCCCTGCACGGACCGCTCAATCTGGGCCTCGCGGCCGGCCCGGACGGCGTATGGCGCGGCCAGTTGCGGGTTCCCGACGCCCTCGCCGGCTTCACGGTTCAGGGCATGGAGGGTTCGTGGACCGTCGATGGGGCCTCCGCCGAGGACGCCGTGCTGTGCGCCCCCTGCGAGCGCGGCCGACGGTTGGAGGTCGAGTTCAGAGCGCCGCAGTCGTCACGGGACGAGAAGCCGCGGGCGCGTATCGTGGACCGTGGCTTCCCGGATCTCGCCGAGGGTACCGGCGTGTCGGCGCTGGAACTGCTACGGGCGCTGGAAGGCGACAACCGGCGCTACCGGGAACTCGTCGGCCGATAGCCGATCCGTTCAGTCCTTCGGGGTGTCTTCGTCCGTCGCGGCCGACGGCGCGTCGGCGGGCTCGGTGGTGGGAGGGGCGATCAACGGCTCCGGGCGCGGTTTCGGGACGAAGTTCGGGCGCGAGGAGTCCGTCGACCAGGGATCGATGAACTCCTCCGCGGGATCGACCATATCCCGGGGGACGGGTGGCGCCTGCTCGTCGACCACGGCCGCGGCCATTTCGTCCGTGCCGTCTTCGGCGGCGCCCTCGTCCGCGCCCGCGTCATCCTCGGCCGGACCCTCGCCGGCGGCCACGGCGGTTCCGGCGATGGTGGCGCTGCTCGCTGCCGCCGCCGGCTTCGGCGGGGCGGGCGGAGATTGCCACTGCGTCTCGCGGCCCGCCGCCTCGAGTTCGCGCTGGATCTCGTTCATCCCCTTCCGGAACTCGCGGATCCCCTTCCCGATCGTGCGGGTGATCTCCGGAAGGCGGCGAGGTCCGAACACGATGAGCACCAGCATCGCGATGAGGATGATCTCGCCGAGTCCGAATCCGTTCAGACTCATCGGGCCGGCCTCGCGCGGGTCAAGGCGTGAGCGCCTTCAGCACGTCCTCGCCGTAGAACATGCCGATATATTTCGCCTGCACCGGCGTGACGCGGCGCACGGCCCAGATCAACTCGACGTGATTCGGTTCCCGCGGCGCGACGCGCAGCGCGAACCCGCACTCGCCCGGGAGCCGGTCCGCCTTCTTCAGGTTGCACTTGCTGCAGGCGGTGACCACGTTCCGCCACCCGTTGTCTCCCCCACGCGAGAGAGGCTTGACGTGATCGCGGGTCAGCGACTCGCGGTAGCCCAGGTCCCGCCGGTGACGGCCGCAGTACTGACAGCGGTATGCGTCGCGCGCGAACAGGAACGTGTTCGTGACCTGGCGGCGGAAACGGCGCGGGATCTGGATGAACCGGGCGAGCCGGATGACGACGGGCGTGTCCATGCGGAAGCGCTCGGAACGCATCGGACGCGCCGAATCCACTTCCAGGGCGTCGGCCTTCCGGTCGATGATGAGGCGGACGGCGCGTCGGACCGGGATGATCGTCAGCGGCTCGTATGAAGCGTTCAGGGCCAGACAGCCCATGGGCGATTCCCCGTTGGAGTTCGTGGCGAAAAACAAGCAACCCGGCCGCAGCGTGTCAAGCAACCTGCCGAGCAATCCGCCCCGCGGCGAGTCCGGCAATGACCGGAGCCGCGGGGCCGCCCGGGCGGTGAGTTCCGCCGGAGTGTGCGAAGTGGCGGTGGCGCGGACCTTC
The DNA here is from genome assembly GCF_965237495.1 of Candidatus Palauibacter sp. GTDB lineage: Bacteria > Gemmatimonadota > Gemmatimonadetes > Palauibacterales > Palauibacteraceae > Palauibacter. The sequence continues at coordinate 3,683,085 of NZ_OZ250143.1, read as the reverse complement.
CTCGGCACGCTCGCCTACTCGATTCCGGCCTCGCTCGTCGGCGCCGTGACCCCGGGCGTCCGCGTGCGGGTGCCGCTCGGCGGCGGGGTCGAGGTGGGTGTCGTCGACCGCATGGGGCTCCGGGAAGACCGGACGCGCAGACCGCGCCTCCGCGATCTGCGCGCCGTCCTCGACGAGACACCGGTCGTCGACGCGGCCGTGCTCGAACTGTGTCGCTGGATCGCGGACTATTACGTGGCGCCCCTGGGGGCGGTACTGAAGGCGGCGCTCCCCCCGGGCCTGCTCGTCGGGCGCGCGGGGCGCGATGCGAGCCCCCGCGCACGGACCGAACGCGTTCTCAGGCTGGCGCGCGAACTGAAGACGCTGACCGAGCGGGAGCGTCTGTTCGGACGCGCCCACCGCCAGCGCGAACTCTACGAAACGCTCGAAGCCGCGGGGGGGCAGGCCGCGGTGCGGCACCTCACGAAGCAGCTCGGGTTCGCCCGCTCCGTGCTGAACGGGATCGTCACCCGCGGGGTCGCCGAGGTCGTGGAACGGGAAGTGGAGCGCGACCCGTTCGGCGGGCCGGTCGAGCCCGAGAGGCCGATCACCCTGACCCCGGCCCAGGAAGGAGTCGTGGCGGCGCTCGAGCGGCTCGGCGCGATCGACGGCGGGGAGGTCGCGCTTCTGCGCGGCGTGACGGGGTCGGGGAAGACCGTGATCTATCTCGATGTACTCGAGCGACAGCTTGCGATGGGCCGTTCGGGGATCTTCCTCGTCCCGGAGATCGCGCTCACGCCTCAGATGGTGCGGCGCTTCCGCGCCCGGTTCGGCGACGCGGTCGCCGTGCTGCACTCCGGTCTGTCGCACGGCGAGAGGTTCGACGCCTGGCGCGGCCTGCGCGAAGGGAGGAAACGCATCGCGATCGGTCCCCGGTCGGCCGTCTTCGCGCCGGTCCGCAGGCTGGGAGCGATCATCGTCGACGAGGAGCACGAGAGCAGCTACAAGCAGTCCGACGTGCCACGCTATCACGCCCGCTCCGTCGCGGTGATGCGCGCGCGCATTGAAGGGGGCCTATGCGTCCTCGGCTCCGCGACGCCGGCGCTCGAGAGCTGGGCGAACGCGCGCGAGGGGCGATACCACCTGCTCCAGCTCGAAGAGCGCGTTACCCGCCACGGGCTGCCGGCGGTCGAACTCGTCGACCTGCGGGCCGATGCGGAGGACGAGGCGCCCGCCGACGCCGAGCCGGGCCCCCGGATCTTCTCCCGCCGCCTGCGCCACGCGATCGATGTCCGGCTCGAACGGGGGGAGCAGACGATCCTCTTCCTCAACCGACGGGGCTATGCCTCCTTCGCGGAATGCCCCGCGTGCGGTCACGTGTGGAGCTGTGACGCCTGCTCCGTCACGCTCACTTATCACCGGAGACGCCGCCAGCTCGTCTGTCACCATTGCGGGTCGACGGCGCCGCCGCCCGACCGGTGCGACAACTGCGGCGCGCCCACGCCGCGGTACGCGGGGGTCGGGACCGAGCAGGTCGAGCGACGCGTCGGCGAGCTGTTCCCGAGCGCGGGGCTCGCGCGCATGGATCTCGACACGACCGGATCCAAGTGGGCGCATGCCGAGATCCTCGAGGCGTTCCGTCGCCGAGAGGTGGATATCCTCCTCGGGACGCAGATGATCGCCAAGGGTCTCGACTTCCCGCACGTCACGCTGGTCGGCGTGATCAACGCGGACGTGGGCCTGCATCTGCCGGATTTCCGCGCCAGCGAACGCACCTTCCAGCTCCTCGAGCAGGTAGCCGGACGGGCCGGGCGCGGTGACACGCCGGGCGAGGTCCTCATCCAGACGTCGCGCCCCGGGCACTACGCGCTGAGCGCCGCCGCAGCGCACGACTACGTCGGTTTCGCGTCGCGTGAACTCGGGGACCGGCGCGAACCGGGATACCCGCCTCACCGGCGGCTCGCGAATCTCGTTGTATCCGGGACGGACGAATCGCGGGTCGTCGACGCGGCGGAGGAACTCTCCGAGTGGACGCGCGCGCTGATTCGGGACCGGCGGCTGGAGGGGATCGACGTCATAGGGCCGGCCCCCTGCCCGATCGATCGGCTCAGGAAACGGTGGCGGTGGCACTTCCTGCTCAAGGCCGACCGCGCCGGGACGCTGGGAGGGGTCCTCCGCTTTCTGGGGGAGCGGCGGGGGCAGCCCGGGTCGGGGCTGCGGCTCGAGATTGACCGGGATCCGGAAGCGCTGCTCTGACCCGGCGGCGGAATCCGGGCCGGGGGCGGCTTGTTTGCAGGCCCAGGGGCCATGCAAGTTGTGCGGCTGAATTCATCCCTTCCTGTGCAGGAGCGACCATGAGCGAGGCGAGCGCCCGGAAGATCCGGGTCACGGTTCGGGCGGTCCAGATTCTCGAGAGTCTGGATGTGGACAAGATCGGCGAGTTCATCTTCTGGTCCAGTGTTTCGAGCGACGGCGGCCCTTCCGTTGAAGGACGGTATCCCGCCAATGGGCACATGAAGATCTCGGAGGAACCGGTCTTCAACCGGGCGGTGCTCAACTGGGTGATCTTCGAGGGAGAAGTCACCGATCACCTGTCGGTGGAACTGAAGGGCGAAGAGGAAGACCGCTTCGGTGGAAACGACTTCCTGACCACGTACGAGCGCGAGTTCCAGGGTCCGGCCGCCGACTGGCTCGGCCGGTACGGGCCGGGCCGGGACACCGGAGATGAGGCCGATGAAGACGATCCGGAGATGATGAGCGATTGGCGCGTGACGCTGCTTGTCGAAACCGCATGATCTTCGCCCGATCCGTGCCGGGGCCACGGGGCGGGCTTGCTCCACACCTGGCTCCGGTGCTCGCGCTGGTCGTCGTCCTCGGGGGGTGCGGCGACGGGCGGTCGCTTCCACCCGGCGCCTCCGCGGAGGCACGGGCCGCCTTCGAGGAGTGTCGTTCCCCGCAGCACGACGAGAGGCAGGCCTGCTACGAGCGCCACCTGCTCGACGAGCTCGATCGGGCCGGAGTCGGCCCCGCGCTCGAGATGCTGGAGGCGGTCGCGGTCGGCGACCTGTCCGTCGAGGCGCAGGGGCACGTCTACACGCACGCGATCGGCATCGAGGCCTACTCGCTCGACACCCCGTTCGAGGAGGTGTTCAGCGAGTGCACGGTGCTCTTTCAGTCGGGGTGCTACCACGGCGTCGTGCAGGCGCACTTCATCGCCTCCGGCGCCCCGGACGCCGAACGGGTGGTCGAAGTCTGCGCGCCGTTCGAACGCGAGCCCGTGGACCGCTGGATCCTGTTCCAGTGCCTGCACGGTCTCGGACACGGCCTCACGATGTTCTACGGGCACCATCTCCCGATGGCACTCGAGGGCTGTGATTCCCTGACGAACGACTGGAACCGGGAGTCGTGCTACGGCGGCGTGTTCATGGAGAACGTGGTGAACGCGACGGATCCGCATCATCCCGCCTCGGAACTCCTGCCGGGAGAGGGCGAGGGTGGCGACGGAGCCGAGGAGGGACACGGCACGCGCGGTGCGCACGACCACGCGGCGATGGCGATGACCGAAGGGGTCGAGCCGCTCGAGCCGTGGGAAGCGCTTCGGGCCGAGGACCCGCACTATCCGTGTTCGGTGCTGGACGAGCGGTATCTGAGAGCCTGCTACATGATGCAGACGTCGGCCATGTTGTGGCACAACGAAGGCGACATCGGCGGCGCGGCCACCTCCTGCCTCGATGCGCCCGAGGGTTGGCGCTTCCTGTGCTTCGTCAGCCTGGGCCGCGACATCAGCGGCCGCACGGTACTGGACCCGGACAAAGGACTCGACGAGTGCGGCAAGTCCCCGGAAGAGTTCCGCGAATGGTGCTACGTGGGGCTGGTCAAGAACTACGTCGATGTGACGGCCACGACCGGGGCGGGGTTCGCGTTCTGCCGGCGCGTCGAACCGTGGGCTCAGGCCCGCTGCTACGAAGCGATGGGAGAGCAGTTGCTCGGGCTGTACGCGGATGACGCCGGACGCCGCGAGGAGTGCGTCGCGGCCCGGCCGGAGTCGGAGGAACTCGAACAGGCGTGCCTGCGGGGCGCCCGCGTGCCGATCGACTAACCGCGCCGGCCGCGAGTGACGCCCAGCCCCGGCGCGTCGGGGAGGACGATCCGCCCTGCCTCGAGGTGCGGGCCGCGGAACGGATCCGAGCGCAGGAGCGCGGCCCCGTCCAGGTCCGCGTAGTCCACGAGCGGCGCCAGGTGCGCCGCGGGCGCAATGCCGAGACTCGTCTCCAGCATGCAGCCGAGCATCACCTTCAGCCCGCACGCACGCGCCGTGTGGATCATGCGCAGCGCTTCCCGCGGCCCGCCGCACTTGGCGAGCTTGATGTTGATGCCGTCGACGGCCCCGTCCAGCCGCGGAATGTCGGTCGCCACGATGCTCGATTCGTCCACGACGATGGGGAGCGCCGCACGGGCGCGGACGAACGCCAGTTCGTCGTTCTCCGTCGGCGGGAGCGGCTGCTCGACGAACTCGACGCCGTACTCGGCGCACATCGCGATCCCCTCGACCGCTTCCCGCGGCGTCCAGGCCGCGTTGGCGTCCACGCGCAGGATCTTGTCCGGGGCGGCGCCCCGCACCGCGCTCAGGCGCGCTTCATCGTCGTCGCTCCCGAGCTTGATCTTGAGGATCGGCCACGCCTCGGCCGCGCGCGTCCGCTCGGCCATGACCTCGGGTTCGTCGATCCCGATCGTGAACGAACTCAGCGGGGCGTCCGCGGGATCCAGACCCCAGAGCTTCCACAGCGGGAGCCCGACGCGTTTCCCCACCCAGTCGTGAAGTGCGGACGAGACCGCGCAGCGCGCCGACCCGTTGCGGCCCAGGAGCGCCGCGAGGTCGCGCTCGATGTTCTCGAGCGCGAACGGATCCTCCACCTCCTCGATGCGCGGCGCCAGCTTGCGCAGCGCCGCCTCGACCGTGTCGGCGGTCTCGCCGTAGTAGCCGGAGGGATCCGCCTCTCCCCAGCCCTCGATCCCCTCGTGCTCCAGTCGCACCCAGACCAGATCGTCGCCCGTCTTCACGCCGCGGCTGATGCGGAACGGGTGCGCCGTTCGGACGTGGAACGGCTCCCAGGAGATCTTCATGCGTCTGCCGCCCTCCACAGGTTGTACTGGATCCGCGATGGCGTCACCTCCGGCCCGTCTTCGCGCATGTAGACATCGATCTCGGTGCGGTGCCCGAACCGTCCCTCGAGATAGACGCCGGGTTCGACCGAGAATCCGACCCCCGGCACGAGCCGCCGGTCGTCGCGCATCTCGATGCTGTCGAGGGTGGGCCCGACGCCGTGGAGTTCGCGGTCGATGCCGTGCCCCGTGCGGTGGAAGATGGCGTCCCCGTAGCCGCGCGCGACCAGGGTGTCGCGGGCCGCGCGGTCCGCGTCCGCCCCGGTGGCGCCGGGATTCGCGCGGATGACGTCCACGGCCGCATCCCGCGCCGCGACGACCGCGTCCCAGGCCTCGGTCACGTCGGCCGGCGGCTCCGGCCCCAAGTAGCCCATCCACGTCTGGTCGGCGAAGACGGCCTCGGGTTCAGCGGCCACGCGTCCCCACAGATCGACCATGAACACCCGCTCCGCCGCCAGCGTCGAGGACCCTTCGGCCAGGGGCTCGTAGTGCGGCTTGGCGGCGTTCGGTCCCACGGCCACGATCGTGTCCGCCTCGGTCAGGCCTTCGGCGCGCAGCCGGGCCCGGATCCACTCGGCGAGATCGTGCTCGGTCTCCGGGGTCGGCTCGCCGGCTGTCTCGAAGGCGTCGGCCGTCCCGGGATCGGCCTCGGGGCTCAACCCCGCGGCCCGGACGGCCAGTTCGAACGCGGTCCGCGCCGTCCGCGCCAGGATCTCCGCAGCCCGGTGGTGCAGTTCGGTGCCGCGAGCGCCCCACTGGGCCGCGGTGCCGGAGATCAGGTCCACGGAGCTGACCACCCGGGGCCCGACCGACTCGACGAGTTCGACCACCCCCGCGGGGACGTTGTCCACGTAGGGGATCGAATCGCGGGGGCTGACCTCCATGGCCACCGAATCCATCCCGTCCAGCATCCGGCGCAACTCGGCCTCCATCTCGTCCCAGCCCACGTAGCTCGTGAGCCGGTGCGGCCAGCCATCCCAGCCGGATGCCTCGATCTTCTGTACGAGCGCGTGCGGCGTCCGACCCGGCGCGATGAGCACGAAGTAGCGCCGCTTCTGGCCTTCGGGGAGGCCGACGAGATCCGCCGCCAGCGCGTTGCAGGCGCGGAAGTCGTACAGCAGCCAGGCGTCGATCCCCCGGTTCTTCAACTCGCGGGAAGCGGTTTCCAGGAAGGTGGCGTCGAGATCGGGCAAGGGCAGGCTCCGTATTTTGATTCGTACCGGGTCAGGCCGTGGCGTCGCGGAGGGCCGTCAGATGGGAGACGACGTTTCGTCCCAGTTCGTCGGGATTGTAACCGCCCTCGAGGAAGGAGACCACGCGGTTCCGCGCCGTCCCTCGCGTCCGTCCCAGGACTTCGCGCGCTAGGGTGGTGAAGTCCGCCTCGGTGAGCGTGAAGCCGCCCAGGGGATCTTCCGCGCCAGCGTCGAAGCCGGCCGAAATCAGCGTGAGGTCGGGCGCGAAGCGGGCCAACGTCCGATCGAGGCCGTCGAGCAGCGTCTCGACGTAGCGTTCGGGCGCCAGACCGGCGGACATCGGGAGGTTGAGCGTCGCCCCCTCGCCCTCGCCCCGACCCCGCTCGTGGGCCATGCCGGTGCCCGGATAGAAGGGGTGCTGGTGCATCGAGAGGAAGAAGACGGACGGGTCGTCGTAGAAGATGTCCTGCGTTCCGTTCCCGTGGTGGACGTCCCAGTCGACGATGAGCACGCGCTCGATCCCGGGGCGGGTCAACGCGTGGCGCGCCGCCACCGCGATGCTGTTGAACAGGCAGAAGCCCATGGCCCGGTCCCGCGTCGCGTGGTGCCCCGGGGGGCGTACGGCGCAGAAGGCGGCGCGGAACTCACCGTCCAGGACGGCATCCACCGCCGCAACCCCGCACCCGACCGCGGCGAGCGCCGCGTCCCAGCTCCGGGGGGAGACGGGTGTATCGGGATCCAGCCTCAGGATCCGTCCCGTCTCGATGGACCGTTCGCAGCTGGCCCGGGTCCGCTCGACGTGCCCCGGAGAGTGGGCCAGCTCCAGCGTCGCCGCCTCGGCCGGCTCCGGCACGATGGGCGTGACGTCTCCGTGCAGTTCGGGTAGCGCCCGCTCGAGTGCCCCCATCACGGCGCGGAGACGGCCCTGGTGTTCGGGGTGCCCCCACCCGGTGTCGTGGCGGCTGCAGGCGGGATGCTGGAACAGACCCACGGGCTTCGGGTCCGTCGCGGGCCGGGGTTCTGCCAAGGTCTCTCAGTACCGGCCGCGAGCCCGTTCCCGGGCAGGCAGAACCTCGAGACACGTCGTCCACCAGCCGGTCAGGATCGTCTCCACGAACTCCTCCGGCAGCCCCTCCTCGCGCATTTCGCGGGCGAGGCGCGCGTGGTCGTAGGCGACGCTCACGAACTCGACCTCCGGCGACGCCCCTTCCGCGGGGCCGAAATCGAGCAGCGCGTACCAGACGTCCGTCCGCCCGTCGTTCGCGGGGCGTCCCAGCACGCCGACGTTGGCGAACAGCCCGCCGCCCGGCAGCGCCCGCTGCCACGGGATCCCCGTGTGGGTGGCGAGCACGACATCCGCCTCGCGTTCGCGGGCCAGGTGCGCCAGGAACTGTGTCGAGGTCGCCGACTCCCAGAGGAACTCGTTCATGCGGCGGGGCTGCCGTGGCACATGAGGACGCGGGTGTCGTTCACCTCGAGGCGGATCTCGCCCGGCAGGCGGCCCAGCCAGCGGCGCCACGTTTCCGCCGTGTTCCGGAACGTGTACCGGTACGAGAGTCGGGCGAAGCGGTTGTCGCGCGGGTCGGTGTATCCGCACTGGCAGTCATCGAGGCCCCGCGCGATCGAGTCGTCGTAGTTCCCACGCAGTACCTGCACGTCCGCATCGAGGAGGAGCGGGAAGACGCGGTCGGGGTTCGGACCGAAGGCGCCCAGATCGCCCAGGCAGTAGAGGGCATCCGCGCCCCGGGTCGCCGCGTCCTCGATCGCGGCCGCCAGAGCCAGGTGGTTGCTGTAGACGCCGCCGAACACGGCGATGCGGCGCGGTTCAGGAGACATCCTGCCCTATGCCCGCGTAGTTGGAGCAGATCGCGCCGTGCAGCCAGCAGGTATGGCAGGCCGATTCGGCCAGTCGCACCGGGCGCGCCGCCTCCTCCAGCGTCGACCCCAGTCGCGCCTCCGGCGTCTCGATGAGGATGGGGCAGGCGTACACGCCGCGGCTCGTCACGACGCGGCTCGAGGCGCAGAGCAACTGGTTCGCGTCGTATCCCTCCATCATGTCCGCGGTGACCCGTTCCTCGTCCATGTAGGGGCGCGCGCGCTCGGCTTCGCGTCCGATCCGGAGCGAGGGAAGGATCTTGAGGCGCGGGTTCGCGTAGCCGAGGTCCCGCAGACGGGCCACGAAGGCCTGCCGCACTTCCTCGTCGCGCTCCGGCTCCCACACCTGCGTGGCCGTGATGATCGGGAGGAACCCCCGTTCGAGGAGCTTGCGGACGCCGTCCATGGCGCGGGCGAAGGTGCCATCGCCCCGGATCGGGTCGTTCGTCTCGGGCGAGGGCCCATCCACGGAGACGCGGATCTCGAGCGAGTACCGGGATTCGCGGGCGGCCCGCGCTATCGGCGCGAGAGCTCGCTCCGGGAGCAGCGTGCCGTTGGTCAGGACCGAGGCCGGCCCCCGCTCCAGCGTCCGTTCGAGCATGACGGGGAGGTCCGGGTGCATGAAGGGCTCGCCGCCGGTGAAGTAGTACTCCTTCACCCCCCATCCCTCGGAGCGCACGAGCCACGCCTCGACCTCGGCGAGCGGGAGGAACTCGAAGCTCCGGTTGTCGGGGGCACAGCTGATGAAACAGTGGACGCACCGCAGGTTGCAGATCGTCCCCGACACCTGGAACCACAGCGTGTCCAGATGGTCGAGCCGCACCAGGGGCGCCTCGGTCGAGGGCGCGGCCCCGTTCGACGACGGGTGGATCCGGAGCGAGCGGTCGGCGCTTCGCTCCGGATCGATCGGCAATGCCGATCCGGACATGGGACGAACCTCTGCGGGTTTCCGGTGCCTGGTCTCTCCGTGGTAGGACCCCCGCCACGGGCTGTTGATCCTACCGCGTGGGCGGCACCGCGCGCGACCGTCCCGGCGCGATGGGCGGGGCGCGACGCTCAACGCGCCGGGCGGAGACCCCTCAGGCCAGGAGCGGGACTCCTTCCGCAAGCCGGGCCTCCACCTCCTGTTCCGACGCCTCGATCAGGGCGAGGACGGGCCTGGGATCGCGGGGCGCCGACGGCTCGAAGGAGAAGATGCGCAGCACCCGCGCCGAATGGTGCAGGGAGTGTCCCAGTCGCGGAATGTCGATGAGGCCTCGCTCACCCAGTGTCGTGAGGCGTCGGACGACCCCGCCGTTCCGCACCAGAAGCAGGTTGAGCTCGAGCATGCCGGGATAGCTCGGATAGTCGAGCATCACCGACCCTTCGGGGAGGCCCCACTCCCGGGCCATGCGGCGTTCGAGCGCCGCGACGAGGTCGCCGCGCCGCGACGGCCACGAGGAGAGCCGGTCCGGAAGCTGATCGCCGGTCAGTTCGACCAGCCGCTTGGGGAGACGACGGTCGAGGAGCGCCCGCAACAGTTTCGCGGCGCGGCCGAGCGCGGACGCCGGGTCGTGGCCGCGGAGCGTCGCCGACCGTTCGATCCGCCGGCCGATGAGCGACAGCAGCTCCTCGTCGCTTGGGCCGGCGAGGTCCTCGGGGGAGAGCAGGCCGTTGTCGAGCGCCGTCTGCACGAGGCGCACGAAGGTCAGCGTCGCGGCGCGCACCGCGTGGTGCCAGTAGACGTTCCGGTACATCTGGTACTTCGAGAAGAGGAGCGTCTCCAGCGCGCTGATCCCCTTCTCGCTCACCGCGAGTTCGAGCGGCCGCCCATCGCCTTCGCGGGCGACCGTGAGCGCCGGCAGCAGCCGGTCCACGTCCACGGCCCCGTAGGGCACGCCGCAGAAGAGCGCGTCGCGGCGCAGGTAGTCGATCTTGTCGAGGTCCAGCGAGCCGGAGATCAGTCCCTGCAGCGGGTGTCCCGAGGTGCCGCGGATGAGGGCCGAGATGCGCGCGGCGGCGTCGGGGCCGTACCGCTCGAGGACCCGCCGGATCGGCATCGCCGCCATGAAGCGCGTGGCGATCTCCTCGTGATCGCCCGGGATCGATTTCGGCCCGAGTTCCTCGACCGCGTGAGAAAACGCATAGTGCCCGACGTCGTGAAGAAGCGCTCCGAGGCGCACGACCGGCAGCTCGTCGAGTTCCGCCGCGCTCAGGGGTGCGAGGTGTCCGTCACGCTCGAGGCAGGAGATCGCCCTCGACACGAGATGGTACACCCCGAGCGCGTGGAGGAAGCGGTTGTGGACACCGCCCGGATACACGAGATGCGCGAACCCGAGCTGCTTGACGCGCCGGAGTCGCTGAAACTGTGGCGCGTCGAGGATCTCGGCCGCGTCGGCCTCGACGTGGATGTTCCCCCACAGGGGATCGCGGATCGTACGTGGTCTCGTCATGGAATCGCGTGAAGATGTTCCGGTGCGAGGTCAACGGGCAATCAACGCGCCTTCACCCGCGCGGTTCCGGCGGCGGGTGGTTGCGGCGCGGGCCGGGGCTTCGCGAGCTTTCCGCCCTTGGCTGTCGGGCTCATCCCGCCCGCGGCGGTCTTCCTCTGACGGCCTCCGGAGCGGGAGCAGGTTGAACGGGAGGCGGCGTGGAGATCAAGCGCGACCGGATGGTCCACCTGGGGTACGCGAAGTACTGGCGCTCCGACCAGATCGTCGGATTGCTCCCGATCGAGGAAGGGAGGGGACCCGGCCGGCGTACGGAGGTCTTCGTCTCCACGAGATCCGAACCGGTCACCGCATCTCGATCCGAGGGTTCGATCCTCCACGACATGGCGTCGCTCCCGGACGAAGCCCGGGCCGCCGAGGCCGGCTCCATCGCGGAGGACCTCGTGGGAGCGCTGCGCGAGCTGTCGCCGGTCCTCAAGCGCATGCTGAAGAACGAGCAGGGGTTCGATGTCGAGTACTGGGCGGGCAGACTCCGTCGGGTTCTGGAGCCGGACGATGGAAGCGAGGGGCAGGAGGATCTCTTCGGCTGAGGCGCGGGCCGCGGCGGTCACGCTGGCGGCGCTCTGCGTCGCCGCGGCCGCCGGGGCTCAGGAAATCCCCCCGTCAGAGGCTGCGGGCGCGGAGGTCCAGGGCGCGGAGGTCGCAGCTCCCGATGGCTGGAACTCCGAGGCGGCCCTCATTCTCATCGAGCGCGCGATCGAAGCGCGGCGGCACGCATGGGCGGACAGCTCGCTCGAGCGATTCCGGGCCGAGGCGCAGGGCCACCTCTACTACATCGGAGACTTCCGGGGGCAGCGGCACGTCATCCGGGCCGACCAGGTCGCCCTCGACGTCCGCTGGCAGGCGCCGGACCGCACCGTGCAGACGATCGTCGGGCGTCGCCACGAACTCCGCCTTCCGACGAACATCCAGTATCACCTCGACCATCTCTTGCTCGTCCTCGACAACTTCGGAGACCGGATCCGGATCGGAGACGGGTACGAGGTAGAGCACGTCCTTCACCCCGCCGGGACCGGGGCGCGGGATGTCTACGACTACCGGCTCGCGGACTCCCTGGAGATCCGGATCCGCGGCCGGAGCGCGCGGGTGTTCGAACTCGAGGTCCGTCCGCGGGAAAGCGGGACTCCCGCGGTGGTCGGTTCGCTCTTCCTCGAACGGGCCACGGGCGCCATCGCGCGGATGCGGCTCACGTTCACGCCCACCGCCTATCTCGACCGGCAAATCGTCCGGATCGTCGTCGATCTGCGCTCGGCGCTGTGGGAGGGGCGCCACTGGCTTCCGGTCGAACAGGATCTGGAGATCACGCGCTCGCTCCCCTGGCTCGATTTTCCGCTGGAGACGCTGATCCGGACGCGTCTGAGGGTGCTGGATTACCACTTCGATGAATCGGCCGCCTTCAGCCTCGGTCCGGGCCAGTACGTGTACGCGTATCCGGAGGAGGATCTGGCCCGCTTCGACGGCTGGGAAACCTCGCTCTACGGCGGCCCTCTCGAGGACGCCGGGGTCGAGAGTGGCCCGACGGGGGATGACCTCATGCGGCTGGTGGAACGGGCCGGCCGCGACCTCGAAAGGGCGGTCCTCGACGCCCGAAGGCTGCTCCCGCGACAGGGTCTGCTCGGCGGGCGGCGGCTCCAGCTCTGGTTTCCGAACGCGTCGGGGGCGATCCGCGCGAGGCGCGCCGAGGGGCTTCTCGTGGGGGCCGGAGGCGCCTACCGGATCGACGATCTGACCGAACTTTCGTTGTGGGGAGGCTTTGCGGCGGGCGAGGCGAGGCCGCAGGCCCGCGTCGGTCTCCGGCGGCGCCTGGGACGCTTCGAGCTGGAATTCGACGGCTGGCTGCACGCGAACCGTGACGTGGGGCGCGAAGTGGCCTCCGGGGCGCTCCAGACCCTGGCCCTGCTGGTCGAGGGAGAGGATTACCAGGACCCGTACTTCGCGGACGGGGGGCGCGCGGGCCTCGTCCGGGAGACCGGCTCGGCCCGCTGGCGCGTCGGCGTGTCGGCCGAGCGCCACCGGGCGGCGGATCTCGTCGTGCGGACGACACCGCTCGGGGAGGGGACACTCCGTCCGGTGCGACCGGCGGACGAGGGGGACCTGGCGGCGCTGGACGCCGGAGTGGCGCTGGACCTCGGACGCGGACTGGGGGCGCGCTGGGGGCTGGACATCGCGGGCGAAGCGGCCACGGGGGCCGTCGGCGACTTCGGTTTCGGGCGGGCGACGGTCGCCCTGCGCGCCGCGCGAGAGAGCCTGGGCGGCGGGTGGGGGTGGGCGAGCGAGATCGAGTTCGGCGCCGCGGGCGGGGACCTTCCGGCCCAGCGGCTCTTCCTGCTCGGCGGCCGCGGCTCTCTCCCGGGCCACGCGTTTCGCGGCTGGGGCGGCGACCGCATGGGCCTGTGGCGGGCCGAGGTGTCGCGCAGCCTCGCCTCGCCCTGGGTGCGGCTCCGCGCGCGCGGCGCCGTGGGATGGGCCGGGCTCGGGACGGCGGGCGACGCGGCCGCGAGGCGTTTCGGCGTCGGCGAGAGCGCCGGGCTGCGCGCCTCGGCGGGGATCGGGCTCGGGCTCTTCTACGACCTCCTCCGGATCGACGTGATACGCGGTCTCGGCGGAGGGTCGGCCGGGGAGGGAGACTGGGTGGTCCTCCTCTCGCTGGACCCGAGAATCCGGGGGATCCTCTGACCCCGGACGGGGATCCGAAGCCTTGTCATGGCGGGCGGGGGATGACAGGATTTACGATGGGTCGCCGCGCCCCACTTCCGGGGCACCGCGCACGGCATGTACAGATCTCCCGCTTGAGGTTCGCCCATGAGTGACGCAGAGATCACGACCGCGACCCCCTCGGGTCCCGCTACCGGTCATTCCCGCAGGACGTTCATCAAGGGGGTCATCGCGACGGGGGCCGTCGCCTCCTCCTCCGGCTACCTGTTCCGGGCCCGGAACCCGCTCTCGGCCAGCACGGTCGTCAAGGCCTCGATGCCGCGCATGATCTCGCTCGACGTGAACGGCGTTTCGCGTTCCGTGGATGTGCTGCCGCAGGAGACGCTGGCGATGACGCTGCGCTACAAGCTGGGGCTGACCGGCACCAAGCTCGGCTGCGACCGTGCGGAATGCGGCGCCTGTACGGTGCTCATCGACGGGGTCTCACACTACTCGTGTTCGACGTTGACGAACGCCGTGCGCGACCGCTCGATCACGACGATCGAGGGGCTCGAGAGCCCGGACGGGACGCTGCACCCCGTGCAGCAGGCGGTGATCGACGAGGGCGGATTCCAGTGTGCGTTCTGCGCCCCCGGCTTCATCATGAGCATGGTCGCGGTGATCAACGAGAATCCGAACGCCACCCGGGAAGAGACGGCGTACGCCCTGTCCGGCAATCTCTGCCGCTGCGGCGACTACAACAAAATCCTGAACTCCGCCATGCGCGCCGCCGAATACGCGCGGCGCATGGTGTGAGGGGAGGGCGACAATGGCGCTGATCGGACAGGACATTTCGCCGCCGGACCTGCGCGCGAAAGTCACGGGACGAGCCAAGTACTCGGAGGACTTCAAGGCGGAGGGGATGGTCTTCGCCAAGCTCCTCCTGAGCCCCATGCCGCACGCGCGGGTGCGCAGCGTGGACGCGAGCCGGGCGCTCGCCATGCCCGGCGTGTTCGGGATCCTGCGCGCCAGCGAGGTGAACCAGCCGGACGCGCCCGGCGAGGCGGCGCTCACGGATGAGCCGAAGTACGTGGGCGAGCCGATCCTCGCGCTGGCGGCGGTCGACGAGACGACGGCGGCGGACGCGATCGAGGCGATCGACCTCGACCTCGAGCCGCTTCCGTTCTCGATCGACCCGCTCCATAGCCTCCGCCCCGGCGGTCCGGACGCCCGACTCGAGGGCAACGTGCTGCGCTTCGGCGAGAGCGGGCGGGAATTCGTGAAAATGAAGTGGGCGCAGGCGGACTTCGACGCGGCGGAGGCCGAGCGCCGGCTGCCGATGGGCGAGCCGGACTTCACCTGGGACCACGGCGACCTCGCCGGGGCCTTCGCCGAAGCGGACTACGTGTTCGAGGACACGATGGTGCACCAGTCGCTGACCCACCACCCGATGGAGCCCCGCAGCTCCATGGCGTACTGGGACAACGGCCGCTGCTACCTGTACGGGTCCACCCAGAGCACACAGCGCACGCACACCGCGCTGGCGGGCCAACTCGACCTCGACCCCGGGGACCTCGTCTTCGTCGGCCAGTACTGCGGCGGCGGCTTCGGCTCCAAGATCGCCGGCGCGACCATCTACCAGGTCACGGCGCTTCTCGCGAAGAAGATCCGGCGGCCGGTGATGCTGCGGATCAACCGCTACGAGGAGACGTACATCGGGCGCGGCCGGCCCGGATTCCAGGCCTGGACGAAGATGGGGTTCCGCAACGACGGGAAGATCACGGCGATCGACCTCTACATCGTCCAGGACCACGGGCCGTACGGCCGGTCGGGCGACTACATCCAGGCCGGCAATGTGGCCGACCTCATGTACCAGCCGGACGCGATGCGCTTCCGCGGCATCACCGTGTACACGAACACGCCGCCGCGGGCGGCCCAGCGGGCGCCGGGCGGCGCGCAGATCGTCGCTATGCTCGAGCCGCTGATCGACAAGGCGGCGCGCGAACTGGGGATCGACCGGGTCGAGATCCGGAAGATGAACGCGCCCACGCACGACTCGCCGTTCGGGCAGCAGCGCGCGACCACGACGAGCGCCTTCGTCCGCGAGGCGATCCAGGTCGGAGCCGAGCAGTTCGACTGGGCCGGGAAGCAGGCCCTCAGCGGCCAGCGGAACGGCACCAAGGTCACGGGCGTCGGGGTGGGCGTCAGCCCCTACGTGGGGGGATCGTCGGGCTTCGACGGCCTCCTCCTCATCCGCCCCGACGGCAAGCTGTACGTCCACCAGGGGATCGGGAACCTCGGCACGCATTCGATGGCGGACACCGCCCGGGCGGCGGCCGACGAACTGGGCCTCGAGTGGGAGGACTGCGCGGTGGTCTGGGGCGACAGTTCGCAGCACCTGCCGTACAGCTCGGTGCAGGCGGGGAGCCAGACGATCCACGCGCACACGCGGGCCAACTACGCGGCGGCGCTGGACATGAAGCGCAAGTTGCAGGAGGTCGGCGCCGCGAGCCTGGGCGGCGCCGCGAGCGGCTATCGGGTCGCGGGAGGCCGCGTCACGGGCCCCGGCGGCTCCATGAGCTTCGCGCAGGCCGCCGAGCGGGCCATCGCCATGGGCGGTGAGTACGCGGGGCACGAGTTGCCGGACGACATCAACGACGCCACCCGCTCCTCGGCCACCGCCCTCGCCGGACAGGGGCTGATGGGCGTGGCGAGGGACAACTTCGCGCACGAAGGCCAGACCTGGTCGTGGGTCGTCGGCTTCGCCGTCGTCGAACTCGATGTCGAGACGGGCGACGTGAGGCTGGTCGACTACACGGGGTCCGCGGACTGCGGCGTCGTCGTCCACCCGCGCAGCCTCGCGGCCCAGATCCACGGCGGCGCCGTGCAGGGCTTCGGCCAGGCGCGGAGCCAGAAGTGGGTCTACGACCCCAAGTGGGGCGTGCCGTTCGCGCACCGGCTCTACACCGCCAGACCGCCGGGGATACTCGACGTCCCGCTCTCCATGGACTGGGCCGCGGTCGGCGAGCCCGACCCCCAGACGCCGATCGGCGCCAAGGGGATCGGCGAGCCGCCCGTCGGCGCCGGATCGGCGGCCGTCACCTCCGCGATCGCGGACGCGCTGGGAGGCCGGTGCCTGTGCCGGATCCCGCTGACCACCGACGTGATCCTGGCCGAGCTGGAGGGCAGAGTCCAGCCTCACCAGCTCACCGAGATTCATAGCTGAGGGGGAGAAGAACGATGGCCGTGATTCGCGACATGATGCCCGCGTTCGAGCTCTTCCAGCCGACGAACGTGGACGAGGCGCTGGACGTGCTCGACCGGCGCGACAATACCTGGGTCCTGGCCGGCGGCCTCGACTCGCTGGACTGGTTCAAGGACCGCATCAAGCGGCCCGAGGTCGTGGTCGAGTTGGGCGCCGTGAGCGAGCTGCGGGGGATCCGCGCCAGCGGCGACGGGCTCGAGATCGGCGCCATGACCTCGCTCCGGGACGTCGCCGCGAGCGAGGAGGTGCGATCGCGCTTCGGCATTCTGGCCCAGGCCGCCGCCGAAGTGGCGACGCCCCAGATCCGTAACCAGGGGACGCTGGGCGGCAACCTCATCCAGGACACGCGCTGCTGGTACTACCGGGGCGGGTGGCCGTGCTACCGCGCGGGCGGGAACATCTGCTACGCGGGCACGCCCCGCTCCATGAACCGTGAGCACGCCGTCACGGGGCAGAGCCGATGCGTGGCCGTGAACGGCTCCGACACCGCCGGGGCGCTGGTCGCCCTCGGCGCGCAGATGATGGTGCGGAACTCGGGTGGCGAGCGCGTCTACGAGGCCGAGGACTTCTTCATCGGCCCGGCGATCGACATCCAGCGCATGACCGCGCTCGAGCCGGGAGATCTCCTCACTCATGTGCGCATCCCGGGCGACTGGGCGGGCGCGCGTTTCTACTGGGAGAAGGTCCGCGACCGCAAGTCGTGGGACTGGGCGCTGGCCAGCGTGGCCGCCGCCATCGTGGAGTCGAACGGCACGATCGAGCGCGCCCGGATCGCGGTCAACGGCGTCGCGCCGACGCCGTTGCGGCTCCGGGAGGTCGAGACGCTCGTGCAGGGGATGCCGGCGAACGACGACACCGGGCTCGCCGCCGGGGAACTGGCCACGCGCGGTTTCCGGCCCCTCCGCCACAACGACTACAAGGTGCCGCTCGCGCGGAATCTCGTACGGCGCGCGGTGCGAGGAGACATGGCGTAAATGGAGATTCTCAGAACGGCGCCGAATCCCTGGGGCCAGGAGGTACTCGTCGGCGTCGCCTGGGACTTGCTCTGGGCCGCCCTCTTCGCCGGGATCCTCTTCGTCGTGGGACACGCGCTGTATGTGTCGATCATGGCGCCGAAAGCTCCCAGGACCGCGGCGGAGTCGGCACCCGACGTGCCCGAGCAGGTCGAGCGCCATTCGTCAGCTTCGAGAACGTTCCACTGGCTCACCGCGATCTCGATGTTCACGCTGCTGATCACGGCCTTTTTTCCCGTAATCGGGGTCCAGTTCGCCTGGGTCACCATCCACTGGATCGCCGGAATCGCACTCACGCTCCTCATCATCTACCACATCGTGCACGCGACGATGAAGCAGGACTTCTGGTCGGTGTGGATCGGGAAGAAGGAGATCGCGCAGGCGCTGTCATCGGTCGGGAAGTTCCTCCGGCGCGAGCCGGCCAAGGAGGAGCGGTCGGGCAAGTACCCCCTCGACCAGCGCGCGTACCACAACGCCGTCACGCTCGTCTCGGTCGGGGCGATCGTCACCGGGATCCTCATGATGGTGGGGGTGGACACCTGGTTCTGGGCGAGCAACCCGTACTTCCTGTCCGACTCGACGTGGGGGCTCGTGTTCGTCATGCACGGCGTGTGCGGGGTCCTACTCGTGACGACGGTCATCGCCCACGTCTACTTCGCGATCCGGCCCGAGAAGCGCTGGATGACCCGCTCCATGATCAAGGGCTGGATCACGCGCGAGGAGTACCTCGAGCACTACGACCCGGCCATGTGGCAGCTGGGGTCGGAGAGCGCGGGCGCCGAAGCCGGTGGCGACGGCCCCTCGGCGGACCCGGACGCGGTCGCTCCCGCTTGAACCGCGCCGATCTCAAGGCCCACATCGAGTCGCTCGAGAAGACCTACGAGTTCTTCCTCTCGTACGCCGCGCTGGGCGCCGAGGGCGAGGAGGCCTCGAAGGTGGGCGGGCAGCTCCGCGAGTTCCTCGGCCAGGCGGATGCGGCGCTGAGTGCGTTGGCGGACGACCTTCACGGCCTGCTCGAGGTGGAGGGCCTTGAGCCCGCGGGCGTCTACCGGGACGTGATCGACGTGACCTCGGCGGACGCCGCGAAGGCTCGTGCCGCCGTGCGCCTCGTCCTCGCCCAGGAAACGATCAGTTCACAGCTGATCGACAACCTCAACGCTTCCACCCACCTGCGGGCGCTCCTCACCGACCTGTTCCTGCTCGACGACGTCGTCTGACCGAGCCCGGTCAACATTCCTCTCGCCGCGACATCAAGCTGATCGGGCGTTGACCGGCCAACGGTGCTGCCACAATGTTGCAGCAACTGATGTAAGACAATGCATGCGCGGAGAGCGTCTGTTGAAGACCCTGACCGTGAGAAAGATGCCGCCGGAACTCGGGCGCGCGCTGAATGCCGAGAAGCGTCGTCGCGGCCAGTCGCTCAACCAGACCGTGATCGATCTGCTGAAGCAGGGGCTGGGGGTCGGGACGACGAGGTCCAACGGACTGGCCCGGTTTGTGGGTGTGTGGAGCGAAGAGCAGTACCGCGAGTTCAAGGAAGCCACGAAGCAGTTCGACGAAATCGATGAGGATATGTGGCGGTGAGCCGTTACTGCCTCGATACGTCGGCGTACATCGATGCCCTGCGCGGGGACCGGCAGTGCGGGATGATTCTCGATGCTGCGGCCTGGGTCGGCGTGCCCGCAATCGTACTCGGCGAGTTGCGCGCCGGGTTCAGGCTGGGAGCCGCGGGAGCGGAGGAGGAGGCCCGGCTGTCGGACTTCCTGGCCAGTCCGACAGTTGAGGTCGTGCCCGTGGACGACGACGTGGCTGCGTGCTACGCGGACATCGTGGTGGACCTGCGCCGGGCCGGCACGCCGATACCTGTCAACGACGTCTGGATCGCGGCCTGCGCCGCGCACACGGGTTCAACTGTGCTCACTGCAGACGCGCACTTCGAGCGTGTCGGGCGGATCGGCGTGCTGGCGGTCGGCCGGCAAGCGGGCGGCAGCTAACCGTCGGTCCGGGTGAAGGTGAAGGTGCCGACAGGTTCGTCCGAGAAGGGGTGCGGGCCCTGCAGGCTGCGGATCGGTTCCTTCGGCTGCGTGTCGTCGTTGGCCGACGTGTAGTTGGCGCCGTTGTCCGTCCCCGCGTCGAGCGGGTACAGCACGACCTGGAGTTCCTGGAGCCAGTTCCCCTCGTCGTCCCGGAGCGACAGTCCCGACACGCCCACGAACCAGTCGGGGCTCGGGGCGATCATCGTGACCAGCGTGACGAGAGGGAAGTCCTCCCGCAGCGTGATCGCCTGGATCGTCGCGCTTCCGGGGCTTCGGGTTCCGGACCCGTTGATGACCGTCAGCGCGGGGCCGGGGATTTCGGCGCGGATTTCCGCGGCCAGAGTGGCGGTGCCCCCCGTTTCGGCCATGCGCTCGATCCCCGGCGTGGCGATGCCCTCCAGCGCCCAGAAGGTCACGCTGTCGTTGTGCACGGCACCGATGAGCGGCGAGAAGTGCGCGCCGCCCGGGAAGTTGGTCGGGTGCGTCGAGGCGCTCCACGTCGCGTCGAAGACCGCGCGGTATGTCGCCGCGGTCGTGACGGGCGGCGGGGGCTCGGGCTCCGGTTCCGGCCTCGAAACGGGCTCGGTCCCGGAACCGCCGCACGCCGCCTTCGCGACGATGGCGGCCGCGCACCCGAGCCGAAGTGTCAGGGGTCTTGCGAGCACCGGTTGCACCCTGGCTGAGGGACATGGACCACGTCGCTGACTGCCGTAAACGCACGGCTCCGAAGGAAGCTGGTCATTCTCTCAGGCGCTGGCGGGCCAGGCGGCGAGGACTTCGGTCTCCTTATCGGCGGGGAGACCCGCTCGGGGTTCGGCGCGGCGCTCCTCGGGGAGCGAGTTCCACCATTCGACCGTGTCGCGGGCGGTGTCGGCGAGCAGGCGGAAGGTGAGCCCGGCCTGCACGGCGGCCGCCACCGAGACCTGGTTCATCCCGATCGTCTCCCCCTCGGGCGGCGTCCAGTTCGTCATGTGCATCCACGGCGCCACCTCGTACTCCCGCATGAACTCGGTCGACACCCAGGTGAAGGTCGCGTCGGCTTCGAGGGCGCCGCGGATCTCTTCCAGCATGTCGCCGAACTGCTGTATCTCGCCCGTGGCGTTGTAAGTGCCTCCGTGCCCGGGGGTCTCGACGAGGCGCACGATCCACTCCGAGAGGTCGCGGGCGTCGATGTTCTGCACAGGGTCCGCGGAGGTGTTCGGGGCCAGCACCTCGCCGCCGCGGGCGACCCGGACCGGCCAGTACGTCCAGCGGTCGGTGTTGTCCCCGGGCCCGATGATCAGCCCCGGCCGCACGATGATCGCGTTCTCGCCGAACGCGTCGCGGGTGTATTGCTCGCACCGCGCCTTCCTCGGTCCGTACGCGCCGTCGTCCTCGCCTTCCGTCGGCGAGAGCTGCCCGACGTGATAATCCTCGTCGATCCCGACCTGCGCGAAGTCCGCGTAGGCGGAGATGGACGAGACGAAGAGATAGCGGTCTACGCGGTCGCGGAGGAGTTCGGTCGTCGACGCGACCCAGCTCGGGTAGGAGGCCGAGTTGTCGATCACCGCGTCCCACTCCCGGCCCTCGAGCGCGGACAGGTCACTCGTGCGGTCCCCGATCAGGTGTTCGACGCGATCGAAGTAGTCCTGGTGGAAGGGCGGCTCGGTCTGTCCGCGTGTGAAGATCGAGACCTCGTGCCCCCGGTCCAGCGCGTACTTGACCTGGTGGGGCCCGATGAACCGCGTCCCGCCGAGGATGAGGATGCGGAGAGGGTCTCCGGTTCCACCCGCGCAGGCGGCCGAGCCGAAGGCGCCGAGCACGCCCAGCGCGCTGCCGGCACGGGCGGAGGACTTCAGGAACTCTCGGCGAGTCTGATTCCACGTCATCGTAATCGTCCCTTTCTTTCGTTCCTTCTCTCGCTAGCGGCGGATCGCGACGATGCTCCCGACCCTGACCGTCATCTCGTCTCCGTCGTCGCTGAAGTGGGCCTCGCGCCCGCTATCGGGATCGAAGAAGGAGGAGTCGCTCAGCGGCCACAGGACCGTGCGTCCGGGGCCCTGGCGAAGCGTGAGTCCTCGCCCGTCCGGCTCGAAGCGTAATTCGGCCCCCAGTTCGGGCGCGACGTAGGTGCCGACGTAGCGCTCCCGCACCTCGGCCGGCACCTCCACCGGCACCTTCTCTTCGGAGAGGGGCCCGGACCATCCGTACGAATGGGCAACCGTGGTCGCGATCTCGGACGCGAGCTGGCTCCCCGAGTCGGAGTTCGTCATCACGAAGACCCCGTCGTCTCCGTCGATGTACGCCGCGAAGGTGGAGCGGAAGCCCTGGTTCGAGCCGCCGTGCTGAAACCGTTCACCGTCCTCCGAGATCGCCGGGCCCAGGCCCCAGTCGTCCGCGTCTGGAGCCAGCATCGCGCGCGCGAGCGCTTCGCCGAGGACGCGGGCCGACTCGCCCTTCCACGCGTGCTGCATCTCAAGGGCGTAGAGCGCGAGCTCGCTCGGCGTGGTCCACAGTCCGGCGGCGGCCTGCTCGGGGTACGTGTGCCACCCGCCGGGGACGCGCTCGCCGTTCGGCCGGTAGCCGGTCGCGATGTCGTCCTGGCGCTCGGCCGGGATCGGCTGCTCGTACGTCGAGCGGACCATGCCGATCGGGTCGAGGACTTCCTCCCGCATCACGGCGGCGAACGGTTTGCCGTTTACGTCCGCCACGAGCTGCTGCATCACGGTGTATCCGCCGCCGGAGTACCTCCAGCTGTCGCCCGGTGCCTTGTAGGCGCGCACGGGGTCGGTGTTGCCGCCGCCGTCCAGCACTCCTGGTCCGTCGGGCGCCGCTTCGTCCGGCCCATACCCGGGGAAGCCCCACACGGTGAGGCCGGCCCGGTGCGTGAGGATCCCACGCAGGGTGACGGGCGCCTCCTCCGTGAACCCGTTCTCCGGCACCTGCCAGCTCGTGAGGTACGCGTTGACGTCGCCGTCGAGCTCCACCCGGCCCGATTCGACGAGTCGGAGGGCGGCGAGCGCGGCCACGGGTTTGGAGATGGACGCCGCCTGGAAGAGCGTGCTCGGCGTCACGGGCCGTCCGGATTCGACGTCGGCGAGTCCGTAGCCCTCGGCCCACGCGATCTCGCCGTCCGCGAGCACGGCGATGCTGACCCCGGGCACTTCGAGTTCGGCCATGCGCTCCGCGAGCGAGGGTCGCGCGACAGGCTCGCCGCGGATCGTGAAGGTCGGCAACAGCGCCGACTCGACGAGCGCCTGCGGGGTCCCGTCGGGCGTGGGGGCCTGCGAGCAGGCCGCGGCGAACGAAAGCCAGGCGACGAGGGTGATCCGGATTGCGTTCACGGTCCCCCTCCCATCACGGGCGCGACACGGGCGATTTGCGGTACGGCAATTCTCGGGACTGCCACGATGACTGTCGGGAGAGCCGGAGACCAGACCGGATCGCCCCGGTTCGGTCACTGCCAGGCTTCCTTCCCGAACTTGCAGTCGTACCAGCTGCGCCCGATGCCGAGATCGACCCGGAGCGGGACCGCGAGTTCGACGGCCCCTTCCATCTCCTCGCGCACCACCCGGCTGACCTCTTCGACATCGGCTTCGGGCGCCTCGATGAGCAGCTCGTCGTGCACCTGCAGAAGCATCCGCGCCTCCGTGTCGGCGAGCCGGTGGTGGAGCCGGATCATCGACACCTTGATGAGGTCGGCGGCGGAACCCTGGATGGGGGAGTTCGTCGCCGTGCGCTCACCGTAGCCGCGGATCCCGGGGTTTCTGGAGTGGATCTCGCGGACGTAGCGTCGGCGTCCGATCAGGGTCTCGACGTAGCCCTGTCGCCGCGCCACCTCCTTCATCTCCTCCAGGTAGGCCGCGACACCCGCGAACCTCTCGAAGTAGCCGGCGATGAACTCGCTCGCCTGTGCCCGCGAGATGCCGAGTTGCTGCGCGAGAGCGAAAGGACCCTGGCCGTAGATGGTGGCGAAGTTGATCGTCTTCGCCTGCTCCCGCATGGTGGGCGTGACGTCGTCCGCTGCCACCCCGAGGATTCGGGCCGCGGTCTCCCGATGGATGTCGCGCTCCGCCCGGAAGGCGGTGACGAACGCCTCGTCCCCGGAGAGGTGCGCCATCACGCGTAGCTCGATCTGGGAGTAGTCCGCACTCACGAAGGCGTGGCCCGGTGCGGCCACGAACCCCTTCCGGATCTCGCGTCCCAGCGCCCTGCGGATGGGGATGTTCTGGAGGTTGGGGTCGGAGGACGAGAGGCGGCCCGTCGCAGCGACCGTCTGGTTGAAGCGCGTGTGGATGCGACCCTCGGCGTCGATCAGCCTCGGGAGCACGCTCACGTAGGTGCCGTCGAGCTTGTCCAGCTCCCGGTGCTCGAGGATGAGGCGCGGCAGTTGATGACCCATGGTCGCGAGTTGTTCGAGCACGGACTCGTCGGTCGAGGGCCCGGTCTTCGTCTTCTTGAGGACGGGCAGCGCGAGCTGGTCGAACAGCAGCGCGCGCATCTGCGGCACGGAGCGCAGGTTGACTTCGGCTCCCGCGATCTTGTGGATCTCCTCGCGCACCGCGTCGAGGTCGCGTCGCAGGCGGGCCCGCAGATCCGCGAAGAAGTGGAGGTCGATCGCGATGCCGGCGCGTTCCATGCTGGCGAGCACGGAGAGGAGCGGCATCTCCACCTCCGTGAACAGGCGGCTCATCCCGGTGCGTTCGAGTTCTTCCCCGTCGGTTTTCGCGAGTCGGTGCAGGAGCGCGGCCCGGGGTCCGGCCCATTCGGCGGCGCGCGACGGCTCGACCGAGGCCATGGGGAGGCGGTTCCGACCCGTTCCGGTGACCCCGTCGCGGGTCTCCAGCTCCACCTGCGCGCGGTCCGGGGCGAGCGTGGAGAGGGCTCGGTCGCGTCGGGCCGGATCGATACAGTACGAGGCGATGCGGGTGTCGAAGGATGCGGCGGCCCCGAGGCCTCCCAGCTCGACGCCGTGCCGTCGCAGCAGCTGGACGGCGTACTTGAGATCGTGGCCGATCTTCGGGGTCTCCGAGGCGAGCAACTCGCACAGCCCCCGCATCTCGGGGGAACCCAGACCCGGCAGGCCTACCGGTTCGCCGGCATCGAGGGCGAGCGTCGGGTTCCCCACCACGTCACGCTGGACCTCCGGCGCCCGGTGACCGAGGGGCAGGTAACACGCCGCCGCATCCGAAGCGGCGAGCGCCACGCCGACGAGTTCAGCGCCCAATGGATCGTCCGAACTGCCGACGACGAAGAGTCCGAGGCGGGCGGCCCCGGCGAATCCGGCCACGACCTCCCCGAGGCGATCGGTGTCGGCGACCCGTTCGATATCGGGTGAGAATCCACGTACTTCCGCCGCCGGCGCCTCCAGCTCCCGGAGCAGGTTGTGGAACTCCAGGGTGCGGAAGACGGCGGCCGCTTTCCCGGTGTCGAGCGGCCGCGAGCGGAGGCTCTCGAGGTCGAGTTCGACCGGCGCGTCGGTCCGGATGGTCACGAGCGCCTTCGAGCGACGCGCGTCGTCCGCGTGCTTCAGCAGAGCGTTCCGCGCCCGGCTGGCGGTGACCTCTTCAGCCCGCTCGAGGATGGATTCCAGATCTCCGAAGCGATGGATGAGTTCGGGGGCGGTCTTCTTCCCGATCCCCGGTACGCCGGGGACGTTGTCCGAGGTATCGCCGAGGAGGGCCAGGAAGTCGGTCACGCGCTCGGGAGGCACGCCGAACCGCTCCTCCGCGTTCTCCGGAGTCACCCACTCCTGCTCGACGCCCGCGGGCCCCCCGCGGCCCGGATTGAGCAGCGCCGTATGGACGTCGACCAGCTGGTGGAAGTCCTTGTCGCCCGAGACGATGACCGTGCGCAGGCCGCACCCGGCGGCCTCGCGCGCGAGCGTGCCGATCACGTCGTCCGCCTCCCAGCCTTCGGCTTCGACCACGGGTACGCGGAAGGCGTCGAACACTTCCCGGCACCTCGGCAGCGACGCCCGGAGTTCGTCGGGCATCTTCTCGCGTGTCGCCTTGTAGTCGGGGTAGATCTCGGTTCGGAAGCTGTCGCCCGCGTCGAACACGACGCCCAGGTAGTCGGGCGCGTGGTCGTCGATCAGACGCATCAGGAAGCGGGCGATCCCGTACGGAGCGGAGGTGTTCTCGCCGCTCGAGGTGGTGAGCGGCCGGTTGATCATGGCGAAGAACGCGCGGTAGATGAGCGCGTAGCCATCGAGCAGGAAGAGCGACGGGCGAGCAGCCCGCGGCAAAAGCCCCGCTGCGTTCAAGTGGCGATGCATCCCGCCTGAATCGCTTCGCTCTGCGTTGCTCCTCGGTGGTCACATAGCGCTGCTATGCTCCCTCGTCGCGCCTTGTCAGGCGAGCGCCTCACCACTTTCGGCGCTGACGCAGGGTCTCGCCACGGGCTGCTGGGGGTCGACATGGCCTACATGTAGTCCCGCCGAGGGGCTCGTGGCAAAGTCCGGCGCAACAAAAAAAGCCCCGCCGATGGGGCGGGGCGCCTGGAATCGTGGTCGTGGCTCCGGTCAGGCGGTGCGGGTCACCCGGTGCGGGTCACCCGGGTCGCCTGCAGACCCTTGTCACCCTGTGTGAACTCGTAGTCCACGTCCATCCCCTCGGCGAGCGTCCACTATCCGTCCATATCAATGGACGAATAGTGGACGAACACGTCGTCGCCGCCGTCGGGCTGCTCGATGAAGCCGTGCCCCTTCGAGTCGTTGAACCGCTTTACCTTACCTGATGGCATCCTGCCTCCTGCGAACCGCTGTCATGGGTGGTTTCGGGCGAGTGGGGCGGTCCTTCCGCTCACTCCGCCGGGCCGCCGGGAATCGAGACGAACACCTATGGTATGCGGGCGGTCAGAAAGCGTCAACACACCGTAACGGGGCGGGCGCGATGACGGCCCGTCGCGGGGATCAGGGCCCGTCCGTGGCGAGTTCCGGATAGAGGAAACGGTAGATCCCGGACAGTTCGGTGACCGCCCGCACGTACTCGCGCGTCTCCCGGTAGGGGATTCGTTCGACCAGTTGTTCCGTGTCCGCGAACTCGGGGAAATCACGCCATCGGTCGTAGCGCTGGGGGCCGGCGTTGTAGGAGATCATGCCCGCGATGTCGAAGCGGTCGAAGCGGTCGAGTACGTTGGACAGGTAACGTGTGCCGAGCATCAGATTGACCTGCGGGACCGTGAGCTGGCCGCGGTGGTATCCGGGAAGGCCGGCCCGCGAGGCGACGTTTCGCGCCGTCTCCGGCAGCAGTTGCATCAGACCGATGGCGTTGGCGACCGACCTGATCTCGGGGTCGAACATCGATTCGCGCCGAGAGAGGCCGGCCACGAAATGCGGTGAGAGCCCGTTGCGCTCGGCCGCGGCGACGAGGGCCTCCCGGAAGGGAAGCGGATAGATCGCCTCGAGGAGCGGCCGGCTCCACCGGCCCCGGAGCGCATGGGCGCGCCAGCCCTGGACGATCCCCTCCCGCGTCCAGCCCGCCGCGTTCAGCGCGTGCGCGAAGGCCAGGACGGGTCCGTACGTGGACGGCCCTTGCTCCCGCGACCGGCGGTATTCCCACCGCGCCCGGTCCGGCCAGCCCAGTTCCCGCAGGATCCCCATCCGTTCGATGGCGGCCGCGTGGACCCCGTCGAGCGGAGGAAGGGGGTCGGGCTCCCCGAGGGTGACGGCCTGCCAACGGTCCGACCCGATCCGGGGCGCCGCGAGGATGGCGTAGTAGTCGAACGGGTCGTACCCGACGACGCGGCGGTAGAACGAACGCGCCGCCGCGGTGTCGCCGAGGACCTCCGCAACCCTTCCGCTCCAGTAGCTGGCGCCCTGCGCCCAGTCACCCTCCGGATAGCGGTTCCGATACTCGGCGAGCTGTGCCCGCGCTTCTTCGTGGCGGCCCGCGTGGTACGCGAGCAACGCGAGCCGTTCGAGTGATCGCGCCCCGTAGCTCGACCCGGGGAATGCGCGGGAGGAGCGTTCGAACCCCTCCGCCGCGGCATCGGCCCGGCCATCATCGTGCTGCAGGTCCGCGATCAGGTAGGCCGCACGGGCCGCGACCTCTCCCCTGCCCCGCGCGGCCGTCTCCTGGGCCCGCGCGGCCGCGTCCGCGCGGCCGAGCGCGGTGTAGATGCGGTGGGCCAGCATCCAGAGCGACGCGCGGGGGCTCGTCGCCGAGGCGGGGTCATCGATCCATGGTCCCAGCGCCTGGGCCGCCCGGCTCGGGTCGCCCAGCGCCAGGTACGCTCCCGCGAGCGCCTCCGCGATGGCGGGCCGCTCGTCCTCCGGCGCGAGTTCGAGCGCCTCGGACAGATATTCGGCGGCGCGGGTGTGCCGGCCGGCCCGGCTGTCCGAGCGGCCGACAGCGCGGAGCGTCCGCCAGGTGCGCGACAGGGCGAGGAGCGCGGGGCCCGTCCGCGACGTGTACGGTCCCGCCGCGATCGCGTCCGCGAAGGCCGACCGGGCCGAGGCGGTGTCTCCGATCGCCAGGAAGCGCGGCCCCAGGTGCCGGGCGGCGAGCGCGGTTCGAACTCCCTTGCCTGCGCGGCGCGCCAGTGAGACGCCGCGCTCCCCTTCCTCGAGCCGGAATGCCAGGCGCGCGACCGGGAGCAGCGCGGAGTCGGCGGACACCCGGCCGGCCTGCACGATCGAGTCGGCCAGCGCGAACACGGCGCGGTCCTCCGCCTCGGCCAGTACGTAGAGCCGGGACAGCCGCAGCCACGGCGCCAGCTCCGGGTGTTCGCGCTCGGCCAGCGCGAATTGCGCCGCCGCCTCGGACCACCGGGCCAGGTCGCCCGACACCCGGGCAAACTCCACGCGCGCGGCTGGCGGGGGCGTCCCATCGACCGCCCGCAGGTACGCACGGTAGTGCTCGGCGGCCCGGCCTGCGCTGTCGAGCCCGGCGTACGCGCGCGCGAGGAGAAGCGTGGCCTGCGACCGCGCGGACGGGGCCGAGACGACATCTTCCACAAGGAGCCGCCGCACGGAAGCCCACGCGCGCTGATCCGCAAAGGCTCTCGCCGCCAGCAGCAACGCCTCGTCCCCTTGCACCTCGCCCGCCGCCAGCTCGCGCGCCAGCAGGGTCGAGGCGGAAACCGGCATCTGCGCATCGAGGAGGGCTCTGGCGCGCTCCAGGATGGCGTCGGCTCGGGGGAAGGCCTGACCGCCGCCATTCTGTGCGGCAACGCCCGACGCGAAGAGCAACAACAGGATCGACCCCAAGCGGGGGCCGCGCGGGAACACACGCTGGAAAACGCGCACCGACAGGCCTCCTTCCACCACTTCCCCACCCCGACAAACGCTCGGGCCCGCGTGGCCCGATCCAGAACTTCCGCCCTCATCCGGCCCCGATCAAGAACCCTCAAACAAAAGCGGCCCGCCGAGGTGGCGGGCCGCCTTGTTCAAGCTCGGCTCCGGTTACGCCCCCCGAAGCGGGCTCCGACGAATCAGCCGCCGGCCGCCTGGTGAGATTCCCGCTCGTGCAGCGCGTCGATGAGGCGCTGGGCGCTCTCTTCCATCTCGATCACGAGGCGGTCGATCTTCGTGACGAAGTAGTTGTGGAAGATGTTGATCGGAATCGCGATCGTGAGGCCCGTCGCGGTCGTAATGAGCGCGACCTTGATCCCGCCGGCCACCAGCGTGGCCTCGACCTCACCGGCGATCTCGATCGCCTGGAAGGCCTGGATCATCCCGATCACGGTCCCGAGGAAGCCCAGGAGCGGCGCGACGTTGGACAGCGTCGCGAGCCAGACGAGCCCTTTCTCCAGGCCCGCCACCTCGATGGCGCCCGCGTTCTCGATCGCCTGGGTGGCGCGCTCCGTGCCCTCTTCGTAGCGGGAGAGACCCGCCTGGAGGACCCCCGCCGCGGGGGTGCCGGATTCGTTGCATAGCGTGAGGGCGTCCTCGAGGTTCCCGACGCTGATCAACTCGTCGGCATCGCGGAGGACCGACTTGTTCTTGGCGCCCTTCACCCCCAGGTCGACCAGCTTCCAGACGATGATCAGGACTCCGAACCCGAGAGCCGCACCGAGCGGGTACATCATGAAACCCCCCGCGGCCCAGATCTCCCCAAGGTTGAGTGACTGGCCCTCACCCAGCGTCAGTGTCTCCTGAAACCAGAGTATCGACGCGATCAAAGTGGCCCTCCCGGCAAGGGTGATCCGTTATCAACAAGGTCTAAGACAGCTTGGCCTCCCGAGCGCCCGGAAAGCGCCGGCGGCGGAGCGGAACCCAAGCTAGATGCGGTCCACGGGACCGTCAAGCGCGACCGCCGGTGCCGGCGAGGCGACGTCTCCGGGCGCTCGCCGCGGCGCCATGCTCCCGACCCCAGAGCCGGTCCGCCGACCGGTGGACGGACTCGTACGCAGCGGCCATGCGATCCAGCGCCGCTGACGCCGCCTCGGCGCTCCCGAGAGCCGCCGCGGCCCCGAACTCGCGGGCGAGACCGGCCTCGAGGCACCGGACGATGGTTCCGGCATCCGGGGCGGGGGAGAGTGTCTCGCGCAGGCCGATCGCCGGTCGGTGCAAGGGCGCTCCCGCCGGGTTCGTCGCCGCCCCGGGTCCCTCCAGGTCCGCCAGCGTCTGGCGATCCTCCAGAAGGATGGAGCCGTGCTGGAGCAGCGCCCCGCGGCGGCGGCGCTGTGCGCTTCCCACGAGCTTGCGGCCGCCGACGGTAAGTTCGCCCGGGGCGGGTTCACGGAAACAGGCCGCCGCCGAAAGCGCGATCGGTCCCGTCGTGCCGGTCGGCGGCGCGTCATCCCGCGGGAGATCGTCGACGGGGACCCCGAGCGCCCGGAGTCCGTCCGCGAGCGCCCGGTGGAGGGTCCGCAGCACCGCCTTCGGACCTCCCCAGGCGCGATCCGGACAGGCGAAGGCATACGTGATCTCGGGGCCGTGGAAGACCGACCGGCCGCCCGTCGGCCGCCGGACGGCGTCCACCCCCGGCCGGATGTCGCCGGGTGGCTTCCCGAGCAGGCGGGCGGGTGCCGGCTGGTTGCGGCCCAGTGAAACGCACCAGGGCTCCCAACCGTAGAAGCGCAGCAGCGTCCGGCCTCCGCCGGCGTACTCGAGCATCGCTTCGTCGAGCGCCATGTTCCGCGCCCCGTCCGCGACGGCGTAAGGGAGGACGACGCAGGGCGGTCCCCCGGGGGGCGGCGTGACGCCCCGGACCGTCACAGCTCCAGCGCTTCTCCGGGCTTCAGGATCAGGACCTCGGCGGCGTCACCCACCCCGTCCACGAACCGCGCCGGATCCACGGCGATCAGCTCCCACGTGTCGTAGTGGTGGGGGATCGCGATCCGGGGCTGGATCATGTGGATCGCGCGGGCCGCATCCTCGGGGCCCATGGTGAAGTTGTCGCCGATCGGCACCAGCGCGACATCCACCTCCCCCTTCAGCAGCTGCATGTCCAGGGTGAGGGCCGTGTCGCCGGCATGGTACACCCGCGTGCCGTCCACCGTGAGGAGGATGCCGGCGGGCGTCGTCGTGTACGCCTCCGCGCCCGGCGCATCGATCTTCCCGCCGTGAATCGCCGCGGTGAGCTTGACGCGCCCGAACGGGAACTCGTGCGCGCCGCCGATGTGCATGGGGTGCCCGTTCTCGTGCCCCTGCACCTCTCCCGCGTACGACACGATTTCGTAGGTGGCGATCAGCTGCGCGTTCGTCGCCTCGAGGATCTCCCACGTGTCCGCGATGTGGTCGCCGTGCCCGTGCGTCAGCAGGAGATGGTCCAGACGGTCGAAGAAGTGCTCAGGGCCGATGTCGGCGATCGGGTTGTCGGTCAGAAAGGGATCGATGAGGATCCGCGTTCCGTCCGCCGTCTCGATCTCGAAGCAGCTCTGGCCGTGGAATACGAGTCGTGCCATCTCGGCTCCCTCCGGGTTTTCGGTGGCCAGCCCGCGGGGGCGGCCGCGGTGACGAGTCCTACGCCTCTGCCATCTCGTAGCTCTCGAGCGGGGGACACGCGCACACGAGATTCCGGTCGCCGTGGGCGTTGTTCACTCGCCGCACGGGCGGCCAGAACTTCCATTCGAGCGTAGACGGGGCCGGATAGGCCGCCGCCTGCCGGGCGTAGGCGTGGTCCCACTCGTCGCCCGCGACCATCGCGGCGGTATGGGGGGCGTTCTTCAGCGGGTTGTCCGCCTTGTCCCAGATCCCCAGTTCGATATTCCGAATCTCGCCGCGGATCGAGATGAGGGCGTCCACGAGCCGGTCCAGTTCCCGCTTCGACTCGCTCTCGGTGGGCTCGATCATGATCGTGCCCGCCACCGGGAACGACATCGTGGGGGCGTGGAATCCGTAGTCCATGAGCCGCTTCGCCACGTCCTCGTCCGTCACGCCCGTCCCGCGCCGAAGGGGCCGCATGTCGAGGATGAACTCGTGGGCCACGCGCCCGCTCTCGCCGCAGTACAGGACATCGAAGTGCTCGCTGAGGCGCGTCGCCATGTAGTTCGCGTTCAGCACCGCCGCCTCCGTCGCCGCGCGTACGCCGTCGCGGCCCAGCATGGCGACGTAGGCCCACGAGATGAGGAGGATGGAGGCGCTGCCCCAGGGCGCCGACGATACGGCCGGGATCGCGGACTCGCCGCCCACGTCGACGAGCGGGTGTCCGGGCAGATAGGGCGCCAGTTCCTCGGTCACGCAGATCGGGCCCATCCCCGGCCCGCCCCCCCCGTGCGGAATGGCGAACGTCTTGTGGAGGTTGATGTGGATGACGTCGGCCCCGTAGTCGCCCGGTCGGCAGAGGCCCACCTGGGCGTTGAGGTTCGCGCCGTCCAGATACACGAGCCCTCCGTGCTCGTGGACGATGTCCGTGACCTCCCGGATCGCGGACTCGAACACGCCGTGCGTGGACGGATACGTGATCATCGTCGCCGCCAGCCGGTCCGCGTGCCGCGCAGCCTTCGCGCGCAGGTCGTCCACGTCGATGTTCCCGTTCTCGTCGCACTTGACGACGACGACCTTCATCCCCGCCATGACCGCGCTCGCCGGGTTCGTGCCGTGGGCCGAGGACGGGATCAGGCAGACATCCCGGTGCCCCTCCCCACGGTCCTCGTGCCGGGCCGCGATGACGAGCAGGCCGGTGTATTCGCCCTGTGCGCCGGAGTTGGGCTGGAGCGAGCAGGCCGGAAGTCCGCTCATCTCGCACAGCCAGCCCTCGAGTTCGTCGAACAGACGCCGGTAGCCCTCCGCTTGCTCGACGGGCGCGAACGGGTGGAGCGAGCCGAACTCCGGCCACGTGACCGGGATCATCTCCGAAGTGGCGTTGAGCTTCATCGTGCACGAACCGAGCGGGATCATGCTCGCGTTGAGCGACAGGTCACGCGTCTCCAGCCGGTGGATGTAGCGCAACATCTCGGTCTCCGAGCGGTACCGGTTGAAGACCGGGTGCTCCAGGTAGCCCGAGGTGCGCGCGAGGTGCGCGGGATAGGCGGGCTCCGGCGCCTCGGACACGACGGCCTCCGCCGTCAGTTCGGGTCCACCCTCACCCCGGAAGACGGCGAGCAGATCGTCGATATCCTCGCCGCGGACCGTCTCGTCGAGCGTGATCCCCACCGTCCCGTCCTCGAAATCCCGCAGGTTGATCCGGCGCTCGAGCGCGCGGGACAGGATGTCGGCCGACGTGAAGCCCGAGGGGATGACCTGCAGGGTGTCGAAGAAGTGCTCGTGAACGATCGTGTGGCCGAGCCGCTCCAGCCCCCTCGCGAGCGCCCACGTCAACTTCCGGACGCGCGTCGCGATCGCCCGGAGGCCTTCCGGCCCGTGGTACACGGCGTACATGCCCGCCATGATCGCGAGCAGCACCTGGGCCGTGCAGATGTTCGACGTGGCCTTCTCGCGGCGAATGTGCTGCTCCCGCGTCTGGAGGGCCATCCGGAGCGCCGGGTTCCCGTCCGCGTCGATCGAGACACCGATGATGCGTCCCGGCAGCTTCCTCTTGAACGCGTCGGTCGCGGCAAGATACGCCGCGTGCGGGCCGCCGTAGCCCATGGAGACCCCGAAGCGCTGCGAGTTGCCGACAGCGATATCCGCGCCGAACTCGCCGGGCGGGGCGAGCAACGCCAGGGCGAGCAGGTCTGCCGCGACGACGACTCCGGCACCGTGCTCGTGAAGTGCCTCACACAGGCCGCGGTAGTTCACGGCCGCGCCCTCGGTCGTCGGATACTGGAGGAGGGCGCCGAACGCCCCCCCCGGGCTGTCGAGTTCGAGGTCTCCCCGCCGGAAGAGCCGCACGTCGATGCCCAGCGGGCGGGCGCGGCCCCTGACCACCTGGACCGTCTGGGGGTGACAGGCCTCGGAGACGAGAAACACGTTCCTGTCGCCGCGTCCCCGGGCCCCCCAGAGCATGAGCATCGCTTCCGCCGCGGCGGTTCCCTCGTCCAGCAGCGAGGCGTTCGCGATCGGGAGGCCGGTGAGGTCGATCACCATGGTCTGGAAGTTGAGCAGCGCCTCGAGCCGCCCCTGCGAGATCTCGGCCTGATACGGTGTGTACTGCGTGTACCAGCCGGGGTTCTCCATAATGTTCCGGAGGATGACACCGGGCGTCAGGGTCCCGTGGTATCCCAGCCCGAGATAGGATCTGTGGGGCCGGTTGAGGCGCGCGAGTTCCGCGGCCCGATCGAGGAGCCTTCTCTCGCTCACCGCCTCGGGGAGCTCGAGGTCGCGTCCGAGGCGGATCATTTCGGGCACCGTCTGGTCGACAAGCTCGCCCATGCTCGCCACGCCGACGACATCCAGCATCTCCTCGATGTCCGCGGCCGCGGGTCCGATGTGGCGCCCGGCGAACTCGCCGGCAGGTTCCATCTCGAGCTGCATGTTCAGAAGCGTACCGTCCGTCAGCCTTCGTCGGCGTCGGCGAGGAGCGCGGCGTACTGCTCGGCGGTGAGAAGGTCGTCGAGCCCGGACGGCGACTCCGTCGCGAGGCGGATCATCCAGCCCTCGCCGTAAGGGTCACTGTTGACGAGCGCGGGATCGGTCTCCAGGGCGTCGTTCACGGCCACGACCTCTCCGGCCGCGGGGCAGAAGAGTTCGGAAACCGTCTTCACGGCTTCGACCGTCCCGAACGCCTCCAGCCGTCCGAACTCCTCGCCGGGCGCCGGGAGTTCCACGTACACCACGTCCCCCAGCTCGCCCTGGGCGTAGTCGGTGATCCCGATGAAGACCTCACCTTCCACATCTGATTCGCGCACGTACTCGTGCTCGGGCGTGTAGCTGAGGTCTTCCGGGATGTCCGTCATTTCGTCCCTCGCGTGGTTCGGACCGGGCGGCATGGGGGCGGCGACGGGGAGAATACCCGAGCCGCGAGCCGGGCGTCAAGGAAGCCGCCCGCGGTGTGCTCTCCTCGCCATCCTGAGGCGTTTCCGCGCGTCTCCGGCGCTCTCGCCGGGCAGGCGTTCCATGACATCCACGCCGCCCATGCAAACGAGGCCGCTGATCCGGATCACCGGTGCGTCCCGTGCCGGCGGGGTGCTCGGTTCGGGCATGGTCACGCCCCCCATCAGCGCGAGCCCACCCCATCCACGCGGACGCCCGGCGGGACGACGACATCCACGCCTCCCATCAGCGCGAAGAGTCGGACGGAGACCTCGGCCGTCGCGAACGCCGCCTGGCGGAAATCGAGGTCCGTGCCGCCCATCACGCTTACGGCGGTGAGCGTGCGGGGCGGGACCCAGCTTCTCTTGCGCTCGGTCGTGCCCCACACCGAGACGATGAGGTCGATCTTCCGGGCGGGTCGGGACGGATCGACGGACGCGGAGGGGCGGGGAGCGGGGGCGACCGGGCGGGTTTCTCTCTGGAGCGGCGGGAGGTCCCGCTCCAGAGAGACGAGTTCGCCCGGGGTGCGGGCGGCGTACGCGATGTCGAGCCGGCGCTCCAGCTCCGTGGCGCTGATGGGGTCGCGCGCGAAGTGCGCGCACAGCCTTTCGACCGTCGCATCCCTGTTCGTCATCGTCCCCCGTCGCCGCAGCGTAGTCGAGGTGATCCTCGCGTCGCACGGATACCCCGGCAAGACGACAAACTTGCAGCTTCACCGCGCACGCGGCATCATGCGCTTTGTCGTTCGTTGTGGTGCCCTATCGTGAACTTCTGAAAGGAGGTGATCCAGTGTCCGAAGGATGTAGAACCGGGTCTGACTCGGCATGGGCCAGCGATCGCCTCGAGGCAGCGTAACCGGTCTTGAACCGGTGGCGCTCGAGACATGCGCCGACCTGAAGCTTGCGGCGCCTTGCCGGCGTCGCGTCGAGTCAGGTTTCGGACAAGACAGAACCGGCTGCGGGCTTCACGCTCGCGGCCGGTTCTCTTTTTGCACTCCACCTCACGGTTGAGATGCCGCTATTCAGCAAATACAGCGGGGCCGGCAACGATTTCGTCATCGTGCGCGGCGAGGAGCTGGGACTCCGGGATGTCGGAACCCTGGCCGCGGTCCTCTGCCCGCGGGCGTCGGGCGTCGGGGTGGATGGACTGATCACGGTTCGCAACCTGAGCGAGGAACTGGTCCGCCTCCGCTTCTTCAACCCCGACGGCTCCGAGTTCTCCACCTGCGGCAACGGGTCGCGTTGCGCGGCCCGCTACGCGGTGGACCGGGGTCTGGCCCCGGCCGACCACATGCTCGTGACGGATGACGGAGAGATCGTGGCCAGAGTGCGGGCCGACGGCGTCGCGCTCGAGTATGCGCTCGATGCGCGTGTGGAGCGGGAAGTGCGGGCAGCGGTCGGGGGAGAGAACCGCGACGCCTGGCTCGTGCGCATGGGCACCGTGCACCTCGTGGTCCCGGTCCCCTCCGTGGAGGTGGAGGATTTCGAAGCTGTCTGCCGGTCTCTCCGCTGGCTGAAGGCACCTGGTGATGGCGGCGCCAACGTTCACGTCGTCGCGCGCGCTGACGGGGCCACCTTCATCCGGACCTTCGAACGCGGGGTCGAGGCGGAGACGCAGGCCTGCGGTAGTGGTTGCATGGCGGTGGCTTTCGCGCTGCGGAACGCGGGTGAGGCCGGAGAGCGCGTAGAACTCGTGGTTCGATCCGGCGCGGTGCTCGCGGTGGAATTCCTCGCTGCCGGGCGGATCCGCCTGACAGGACCCGCCGTGTTCCTCTTCGATGGTGTCTTCCCCGAACCGATGCCCTGAACGGTGCGGCCCGGGATCACGACGGCGCTCCTGGGCTGGTTCGACCGGCGGCGGCGTGACGTCCCCTGGCGCGGCGAGGGTGACCCGTACGCGATCCTCGTCGCCGAGGTGATGGCGCAGCAGACGCGGCTTGAAACCGCCATCCCCTTCCATCGCCGCTTCATGGAACGCTTTCCGGACCTGCAGGCCCTGGCCTCGGCGGACGAGGACGAGGTCCTCAGGGTCTGGGAGGGGCTCGGCTATTACGCCCGGGCCCGCAACCTGAGGCGGGCCGCGCGGCTCGTGGTCGCGGAGTACGGCAGCCGGCTTCCGGACACCGCGCCGGAACTGCGGCGGCTCCCCGGGGTCGGTCCGTATACCGCGGGGGCGGTGGCAAGCCTCGCGTTCGGTCGGCGGGAACCCGCAATCGACGGGAACGCACGTCGCGTACTGTCTCGTCTCCACGACCTCGAGGCACCGACGTCATCGTCGCTCGACCGCGCCGCGCGAGCGCTCCTTCGAGGTGCGCTCGACCGGCCGGGCGCCGTGAACCAGGCGCTGATGGATCTCGGGAGCGAGGTGTGCATACCCCGGCGGCCGCGGTGCGAGGAGTGCCCTCTCTTGCCGCACTGCCTCGCCCGCCAGCGGGGGACGATCGCGCAGCGTCCCCCGCGGCGGCCTCGTGCGCGATCGTCCGAACGGGTCGAGGCGGCCGCGGTCGTGCAACGGGACGGGCGCATCCTCGTGCTGCGCCGACCGTCCGAGGGGCTGCTGGGAGGTCTGTGGGATTTCCCGTCGATTCCGCTCCCTCCCTCGGCGACGCCCCGGACAGCGCTCTCCGAGGGGCTCCGGGAGAGATTCGGACTGGTCTGTCTCGTCGGTGACGAGATCCGCAGCGTGCGCCACGCGTTCAGCCACTTCCGGCTGCGGCTCGCCGTCCATCGGGCCTCGTGGGTGGCTGGCGAGATACCGCCGGAGCTGCGTCACCGCTGGATCCGGCGTACGGAACTGGCCGACCTCGCCTTTCCCGTCTACCAGCG
The DNA here is from genome assembly GCF_965237495.1 of Candidatus Palauibacter sp. Taxonomy (GTDB): domain Bacteria; phylum Gemmatimonadota; class Gemmatimonadetes; order Palauibacterales; family Palauibacteraceae; genus Palauibacter. The sequence continues at coordinate 3,645,333 of NZ_OZ250143.1, read as the reverse complement.
CCGCTTCATCGACCGGGATCTGATCACCTAAGACACTATCCCCCGCCACTTCACCAGGGGAGCGGCGGCGGTTTCTCACCCGACTCCTCCAGGTAGGAGAGGTAGGCGCGGATCGTAAGTTGCGCGGCCCGGTGGTGGGACACCGGCAGGTCGCCGTAGACCGCTGCCCGGATCTGCTCGAGCGTACGCGCGCCGGATCCGAGGGCGGCGTGCACGAGAGCCACCCGGTCAAGTCGGTGGGCGCGACACGCCTCCAGCCGAGCCAATGCGTCATCCACCGCGGGCCCGTGACTCGGCAGGAGCCGGGTGGGACGCAACGAGGCGAGGCGAGCCAGACTCGCGAGCCAGGCGCTGACCGAGCCGTCGGGATGGACGATCATGCTGCTCCCCTCCCCCAGCACGAGGTCGCCGGTGAACAGGATGCCTTCCGGCTCGAGGAGATAGCAGAGGTGGTCGGCCGAATGGCCCGGCGTCGCCAGCGCGCGAAATAGGCGATGGACTCCGAAGAGAAATCGACGTGCAGGCGCTCGGCGAGCCGTGAGAACCTCGTCTGGTCCGCCAGCAGCGCCCGGCGCGCTTCCGCAAGGCCCGACGGGTCCCCCGGCTGTGTGGATCCAGGGAGGATGCCCGTCTCCTCGAACAGTTCGCGCAGAGCTGCCACGCATGCCGTTGCCTCGCCCGCGGGCGGAAGCCTGCCTGCCCACGTCGGTGAGGCATCGTCCGCCTCGATCACGCCTCGGGGGAACACGTACGCCCCCGCCGCGAACCTCGATTCGCTGGGCCGCTGGAGGAGCATGAACTCCAGGTGAGGCGGCGCCGGGCGCGCGACGACGATCGTCGCGGCGTGCCGCGGAACGACCGGGACGGCACTCAGTCGAGGATGCGCAGCGGCATCACAAGGCAGAGATAATCCGGGTCGCCGCTGGCGGGCTGGAAGGTCGCTGCGCGTTCCGGCGCCTTGAACGTCATGCGCACGTCATCATCGGGCATGTGCCGCAAGACCTCGAGCAGGTACGTGGCGTTGAACCCGATATCGATGTCTTCTCCCTCGTAATCGATCGAGAGCATGTCCTCGGCCTCGCCGAGGTCCGGGGTCTGGACCTTGAAGTTGAGACCGCCGCTCGTGAACGAGAGGCGGACGCGTCTCGTCGGGTCTTCGGCCATCACGGCCACCCGCCGCACCGCGGTCTCGAGCGCCGCGCGGTTCACCGTCGCTACCTTGTCGTTGTCCTTCGGGATGACCTGGTCGAAGTTGGGATACGGCCCTTCGATGAGGGAGGTGAACACCTCGCGGCCGGCCGACCGGAACGCGAGATGGTTATTCGATCGGGCGACCTGCAGGACGGCATCCGACGGATAGAGTTTCCGCACCTGTTTCAGCGCTTTCGGGGGGATGATCAGGTCGACCTCGGTCGGCACCCCGCCGCCGTTCAGCTTCTGCGTGATCTTCGCGAGCCGATGCCCGTTCGTCGCGACCATCACGGTCTCACCCGCGCGCAGTTGCCAGAGTATCCCATTCAGAATTGGACGGCTGTCCTCCGTCGACACCGCGAAACTCGTCTTTTCGATCAGCGTCTGCAGTTCCCCCGCGGACATCTCCCAGGCCACGCCGAAGTCGATCTCCGGAAAGGCCGGAAACTCATCCGGCGCTTGCCCATAGAGCGTGAACCGACCGCGCCCACAGGCGATATCGATCCCGGTTCCCGACTCCGCACCCCCGGGACCGGAGGACGAGAGCTTCACCGGTGCATCCTCCAGGACGCGCGCAATCTCCACCAGCTGTCTGACCGGCAGCGCCACCACGCCCGGTTCTTCCACCTCCGCGGGTACTTCGAGGGACACGAAGACCGACATGTCCGTGCCGCTGAGCCGAACCGCGTCATCCTCCGCCTGGATCAGGATGTTCGAGAGTACGGGTAGCGCCGCGCGCGTCGGGACGGCGGATGCGCTCGCCCCGAGGCCCTTCTGAAGCGCCTCGCGAGTGATCGAGAATCTCATCTCAACTCCGGGATTCCGTTTCGATGTTTTCCACCGTTGGTTCTACGGGTGCGTATGATATCTCTCTCAACGGAGTAGTAGTAGGGCCCGTCCATGTGTCGAAAACGTCCCGATATGCGCGGGGGCATACGGTCTTTCGGGGATATGCGAGCTGTCGACAATACGGCATGGACGTGGAAGCTCCGCCGAAAGTTCCGATGTCGGGATTCGCACCTGCGAGACTCGCGGCGGAAACCGGTGTGGTTGCCGACATTCTTCGGTGTTTTCTCGACGCACCGGGCATCAGGTTCTGAACAACTCCTTCTGGAGTTGCAGAACGCGCGTACGAAGGAGGGCGTCGGAGGCCATGTCGGCCTCGACCTTGTTCACCGAGTGGATCACGGTGGAGTGGTTCCTTCCTCCGAACAGGTAGCCGATGTCGGAATAGGGCAGGTCCAGGTGCGTCTTGATGAGGTACATCGCCACCTGCCTGGGGACGGTGATCGTCCGGTTGCGCCGCTTCGACATCAGCGCCTCGCTGGACACCCCCCATAAGGATGCCGTGCGCTCGCGGACTTCTTCCGGCGATACCTCGATGGGCTCTTCCTCGGGGTGGGGGACTTCGGGACCGAGTGCGTCCCGGGCCATGTCGAGCGAGATCTCGCGGCGCGTCAGCGAGCTGAAGGCGAGGAGTTTGATGAGTGCGCCCTCGAGCTGCCGGACGGAGGTCCGCCGACTGCGCGCCACATACTCGACGACAGCGTCTTCGATCTCGATGCCGTCTTCGTGCGCCTTCTGGCGGAGGATGGCGGAGCGGGTCTCCAGATCGGGCGGCTGGATGTCCGTGACGAGGCCCCACTCGAAGCGGGAGACGAGCCGTTCCTGAAGACCCGGGATCTCCTGCGGCGGCCGGTCACTCGTGATGACGATTTGCTTCTTCGCGTCGTAGAGCGCGTTGAACGTGTGGAAGAACTCCTCCTGCGTGCCTTCCTTGTTCGCGATGAAGTGAACGTCGTCGATGAGGAGCACGTCGATGCGCCGATACCGTTCACGGAAGAGCGCCGTCTGCCCCGTCCGGATCGCATCGATCATCTCGTTCGTGAACTGTTCCGAGGGGACGTAGGCGACCTGATGGTCGGGCAGGCGTGCGAGGATCGTGTTTCCGATCGCGTGCATCAGATGCGTCTTACCGAGTCCTGTGCCTCCCCAGATGAAGAGGGGGTTGTAGGTCGTTGCCGGGGCTGCGGCGACGCGATCGGAGACTGCGGCGGCGAGTTCATTACTGCTGCCGATGACGAACCGCACGAAGGTGTATCGTTCGTTGAGCGGTGCGGTCGATGGAATGCCGGCCCGGGGCGGGTCCGCAGCCAGGAGCGCGCCGAGGCTGGCCGGGTAGGGGTCTGAAACGTGGGGGAACTCGATCCGCTCCTCCGCACCGCGATGCTCGAATATAAGTCGCAGTCGCGCCCCGAGTTCGCGTTCGGCGATGTCCCGGAGCAGGCTGCCGTACTTATCCTCCACCCACTCCACGGCGAACTTGGTGGGCGCGGAGATGATGAGCGTGTCGTCCGAGAGCGAGACCGCCTCCGTGGAAGCGAGCCAGGTGCGGTAGGTCTGCTCGGGCAGCAGGCGCTGCGCGGCCGCGCAGATTTTGGTCCAGGCCTCGTGTGCGGTCAGCTCCATCGCGTCGCGCTGGCAAAGAAAAAAGACGGTGGGATGGGAAGACCCATCTTAGACGAGCGCGGCGGCGGGTGTCAACGAGCGAGAAAGCTCCTCCGGGATCGGACGACCATCCGCGGGCGCCGGAGTCGCCGCCTCCCGAATTGACACTATCCGGCATCGCGTCTAGACTTCCGGGCTCACCTCGAAGAGAGGGCAGCGACCGCGAAAGCTACGGGTGATCTGCGATGGGGAAGCCCACATACAGCAAGCCGACCAACAGGAAGCGCGTCCGCGATCACGGGTTCCGGGCCCGCATGAAGACCAGGGGCGGCCGTCGAACCCTGTCGCGCCGCCGCCAAAAGGGTCGGCGTCGACTGACGGTCAGTGACGCGTTCCGCCGCAAGCGACGAAGCCGCTAGTGCGGCGCGTCCGCGGGGGGGCTTCCGCCTCCCGCGTGCGGCGAGGCTGCGGACAACTCGTGACATACGGCGCACGATGCGTGAGGGCGGACGCAGCCGCGGCCGACTCGTCGACGTGTTCTTCGCTTCATCTCCCGCCGGGCGCCCGCGAATAGGGATCGTGACGCCGCGCCACGGCCGAACCGCGGTCGCCCGCAACCGCGTGCGGCGCCGGCTATTCGAGATCGCCCGGATTCAGTTCCTGCCCGCGCTCGAGGCGCGGCGGCTTGACCTGGACGTGATCCTGCGGGCGAAACCGGCCGCCTATGAAGCCTCGTACCGGAAGCTGCAGGCAGTCCTGAGAGATGCCACGGAGATCGTATGCGCACGGTGATGACCGGCGCGATCCGCGCCTATCAACTCGTCGTCTCGCCGTGGCTACTGCGGAGTTGCCGATATGAGCCCAGCTGTTCGGAGTACGCACTGACCGCGCTGAGGCGATTCGGGGCCGGCCAGGGGTCGTGCCTGATGGTTCGCAGGCTCCTGCGTTGCCAGCCGTTCGGATCGTACGGGCACGATCCCGTACCAGCACGGAAGCGTTGATGGAACGCCGTCTGCTCTATGCCATAGCGCTCATGATCGGGATCATGATTCTCTCGAACGTCATCTTCCGGCCCGTCGAACGCCCGCTCGAACCCGGCACGCCGGGGGACGAGACGACAGCGACTCGGCAAGCCCCCGCGGGCGGCGAGGAGCCCGAGCCGTCGGGCGCGGAGAGGGCCGCGGAAGAAATGGCGGCCGCGCTCGCGGAACCCGAGGAGATGGAGGTCCCCGGCCAGGAAGAGGCGCCGACTCCGCGGGACGGCGAGACGGTCATCGTCCGCTCCGACCTGTACGAATACCGATTCGCCACCCGCGGAGCCCGGCTCGTCGGCGCCACGATGCTGGAGCATGAGAACTTCGCGTCGGGTGGACACCTCGGCGCGAACGTGGAGTTGATCCGGCCCGACGACGCGATCCTGACGTACGGCGTCACGCTCAGAGGGGACACGGTGTCGCTCGCTTCGGTCGTGTTCGACGCTTCCGCGACGCGCCTGGACGTCACCAACGGGCGGGCGGAGCTGACGTTCGAAGCCGCCGTCGGCCAAGTCACGTTCGACGTTACCTACCGCTTCCAACCGGATGACTATCGGATCGAAGCGAGCGGCGGTCTGCGCGGACTCGGCGAGGTGGGGCATGCGCTGCTCATCGGGCTCGGGCGCGGGGTCGAGATGAACGAGGCCGTGCCGCAGGAGGATCGGCGGGCGCGGGCGCTCGTCACGCGGAGCCGGTCCGGACAGATATCGGCGGAGCGCCTCGGCGGAGTGGACGACGGCGAGTCAGTGCCCGCGGGCGGCGGTCCCTTCAGCTGGGTCGCGTCGAAATCGAAGTACTGGCTGGCGGCCCTAGTCACGCCGCCGAACAGCCCGGGCGTCGGCGGCGTCATCCTGCGGGGCATAGCCGAGGAGGACGCCGCGGTCATGCAGGCCACGCTTCCCGTGCCGGCGGGCAGCGAGGGGTTCGAGTACGTCGCGTACGTCGGACCGCAGGATTTCGAGCGACTGCAGGCGGTGGGGCAGGAACTGCACAACGTGAACCCCTACGGCTGGCGCTGGCTCCGGTGGTTCATCCGGCCCTTCGGGAACCTCATCGTCGCCGTGCTGATCTGGATGCACGAGTCGTTCGCGCTCGCGTACGGCTGGGTCCTGATCCTCTTCGGCGTCGCGTCCCGGATCGTCCTGTTCCCGCTCTACCAGATCTCGATGCGGCAGCAGATGAAGCAGATGGCGATGCAGCCCGAGGTCAAGCAACTGCAGGAACGGTACAAGAGCGACGCGCAGCGGCTTCAGCAGGAGCAGATGAAACTGTACAAGGAACACGGGGTCAACCCGCTGGGCGGTTGCCTCCCGATGCTGGTGCCGCTCCCGATCCTGATCACCCTCTTCTTCGTGTTCCAGAATACGATCGAGTTCCGCGGCGTCCCCTTCCTGTGGCTTGCCGACCTTTCGCTTCGCGACCCGCTCTTCATCGTGCCGGCCCTGATGGGCGGTTCGATGCTGCTGCTCAACTGGATCACGCAGAGGGGCATGGAGACGAGCGGGCAGATGAAGATGTTCTCGTACGTCCTCCCGGTAGTCTTCACCTTCATGTTCGCCAGTTTCGCGGCGGGGCTGAACCTCTACTACACGGCGTCGAACATCGCTTCGCTGCCCCAGCAGCTGTACCTGTCGCGGGAACGCCGCAAGGCGCAGCCGGCCGCCAGCCGAAAGAACAGCTAGCCCCTACGGGCTGCTGGACGGGCCGCGGCGGAGTCGGGGCTTCAGCGCACGTGGGAGATCGAGAGGCCCAGCAGTCTCTCGGACTCGCGAAAAAACTGCTCTGCCCGCGAAGGGCCGAACCCGAGTCCGAACCCGATCTTCGTGCCTCGACCGAGCGCGGCCCCCACCTGGGCAGCGAGCGCGGGCTCCCAGCCGAGTTCGGCCCAACCGAAAAGGTCCAGCGAAGCGTAGAGCCGCGCGTGCGCGAGGCGGGACGATTCCCAGTCCGCGCCGGCCCGAAACGAGACGCGCTTCAGGTCACGGGAACTCCGGAGTAGCACCCCGGGTCCGCCGTAGACGGTCAGGCCGGACAGGGGGGATCCCTGGACCAGCACCTCGAGGCCCTCGCGACTCGTGCTGATGGGCTCCGTGCCGGTGTCGAGGAGGAACTCGTCCCCCAGGTGTGAGCTGACGTGATAGATTTCGGCGCGAGCCGCGAGCGCACCCAGCCGGGCGCGCAGTAGCGCTCCGATCCGGTAGTGGACCTCGATCAGGCTCTGATCCGGCCCACCGAGATCGAAACGGGAGAACGCCCCGCCGTGAATCGCCCCCGCCCACTCCACGGACCCGTCCGGATCTCGCCGGATCCAGAACTGGAGCCGATCTCCGATATCCGCCAAGGCGATTCCGTTGCGGACGGAGTTGCGGACGGCGCGGTAGAATGCGATACGGTGCACGGGCTCGAGCGGGGAACCGGCGGGGGTTCGGAACGGGTGCCCGTTGCGGTCACGGATCGGGTCGGCGGGCGCGCCATGGGTCTGAGCGGACAGCGACCCGCACACCGATGGCGCGAGAAACAAGAGGGCGGACGCGAAGGACGCGCCCGCCCGACTGCGCGGCCGCCGAAGACGAATCTTCAGGCTGCCCGCTGGCACCTCGGGCAGATTATGGTCTTGCGGCCGGTGACCCGGAGAAAGGTAAGCTCATGCCGGCAGCGGGGGCAGCCACTCCCGTTGAGGCGGGAGTTGATCAGCCAGCCCGGGTCGGAGTGCGCGGCACTCCAGTGAAGCGTGGCGCGCCGCAGCACCCGCTTCAGGTAACGGTGCAGGCGCTGAATCTGGTCGGGTCGCAGGCTGCCGACCCGCAGGTCGGGGCGTACCCCGGCCTGGAAGCAGATCTCGTCCGCGTAATCGTTACCGATACCGGCGATGGCCTTCTGGTTCAGAAGAAATCCCTTGATGGTCGATCGGGCGTTGTCGGACGCGAGCTTCTCGAACCGTTCGACGGTCAGGTCTTCGCTCAGCGGATCGACGCCCAGACTCGCGAGCGCCCCGTTCTCGTCGAACTCGTTGGCCGCGACGGCCTCCACGGCGCCCTGCGACCCGGACGACGAGAACCTGAGTTCTCTGCCCGCCGCGAACTGGAACCGAATCCGGGTTCTCTCGGTAGGGGGCGCCGTCTGGGACTCCAGTCGCAGGAGACCGTCGTCTCCCATGTCGAAGACCAGACTGTAGTCCGAACGAAACCTCAGGACGACGTGTCGGCCCTGGCGCTCGACGGAATCCACCGCGTGGTGCTCGAGGTGATCCTGTACGATCCGGGGCTTGACGGACACCACGCTGGGATCGTCGATGCGAATGGCCGAGATCGTCTTGCCGGTCGTGTAGCCGGCGATACTCTCTATCATCCGCTCTACGTCGGGAAGTTCTATCATCGCATTACGGCTCCGGTAGGCAATACGGGTGTCAGTGCGTCTACACCGGTACGCGGAAAAAGTGCCTCTTGCTTCAGGTTCACCTCCGCGCCAGAACCACCGGGGCCGGAGCGGGACCTCGCAGGCTCGCCAGGACCGGGAACAAGGTCAAGTTGCGCGTCGGGTCTCAACGGCCCGTCAACGACCATCGGGGCCTGATTCAGGGAGCCAGCGACCTCGGGTTGCGTACGGGTGGCCGGGTCGGGGTGCCGAATGGTTACCGCTGGCGCCCGTAATATCTTATAATACAGTGGGTTACGTGCGTATCGGGTCGCTGCGCCGCGAGCCACGAGGGCCTCATCCATCCGGCGTAAAATGAGCTGCAATCCGATCCTGGACGGCGGCGGCGGCCGCCACCGGGTCCGGCGCGTTGCGGATGGGCCGCCCCATCACGATGTAGTCCGCTCCGGCTTCGAACGCCGTCTCCACGTCCACCGTGCGCTTCTGATCGTCGTGGCCGGCCTGGCTGGCGGCGCGAATTCCGGGAACGACGATGCGGAAACCATCGGATACGACCGCACGGATCCCGGCGGCCTCGTGTCCGGAGCTGACTACGCCGGCGCAACCGATCGCCTGCGCCCGGCGCGCACGGGAGCGTGCAACCGCCGGAATGTCGGCCTTGAAGCCGAGATCTTCCATGTCCGCCCGGTCAAGGCTCGTGAGCACGGTGACCGCGAGGATGCCCAAGGTCCCCCCCGCCGCGTCACAAGCGGCCCGGAGGATCGCGTCGTTGCCGTGTACGGTCAGAAAATCCACGTCTCTGCGCCGAAGCTGCCGGACGGCGGAGCCCACCGTCTGGGGTACATCGTACAGCTTCAGGTCGGCGAAGACCCTCTTCCCCCGGGATCGCAACCAGTCGGCAAGGTCGAAGTAGGCGCGCGAGAGAAAGAGTTCCAGACCGATCTTGTAGAAGGAAACGGTCCCGCCGAGCGTGTCGACCAGGGCGCGCGCTTCCTCGGCGCTCGGCACGTCGAGCGCCAGGATCAGGCGGTCGTTCGTCCGGATTGTCGGCACGATTCTCTTCTTCTCCTCTTTCCAACGATTCGTTGCCGCAGACAAGCGCAGAACCATAGCTGAGTCGGACGACGAAGCTCTGCGTCTCGACGGGAACGGGCAAGAGGAGAGCGGGAGGCGTTTCACGTGAAACGAGAGCACGGAGCTCGGACGAAACTCCCGGAGACAGGTACCGGTCAGCGTCACGGCCCCCCCCCGGGGGCGAACGGCGGCCGGAGCGTTGCACGTGAAACGTGCATAAACTCGAGACGGAGGTATATTGGTTGTGGTCCGGCATCGTGGTCCGGCAGGCCCGTCGTTCACCCCGGCCGAATCCGGTGATCGAGGCGACGACGACAACCGGACTACATTCGTAACCAATTGTGCCACAACATGTTAGAGGACTCCAGCGGCGATCTGTCAGCCGCCGGATCGAGCGAGGAGCGGATTCGTCGTGGGTCGAGTGATCACCATCGCCAATCAGAAGGGCGGGGTCGGCAAGACCACCACGGCCATCAACCTGGGTGCGTCATTGGCGATCGCCGAGCGCAAGACGCTTGTCATCGACTTCGATCCGCAGGGGAACGCGACGTCCGGGCTGGGCCTCCGGAAGGACGGCAATACGCCGACCGTGTACGACTGCCTCGTCACCGCTCAACCGTTGCGGGCTGCGGTGCGAGACGAAGTGCACTTTTCCTGTCTGTCGGTCGTCTCCGCGAGCCGGGATCTCACCGGGGCCGAGGTGGAGTTGATCGACCGGGCGGACCGCCAGAAGATCCTGAGCGAGAAGGTCAACGTGTTGCGCGAGGATTACGACTACATCCTCATCGATTCGCCCCCGTCACTCGGCTTGCTGACCTTGAACGCCCTGGCTGCGGCCGACGCCGTGCTGATTCCCATCCAGTGCGAGTTCTACGCTCTCGAGGGCTTGAGCCAGCTGCTGAACACGGTTCGGCTCGTCCAGCGCGCGATCAATCCGGGCCTGGAGATCGAAGGGGTCTTGCTGACGATGTACGACTCGCGGCTGAACCTCGCCAAGCAGGTGGCGGCCGAGGCGCGGGAGTACTTCGGGGGCAAAGTCTTCGACACGATGATCCCGCGGAACATCCGACTCGCCGAAGCGCCCAGCTTCGGCGAACCGATTGCCAGCTACGATCTCCTGTCGAGCGGCGCCCGCGGATACCTCAGCCTGGCGCGCGAGCTGCTCGATCGGCATCGGGAGGAGAAGATTGCCTAAGAGCGACCGCCGCCTCGGGAAGGGGCTCGCCGCGCTCCTGGGCGAAAACCTCGATGCCGAACCCGCGACGAGCGACGCCTCGATTCCGACTAACGCCGTGCGTTCCAATCCTTTCCAGCCGCGCGGCGAGTTCGACGCGGAACGGCTCGCCGAACTTGCGGACTCAATTCGACAGAACGGGTTGCTCCAGCCGATCGTCGTGAGGGCTGTGGCGGACGGCTTCGAGATCGTCGTGGGGGAGCGAAGGTTTCGGGCGATCGAAAGCCTTGGCTGGGATTCGGTTCCAGCGATCGTGCGTACCCTGACCGATGAACAGATGCTGGTCGTGGCCCTCGTCGAGAACCTTCAACGGCAAGACCTGTCCGCCCTGGAGGAAGCCCGCGGCTACCGACAGCTGATGGAGGAGTTCGGCCTTACGCAGGAGGAGGTCGGGCGCCACGTGGGCCGGGATCGATCGACGGTCGCGAACGCGCTTCGCCTGCTCGCGCTTCCCGCCCCCGTGCTCACGCTGCTCGCGAGCGGGCAGTTGTCCGCCGGCCACGGCCGGGCGCTCCTGATGCTCCCGGACGCCGAGGCCCGGACTCGGATGGCCGTGGAGGCCGTGGGGGAGGGCTGGTCGGTGCGCGAGACGGAGCGCCGCGTTCGGAGGGGTCGACCATCCCGAAAGCGGCGGCCGGGCAAGCGAAGTCGCGAAACGCACGATCCTTTCCTGCGGCGGGCCGAACGCGAGCTGGAACGCGGCTTCGGGACCCAGGTACAGGTCCGGACCCGGTCGGACGGGGGCGGCGAAGTGGTCGTCCGCTTCCATGACTCGGAAGATTTCCTGCGACTGGTTGAATTGATGGGAGGCGAGGCGTTGGCTGCGGAGTTGCGGGAATGATGCGGTTGCAGGACTGGACGCTTCAGTTCGTCCGTTGCGACGGGCACGGGTTCCGTACCCAGCGGCTGGGAACGGCACGGGTGCTCCTGACGGTGTCGGGGTCCATACTCGCCATCGTTGCGGTCGGCGTACTGCTGGGGGTGCTCATCGCCGGACGAAGCGAGGCGGCCCGAGTCGCGGAACTGGAGGCCCGGCTCGCGGTGCTTGGGGCCGAGCGGGCTCGGGTCAACGACCTGGCGGGCCGGCTGATCGAGCTGGAAGAAGGGTTCGGCCTCCTGCAGGACGCGGCGACGGAAGGGCGACCGGCCGCCCCGCCGCCGGCGAACATCGTGGGAGCCGGCACGCGGGCCCTGCCGTCGCCGCCGGATCTCGAAGGTGCGACGCCCGCCTGGCCTCTCACGCAGCGGGGCTTCATAACGAGGACGTTCGGTTCGCGTCCGGAAGCTTCCGGGGAGGGGCACACGGGCCTGGATATCGCGGTACCCACCGGATCCTACGTTCGAGCGATCCAGGTGGGGGTTGTCGAAGAAGCGGGGGACGACCCTGTCTACGGAAAGTTCCTCCGGATTGCGCACGCCGACGGGCTGACGTCATTGTATGGGCACAACTCCTGGCTGTTCGTCGGCGCCGGTGACCAGGTGGAGCGGCTCGAGGTGATTGCCCTTACGGGCAACACAGGGCGATCGTCGGCGCCCCATCTGCACTTGGAGCTGGCGCGGAGCGGCGCGCTGCTGGATCCGCTTACGCTGGTCGCAGACCACAGTGTTCGGGGTGGCGCCAGGGCCCCAACGGACACGGAACCGAAGTGAGGATTAAGGGGACATGATCAGAGATTCTCGACAAGCGCCACCCGTCCGCGAGGTGAGCGACGTGGTTTCGGTGATCGCACCGGGAATGACCGTCCTCGGGGACATACGGTGCGAGGGCACGGTGCGCGTGGAAGGGAAGGTCGAAGGGTCTGTCAAGGCATCGAAGTCGGTGGTCGTGGGCAAGAAGGGGCAGGTTGTCGGAGATATCGAGACCCAGGATGTCGTGGTCGCCGGCTCCGTACAGGGGACGGTCATGGGCGCGAGCCGGGTGGAATTGCAGGAGACCTGCCGCATCGAGGGTGACATCCGGAGCCGGCGGATCAAGCTGGACGAGGGTGGGCAGATCGACGGCCGCTTCCACATGTCGAAGGCGGACTCGGCCGAAAAGGTCCCCGCCGCGGCGACGGCTTCGGGCACGAAAGGGCCTGGGCATTCCCTCCAACCGAAGAAGCACGCGGCTGGCCGCAGCTGACCCGGAAGCCCATCTCGCCGGGGTCACGAGGGCGCGACCCGGGGGGCCTTGAAGCCGTCGTATGTTCTGCGGAACGCCCTGACCGCCGATGAGGGACACGCTTCTCTTCGTGTTCGCGCTCGTGCCCCTCACGCTGGGGGCGGACTGGCTCGTCCGCGGAGCGGCCGCGCTGGCTCAGCGCCTCGGCGTAAGTCCTCTCGTCGTCGGCCTCACGGTGGTCGCCTTCGGTACGTCCGCCCCCGAGCTCTTCGTGAGCGCGAGCGCCGCACTGGACGGGGACGCGGGCTTCGCCGTCGGGAACGTCATGGGGTCGACCGCGGCGAACGTGGGCCTGATCGTCGGTATCGGTGCCCTGATTCGCCCGATTGTGGTGCACCACCGGGTCATCGTGAGGGAGACCCCGCTCGTCATCTTCGTGCTGTCGCTCGTCATGGCGCTGTCCCTGAACGACGCCCTCGGTCGACTCGACGGGTTCGTGCTCGTGTCCGGCTGGTCGCTCTACCTCTTCTTCCTTCTGCGGTGGGAGAGGAGCGAAGTCAGGCACAGCGAACCCCAGCCACCCCGGCTCGCCGCCAGCGAAACGGAGTCGGCAGGGGAGCCCGAAGCAGACAATGCGGAGACCGACCTACCCGGCCCCTGGGGGTCGCTCCTGCGAATCGGGCTCGGCATGACGTTGCTCTACTTCGGAGCGGAGTGGCTGCTCGAGGGCGGGAAGGGAATCGCGGTCGCGCTCCGGTTGCCCGAGGCCGTCGTCGCCGCAACCATGATAGCGGTGGGTACTTCGCTGCCGGAACTCGCATCCACGCTGGTCGCCGCCTACCGGCGCATGGGTGACATTGCAATCGGGAACGTCATCGGCTCCAACGTCTTCAATCTCGGTCTGGTCCTCGGCACGGCCGCGCTCCTCCGACCTCTCGTCCTCGACCCGAGCATCGTCATCGGCTACGTCCTTCCGGCCCTCGCGTTCTCGATCATTCTCATCCCGCTCGCCTTGCATAGAGGTACGGTGCAACGGTGGGAGGGTGCGCTCCTACTCTTGCTTTACCTTGGGTACATTGTGTCGCTCATCGCATTCGCGCCGTCTACGTAGCGAAGAAGCCGCCATCCGAGAATTGTAAAGGACCGCCGTAAAGCATAAGTTGATTTCATGGTCGTTTCCGTAAAGATGAGCAGCAAGAACCAGATCGTGGTGCCGAAGTCGGCCCGGGACGCCCTTGGCCTGGCACCCGGCGACCGGCTGGCCGTCACGGTGGAGGGCGACACGGTCCGGATGGAGAAGCTGCCGCCGGATCTGGAGGATCGCCTCGGCGGCGCCCTCAAGGACGTCGCCGGATCCGGGGACCTCTGGGCCGAGCTCACCGACGGATGACGGCGGAGGTCGGGACGCCGGATGGTTTCGTCGAACGTCTCGCTCGGGCCACGCTGGTCCACGTCGATGCGCGGGTCCTGGCCCTCCACCTCACGGCGACCGGGCCCGTCGCGCGCACGGACGTCGTGTTCGCGGGCATACGGGATGGGCGGATCACCGCCCAGACCTCGAGCCTCTCCCTGTACCAGATCCTCGCGGAAGTCTACCGGCAGGGGGAGACGGCCCTGGCCCGGGAGGTTGCCCGGGCGCTACGCCTCCACGCGCGACTTAAGCTCGTACCGGCAGGCCCGGAGATCGCGCTTCAGGCCGCCGAGGTCCGGGCACGGCTGGGAGGGCGCCCCGAACGGGCGTTCCAGATCGCCACGGCCCTCGTGTCGGGTGCCGAGATCTACCTCACGACGGGATCGGTCCTGCGGCGGGTCGCGGGAATGCTCGTGCTCAACATAGAGGACGTCACCTCAGACGACGTCTAGCTTCACCTAGCCTCTCCGCACGAGTCGGACGAGCGCCTTGAGCGGGTCGTAGAAGCGGTCGACCACACGTTCCTTGAGCGGAATGATCGCGTTGTCGGTGATGGTGATGCTCTCCGGGCACACTTCCGTGCAGCACTTCGTGATGTTGCAGTAGCCGATCCCCGCGGAGTCCTTCAGGAACGCGCTCCGATCCTCGACATCGATGGGATTCAGGCTGTATCCGGCCGTCCTCACCAGGTAGGTCGGGCCGATGAACTCCTCGTGCTTCCGGTGGGACCGGAGGACGTGGCACACGTCCTGGCAGAGGAAGCATTCGATGCACTTCCGCATCTCCTGCGCGCGCTCGATCTCGAACTGCTGCATCCGCCAGCCGTCCTCGGCGTCACGCGGGCGCGGCTTGAAGCGCGGGATCGAGGCGTTGTTCCGATACCCCTGCGAGACGTCCGTGACGAGGTCCTTGATCACGGGGAAGGCCTTCATCGGCGTGACCGTGATCGTCTCTTCCGCGCCGTAGTCCGACAACCGCGTCATGCACGTGAGTCGGGGATGCCCGTTGACCTCGCAACTGCAGGACCCGCACTTGCCGGCCTTGCAGTTCCAGCGTACGGCAAGGTCCGGGGCATGTTCGGCCTGAATGCGGTGGATCGCGTCGAGTACGACCATGCCTTCGTCCACGTCGATCTCGTAGGACTCGAGCGCCCCCTGGACTTCCGAGCCGCGGTAGACTTCGAAGGTTCGTTGCGCCACCTCGCTTACACTCCTTCCTCGATGAGCCGCCGCAGGTCGTCCGGCGGCGCCGCTACCGGCTCGGCGTCGGTCACCATCCGCCCGTCGGAGGATCGAATGACCAGGTTGACCCGCCCGAACTCGGGGTCCGAATCTGGATAGTCAATCCGGGTATGAGCCCCGCGACTCTCCCTGCGCTCGAGCGCCGCGAGCACGACGGCTTCGGAGACCGTGAGCAGGGCATGCAGGTCGATCCAGGTGTGCCAGCCGGGGTTGAAGGCCCTCCCTCCGTCAACGGAACAGCCGTCGACCGCCGCGCGCAGCCGCCGCACGTCCGCCAGCGCCTCGTGCAGGTGCGCCTCCGTTCGAGCGATCCCCACCTTGTCCTGCATGACCTGTTGCAGTTCCTCCTGCAGCGAGAAGGGGTTGCGCCCGCCCTCGCGCGCGAAGGGGGAGAGTGCCTGCCGCGCGGCGTCCTCGAGTTCGCCGTCGGCGACGTTGATGAGATCCAGATCCTTCGCCTCCGCGGCGGCGGCCGCACCGGCGCGCTGGCCGAAAACGATGAGGTCCGAAAGGGAATTCCCGCCGAGGCGGTTGCCCCCGTGCAGTCCAGCCGCGACCTCGCCCGCCGCGTACAGGCCGGGCACGCAGGTGGTGCCCGTCTCCGGGTCGACCTTCACGCCCCCCATCGCGTAGTGCGTCGTCGGTCCCACCTCCATCGCGTCGACCGTGATATCGACGCCGGCGAGTTCCTTGAACTGGTGATACATGCTCGGGAGCTTCGCCTTGATGTACTCCGGGCTGCGCTTGCTGGAGATGTCGAGCAAGACGCCGCCGTGCGGGCTGCCGCGCCCGGCCTCCACCTCCGCGATGATCGCTTTCGCGACCACGTCCCGGGTCAGAAGTTCGGGCGGCCGGCGATTGCGTACACGATCCCCCTCGACCCAGCGGTCCGCTTCCTCCTCGGTCTCCGCGTAGTCCCCCTCGAACATCTCGGGGACGTAGCGGAACATGAAGCGCTCACCTTCGCTGTTCGTGAGGATGCCGCCTTCCCCGCGGACCCCCTCCGTGACGAGCGTGCCGCGCACGCTGGGCGGCCACACCATGCCGGTGGGATGGAACTGGACGAACTCCATTCCCATGAGTTCGGCCCCGGCATCATACGCGAGGACGGCGCCGTCACCGGTGCATTCCCACGAATTGGACGTGATCTTCCACGCCTTGCCGAGCCCGCCCGTCGCAAGGATGACGGTCCGGGCCCGGAAGACCACGAACTCGCCCGTTGGACGCCAGTAGGCCAGCGCACCGGCCACACGGCCCTCGACCACGAGCAAGCGGAAGACCGTGCACTCCATGAAGACATCGGCGCCCTCGTGCACGGCGTGGTCCTGGAGCGTCCGGATCAACTCCAGCCCCGTCCGGTCCCCCACGTGCGCCAGCCTCCCGTACGTGTGTCCCCCGAACGGGCGCTGGTTCATGCGGCCGTCCTCCGCGCGGTCGAAGAGGGCGCCCCATGCTTCGAGCTCCCGCACGCGATCCGGCGCCTCCCGCGCGTGAGCCTGGGCCATGCGCCAGTCGCACAGCCCCTTCCCGCCGCGCATGGTGTCGCGGAAATGGACGCGCCAGTTGTCCTCGGGCCGGTTGTTGCCGAGCGCGGCCGCGATGCCGCCTTCGGCCATGACCGTGTGCGCCTTGCCGAGCAGCGACTTGCCGACGAGCGCCACGGAGGCGCCGGTCGCAATCGCCTCGATGGCCGCCCGCAACCCGGCGCCGCCGGCTCCGATCACCAGCACGTCATGTTCGTGGCGTTCTCGTATCTCCATGCAGGTTCCGCTGAGGGTCGGTGTGCGTAGCCGGAGTGAGAGTCGTCAGAAAGGTCCCCCGACGGGGATCGGTGGACGACTCAAAAGAGCCGTGGGTCCTGGAACGTGCCCATCGCGACGAGCCGGATGTAGAGGTCGGTCACACACACGAAAGCGAGACTGAACCAGGCCCAGTTCATGTGTCGCTTGTTGAACCAGCTCACGCCCTTCCAGGCCTTGTAGCGCGCCTTCCCCGCAAGCGCGCAGGAATAGCAGTCGACGTTGCCCCCGATCAGGTGCCGGAGCGAATGACACCCGAACCAATAGCCGGAAAGGAGGACGAGGTTGAGCAGCAGTATCAGGGATCCGACCCCCACCCCGAACCCGTCCTCGAAGAAAAAGCCGTGAACGGTGTCGTACGTCAGGAAGAGCCAGATGACGATCGAGGCGTAGAGGAAATAGCGGTGCAGGTTCTGCAGGATCCACGGGAACTTCGTCTCGCCGCCATACCTGTCGCCGCGGAACTCCCCCACCGCACACGCGGGCGGATCGAGGAAATAGGCCCGGTAGTAGGCCTTCCGGTAGTAGTAGCAGGTCCCCCGAAACCCCAGGATGATCCCCATCATCAGGATCGCGGGCGAGAAGGGCCACCACTCGAGCCGGAGCAACCGGATCTGCTCGGGGCAGCTGGCGGCGATGCACGGCGAGTAGAAAGGGGACAGGTAGGGGTCGGCGAAATAGTTGCCGCCCTGCAGGATCGCCCAGGTCGCATACAGCCCGAAGAAGCCGAGCCCCAGAGCTACGCTGAGAGGGGGTACCCACCAGCGATCCGTTCGGAGGGTCTTGCCGAATCCGCGATCTCGCACCGCGACCGAGCTTTCCATTGTCTCCCGTCGAATTCTGAACCGGCGCCGGGTCCCCGTGGAGGAACGCGGCCAGCCTACCGGGCGGTCCCGATGGCGTCAAGCCGCGACCGGCGCCGATGAGGGCTGCTAGGCCATCTCGCCCGGGAAGTCCTCGAGGTACTCCTGCACCCTGTTCAGGAAGAACGCCGCCATCGCGCCGTCCACGACCCGGTGGTCGTAAGAGAGGCCGAAATACGCCCGGTGGCGGATCGCGATCACGTCATTACCCAGAGCGTCCTGCACGACCACGGGCCGCTTTTCGATGACGCCCGTGCCGAGGATCGCCACCTGCGGCTGGTTGATGATCGGCGTCCCGAACAGGTTCCCGAACACACCCACGTTGGTGATCGTGAACGTGCCTCCCTGGATGTCGTCAAAGTCGAGCGCCTTGTCGCGGGCCTTGGCCGCAAGCGCATTGGCGCGTTCCGCGAGCCCCAGGAGGCTGAGTTGGTCCGCGTCCTTGATCACGGGGACGATGAGTTCGCGACCTTCGTTCAGCGCCACGGCGATGCCGAGGTTGATATTCCCGTGATAGACGATTCGCGATCCGTCCACGGACGCGTTCAGGATCGGATACTGTCGCAGGGCGTCGATCACGGCCCGGTAGATGAACGGGCCGTACGTGAGTTTCACGCCCTGCTCGGCGAACCTTCCCTTCATCGATCGCCGCAACTGCACGACACGCTCGAAGTCGACCTCGTTGACGGAGGTCACATGGGCCGACACCCGCCTAGACATGAGCATGTGCTCCATCGTCCGCAGGCGGACTCTGCTCATCTCCTCGACCCGGTCCCGATCCCGCACCGGCACGGAGCCGAGCTTGATGTCCAGCGTCGCCCCGTGGATCGGAACGCGAAGCGTCCCGGGCGCCGCCGGCCCGAGGGTCGGGGCGGACGGAGGGGCGGGCATGGGCGCCGGGGGGGCTGGATCGTCGGGGACCGGGACCGGCGCCGGGAGCTGCGCGACAGCCGTTTCCGGAGGGCCGGCGGTTTCCTGCCCCCCGGCCGCGATGAAGGCCAGGATGTCATCGCGCGTCACCCGTCCGGAACTGCCGGTGCCGGTCACCTGGTCGATGTCGACGCCATGCTCGGCGGCGATCTTCCGCACGAGCGGCGTGGACCGCGTCCTCAGTCGCTCCTCGCGGCTCGCGGGCGGTCCGTCCGCCGCCGCCGCGACGGCCTCCGGGAGCGTGGCCGCGGCCGTGTCGGCCGGTGCCGGATCGGGCGCGGGGGCGGTCGGAGCGGGCGTGTCGGGCATATCGCCCGCCTGCGTCTCCACCTGGCCCACACCGGCGGTCATATCGGTCTCGATCCTCGCGACGATCGTGTTCACCTCGACCGTCTCGCCGTTCTGCACGAGCACCTCGGCGAGCACCCCCGCGGCGGGGGAAGGGATGTCCGCGTCCACCTTGTCCGTCGAGATCTCGAACAGGTCTTCGTCCCGCTCGACCGGGTCGCCGACCGACTTGAGCCAGCGCGTCAACGTCCCCTCCGCGATGGATTCACCCATCTGCGGCATGATCACATCCACTTTCGACATAGCTCTTCCTTCCCCGGTGCCTGCTCGGCGTCCCTCAGTAATTCAGTTGTTCGCGAGCCATCGATACGATGTCAGCGACCTGCGGCAGGTGCGCATCCTCGAGCGGCGCGGCATACGGCACCGGCGTGTCGCGGGCGGTCACACGCCGGATCGGCGCGTCCAGCCACTCGAACGCCCCTTCGCACGCCACCGCCGCCAACTCGCCCCCGAAGCCCCCGAAGCGCGGCGCCTCGTGCACGATAAGGAGTCTCCCGGTCTTTCTCACGCTGTCGAGGACCGCGGCGGCGTCGAGAGGTTGCAGGCTTCTGAGGTCGATGATCTCGACCTCCGCTCCGTCCTCGTGGGCGACTCGTTCGGCCGCTTCATGTGCCGTATGGACCATGGCCCCGTAGGTGACGATCGTCAGGTCGGCTCCCTCCCGGTGGGTCCGGGCCTTCCCGAGGGGTGTCAGGATCTCCTCACCGGCCGGCAACTCATCCTTGAGTCGCCGGTAGAGGTACTTATGCTCAAAGAAAAGCACCGGATCCGGGTCGCGGATCGCGGCCTTCAGAAGGCCCTTCGCGTCCCGGACAGTGGCGGGCGCGACCATCTTCAGACCCGGAACGTTGGCGAAGTACGATTCCACGTTCTGCGAGTGAAATGGGCCGGCCCGGACGCCTGCGCCGCACGGCCCGCGAATCACGAGACCGGCGCCGGCGCCCGTGCGATACCGGACCTTGGCCGCGAAGTTCACGATGACGTTGAAGGCCGGCGCGATGAAGTCGATGAACTGCATCTCGCAGACGGGCTTCAGACCCATGTGCGCCGCACCGATCGCGGCCCCCACGATCGCCGCCTCGCTGATCGGAGTGTCGATGACCCGCTGCGGGCCGAACTCGGCCAGCAAGCCTTCGGTGATTTTGAAGGCGCCCCCGTAGGCCCCGATATCTTCACCCATGATGAAGACATCGGGATCGGCCTTCATTTCCTCCCGGATCGCCTCCCGGATCGCTTCCAGATACGTCGTCACATGGCGGAGAATACCGCAGCCAGGAAAGGGGGGCAACGCCTTGCGGTTGGCCCTTTACCTATTGGTAAAGGGAAGGGCGGTCACCTCGAACTCCCCATGGGGAGCCTGGAGGGATCGAACCGTATCGCCCGGTTCGATCTCGCGGCGGAGATATGCGAGGCCGATCAGTCCGAAGCGCGGAGAGACGACGGCCGATGTGACGACGCCGACAGGCTTCCGGGCGGGCGGACCCGCGACGGCGTGAAGCTCGGAGCCCACCAAACCGCAACGATCGCCGGTGTCGCCCGGCGTCCCCGCCCCGCCCCGGATCCCGCGAAGGTGCCAGTTCACATGGCCGCGGTAGTGAATGCGGGCGACCACTTCCTGTCCCGTGAAACACCCCTTCGTGAGGCTGATGGCCCGGGCATCCTGACCCGCTTCCGGTGCCAGCCGGTCCGGACCCAGTTCCGCCCCGAACGCCGGCAACCCTCGCTCGACCCGCAGAATCTCCCAATCCGCCCCGGTCGCGACGGTCCCGTCCAGACTTGCCACCACGGATTCCAGCTGTTTGCGAATCGCTGCTGCCTCGGCCCCGCCGCCGTCCTTCGGTTCCACGTAGAGGTCGAAACCGGGCCCCTCGATGTCCTCGCGGCGCACGGCGAGCCCGGCTGCGCCTTCGAGGCGCACCGTGGTCGCCTCCAGAGACTCGAGTTCGCCCGGGTCCTTCAGGAAGACCGCCTTCGAGTCGGCGGTCCAGCGCCCGAGCGCGTCGGCGGCGAGCGGGCCGAGGAGGGAAACCACACCCGCGCTCGTCGGTCGGTGCATCGCGAGAATCGGTGGCACGTACTTCTCGAGGTGACGCGTCAGCGCCTCCCGGCCCGATGCGGGCGCATCCAGCCACACCGTGAGCGGACCCGGGGACGCCTCGAACTCCGGCGCGGGGAGGACCCTCAGATCGACCACGACCCGTCCGCGGCGGTCGAGCAGATAGGAGTAGGTCCCGCGGCCGTTCTCGACTTCGGCCGTGTCGTTCGACGCGAGACCGTTGACCACGCGCAGCGGCGCGGCACCCGACAAGGCAACGACGCTTCGTCCGCGATCCGGAAGGCAAGCCACCCGCTCGAGAGCGGCCCGATATCCCGTCGAGAAAAAAGGCTCCCGGGCCGAAACCCGGGAGCCTGGCTCCGAGACCGCCATCGGCGGATCTGTCAGAGTGTCGATCCTAGCTTGAGCCGGGGCCGGCCCATTCGATGATGAACGTCGCGCGGCGATTCTCGATACCGCTCTGCGGGTTCTGGACCCCCGTCTCCTCGTTGACGAGTCGACTCTCGCCCATCCCGACGGCGCCGACGTTGTCCGCGTCGAGACCGCCGTTCTGAACGAGATAATCCCTCACGCTCTCGGCACGCGCTGTCGACAGCCGCATGTTGTAGGCGGCGGAACCGGCCTGATCGGCCGAGCCCTCTACGGTGATCCGCGCCTGCGGGAACGTGCCGGCGATCGTCGCGGCGAACGCGTCGAGGATAGGCCGATCGACGGCACGGATGTCGGAACCGTTGAAGTCGAAATGAATCGGGAGGGACACGGCAAGGCCGCCCCCGTGCATGTCGTCGTCGCCCACATGCCCGCCGAACTCCCGCTGCAACTGATCCAGTCGGCGCCGCAGTTCATCGATGTCGTTCTGAAACGACTCGATCGCGGCCGCGTTCGCCGAGATCCGTGTCTCGTGATCGGCGAGTTGCCCGTGGACGGGCTCCATGATCGCGTCGAGCTCCCACTGGCGCACGAGTTGCATGCAGCCCGTGGATACGAACGCAAGTATGACCGCAACGCCCGCCACCCATCTTCTGGTCTCACCCATCCCCACTTCTCCTTCTTGCGTTATGAACGTCCTGAATCAACAGGGCGGGAGCCCCGAGGGCTCTCCTTCAGCTTCAGCAAATCACGGGAAGTTGATGCGGAGGCCCACCGAGAAGGGAATCTCCATGACGGTGTCGAACCCATCCAGGCCGTTCAGCGCCATGTAGACATGGGTGTTCTCCGCGTCCGCCCAGATCATGCGCACCTTGGCATGGGCGAAGAGCGTCACCATGGGGACGCCGCTGTCGGCGTGCCGGGCGAAGTTGTATCCGACCTTGATGCCGGCATTGCCCGAGACGTAGGAGCCGTTCACCAGGCCGACGGTGAAGTCACCCGAGCTGGGGTGGTCATGCACCCGAATGACATCCGTGTCGAAGGTCGAGGCCCCCGCGAGCACATCCACGGCGACGGTCGTGTTCCCCATCGGATCGACGAGGTGATACTCGATCCCGCCCAGCAGGTGCAGAATCTGGAAGTTCGGATCGACCGAGCCTTTCGTGCCGAGCATGTCGAGACCACCCTCCGCCCGGAGGGCGAGCCGCGGGCTCATGAAATAGGACGCGGCGGCCGTGAACGCGGGCCCGGACTCGGCCGCGTCCGCGATGTCGCCCATCGGAAGCACCATCCCGACGCTGCCCTCGAACGACCAGAACATCGGAGAATAGGGACCCGTCTGCGCCTCGGCCCGCACGGGCAGGAGAGCCAACATCACCACCGCGCCGAGCGTCAAGCTCAGCTTTCTGGAACCAACCTTCATATCGACCTCCTGCGTGTCTGTGGGACCGCCAGGGAATCCTCGGGCGCGCGCCGCTCGAACACTCTCCAACGTGAGAATACGGAGACCTGCGGCAGACCGGCTCCGCTACCTTCAAAAACCAACTAAAGCTAAGCCGACAAACGCGCAAAATGCAAGGGAGACAACGCCCCACGCGATGGTCACGAACTGGACAGATACGCCTCCAGTCCGGGGCCCATAGCCCGAGGATGGAAGGACGGGAAACGGTTGCGGACGAGGCGGGAGTCCGCCACGCCGTCCTGGGTGACGAAGTCAACGGCACCTCGCGAGAGCAGTTGGCCGGGAAGAAGCTCAAGAAGGGCGCCGCCGAGCTTCACGAGCGGTAGCGGCAGGTGGAGAATCGGCTTCGGGCGGCCGAGCACCCGCATCGCCGTCCGGACGACCTCGTCCAGCGTGAGCACTTCGGGTCCGCCCGCTTCCAGGGTGAGCCCGTCGCCCGCCGTACCCAGTGTCACTTCGCAGACGAGATCCGCCAGGTCGTCGGCATGGATGGGCGTGATCCGTCCACAACCTCCGCCCAGTTGAGGGAAGAAGAACGGGACGGCGCGGATGAGGGTCACGAAGCGATTGAGGCTCCGGTCCTCGGGCCCGTAGACCCATGAAGGTCGGACGATCGCGTGGGCGAGGCCCGATTCCCTCACCGAGGCCTCGGCGAGTCCCTTCGCACGATACCAGATCCGCGCGGCGTCCGGATCGGCCCCCACTCCCGACACGTACACCAGCTTTCGAACCCCCCCCCCGACCGCGGCCTCCACGAGGGCGGCCGTGCCCCGCGCGTCGACCTCCATGAAGGTGCGGCCCCGCGCGGGTGCTTCCACGGGGTAGCCCGGGAACTGCACGCAGAGGACGGCCGTGTCGACGCCGCGCATCGCGGGCCCAAGGGTGTCGGGCCGCCGGACGTCCCCCGGCACGTAGTCGACCGGGAGCCCGAGACCCGCCGCCCTGTCGGGGAACCGGGTCAGCACGACGACTCGCGCCCCCCGGCGAACCAGCCCCCGCGCGAAGGCCCGTCCGAGGAAGCCGGTCCCGCCCGCGACGAGGATCCGGCGCATCAGAATCTCGCCCGACTGGCGCCGGGACGGGCAAGGGCTGAACATCTGCGCATGACGTTCGACATCGTGTTCGTGCTCTGTCTGGCGCTCGCGGCTCTCGTCCTGTTCGCCATCGATCGGCTACGCCTGGACCAGGTCGCGATGGCGATACCGGTCGCCCTGCTTCTGGGCGGCATCCTGACGCCGGCCCAGGCGGTCTCGGGCCTCTCGAGCCGCGCGACCGTAACGGTGGGCGCGATGCTCGTCCTCGGCCTGGGGCTCCGCAAGACCGGCCTCGTCGCGGCGATCGGGCTGTGGGCGCGAACGGCTCCGCTCGGCGGGCCGTACAGCCGCATGTTCGTGCTCTGCCTCATCGTCGCCTTTCTTTCGCCTTTCCTCAACAACACGGCCGTGGTGATGGTCTTCATCCCGGTCTTCATCTCGCTCGCCGAGCAGGCCGAGGAACCGGCCTCCATGTACCTCATGCCGCTCTCCTTCGTCTCCATCCTCGGGGGGACCGTCACGCTCATCGGTACGTCCACGAACCTCGTGGTACATGGAGAAGCGGTGAGCCGGGGCTACGACGAACTGAGCATGTTCTCGATCGCCCCGCTGGGCCTGATCTGTCTCGCCGTGGGACTGGCCTACCTCTTCACCGTGGGCCGCAAGCAGATGCCTCGCCGCGAGCGCCCCCCGGACCTGTCGAGCAAGTACCAGGTCCGGCGCTTCGTCACCGAACTGCTGGTGGCGCCGGATTCGCCGGCGGCCGGCCAGTCGCTGGCCGAACTGGGATGGGGCGAGCGGTACGCGGTCACCGTCCTCGGGATCGAACGGGACCGGCAGGATATCACGGCGCCGCACGGGGAGCGCCACATACGGCCGGGCGACCTCCTGTACGTGCAGGGATCGGCCGACCGGCTGCTGGATCTTGCCCGGCGGCAGCGTCTCGTGACCCCCACCGAGCGCACACACGGGCCACTCGACCTCACGGCGGGAGGCGGTCGGCTCGTCGAGATTCTGGTGGCGCCCGGCTCGGCCCTCGTCGGCCGCACGCTCAAGGATCAGAGCTTTGCACAGCGATACGATGCGACGGTGCTCGCGATCCAGCAGCACGGCGTGACGGTGACCGAGCGACTGGCCGAGATCGAGTTTCGGGTGGGCGATCTTCTGCTGATGCACGGGACCACGCCCGCGCTCGAGCGGCTGGCCGACGACCCCGGATTCATCCCCATGTCCGAGGTCAAGACGCAGCCCGGAGGGCGACCGCGGGCCGCGGTCGCCTCGGCCATTATGGTCAGCGTCGTCCTGATGGCCGGTCTCGGCGTCCTCGACATCATGACCTCCGCCCTCACCGGAGTCGGACTGATGGTGTTCACGCGTTGCGTGCGCGTCGAGGAGATCTACGCCGAGGTCGATTGGCTGGTGATCTTCGTGCTCGCGGGGCTGATCCCTCTGGGCGTGGCGCTCGAGTCCACAGGGGCGGCCGAGTGGATCGCGGGGTGGGTGGTTACCCTCACATCGACCCTGGGGGAGACCGGGCTGATCGGGGCCTTCTACCTGTTGACGGCCGTACTGACCGCCATCGTATCCAACGCGGCTACGGCGGTGATGCTCACGCCCGTCGCGATCTTCGCAGCGACGCAGGCCGGGATGAATCCGTACGCGCTCCTCGTCGCCGTGATGTTCGGGGCGTCGGCCTCGTTCGTGACCCCGTTCGGCTACCAGACGAACGTCATGATCTATGCGCCGGGTGGATACCGCTTCTCGGACTTCATCAAGGTGGGTGGTGTGCTGAACCTCCTCATGCTGGTGACGGCCACGCTTCTCATCCCGATCTTCTGGCCCAGCTGACCGGCTGGCCGCCTGCCGCCGCCTGCCGCCGCCCGGCCCTGGGGGCCCCGGAGTCCCTGCCACGTCATGTGCCGACTTGGCCCGTCCGGTCCCGCGACCCTATCATCCTCGCCTTCGCGGGCCCTCGACAGGACTGAAGCGCCGACATGCTGGAACATCTCCTCGAAACCGAGGTCGCCAAACGGCCGCCGACCGTGCGGCTCCAGGGCCGTGTCCTCTTCCTGACTGAAGACCCGGACCTCATCCGCCGCCAGCTCGCGGGCGAAGACCTCGACTGGGATCCGTCGATCCCCCTGCGGGACGACATCTCGACCGACGAAATCACCCCCGGCTGGGTTTGCTACCACTTCGACGAGAAGCTGGGGGAATACCCGTACGTAGGCCTCCTGTGTGGCGATGAGCGGCCGATCGGCCGCAACGACATCCGAAACGGCGGCTTCGTGTGTTCGGTGTCCGGCAAGCGGCGCGGCAAGGGGTCCAGCCGGGAGGCGTCGCCGTACGCCGAGCGCGCCGCGGGCCTGCGTGTCGTCATCGGAGAGAACATCGAGCGGATCTACGAGGAGAACTGCGCGAACATCGGCCTGCTCGCCTCGACCGATTTCTCACTGATCGAGAAGATCCGGCGCGGGGTCGAGATACCGCTCGAGGCCTTCATCGGGGACGCGGGACGTATCCAGCGGGACATCATCGAGTACGGCGGTCTGCTCGAGTACGCGGTGGCGCGGCTCAAGGGGCTCGTGGCTCTCCCCGAGATCGACACGCCGGAGGTCCGGCCGCAGACCATCGCGGAGAAGATCCTGGCCCGGCACTGGGTGACCGACGCCGCGTCCGATGCCCTTGGCGTGCCGGCCGTGAAGCCCGGCGACACCGGGTTCGTGCGAGCGGATCTTCGCTTCTCTCACGAGTACGTGACGCCCATGGCGTCAACGTTCTGGGAGGACTTCGCCGGCGACGCGGGGCTCAACGACACGGATTCGATCCTCTTCTTCCGGGACCACCTGGCTTTCCTGGACGAGGTGATCACGGAGGAACGCAAGGCCGCGGGGCTGCTCGATGCGGCGCACGCCCTTCACGACCGCCAGCGCGAGTTCGCGGCCGCCAAGGGCGTTCGCCTGCACGGCGAGTTGCCGGACCGGACCGGGAGCGAGGGGATCTGCCACATCGTGGTGCAGGACCGGTACGCGTTGCCCGGGCAGGTCATCATCGGGAGCGATTCGCATACACCGCATTCCGGCGCGCTGGGGTGCGTCGCCTTCGGCGTGGGCACATCCGCGATCGTCAACGCCTGGGCTACACGAGACGTCCGGGTGGAGGTGCCGGAGTCGATTCGGGTCCACATGACCGGCACACCGCGCCCCGGCGTGGTCGCGAAGGACCTGATCCTGGAGCTGCTCCGTCACCCGACCGTCAAGAGCGGGGAGGCCATCGGTCGGATTATCGAGTTCGCGGGAGAAGCGATCGACGCCATGTCGATCGATGAGCGGGTGACGTTGACGAACATGGCGGCCGAGGTGGGGGGCTTCACCGGCATCGTCGCGCCCGACGAGAAGACCGTCGCCTGGCTTGCCGGGCGGCGGGGCATGTCGGCGGACGAGGTGCGGGTTCTGTGTGAGGGTCTCCACAGCGATCCGGAAGCGGAATACGCGGCGACGATCGGGATCGACGCGAGCCGGGTGGAGCCCCTGGTCGCGACCCCCGGCGACCCCGGGAACGGCGTGCCGATCTCTGCTCTCGGCGAGGACATCGAACTGGACCTGGTGTTCATCGGGTCCTGCACGGGCTCCAAGCGTACGGACTTCGAGCTGTACGCCGAGGTGGCCCGCAAGGCCGTGGAGGCGGGCCGGCGTGTTCCCGATTCCGTGCGGGCGTACGCGCAGTACGGTTCGATCGACGTCGAGGCCTGGAGCCGCGAGCAGGGCCACGACAGGGCACTGCGCGACGCGGGGTTCGAGGTGCTGGCCCCCGGCTGCGGGGCCTGCATCAACGCGGGACCGGGAGTGTCGACTTCGCGGCGGCAGGTCACGATCAGCTCGATCAACCGGAACTTCCCGGGCCGCAGCGGTCCCGGTCAGGTCTACCTCGCAAGTCCGCTCACGTGCGTGGCCTCGGCGATCGAGGGGCGGATCGTCGCCTACGACCACCAGGCCTGGGCGGGCGGCTAGGCCGGCTCCACCCTCACCGGACAGACCTTCAGCTCGGCCGTGTGCGTGATCGGATCGTAGCCGCCTCCGGTAAGATAGTTCACCGGTACATCATTGAAGCTGAACGACGCGAACACGGTTCCGGGCGGAGAGCGGTCATTCGCCTCGACCTTGATCCGTACCTGGCCGCGCGGGCTCGACATCGTCGCCCAGCCGCCGTCCCGGAGACCCCACCTGGACACGTCCCTGGGGTTCATCTCAAGACGCTCTTCCGACAGCAGGTACTCGATCCCCGCCGCGCGTCCGGTCTGCGTTCTGGTGTGATAGGCGGGCAGGCGGCGTCCGGTCGTAAGCCAGATCGGATATTCCTCGGAGATCGTCTCGGCCGGGTCTCGGTACCGGACCAGCTGGAAGATCCCGCGCCCGTTCTCGAACTCGCCCTGGTGGAGGATCGGTGTGCCGGGGTGGCCCCGCTCGGGCACCGGCCAGTGGTACTCACCGTGCTCGATGCGGTCCCAGTCGAGGCCGCGGTAGATCGGCGACAGCGAGCACAGTTCGTTGAAGACCTCCTTCGCCGACTCGAACCCGAAACCCGTCAGTCCCATCCGCTGGGCGATCCGGGACACGCACCACCAGTCGGGCCTGGCTTCGCCCGGCGGGTCGACCGCCTTCCGGAGACGCTGCACGCGCCGCTCCGTGTTCGAGCACACGCCGTCCGTCTCCGCCCAGGCGGTGGCCGGGAGCACGACATCGGCCAATTCGGCCGTCTCGGTGAGGAAGATGTCGATGACGACGAGGTGGTCGAGGCTCCTGAGCGCGTGCTCGCAGTGCTCGCGGTCGGGATCCGTGACGACGGTATTCTCGCCGTTGATGATCATGGCCCGGATCCGGTCGCCGCACATGTCGAGCGCCTGCACCTTGGTCGGGCCTATTTCGAGGTCGGACTCCCGCCCGTAGGCGGCCGCAAACAGCGCCTGGATCTCCGAGTCGAGGACGGACTGAAAGCCGGGGTAGTTGTTCGGAAGCGCCCCGCAATCCCCCGCGCCCTGGATGTTGTTCTGTCCCCGCATCGGATTGATCCCGGTTCCCTCGCGCCCGATGTTGCCGGTCATGAGGGCGAGATTGCAGAGACTCTGGACGTTGTCGACGCCGCAGATGTGCTCCGTGATCCCCAGCGTGTAGTAGATCGCGCCGCGCTCGGCGGCACCGTACCACCTCGCCGCCTGCTCAATCAGCTTCGCGTCCACCCCGGTGATCGATTCCGCCCATTCCGGGGGATATTCCAGCACGTGTTCCACGAAGTCCCGGCCCTCGGCGGTTCGGTCGGCCACGAATTCGTCGTTGACGAGTCCCTCGCGGGCGATCACATGTGCCATTCCGAGCAGGAGCGCGACATCGGACCCGACCCGGAGCGGCAGGTAGATGTCCGCCATTTCGGCGAGGGGGATCCGGCGCGGATCGGCGACGATGAGCTTAGCGCCGCGGGCGACCGCACGCTTGATGCGGGTGGCAGCCACCGGGTGGCACTCGGTCATGTTGGTCCCGATGCAGAAGATCACATCGGGCTTCTCCATGTCCTCGAGCGGATTCGACATCGCCCCCCGTCCGATAGAGGCCGCCAGACCGGCGACCGTGGGGGCGTGTCAGGCACGGCTACAGTTGTCGATCTGATTCGTGCCGAACGCGCCTCGGATGAAGCGCTGCATCATGTAGGCCGCCTCGTGCGGCGCGCGGCCCGATGCGATGCCGTACACGGAGTGCCGGCCGTAGTCCTCCAGGGCCGACGTGAACCCCGCGGCCGCCCGGTCGAGCGCCGTGTCCCAGTCCGTCTCGTGGAGTTCGCCGTCCTCGCCGCGCACCATGGGATGCGCGAGCCGATCGGGATGCTGCACGAAATCGAACGCGAACTGGCCCTTCACGCAGAGCGCGCCTTCGTTGGCGGGTCCATCCATCGCCGGCTGCACGCCGATCAGCGTGTCCCCACGGCTCATCACGTCGACGGAACAGCCGACCCCGCAGTACGGGCAGATCGTCCGCGTCTTCTTCGTCTCACCGGGGACCGCGGCGTTCGCGAGCGCCTTGATGTCCGCGAGCGCCCCGGTGGGACAGGTCTGAATGCACTGTCCGCAGAAGGTGCAGGCCGAGTCCCGGAGCAGGCCCTCGAACTCCGTCGTGATCTGCGTCTCGAAGCCGCGATTCATGACGGAGATCGCGTAGTCGCCCTCCTGCTCCGCGCAGACCCGCACGCAGCGGTAGCACGAGATGCAGTTCTCGTAGTCGCGGAGGATGAAGGGGTTGTCGTCGTCCGGACGGCTGCGGCCCGATCTGGCCCCCGCGAAACGGCCCGTTCGGGCCTCGTAGCGGTCGAGAAGAACTGCCATTTCCCCAGAGGCGTACCCGGACAGCGGATCGACGTCCGTGTCGCGGTTCTCGGACGCGACCATCTCCATCAGGACGCGGCGGTGCATGTCGAGCCGTGCGGATCGCGTCGTGATCCGCATGCCCCGTCCCGCCCGCATGGTGCAGGAGGCTACCGGGTTGCGGGCGCCGTCGAGTTCGACGATGCAGAGGCGGCAGCCACCGAAGGCCTCCAGGCGCGGATCGTAGCACAGCGTCGGGATCTCCTTCTGGTGCCGCTCGGAGACCTCGTAGACGCTCTCGCCACGACGGACACCCACCTTCGTGCCGTCGAGCGTGATCTCGAAATCGAAGCCGGAGTTGTTGCCCGTTGTGTCGCTCAATCCAACCTCCGGAGCCCTGGAGACCCCGCGCCGCTGGAAGCTGCCGGGCCAACTAACATGGCAGTCCGCGGCCGTCGCGACAAATGTCCGGCCCCGCGCCCTACCCGGACCCGGTTACGTGCCTCGAAACCCGATCCGGGAAATAGCGGAGCAGACTCTCCGTGATGAGGGGAGCGGCCTGACCGAGCCCGCAGGCACTCGTTTCCTTCATCGTCACGCCAAGATCGTGGACTTCATCGATCCAGTCGCCGACATCCGACGGACCCCCGCCGTGCAGGCGTTCGGTGAGGCGCTTCGTGCCGATGCGGCAGGGGAAGCACTTGCCGCACGACTCCTCCGCGAAGAACTCCATCGCGGAATGCGCGACCTCCACCATGTCCCGGGAGTCGTCGAAGACCATGATCCCGCCCGCGCCGAGGAACGACCCCTTCGATCGGATCGAGGGCTCGTCCAGCGTGACGTCGAGATCCTCCCCCGCCAGAAAGCCGCCCGACAGCCCGGCCATCGTGACCGCCTGGATCGCACGGCCACCAGGTACGCCGCCGGCTCCGCCGTCGATCAGCGTCATCAGCGGAAAGCCCATCGGAACTTCGTAATTCCCGGGTCGCTCGATGTCGCCCGAGAGCGAAATCACCTTGGTACCGGCGTGTTCGCCGATACCGAGTCCCCGATACCAGTCGGCGCCGTGCACGAGGATGTGTGGTATCGACGCGAGCGTCTCGACGTTGTTCACCACGGTGGGAAGGTTCTCGTATCCGTGCGTCACCGGGAAGGGCGGGCGGTTGCGCGGGAACGGGTGCTTGCCCTCGAGACTGTTGAGAAGGGATGTCTCCTCCCCACAGATGTATGCGCCCGCGCCGCGGCGTACCCAGAGGTCGAACGGCCGCCCCGGCCCGAAGGCGGCCGGCCCGATCAATCCCTCGGTCCGGGCCTCGTCGAGCGCTCTCTCGAGAATGTCGAGGGTGTCGGGGTATTCATATCGGAGGTAGATGAAACCTCGGGTCGCCCCGGTGGCGAAACCGGCCGCCAGCATCCCCTCGATGACCGCGTGCGGGTCGTAATCCATGAGCGCCCGGTCCTTGAAGCACCCCGGCTCGCCCTCGTCCGCGTTACACACGATGGACTTCGGCTCACCCGCGGCTTCCGCCACGGCCCGCCACTTCCTCCCGGTCGGGAAGCCGGCGCCACCCCGGCCGGCGAGGCCGCTCGCGTCGATCAGATCCAGCACCTCCTCCGGGCGTCCGCGGAGCGCTGCCGCGAGTCCCGAGTAGCCACCGCTCCCGCGGTAGCCCGCGAGCTTGGCCCGCCCCGGCGCTCGGATGTGCGCGAACACACACTCCTCGATGCCGGGACGAGGATCGGGAGGAAGAGGGGAAGGGCCGGACCGAAGTTCGGCCACTGTCGCTCCGCAGCGAACCTGATCTCGTTCCAGCACCGGGATCGGCTCGTCGCAGCGCCCCGGGCAAGGCATGGGAAGCGCCCCGGGTAACCCGGCCAGCAGTTCATCGGCGCCGCGGAGCGCGCATACCGGCCCCGTGCACACCCGCGGGTGCCCGCGTCCCCCCGGCTTGCGCGCGAAGTGATGGTAGAACGTCACCGTGCCGAACAGGTCGGCGATCGGGATCCGGAGGTCGTCGGAGATCGTACGCAGCGCCTCCTCGGACAGGTGCCCATCGCGCTCGTGAAACGCGTGAAGAAGCGGGAGCAGGGGAGCGGACTCGTCTCGCCAGTTCGCGAGGAGATCCGCGTCGGAGGGCGTTGTCATGCCGTCATAGTTACCCGTCGCCGCTCGCGGCGGCAACGAAACCGACCCCGGCGCAACCGCCCTCCGAACCGTACTTTCGAGCCATGATCTCGCCTCGCCGGAACACCGCCCGCGTCGACATCGATCGCGTCTCCGACACATCGAGCCGCAGACGGCGTGATGCCGTGGCGGTCGAGGAGCCGCTCGAAATCCGAATCGCCACCGCCGCGGGCGAGGAACATCAGGTCGCGGTCACGATGCGCACGCCCGGGGATGACTTCGATCTCACCGCCGGGTTCCTCTTCTCGGAGGGTCTGCTGGCCCACCGATCCGATGTGGCCGACCTCCGCTACTGCGTGGAGGTCGAGACCCAGGAATACAACATCGTCACGGTCCAGCTGAGCGAAACCGCCCGCTTCGACCCGGCGGAGCTGACCCGTAACTTCTACACGACCTCGAGTTGCGGTGTCTGCGGAAAGGCGTCGCTCGAGGCGATCGAGATTCGGGGCTGCGCACCGATACCGGCGGAGGGTCCAACCGTGACCGGCGAGATCGTACGCTCTCTCCCGGAAGCGCTTCGCAGCAGCCAACCCGTGTTCGACCGCACGGGCGGACTTCACGCCGCCGGTCTCTTCGACGTGAGCGGCGAGCTTCAACTGCTCCGCGAGGATGTCGGACGCCACAACGCGCTCGACAAGGTGATCGGCGAGCGTTTCCTCAATGGCGGCTTGCCCCTGGGCGATGTCGTGCTGGCCGTGAGCGGCCGCACGTCGTTCGAGATCATGCAGAAGGCGCTCGCCGCCGGCATACCGATCGTCGTGGCGGTCGGCGCGCCGTCCAGCCTCGCCGTCGACGTGGCGAAGGAGTTCGGGATGACGCTTGCAGGCTTCGCGAAGCCGACGGGCTTCAACGTCTACACAGGCCGCCACCGCATCGGCTGACCGTCCCGGCCGCTCGGATCAGCGCCTCCAGGCCTCCGGGTCGGGGATGCCCCGGCTGAACAGCACTTCCGAGTCGGGGTCCGAGACCAGCGAGGCCACGGAGGCCTGAGCGAGCGCACCTGTCGGCGCCCCGCGCAGAATGGCAAGAACGCGGCCGTCGACCCGGTTGCGGATGATCGCGACGGGTCTGTCGGTCTCCGCATCCAGCGTTGCGGCGCCATCAGGCCCCGAAAGCGTCACACCCGCCAGGGATTCGCCCCACCCGGGTTCGGCCGGGATGGTGAACAGGAAGCGCGACCCACCCTCACCGTCGGCCAACTCCGACATGTAGAAGTTCACGGAGAAAAGCACCCGGCCGTCCACCGCGGTGCCCCTGACTTCGTAGGGGCCCCCCGCTTGCGGCTGGCTGACCGGTGCATCTACCACGAAAGATGATTCGAGGAAGGGCACTCCGTCCGGCTGGACCCCTCCCCACAGCAGGAGCGTTCGCGTCGGCGCCCCCACAGCTCCGGCCGTTTCATGCTCTCGGAACCGACGGAACTGGGTCGCGTTCGTGAAGAAGTAGTCGCTGATCCAGTTGGGATTGCAGTAGCCCATGAGATCCGGGGTTTCCGGCGAGACCAGCGCGCGGCGCTCGAAGTCATACCCCCAGGCGCCGCTCGCTCCGCCTGCGTGCGGGAATGCCGGATCGGAGCCGCCGGCACCACCACAGGGGGCGTGGTCAAGACCCATGTTGTGCCCCAGTTCGTGAACGATCGCCTTACGGTCCGGTATCGCGAAGCTGACGGGTCCGCCGAGTTGCGCCAACCCCGCCGACACCGATGGCTCGGTCATCGTGCCCATCCAGTATCCGGTGCCACCCTCCATTTGCCGGATCACCCAGGCCTCGCCGAGCAGATCGAAGGTGCTCCGACTCGATGTCACGACGGGATCGTGCACGGTGAAGTTGAACTGCGCGACCGGGAGCAGCGAACCCACGGGCGCGAGAAGCTCGCCGTCCGTGGTCATGCCGTCCGTTATGCCGAGGATCGACGAGTCCGGCGCGACGCTCCACAACATCGGAATCAGCGTCAACTCCAGAGGGGGCATGGCGAGTACGTCCACACGGGCACGCCCCTCGAAGGGGATTCGCTGCTGCACCCCGATCGCAGGGTCGAGCGTTCCCTCCGGGTCGATCTCGACGACCATCTCCAGGCCCGGCTGAATCACCCAGCCCGGGACCTCGGCGTTCGACGACCGCTCAACTGCGCTCTCGTCCAGCGAGGAGGGAATCGCGGCAGTCCCCGCCGCGATGTCCTCACGATGGACCTCCGCCCCCTCGTGGTAGAATCGCGCGCGTACCGCCGGAAGCGTCTCGCCGCCGGCAGCCGGGGCGGCCACGAAGACCCGCAGCAGGGCCGGATCGTCCGCGATCAGCGGGACGGGGTGTGCCCGCGACTGGATGGCCCGGACCAGGTACGCCGCGGACTCCGCTCGCCCGCTCTCGACACAGCGTGCCACTCTGCGGGTGGGAATGGCTTCCAGCCAACGGATGAAGGCGGCCTCCGGCGGCGCACATAGCTCCGTGCCGCCGACCTGGAACACATCGAGTTGGCCAAGGGCTGTCAGCGCGATGGGGAGTGGACCGGCGAGCCTTGGATTGCTGGTCAGTTCAAGCGCGTCGAGATCGGTCAATGCGGCCAATTCCGCGGGAAGCGGACCCGAGAGCTGGTTCGTGGACAACTCCAGTCGGGAAAGGGCAGCGAGGTTGCCGAGTTCGGGCGGAAGTAAGAGTGCGTGAGCGTAAGCGGTGGTTCTGCAACGTGTTAGGACAAACCCAAGGAACTCCTGTACCACTTGGAATACACAGATCTGAACCGGAATACACTCGACTGCATCGGAAGCCCCCGGACGCCGGATCCCGGACTCCCCGGCTCCTCCAACGCCTTCCGACGACAAAAACGATACAGACTAGTGTCATGTCACACGTGATATGTCGTAAGGAGCGTGATAGACTTCTTGCCGGTCCACAATGGCGAGGAGGCTGGCATGAAACGGTATTTGGTGGAGTTGGAAGCGGGGGAGCGCGAGGCGTTGGCGGCGATGACACGCAAGGGTTCACATCGTTCGCGGAAGGTGATCAACGCGCTGGTTCTGCTCAATTGCGACGAGGGCGAGTTCAACGAGCGGCGCACGACCGGCGGGGAGATCGCCGGGGTGTCGCGGATCAGCGCGCGCAGGGTGGACCGGGTCAAGAAGCGGTTTGTGGAGGACGGTCTGGAAGCGGCGCTTGGGGGCCGGCGGGGTCGTCGCGCGAAGTACCTTCGCAAGGCGGACGGCGAATTCGAGGCGCGGCTGGTCGCGCTCAGTTGCGGCGATCCGCCCGAGGGGCGCGCGCGGTGGTCGCTGCGCCTGTTGGCGGACCGCGCGGTGGAACTCGGCTATATCGACAGCGTCTCGCACGAGACGGTGCGGCGGGTGCTAAAAAAAACGCCATCAAACCGTGGCGGCGCGTCGGCTGGGTGATCCCGCCGCGGCGCAATGCCGACTTCGCAGCGGGGATGGAGCGGGTGCTCGACGTCTACCGGCGTCCGTACGATGCGAACTTACCGGTGGTGTGCATGGACGAGACGCCGCGCCAGCTGATCGGCGAGACGCGCACGCCCGTCCCGCCGGCACCGGGACGGGCGGCCCGCGAAGACTACGAGTACCGGCGCCTCGGCACCTGCAACGTGTTCATGGCCACCGAACCACTGGCCGGCCGGCGCCAGACCAAGGTGACCGAGCGCAGGACCAAAACCGACTGGGCCCGCTTCCTGCGCGACATCGCCGCGCAGTACCCCGGCGCCACCCGAATCACGCTGGTGATGGACAACCTCAACACGCACCGCCCCGGCGCGCTCCACGAAACCTTCGAACCCGCCGAGGCCAAGGCGCTTTGGGATCGCTTCGAGTTCGTCCATACCCCCAAGCACGGCAGTTGGCTGAATGTCGCCGAGGTCGAACTCAACGTCATGATCCGCCAGTGCCTCAATCGCCGCATCGACTCCATCGACACCCTACGCGCCGAAGTCGCCGCCTGGCAGGCGGCCAGAGACCGAATCCAAGCCAAGGTCAACTGGCAATTCACCACGGACGACGCACGTGTCAAGCTCAAGCGCCTCTATCCGACGTTTGATGTGTGACATGACACTAGTCGTTCGTCAAATACATCCGCGACCCGACCTGGACGGCCCCGAGGCTCACCCTCCGCTATCGAACCCTTATGGTGCCTGCGCCTTGGCAAGCCTGCCGGCGCGAAGCGACCAGCGGATGCCGACGACACCCACCGCGAGCCAAAGGATGGCGAACCAAGCGATCCGCGCCAACGACACCCAAGGTTCCAGCGCGCCTTCGCCTGCCACCATGGAGTCGATGTCCCTGAGGGCAGAGAGTGGGAAGGACAAGGCCCGCAGCACGGGAGTCCAGCCCCCAAAAGGACCACCGGGGATCAAGAAATCGCGCTCGATGTAACCAGTGATGTACACGGCGAGCATCGCGATCGCCGTGCCGTGGTTCAACCAAGCCGTAAGGCCGAACCCCACGATTGACACGCATGCGGCGAGAAGCAGCAGACTCGGCAGTTCGACGAGCCGGTCCGCAATGGCCGAGTCAGAAAAAGCCAAGAAAAGTCCCATTTCGATCAGCGCGGCGAGAATGATGAAGATTGCCCCGCCAACGAGGGCTTCGCCGAGGCGAGTCAAGTAGAACCCCACCGGATCGGTAGTTCGCTGAATCCAAAGCTGGATCATCCCGCCCCGGAAGTCCTCGGATATCAGCCTCCCCGCGAGGATGATCGGGACGCCGACAGCCAGTACGAAAACGCGGGAATCCAGCCGAGTAAACTCGGACTCGGGCGTCGTGGCGGCCAACAAGGCAGCTAGCGCCGCTGTAACGAGGGTCAAGACCACCAAGGAAGTTGATTTTGCGTGCAGACGCAGCCACACGCGCCTCGGAAACCCCACCATGCGGGCCGTCATGGCGACTCCGTCGTCACCATGGCCTCCAAGGCCTCGGCGGAGTCCGCAGCCCCATGTGCCAAGGGACTCGCCCGTAGTCTGCCGCCGTCCAGAACAAAGATATCCGAGGCCAGTCTCCCCACCTCTGCGAGATCGTGGCTGGTCAGCACGACGGTCGCGCTCCGGGCCGCCATGGATTCGATCTCGCTTCGCATTGCCACACGCGAGGGCGGGTCAAGCCCCGAGAACGGCTCATCCAAAAACACCACGGCAGGTTCCCCGATCAGTGCGAACGCCAGACTCAGCCGTTGCCGATACCCCTTCGAGCAACGATTGGCTCGCTTCGCCAAGATCTGGTCGTCAAGGCGCCCCCGAGCGACGGCGGTGGCGAACGCCTCCCGGTGACCCTCCGGCGGCACGGCGAGATCAACACCGAACCCCAGCACGTCCGCAACGGTCCACGAGGGCGGATAGGTTACGAGCTCCGGCATGAATCCGATGTGTCGTCCGTCACGAGCCGCTCCAGGGGCACAACCCCCTATTCGTACTCGTCCGCGGTCGATTGGATGTAACCCTACTAGCGCCCGGAAGAGCGTGGTCTTCCCTTCCCCGTTCCTGCCGACAATGGCGGCGACGGCCCCGGACGACACCTCAAGGTCGAGCTCGTCGAGGACAACGTGGCTCCGGAAACGGCGTCGATACGATACGCGAAGACCCTCAGCGACGACTGCGGCTTCTGAATGGGGCACCGGTCACTCCTGAATTGCGTCTAGTGCTTGGAACTGAAGGTGCGAGCCCTCCGCAGCATCCCACGCAAGGAGTGCCTGACGTCCGGACACGAACACATAGGGGGCAGGCGGAAGATCCAGCACCTCCTCCTGTCCGTTCTTCCCCAACCGAACCAATCGCTTGGCGTCGGTTGCAGCGGGCGAGGGAGTTCGGTAGAGCAGTTTGCCTTCGCCACCATCGAACACGGCGTCGAACGGTGGCAGGGTTGACGGAATCTCGACGCGGAACCCGGTACTCTGTCCTTGCCGCGCTAGGTCCCGCAATGACCGGGCGTCTTCACGCGAAACGGGTAGCCGCTGGAGGTTATCGTGGCAGACGCGACGTTCTGCAAGTCCATTCAAATCAAGGACCTCCAAGCAATCCTCGGCCACCAGACCGAAGGCGATCGCTGGACCAAACGAAGTCAGCACCGGAGCCCAGTACGGATTCACTCGCCGGTCTCCGTTGTGACTCGGCGAGCTACGGCTGATCACCCGCCAATCCCCATCGCTCCCGCCCGCGAGAAGCCTCGCCTCCAAGGCTAGGTCCGGTTTCAAGCAAACGGCGACGAGAACCAATGCGCGGGCGGTGGCGATGAGATCCTCCACCCCAGATCCCGTGCATTCGCGCAGGTCTACTGGGCGATCCGCGATATGGTCGCCCTCCAGCCCGTACACGTGGAGCATGCCGGATCGCTCGGCCACGATCACGCTGTCTCCATGCACCACAAGCGCTTGCGGATTCCGGAATTCGCCCGGACCCAGCCCCTCGCGCCCGAAACTGTAGAGTCGCAATCCGCGAGCATCAACGCGGTGGACTTGGCCAGCGTGGCGATCGAGGATGAACCAGCTTCCCGCGTTCCAGACCGCATCCGTCACGGACCAGACCTCGGCAAGCAGCGGTACTCCTTCTGGGGTCGACACAGACGGCGAGCGCGCAACCCCAGGGTCGGCGCGCTCGGCTGCGATCTGCACCACGCTCCAGACGAGCGCAGCGACGACGACCACAGCGACGAGCGCGCCGACCCACCCGGCCGAGCCCCACCGGAATCCGCTTCGCGAAGAGTTTCGATCTTGATTTCGCATGCTGCTACGAAGCGCTGATATCCGAAGGGGGCCTGCTCCTAATTGAAGGGACTGAGGTAGTCCGCGGTGCAGTGAGCCACATCCATCGAGAACTTGATGAAGCGACCGAGCGTGCTCCCCTCGTGGTTGGTTGCCCTCTCATCGGCGCGCACGACTGCGTTCTCGATGCACGCGTCGAACTCATCGCTGGGCGTGGGGGTTGCTTGGGCGTGGAGGATGGTGGATGAGGCGAGCAGTGCCAACACCGAGAGGAACACGATGTTGACGGGCGTAAGGATACGGCGACGCTGGTGGTTCAGTGGTCTACTTCCTGATGAAAGGTTGGGAGTGAGGATCGGGACGTCAACGGAGTGGAATCTCGTTAACGGCGTGAAGGCTACCTAGAGTCGCTCGGGCCGTCAAGGGCCTGACCAGAATACCGTAGACGAAAGTGCTTTATGTCATTGGTACAGAGAGACTTACATGTCTACTACCTGCCGGCGATAGCCTATCAGCGGCTCGGCCCGGCATCGCGGTCTGGCCCGCGCGGCGGCGTTATCTCCAACCGTGGCCGTGCGGTCTCGCGGCGGCGGATGTCCCGCAATACTCGGTCAAGCGCGTCACCTGCTCGCTCAGCCGCTCGATTTGCCGCCCCAAGGCGTCGTTCTCCTCGCTCAGCCGCTCGACACGCCGCCGCAAGGCTTCGTTCTCCGCGCTTTGCCGCTCGACGCGCCCTCGCAAGGCTTCGACCTGCCCGGAGTGCCGCTGCTGTTCCGTCTCGTACTGCGCGGACAACCTCTTCAAGGCCTCCGTCAACTGCTCCTCTAACGCGGTCATACAACCCCCTCACTCGTTCGACAGCTTCAAGGCCGGACGGTCGTCCACCCACCAGGCCGGATCGGCCAGCGCCTCGTCCGGCACCACCACGAACGGCTCGCCCTCGATCTCGTGGAACACGATCCCCCAGGTGTCCACCTCCAGTTCGGCCAGCGTCCGCCGGGCGTCCTCGATGTCCCGATACAGTTCGGCGCGTGTCTCGATCCGGGCCTGGATGCTCCTCGCCAACCAGCACATCGTCGCCCAGCTTCCGCCGAAGATACCGAGCCAAAGGCTCAGGCCGACGATCAGGGGCCGGAGCCACGCCTTGACCAGCAACTCGCGCATCTTGCCGGTCGCCTCCTCCGTATCGCGCTCGATGGTACCGAGCGCGCTCCTCGCGACGCGCCGCGAGTTCTCGGCGAGCCGCGCGAGCTCGCTCGCGGTCAATTCCTCGATCTCCCGGCGTTCGTTCTCCAGCCGTCTCCGCAGCCGCTCGGTCAAATCGTTCGCGCTCGAAGTTCTCTCCATACAGTTCTCCTTTCAGCCGCCACCGGTCCCCGGTCTCGGGGTCCAGCACGGTGATGTAGTCCATGCCTTGGCGCGGCACTTCGAGGCCCGCCTCCCGCAGGGCTGCGACGACCTCGTGGCGATTCCGCACCGTTCCGTGCTCGACTCGCTGTAGCAGGTAGCCCCGGATCAGGTCGCGGGGTGAGGATTCGAGCCGGAGCCCGGCCCGCAGATGGGTGGCCTCGACGTATGCGCGGTGTCCCGGCTGCTGCACTCTGGCTCGCGTCGGATCGTCCGGACGAGCCCAGCCGTGTTCGTGGTTGAAGGCGTCCCGGAGCGGGCCGAACGTCTTCTCCCAACCGGGAGGGGCGATGTTCAGACTCCGCCCGGTTTCGAGGTCGCATCGGGCGGCGAGGACATGGACGTGCGCGCCGCCGTCCTCCTCGCGGTGGAGCACGGCGGCCCAAGCGTAGCGGTCGGGTTCGAGCCCGGCCCAAGCCGTCTCCTCGAACGCGTCCAGAACCGCGTCGATCTGTTCGTCGGTCGGCTCGTCCTCCGGCGCCCACGCGATCACGCCGGACGTGTACTTGTGCTCGAACGCCAGCGTGTCGGCCACGGCGGCAACTTGGTTCGGATCCCCCCGCAGGACCTTGACATCCTCGCGGCTTCCCGGCCGCGTCGCGCTCTCCGAGGAGGTAGTCTGCCGCCCTCCGGGCCGATCCGGTCCCGTGCGCGAGGAACTTAATCAGCATCGGCGTCCGGGCATCGGGGAGTGGCCGCCGCAGCGAGCGTCCGCTCGATGGCGATCAGGTGGCCGATCACCTCGACGGCCTCGATGGCCTGCTTGTGGGTGTTCACCCACCGGGCGATCTGGTTGAGGTTGCTCCCGATGCGCGCAATCTGCGCGGTGCGCTCGCGCTCGACCTCTACCGCCGGAGCGGTCCATGTGCGCGTGCGGGCCATGGCCTCTCGAAGGAGCGCCGAGAGCGGGACGCCGGCGGCCACGGCCTTGGCCCTCCAGTCGGCGAGTTCGGCCGCCGACACGCGGGCGGTGACGATCGCGGTGCGCCGGTCAGTCATCGGACGACCGGCCGACAAGGGGGACGGGGGGCGGAGCCTTCGCCCGCGCGCTCCCCCGGCGCGCGGACCTTGGGGGGATCGAAGGGGGGCAGGGCCTCCCCCTCGCCAGCCCCGAACGTATTACTTCGGGTAAGCTGGCTTGACCGCCCAAGGCGAGGCCAACGGGCTGTTCCCCGGCCGCTTCGAGCGCGCCGCATCATCGAACCGGGCGGGCTTCCGCCGCCCGCCAACCGGCCTCGGGGATCCCGGGCGCGGCCTCGCCGCGCTTACGGGCCCGGTCGCCCCCGAACCGGCTCTCGGCGATGCGCTCGCGGACCCATTCCTCCACCTCCGCCTCGATCCAGCCCACGGCGCGCCCGCCCAGGGGGACGGGCCGGGGGAAGCACCCCTCGGCCACCCGGATATAGATTGTGCTCCGCGACAGGCCCGTGCGCTCCAGCACCTCGGGCAGCCGCAGGAAGCGGGTCGGCGGGTTCGTTCTCCGTCCCATCGTGTTCTCGGTCATGGTCCTGCTCCTCCTCGTTGCTCTCCGCGTTCTCGTCGGTCTCCGGTGTCACGGGCGTCGAGGCGGATCGCGTCCACCATCCGATGCCCCGTCCTGCTCCGCGATGAACGCGAG
This sequence comes from Candidatus Palauibacter sp., assembly GCF_965237495.1. Classification (GTDB taxonomy): domain Bacteria; phylum Gemmatimonadota; class Gemmatimonadetes; order Palauibacterales; family Palauibacteraceae; genus Palauibacter. The sequence goes on along the minus strand of NZ_OZ250143.1, from coordinate 3,603,114 downwards.
AATCCGGTCCGCCGTCCTCAGCGACGGCGAGCGGCCACGGCCGATCTGGCGCATCAGGTTCGGATCGCCCAGCGCCTTCTTGCCGAACGCCGTCGGGCTCAGGCCCGAGCGCCCCAGAAACGCGCCGACGCGCGAAATGAACTGCCCTTCCAGCGTCTCCATGCCCGAACGCTGAACGACCATCCGCAAGGCCGTCAACCCTTTAGGGAATTCCCTAAGTGCTTATGACGTATCATGTTGTGTCATAACGTGTCAGAGCTGCGGAAGAGCTCCGCCAGCGGCGTGTCGGGACTCCCCCCTTGGCGAACCGCGGAGCGATCGTCCAGAGGTATGGGAACCGGTCCGACGAGGCCGGTTCGGCTCGGTTTGCCGCCGTGGATGACGGCAACGCGGTCGCGGCTGCCCGCCGACCGCGCTACGGATGTGAAAGGGCTGTGCTGGTCGGCGTCGAGGGTGGCGCGTAGCTACCCGAGGTACTCGCTCCACGCCTGCATGACTTCGGCGCGGCGTGTCAGCAGGTCGGAGCGCTGATACGCCTGAACGACTTGACTCCTGGGAACGTGGGCGAGGCAGGCCTCCGCGACCTCCGCCGGGACTCCCGACTCGGCCATCCACGACCGGGCGCTCGACCGGAACCCGTGCAGCGTCGAGGCGACCCCGGCCCGCCGCAGCACCCTGAGCGGCGCCTTCGGCGGAAGCGGCCCGCCGGTCCGCGACGGAAACACCAGCGGCGATTCGCCCGACAGCTTGCACGCCCGTTCCAGCACGTCGAGCGCGCCCGTGCTGAGCGGGACCGCGAACTCACGGCCCGCCTTCATACGGGATGCAGGTATCGTCCACCTTGCCGCGTCCATGTCGATCTCGTCCCAAAGCGCGCCCCGTGCCTCGCCGGGACGAACCGCCGTCAGCACGATCAGTTCGACGCACAGAACCGCCGACGGGTGCGTGTCGGTGGTCCTGCGGACCGCCCGGAGCGCGGCCGCGACCTCTCCGTGTGGTAGCGCCCGGTGGTGGGTTGTCGTGTGGCCGTTCGCCTTCGGCAGTGCAACGACCGCCCGGTCGACCGGGTTGTCCGCCCGGTAGTTCCGACCGATACACCAGCGGAAGACGGCGGTGATCCGGTGCTGGGCCTTCCGCGCGGCGGCGGGCTTCGAGTTCCAGATCGGCGCGAGGCACCGGAGCACGTCCGCGCTCTCGATCCGGTCCACCGGCTTGTCGAGCAGCGGCGCGGCGTGCAGACGGAACGTGGACTCCCACTGCTCGGGAAGCGGGCTCCCGGCCTTCCACGCCTCGCGGTGGAGTTCAATGGTCTTCTCGGCGGCCTCGGCGAACGTCGGGACGCCGCGCCCGCGCGGGTCCTGGCCCAAGCGGACGCCCCGGCTGTTGTCCAACGCCTTCTGCCGGGCCTCGGCGAGCGTCACCTCGGGATACGGCCCGAGCCCGATCGAGGTGAGCCGCCCTTCGATCCTGACGCGCTGCCGCCATGTCTTGGTGATCCGGCCATCCAGCGTCCGGTGGACGCGAAGGCTCAGCCCGCGCCCGCCGCGCCCGTCGCCGTAGACGCCGGGCCTGTTGACCGTTCGCACGAACGCCGCGCTGAGTGTCCTCGGCCGCTTGGTCATGGAGTCTCCTTCCTTGTAGTGTATCACTTATTGCAGCACTACACAGGGAAGCTTACACCGGATTGCCATGGACCGCAAGGGACGATCAGACGCCGCGTGTCCTACGGAACACGTTGTACAATAACGTGTTATGGCCTACTTGGTAGACCTTAGTGGATTACACTGGAAGATATGGCCGAGTTCGGGCGGGATCACGCCGATGAGGTTGTTGCCTTCCAGATCCAACTCGGTGACCCGGCCCTCCGCGTCTACGGTGACGCCGCGCCAGTCTGCCAGCGGCAGGTCCGTCAACCAGTTGTCGTCGTTGATCCAGCCCGGACCGTCGGTGACGGCGTAGAGCCTGGTCAAGGCGAGGCGATCCTCGTCGGCGCCGTCCAGCACCTCCACGCCCGCATCAGCCGAGGCCTCGTCGGCCATGGCGGTGATCGTCGCCATCCCGATGCCTGTGCCACTAACCAGTCCCGTGGCGTCCACGGTCGCGATCGACTCGTCACTCGTCCGCCAAGTCAGCTCCGGTTCGGCGACGGAGTGGCCGTTCGCGTCCGCTGCGTCCGCCGTCAGGCGGAGCGTGTCGCCCACGGCGAGCATGAGGGAGGAGGGCGAAAGGTCGAGAGAGCTCACGACCTGTTCCACGGTGATCGTGGCGCTCCCCGACGCGCCTTCCGCACTGGCGCTGACGGAGACCGTGCCGTTCCCGACCGCCGTCGCGAGTCCCGTCGCGCCGACGGTCGCGATGAGGGCATCACCGCTCACCCATGTCACCGAGGCGCCGCTTACGATCTGCCCGTTCTGGTCACGCACCTCGGCGGCGAGTCGCGCGGTGTCGCCGAGCGCCTGAAACGCAAGAGTGGAAGGGTTGATCGAGAGCGTCGTGGGCCGGGGGGGCTCCGGCGGCGGCGGCGGCGGGGCGGAGACATCTTCTCCGCACGCCAGCGTCGCCAGCACCGCCCATGAGACTGCCGCATCGCGCGGGTGCCAGCGCCGCCGCCTTGCTTCCGAGCCCAAACGCGTTCCGACGAGACCTGACATGCGGGATCCTCCGGGAGTGGCTCAACTCCAAGTGCCTCAAAGCGAGTAGATATCCTCGGTGTTAATCTCGAGAGTCCGGGAAGTTCTAGCGGTGCGGCCCCGGCGGGTGCTGCGGTCCGCTCAGGCCGGCATCGATCGTCCCACCCTCAGCGCGAGGTCGACCGCGGCCTTCCTCCAGCCGGACAGCGTGGATCTGCGATAGGCGTCCGCGGTCCGCTTCACGCCCTCGCTCATCGTGGGGTACGGATGGACCAGCGAAGCGAGCGTCCCCAGCTTGACTCCCGCCTTCATCGCGAGCGCGATCTCCGCGATCATGGTGCCCGCACCCGGGGCCAGGATGTGCCCGCCGAGGATCGAACCGCCCTTTCCGACGACGATCTTCACCCGCCCGACGGCGGCGCGCTCGACGATGGCGCGGTCCAGGTTCCCGATGTCGTAGACGTGCGCCGACACCGCGGATCCGTGGCGATCCCGCGCCTCGGCTTCGGTGAGGCCGACATGCGCGAGTTCGGGATCGGTGTAGGTGCACCACGGGATCACCCCGTAGTCGATGTTCGCCCGTACCGGGAAGAGCGCGTTCTGGACGACGGTGCGCGCCTCGTGGTCGGCGACGTGCGTGAACAGGAGGCCGCCGGTCACGTCGCCGGCGGCGAAGATGTGTCTCCGTGAAGTCCGCAGCTTCGCGTCGACCGTTACCCAACCCTTCGAGGTCGCCACGCCCGCCTCGTCCAGTCCCAGCCCCTCCGTGTTCGGCGCCCGCCCGGCAGCGACCAGGACCTCATCCACTTCGAACGTCTCGGGTGCGGCCGCCGCGCCGTTGCCCGACGCGCCCCCGGCTGCGGCGATCGTGACTCGCCGGCGCTCTCCCACCCGTTCGACGCGCGTCACGATGCGCCCGGTCCGGATCCGGATCCCCTCGTCGAGAAGCCTGTTCGTCAGCAACTCCGCGAGCTCCGGCTCCTCGCGCACCATGAGCCGGTCGAGCAATTCGACGACCGTGACATCGACTCCCAGGCGCCGGAACGCCTGCGCGAGTTCGACCCCGATCGGCCCGCCGCCGACCACGGCCAGCGAACCGGGGATCGTGTCCCGGTCGAAAGCCTCCGCGTGGGTGAAGTAGCCCGCCTCTTCGAGGCCGGGAATCGGAGGCACCGCGGCCCGCGAGCCCGTGGCGATGACGAAGCGACGCCCGCGCAGACGGCGACCGTTCACCTCGACCTCGTGCGGGGAGATGAAGCGCGCCGAACCTTCCACGACATCGACGCCCATGGCGCGAAAGCGCTCCGGGTCGTCGTGCGGCTCGATCTCGGCCCGAACGTCACGGACGCTGGCGAGCACGTCCGCGCCTTCGATCTCCGGCTGGACGGCCCGCAGGCCGTGCGCGGCGGCGTCACGGAAGTGATGCGCGACACGCGCCGAGCTGATGAGGGCCTTGGAAGGCACGCAGCCCGTCCACAGGCAGTCGCCGCCGAGGCGGTCGCGTTCGATCAGAGCGACACGCGCCCCCAACCCCGCGCTCCCGGCAGCCGTCACCAGACCCGCCGTGCCCCCGCCTATGGCCACGATGTCGAAAATGTCGTCCCGAGCCACGATCCCTCCCCGTTCGATGGGTCACCCGATCCGCACGTCAGCGACGCGCGGCGAGACTCGCCCGCGGCAGGTCGCCGTGAGCGGAACTGCACCACCTCCCACCCCACGTTCACGCGCGACCGAAATCCGTCACCGGGCAAGGGCCCTTTTTTTGCTTGCCCGGGGTCCCGATTCGCGATTAGCTTCGCGTTGTGTCGAATTCCACATTTCAAGCTGCGGTGTCACGGTCCGGGGACTCGACCAGAGCCCAGTCGGAGCCGCCTCCGATCCTCGCCAAGTGTCGTGAGTTAGCGACGGTACACGGCCTCCGCGAGGCCGGGCTCTATCCGTACTTCATGCCCATCGAGGCCTCGCACGACACCTGGGTCGTCATCAAGGGCGCCCGCAAGATCATGGTGGGCTCCAACAACTACATGGGGCTTACCCACGATCCGCGCATCCTCGAGGCGGCGCGCGAGGCGCTCTACAAGTTCGGAAGCGGCAACACCGGCAGCCGCTTCCTCAACGGGAACCTCGACCTTCACGAGCGCCTCGAAGCCGAGTTGGCCGATTTCGTGGGGATGGAGGCGGCGCTCGTATTCTCCACCGGGTATCAGACCAATCTGGGCACGCTGGGTGCGCTGATCGGGCGCGCGGATACGGTCTTCATCGACAAGCTCGACCACGCCAGCCTCCTGGACGGCGCGCGCCTCGGGCTCGGCCGCACGCGACGATTCAACCACAACGACTTCACTACGCTGCGCCGTATGCTCATGGCGGAAAAGCCCGCGCGCGGGAAGCTGATCGCGGTCGACGGCGTCTACAGCATGGAAGGCGACATCGCCGACCTGCCCGCCCTCGTCGAGTTGAGGCGAGAGTACGGCGCGGCGATCCTCGTGGATGACGCGCACGCCGTGGGCGTACTGGGCGAGACCGGTGCCGGCACCGCCGAACACTGGGGGCTCACGCACGAAGTGGACCTTATTCTCGGAACCTTCTCCAAGTCGTTCGCCTCCATCGGCGGATTCTGCGCAGGTACCGGGGAGGTCATCGATTACCTCCAGCACAACGCCCGCGCCCTCATGTTCAGTGCGAGCATGCCGCCCGCCTCGGCGGCCACCGTGCTGAAGGCGCTCGAGATCATCCGCAGCGAGCCCGAGCGCCGTGAGCAACTCTGGAAGAACACGTACAAGATGATGGAGGGGTTCAGGTCGATCGGGTTCGATATCGGTCCGACCGAGACCCCGATCGTGCCCATCCTCATCGGTCCGATGGAGAAGACCTTCCAGTTCTGGCGAGCCCTGTTCGAAGCGGGAGTCTTCACCAACCCGGTCGTTCCGCCGGCCGTGCCCGAGGGCAGTTGCCGCCTGCGGACGAGCTACATGGCCACGCACTCCGACGACGAACTCGATTTCGTGCTCGAGCAGGTGGAGCGCGTCGGGAAGAAGCTCGGCGTCGTCTGAACTGGCCGCCATCGGATCCAGGCCCGCCCGAAAGGCGCCGACACCAACCGCAACGAAGTCGCGACCCATGACGAACCCAGCTTCCTTGCTCGTCGTCGTGCCGGTGGAGAGCCGCGCCGATCTCGGGCGCTTCATCGAGTTCCCGTGGTCCATCTACCGTGATGATCCCGACTGGGTCCCGCCGCTGAGGAGGGACGTGCGGGCCGCTTTCGACCCGGCGAAGCACCCCTTCCACCTTCACTCCGAGGTTCAGCCCTATCTGGCGCTCCGCGATGGCGAAGTGGTCGGGCGGATCTGCGCGATCCGGAACCGGAACCACGAGCGGCTGCACGAAGAAGCGGTCGGCTTCTTCGGCTGGTTCGAGTCCATCGACGATCCGGAAGTGGCCGAAGCCCTGCTCGATACCGTGAGGGCGTGGCTCCGCGAGCGCGGCCTCGAGGGGATGCGGGGCCCCACCAGCTTCTCGACGAACGAGATCTGCGGCCTTCTTGTCGACGGAGATCCGGGCCCTCCCGTGATCCTGATGGCTCACAACCCTACGTACTACCCCGCCCTGCTCGATAGCGCCGGTTTGCGGAAGGCCAAGGACCTGTACGCCTGGCACATGACCGAGGGCTCCTGGCCCAAGCACATGTTCCGCGCCGAGAAACTCGTCGCGCGTCGCTACGGAACCCGCGTGCGCTCGCTGAACATGTCGAAGTTCGAGGACGAACTCGCCCTCGTACGGCGCCTCTACAATGCCGCGTGGGAGAAGAACTGGGGTTTCGTCCCCATGACGGACGCCGAGATGGATCACATGGCCGCCGAGCTCAAGCCGGTCCTCAATCCCGACCTGGCGCTGCTCGCGGAAACGCCCGAAGGGGAGACGATCGGATTCGCGCTCGCGATTCCGGACTTCAACCAGGTCCTGAAGAAGATGAACGGCAGGCTCACGCCTCTCGGACTCCTGAGAGCGCTCATTCACAAGCGAAAGATCACCTCCATGCGCGTCCTGATCCTGGGACTCCTGGAGGAATGGCGCGGCAAGGGCATCGACGTCCTCCTTTACCTTGCCCTTTTCCGGAACGGAACCGCCGCCGGCATGACGGAGGCCGAGCAATCCTGGATCCTGGAGGACAACCACAAGATGAACGCCGCCATCGAACGGCTGGGAGGCCGGATCTACCGCACGTATCGCCTCTACGAAGCGCCCCTCTAGCTCCTTTACTTGACCCCTTTACCATGACATCGATCTTCCTGACGGGGGGCACGGGCTTTCTGGGGAGCCATATCGCCGATGCCCTCGTCGAGGCGGGTCACCGCGTGACGGCCAGCGCCCGCCGTACGAGCGATACGCGCCGAATCCACCGGCTCGGGGTCGACACGGTCGAACTCGATCTCGGCAAGGCGGACGCTCCGCTGGCGGGGTACGAGGCAGTCGTGCACTGCGGCGCGTTGACGCGTGCCCGGGACGAGTCCGAGTTCATGGCGGTGAATGCGACGGGTACCCGGAGGCTGGCACGGGCCGCGGCAGACGCCGGCGTCCGCCGCTTCGTCTTCATCAGCAGCCTGGCCGCTCGCGGTCCGGACGGCGCGGACGGACCCGTCAGTCCGTACGGTCGTTCAAAAGCCTCGGCGGAGGCGGCGCTGGCCACCATCGGCGGCCCGATGGAGGTCGTGGTCCTGAGACCCGGGGGTGTCTACGGGCCGCGCGATTCCGATCTCCTGCCCCTGTTCCGCATGGCGGCTCGCGGCTTGACCGTGATTCCCCGCAGTGCCGCCCCGCTCCAACCGGTCTTCGTGGCCGACGTCGTCTCGGCCGTTCTCGCCGCGCTGGAGGCGGCTCCGGTGCCGGAACCGCTCCACATCGCGGCAGCCTCATCCTGCTCGTGGGGCGAGGTGGCGAACGCGCTGATCGCCGGCGTGGAGCGCCCGGGCCGCGTCATCCGGGTGCCGGCGGCCGTCTTCCTGACTGCCGGACTACTCTCGGAATGGGCCGCGCGTTTCACGGGAACGGCGCCCGCGATCGACCGGAGACGCGCCCGGGACCTCTCCATGCACGCCTGGACCTGCGACATTGAGCCGAGTCGAGCGTCGCTGGATCCGTGGCGTCCGCGCGTCGATATCGAGGAGGGAATGGCCCGCACCGCCGCCTGGTACGGCCGCAAGGGCCGGCTGTGACCGTCACGAGAGGCCTCGTCGCCCTCGACCGCCTTTCCATCGTCTATTTCGGGGCCTCCGGCCTCGTGGCCGCCGCTTTCGGCGGCCTTGCGGGTGCGGGGATCGCCGGCGCGCACGCCCTGATCGTCTTCGGGATCACCCGACTGGCGTCGTGGCACCCGCGAAGCGGCCTCGGCGGGGTTGCCCGCGCCGCCTACCCGGTCCTGCTCACGCCGCTGCTGTACGCGGAACTCGCCGTGCTGAACCGCTTCTTCACCGAGCGCTACTTCGACGCGACGGTGCAGCGCTGGGACGCAGCGATCTTCGGCGCGCAGCCGAGCATCGAGTTGAGCACGCTCCTCCCGTGGCTTCCGTTCTCCGAGGTCCTGCACCTGGGCTACTTCTTCTACTACGCGGTCGTCCCCATCGCCCTGATCGGCGTATACCGGACGCGGGGATTCGACGCCCTGCACCGCGCCGCTTTCGCCGTGTCCGCCGCCTTCTTCGTCTCCTATCTCATCTTCATCTTCTTCCCGGTGACGGGCCCCAGATACGAGTTCGCCCGGATCGGCGGCGAAATCGGCGACGGCACGCTGTACCGGCTCGTTCACGGGATTCTCGAGACCGGATCCTCGAAGGGGACGGCGTTTCCGAGTTCCCACATCGCGGCCTCCCTGGCCGCGGTCGTCGTCGCCGGCCGCGAGGACGCGCGCTGGTTCTGGCTCCTCATCGTCCCCGAGATCGCGTTGACTCTCGGGACCGTGTACGGTCGCTTTCACTATGCGACGGACGCCCTGGGCGGAATCATCGTCGCGCTGGCGGTCTGCGCGGCCACCCGTCGGCTCGGCGCCACGGCCGCGCGGGCAACCCGAGGCCGGGTCCAGGGCATCAATACGGGTGGTTCCGAGAACGACCCTCGCGAGGGATAGAGTGGAAGAACGCGATCTGATCGCCTCCGCCAAGGCCGGAGAGCGGTGGGCGATGGGGGAGTTGTACCAGCTGCACGCCCATCGCGTGTACACGGTCATCCGGCGCCTGGTGGGTGACGACCACCTGGCGGAGGACCTCTCGCAGGAGGCGTGGATCCGCGCGTTCGAGAAGCTTCACCTCTTCCGGGGCGACGCGGCCCTGGGCACATGGCTCTACCGCCTGGCCACGAATGTGGCGCTCAATCGGCTGCGTCGGTCCGCGAGACGGCGCCCGGTGGAGGCGGCCGCCGAGCTTCCGCGCGTGTCACGGGCGCAGGACGACGTGATCGTCACCCGCCGGGTGTTGAGCCAGGCGCTCGACCAGCTCCCCCCGGGATACCGCAAGGTCCTCGTGTTGCACGATGTGGAGGGCTGGACGCACCGCGATATCGCGGAGTCTCTCGGCTGTTCGCCGGGCACCTCGAAATCGCAGTTGCACAAGGCGCGCGCCCGGATGCGCCAGCTGATCGCGCCCGCGAAGTCGGGAAGCGACGGGGCGCAGGACGAGGCGCGCCTGTGATGGACACATTGCTGACGAGAAGTCGGACAGGATGAATATGATCGCCGGACACCTCGAGGCCGAACGCATTTCGGCGCTGCTCGACGAACCCTGGGCGGATCGCGATGGCCAGGCTCATCTGGAAACGTGCGGGGACTGCCAGGCGGAGTTCGAGAGACTGAGCCGCATGCGCATGGCCCTGTCGGCGCTCCCCGAGGAGAGGCCGCCGAGGGGCGAGTGGGCATCGATCGAGGCCGCCCTCGATGCGCGCGAGTCCGGAATGGGCGGCCGCTGGGTCGGGCGCCGCTTCGCGGGTCGACTGCTCGTCCCGGGGCCGCTCCAGGCAGCCGCCGGACTCATGCTGTTCGCGGGTGGAGTGATCGCGGGCCTGCAGTTCACCCGAGGTGGGGCAGGGGAGACCACGGCCGATCTCCCGGCGGTCGTGTCGCCGGCCGATGATCGGACGCTGCTCGAGGGGCTCAACCGCCTCGAGTCGCTGCGAACGCCGCTCCGGCAAGTGGGAGAGGGCTCGGTCTCCCCGGGCTCCGGGTCGGGGAACCGGGAGAGCGATCCGATCGAGATCGCACAGTCGCTCGCACGGCTGGACGGTTCGATTCGGGCGCTTCGTGATCAGCTCGAGACCGACCCCGGCGACTTCTTTGCGAGCGCGTATCTGTTGGAGCTCGTGGAGTTGCGCGACCGTCTGACTGATGAACTTGGCCGCGCGAGCGCGGTGCTCACATGGTGACCGCGGCCCGGCGGTTCGTCCTCGCCCTCGGCCTGTGTTCGGCGCTGGCCCCCGCGGCCGGCGCGGGACAGGAACCTGCGGCCGCCGAGGCTCGTGGCTGGCTCGGCGTACGGGTCGAGGAACGCTACCACTGCGGCTGGGAAACCGCGGAGGATTGGAAGAACTGCGACCTTGAGACCCGCATTCGCGAGTTGCAGGAAGACGGGCCGGCGGCCCGGGCCGGCCTTCTCGTGGGAGACCGCGTCGTGGCGATCGACGGGCGCGAGATCACCGTCGGCAGCCTGCCCGGGGCGCTCATCGCGATCCGACCGGGGGCCGCCGTCTGGGTCGAGGTGGTGCGCGAGGGAGAGCGTCGCTCGGTTCACGTGATTCCCGCCGTCACGCCGCCGGATCCGGTTCGCGTTCGGATGATCGGGCGACGCGCGGAGGCCGCGACGGTTGGTGCGCGCGAATCGCGCGTGTTCGTACTGAGCCTCCCGGGTTCCGTCGGGAGCGACGGGGCCGGCTTCGCGCTCACGGTCCGCGATACCGAGGCCGAAGGCGTCGCCGTCGAGCCTTCGGCCGTGCGGGTGGTGGGCGGCCGGCTCGAGGTGCTTCTGGTGGGCGATCGTCCGATCCCCGAGTTCCAGGAACTCCGACAGGCGTTGCTCGGCAGTCTGGAGCGGGAGAGCGAGTCCGCATACAGAGATGTCTCGACGGCGCTCCGCCGCGTCGGCCGGGTCCGGGCGCGCCTCCCGTCCGTGGAGTTCCGCCGGGGCATCATGCGCCTCGCCCAGGTCGCGCGGGCGGAGCCCGGACTCGCCATCCGCTTCGACCGGACGTTCGCGGGAGCGGAGTTCGAATCGGTGCGGGATTTCTCGGGCCGACCCGGCCTCGGTGGTCTCCTCGTACTCCGGGTTGTCCCCGGCACGATGACGGCGCGTCTCGGGCTCAGGGCGGGTGATCTTCTCGTGCGCGCGGGCGGCGAGCCGATCCGGGAGGTGGAGGATCTCATCGCTGCGATCGCCGCGGCCGAGGGCGAGGGCCCCACGGTGGAGTGGATCGGCGAGGGGCACGAGACCCGGCGCGCCGTCTGGCCCCGGCGCTGACGCAGGGTTTTGCCACGGGCTGCTGATATGGAAGGGCCCCCGTCAAGTGCCCTCGTTCGTCTGCCAAGCGCGTCTTCGTAGTCGTTCTCCATCATCGGAGGAAGAAGTCACGCGAGGTTCGTTTCGACGGCGACTCCTCCTGATATACGCCGGTTGGCCGGGGCCAGAGCGGCAAGAATTCGGATTCGTCGGGAGCTGGCTCCATCTAGATCGCGTGGGTCTCGCGTCCGGTGGCAACAGGGCGCGGCCACATAGCAGCCTCGAGCGTTCTCCTGCCGTGCCTCGCGCTGCCTGCGAGTCCTGCTCTACGGTGCTCAGGCGGCGTCCCGGTTCGCCCCGGCGTGTTCTCCGGCATCCTGCATGACCGCCCACACGAAGCCGGCCAGCTCCCGGGCCACCGCCACCGCCGCGATCTGGTTGTTCTTCCTGAACGACAGCCGCCCGAACACCTTGTGAAGCCGGTGTTGCGCCTTCCAGCCGTGCGCGATCACCTCCGGTGTCTGGCCCTGCTGCCGGCGGCTCAGCGCCGGGCCCCGCCTGGGCACGAACCTGTAGCTCCACGCCGCCTGCACCAGCACATGCCGGACCCGGCTGTTGCCCGCCTTCGTGATCGCTCCCAGCCGACGGCTCGCCCCGCTGGAGTGTTCGCTCGGCACCAGGCCCATGTAGGCCATCAGCTTGCCCGGGCTCTCGAAGCGCCGGAAGTCCCCGATCTCCGTCGCCAGCACCATCGCCGCGTGCGTCGAGATCCCCTTCAGGCAGCACAGCCGCCCCACCGCCTCCCGGTAGGCCGGCGCAAGCGCCAACGCCTCGATCCGGCGGTCCAACTCCTCCCGGCGGCCCAGCTTGTAGTCGAACAGCGCCAGGTACTCGCCGAACACGAGCCGGTCCTCCCCCTCCAGCGCCCCGTCGCGCTGGAGCGCCCGCAGCCACGACATGTGCTTGCCCGTCCAGTTCCGCCCCTCGCGGTACACCAGCCCCCGCCGCGCCAGAAACTTCAGGATGTAGTGCCGCGACTTCAGAATCTCCCGCTGGAACACCTCCCGGCACCGCACCACGTCCCGTACCCGCTCCTCACGTTCCGTCGGGATCCGGATCGTCACCAACTCCCCCGCCCGGTACAGCCGCGCCAGCTCCGTCGCGTCCTTCCGGTCGTGCTTGCGCCGGTCTCCCAGCCGCCGCGGGATCAACGACGGTGCCACGATCTCGCACTCGTAGCCCCAGTGCCGCATCGCCCGTTCCAGCACGTAGCCCGCCCCGCTCGCCTCGTAGCAGGCCCGTACCTCCCCCTCCCGTGATATGCGGCCCAACCACCGCCTGATCTTGCTCGCCTCGTTCGGCAACCGCTTCACCACCGTCGGCTCCGGCGCCTCCGCCGGAAGCAGCGCAACCATCACCGTGTCCTTGTGAACGTCCATCCCGACGTACAGCTTGCTCTTCTTCTCCATGGGGCCGGTCTCCTGTCCGTTGCGATCTCCAGCATCGCATGTGGCTCTGGCACCTCCGAACACCGGGGCGCCAACCCACGGTATACGGCGGGCGGCCGGCCCTTCCATACCTTCTAGGATCAGCTCGGGTGGTATACGTACCATGTGATTGTATACAGAGTATACATTTGTCAGCGCGGACAGCCCTTCGTAAATCTTCCTGCCCGCCGACACCGACCTTCGGTGCGCGGGTTGACCGCGTCTCCCGTGACGATTCGAGTCCCCATGTCCGACACAGCTCCCGCATACGACCGCCTCTCCACGCCCGCCGGCGGCGAGCCCATCCGGAGGGTCGGCGACCGCCTCGACGTTCCGGCCCGTCCCATCGTCCCGTTCATCGAGGGCGACGGGACCGGCCCCGACATCTGGCGCGCCGCGAGCGCGGTCTTCGAGGCGGCGGTCGGGAAAGCCTATGGTGGCGAGCGGAAGATCGTTTGGTTCGAGGTGCTCGCGGGCCAGAAGGCGTTCGACCGCACGGGGGACTGGTTGCCGGCGGACACCCTGCACGCGATCCGCCACCACCTCGTGGCGATCAAGGGGCCGCTTACGACCCCCGTCGGCGGCGGTATCCGTTCGCTCAATGTGGCGCTGCGCCAGAAGCTCGATCTGTTCGCGTGCGTCCGTCCCGTGCGCTGGTTCGAGGGCGTCCCGTCACCGGTTCGCCAGCCGGAGCTCGTCGACATGACGATCTTCCGCGAGAACACCGAGGACATCTACGCAGGCATCGAGTGGGAGGCCGGGAGCGACGATGCCCGCCGCCTGTTCGCCTTCCTGCGTGATGAGATGGGCGTCTCCACGATCCGCTTCCCCGAGAGCAGTTCCTTCGGGGTGAAGCCGATCTCGCGGGAAGGGACGCGGCGTCTTGTGCGCGCGGCGATCCGCCACGCCCGGGACCGCGGGTGTGGCAGCGTCACCCTGGTCCACAAGGGGAACATCATGAAGTTCACCGAGGGTGGCTTCCGCGACTGGGGCTACGAACTCGCGAAGGATGAGTTCGGGGCGCGAGAGTTCGGCGGCGGTCCCTGGTGCCGGACCTCGGACGGAATCGTCGTCAAGGACGTGATCGCCGACGCGTTCCTCCAGCAGATCCTCACGCGCCCGGCGGAGTACGACGTGATCGCGACCATGAACCTCAACGGCGACTACATCTCCGACGCGCTGGCGGCCCAGGTGGGCGGGATCGGCATCGCCCCCGGGGCGAACATCAACTACGAGACCGGCCACGCGATCTTCGAGGCGACGCACGGCACGGCGCCCAAGTACGCGGGACAGGACAAGGTGAATCCGGGATCGGTCCTCCTCTCGGGCGAGATGATGCTGCGCCATCTAGGTTGGAGCGAAGCCGCCGACCTCATCGTATCCTCCCTCGGCACGACGATCGGCCAGAAGCGGGTGACGTACGACTTCGAGCGGCTGATGGACGGGGCGACGCTGCTCCGGTGTAGTGAATTCGGCCAGGCGATGATCGACAACATGTGAGCGAGGTCGGGGCCAGGTGCCGACCCGAAGTTTCCAGGATGGATGGAGATGGAGATGACAAGAACGAAGAGAATCGGTGCGCTCGCGGGGCTGATCTCCGCGCTCGCGGCCTCCGGTACCGCGCACGCCCAGCTGCCCGCCGGGGTCACCGAAATGGCGACGGTCGAGGGCATCACGGAGTACCAGCTCGACAACGGCCTCCGCTTCCTGCTCTTTCCAGATCAGAGCAAGCAGCAGATTACCGTGAATGTCACCTATCTCGTCGGCTCACGACACGAGGCGTACGGCGAGACGGGGATGGCCCACCTCCTCGAGCACCTCGTGTTCAAGGGGACCCCGAACCACCCGGATATTCCGCAGGAGCTGACCGAGCACGGCGCTTTCCCCAACGGGACGACGTGGTTCGATCGCACGAACTACTACGAGACCCTGCCGGCAGCGGATGAGAACGTCGACGAGAACCTCGCGTGGGCGCTGGATCTCGAGGCGGACCGCATGGTGAACTCGTTCATCGCGCGGGAGGATCTCGATTCCGAGATGACCGTGGTCCGCAACGAGTGGGAATCCGGGGAGAACAGCCCGCGGGGGGTGCTGCAGAAGCGGGTGCTGTCGGCTGCCTACGACTGGCACAACTACGGGAACTCGACGATCGGAGCCCGGGCCGACCTCGAGAACGTGCCGATCGACCGGCTGCAGGCGTTCTACCGGAAGTACTACCAGCCGGACAACGCGGTTCTCGTCGTGGCGGGGCGGTTCGAGACCAACCGCGCGCTCGAGCTGATCGCGGAGAAGTTCGGTTCGATACCTCGTCCGGACCGCACCGGGGCGAACCAGCTGTTTACGACCTACACGGCCGAACCCGCGCAGGACGGCGAGCGGACGGTGACGCTACGGAGGGTCGGAGATGTTCAGCTCGCGATGGCCGCCTACCACATGCCGCCGGGCTCGCACGAGCAGTTCGCGGCGGTCGACGTGATGACGCACCTGCTGGCGACCCGGCCCGCCGGCCGTCTCTACCAGGCGCTGGTGGAGTCGGGGCTCGCGGCGAACGCGTTCGCGTTCAACTACCAGCTCAGCGAACCGGGCGTGCTCCTCGCCGCGGTGGAGGTGCGCGAGGGCGACTCGCTCGAGCAGGCGACCGAGACCCTGCTCGCGACCATCCAGGGACTCGTCACCGAGCCGCCCACCGAAGAGGAGGTCGAGCGGGCGAAGACCGACTACCTCTCCAGCATCGAACTCGCGTTCAACAACCCGCAGGGGATCGCGCTCCAGCTGAGCGAATGGGCGTCGATGGGTGACTGGCGCCTCTTCTTCCTGCACCGCGACCGGCTGGAGCGGGTGACGCCGGAAGCGGTGCACCAGGTCGCGCAGGCCTATCTCAAGCCTTCCAATCGGACCATCGGCTACTTCTACCCTGCGGCTGAGACCCCGGCGCGGGCCGAGATTCCGGCGGCGCCGGACGTCGGCGCGCTGGTTGCTTCGTACACCGGACGCGAAGCGGTGGCGGAGGGTGAGGCGTTCGATCCGACGATCGAGAACATCGAGGTCCGGACCGAGCGCTTCGAGCTTCCCGTCGGGCTCAAGGTGGCGTTCCTGCCCAAGCAGAACCGCGGCGAAGCGGTCACTGTGCGCCTCACGCTGCGTCACGGGACGGAGAGCGCCCTCATGGGCAAGGCCACCGCCGCCTCCTTCGCCGGCGGCATGTTGATGCGCGGCACCACGAGCCGCACGCGCCAGGAGATCTCCGACGAACTGGACCGGCTCAAGGCCCAGGGTGGCCTCGGGGGGAGCGCGCTCACCGCCACCGCCTCGTTCACGACCGTTCGAGAGAACCTGCCGGCCGTCCTCCGGCTCGGCGCCGAGATCCTCCGGGAGCCCGCCTTCGACGCAGACGAGTTCGAGCTTCTGCGCGAGGAGCGGCTGGCGCAGATCGAATCGCAGATGTCGGAGCCGATGGCGCTCGTGCCCCAAGCCCTCTCGCGGCACCTCGAGCGGTACCCGCCCGACCACCCCCGCTACTCGCCGACGTTCGACGAGCAGATCGAACGCTACAAAGGCGTGACCGTTGACGAGGCCCGCGCGTTCTGGGAAGGCTTCTACGGCGCTCAGGGCGGAACGCTGGCGATCGTCGGCGACTTTGACCCCGGTGAGATCCGTTCGCTGATCGAGGGATTGCTCGGCGGATGGGAAGCGGCGGAGCCGTACAGTCGCGTGGCCGAAGGATACCGGGACGTGGACCCGGTCAACATCGACATCGAGACGCCGGACAAGTCGAACGCCATGATGATGGCGACGGTCGCCGTCCGGATGCGCGACGACCATCCCGACTACCCGGCGTTGATTCTGGGCAACTACATCCTGGGAGGAGGGATGAACTCGCGGTTGTTCAGCCGCATCCGTGGCGAGGAAGGGCTCTCCTACGGCGTCGCTTCACAGTACGCGGCACCCCCCATCGATGATGACGCGGCGTTTCTCGTGTACGCGATCTTCGCGCCGGAGAACGCGGACAAGGTCGTTGCGTCGTTCAGGGACGAACTCGAGCGTACCCTGGCCGACGGGTTTACGGAGGAGGAACTGGAGATCGCTCGGCGGGGCTACCTCGGCCAGCAGCAGAGCAGCCGCGCGAACGACGGAGCCATCGCAAACATGCTCGCGAACAGCCTCTTCCTGGACCGGCCGCTCACCTTCACGGCCGAGCAGGAGGCGGCGATCGAGGGGCTGACCGCGGCCGACATCGTGGCGGCGATGCGTCGGCACATCGATCCGGCGAAGCTGACCGTCATTCGGGGCGGCGACTTCGCGAACAAGCTCGTCCCCTAGGCGCGTCCCGCGCGACGGGAGCGGCGGGAGCGGCGGGCGACCGGATCAGCGGCCGCCCGTCTGCTCCCGTTCGACGTTCAACTGCGTGATGTCCGGGTTCCAGCGCGTGTCGCCCAGCAGGTGCTTCACGAAGTACTCCGCGCGCAGCCAGAACCAGTAGTCGCTCATGTCCCCGTAGCCGTGCCGCTGGCCGGGGAAGACGAAGTAGTCGAAGCGCTTGTTGGCCCGGATCAGTGCCTCGGCCATGCGATGCGTCCCCGCATGGTGGACGTTGTTGTCGATGTCCCCGGTCGTGAGCAGCAGGTGCCCCTTCAGGTTCGAGGCCAGGTCCGAGTTGCGCTCGATCTCGTACTCGAAGGTCACGTTCCCGCTGTCGTCGACGACCTCGCGCACGCCGTGGTGCTTCTCCGACCAGTTCTGGTTGTAGATGTCGTTGTTGTGGTTCCCCGACGATGAGACCGCGACCTTGAAGAAGTCCGGGTAGACGAGCATCGCCGCCGTCGACATGAACCCGCCCCCGGAGTGGCCGTAGATCCCGACCCGGTCGATGTCGATGAAATCGTGCCGGTCCGCGAGCTGCTCGATCGCGGCCTTCTTGTCGGCCAGCCCGTAGTCGCGAAGGTTCCCGTACCCGTAGTTGTGGTACCACTTCGAGCGCGCCGGATGACCGCCGCGGTTCCCCACCGTGATCACCACCATCCCGAACTGGGCCAGCGCCGTCTCGTAGCGCGCCGTCGAGAACGACTTGGCGACGGACTCCGTCTGCGGTCCCGGGTACACGTAGGCCACGACCGGATACGTCTTCTTCGGATCGAAATCGAACGGCTTGTACATGACGCCGTACAGATCCGTCACCCCGTCGTCCGCCTTCACCCTGTAGGGCTCGGGGAATCCATACCCCGCTTCCTCGAGCTTCGAGAAGTCCGCGGTCTCGAGGTCCATGATCCTGCGTCCGTTCGCGGCATGGAACGCCGACGCCGGCGTCTCGTCGACGCGCGAATAGTTGTTGACGAAGAAGCGGTTCGACTCCCCCATGTCGACGCGATGATCGAGATCGCCGGGGTTCAACTGGGTCAGCCCCGAGCCGTCCAGGTTCACCCTGTAGAGGTGCTGGTAGTAGGGGTCCTCGCCCACCTCGCGCGCGTTGGCCTGGAAGTAGACGACGCCGGCCGCCTCATCCAGCCCCACGACCTGGCGTACCGACCACGGGCCCTCGGTGAGGCGGTTGCGCAGCGATCCGTCCGGGCCGAACCGGTACAGGTGGGCCCAGCCGTCCCGCTCCGACCACCACAGCATGTCGCCGGACTCGAGGAGTTCGAGCCGCTGGAACTCCACATAGGTGTTGAGCCGCTCCTCGAACAGCACGCGGGACTCGCCCGTCTCGGCGTCCGCGACCATGACGTCCACGCGGTGCTGGTCGCGGCTCTGGCGAACGAAGTGGAGTTCGTCCGAGTTCGGGGAGAGCCACAGCGTGCGGAACGGCTCCTCGTTGTCCGGATACCGGAACTGCCGCGCCGACGTCTGGGACAGGCGGTGGTCCTTCCACTCCTCCGGCATCGCGACCTCGACCATGCGCCGATCCTGGAGGTCGTAGATGAGGAGTTCGGGCTGGCTGACGGTCTCCTCGCCGGGCATGTCGTACTTGTAGGACTCGAGTTCGGGCCGCTTGTTGCCGACCATGTGGATGACCCAGAGATCTCCCACCTCCCGCCGGTCCCTCCGGATGAGCGACAACCTGCGTGAGTCGTGGGACCACGAGATCGAGACGCGCTTGCGCTTGTCGGCGTTCTTCTCTCGTTCGATGTCCGTGTCACCCCGCTCGAAGACGGCGTAGCTGTAGTGCGCCTCGCCATCGGTCGTGAGCTGCGTCTCCTCGGCCTCGATTCCCTCCTCGGCCTCGATTCCCTCCTCGGCCTCGATTCCCTCCTCGGCCTCATCCGCCTCGTCCCCGCTCTTCCCGCGCCGCGCCTCGAGGAACTGCTGATAGTCGTCCCCGCTCATCATGTAGAGGTTGTGGTGGCGGGCGAAGATCACGGTCTGGCCGTCAGGTGACACGCTGGCCCAGGACGGGTGATTGTCGGGCGCTTCCCAATCCTCCATTTCGCGCAGCGTGCGCGTGTCCACGTCGTACTCGAAGTGAAACACCTTCTTCCCGGCCCGCCGGCGCTGCTGTTCGCCCTCTTCCTCCTCCTCGTCGAGCTCCTCCATCTCCGATTCGGTCTCCTCTTCTTCTTCATCCTGCGAGGACTCGACCTCGAACTGGAGCGTGTTGGCGTCGATGAACTTGATCGCGAGGATCGGGAGGTGCTGTCCGTCCCACGGGTCGCGCGTGATGCGGGTCAGCTCGGCCGCGATCCGGTCGTTGTCGAAGATCGGCCGCTTCGTCCCGGCCACCGGGTCGACGATGTAGTAGAAGGACCCGTCCGAGGTCTCCCATTCGTACCAGAACGATTCCGAGCCCTCGATCCACTGCGGATCGACCGAGGTGGAGTAGATGAGTTCATCGATCCTGTAGGGCGCGAATCGCGCCGCGAGGCGGTAGTTCGCCGGGCCCTCCCCGGCTTCCTGCGCGGCGAGCGGCGTCGCGAGCATGGCCACGGCCGCGAGGGGCAGGAGGGAGCGGAGGCCGACGCGCTGTGCGCAGTTCATGGCAAGACTCTGTGGTTGTGGTCGGAACAGGACGAGAGAAGGTCGGAAAACGTCGAAGAAGGTGGAGCGGGTCACATCAAACCTGTCCAGCGGGCGCGGCCGGCGGGCGCGAAAATACGCCCGCCGGCCGGAGCCGAACCCCTAGTCGCCCCGTCCGAGCATCATGCCGACGACGGCACCTGCCGCGCCCCACAGGACCGCCGAAACGACGACGTCGACGATGGCCCAGGTGAGGGTCGAGACGTTCATCGTACCCAGCATCATGAACCCGGCGGCCACGGCGATAAGCGCGCCGAGCTGGGCGCCCGCCTTGGCACCGCCCGCCACGTCGGTGGTGCCCTTCCACCCAAGCACGGTCGCCAGAACGCCCCCAGAGGCCAGCTGGCCGACCGCAATCCAGAGGAAGTTGGGGGCGTCCTTCATGGCCCCGGTCGCGCTACCCATGTTGGCTTCCATCAAGCCCCCCAGGAGCAGTTCGTACAGCACGTAGCCGCCTACGAAAAGGACGATGGCACCGGCGACTGAAGCGACGAGGCACTTCGTGTTCATGGCGTTGACCTCTCGCCTGAAGAGTGGTGAGCCTCCCCTGCCCGTCCCATTCCACCTGTCGGTGGATACCCCACACAACGAGGCCACCATACCGTGAGCATAGGAAAAGCCAAGAACAACCGGCAAGAGCGGTGTCGTACCGCAGTAGAAATGTCCTCCCTTAGCGCAGTAGAAATGTCCTCTTACGGTCCATGTTCGGTTCGGGGGCTGCGAACATGGTCCGGGAGAGGAGCTGATGGAGTTGAGCCTGAGGGAGAGGGACCGCGTGTCGGTGCTGCGGCAGGTGAGCGAAGGAGTCCTGGCGGGAGCGGCCGGGGCGGGGCGGCTCGGGGTGACGCGGCGCCACCTCCGGCGTCTGGTGCGCGGGTTCGAGGCCGTGGGAGACGCGGCGGCGGTGCACGGTCTGAAGGGGCGGCCGTCGAACCGGTCGCTGCCCGCGCAGGTGCGGGAGTTCGCGCTGTCGGTGGCGGCCGATCCGCTGTACGCGGACTTCGGCCCGACGCTGCTGGCCGAGCACCTCGGGCGGCGCTTCGCGGTGGTGGTGAGCCCGGACACGCTTCGGCGGTGGATGCTGGAGGCCGGGCGGTGGGAGCGGCGCCGGCGGCGCGCGCGGCACCGCAGCCGCCGGCCCAGGCGGGCGGCGCTGGGCGAACTGGGGCAGTGGGACAGCTCCGTGCACCCGTGGCTGGAGGAGAGGTCGCCGGGGAGCCAGACGCTGATCTCGATCCACGACGACGCGACGAGCCGGCTGCTCATGGCCCGCTTCGTGGCGCGCGACAACGGGGCGGAGAACCGGCGGGCGATCATCGAGTACCTCGGGCGCCACGGCCGCCCCGTGGCGGTGTACACCGACCACGCGGGGCACTTCGGGCAGTGGCTCTCGAAGAAGGAGGAACGCACGGGCACGATCATCTCCCGAGCGCTGGGCGAGCTGGGCGTGGAGGTGATCCTGGCGGGCTCTCCGCAGGCCAAGGGGCGCGTGGAGCGCAGCTTCGGCACCAACCGGGACCGGCTGGTCAAGGAGATGCGGCTGGAGGGGATCGCCTCGCTGGAGGGGGCCAACCGCTTCCTCCAAGACTACTGGGTTCCGTTCTGGAACGAACGCTTCACCGTCGAGCCCGCCGATCCCCGCCACGCGCACCGCCCGCTTCCGGCCGACGCCGACCTCGATGCGCTCTTCGCCGAGACGGAGAGGCGCTTCGTGGCGCGCGACTTCACCATCCGGTTCGCCAAGCGGCGCTGGCAGATCCCGGAGCGGGAAGCCGGCGGCATCGCCCCGTCCGCCGAGATCGTCGTCGAGCGCCGCCTCGACGGTGAGGTCCGCTTCCGCTTCGGTGAGCGCTACCTCGAGGTCGAACCCGTATGCCAAGCCTCCGCCGCTTCCCCCAACGACGCGCCCGCCAAGCCGGCAAAGCCGCGGCCCGCACCTCCCAAGCCAGCTCCGGACCACCCTTGGCGCAAGCACTTCCAAGCCAGTGCCCAACAGGCCATCGCACGCCGGCACCTCCGCCGCGAGAGAGAAGGGATATCCAACGAAACGAACGGCCCCGCATCCCCGAAACGACCGGAGCCGGGGCCAAAACCGGAACCCCCGGGGAGGACATTTCTATTGCGCCCTAACCCCGGACATTTCTATTGCGGTTTGACAACAACCGGCAAGAGCGGCTAATGTGCCGGTGCCCCAACGGCCTACGGGATCGGAGGCTTCTGGTCCGCGGGGATGGGAGAGCGCCAGGGCCGGCCCTGCGTGGACTCCCGGTGCGCCTCCCGGGCGGCTTCGAGGAGGCCGGGATCGGTGAGCAGATCCATGCCCGTCATCGCGAGAACGCGCGCCGCCACGTCCGCCGCGGCCGCGGCCCATTCGGTCCCGTGCGAGGCGCTCGTGGCCTAGGAGTGCCAGGGGACGCCCTTCGGAGCGGAGGTGATTTCGAGCTGAACCGTCGGGGTGATCCAGCTCACCTCCGCCACGTCCGTCGAGCCGCCCTGCGCCAGCGTCGCCCCGAGGGCGAGCGGCTGCACCTCGACGTCGAGACCCACCGGGTCGATGTCCAGGCCCGTCTGCATCTCGCGACCCCAGGCTTGGAAGACATCCGGGAAGTTCGGGCCCCCGACCGCTTCCAGGTTCGCCTGCATCGCCTCCTGCAACGGCCGGTTGAGCAGGAGCGCGTGCACGCCCGTGATGAGGGAGACCTCGTGCTCGGTGCGGGTCGCCTGCGCGGCGGCGTCGGCGATGTCGAGGAGCCACGCGTAGTGCTCCTTCACGTTCGTTCGCAGGGTGTCGCGCATGTAGTACCACACCTTCGCGTACTCGGGGACGACGTTCGGCGCCTCCCCCGCGTTCGGTATCACGTAGTGGATGCGCGTCGAGGGCTGGACGTGCTCGCGCATCAGGTTCGCTCCGTAGTTCATCATCTCCACGGCGTCGAGGGCGCTGCGGCCGTTCCACGTGTCCGCCGCCGAGTGCGCCGCCTGGCCCCGGAACTCCACGGTGAAGTTGTTCATCGCCTGGGTCGAGGCGTTCGTGACCCGCGTCTCGGTCATCGGATGCCACACGAGTGTCGCATCCACCCCGTCGAAGGCACCCGCGTTGGCCATGTACACCTTGCCGACGACCGTCTCCTCGGCCGGGGTGCCGAATAGCCGCACCTCGCCCGCGATGTCCTGGTCCGCCATGGCCCGCTTGATCGCGATCGCGGCGCCGACGGAACCCGCCCCGAACAGGTTGTGGCCGCAGCCGTGGCCGCTCGTGATACCGTCCGCCCGGGACGCCCGGTGGGGCACCGGTTCGTTCCCGACGCCCGGCAGCGCGTCGTACTCGGCCAGCACGCCGAGCACCGGACCCCCGCTTCCATGGCGGTACGTCGCCGTGAAAGCGGTGGGCATGCCCGCGACCCCTGTCTCGACCTCGAACCCCTCGGCCTCGAGCAGCCCCGCGAGGTACTCGGCCGAGCGATGCTCCGGAAGGGCCGTCTCCGAGTACTCCCACAGCGTCATCGACATGCCGCGTATCTCGTCGGCCAGGTCGTCCAGCGCTTCCAGGGCGGACATCTCCGGCGGCGACGCCCCCGCCATGAGCGAGGCCGGGGTCTGGGACGCGAGCCGCGCGGGGGCGGTGAAGAGGCCCGCCGCGACGATGGCGGTCACGACGGCGGCGGTCGGCGGGACGAAGAACCTGTACATGAAGTCACCCTCGTGGTAGCTAGAACCGGTCCAGGCGGGGGTTGACGACGTTGGAGTAGATCGACCCGAACGTGTAGGAGAAGCCCACCGATACGCCATACTCGAAACCGCTCTGGAGGACGCGCTGGCGGAGGAGCACCTCGTCCGCGGTGGCGTCGCCGGCGGGCACGTTGAGCTGGTCGCGGATGCGCGAATAGTTCGCGTTCAGCCGGAGCGACAGGCCGCGGAAGATTCGAAAATCGGCCCCCGCGAAGGCGGTGAAGCGGTTCTTCGACGCGTCGTGCAGGAACTGGGAGAAGGTCAGGGACCCGTAGGATTCGCCCCACGGCTGGCGGACGCTGAGACGGACGCTGAACCGATGGTGCGGCAGGGTTTCCTCGTCCTCGAGGAACACTGTCTGCTCGATGTAGTCGTTGTACCGGAGGCCAATCGTATAGAGGAAATTGAACTGCCTGCGGGTCGACTCGGAGTAGGGGAAGATGTTGTACTCCACGGCCGGCCCCACCCGGATCTGCAGGTCTTCGTTCTCGAAGCTGGAGTGTGCCAGCTCGTAGGCCGCTCCCACCGACCAGTGATCCGAGAGGCTCCACACGCTGAGCCCCTCGGCATCGTAGCTCTCGCGGATGCTCGTGACCGAGGTCGTGTCCGAGGTCTCGAAGAGCCTCTTGTTGTAGCTCCCCTCGATGGAGAACTCGAGCTTCAGGGCGTCCGTGACCCTGTCGGCCGAGAACCCGCTCGAGAGTTCGTATGACTCGGTGCGTTCGTCCACGTCGAGTTCGGCGTTCCCGCGGAGCCGGAAGGTCCAGAAATTCCACGGGTCGTCCTCGGGTTTCGCGGCCGCCTCGCCGTGCTCGGCTCCGTCATAGTGGACGTCGATGCTGGCGGCCTGGTCGGTGCGCGCGATGTAGCGCAGCAGTCCCAGTTCGAGCGTGCGCGCCACGTCGGTCAGCCGCTGCTCCACCGCGAGGTTGGCACGGGTGACGACCTCCAGTCGCTCCGTGACCTCGACGAACTCTTCCCGCCCGATGAAGTCGAGCGTGAAGCGCTGGCCGCCGCTGCCCGTCCCCTCCGAGGTCATCAGGACGTGGACCTGGGCGTCCTCGCGGTCGCGGGTGTAGTTCACATACGGGATCTCACGCCGGTAGAAGTCGAAATCGCATGTGCGACGACCGCCCTCGCAGTCGAAGAAGACGCGAAGGGCGCCGTTACCGTTGGCGGGCCTCGTCTCCTGCCCTTCCAGGGGGACGGCAAGGAAACACGCCACGACGACGAGGCCGCGCGCGACCGGCGACGTTCCCGCGGGAACGCGAAACGCCCGCCGGGTCATGTTCAGAAGGGGTTCCACCGGGAGGTTCCTGACGGACGGCTAGAAAAACTGGTCGATGAGGATCGGGTTTCCGTCCGGATCCTCGAGGACGATGTGCGCGGGTCCGGAATCGCCCGCCTCCGCCGTACCGTGCGTGATCTCCACGCCGCGTTCGCGGATGGTGCGCTCGATGTCGCGGACATCCGTGAAGGACTCCATCTGCTTGCCTTCGAGCGCGAGCCCCGGGTTGAAGGTGAGGATGTTTTTCTCGAACATCCCGTGGAAGAGGCCGACCACGGCCTCGCCATTCATCATGATCAGATAGTTTGCCTCAAAATCGCCGCCCGTCTGCTCGAAACCGAGCTTCTCGTAGAACGCCTTCGAGGCGGGGAGATCCTTCACCGTGAGACTCATCGAGAAAATGCCGAGATCCAAGAGTTCGCTCCGGGTTGATCGGGGGGGGGGGGGCGAGGCCGGTGGGGAAAATGACGCATCGGAACCCCCCCGCCAACCCGGAGAGCCGAAACGACCCGGTCCGGCCGGCTCGGGCGGCCGACCGATGACGGCCCTGCGGCTCTCGCTGCGTTCGCCGAAGCTCCGGGTGGCGCCGCGTGAGGGGATCCTCGATCCCGCCGCCGCCGCGGCCGCGCGTGAGGTGATCCGGAGCTGGCCAGGGTACGAGCCGACTCCGACCGTGGCCCTGCCGGGGCTCGCGAAGGCGCTGGGCGTCAAAGCCGTCTGGGTCAAGGATGAGTCCTGCCGCTTCGGGCTCGGTTCGTTCAAGTCGCTCGGCGGTGCATTCGCCGTCCTGCGCGCCCTGCAGGACGAGATCGAGCGCCGGAGCGGCGCGCGGCCGACGGCGGCGGAACTCCGGGCCGGACACCCGCACGCGGCGGAGATCACGGTCACGACCGCGTCGGCGGGCAACCATGGCCGGTCCGTCGCCTGGGGGAGCGCCGAATTCGGGTGCCGGTGCGTCGTCTTCCTTCCGGAAGACGCGATTCCGGCGCGCGCGCGGGCCATCGAGTCGCACGGGGCGGAGGTCGTCCGCGTGCCGGGCGCATACGACGGGGCGGTCGCGCACACCGGCCGGGCGGCCGTCCGCAACGGCTGGATGGTGGTCTCCGACACCGCGTACGAGGGCTATGAGGAAACGCCGCGCCGCGTCATGGCGGGCTACACGCTCCTCGCCGCGGAGATGCTGGAGGCGCTGGCGTCCGCCGGCTCGGCGCCGCTCACGCACCTCTTCGTGCAGGCGGGCGTCGGCGGCCTCGCGACCGGTGTGTGCGGCCACTTCGCGCAGCGATGCGGCGAGGGACGGCCGCGCTTCGTGGCCGTCGAGCCGTGGCGGGCGGACTGCTTCGGCCGCAGCTTGCGCCGCGGCCGGGCGAGCGTGGCCGAACCGCCGTTCGACACCGCGATGGGCGGACTCGCCGCCGGCGTCGTGTCGACGATCGCCTGGGATTCCCTCGCACCGTTGCTCGACGCGGCGCTCGCGCTCCCGGAAGACGCGTGGGTCGCCGGCGCCGCGGCGCTCGAGTCCGGGAGGCTCGGCGCCCGCATCGTCGCGGGCCCCTCCGGTGCCGCGGGCATCGGGGCGCTTCTTGCCCTGGCCCGCCTCCCCGGGCTGCGGAAGCTGCTCGGGCTCGACGCATCCGCCCGGGTCGGCGCCCTCGTCACCGAGACCCGGTTCGACTGATCGACCGGGCGCCGACAGCTTTGCCGGGCCGCGAGGCGCTTGCCGCACGCCGCCGCTGCCCTATAGTCGATCACGCCCGCGTCCCGGCGCCCGCGTCCCGGCGCCCGCGAGTCCCGCAACCAGACCCGGAGCCCCATGTCCGACTTCTGCGCCTACATCGACCGAGAACTCCCCCGCTTCCACGAGGAACTCGAGACCCTCCTCCGGATTCCCAGCATCAGCACCGACCCGGAGTGCGCCGGCGACGTCCGGGCATGCGCGGAGTGGGTCGCCGAACACCTCGCGGCGGCGGGCGTCCCGGGCGCCGAGGTCATCGAGACCGGGGGGCACCCGATTGTCGTCGCCGAACGAATCCAGGCCGCCGACGCGCCGACGGTGCTCGTCTACGGGCACTACGACGTGCAGCCATCCGAACCGGACGAACTGTGGTCGAGTCCCCCGTTCGAGCCGACCGTCCGGGATGGCCGCCTCTACGCCCGAGGCGCCGTGGACGACAAGGGACAGGTCCACATGCACATCAAGGCGCTCGAGGCCCGCCTCGCGACCGGGGCCGGGGTGCCCGTGAATCTCAAGCTCGTGATCGAGGGGGAAGAGGAGGTCGGGAGCCGCCACCTCGCGGCCTTCCTCTCGGAGAACGCCGAACGCCTCGCCTGCGACGCGGTCCTGATCAGCGACACCGGGATGTTCTCGCCCGATTTGCCGTGCATCACGACGGGCCTGCGGGGGATCGTCTACACGGAGATCAACGTCTTCGGGCCCGCGTCGGACCTGCACTCGGGGAGCTACGGCGGCGCCGTCGTGAACCCCGCCAACGCCCTTGCCGCGATCCTCGCCGGCCTCCGGGACGACCGGGGGCGCGCGACCGTGCCGGGGTACTATGACGCCGTCCGGCCCATCACTGAGCGCGAACGCGCCGACCTTGAGCGCCTCCCCATGGACGACGAGACGCTGCGCGCGGGGGTCGGAGCGCCGGCACTGGGCGGCGAGGCCGGCTTCTCGGCCCTCGAGCGGCTGTGGTATCGCCCGACGCTGGACGTGAACGGGATGCTCAGCGGCTTCACCGGCGAGGGCTCCAAGACCGTGCTGCCGTCGCGGGCGATGGCGAAGGTGTCGATGCGGCTCGTCCCGGATCAGGATCCGGCGCAGGTCATCGAAGCCTTCGAGGCCCGGGTCCACGAACTCGCCCCCGAGGGTGTGACGGTGGAGATCAAGCGCTCGCACGGCGGCGCGCCCTGGGTCGCCGACACGGCGCACCCGATCTTCGACGCCGCGTCCGCCGCGCTTGAGTCGGGCTTCGGAGCCCCGCCCGCGTTCGTGCGCGAAGGGGGCTCGATCCCGATCGTCCAGGCGTTCGAAGAGACGTTCGAGGCGCCGGCGCTGCTCATCGGCTTCGCGCTCCCCGGCTGCAACATGCACGCGCCGGACGAGTGGCTCGATCTCGGCGTCTACCGCAACGGCATCGCGGCGCTCGCCGACCTGTACGGCCGCCTCACCGACGGGCTCAGCTGAGCCCGCCGCTCATTCGAGCGGCAGGAGATCCAGTTCCGTCGTGATGTCGATACACCCGGAGAGCGTCCGGTAGACCGGGCACTTCGGTGGATGGGCCTCGAACGCGCGCCGGATCGCAGCGGCGTGCGTTTCGTCCGCCCGTAGTCGATATCGGGCGTGAATCCTCCGGATGACGAGGACGCCATCCTCCGTCTCGACCTCGCCCTCGACCTCCGCCACGAGTCGTCCCTCATCGGCCCTGACCCCACGCGCTTCCAGCGCGCCCCCGAAGGTTCCGGTCAGTCAGCCGCCCGTGGCGGCGATCACGTAGTCGAGCGTCGTCGCGATATCGCGGTCGGAGGTGACGCCGTAGTGCTCCGCGATCGCGGAGTGGACGCCGAACTCAACAGGTGCTTCCGTGGCCGGGATGTGCGCCGTGCGGTAGGGACCCTTCTCCCGGACGATCTTCACGTGGGAACGGTAGACGACATCGCTCATCGATTGGCTCTCTCCGTGACAAGGTCGAGGAAGTTCATGACGACCCGATGGGTGAGCCCCCAGATCGTGTCGCCCTCGAACAAGATGGAGGGAAAGATGCGCTCGCGGCCACCGTCGGCGAAGCGGACCTCCGAGCGCAGGGCGGGATCGCGCAGCGCGCCGAGCGGTGCCCAGACGTGATACTGCACCTCGTCGTTCGTCGCGACCCGGGTTTCAGCGTCGTGCCACGCGACGAAGGGCGAGATGAGGATCGACGGGATCCAGCGGGTCACGGGGTGCAGATCGTCGAGGCGCCCCAGGTAGGCGCGGCAGGAGATATCGAGCCCCACCTCTTCGCGCGTCTCGCGGCGCGCCGTCGCCAGGATGTCCGCATCGGCGGCGTCACGGTGCCCACCGGGGAGCGCCATGTGGCCGGACCAGGGGTCACCGGGGACTTCGGCGCGCCGGACGAAGAGCACCTCGAGATCCCGGGGGCCGGATCGGACGACGAGGGTCACGGCGGCGTGGCGGTCCGCCGCCGCCTGCGGCACGAGCGCGGGGCTCGTGCCGGCCAGCCGGCGCGCGACGCGGCCCGCGTTCCACGGCGCGCGCGTCTCGCCCATCAGGTCCTCTCGGCTTCGTCCAGGAGCCGCAGGTAGCTCTCCCGCCGCCGCCGCGCGATGGTCCCGCGCTCCACGGCGGCGATGACCGCGCAGTCCG
The DNA here is from genome assembly GCF_965237495.1 of Candidatus Palauibacter sp. Classification (GTDB taxonomy): domain Bacteria; phylum Gemmatimonadota; class Gemmatimonadetes; order Palauibacterales; family Palauibacteraceae; genus Palauibacter. The sequence continues at coordinate 3,574,135 of NZ_OZ250143.1, read as the reverse complement.
GCTCCACGCGGTGGCGGCAGTCGGCGAAACGGCAGCCCTCGCCGACCGCGGCGATCTCCACGAAGCCGCGCTGCAGCCGCGCGGGGTCGAGGTCCCACAGCGCCAGGTACTGCAGGCCCGGCGTATCGGCCACGTAGCCCCCCGGCGGATAGCGATAGAGCGCCGATGCGACCGTGGTGTGCCGCCCGCGCCCCCGCCGCGCGCTGATCTGGCCCACCCGCAGGTCGAGGCCCGGGACGAGTGCGTTCAGGAGGCTCGACTTGCCGACGCCGGACTGGCCGCTCAGCACCGTGACGCGGCCCTCGATCCGGGCGGCGAGCGCCTCCAGCCCCTCGGCCGATTCGGCGCTGGTCCACATCGTTTCGACACCGAGTGCGGCGTACTGCCGGAGGCCGCTCCCGGCCGCGTCTCCCCCGCCGGAGCCCCGGGCGGGGCCGCTCCCGCCGACCGGCGCGAGGTCCGTCTTGTTCACCACGAGAAAGGCCTCGATCTCGCTCAGCGCCGCCAACGCGAGCAGCCGGTCGACCATGAGGAAATCGGGGTCGGGTGCCGTGACGGAGACGACGACGGCGACCTGGTCGACGTTCGCCACGATCACCTGCTCGCGCCGCTTCGAGACGCCGTGCCGGGCGAGCGCGCTGCGCCGCGGTCCGACGCGCACGATCCGCATCTCGTCCCCGACCGGCTCCAGTTCGACGAGGTCCCCGACGGACACAATCCGCGAATCCGTCCGCTTGACGCGTCCGCGCAGCGTTGCCCGAATGACCGAATTGGAGTCGTCGACGTGATAGACCCCGCCGGCGATCCGCAGCACACGCCCGAATGACGGGCGGGATCCCTCGGTGGGCGAGGGGGTCGAGACGCCGCCCGGGTTCACGCCGGACCGCGGGTTCCGGTGCGGCGCGTCGGGATCACCCGGAGTCGCTGCCGGAGTTTGTCCCGTCCGCCAGCTCCTCCAGGCAGTTCCAGCCCAGCAGGGCGCACTTGATGCGGACCGGGAACTTCGAGACGCCCGCCAGCGTGCGCAGATCGCCCAGATCGTCGTCCGCCAGCATGGCGTCCTCCCCGTGCAGGAGCCGAGTGAACTTGGCGGAAAGCCCGTGCGCCTCCTTAAGCGACTTTCCGGACACGCGCGCGGTCAGCATCGAAACCGCCGCCTGGCTGATCGAGCAGCCGCGTCCGAGAAAACGGGCCTCCGCGATCCTCCCCTCCTCCACGCGGAGCATGAGCTCGATCACGTCTCCGCACAGGGGGTTGTTCATCGTGATCGCGTGCGTGGCGTCGTCCAGTCGCCCCTTGTTTCGGGGCTTCCGGTAGTGATCGAGGATCACTTCCTGGTACAGCTGGTTGAGCGAGGAAGGGATCTCTCGGGCGACCCTGCCGGGCGCCTGCGGAGGGGGATCGGTCATGGGCGTCAGGATATGCCGTGAAAGACTTCGGCGGCCATCGCGAGCCCGTCGCACAGCGCGTCGATCTCGTCCGCCGAGTTGTAGAGATAGAAGCTCGCCCGCGCGGTGCCGCTGATCCCGTAGTGGTCCATGAGCGGCTGGTTGCAGTGATGCCCCGCCCGGATGGCGATGCCGCGCTGGTCGAGGATCGTGGAGAGGTCGTGCGGGTGCACATCGCCGTAGGTGAAGGAGAACACCGACGTGCGGCCTCGCCGGGGCCCGTACAGCCGGAGCCCTTCGATGGCGCCGAGCCGTTCCAGCGCGTATCGCGTCAGGGCGTCCTCGTGAGACGCGAGCGCTTCCCGCCCGAGCTCCGCGAGGAATCGGGTGGCCTCGCCGAAGCCCACGACGCCCGAGATGTTCGGCGTCCCGGCCTCGAATTTGGCCGGCGGCTTTGCCCACGAAGATCCCTCCAGCGTCACCTCCGAGATCATCTCGCCGCCCCCCTGATACGGAGGCATCGCCTCGAGCAGTTCACGCCTCGCCCAGAGCGCTCCGACGCCCGTGGGTCCGCACATCTTGTGCCCGCTGAAGGCGTAGAAGTCACACCCGAGCCGGGTCACGTCGGCCAGCAGGTGGGGAGCGGCCTGCGCGCCGTCGACGAGGGCCAGCGCTCCCGCGGCGTGGGCCCGGGTCACGATCTCCCGCACGGGGTTGATCGTCCCCAGGCCGTTGGAGACGTGCGTGAACGCGACGAGACGCGGCCGCCGCTTCAGAAGACGGTCGAGATCGTCGAGGTCGAGCGTCCCTTCGGCCGTGACATCGACGAAGTGGAGTCCGCACCCCGTACGGGCGGCGAGCAGTTGCCAGGGGACCAGGTTCGAGTGGTGCTCCATCTTCGTGAGCACGATCTCGTCGTCCGGGCCGATGAAGGCGCTGCCCCAGCTCGACGCGACGAGGTTCACCGCCTCCGTCGTGCCGCGCGTGAAGACGATCTCCGATGGGTCGGGGGCGCCCACATGCGCCGCCACGGCGAGGCGCGCGTCCTCGTACGCCTCGGTCGCCTCGGCGCTGAGCTGGTGCACGCCGCGGTGCACGTTGGCGTGCTGCATGCGCAGATAGCGCTCCACCCGGTCCTGGACGCGGAGCGGCTGCTGCGAACTCGCCGCGCTGTCGAGATAGACGAGCGGGTGGCCGTTGACTTCCCGCGACAGGATGGGGAACTGGGCCCGGATCGCCGCGATGTCCCACGCAGGCGTTGGACCCGTCTCCGTCCCGTCAACGCCGGCCGCCGCCGAATCGCGGCGGGCCGCCAGGGGGGGACCGTCCGGAGCGAGCACGCCTGCCGGGTGGTTCGTGTCCATCATCGAGCCCCGATCGTGTGGACCGTTCCGTTCAGCCGACGTCGACCTGGATCTCGTCGCCGTCGAGTCGCACGTCAAAGCGCCGAACCGGCATGACCGCGGGCAGCGCGCGCACCGCCCCTGTCGCGATGTCGAACCGCGCTCCGTGCAGCGTACACGTGATCTCGCCGGCGGCGACCTCCCCCGCGGAGAGGGGGAACTCCTCGTGCGAGCAGCGATCCTCGAGGGCGTGGATGTCGCCCCCGCTGTTGATGAGGACGATCGCCAGATCGTCGACCATCACGCCCTTCGTATCGTTCTCCGGAACTTCGTCCAGCCTGGCTACGGTGACGAACCGGCTCATAGTCCGATTTTCTCCTCGATCGCTTCGCGGACGCGGGCCCGGACACCCTCCATCGGAAGCCGCCCCAGCACCTCGTCGAAGAACCCGAACACCAGCAGTCGCTCCGCCTGGTGCCGCGTCAGGCCGCGGGTCATCAGATAGAAGAGCTGTTCGTGCTCGACCTGTCCGATCGTCGCGCCGTGCGAGCAACGCACGTCATCGGCCTCGATCTCCAGGTTGGGGAGAGCCGACGCGTGAGCCCCGTCGCTGAGCAGCAGGTTGCGATTGGTCTGATAGGCGTCCGTGAGCTGCGCGCCCTTGTCCACCCGGATCAGCCCCCGGAACACGCTCGACGCCTTGTCGGTCAGAGCGCCCTTGAACAACAGGTCGCTGCGCGCGTGCGGCGCCGCGTGATGCTGGAGCGTGTGGTGATCGAAGTGCTGGTTCGCATCACCGAACCAGAGCGCCAGCATCTCGCTGTCGCTCCCCGGCCCGGCCAGCCGGCTCGTCACGTCCGCCCGGGACAGGTCGCCGCCCAACGCGACGTTGAACGTCACGACCCGCGAGTCGCGCCCCGCCACGATGTGTTGCGTCGAGAAGTGCTTCACGCCGCGGCCGCAGCGCTGCAGCGCGACGTACTCGATGGCTGAGTCGGCCTCGCCCGAGACCGTGGCCCCGTGCAGCGAGACGGTCTCGGCGCCCAGATCGCCGGACAGGAACTCGTCGATCACCGCGGCCCGCGCGCTCGTCTCCGCGTACACGAGCGAGTGCGTTGAAGAAATCGTCCCCTCGCGTTCGACGATGTGGAAGGCATGGACCGGCGCCGGCATCCGCACACCGCGCGGCACATAGAGGAAGTATCCACCGCCCAGCAGCGCGAGATGCAGCGACCAGAGCTTCTCCTCCGCCGGTCCCGGCCGCGTATCGAACATCGTGCGCTGCAGCAGCTCGGCGTGCTCGACCGCGGCGTCCCGAATCGAGCACAGCACCACGCCCGCCCGGGCGGCCTCGGGCCCGAGTTCGAGGTGCGCGACCTGCCCATCGCGGAGCACGACGATGCCCGCTCGATCCCCCGACCGCGCAAGCACGGCGTGCACCTCCGCGGAGAGCCGCTCCTCCGGCGCGATCGTCGGGAGCGTCGGCGTGAGCGCGCCGAAGCCGACCTTCGACAGGTCGGTGTAGCGCCATTCCTCCGACTTCCTGGTTGGCCACGGCAACGCGACGAATCGCTCCCACGCCGCGGCCCGCACCTCCGCGATCCCCGCCGGCTCGGAAAGCCCGCCGCCGAACGCCCTGAAATCCGCCGAGGCCAGCGTCGACTCCGCCAGCCCGGCTGTCATAGTGCTCATATCGTCCGAGACCCCTGGTCTCTAATCCCGTTTTGCGGAAAGAGGTGACGCGGAACGCGCCCGGCGCCCGCCGTCTATCCGACCGACCCCTCCATCTCCAACTCGATCAGCCGGTTCAGTTCGATCGCGTACTCGAGCGGCAGTTCCCTGGCCACCGGCTCGATGAACCCGCGAACGATCATCGCCATCGCCTCGGCCTGGTCCAGTCCGCGACTCATCAGATAGAACAGCTGCTCGTCACCGACCTTCGAGACGGTCGCCTCGTGGCCGATCGAAGCCGTGTTTTCATCGATCTCGATGTAGGGGTAGGTGTCCGTCCGCGACGTCTCGTCGAGCAGCAGCGCATCGCACTCGACGTTGGACTTCGCGCCCACCGCGCCATCGTAGACCTTGCACAGCCCGCGGTACGAGGACCGCCCCCGCCCCCTCGAAATCGACTTCGACGTGATCTGCGACGTCGTATGCGGGGCCGCGTGGACCACCTTCCCGCCCGTGTCCTGGTGCTGGCCGTCCCCCGCGTAGGCGATCGACAGGATCTCGCCGTGCGCCCGCTCCCCGATCAGGAAGCACGACGGATACTTCATCGTGAGCTTCGAGCCCAGGTTGCCGTCGAGCCACTCCATCTTCGCGTCCTCATGCACGAGCGCCCGCTGCGTGACGAGGTTGTACATGTTGTTCGACCAGTTCTGGATCGTCGTGTAGCGGAACCGCGCCCCCTTCCTGACCACGATCTCGATCACGCCCGAGTGGAACGAGTCGGTGGAGTAGACCGGCGCCGTGCAGCCCTCGATGTAATGCGCCTCGGCGCCCTCATCGCAGATGATGAGGGTGCGCTCGAACTGGCCCATCTTCTCGGCGTTGACGCGGAAGTAGGCCTGGAGCGGGATGTCGACCTTCACCCCCTTCGGGATGTAGACGAACGACCCGCCCGACCACACGGCCGAGTTCAGCGCCGCGAACTTGTTGTCGCGCGTGGGGACGATGGTCGAGAAATACTGCCTGAACAGTTCGGGATGCTTGGCGAGCCCGTCCTCGATCGACTCGAAGATCACGCCCTGCTCCTCCCACTGTTCCTTGAGCGAATGATAGACCATCTCGGACTCGTACTGGGCTCCGACCCCGGCGAGCGCCTTCCGCTCCGCCTCGGGAATCCCGAGCTTCTCGAACGTGTCCTTGATCTCCTGCGGGACATCGTCCCACGACCGCTCCATCTGCTCCTGCGGCTTCAGATAGAAGTAGATCTCGTCGAGCGTGTCCTCGAGCTTCGAGAGATCACCGCCCCACGTCGGCATGGGCTTGGACCGGTAGACCTCGAGCGCCTTGAGCCGGAACTCGAGCATCCAATCCGGCTCGTCCTTGTGACCGGAGATCTGCCGGACGATGTCTTCGGAAAGCCCTGGGACCGCCTTGAAGACGGGTTTGTCCTCGGTGATGAAACCGTACTTGTACTCGTCGAGTCCGAGCCCGGTGATCGTCTCGTTCTGGGGCATGGTTCTTCCGCCTTCCGGTACTGCTGATTCATCGCTGCGGAGCAGAGTCCGCGGAATTCGGCTGCTGGCTGTTAGACGGCTGCCGTCGCCCGGTAGAGCCAGTCATAACCCTCGGCCTCCAGCTTGTCGGCCAGCGAGGCACCGCCGCTCTCGGCGATGCGCCCCGCCATCATCACGTGGACGCGGTCGGGCTGGATGTAGTTCAGGATCCGTTTGTAGTGCGTGATGAGGAGAACTCCGAGCGCTTCATCCGCTTCGGAAAGCCGGTTCACGCCGTTCGAGACGATCTTGAGCGCATCGATATCGAGACCGCTGTCCGTCTCGTCCAGCACCGCCAGCGCGGGCTGAAGAACCGCCATCTGGAGGATCTCGTTCCGCTTCTTCTCGCCGCCCGAGAACCCATCGTTCACATACCGGATGGCGAAGCCCGGATCCATCCTCAGCATCTCGAGCTTCTCGGTGAGTGTACGCTGGAAGCCGAACACGTCCATCTCCTCGCCCTCGGCCAGACGCGAGCTCATCGCCGTGCGCAGGAAGTTGGCGATAGAGACCCCCGGAACCTCGGCGGGATACTGGAAGGCGAGGAAGATTCCCTCCCGGCTCCGCTCGTCGGGCTCCAGTTCGAGGACATCTTCGCCCCTGAACAGAATCTCGCCGCCCGTCACCTCGTAGGCCGGGTGTCCGGCGATGACCTTGGCCAGCGTGCTCTTTCCCGAGCCGTTGGGTCCCATCAGCGCATGCACCTGGCCGCGCTCGACATCGAGATCCACGCCTCGGAGGATCTCCGTATCCTCTCCCTCCACCCTCGCTCGCAGTCCGCGAACCGACAGCAGCGGTTCTGACATTCGAATCCTCTTCAGTTGCAAAAGGCCGGTCACCCAGGGGCGCCGGCCTGGAAACACAAAACGGATGAATGAACGACCAGTATCGACGCGATAAGGTACGGGGCTCCGGACGCGTTATCAACCCTGATTGAGACTCGTTCTCAACTCTGGGCGCGAGCCTGCGACCGGGCGTCACCCATGGCTGCACACGCCACTGCGGCGCCGTACGTTGCGCCCATGAAAGCGGCCTACTTCGAACGACATGGAGGACCGGACGTCGTTCAGGTCGGCGAGCTGCCCGACCCGACACCCGGTCCGGGTGAAGTGCTGATCAGAGTCCGGGCGGCGGGGCTGAATCACCTCGATCTGTGGGTGCGGCGAGGGCTCCCGGGACTCCGCCTGCAGATGCCCCACATCGGCGGCTCGGACATGGCCGGCGAGATCGTGGCGCTGGGTGACGAGGTCACGGGGTGGGCCGCCGGAGATCGGGTGGCCGTGAACCCGGGGTGCTGGTGTGCCCGCGACGACTGCGAATGGTGCGTCCGGGGAGAGCATCCCCTCTGCCTTGCCTACCGCGTCCTGGGTGAGCACCTGCCCGGCGGCTTCGCCGAATGGGTGGCGGTACCGGGGCGCAACCTCGTGCGTTTGCCGGACGGTTTCCCGTTCGCCACCGCGGCCGTAGCGCCGCTCGTCTACCAGACGGCGTGGCGCGGGCTCCTGTCGCGAGGACGGCTGGCAGCGGGAGAAACCGTCCTCATCACCGGTGCATCGGGCGGGGTCTCCACCGCCGCCATCCAGATCGCAAAGCACCACGGAGCGCGTGTGTTCGCGGTCACGAGCGGACCCGAGAATGTGCGTCGCGTGGAAGCGCTGGGGGCGGATCTCGTGATCGACCGCCTGGCGGAGGATTTTTCGCGCCGCGTCTGGGCGGAGACGGGGAAGCGCGGCGTGGATCTCGTTCTCGACAGCGTGGGTGAGGTCACGTGGGAGGGTTGTGTACGCTCTCTCTCGCGGGGCGGACGGATGGTGGTCTACGGCGCCACGACCGGCCCACGCGGCGTGCTGCACATCACCCGCCTCTTCTGGACCCAGACCTCGGTCCTGGGCACGACAATGGCTACGCAGTCGGAGTTTGACGCGGCGATGGCGCTGGTGCTCGACGGCACGCTGGAGCCCATCATCGACGACGTGTGGCCGCTGGACCGGGCGCGCGAGGCGCATGAGCACCTCGAGGCCGGCGGAGTCTTCGGCAAGCTCGTCCTCACGCCGTGAGCCCGCCGGGAGATCGGCCCCGGTGACGGCTCGACCGCGCGAGGAGCACCTTCGGAGCCTCGCGGAGACCGCCTTCGATCTCCTCGTCGTGGGCGGCGGGATTTCCGGCGTCGCGGTGGCGCGCGACGCGGCGCGGCGCGGCTTCCGGACCGCGCTCGTCGAAGCCGTGGACTTCGCGTGGGGGACGAGCAGCCGTTCGTCCCGCCTCGTGCACGGCGGTCTGCGCTACCTGGAGCATCTCGAGTTCGATCTCGTGTTCGAGGCGAGCCAGGAGCGGCGGACCCTCCTCCGAATCGCACGCCACCTCGTTCGGCCGCTGGAGTTCCACTTCCCGATCTTCCGGGAAGGCCGGATCGGCAAGCGCAAGCTCGACGCGGGCATGTGGCTGTACGACGCGCTGTCGTTGTTCCGGAACATCGAACGGCACCAGATGCTCGACGCCGGGGCCATGCTCGAACGCGAGCCGGCCCTGCGCGCCAGCGGGTTGCTGGGCGGGGCGCGCTACTTCGACGCGCAGGTCGACGACGCGAGACTCGTCATCGCGACGATGCAGGCCGCGCTCGAAGCGGGCGCGACGGTGGCCAACCGGGCCGAGGTCGTGCGCATCGATGCCTCGGACTGGCCGGGTCACCGGGCGACGGTGCGGGATGTCGAGAGCGGCAGGGAACTGGAGGTCGACGCGCTGGCGATCGTGAACGCCACCGGCGCCTGGGCGGAGCAGCTTCTCGGCCGGATCGGCGTGGCTCCCGGAGGCGCCCGGGACGGGAGGGGTCCGGGTGCCGGAGTCCGGATCCGCCCCTCGCGCGGGACCCACATTCACGTACCGCGCGAGCGGGTCGGCCACGCGGGCGCGCTCATCTTCGAGGCGCCGCAGGACGGCCGCGTGATGTTCGTCCTCCCCTGGCGCGAGGATCTCACCATCATCGGGACCACGGACGAGTTCTTTGACGGCGAACCGCAAGAAGTCGCGGCCACGCCCGAAGACATCGCGTATCTGCTCGAGGCGACGAACCACCTGCTACCGGCGTCGAAGCTCGGGCCGGACGATGTCATCAGCGCGTGGGCGGGCCTGCGGCCGCTCGTCGCGCCCTCCGGCGATGCCGCCGACGAGGGCGCCGTCTCCCGGGAGTTCGAGATCCACGAGGGACCGCGTGGCGTGTTCACGCTGAGTGGAGGAAAGCTGACGTCGCACCGGCACATGGCCGAGGAGACGGTGGATCGCGTGCAGGCCTTCCTCGCGCCGGCGGGCGTGAAGGCGGTCCGGAAGGCGGATACGGATCGGGTCCCGCTTCCCGGCGCCGAGTTCCGTGACCCCGCGGCCCTGCGCGACCGGATTCTCGACCGCGCTGCACGACACGGGCTTCTAACCGCCACGGTCGATCGCCTGATGCGGGCGTACGGGACCCGCGCCCACCGGGTCCTCGACCTGGTGCAGCACGACGAACGGCTGAGCGAGCGCGTCCTCGCGGAGAAGCCGCACATCCTGGCCGAAGCGGTGTACTCGGTACGGAACGAGATGGCCGCGCACGTCGAGGACATCCTGTATCGCCGGACACGGATCGGTCTCGAAACGCGGCAGGGGACACCGACCGCCGCCGCCCGCGTGGCGGCGGTGATGGCGCCGGAACTCGGCTGGACTCACGAACGGAGAGCGGAGGAAGTGGAGCGGGCCATCGCCTTCAGGTCGACCGATGATGCCGCGATTCGCGCTCTTGCGGTGCGCGCGCCGGCGGGGCCGTGAGCGCGCCGGAGGCGGTGCTGCTCCTGCTGGGCCTCACGGCGAGCGGGCTCACCGCGTGCGGACCTCGTGGCGAGGCCCCCGAGGCCGCGCGTCCGGGAAGGGATGGGGATCCGATACCCGGGGATTCCGTGCCCCCCACCGGCGGCCCGTCCCCTCCCCCCGCGGCGGAAGTCGCAGCCCCGGGCGGGTTGCTGCCCGGCGAGGGGCCGCCCCGCATCCATCAACTCCTCCTCGTCAATTCACTGGACGTTTCCGCCTTCGTATTCGTCGCCGCCGGAGCCGGAAGCGTCCCACTCGATACGGTCCCACCCCGCGATTCCGTTCGCGTGGACATCCGCGTGCGCGCGGATATCGTCCGATTCGAGGCGCGAGATTCGGGCGGAATCCTCCTCGAAGACGGAGACCTCGCCCTGGAGCGTGGAAGCCTCAACCGCTGGCTGATCGCGCCGGGCTCGCCGGGCGGTGTCACTGCCGCACGGCCGGATTCGTTATTTTGATGGGAGACGCTATATTTCGAGGTACAATCCGTGCTCGGCTTCGGCGTGCCGTGTGGTGAGGGGGAGAAACCAGGGAGGGAAACGCCATGAAAACGGTGAGAATTGTGCTGGCGCTCGTCGCGAGTGTCGCGATGATCGTGATCGGCCAGCGCCATCAGGCGGGCCGAAAGGGCTTGCGGACACAGAAGGCCGACATTCAGGGATTCGATCGCGAGAACGAGACCCTGTTCATCTAGCGGCCTCACCGGCTCTTCCGGGGCGGAAAGCCCGGCGGACGCGACCTGCGTTGGAGGGCATTGCGGGACGATCCTTCGGGAGGCCCCGATGAGAACCGGGAAGATCGATACCGGCACGCGCCCTGGGCGCCGCGCCGCCCCCGTCATTGTCGTACTGTTCGCGGCGGCGTTCCCCGCCTGTTCGGGCGACAACATGGGACCGGACTTGTCGCTCGCGACCTGTTCCCTGCCGCTGGAGAGCCTTACCGACGGCGGCAGGGACCGCTCGAGCATCCCCGCTCTTGATAACCCCGAGGTCGCCCGGAGGCTCATCGCACCCGAAGTGGGTTACGTGCAACGCAGCGACCAGGTGATCGCGCTCCACTTCAACGACCAGCCGCTGGCGATTCCGCTCAAGCTCCTCTGGTATCACGAGGTCTTGAACTTCAGCGTGCTTGACGAGCGACTCGTGCCTGACGAGCGACTCACGGTCACCTACTCGCCGCTCACCGGTTCGGTCGGCGTCTTCAACCCCGAACCCAGCGGGGCATCCGATTTCCGGGTGTCGAGCTACGTCCTCGACAACAACCTCGTGATGGAAGACGGGTCGGGTACGTTCTATCCCCAGCTCGCCCCATCGGCGACCTGCGGACCGCGGGACGGGACTCGCCTGACGCGCGTGCCGTATGAGCTGATGACGTACGGGGCGTGGCTCCTGATCTACCTGGACACGTGGATCGTTTCTCGGGACACCGGTCACGACTTCCTGTACACGCTCTACCCGTACGGAAACTACCGGACCCCGAGCAACACCTGGCTCTTCTATCCGACCGCGGCCCCGATCGACCGACGCCGGCTGCCGAAGGAAACCGTGATCGGCGTGCCGGCCGGCAGTGGCGGCATCGCGTTTCCGCTCGCCGACCTGCGGGCAGCCGCCGTCAACGACCAACCCGGGTCGGCGGGAACCTCGGTGTGGGCGGCCAGCGGCATGGCCGGCGGAGAACCCGTGGTCGCGTTCTGGAACACGCAGGCCCAGAGCGCGCGGGTCTACCGGGCCCGGGCCGGCGGCCGCACACTCACCTTCGAGGTCATGGAGGGTCGGCGGCAGGATGTGGAGACCGGGAGCATCTGGAACTTCAATGGGCGGGCTGTCACCGGCCCCCTGGAGGGTGAGAGGCTCGAGCCGCATCCCGAATCGTATCACGCGTTCTGGTTCGCGTGGGCCGCGTTCCAGCCGGACATCGATGTGTGGCGCGCGGCGCCGAGTTTCGACGCGGCGGCCGGGGCGGTCGTCGTTTCGCCCCCCCGTTCTCTCGATCCGGACCTGGTCCGCCAGCCGCGGTGAGCTAACCGCCGATGGCGGGCGCCGCGTACTTCTCCAGCCAGGCGAACTCGAACTCGTCGCTCCGGGTCAGATAGACACTGTCCTCCCCGAAGGCGACGAGGCTCCGGTCCTCCGGCAGTTCCACCTCGGCGATCCTCTGACCCCGGGCGTCGAAGACATCGAACAGCGCCGGCGCTCCCGCCGCCACATGACGCCGCACCCAGGCGCGGCCGCGGGAATCCGTGCGAACGCCGTTCGGGGCGAACGCCGGTTTTGCCCGGGGCCACTCAAAGTCGCGGGGACTCGCATCCCCCGCCCCCGAGGGGGCCCGGCTCATGGACATGCGAGGCGCGCCGCCATCGGACTCCACTTCGACTCGCAGTCCGCCCCCGAGCAAGGTGAGCCACTCCTCCTGATCGGCATCTCGAATCCGCACCGGCTCGTGGGGCACCGCACCGCCGGTCGTCGTCGTTCCGTCCGGGGCGTTCCATTCCAGGCGGTACTCGTCGGCGCGGGCGATCACGACGCGGCCGTCCCAGGCGACGCTCCACGCGTCCTCCGCGGAGAACGGCACCGGCGGTGCCCTCCTCCGCGGAGAACGGCACCGGCCGGATGCTGATGTTCCTGTTGTTCGCGTCCCCGGACTCCCGGCGCTCCTGCTCGCTCAGCCTGATCCGCCCGACCTCCGCCGTCTCGCCGCTCGCCGGGTCGAAACGCATGATGGCCGCCGAGTCGGACTCGGACATCATGCCGCCGAGGCGTTCCTCGTAGTAGATACGCCCGTTCCGATCCGTCGCCTCGGCGATCATCATCGTCATCCCCGCCCCGAGGCCGCCCCGCGCGATCGGCCACGTCTCCCCGAAGCCGAGATCGGCCTCGATGCGGGTGAGGCGCGCGTTGCCGAGGTCGATGAGCAGCGTGCCGCCGTCAGGCAGGGGGAAGAGTCCGTCGGGCAGACGATACTCCTCCGGCCCCTGTCCGACGTTCGTCAGCGTGTCCGCGCCCGCACCGGGTCGCCACACGATCAGGGCCTCGCCGAAGCCGTCGGCGATCAGGACACGGCCATCCGGGAGTTCCCTCACGCCGCGCATGGAGCCGAGGCCATCCTCGTAGGCGGCGACCGGCTCCCCCAGGGACGCTCGCGGCACTTCCTGCAGTCCGGCGACCGGGGCCGTGCCCGCCCACGCGGCCATCTCCGCGAGAGCTCCAACCGATAACGTCAACATGGTCCGGCGCATGAAATCCCTCTTCGATCTCACCAGTTTTCTTCCGGTTCATCCCAGGTCTGGGCCCAGAACTCGTCTTCCTCGGCCTTCGCCAACTCCAGGTCGACAGGCTCGACATCCTCGGCGTCCACGCGGCCGAGCGTTTCAATGCGGCGCACGACCTCGTCGGTGACTCCGGCGCGGGTCTGCTCGCGCAGCCGCCTCCGGACCTCCCATCCCGCTACCGCCACGAGGACCGCCAGGGCCAGGAAGAGATATCCCGTCATGGCGCCGGGCGGACCCCATAGTCGCTCGATTCGCGCACTGCAACTCCCTCCCGCCGGCGATGGATGTCGCGGGCCGCCATCGTGGCCAAAGACCGAAACGGACAAGATGCGCCGATCGCGAGCCGCACGGCACCCGCGGGGCCGGCGCTACCCTGACCGGTCACAGGCCCAGCCAGTGCTCGAACTTGATGAGGAATACGTCCGTGGAAGGAATCCCGGCGATGTCCGCGACATCACGCCGGAAAGCGAACGAGCCGTCGTTGAGGAACGACTGCTGGTCGCGGCTCCAGACGAGAAAGAGCGTTGATCCCGGCCGGTACTGCCAGCGAAGGACGAGATTGGAGCGGAGGGACTTCAGATTGAAGTCCGGGGCCCCGAACGAATAGTCCGACGTCCCATCGCGATCAGAGTCGATCTCGTAGAGCCCGAAGCCATTCCCCTCCACCCGCCGGATCTCACTCTCCTCGTAGACGCGGAAACGGTCGCCGAACCTCGGGGCGCGCGGTGCATCGACCTCCATCCAGCGGTCGTAGCTCCCGGCGCTGACGAAGGGCTGGGCATACAACTGCAGCGACAGGTTCGGCGTGAAGGTGGCCGCCAGCGGCCCCGCCAGACCTGCGCACAGCGCGAGAACCGGCCACCGCCGCGGTAGTCCGGCACCATCTATGAAAAACAAAAGGAAGCTCACGGTTCTTTCCCCGAAAAATCCGCCCGCCCAGCCGTCAGAATCTCTCGTCCCGGTCCTGGTGGTTGTCCCCACCCGCCGGGTTCGAGGATGGGACGCGCAGGGTCACCGAAACGTTGGAATCCCGCACCCGACCTCCCTCGACAACGGGGGCCGTCGGGAAGGAACGGGTGGGCGGCGGAAGAAGTTTCCGGGCACGTCAGGTCACATGGTACCGCGCCGTCATGCGCCGCTACGCGCCACCGGCCGCGAGGCGGGCGATCTCGGCCTCGGCCGAGATGTAGCCGAAGCCGGCCCACCCCGAACCCTGGAGGATGCGGCGGTACATCTCCTCCGCCTGCGCCTCGCGGCCGTTGTAGAGGTGCCAGGTCGCCACCCCGTACGCGATCGCTACGCCCGACGGGTCCTCGCTGGCCGGATCCCAGAGGTCGTCCGCGGTGAGTTCTCCCTTGTACATGAGGAGGAGCCGGTGGTAGCTCGTGTTCTCGATCACATCGAGATCCGCCGTTACCGGCTCGAGCACCGCCGCGGCTTCCGCGTCCCGCCCCAGGCGGCGGAGGGCCATGTACCACCAGTGCGAGATCGCCACCAGCTGGTCGGGGTTCGTGGTGACGGCCATGTAGGCCTCGTACGAATCCAGCGCCGCCTCGAAATCGCCCTTCAGGTAGAGGGCCAGCGCGAGGTGGTAGTGGATGTTCGACTGCAGCGTGCTCGTCGGGATCCCGCGCTCGTTGGGCTGGCCGTCCGGCTCGACCTCGTCCGCCTCCCCCCGGACCAGCCCGGCGGCGTGCGAGAGGTCCTCGATCGCGCGGTCGAACTCCCGCACGCTGATCCAGCGGTGCCCGCGGTGGCGGTACATGCGCGCGTCGTCGGGGTGCTTTTCGATTCCCTCCGAGAAGATCTCGATCGCCTCGCGGTAGGAGCCCATGTAGGCCACGCGCCGGCCCAGCCAGATGATTGCGTCGGCGTCGTCCGGATCCGTCTCGTAGTTCGCCCGCGCCTCCCGGATGTCGCGCGCCTGCCGGGCCGCGACGTCGGCGGGGGCCGGGTTCGGATAGAGGGGCTCGCCCAGCAGCGAAAACGCCTCGGCGCCCTCGGGAAGTGCGCCTGGCGCCCCGTCGCCCTCCGTCCCCCCGCCACACCCGGCCGGACCGAGGATGAGGGCGAGAGTGCCGAACGCGACCGCTCCGCGCCACGCATGACACCAGCTTCGATTATGTTCCATGTTGTTCCTCCTGAAGGACATCCCCGATGTCGCGACCTCCGGGACCGGTTCCGGGGTACGACGGGATGATCGAACTCTGACCGAACATTGATCGAACATTAGACGGCGATCGTCGCTCGACCATGGTCGGTGACGAGACCGCC
Source organism: Candidatus Palauibacter sp. (assembly GCF_965237495.1). Classification (GTDB taxonomy): domain Bacteria; phylum Gemmatimonadota; class Gemmatimonadetes; order Palauibacterales; family Palauibacteraceae; genus Palauibacter. The sequence goes on along the minus strand of NZ_OZ250143.1, from coordinate 3,558,804 downwards.
GCCTGCGCCGGCGACGCCGGCCAGCCGAAAGAGAAATCTCATGAGCGAACAATACGAAGTCCGCGGCACGAACCTCGTCAGGAAGATCAAGGAGATCCTCCGCGAGGGAAACGTCCGTCGTCTGACGATCCGGAACGAAGAAGGCAAGGAGTTGATCGAGGTCCCTCTGGCGCTCGGCGTCGTGGGGACGCTGCTGCTTCCCGCCTGGGCGGCGATCGGCGCGATCGCGGCGCTCGTCACGAACTGCACCATCGTCGTCGAGCGGCAGACGGACGACGAGGACCACGAGCACGGCGGAGACGGCGGGGACGACACCGGCGGACCCCGGGACTCCGCTACCAGCGGATAAGCGCGCTCCCCCATGTAAAGCCGGACCCGAACGCGGTCAGACAGAGCAGGTCTCCGCGGCGTAGCCGCCCTTCCTCCACGCACTCGTGGAGTGCGATCGGCAGGCTCGCCGCGGTCGTGTTCCCGTAGCGCTGGATGTTGTTGTAGATGCGGTCGTCGGAGAGACCCAGCGCCCGCTGGACCATCTGACAGATCCGCAGGTTGGCCTGGTGGGCGATCACCATGTCGACCTCGTCGATCGACAGCCCCTCGGCGTCCAGCGCCTCGCGCACCGCCTCCGGCATCCGGGACACCGCCTGGCGGAAGACCTCCCGCCCGTCCATGGAGGGGCAGGTGAGACCCGCGTCGATGTGCTCGTGCGAGATCAGGGGATCGTACTTCGAGGCGGGCGCCTCCACCCAGAGCTTCTCGGCGAACCGACCGTCGGCGTGGATGTGCACCGACAGGATGCCCCGCTCCGGGGGTGACCCGTTGCCGTCTCCGCGACCCCCCTCCGCTGGACCGACCGGCCCGAGAATCACCGCCCCCGCCCCGTCACCGAACAGGACGGCCGTGTCGCGCCCGAAGTCGTTCCTGTGTAGTCCGGTGGAGTGGACCTCGGTGCCGACGAGGAGGATGCGCTCGTACCGCCCCGTCCGGATCCATGCGTCCGCGATCGAGAGCCCGTACAGGAACCCCGTGCACTGATTGCGGACATCGAGACAGGGGATGTCGCGGATCCCGAGCTTGCGCTGCAGGAAGACGCCGGTGCCGGGGAAGAAGTGGTCGGGCGACAGCGTGGCCACGATCAGACAGTCGAGATCCTCCGCCTTCATGTCGGCCCGCTCCAGCGCCATCGCCGCGGCCGCGGCTCCCAGATCGGAGCCGGCCTCCCCCTCCTCCACCCAGCGCCGCTCCTCGATCCCCGACCGCTGACGGATCCACGCGTCCGACGTGTCCATCATGGACGCGAGTTCGTCGTTGGTGACCACGCGGTCCGGAACCCGGAATCCGGTCGAGAGAATGTGGGTCCGTGGCATCGGAGTGTCTCCTCCGGTCTCCGTCGTCCGCGGGTGGCGTGCGCGCCGCGGATCGTTTCGATTTGAACGCCGGCCTGCCGACCCCTCACCCGAAGGGAGGAATCTCTCAATGTCCGTTCCCGACCCGATCCGGCGCCACTGCGCGCCGCTGGTCCCCGCCCTGGCGATCGCGCTCTCCGCCTGCGCGGCCGGCGGCGGTGGATTCACGATCGACTACGAGAAGTACGAACTTCCCAACGGGCTGGACGTGGTGCTGCACGTCGACCGCTCCGACCCGGTGGTCGCCGTGGCGATGACGTTCCACGTCGGATCGTCGCGCGAGGTGCTCGGCAAGACCGGCTTCGCGCACCTGTTCGAGCACCTCTTCTTCCTCGACTCCGAGAACCTCGGTCCCGGCGGCCTCGACCGCCTCATGACCCGGGTGGGCAGTTCGACGAACGGGTCGACGAGCCGCGACCGCACGAACTACTTCGAAGTGGTGCCGAGCGATGCGCTGGAGAAGGCGCTGTGGGCGGAGGCCGACAAGCTCGGCTTCTTCATCAACACGGTGACCGAAGACATCGTCGCGAAGGAGAAGCAGGTCGTCAAGAACGAGAAGCGCCAGGGCGTGGACAACCGCCCGTACGGCCACGCGAGCTTCGTCATCGACCGGGCGTTGTATCCGGGAGGGCACCCGTACCGCTGGCAGGTAATCGGCTCGCTCGATGACCTCGACGGCGCCACGCTCGCCGACACGAAGGACTTCCACGAGACGTGGTACGGACCGAATAACGCGACGCTCGTCGTGGCCGGCGATATCGACATCGCGCAGGCACGGGAGTGGATCGAGCGGTACTTCGGCGAGATCCCGTCCCGGCCGATGCCCGACCGTCCGACGCCGCTTGACGTGTCGCTGGACGCCTCGACGCGCCTCTTCCACGAGGACAATTTCGCCCAGTTGCCCCAGCTCACGCTCTCGTGGCCGACGGTCCCGCTGTATCACCCGGACTCGTACCCGCTGACCCTCCTCGGCACCCTCCTCACGGACGGAAAGACGGCACCCTTCTACGAGGTGATCGTCGAGGAGGAGAAGCTCGCGCCCTCGGCGAGCATGTTCGCCTTCCACCAGGAACTGGCGGGCCAGATGCGGCTCACGATCCGGGCCTTCCGGGACACCGACCTCGACGAGGTGCAAGGGGCTGTCGAGCGGGCCTTCGCCCGGTTCGAGGAGGAGGGGATCTCCGCCGCCGACCTGGAGCGGGTCAAGGCCGGATACGAGACCTCCTTCTACCGCGGCCTGTCGAGCGTTCTGGGCAAGGCCTTTCAGCTCGCGCAGTACAACATCTTCGCGGGCGATCCCGGCTACGTCGCGGACGACATCGAGCGGATCCTCGACGTGACGGAAGCGGACGTCCTGCGCGTCTACGAGACCTATGTGGCGGGTCGTCCTTCGGTGGCGACCAGCTTCATCCCCCGCGGCCGGCCGGAACTCGCGCTCGAGGGCTCGCTGCTCGCCACGGTGGTGGAAGAACCCATCGTGCCGGGCGCCGAGGCGCCCGTCGCCATCGCCGACCGCGGCGACATCCCCCGTACGCCCTCGCGGATCGACCGCTCGGTCGAGCCGGAGTTCGGCCCGCCGCCCAGCCTCTCGGCCCCGGCCGTGTGGACCGCGACGCTGGCGAACGGCGTTCCCGCCAGGGGCATCGAGGACCGGGAAACGCCGCTCGTGCAGTTCGAGCTTCGGCTCGATGGCGGTCTCCTGCTCGAGGACCTCGACCGCATCGGGGCGGCGAACCTGCTCGCCGAGATCATGACCGAGGGAACCGCGAACCGGACGCCGGAAGAACTGGAGCAGGCGATCGACGCGCTGGGCGCCTCGATCTCGGTCACCTCGGGCCGGGAGACCTTCACCATCCGGGGCTCGACCCTGAGCCGGAACTTCCCCGAGACGATGGCCCTGGTCGAGGAAATCCTGCTCGAACCCCGCTTCGATCCCGAGGCGTTCGAACTCGCGCAGGACCGGGTCCGGAACCAGCTTCGCCAGGCGTCGTCGTCGCCGACCGCGATCGCGGGCGACGTGATGACGCGGCTCCTCTATGGCGGCCACATCCTGGGCGGCAACGCCCGCGGCACGGTCGACGGGGTCGGTGCCCTCGGCCTCGACGACCTGCGGGCCTACTACGAGCGCGTCCTGACGCCGGCCCGGGCCGCGGCGCACGTCGCCGGTGCGGCGACTCTGGACGAAGTGACCACAGCGCTGGAGGGGATCGGCACGCGCTGGAGCGCCGCCGCCCCGGAGCTTCCCTCCGCGCCCGCGGCCCAGGCTGCGGCGCCCGGCCTCTACTTCGTCGATGTGCCGAACGCCAGCCAGTCCGTCCTGCAGGTGGGGTATCTCGCGCTCGCCGAGACCGATCCCGACTTCTGGCCCGCTCAGGTGACGAACTTCCGGCTGGGCGGCGGGGGCTTCGCCTCGGACCTCACCCAGATCCTGCGCGAGGGGAAGGGTTACACCTATGGTGTCGGCTCCGGATTCCGGGGCACGGCGCTCCCGGGCCCGTTCCTCATCTCGTCTTCCGTGCGCTCGAATGTGACCTACGAGTCGCTGGAGATCATCCGCGATCTCCTGGACGGCTACGGCCCCGGGTTCGACGAGGAGGATCTCGCGGCCACGCGGAGCTTCCTCCTCAAGACGAACGCCCGTGCGTTCGAGACGCTGGGGAACAAGCTCGGGATCCTGGCGGACATGAGCGCCTACGGTTTCCCGGCGGACTACCTGCTTCGCCGGGAGACCGTCGTCCGGGAGATGACGGTCGAACGCATCCGGGAGCTGGCCTCGGAGTACCTGGACCGCGGGCGCTTCATCTGGCTCGTGGTGGGCGACGCGAGTACGCAGCTGGAGCGCCTCTCGGCGCTGGGGCTCGGCGACCCGGTCCTCCTGGACCGCTCGGCCGGACCCGTTGCCCCCCCGGCCGCAGGCGGCAAGCGCCTCTCTCCGGCCGGAGGGCAGGGCGAAGATGAGCGATGATCGTCGGGCGCCCGGACGGGTTCGCCGCTCCGCGGTCGCGGCGCTGCGCGGGGGACTCCTGATGGTCCCCGCGGGGTGTGCCCCGGACCCCGAAGCGCCGGCCGACGCCTTGCAGGGCATCGATGACGCCGGGCTGAGGGAGCACATCGCGGTCCTCGCCTCGGACGAGTTCGAGGGGCGCGCGCCGGTCTCGCGGGGCGAGGAACTCACGATCGCCTATCTGGCCGAGGCGTTCGGGGCCGCCGGGCTCGAGCCCGGCAGCGACGGGGAGTGGCTGCAGCCGGTCCCTCTCGTGTCGATCACGGCCGACCCCGCGATGCGGCTCGCGATCTCGGGCGATGACGGCGAGGCGGCGCTCGCGTACGGGACCGAGATGATGGCCTGGACGAAGCGCGTCATCGACCGCAGCGGCCTCGCGGACTCCGAACTGGTCTTCGTCGGGTACGGCATCGTGGCCCCGGAGTACGGGTGGGACGACTACGCCGAGGTGGACGTGACCGGGAAGACGGTCGTCATGCTCGTGAACGATCCGGGCTACGCGACCGGCGACCCGGCCCTCTTCAACGGCCGCGCGATGACGTACTACGGCCGCTGGACGTACAAGTTCGAGGAGGCCGGACGGCAGGGCGCGGTGGGCGCGCTCATCATCCATCACACGGATGCGGCGGGATATCCGTGGGAGGTCGTGGCCAGCAGCTGGTCCGGCCCCCAGTTCGGTCTCGTCGCGGAGGACGCCAACCTCTCCCGTCCGGCGGTCGAGGGCTGGCTGACGCTCGATGCCGCCGCGGCGCTGTTCGAGCGCGCGGGTCTCGACCTCGCGACGCTGGGCGTGCGGGCGGCCCGCGAGGACTTCGAGGCGATGTCTCTGGGGCTCGCGGCCAGCCTCGAGATCCGCAACACCATCGAGCGCTCGACCTCGCACAACGTCGTCGGCCGCCTCACCGGCACCGATCGCCCGGGGGAAGCCGTCGTCTACATGGCGCACTGGGACCATCTGGGGAAGGACGAGACGCTCGAAGGCGACGAAATCTACAACGGCGCGCTCGACAACGCGACGGGCGTGGCGGGCCTCATCGAGATCGCCGCGGCCTTCGGCGGCCTCGAGCGGCCGCCGGCCCGCACCGTCCTGTTCCTCGCCGTAACCGCCGAGGAACAGGGCCTCCTCGGCTCGGATCACTACGGAGAATACCCCGTCCATCCCCTGGACCGGACCGTGGCCGCGATCAACATGGATGGGCTCAACACGGTGGGGCCGATGAACGACATCACGGTCGTCGGTCTCGGCAACTCCGATCTGGACGACTACCTTGAAGCGGTCGTCTCGGCGGCGGGCCGCGTGATACGCGCGGATCCGGAGCCGGAAAAGGGTTTTTTCTACCGCTCCGATCACTTCAACTTTGCGAAGCGGGGCGTGCCGGCCCTGTACACCGACTCCGGGATCGACCATGTGGAGCGGGGCGAGACGTACGGCCGGCGGATGCGAGAGGCGTACACGGCCGAGCGGTATCACAAGCCGACGGACGAATACGATCCGTCCTGGGATCTGGACGGCGCCGTGGACGACCTGAGGCTGCTGTTCGACGTGGGCTACAGCTTGGCGCAGGGGGCTGAGTGGCCCAACTGGCGCGACGGGAACGAGTTTCGCGCCGCGCGGGACCAAATGATGGAAGGAGCGGGCGGGGGCGACTGACCTTGGCCCCGGGATCAACGCACAGGAGGATTCATGAAGAAGCGCCTCGGTATACTGCTTATCCCTGTTGTTGCCGCCGGACTCGTTATCGGCTGCGGCGGCGACGACGACCCGGTGGAGCCGACGCCGCCCGCGGTGACCCCGCCGCCCAATCTGTCCGGGACGTACGACCTTCAGTCCCTGACCGGGGTGGTCACCGGCAACCGTCCTATTGGGCCGCCCATTGCCGTAGGGACGTTCACGCTGATGCAGAACTCGGCGTCCGGTGACACTGCGACCGGCAGCATGTCCCTGAGCCTCACGGTGACGGACCCGAGGGATGGCAGCGTCACGGAAATCGCGGACCAGGGGACGTTCACGGTGCGTACGGACGGCTCCTGGGAGCAGACCGGCCAGCAGCAACAGGCTCTGGGCACATACACATTGGCGGGCAACGTCCTCACCGTCATCGTGACGGAACCCGCGGCCGCCGTCTCGACGACAGTTTGGCAGCGGCAATAGCAGCCGGCTTCCGCCGATGTCTCGCGTCCGGCGCGGCGCTCGCCGTCTTCCTGGCGAGCGCCCCGCCGGCAGTGCAGGCTCAGGATGCGGTGCGCGGCCGTGTTCTGGATGCCGAAACGCGCGCCCCCATCGCCGGGGCTACCGTGTTCATTCGCAACACCCCGTTGCGCTCCACGAGCCGTTCCGACGGCGGCTTCACGATCGCCTCACCGGCTGACGACGCCTATACGCTGGTTGTGGTCGCTCCGGGCTTCCACGTCACGGAACACCAACTCCAGGCCGACCATACGGGCGAGCTTAGCATTCTGCTCGAACGACAGTTGTTCACGGTGCCCGCGCTGACCGTCACGGCGAGCCGCTCCGCCGCCCGACCCGGCGAAGCTCCTGTCAGCGTTGCCGTCCTGAGCGGTGAGGAGCTTCACCATCGCCACCCCGTCACCCTCGACGAGGCGCTTCCCTTCGCGCAGGGCGTGATCTTCAACTCCGGACAGATGGACATCCGAGGCTCCACCGGCATCGCGCGAGGCGTCGGGAGCCGGGTTCTCATGCTGCTCGACGGCCACCGTGTGCTGTCCGGCGTGGGCGCCTCGATCGATTTCAGCGGTCTTCCCGTGCTGGACGTGGCCCAGATCGAGATCGTGAAGGGCCCGCATTCGACGCTGTGGGGCACGAATGCGCTCGGCGGTGTCGTGAACGTGATCACGAGACGCCCGTCCGCGGAGCCCGAGACGATCGTCAGGGGGTACTACGGCCTCTTCGACACCCCGTCCGGGATGTCGTTCACGGATGAGCGCCTGAGCAGGGAAGGCATCGCGATCCACCATTCCCGCCGGCTCGGCGACGTAGGCACGACGCTGTTCCTGGGGCGCGAGGGCTCCGACGGTTTCAGGCAGAACGGGGAGCTTGAGCGCTGGCGGGTGCGGCTCAAGACCGTCTTCCCCGCGGAATCCGCCAATCCCTGGGAGATCTTCGTCAACTGGACGCGGAGAGACGAGGAGGAGTTCTTCACGTGGCTGTCAGCGGACCGGCCACTCGAAGTCGATCCGGCCGAACTCGGGGACTGGATCCGGACGGACGATGTCGTGTTCGGGGCGACGACGAATCCCATCGTCACGGCGAAGCATCGTCTGCAGCTGCGGCCGCACGTCTACCACGCGCGATCCCGGAACTACTTCCACGACAACGGGGACTTCCACCGCTCGACGCGGATTGGCACCGACATCCAGTGGTCCCTCTTCCTCAATCGGTCGCATGCCCTGACGATCGGCGGAGAGGGAGCGATGACCGGTGTGTCCTCGAACTTCCTGGAGCCCGCGCCCGACGTGAGGGACCTCGCACTGTTCGCGCAGGACGAGATCGCGTTCTCCGAGCGGGTGCATGGCTCGGTGGGGTTGAGGCTCGACTACCACACGGCGTCGGCGGCGATGAAGGACATGGTGCTGAACCCGAAGCTCGGCGTCGTGTTCGAGGCGAGCGAGCGGGTGAGCCTGAGGACATCCTTCAGCCGAGGCTACCGGTCGCCGAGCGTGTCGGAGCAGTTCACGTCGACGACCCAGTTCGGCTTCCGCGTCATCCCCAACCTCGAGTTGCGCGGAGAGTCCGCGTGGGCCCGAGAGGTCGGGGCGACTCTGCACCTCAGCGACCGCGTGTGGGTCGACGCCGGCTTCTTCTGGAGCGAATACACCGACCTCATCGAGCCGACGCCGGCCCCGAACAACATCTTCACGTTCCAGTTCCGCAACGTCTCCGAAGCCATGGTGCGGGGAATCGATGCGGGGCTGCGGCTGGGCCTCATACCGCAGCGCCTCGACTTCAGCACCACCTACACCTTCCTCGACACCGAGGACCACACGACCGGCCGTTCGCTGCCCTACCGCTCGCGCCACAACGTGACGGCGACGATCGCGGGCTGGCGGCAACTCGTCGCCGTCGATTTCCGCTACCGGAGCCGGGTGGAGGAAGTCCTCGCGTTCCCGCTCGACGACCGCGCGTCCATCACTCTGGTCGATGTACGCGTGAGCGCCCGGGTCCTCGGGACGGACATCCAGGCCAAGATCGAGAACCTGTTCCAGACGACGTACGTGGACGTGCAGGAACGGAGCCCGGGACCATCCCGAAGCTTCCGCCTCACGGTCACCCCCCGCTTCTAGCGGCCTTTGACGACAGCCCCCCAAGCGGGCCGCCCTCCGGTGCCCTGGTCGATTGCCGGGATCCTCCTGGCCTCGTCAGCACTGGTGGGCTGTGACCCGGCGGCGCCCGGCTCGACGGCCGGCGACATCGGCCGGGCCCGGTTGCTCGCCACCGACACGGTGCCGGCCGAATGGCTGACCTCGGGCCGCGATTTCGGCGAGACGCGCTACTCCCCGCTCGGGCGCATCCACGTCATGAACGCGGCCGCGGTCGGGCTCGCCTGGGAGTACGAGTGGCGTTCGCACGTCGGCAGCGTGCACTGGGGGCTCGAGGCCACCCCCGTCGTCGTGGACGGCGTGATGTACGCGCCCGGGTCGTGGGGGAGCGTCGCCGCCCTCGACGCGACGACGGGGGAAACGGTCTGGCGATACGACCCCGACGTCGATCCGAGCTACAGCAGAAAGGGCTGCTGCGGCCCCATCAACCGGGGCCTCGAGGTGTGGGAGGGCCGCGTCTTCGTCGGCACCTTCGACGGGTACCTGGTGGCGCTCGACGCCGCGACGGGCGAGGAGATCTGGCGCGTCGACACCTTCCTCGACCGCTCGCTCTCCTACACGAGCACCGGTTCCCCGCAGATCGCCGGCGACGTCGTCGTCCTCGGCAACGCGGGCGGGGACTTCGGCGTGAGAGGGTACATCACCGCCTACGATCTCGAGACGGGCGAAGAGAGATGGCGCTTCTTCACCGTGCCCGGGAACCCGGCGGACAGCTTCGAGCACCCCGAACTGGAGGTCGTCGCGGAAACGTGGGACCCGAACTCCGCCTGGGAGGGAGGTCTCGGGGGCACGGTGTGGGGGGAGATGGCCTACGACCCGGTCCTCGACCTCCTCTACGTGGGGACGGGGAACTCCTATCCCTATCCGATCTGGCACCGGAGCCCCTCCGGCGGCGACAACCTGTACCTCGTCTCGATCCTCGCGATCGACCCCAAGAGCGGGCGGCTCGTGTGGCACTACCAGACGGTGCCCGCCGAGATCTGGGACTACACGGCGACCCAGAACATCATCCTGAGCACCGTGGAGATCGACGGCAGGCCGCGCGATGTCCTCCTCCAGGCGCCGAAGAACGGCTTTTTCTACGTCCTGGACCGCGCCACGGGAGAGTTGCTGCGAGCGAAGAACTTCGTCACGGTGAACTGGACGCTCGGGATCGACATGGAGACGGGCCAGCCCATCCCGAACCCCGCCGCGGACTACCGGGACGAACCCCGGGTCGTGTTTCCGTCCTCGGCTGGTGGCCACAACTGGCAGCCGATGTCGTTCAACCCGGAGACGGGCATCGCCTACATCCCGGCCCGCGAACAGGCCATGCTGTGGCGTTCGCTGGAGGAGTTCGACCACCGTCCCGAGGTGGCGTACGAGGGGTTCGAGGCGAGCTGGCCCCCGTTCCCCGGGGATTACGCGCACCTCGCGGAGGGCCTCCCCGACATCGGCCCCAACGAGTTCCTCCTCGCGTGGGATCCCGTCGCGGGCCGCGAAGTGTGGCGCGTTCCGCGGGGGAGCATGTGGAACGGCGGTACGCTGGTCACGGCCGGGGGCCTCGTCATCCAGGGGACGGCGGTCGGCACGCTCGACTTCCACCAGGCCGACACCGGCGAGCGTCTCCACAGCATCCATCTCGGCACCGGGGTCATGGCGGGGCCGATGACGTACGAGGTGGAGGGCGTGCAGTACGTCGCCGTCATGGCCGGCTATGGGGGGCCGCGGGGCGCCGCCTACCCGCTCGGCTCGGCGGCGTACGACTACGAGAGCGTGGGGCGGCTGCTCGTGTTCAAGCTCGACGGCGGGGACGTGCCGCTACCGCCGCCTCAGGTGCCACCCTCCACGCCCGAGCCGCCGGATCTGGCGCTCGACGTGGCGCTCGTGCGCGCGGGAGCCGAGCTGTTCGGGGTCCACTGCTCCATCTGCCACCGAGCCTCGGATGAGCACCTCTCGGCCTATCCCGATCTGCGCCGGATGGAGGGTGGCGGGTGGGAGAGCTTCGACGCCGTGGTCCTGGGCGGCGCGCTCGCCGCGAACGGCATGGCCGCCTTCGGCGACCTGCTCACGATGGAGGACGTGACCGCCATCCGGCACTACCTGACGAGCGAACAGCGGCGTCTGTGGGAGGCGGAATCGGCCGATGCCGCCGCGCCGGGCGCCGGGGCTGTTCCGGACCGCTGACCCTCAGCCGGCCGCCGGCCGCGCGCGCTGCTCGGCCTTCGCGACCTCGAATTCGAGCGTCTCCTTGAGGTCCCGGTTGACGAAGATCGAAATCGTGTGCCCCCCGTACCTCTGGAAGGTCAGGTTGTTGATCCCCACGACGTGATTGAACGTGGCCGCCCGTCCCGGCAGGGCCTGGACCGAGAACCCGCCCTTCACCTTGAACAGCTCCTCGCCATCCGCGTCCATGCAGCGGATTTCCAGCTCGTGCTGCCGGTCGATCTCGGCGGGTTCGACCCGGATCCTGAGCACCAGCTGCATCGACGGGTGGGTCACGGGCACGTTCGCCGCGTAGAGCGTGTCGAACAGCCCCATCAGGTTGAGTTTGCCGTCGTTCGACGTATTGGCGCAGTCGGCCAGCGTGGCCAGAGCGATTTCCATTTCGTTGTGTCTCCCGGAGGGGTGCGTGTCAGGTCGGAGCGGACCCGGATTCTATCATGCGGCGCCGTCGAGGCGAACCCGGAGCCTGCCTCAGCCGAAGATGCCGGCCACGATCTCGACGATGGCCTCGAACACGCTGGCCGCGGCTTCCCCGGCGGCCTCGAGCACGGCCGGGGCGGCTTGGGCCGCGGCCGCCACCGCGTGCCCGGCGACGTGCGCCCCGACGAAGACGAGATCCGGTGCCCAGAAGAGGGTCTCGAGGAGGACCTCCGAGCCCGTCTCCGCGCCGCGCGCGGGGCTTGCGCCCTTACCGCGCCTCGCGACGACCCGGTCCCGTTCCAGCGCCCAGATCGCCTCGAGTTCGTGGTGGTCGAACCACACGCCCTTGCACCGCTTGCAGACGTCCAGCGTCAGCTCGGACTGTCGGACCTGAAGCATCGTGGTATCGCAGGCGGGACAGTTCAGCCGGGTCTTCGCGCCGCACGCCCCGCACCTGGGGGCGTCGCGGTCCTCGAACGCGCGGCACGTGTGACACTGGGCCCGGTGCCGCTCGTCGCGGGCCGGGATCCGCGCCCACAGCGACTCGGGACGCTCCGCGCGGAGCCGCTGCACCTCACCCAGCTCGAACCACATGCCTCCGCAGCGGGCACAGTGGTCGAGTGTGAGCGCGCCCTCGCCGCCTCGGCCCCCCGATCCCAGCGAAGCCTTCTCCATCTTCACCCCGAGACAGACGGGGCACGGCCAGCGCGTCTCGCTCACGATTCCAGCAGTCCTCGGGCCGATTCCTTCTCGGACAGGTGTCGCACGTCGTGGAAGGTGTAGACGAGCAGACCCGAGTCGGTGATCTCGATGTCGGCCAGGTCCCGCGCCATCAGTTCGTTCAGCAGTTCCTCCGCCGTCGTCGTCGGCACCGCCAGTTCGCCCGCGACTTCGACCGCGGTGAGCCGCCCGTCGTGCCGCCCGGCCATCCTCAGGATCTCGGCCTCGAGCGTGTCGCGGCGCAGTTGCTCGCGCCGGTGTTCGATCCGGCTCCCGACCCCGCGGTAGCGCGCCAGCAGCCAGACGCCCCCCGCCGCCGGCAGCCCGGCCCCGATCAGGAGCGCCACCATCGTGCGGAGCGCCAACGGGTCGACATCGGCGCGCACGAAGCCGAGCACCATGAACAGCGCCAGCGACAGGAGGGCGAGACCTCCCACGAGCTTGCCCACCGTATCAGCCTCCGAGTGCGCTCACGCGGGATCGCCCTCGTACACGAAGCGCTCGATCGCGCCGTGGATCCGCGACACCGTGGGGTCACTCGGTGCGGGCGTGAGCCGGCTTACGACCCAGGTCACGACGAAGTTCACCGCCAGTCCCCACACGCCGCCGTGCAGTCCGAGGGGATGCGGTATGACGATGAGCGTCACGCAGAGAGTCGCCAGGCCCGCGGAGATGCCCGCGATCACGCCCGCGCTCGTCGTAAGCCGCCGTCCCGGGAAGCAGACCCCGAGTACCGCCGGCATCAGTTGCAGCGCGCCGGCACCCGCGAGTGAGACGAGCGTGACGAGGAAACCGAACGTGTTCACCGAGAGGACATATCCAACGGCGAGCAGGGCGACGATGATGAGCCGACCCACGAGGATATAGTGGTTCTGAGCAGCGTCCGTGCGGATGTAGCGCTGGTACACGTCGCGCGTGAGCACGGTCATGTTCGCGTGCAGCATGGAGTCGAGCGTGGACATCGCCGCGGCCGTCGCGCCCGCGAGGATCGCGCCGGTGAGCCAGGGCGGCGCATAGGCGACCAGCATCTCGGGGAAGATCCGATCGGGAATCGCGATGTCCGGCATCACCAGCGCGCCGCCCAGACCCACCAGCGCAGCGGGGATGTACAAGGTCATCAGGTAGATGGGCGTGGTGGCGCCGAGCCACTTGATCGTGCGCGCCGAGACCGCCGTGTAGTAGCGGATGAACAGGTGCGGCTGGAAGACGATCCCGAACGAGAGGACAACGACCAGGCCGAACCACATCCCCGGCGTGAAGAACCCCTCGGGCCCCGGAAGTGTGAGGAGATCGGGGCGCTCCGCCGCCACGCGCTTCCATAGCTGGATCGGCCCGCCGAACAGCTTGAACGCGAGCACCAGCGCGCCGGCCCACACAGCGACGTACATCCACACGCCCTGGATCACGTCGGTCCAGTACACAGCCCGCAGACCGCCCGCGATGAGGTAGCCCGCGGCGACCACGAGAAGGATCAGCGTGCCGAGTTCGAACGAGATCCGGTCGCCGGACGCGACCGAAAGGATGTAGCCGAGTCCCGCCGCCTGGACCTGGATGTAGAGGATCGTGAACAGCACCGACACGATGGCCGCCACGACCCGAACCGCATCGGACTCGTAGAAGTCCGCCAGCAGATCGGCCGGCGTGATATAGCCGAACGTCTTGCCGAGCGCCCAGATCCGGCTTCCGAGCACGTAGGTGATCGCGCCGACGAGCACCGTCCACGCGCCCGCGGCCCAGAATCCGATGCCGTGCGTGTAGAAGAACCCGCCGGCTCCGAGGAAGGCGAACGCCGAGTGGTAGGTGGCGACGACCGTGAGATAAAGGACGACGAAACCGGCCTTGCGCCCATACAGGAGGAAATCCTCGAGGTCCACCGACATGCGCCGGTTCGCGACCGCCCCCAGCACGATCGTCGCCAGGAGATAGACGAAGATGAGTCCGGTCGCGATGACCCAGGGCTCCATCAGAGTTCGCGCCTCTTCATCCAGACGAGGACCCCGATGAGGAGGCAGTAGAAGACGAGAAGATAGACGTAGAGAAATGGCAGCCCGCCCAGCAACGGCTCGACGCGGTTACCGATCCAGAACACGAGTGGCGGCTGAGTGAACGCGAACAGGCCCAGGAAAAGGGCGAGCAGCAGCCGGCCCGGACGCGTACGCGGCAGGTAGTGTGAACGGAAGCGTTGCATAGCCGCCAACCTAGCCGTTACGCCGCGCAGGTGGCCAGTCGGCCCGCGGCTCAGCGGCCAGCGTCCCCCTCTCCCACGATCGTCACGTCGAAGCGGTCGAGCACGAGGTCGATCGGGTTGCCGATCGTCAGCCGCCCGTCGCCGGCGAAGAGCAGCGCGACCGGCTTGCGGTCGTCGGGCCCGGCGGTGCCGTCGCGGTCGAGATCGCGCGCCACGATCAGCGAGCCCGAGTCGCCCCCCGCGCTGAAATTGCAGCACACCATGATCTGGCCGGTGAAGCGGCCCACCTGCGATCCGGCCGACCCGTACGTCACGTTGACCGACGCGTTGACCGCCTCCACCTCCCCGACCGTGAGGCGCGTCGTCCGCCCGTACTTCTGGACCTGCAGCCCCGGCTTCGCCGCCATCGTCACGCGGCGCGGCGACCCATAGCCCCCCACCGGCGTCTCCGGCAGCACCTCGTCCGTGCGGGCGATCGCGGCGTCGATCCGGTTGGTGGCGAAGAGCGACAGGACCACCGGCTCGAACGCCGTCAGCGTGCCGATCGCGTCGGCCGGATCCGCGCCGCCGTCGACCGGGCCCGGTTGCAGCAGGATATCGCCCACCCGCGCGTCCCCGCCGGGAACGAACACGTGCCAGTTGCTGAGTGCGTAGCGGCGCTCGCCATCGGTCACGACGGCGCCGATCGTGCCCGCCGTGGAGCGGGTGTGGCCCGTGGACACCCCCATCGGAACCGGCCGCTCGAAGCGGCCCGTCGGCACCGGGTCTTCGTCCTCGCCCCTCTCCGACGCGATCGGTTCAGGCGGCAGGACCCGGAACGGCCCGGCCGGCTGCACGGAGACCGGGAAGTTCCCAAGGGCCTGCGGAAACGCGGCCCGGGGCAGCGACGAATCGACGAAGACCTTGATCGTCGGGGCACCCGCGTCGCCGAAGCCGATACCCACGCCGACTACTCCCGGGAGGGCGAACAGGCTCGGCTCGAAGTCGGTCTGAACCCGCATGGCCGCGGTCAGAAGCTGCTCGGGTGTCGCGCCCCCGGGGGTAAGCGGCGGACGCGGGCCGGGCCGCGGCGGCGGCCCGGGCGCCCAGGTCGAGATCCAGTGGAGATGGAGTGCGAGGACCGCGGCCACCGCGATCACGATCGCGAGGATCAGGTTTCGGCGCGGCGTCATCGTTCGTACCCCCGGCGGCTATTGGCTGCCGGCCGCCGGGCCGTCGGCCTGCGCCCGGAACGGACCGCCGCCGACCACCCGTACCTCGTGCCCGTCGTACCGGCGGGGGATCGACCTGCGGTCGCTCCGTCCCGACACGTACACCTTGAGGCAGGGCTCACCGTTATCGGCCCCGATGCCGACGGCGACAACGTCGCGGCGGCGGAGCAAATCGTTCGCGAGCCGCTCCTGCGCCTGCTCGATCGACCGCTTCATGCATCTCCTTCCGGTTGCCGTTCGGCTTCGCGGCTTCAGCCGAAGCCGGCCCTCGCCGTAACCCCCCTACGAGGGGTCCTACCGTCAGGTGTCGCCCGGGATCCCTACATCGGCCGGTGCCGGTAGACGACCCCGCCGCGCATGACCAGCACCACATGTTCGAGGGCTCCGATGTCGGCCAGCGGATTCCCCGCCACCGCGATCACGTCGGCCTCGAAGCCCGCCGCGAGCGTGCCCACGCTTTCCCCCAGCTCGATCGCCTCGGCCGCGAGGCTCGTGGCCGACACGATCGCCGCCATCGGATCCTGACCGCCCTCGCGGACGCGATACGCCAACTCCGCCCAGTTGCGCCCGTGGGCGCCGGCGACGGCGTCGGTCCCGAACACGATGTCGAGTCCCTCCACCTGAAGTGCCTCTCGGAAGACGCCAAGCGCGGTCGGCACCGCTTCGCGCATCTGCCGAAACCCCTCCTCCGTGTAGTTCCCGATCCCCAGATAACGTTCCTGGTTGGCGAAGTAGTTGTCGAAGATCAGGTGAATGTGCGGGTCGTAGAAGAGATGTCGTTCCGAGAGGAGGTCGAGCGTCTCGCGGTCCAGGAGCGCGCCGTGCTCGATCTGCCAGCAGCCGGCCCGGGCGGAGCGCTGCGCGCTCTCGGGCCCGTGGGCGTGGACGACCGCGCGCAGGCCGTGCTCGCGGGCCTGGCCACAGGCGGCGTCCAGTTGTTCCTGGCTCAGCGTCGGCGCGCCGCCGACCCTGATGCTGGCGGACCCGAAGATCTTGATGACGTCCGCGCCCGCCTCCGCCAGCCCGTCCACGCGCGCCCGGATCTCGTCCGGTCCGCCCGTCCCGGCCGTGATGGGCTCGATCGACGTCAGGATGCGCGGGCCCGGCAGCGACCCCCGGGCGATCGCGTCCCGGAGCGGCACGTCCTCGGGTCCGCCCACGCTCTGCACCGTGGTGACGCCGCTGACCAGCATGTTCCAGGCGTTCTCGGCCGCGTAGAGGATCTCGCCCTCGGCAGTGTCCGTCGATTCGGCGCCGTGCAGCCGCCCCGTCTCGGCGTCGAAGTGCCAGCCGAGGTGGACGTGCGTATCGATGAGTCCCGGCAGCAGCGTCGCACCCGGCAGGTCGTACACCATCGCGCCCCGCGTGGACCCCGCTTCCGCGATCGCCTCGATCCGCCCGCCGCGCACCACCACCTCACGACCCGTGAACACCTCGCCGCGCCCGTCGAGGATGCGGTCCGCCCTGAGGACGATTGTCCCGTCGATGGCCTCTCCGGGACCCGACCCCGACGCGTCCTCGCCGGTGTCCGGCGCGCACGCGGCCACCGCGCAGACGATGGCGGCGCAGACGACCGCGACCCGCCGCGTCCTCCGCCTCATCAGGGGGTATGGATTCATGGCAACCTCCGGTTCCCGGGTTCGGGTCGACCGTGAAGCGACCCAACGCGACAGACTAGTTGCTCGTGCGCGGCTCAGGTAGGATCACGCGAGGTGGGGACACGGACGAATGCTGAACCCCGCCCCTCCGGCCCGCCGCCCGCGACTCGCGCTACGGCTTGTGCCGACGATCGTCCCGGCGCTCATGCTGCAGTTCGCCGCGGGCGGGCTCGCCGCGCAATCGGCCGCGGTCGAAGAGAGCCGTGCCCGCGCCGACGTCTCGGCCGTCCTCGATGCGCTCCACGAGGCGGCCTCCGAGACGGATTTCGACGGTTACTTCAGCCTCTACGCCCGCGAGGCCGTCTTCCTCGGAACCGACGCCACCGAGCGCTGGACGCGCGAGGCGTTCATGGATTACACGAGGGCCCGCTTCAACGGGGGCACCGGCTGGACGTACCACATGCTCGAGCGTCACGTCTCCATCGCCCCCGGCGGGAGCACCGCCTGGTTCGACGAGCGCCTCGAGAACGCGAATCTGGGCGAGACGCGCGGCAGCGGCGTGCTCGTGCTGGAGGACGAACGCTGGAAGATCGCCCAGTACAACCTCACGATCCCGATTCCGAACGAAATGGCCCGCGACGTCGCCCAACGGATCCGCACCCTGAAGGGCGGCTGAGCGCGGCGGGTCCCGGCACCAGCGGCGCGATCCGGCGTCAGCGGCGGGCCACCACCGCGCCGGTCGCGTCGATCGTCACCTCCAGCGGGGTCGGGCCGTCCAGCGGGGTAACCGTCTCCGAGCCATCGGGCCAGCGGACGCGGACCGCAGTGGGTTCGGCCGCGAGCCCCATCACCTGAACCGGATCATCCTGCGACCAGTAGCCACCCCCGGCGCGGACTTCTCGTAGCGGACCGGGCGTCCCGCCGCCGTACTCCACCCGGATCGAGGCGCCGATGGCCGCCGGGTTGCCGGGGCCGCCGCGCAGCCGGATGCGCAGCCCGGGCCGGGCGCCCGCGTTCCGGTACAGCTTCGTCCCGGCGGCGTTCTGGCTCACGAGCACGTCCACGCGCCCGTCCGCGTCGTAGTCCGCGAACGCCGCTCCCCGCTGCTCGCCGTACGCCACAATGCCCGAGCGCTGCCCCGGGACCGGCGCCAGCGCCCCCGTCCCATCGCCCCGCAGCCACAGGCCGCGTCCCGCGTCGTTGCGGTCCCCCTCGCCCCGGAACGCGAACAGGTTCTGGCTCAGGAAGACATCCTCGTGCCCGTCCCCGTCCATATCCGCCACGCCGGCGTGGAAGGCCGGCGCCAACTGCGCCTCCAGCGGCAGGTCGAAGGCCTCGAAGGACCCTCCCCGGTTGATGAAGACCGTGTGGGCGAGCGTTGTCACCTCGGCCGTCGGGAGGAGATCGACCGGCTGCCCCAGGATCTCGCCGACCGCCAGCCGCCCGTAGTGCTCGTGGCCCTGGATCTGGCCCCGCAGGAAGGGCAGACCCCCCGCCAGCGTGAGGAGTCCCCGGATCGGGACCATCGAGCGCGTGAACTCGTCGTAGCGCGCCTCGATCACGTCCCGGAACCCATCGTTGTCGAGGTCGGCGTGATAGGCGGTGGCCGGATACTCCGGGCTCGCCGTGTACTCCGAGTTGAGCCCCCGGTTGGTGGCGATCAGGTCCGGCAGCCCGTCCTCGTTGAGGTCTCCCGCCGTCACGCCGTTCCACCATCCCGTGAGGGATTCGAGGCCGAAGCTTGCCGTCGCGTCCTCGAACCGCCCGTCCTCGTTGAGGAAGAGACGCAGGGGCCCCCACTCGAGGGCCAGTATCAGATCGGGGTCGCCGTCCGCGTCCACGTCGCTGAATACGGCGCCCGACACCAGCCCCACGTCGGTCAGCGGGCCGGCGTTCGCCTCGTCGAGGACGTAGCGGCCGCCCTCGTCGAGGAAGAGCCGGGAGGTCGCCGGGACGGGATACTGGCCGGGGACCACCCGGCCGCCGACGAAGAGGTCGACGTCGCCGTCCCCGTCGTAATCCGCCGCGGCGAGCGGGCCCGAACTCGACGCGTGCGCCGGCAGGGTCTGAGACTCGCCCATCCCCGAGGCGGTGGCGTGGAGGACGGAGGCCGAGGGGGCCGCCCGGTCGGTGCCGTCGTACGTCGCTGTCCCGACGACCACGGCGGCGCCGGCCCGGCCCGGGACGACGACGAGGCCCGTCTGGTCGCCCGGGGCTCGCGCCGGCCCGGCAGCGCCGCCGCCCAGCGCCCCCCGGTCCGGGGAGAAGCCCCCGGCGCCGTCGTTGCGGAACACCGAGATGCCGGACCCGCCGCCTCCGCCCACCAGGGCGTCCGCGTCTCCGTCACCGTCGACATCGCCCCACGCGACGCCGGGCCCGCCCTGACTCAGCCGCCAGGTGATGAGCGGCTGCTGCGCGAAGTCGTCGAACTCGTTCTCCCGGTGACGGTGCCCGAGCAGCCCGGAGACATCTTCGAAGAGGGGGTCGTAGGACGCCGCCTCCGAATCCGACGCTCCGACCGCCGCCGAACCGGTCCCGGCCGCCGTGGCCCCGCCGTCCGCGGGTTCGTCGATCTCGTACACCCGGTTCGCGCGCACCCCGTCCACCCGGCTCACGGCCCCGCTCCGCCACACGACCTCGATCGACAGCGCTCCCTCGCCCGCGGCGAAGCTGGCCATCGTCTCGGAACCGGAGAGGTACGCGCCTCCAGCGACGATCTCCTTCGTCTGCGGCGGCAACTCGCCCCCCGACACCCGGATGCGGGCTCCGATCCCCGAAGTGTTGGGCGCACGCCCCCGCAGTCGCACGGCCACCCGGGGGGCCCGTGCGACATTCCGGAACACTCCGGCGGGCGCCAGCAACCGGTTGGTGACGATGTCCAGATCCCCATCCTCGTCCAGGTCCGCGGCCGCCATCCCGTGCGAGATGTCCTCGTCCCCCGCGAATCCCCACGCCTCCCCGACCTCCTCGAAGGTCGCGTCGCCCCGGTTGCGGAACGCGACGTTCGAGAGCCGTAGCGGCGGGAAGACGAGGAGCCGCTGGCGCCAGTCGACGGACCCCATCCGCTGGGCCGCGTCCTTGTCCATCGCGTCGTAGAAGTGGCCCGTCCCGATGAGGAGGTCCTCGTAGCCGTCGAGATCCACGTCGACGAAGGTGCTGCCCCACGACCACCCCGACGCGTCGACCCCGGCGTACTGCGCCGCCTCCGCCCACGTCCCGTCCCCCCGATTCAGATAGAACGTGTTGCGCGGCTTCTGCGGCCGGTTCTCGATCCGCCCCGCGAACTGCGGGTCCGGCACCCCCCCGCTGGCCTGCTTCATCCGCAGCCGCTGCTCGCGGCTCAGCATCTCGACCACGAAGAAGTCCATGTGCTCGTCGCGGTCGACGTCCGCGAAGTCCACCCCCATGGAGGCGAAGCTCGTGCTCCGCATGGCGAGCGGCGGGAGCATCCGGAAGCGCCCGCTCCCGTCGTTGATCCAGATGTGGTCCGGGCTGTGGAAGTCGTTGCACACGTACAGGTCGGGGTCCCCGTCGCCATCCATGTCCTGGAAACGCGCCGCCAGCCCCCACTCGAGCGGCGCCTCGGTCAGCGGCTGCCCCGCCTCGTCGAGGAACGCGCCGTCCGTGAACGACACCGGTGAAAAGCGACCCGTCCCGTCGTTCAGGTACAGCCGGTCGGGTTCGGCCAGTTCAAGCCGCGGCACCATGCCGCCCTGGACCTCCCCGAGCGTGTAGTGCTCCTGCCACTCCGGCAGAACCTCGAATCCGTCCTCCGTCCGGCGGTAGATGTTCCGCGGCTGCAGGACTTCGGGCGGGAAGAGATCCTGCACCGTGGCGACCTTGTTGTTCACCACGTACAGGTCGAGGTCCCCATCCCCCTCGATGTCGGCCAGCGTCATCGACATGCTGCCGAGCGCCGAAGAGAGCCCGGCCGCCTCCGCCCCGTCCGTGAAGTGCCCCGTCCCGTCGTTCACGAAGAGCGAGTTCGGCCCGCCGAGCGCGTTGACGAGGAGGTCGAGGTCCCCGTCGCCGTCCACATCCGCGAAAAGGGCACCCGTCGAGAAACGTCCCGCCGCGGCGACGCCCGCCTCCTCGGCGATCTCCTCGAACTTCCAGCCCCCCAGATTGCGCCAGAGTTCGTTGGCTCCGTCCATCCCCGCGAAGTAGATGTCGACCCTGCCGTCGCCGTCCGCGTCGCCCACGGCCACGCCCGAGCCGTTCAGGTAGTGGCTGTTCTCGATGAACTGCTCCTGCGTGACGACGTTCTCGAACGAGATCCCGGTCTCCGAAGGATCCAGCCGCTCGAAGCCCGGCTCGTCCTCGCCCGACACCCGCAGTTCCGCCCAGCGGTAGCCGTCCTCCTCGACCCAGTCGAGCGACCCCGGCCCGCACCCGGTCCATACCGCCGCCCCCGCGAGGAGCGCGGCGCAGACCCGAATCCAGCGGCGACGGGCCTCGATGTGTCGCGGGTGACGGTCGAACATTCGCCTTGCGAGAGTGACCTGGATGCGTTTCACCCCGTCCATGACGGGTGAGGGGACCGTATCATATCATCCGGCTACGTCGCGGGAACTCGCCGCGCCGTCCACACGGAGGCAGCAACCGCAGGAGGAAGTCAGATGAGGCGGAAGTTCATCGCAGCTCTCGTCATCGCCGGGGCCCTCGCGCCCGCGACCCTGCTCGCGCAGATCCCCATCGCCGCCGCTCCCGTGTCCCATGAGCTGACGCTCGCCCCCGGGACGGATCCGATCACGGTCCGGGACGAGATCCTCGACCACTTCCAGCGCTCCAGCCGCAAGATCTCCGAACTCGCGCGCGTGATGCCCGCGCAGAAGTTCTCGTGGGCGCCCGCCGAGGGGGTGATGGAGGTGGGTGAGGTGTACATGCACATCGCGCACTACAACTTCATGTACCTCGACCAGAACCTCGGGATCGCGCCCCCAAACGGGTTCGACTACGCGGACATCGAGACGATCCGGGACAAGGACAAGGTGCGCGAGATCCACGAGATGTCCGTCCGCCACGTGATGGATCAGGTCGGCGCGCTCAGCGAGGCCAGCCTCGCCGGCGAGACGGAACTCTACGGCCGCCGCGTCCAGGGCTGGACGGTGCTCCTGCAGCTTGTCTCGCACATGAACGAA
The DNA here is from genome assembly GCF_965237495.1 of Candidatus Palauibacter sp. Lineage (GTDB taxonomy): Bacteria > Gemmatimonadota > Gemmatimonadetes > Palauibacterales > Palauibacteraceae > Palauibacter. Next base: position 3,536,573 of record NZ_OZ250143.1, on the reverse strand, counting down.
CACGTCGGCCAGTCCGTCGCCTACGCCCGCATGAACGGCGTCGTCCCCCCCTGGTCCAACTGACACGAGTAGCCACGAGCGGATGCCTCTGCACCCGGTACCTGCGCGGCCCAAGGTCTATCACATCGTTCATGTCGACCGTCTTATCTTGATCGTAGGTGACGGAGGACTCTCCTGTGACACGGAGATGATGAAGCGACCGAAGGTTGGCACGTCGATCGGGATGGCAGAGATCAAGGCGAGACGTGCGCGCACGTCTCTGACGAATCATCCAAACTACATGTAGGCGATTGCGTACCCTTCTACTTCTGTCCCCGGTCTGTCATGCTCTACATGATTCACAAGGCCAACTACCCCGGCCTTCCGTATCGAGGGGGCCAGGAACCGATCGTACACCTGGAAGCAGACTTGTATCGCGCGATCGCCTGGGCGGAAGGGGCCAACCGACGATGGGCGTTTACCGCGTCCAACGCAGGTTCCTCCTACTTCGAGGATTGGTCCGACTTGGAAGAACTTCACCGAATCGACTGGCCGGCTGTGCAGGCCCGTGATTGGCGGGACAGGAAGGAAGGGAAACAGGCCGAGTTTCTCATGGAGTCGTCGTTTCCATGGTTTCTCATCACCCGCATCGGCGTTCATTCAACGGCGATCCAGCGGCAAGCGATCGAGGCGCTAACGGGAACGGGGCGCGTCTTCGTCTTCGAGACAGGTTCGGGCGTGCCTCCACGATACATCATTAACTTCCCCAGCAAGCGTCACTGGCGTGGGAAGAGTCGCCTCGAGGACATCGAATCCGGGTTGCGATTTCTCGTCAAGGAGATCCGCGACCGAGACATCCCTCCTTAGCCATCCCGCCGCTCGGCAGTGGCCTGGGTGGCCTCGACTGGTCGCTGGTGCGGCCTCGCATTCTTGAGGCGTTCAAGGATCTTGGCAACGTTGAGGTAACGGTCTTCGAGCCGGGAGGCGGTCCGGTGGACGCGACAGCCAACCGCTCAAGCGATGTTCCTCGCATGACACCGGGACGCGCCGCTCTCGTCGGGTTGCTCGACCGATACCTGCGAGGTCTGCTGGATCCGTTCGTCACGCTCCAGGAGGCGCACAAGCTGATGTACTTCATGCAGGTTGCGGGAGAACCGCTGAAGCTCAGGTTCAAGAAGGGGCACTACGGGCCTTACGCAGAGAATCTTCGCCATGTGCTTCATGCCATGGAGGGGCACATGGTTTCGGGCTACGCGGACGGAGGTGACCGGCCCGACAAGCGGCTGAGACTGGTTCCAGGCGCGATTGATGACGCGCAGGCGCTTGTGACGACCACGACGGATACGCAAGCCCGGTTCAAGCGCGTCGCAGACCTTGTAGCCGGGTTCGAGTCACCGTTCGGTCTGGAGTTGCTGTCCACGGTTCACTGGGTCGTCACGCAGGAAGACGCCGGTAGCGTCGATGACGTGGTCGACCAAGCATACGCCTGGAACGAGCGAAAGCGGGATTTTTCGGAGCGGCAGATCGAACTTGCCTGCCGTCTACTCAGCAAGAAGGGCTGGCTAAGAGATCGCTTCGTTCCTTGCGTCGAGACAATACCGGTCACCGAGAACGAATAGGTTCCGGAGGCCGACTCGGAGTGATCCCGGGGCAAAGCCGAAGCTCGCAACATGCGGGAAGCAGCATGAGGGTCGAGGCTGCGGTGGCCCGTGCTCGAGACGACAGGGAATGTGACTACTACCAGGAGGCCGAACTCTCCGCCATGGTCGAAGCTCCCAGCCGGTCGATGGATGCGCCGAACGAAGCACACCGTGCTTGGGTTGATCCTCCTCAAGTGCGCTTCCGATACCTTCGAGAAGCGTCGCGACACGGTCTTCGTGGATTGGGGCCAGGAAGCTGCGAACGTTCGGTGGGCGACTCTTCGGGCTTAGGGCCGGGAGCCCGCTATCGGCGAGAGGGCCTCACGCACGGTCCCGAAACAAGCCGAGGTTCTTACCACCGACCGGGCGGCATGCATCTCTTGGCGCAGATCACTGCTGCCACGTTCGCGCCTATGTACTATCCGCCCGCGCCGTCGGATACCATCGATTGAGTTCATGCCGCGACTAGCCCGCGTCGTCGAAGCTCATTTGGAGAAGGCACGATCAGCCTGCCGCGCCGCCGTAGAGAACTACAACAAACCCGGCACCGCTTTCCGGACTTGGGTCGATTACGTATGTCGGAAGCTACGGGACGCGGAGGAGTTTGCACGTGTGACCGGAAAGCCACCGGTCCTGAAGGAATCATGAGGCAGTTCCGTTATCGATTCACCGTAGGGGGAGCGTCGACCAACGTTTCTCTTCCGCCATCGTGAACTGCATGCAGCGGTCGAGCGTCTTGCGACCGGAGGCGTCTGGGTCGCGGGAATGTGCCGCGCGCGTTGCGGTCGCAATCGTCCTGTTGGCGGCGATCGCCGACTGTCGCTTCACGACGGACCCGTCCGAAATGCCCCTTACGGGGACATGGCTCGGACACGTGACTCTTATCGACGGGGGCCTGGCCTGGCAGCTCTGGCTGCAGGAAGACGGGGAAGGCAATGTCTCGGGCACGGTCAGCCGAACGGATTTCCGCCGCATCCCCACTCCGAGTGAAACCATATCCCGCGGAACCGTGAGCGGCGTGCATGCCTTCTCGGACATATCGTTGACTCTCGACTACGAAACATCCTCCGAGGCCTATCAAGGTCGCTTCAGATCCGAAGATCACATCAGCGGTTTCATACGGCGCGGCACGGTCGTGCACGACATCGGCACGCTGGAATTCAGGCGGATCCCACCAGGTCCTTGAGGCGAGGGTCCTCAACCCCCGAACGAGTCGGCTGTCGGCGCAAACTTGCAATCAGTCGCAACAGCGTCGGCCCGGAAGAGGGGTCCGCCGACCGAGATGGGTCACGCGAACGATCGGGCCCCCAGCGGGAGGCTACCCTCCTCACTCCTTACTCCTTTTCCGAGATTCGGTGTCGGGGTAGGCTTTGCCCCGTCGCCACGCCTCGCGGCGATATCCGATCGGAAGTGGAGACGAGATGAGAAAGCTGAAAGCGACCCCGAAGACGCGATCGGCAGGTGCGATCATCGTGCTCGCGGCGGCGCTCACCGGCTGCGGGGACGGAACATCCGGGCCGACTCCGCCGGACATCACCGGCCAGTGGGTCGGGCAGGTCGTCGACGAATCGTCGGTGGTCAGCTTCGACTTCCGGCTGTCCGCGAACGACCGCGGCGCGGTCACGGGGACGGTCAGCCTGCAGGAGGAGGCGGACGTGCTCTCCGGGACGGTGATCGGACTGCACGAGCACCCGAACGTGTCGCTGCTCCTCGAGCTGAGGGGTGCGGGTCGGATTACCAACATCGCCTACTCGGGTAACCTGTTCGGGGCGGACCAGATTCGCGGGACGATCCGGTTCGGGGCCGACGCCACGCTCCAGCTGGACCTGAGCCGCGTGGGCGCGTAGGCGCCGCGCGCGGAGGATGCCGGAGATGACGGACGCAGGGCGGAAGCCGGACATCATGGAGCTGATCGCTCGCGCCCCGTGGCGCGAGGCCGTGACCTACCGCGACACCTAGCCCCACGAGTACGTCGTCAGCCAGAAGGACGCTCAGCAGGAACTCCTCGCCGCCTTCTGCGAGCGGATCGGGCGGGGCGAGGGCGTCACCTGCCGTTTCTTCCACCAGACGCGAGAATACCTGTTCCTCGGTGAATACAAGTACTGGACGATGACGGGATGCCCGGACATCGACGTGGATGCCGGAGACTACGTCCTCAACCGCGCGCTCCTCTACCGGGACCGCCGCGACTTCGAGATACGGCGCGGCGACACCGGCAAGAGAGACGACTGACCGTGCGTCAGACGAGGATCAGCGGTGCGTCAGGACGCCGAAAAGGCGATCGTCTACCAGAGGCGGTCCAGCCCATAGCGGTCGAAGACCCCATCGGTCGAGACGATGGGCAGACCGCGCGCCAGGGCTTGTGCCGCGAGTATGCGGTCAAAGGGATCTCGATGGGGTCCGGGCAGGCGCCCGGCGCGCGCGGCGTCGGCAACCGTGATCGGTAGTTCGTCGAAGCCCTGAGCGGCCATGTGCCCAGCGATGTCGAGAGCCACGGCTTCGCAGCCCGGCAACTTCCCAATCCGGTATTTCGTTGCGATCTCCCAGGCTGTCGCGGCGCTGATCACGACGCGGTTCGTTTCGTCGCCGATCAAGAGACGTGCCTTCCCGGAGAGGTGGCTACTGTCTCCGAGCCACCAGAGGAACGCGTGGGTGTCCAGCAACAGCCGCACCCTTATCCACCCTCCCAGGCCGCCAGTTCTTCCTCCGGCAGCGCGTCGAAGAAGCTGTCGGGAATGACGATCTCTCCCTTGAGGACGTCAGGCTGCCGCTGGCCACGAGGCTTGCAAAGAACCAGCCGCGCCACCGGTTCCCCCCGGCGGGCGATCACGATGTCCTCCCCCGCCTCCACCTGAGCGAGCAGGCGGGAGAGCTGCGTCTTGGCTTCGTGGACATTCACGACGACGGTCATCTTTTCTCCGGAACCTGGCGTCACCTAGCTAGAAATCTAGCCAGGTTGCGGTTCAGGTCAATGAGCCTGGCGCTCCGGGTGCTCCGGCGAAGGTCTGAACCCAGGCGCGGCCGGTGCTTCCATCCGCCGGTCGAACATCGCAGCTTGTGCCGCCGACCGCGCATCAGGACCCGTGACCGAAACCACGCCCTCACACCGGAGTCTCACATGTCTGCTCAAGGAACTCTCAACGCGTTCGACCACATCGTGGCCGGGTGCCGGACCGCGCTCGAGGCCGTCCCCGACGACCGCCTGGACTGGCGTCCGCACGAGAAGTCCTGGACGCTCGGGGAACTCGCGACCCACGTCGCGATGATCCCGAACTGGACCATGCCCACGCTGACGATGTCCGAGTTCGACATCGGTGCGGGGGACGGACCGCCGCCGAACCCGGAACTCACGTCTTCCGGGGACCTGGTCGCCGCCCTCGACCGGAGTGCCGCGGCAGCCCGGCAGACGATCGAGGCGACCTCGGACGAGGTGTTCGCGAGTTCCTGGACCATGAAGGTCGGTGGCGAGACGCGCTTCACGATGCCCAAGGCCATCGTGCTTCGGAGCTTCATCCTCGACCACCTGATCCACCACCGGGCGCAGTTGGGGGTCTATCTGCGTCTTCTCGACGTGCCGGTGCCCCAGATGTTCGGGCCCACGGCGGATTTCCCGGATATGTGAGGTCGGCCGGGTCAGCTCAACAGCTTGATCCACTGCAGCAGAGAGGTCGCCTTGGCGGCCTGGCGGGCGATGGAGGCGCGGTCGCCGCGCTCAACTCGATGGGCCCCGGCTCGGAGATCGCGCCCTCCGCCGCTGCCACCCGGTAGGCGACCTCCGCTCTCCTCTCCGCATCGACGAAGAGCGCGGCCGCCTCATGCACCTTCGCGGCGGCGCGTGTCCTCGCCTCCCGCGCCTCCTCGAGTCGCACCTCGGCCTTCTTCCACACGCTTGAACTATGAGCGAGCCCCCTGTAGGCGGCGTCGTAGGCCTCTTCCCTCGCATGCCCCAGTTTGTAGGCGTCGAAGACCGTCTTTTTCGGATCCTTCATGTCGTGTTGTCCCTGTTTCCCGCCTGCTTGTCCCGCCTGTGCGCGCGTGGATCTGCGCCCGATCGTACACGCGTTGTCGGCGCCCGTCCACTCCTAGGGGAAGCGGCTTCTGTCGATGCCCGGGATGATCCGGAGCGCGTTCTCGAAGTAGACCTTCCGAAGGACCTCGTCCGGGAGGTCGAGGCCGTACATGCGCCAGAACGCGTGGTACTTCCGGTAGTAGGGGAAGTACTCGTCCGAGGTCTCCAGAACGCGGAAGTAGGTGGGGTACTCGTCCGGAGCCCAGGAATCCTTCCCCATCAGGATCCGGTCCTGATAGTTGATGAAGAACTCGCGCGCGAAGCGCGGCTGCCGCCCCGGTTCGTAGATCACCGCCCCCAGCCCCACGTTCATGTTGGGGATCTCGTCCAGGGTGCGCCCGAGGCGGCCGAGGTCGTGGCCCAGCCACGCGAGGTGCGCCGCGATGAACGTCGTCTCCGGGTGCCGGCGGAACATGTTGAGCTGCTCGCCCAGCACCTGCTCGAAGGACGGCGGGCCCGTCTGGCGACGCCGCGGCCGCAGGCGAAGCTCGAGCCAGCGCTCGTTGTTCTCGTCCATCGGTTCCCAGAACTCCGCCGGGTCCGCCGAGTGGATGAGGACGGGGATGCCGAGTTCGCCCGCCCTGGCCCAGATTGGATCGAGACGGGGATCGTCGACCGGGACCCGCTCTCCGGCGGCATCCGTGATCCACAGCCCGAGACTCTTGAAGATCTTGAGGCCGCGGGCGCCGGCGCGGACATCGGCATCGAGCCGGGCCGCGGCGAGCGCCCCGAACTCGGGGTCGTCGATGTCGCCGAAATCGACGTTCGCGAACACGACGAAACGACCGGGATACGCCGCTTCGAAGGCTTCCACCTGCCGCGCGAGCTGGGGACCCGTGCCTCCGCTGAGGTTCACGCCGACGGCGAGGTTGAGCGCGTCCATGTCGCGGACGAGCTGGTCGAGCCGCGCCCGGGGCATCGTCGCGTTGAGGTGGAGGTGAACGTCCACGAACGGAAAACCGGCGCGCGTGACGGGATTCTCCGGCACGACGAGCGTCGAGCGCGGGTCGTACGCCTCGATCGTCATCGGCGGTGAGTTGTCCGGCGGCACGGGCGGCGGGCCGCGCCGCTCCTGCGCCGCGAGGGACCCCGCGGCTCCGAGCATGATCACGACCGCCGCTCCCGTTCGCGCGAACCTCATCCCGTCGGCTCCCTCGTCAAGTCGCGCCCCCGTCGACCCGGAAGCTGGTCTACGCCCCGAAATGCGCGGCGATCCGGTCCGCCAGCGCCGTGATCAGCTTCTCGCCCATCTCGGCGGTCGCGCCCCGCGCGTCGCCCAGGATGCCGTTCGGCGTCACGCTCCTGAACCCCTCGCCGAGCACGCGCCGGATGAGTTCCGGTTCCTCCTCGGGCGTCGTCAACTGCCCGCACTCGACCCGGTCCTCCCGGACGAGACCGTCGTGCATGGCCATCATGATCGAGGTCTCCGCGATGTCGGCGTGGCCTCCCACGCGGGACCCCAGACCCGCCTCCGACTCGGCGATCTCCCGCCAGGTCCCGATGACTTCAATCAGATCCGCGTATACGTCCACGGAACAGTCGGGCCCCGACGCTTCGTTGAACGCGTCCCGCGCCTCGGCGAGCGGGGCGAAGTTACCGCCGTGCGAGGGGACGAAGCAGACGCGCCGAAACCCGTGGTGCGCCAGGCTCACGCAGTAGTCGTGGCACACCGCGAGGAAGGTTTCCCTGCTGAGGGAGACGGTGCCCGCGAAGTCCATGTGGTGGTCGGACCAGCCGACCCGGATAGTAGGGGCGACGAGCGCGCTACCGAGCCGCCGGGCGATCTCGACTGCAAGCCGGTCCCCGTGCTCGGCATCCATGAAGAGGGGCAAGTGCGGCCCGTGCTGCTCCACCGCCCCCGCCGCGACGACGACGGTCGTGACCCCGGCCTCGATCGCGGCGCCGATCTCGGGCGAAGTCATCCGCTCCATCCGTATTTCCGCACACATGGGAGGCACTCCGGCTCGCTGGGGCTGGAAGGTGGGAGGGCTCAGCTCCCGCAGCCTGTCGCAAGCCGAATGATCCGGTGACCCGGACCAGGGCGCTACCCTCACGATGAGGCTCGCCCGGTGCGCGATCCCGCCGCTACTTCGACCGCAGCACCTCAAGCTCCGGGATTCTCACCTCGCGCCAGGTCTCGCAGGAAACGCGACTCACGCCCGCCCCATCCTGCAGTTCCACCGAACATTCGTCCGGTCGGCCCAGGAACACGCTGGCGTCGATCGTGAATCCCCGGATGTGCACTGTCCGCCCACCGAGAGCGCCCTCCTTGACGACAAACAGCTCCCGGGGATCCAGGCCGTTCGCCAGAGCGAGCGCCTCTTGCAGACCTATGAGGTTCCCGGACGCAGCCTCGAACCGCTGCTCCTGGTCCCTGCCCGAGATCCGGATGCGGATGTCGAACTCCTGGGGAACAGCGCCATCGACCGACGCGCCCAACTCGGCAAGGCGAGACACGAATGCCCTGCTGAAGGATTCGGCCGCGTCTCTCGTAAGCTGGCCATCCGCCGCCAGCGAATCGATGTGGGACGTGAGCGCGGCCGCGAGGCGACGACTGCCACTCTCGGCCCGCGAATCGTGGGTCAGTCGGCCCTCCAGGTCGGCGGGCGTCATAGCCGCGTGGGGGAAGACCGAGTCCGACCGGTCGGTGCAGTAGACCAGGCCCAGGGCGAGCAGGCACAATGCGCCGCACTTGAGTGCGGCTCGAAGCCCACGCGGGGCCGACAACGGTTCAATCTTCATGACCCTCCGGAGCCTCTCTTCGAGATCCACGCCACGCCTGCGGACATGTGCTGCGCTGGCGAAGGCGGGCGGCTGATGTGCGGGTCGCTCGGTCATGAGGGCGATGGCTCGCAGCAGCGAACCGGCATATGCCCGAGGTTCGACCTTGAGGGAAGCCACCGCCAGCGCGTCGCAGCAGAACTCCTCGGCTGCCCGCAGCCTGCGGCGCGCCCACCAGGCCACCGGGTTCCACCAGAACACGGTGCACGCCAGCCATTCGAGCCAGCGCACCCGGTGATCGTGTCGCCGAACGTGAGCAAGTTCGTGCGACAGGATGCAGCGGAGTTCGGCACGCGTGAGCTGAGTGAGCAGCGTCGAAGGGATGACGACGCGCACGGGGCCCCCGGCCCACCACACCATCGGGGACAGGTCCGCTCGCGTCGTGCGAATCGTCGGCGTACTGCGAAGGCCGAGCGATGCGCCGATCTCACGTCCCAACCGCTGGACTTCAGCCGGAGCGATCTCCGAGGCCGAGGCTAGCTGGCGCCGAAAACTCAAGGTGCGTACGAGCGTCCAGGCGAGGGCACCCGCGGCGCCAAGAAGCCAGACCCAGACGAGCGCCGCCTTCGCCAGGACCGCGAGCCAGTCCGCGAGGCCCACTCCGGGCGACGGCGTCCGAGCCACGGTCGTGAACACGTCGGCCGCCGGCAAAGCCGCGCGTACGGCCTCCGGGGCCAACACCGGAATCGAGACGAGCGGCGGCACGACCAGCGCACCCAGCGTCAGGAGCCAGAGCGCATGGGACAGAGCGGGCCGGCGAACACGCCGCTGCACGGCCCACGCCGCCCCCGCCAGGACGACGGAGAGAGCCAGCTTGCTGGCGCCGATCTGGAAGATCAGATCCGTCATCCCTCCTCCAGGATCCTTCGCAGGCGCTCGATCTCCTCGGGCGCAAGTTTCCGGTCTTCGATCAGTTGCGTAATCATGGGAACCAGCGAACCCCCCGTGATCCGGTCGGCCAGCGCCTCGAGCCGCCCGGACGCGTATTCCTCCCGGCTGACCCGGGCCGAGAAGAGTTGAGTCCCCAGGCTGCCATCACGGTGGACGAAGCCCTTGTCCTCCAGCCTTTGCAGCAGCCGCTGGATCGTCCCGTGCGCCGACCGGGTCGTGTCGGGGTAAAGCTTTTCGCGGAGCCGGCGCGCCGTCAGGCACCCCTCCTTCCAGAGCCGCTCCATGACCGCGAGTTCGGCGTTGGCCAGGCGCGGTATCGTCATGCGAGACCCTTTCTCGATCGTTTCCGACGGGGAGCGTCGAGCGCCACGCTGCCGCTGCGCTATCGCCTCAGGCGGAGCTTTCCCTTGCTGGTTTCCGCCGTCTCGCACGTCATCGTGCCGGAAACGAGTTCGCTCGGAGAGAGACTTCCGCCTTCATCAACCGAACATTCGAGATGCATCCCATGGAGTAACTTGAAGTTTGAGGCTTGGCGCACCCGCAGGTGCCGGGCCAACTCGGCCTCAACGGCTTCTGCATCCGAGAGCGGGGTTCCCGACAGCGCGGACCGAAGGGCGGCAAGTTCCAGCGAGACCAACCTGGGATCTCCGGTCCCGTCGTCTGGTGTCACACCCAGGAACAAGTCGGGAATCCGGCCAGGTCCAGCGGGTTCACCCGCCGAAAGGGCCCGGGATCGGGAGAGGACCCGGTCCCCGGCGGCATGGAGGGCCTCGACAAGCTCGCTTGGGAGTGAGTGTTCCGCCGCGAGAGTCTCGAGTCGGGCGGAGAGAGTACGCAGCACCCGCTCACGCTCAAACTCGGCGGGACGGAGGGACGAATCTCCGTCGACCGCGAAAGGTGACTTGGCAGTCGGGTTTCCTTCGGTGACGAGGAACTCGGCGGTCTCCTGCACCGGCGGCGCCAGCGCCGGGTCCACGGCCGTCAGGTCCGACTGGTCGGTGCAGTAGGTCAGGCCGCCCGCCAGCAGGCAGACAGCGCCGCACCGCAGGGTGACGCGCAGCCATCGCGGCGTCTCCGGCGGTCTCCTGTTCGTCATAATCACGCGAAATCTCCTTTCCAGTCGCGACGCGCGGCCGCAGCGATCGACCGTACTCGCGAAGGTCAGCGGCCCCGGTGCCGGGGCTGTGGACATGAAATCGATCACCCGGAGCAGGGCCCCGGCGTACATCCGTGGCTCGCCGTCGATCGTAGAGATGGCCAGCGCGTCACAGCACAACTCCTCCGACGCCCGCAACCTTCGGCGGGCCCACCAGGCGACGGGGTTCCACCAGAAGGCGGCGCACGCCAGCCATTCGAGCCAGCGGACGACGTGATCGCGCCGTCGGACGTGGGCGAGTTCATGCGCCAGGATGCAGCGCAGTTCGACCCCATCCATCGCGGCCAGCAGGGGCGAGGGGAGTAGGATCCGCGCCTTCCCTCCGGCCCACCACACCATGGGGGACACGTGCGCCGGTGTGGCGTAAACCGTTGGGACCGCCCCCAGTCCGAGGTTGCGGGCGATCTCCTGCGCGGTGCGCTGGACCGAGGGCGGCGCGACCTCCGACGCTCTCACGAGCGAGCGGTGGAAGCGCAGTGTGCGAACGAGCGTCCAGCCGAGGACGGAAGCGGTGCCCAGCAGCCAGAGCCAGACGAGCCCCTCCTTGCCGTGACTCTTGAGCCAGCTGACAAGGATGGCCCCCGCCAATGGCGTCGGCTCCGCCCCCAACAAGCCCACGGCCGCGACGGCCGCGACGGGATCGGCCTCCCGCGGCCAGATCGGAATCGAGACGAGCGGAGGCACGAGCAGGGCCGCGAGCGGCAGCAACCAGAGTCCGTGGGCCAGAGACGGCCAGCCGAGGCGGCGCTGCACGATCCACGCGACTCCGGCAAGGCCGACGGACAGCACCAGCTTGCTGGCCCCGATCTGGAGAATCAGATCCGTCATTTCTCGCTCTCCGTTGACCACCGTACCGACGACATGTCGTAAGTCTACGACGCGATGTCGTATTCGGCAACCTCGGTGAGTCGACGGGCGTTTCCCACGAGCTGCGGTTTCAGATTTCGGTCGGTTTGCCTACTGTATATCCGTTGTAATGGTCGTTGGGTGGGGTGGCCGGTGCCGGTTCCTTCGCCCGGGCCTCCCTCCCGCGGAACCCCCTGCCACACGAGGTAATCGAGATGCGTACGCGCTCAGGGCTCCCAGGAAGTCTGTCGCTTGCGGCGGTGATCGCCCTCATCGCCACACCCCTCCCCGCGATGGCTCAGGACGCCGACATGGCGGCAGCCGTCGCGGCGCTCGAGTGGCGCGAGATCGGCCCCACCATCATGGGTGGCCGCATCGCCGACATCGCGCCCGTCGAGTCCGATCCTTCCACCTTCTACGTCGCGACCGCGACGGGCGGGCTGTGGAAGACGATCAACCACGGGAACAACTTCGAGTCGGTCTTTGACGACCAGACGATGCTGTCGATCGGAGATGTGACCCTCGCCCCGTCCAACCCCAACGTCGTGTGGGTCGGATCGGGCGAGCCGCAGAACCGCCAGAGTTCCCCGTGGGGGATGGGCGTGTTCCGGTCCACGGATGCCGGTCGCACCTGGACCCACATGGGGCTCGAGGCCACGCACCACATCTCCCGGATCCAGGTCCACCCGCGGAATCCGGACGTGGCCTACGTGGCGGCGATGGGTCGCCTGTGGGGCTCCAACCCCGAGCGCGGCGTCTACCGGACGATGGACGGAGGCGAGACGTGGGAGCTGGTCCTCCATGTCGACGAGCACACGGGCGCGATCGACCTCGCCATGGATCCGGGCGATCCGAGGACGTTGTTCGCGGCCATGTACCAGCGGCAGCGGACGTTGTGGGGCTTCAACGGCGGCGGGCCGGGCAGCGGCATCTACCGGACGATGGATGGCGGCGACAACTGGACGAAGCTCGCCGGAGGCCTGCCGGAGGGTGACCTCGGCCGCATTGGGCTCGACATCTACCGGGGCGACGGGAACCTCGTCATGGCGATCGTCGAGGCCGACGCGCGCGCCCCCGGCCAGGGCGGTGGCGGTGGCGGGCAGGGGCAGGACGACCCGGACCGCAAGACCGGCATCTACAAGTCCACCGACCGCGGCGAGACGTGGACGCAGGTCAGCACGACGAACAACCGTCCCATGTACTACAGCCAGATCCGCATCGATCCGAACGATCCGGAGCGGGTCTACCTGGGCGGCGGGAACCTGTACCGCTCCTCCGACGGCGGGAACAACTTCACGCCGGACGCGTCCTCCGAGGTCCACTCAGACCACCACGCGCTGTGGATCGATCCGGCGAACTCCGACCACCTCATCCTCGGCGGCGACGGAGGCGTCTCGGTCAGCTGGGACCGCTCCGATAGCTGGCGGCAGCTCCGCAACCTCCCGGTGGCGCAGTTCTACGAGATCGCGGTCGACAACCGCGACCCGTACCACGTCTGCGGCGGTCTCCAGGACAACGGCTCGTGGTGCGCCCCCTCGGACACCTGGTCCAACCAGGGGATCCGGCCCCGCGACTGGTATAACGTGGGCAGCGGCGACGGCTACTTTCCCCGCCTCCACCCCAATGGCGAGGAGATGCTCGCGGAGTCCCAGAACGGGAACCTGATGCGGGTGAACCTGGCGACGGGCGAGCGGCTCCGGATGCGGCCGGTGGGACGCCCCGGGGAGGATGAGGAGGATCCGCCCGACTACCGCTGGAACTGGGACACGCCGATCGAGGTGTCGCCGAGCGACCCGAACACCGTCTACTACGGATCCAACGTTGTCTTCAAGTCGACGGACTACGGACAGACGTGGGAGCAGATCTCCCCGGACCTGACGAAGGCCATCGACCGCCAGACGCTCGAGATCATGGGCGTCCTCGGCTCCGAGCCGATGATGTCGGCCAACGATGGGACGTCGACGTTCGGCAACATGATCTCGATCGAGGAGTCACCGCTCGACCCGATGCTCGTCTACGCGGGCACGGACGACGGGAACCTCCAGGTCACCCGGGACGGCGGCGCGACGTGGACGAACGCGGCGTTGAACATGCCGGGCGTGCCCGACCAGCTCTACATGACGCGGATCGTCGCGTCGCACGCCGACGCGGGCACCGTCTGGGTCGCGGGCGACAACCACCGCAACGACGACATGGCGCCGTACCTGTACGTCTCGAACGACTTCGGCGAGTCGTGGCGGGCGATCACGGACGGGATCCCGGACGGATGGTCGACGAACGCGCTCAAGCAGCACCCGCGCGCGGCCAACCTGCTCTTCGCCGGCAACGAGATCGGGACCTACTTCTCGATCGACGCCGGGAACTCGTGGCACCCGCTGCTCCGGAACATGCCGCCCGCTCCCGTGGACGACATCCACATCCAGGAGCGCGAGAACGATCTGGTCATCGGCACGCACGGGCGCGGGATCTGGATCATGGAGGACATCACTCCGCTCGAGGAGTGGAGCCAGGCCGTGTTCGCCTCCGAGGTGCACCTCTTCTCGACCCAGTCGGCCGTCGCCTACAACCCATACACGCCGCAGGGCTGGACGCCGGGCATCTTCGAGGCGGACAACCCGCCGCAGGGCGCCCGGATCCGCTACTGGCTGGGCAGCGACCTGCCGGACGCCCCGATGGCCGACGACGATGAGTCGAACATGATGGGCCGGGTGGCCGGTTCGGGTGGTCCGTCGGCCAACGGCGGCTCGTCCGAGGACGCCGGCGCCTCCATGGCCGGAAACGCCACCATCACGATCCTCGATTCGAGCGGCGACATGGTCCGTGAACTCGAGGGCGGCGGCGACCGCGGCCTGAACGAGGTGATGTGGGATCTCCGCTACGAGCCTCCGCCGTCCGCGCCGGGCGGCGGAGGCGGGTTCGGCCGCGGCGGCGCCGTCGCGCCCAAGGCCCTCCCCGGGACGTACACGGCCCGGCTGGAGGCGGCGGGACAGACGCTCGAGACGGCCGTCACGGTGCGGCTCGACCCGCGGGTGAACATCAGCCGGAGCGATCTGATGGCGCGGCAGGAGGCGCTCATGAGCGCCTACGCGCTGTCGAAGCCGACGAACGAGGGGCTGCAGGCGCTGGGCCGGCTGCGCGACCATCTGGCCGACATCGAGGCGCAGGTCGAGGATCACGACGTGTCCGAGTCGCTGACGGCGGAGGTCGAGGCCGTGGGCGAGGAGCTGGACGAGATCGGAGAAGAGCTCGACGGAGCCAGGGATGGCGCCGGAATCTCCGGCAACCTTTCCGGCTACCACACCGCGCCGACGGCGGACATGCTGTGGCAGCTCGAGCGCGGGTGGGACGTGCTGCCCGGCGCCATCGATCGCGTCAACGCCATGATCGAGGACCGGATGCCGGCGCTCTTCTCGGCGGTGCAGGCGGCGGGGGTCGGCCCGGACCTCGGCGACCCGATCCAGGTGCCGTCTCCGCCCATGCGCTGACGGTCGGCTCCAGCCGGAAGCTGTCCACGCTTCCGTGACAACCGCCCGCCGCGGGCCCGGAGACTCGGGCCCCGCGGCGGGCGGTGTCGCTTTCAGCCGGGGGGATTGGGCTTCCGACCACCTGGTCCCCATTATGCGCCGAAGCTCGGCATCGAGACTGCACAGGGATCTGCAAGAGATCCGCAAGGGATCTGCATAAGGAGAGTCCGGAAAATGTCGTTTCTCACCCCCCATGGGACCGTGGCCCGCGTCGCGCTGCCCGCCATCGCGATCGTTCTCGCCTACGTCGCGCCCCGGCCGGCCGTCGCGCAGGATCTCACGACGCCGGAGACGTTCTTCGGCCACCGGATCGGCGCCGACTACGAGCTTCCGGACTACGGCGACCTCACCCGCTACTGGGAGACGCTGGCGGCCGAATCGCCGCGCATGACGCTGCAGTCGATCGGGAAGACGGCCGAGGGCCGCGACCAGCTCATGGCGATCGTCACCTCGCCCGAGAACCACGCGAACCTGGACGAATACCGGCGGATCGCGGCCCGCCTGGCGCGCGCGAGAGGGGTGTCGGAAGACGAGGCGCGTGACCTCGCGAAGCGCGGCAAGGCCGTCGTGTGGATCGACGGCGGTCTCCACGCCACGGAAGTCCTGGGCGCGCAACAGTTGATGGAAACGCTGTGGCAGTTCGTGAGCGGGACCGACGACGAGACGATGCGGATCCTCGACGACGTCATCATCCTCTTCGTCCACGCGAACCCCGACGGGATGGACCTCGTCTCGAACTGGTATACGCGGACCGAGGAGAAGACGGAGCGCGCCACCCGCGGCATCCCCGTCCTCTACCAGAAGTACGTGGGGCACGACAACAACCGCGATTTCTACGCGTCCTTCCAGCCGGAATCCGAGAACATGAACCGGCAGATGTACCGGACGTGGTATCCGCAGATCGTCTACAACCACCACCAGACGGGTCCGACGGGGACCGTGCTCTTCGCCCCGCCGTTCCGGGATCCGTTCAACTACAACATCGACCCCATGGTCATCACCGGGATCGACCTCGTGGGGGCGGCCATGCACTCGCGCTTCACCGCGGAGGGAAAGCCGGGGGCGACGCGGCGGCGCGGGGCGAACTACTCCACGTGGTGGAACGGCGGCCTGCGCACGATGCCGTACTTCCACAACATGATCGGGCTCCTCACCGAGACGATCGGGAACCCGACCCCGATGGAGATCCCGCTCATCCTCGAGCGGGTGCTGCCCAACGACAATCTGCCCGCGCCGATCGCGCCGCAGCCGTGGCACTTCCGGCAGTCAATCGACTACTCGGTGACCGCGAACCAGGCGGTGCTCGACCTCGCCTCGCGCTACCGGGAGACGTTCCTGTACCGGATCTGGCGCATGGGGATGAACTCGATCGAGCGCGGCAACAAGGACAGCTGGACGATCCAGCCCAAGCGGGTGGACTGGCTGCGCGAGGAACTGCAGGCGGGGTGGGGCGAGACGGACTTCGCCCGCAACGTGGGCGGCTTCGGCGGCAGCCGCGGCACGCGAGCGGACTACGACAAGCTCTTCGACCCCGCGCTCCGCGACCCACGCGGATACATCATGCCCTCGGACCAGGCCGACTTCCCCACGGCGACGAAGTTCGTCAACTCGCTGCTCGAGACCGGGGTGATGGTGGAGTGGGCCACGGCACCCTTCGTCGTTGAAGGGAAGCGGTATCCCGAGGGCTCTTATGTGGTGCGGACGGCGCAGGCCTTCCGGCCCCACGTCATCGACATGTTCGAGCCGCAGGACCACCCGAACGATTTCCTCTATCCGGGAGCGCCCCCGACCCCGCCGTACGACAACGCGGGCTGGACGCTGGCGATCCAGATGGGGGTCGAGTTCGACCGTATCCTCGAGGGCTTCGACGGGCCGTTCGAGGAGATCACGGAGTGGAACGCGAGCCCCATGCCGGGCGTGGTCGCGGACGCGGGTGGTGCGGCCGGCTTCCTGTTCAGCCACGAGGTGAACGATTCGTTCACGGCGATCAACCGGCTGCAGGGCTCGGGGCATGAGGTCTACTGGCTCACCTCCGCGCTGACGGAGGGCGGGAGGACGCACCCGGCCGGCACCTTCTACGTGAAGAGCCGGGGCGGGACCGCGGACGAGGTCGCGACGCTGGCCGCCGAACTGGGCCTCAACCTCCGGGGTCTCGCGGACGATCCGGACGCCGACGCCCTGCGGCTGCGGGTGCCCCGAATCGCGCTCTGGGACACCTACGGCGGCTCGATGCCCTCGGGCTGGATCCGCTGGATCCTCGAGCAGTACGGGTTCGCGGACTACGAGCTTGTCTTCCCGCAGCGGCTCAACGCGGGAGACCTGAGCGATGACTACGACGTCATCATCTTCCCCGACGGCGCCATCGGTTCGCAGTTCGAGGAGGTGTTCGCCGGTGTGCCAGATTCCGTCCGGCAGGAGATGATGCGCCAGTTCGGGTTCGGGGCCCCGGATCCGGAGACGATTCCCGCGGAGTACCGCGATCGACTCGGACGGGTCACGCCGGGGGCGACGATGCCGGCGCTCATCGAGTTCCTGGAGGACGGCGGCTCGATCGTCACCATCGGCGGTTCGACCGATCTCGGGAAGGCGCTCGGCCTCCCGCTCGAGGACCATCTGGTGAAGGGCGGACAGCCGCTGAGCCGGGAGGAGTACTACGTGCCCGGGTCGATTCTGGAGGTGTCGGTGGACAACTCCCGGCTCGTCGCGACGGGCGTTCCCTCGCCGCTCGCGGTCTCGTTCAACAACAGCCCCGTGTTCAGCCCGTCTGCGCTGGACTCCGGCGCCGCCGCCGCGATGGGGGTGACGCCGCTCGCGCGGTTCGACAACGACGCGCCGCTGATCAGCGGCTGGGCCTGGGGCCAGGAGTACCTGCAGGGCGGCGTGACGATGGCGGAGGCCGAGGTCGGCGACGGACACCTTTATCTGTTCGGCCCGCTCATCACGCGCCGCGCGCAGCCGCACGGCACCTTCAAGTTCCTGTTCAACGCCATCGCCCTCTCGAACGCGGAGCCCGGGCGCCCGTAGAGGAGGACGTTGACGTGGAGTTGAGGCACGCCGGGGGGCCGGAGCGAACGAGGCCTGCTCGCTCGCCGCGAGCCACGGCACCAGCCGATTGGGAAGTGGCTGGCGGCTCCACCCCCGCGCCCCGCGCCCTCTCCGTCATCGTCAGCACGTACAATGCGCCGGACGAACTGGCGCTCACCCTATGGGGCTATTCGGCGCAGACTCGCCGCGACTTCGAGGTGGTCATCGCCGATGACGGCTCGGGGCCGGAGACGCGCGACCGGATCGAGTACATGCGGGAGTCCACCGGCCTCACGATCCGGCACTTGTGGCAGACGGACGACGGATTTCGGAAGTGTCGGATCCTCAACCAGGCGATCGTCGAGGCGCGCGGGGCCTACCTCATCCTCAGTGACGGCGACTGCATCCCGCGCGACGATTTCGTGGAGACGCACGCCGCCCTGGCCAAGCGAGGGCGCTTCGTCTCCGGCGGGCGAGTTCCCGTCGCCAGCGAGGTGGGACCCACGATCGACCGTGACGATGTGCTCACAGGTTCACTGTTCGAGGAGACGTGGCTTCGGCGCCGGGCCGCGATCGTCCGTGGCCGGGACCGGCACAAGCTCACACGTTCGCGTCCCCGGGCGGTGTGGCTTGATCGCCGGACCACGACCCGGGCGACGTGGAACGGGCACAACGCGTCGGCCTGGAAGTCGGACCTGCTGGCGGTGAACGGCTTCGACGAGCGCATGACCTACCCGGTCGAGGACCGCGAACTGGGCGAACGCCTGCGCAACGCGGGGATCCGCCCGCTACAGGCCAGGCACCGGGCGGTGTGCGCGCATGTGGAGCACGCCCGTCCCTGGCTCGATCGTGAGGCGCAGGCGAGAAACGCTCAACTGCGGGCCGAGACCCGGGGCGTGCCCCGGTGGCTGCGCTTCTTCGAAGGTCTCGTGCGAGGACCCCACTGGACGAAACACGGTATCCACAAGGGACCACGCCCCGACGGAGGTTGACGTGATGCAGAGGCCAACTCTCGTCCTCGCCGCCCTTGCGCTCGTCGTCGGGGCCTGCCGCGAGGGGTCGCACGCTTCCCGGCTCGCTGCGGAGCCGGAGTTGTCAGGTGCGCATTCCGACTTGACCGCTCACCTGGAACTGAGAATCGACGAGACCCTCGACCCTGACTGGCCGCTCACCAGGGTGGGTGACGTCGTCATCGGTCACGATGGACGCCTCTTCGTGTCGCAGCCTCAGGTGCCAGCCGTCTACGTTCTTGACGAAACCGGCCGCGTCACGGGCACCATTGGACGCCGGGGCGAGGGTCCGGGCGAGTTCATGGGGCTGGCCGCCCTCGGCCTCCTCGGCGACACCCTCTTCGCGAGCGATCCGGATCTTGGACGCGTGAGCTTCTTCTCGCCTGATGGCGAGTTCATCCGGTCACGCCAATGGATCGCCGACATGGAGCCTCAGCGGGTCGAGGACGGGTTCCGGCTTCTGCTTCTCCCCGGCCCACCGGTCGCTCTGTTCAGCGGCGGATCAGCACTCGTGCGACCCAACATGATGCTCCTGCCCGAGCCTCCCGGCGAGGAGGTGCGCCGGACAACCCTGCGCATTCCCCTCCTCAAGATCGATGCCGCATCCAAGGTGGTCGACACGCTGGCGTGGGAGGAAACGACGAGCGCTACCGTGGGTTTGAGGCGTCGCGGCTCCGTGTTCCAGATTGCCGCTCCATTCCAGCGGCATCCGCACACGGCCATCATGCCGAGCGGCGCGGGCGTCGTCGTAGCGCGCGACCTTGAATCGGGCAGGGCGAGCGTGTCGGTGAACCGGATCGGCCCCGGGGCCGATACCCTGTTCTCCCGCAACTACACGTACCGACCGGTCCCGGTAACCGAAGCCGATCTCGAGCGGTCACTCGGAAGATCTCACGGTCTTTCCTCCGGACGTCGACGGCGCTCCCGATGGTCCCGACTTCATGCGACCTCTGCGGGAGGCTGGTCTGGTTCCCGAGACGCTGCCGCCGGTCACAGGCCTCGTGGCAGGGCAGGACGGATCCATCTGGCTGCGTCGTGAGGAGGCGGCGGCGGACCGGATCGCCTGGACCGTGCTGGAGAAGAACGGCGAGGTGCGAGGAACGGTCAGCCTTCCCCGCGGCCAGAGGGTCGTCGCCGCACTGGAGACCGTCATGGTCGCCGTCGAGGAAGACGAATTCGACGTCCCGTCCGTTCTGCGTTACCGCGTGAGGCCGTAGCCGGAGCGAAGCCGGCGCTCGAACCGCTCGCGGCTCGCGGGAGCCGGCGGGCGCTCCTCGTGCCAGAGATGGAGTACCGGGACGGCATAGCGTCCCTCCTTGCGGCGCACGCCGTTCCGGATCAGGCGTACGACGAGATCGTTGTCCTCGAAGCCCCAGCCCTCGTAACCCTCGTCGAACCCGTGGACGGCAAGAAAATCCGTCCGCCACACAGCCAGGTTACAGCCCTTGACGCCGCGCCACGCGCGCGGAGAGACCCGGCGCAGAGGGCCAAGTGGCACACGCAGCAGCGGAGTGAACCGGTCTACACGCCCGCGCAGCCTCTCTCGCAGCCAGCGCGTAGCGCTCCAGCGCTGGATTGGCAGTCCGCGTTCGAGCGCGGTGCGCGAGAGTTCGCGGTCGAGGCGCACTCTGCTGCCGTGGACGAAACGTCCCGGCTCGGCGAGCCGCGCGTGCCGTCGCAGGAAGTCGGGCCGAACGACGCAATCACCATCGAGGAACACGAAGTACTCCCGCCCGGTCTCGGCGGCGGCGCGGTTCCGGATCGCCGCGAGGTGGTATCCGCGGTCCTCCTGCCACACATGCCGGAGAGGGAAGCCCAGTTCTTCCGTCCGCCGCGCGACGAGGGCGCGGGTATCCAGGCTGGAGCCGTCGTCCGCCACGATGACCTCGAAACGGCGATACGTCTGGTCGTCGAGGCTCCGCAGCACCGCATCGAGGGCGTCGGGGCGCTCATAGGTCGAGACGATGACCGCGATATCGGGTGCGATGGACGCAGTCACCGCAGATACCCCGCCCGCTCCATGACCGGGCCGAACGCGGTCTCGATGCGGGCCGCGACCCCCGGGTCCATTTCCTTCTTCCAGTCGTCCGTCCGCCCCCGGCGGATGAACCGTCCCTCGCCCCGGGCGCGACCGAAATACGCCTCCGCGCCGTGTCGGTCCTCGACCTCCTTCATCGCCTCGAACATCCCGCGCGCCACGGCGCGCGACAGCCTCGCTTCGAACGCCGCCGTCCTTGCCGCCACGGCGCCGTCGCCGTCGGATCCTCGCGCAGACGATATTCGTACCGAATTCCGTACAAACGTTCCCGCGGGAACGCATTCCGCGGGGGTGCGCCCGATGAACTCCGCGACGCGCCGGAGCGCCGCCTCACGGTCCTCGACGAAGTCCTCGTAGCGAGCGAGGAGGATCCGATCACCCCCTTCCGCGCGACGCAGCGCCGCCGAGACCTGCCGATCCCAGCGCTCGAGATGCCGGTGCCACGCGTCGAAAGGCGCGGTGCCCGCCAGGTATCCGTTGACGAATACCGGCAGCGTCATGGCGCGGTCGCCGAACATCGTCACGTACATGTGCCAGAACGAGACGAGCACCGCCCTCGGGTCCCGAACGAGATAGAGCGTCCCGGGGTAGCGCCGCGCGTACCGGGGATACTCGTTCCGAAACACCCGCGGGTTCGGCAGGTGCGCGTATGCGGCGATCTCGTGGTCGCGGCCGTGCACGAACGGGACGTAGTCGCCGACGTTGTAGAGGTTGACGTCGCCCTCTCGATCCTTGGACAGGAACACCGCCAGCATGTAGGCGAGCCATGTGTTCCCCGATTTCGGGTGACCCACCAGGAACACGTCGGTAGGCCGGAGCGCCCGAAGGAAAGGGGGTTCCCGCAGCCGGTTCCGGAGCCCATCCCGCAGTCGGTAGTAGCCCACTCGGCGTTTGGTTCGTCCGAACCATCGCTTCAGCGCCGGCTTCGGGCGCCGGGGCGCCTTCGGGGGCTCGAGGCGCGGGGGTCGGGGTGGCCCCGGGGGCCGATTCACTTCGCCCATGGCACCGGCCGTCCGATCAGTTCCGAGACTTCGTCGGCGTCGAACGCGTACGTGCGCTCGAGGTGGTCGCGCACCCAGTCCGGCATGGTGACGGGGTCGGACGCGTTCACGGGCCGGGTGAGCGAGGCGGAGTCGGCCACCGCGAAATCCACCTCGAGGAAACCGAGCAGGTCGCGCAGCAGCGCTTCAGGCCGCTCACGGATCTCGTCCAGGAAACCGAAGAAGAATTGGTCGCGCGGGAAGTACGTCATCCAGGCACGCAGACAGCTCGCGTAGTCGCTGCGACGGCGGACCGGATCGCTGTAGAAGAAGGAGACGAGTTCGTCGCGGCCCACATCGCTCAGCGGCGTCCCCCGCCACCTTGGGAAGCCGCTCCGGGCCTGCGACCAGGCGCGCTCGATCGGGTCGCGCATCATGAAGATCAGCTTCGCGTCCGGCATCCACTCGGCCACGCGCCGGATCACCGCCGGTTCGAGGATTGCGTAGGCGGGCGTGATCTCACCGCGGATCCTGCCTCCTGCCGGGGCGCGGAGGAAACGGGCGAGGTATCGGAGCCGGTCGTACCGGTCGCGCGCAGACCCGCTCTCGCCAAGTGCGCGGAGCTTCCGGTCGAAGAAATGGATCTCCTTGCGACCCATCCGGATGTCGGGGTGCGCCGCGAGGTGCGCCGCCACCCAGCTCGTGCCCGCGCGCGTGGCGCCGATGCCGACGAAATGCGGCATCCAGCGAGACAGTCCGCGTCGGCGCGCCGGGGTCAGATGTCGCCGAGCCGGGGGGCCGTCGCCATCGCTCGCGGCTGGCCGCACGTATCCGGAGGCCTCCATCTGGTCGTCCAGGAACGTCGCAGGCAGCCGACGAAACGCGCCGTCCGCTCGCCCTCCGCGCAGGCGTTGGAACGAGGTCCACTCCCGCCGTTTGCGCGGCGAGGGGAACTCCGTCGTCGACCAGTGGTCGAACTCCTCCTCCTCCAAGAACTTGAGTTCGTAGAAGCAGACCGGCGCGAAGTGGTGGGTGCGAAGCCAGCGCGGGCGGATGAGCTGCTCCCAGTGTTTCCTCTTGTGAAACTTGACATCATAGCTGCAGGGGGCGATCCGCACCTCGCGGTTCACCTCGCCGCGCGGCGCCCGAAACGACCGGTCGACCGTCCGGTACACGGTCTGGCCGGCAAGAGACCAGGCGGCGGGCCAACCGCGCCCAAGCCGGGCAAGTAGTCCAGCGAAGGCGTCCCGCTGCTCACGGACGAGCACCATGTCCGCGTCCCACTTGCAGGCATGGCGTCTCGTGCAGCGCGACAGAGCCCAGTTCGTGAAGTAGACCAGGGAGTGCAGCGAGTCCTCGGGAGTCCGGTCGTGCTCGTTTCCAAAGCGCCCGAGCGCGAAGGGATAGGAATGAAGGCGGATCTTCGCCCCCCCGGCGGCGGACCCCTGCACGTGCCGCACGATCTCGACCGTGTGGTCCCGGCTCCCGTTGTCGATCACATGGATCTCGTCGAACACCGGGAGGATCGAGCGCAGGCAGTGTTCGATCTTCGACCCTTCGTCCTTCGCGCGCACGAAGGCGCTCGTGCCCGGCGTCCGATGCCGACGCGGGAGTGCAAACGCGAACGCGTCGTTCCCTTCGCGGTTCGGGAAATCCATTTGGCGGGGACGCAACGAGATCGGCATGAACTCCGGCCGGGGCGAGGGGTCGCTGTGAACATCCGATCCGTTTCAGGAATCGCTGTCAACCGTGGCGTCCGCTCCGATCCGGATTGCCGCCCCGTTCGCCCGGCGCCATCTTCCTCTGCCCCGGCAGGCGGCCGACCCACTTCGGCAAGCGATCCGCCAGCAACCCGAGACGACCCCCATGGCGCCAGATCACCCGGGACTTGACCCGTTGGGCGGCGTGGACCCGGTTCGCGTCATCGCGGACAGCCCTCTCTTGCGCTCCGCCGTACGTTCGAGCCTGGACGACCTGCGCCCGCTCCTGGAATGGGTTGTCCTGGAAGAGAGTGACGTCCTCTCGCTCGGTGGCGCTCATGGCAACGCCCTGTACTTCGTCGCCGAAGGCCGTCTCGACGTACTCATGGCCACCGACGACCCGGGCGACGACTCGAATGAGGACGGCCGCGTCGTGGCCCGCATCACCGTCGGAGATGTCATCGGCGAGACCCAGACGCTGGCGGGAGCGACGCGTCGGCTGGCGGTGAGGGCCGCCGGCGGGGCCCGCCTGGTCAAGCTCTCGAAAGAGGGTTTCGACCAATATCTCATCACACATCCCGAACTAACGCCGAAGCTGAAGAACATCTTCACCCCCCGCTTCTACCGTCGACAGATGCTGCTCGTGCTGAACGACATGTTCGGCGAACTGACGCCCCGGATGCTGGCCGACATAGAAAGGCGCGTAACCTGGCAGCACCTGGCGCGCGAAGGGATCTTGATCCGGCGATCCGAATCATCGGACAAGCTCTACGCGGTAGTCAGCGGTCGTCTTCGAGTGCTGTCCATCAATGACAGCGGGGCCGAGAAGGTCGTCGAGGACATATCGCAGGGCGGGACGGTGGGCCAGCTGGGCCTTTTCTCCGACGATGTCCCGCCGACGGAGGTCGTGGCGCTGCGGGATTCGGTACTGCTCCAGTTTCGCCACGAAGACTTCCGCGAGTTGGCCACTCGATACCCGAGATTGAATGAGTGGCTGGTACGACTGCTGTCGAAGCGGCTGGGTGGGGTCATCCGGGGTGGTCCCGCCGAAGAGCCCAGCACCAATGTCCTTCTCGTTGCCGCCGGGTACGACGCGTCTCTGGACGAATTCGTCCGGCGTTTTGCCGAAGCCATGGGCCGGGAAGCGAGCAGCGTCGTCCTCACCAGCACCGAAGTTGACCGGGCTCTGGGTGCCAAGGAGATCTCGCAGGCGGTGGAAGGAAGCCCGGAAGACCTCCGCCTCCGAGTGTGGCTCGATCAGCGGGAGGTGCGCTTCCGATACGTCATCTATCTGGCGGATCCCGAGGTGACCAACTGGACCAGCCGATGCATTCGACAAGCGGAAGAGATCATCTTCGTCGGTTCGGCGACCGCGTCACCGAGGTTGGGGGATGTGGAGCTGGCGATCATCGGAAGAGAACGCGGGAGACGCGTAAAGCCACGCCAGGCCCTGGTCCTCCAGCACCCGCCCGGCACCGACAGACCGCGGGATACGAAGCGATGGCTCAGCCGGCGCAGGGTCGATCGACACTTTCAGATACGTGTGCATGATCGGCGTGATATCGAGCGTCTCGTGCGATATGTCCGCCACCGCGAAATCGGACTCGTCCTGAGCGGAGGCGGCGCGCGCGGGTTTGCACACGCGGGAGTGATACGGGCGATCGTCGAGGCCGGTCTCCCGCTCGACATCATCGGAGCCGCCAGCATGGGCGCGCTGATCGGCGGTCGGTACGCCCTCACCCGGGATGCCGACGAACTCGTACCTCTGGTGTTCGTGAGGTCGGTGTCTATGCGGTCGGCGAACGCGAGATCCATCAGGACGGCGCCGACGAGCGCGTAATCCAGCGTCGTCTTGCCCACCGGCAGGAATACGCCCTCCTCGTCGTCGAGCGGAGCAGCAGGATCTCTTCGGCGAAGGTCAGCATGGGACGATCCCGCGCCTCATGACGTGATCGCGCAGCGGCGCAGATGTCGCCTCAAGCAGTGGTTCAAGGTGTCGATGAACGCCTCCGAACGATCGCCTCTGAACAACTCGTAGTGCGTGCCCTCGATCCAGTGAACTTCGCGGCCGGCGCTGGCGATCGAGCGCCAGGACTTACCGATCACGGTGAGATTAAGGGCCCGTATCCACGATCGGCGAGACCGGAAATGAACGATATGCCCGGGGTACGGCAGAATATCGTGCTTCCGGGCCAGCGTGGCGTGGGTGCGCAGGCCCTCGTCCGCGATCCCGTGCAGGCGCCGCCTCAACCAGCGGATGTTCGCGCGTCGCGCCAACGTGTGCAACTGCAACAGATTGCAGGATCGATACAGGCCGGCGTAGAACCAGGCGACCCATCCGGGTATATGCACGGGAGGGTCCAGAACCACAAGCAGGTCGACGGCGTGCCCGTCCCGCAGGAGCTTTCGCGCGACTTCGACGGCGTAGATTCCGCCCACGGAATAGCCGAAGACATGGTATGGACCCGCCGCCTGAGCGGTGCGGATGGCGTTCGCATACCTGGCTACCAGCCACTCCATCGGGAGGTCACCGAGTCGCCCAACCGCCTGGGCGGAGGGTGGCCGCAAGCCAAACACCGGGTGGTCACGGTCGAGACGGGAGACGACGTTCCGAAACGCGAGCAGATCACCATCCCCGGCCGGGACGAAATAGAGAGGCGCTGCAACGCCCGCCTCCCGGAGGGGGACGAGGATTTCGTCTGCGGGGCCCGTCGCACCAAGGGGCGCTTCGGGCGAGGCCGCACCTGCCGCACCTGCCGCGCCCAGCAGCGCGCGGCGGCGGTTCGGGGCGAGTCTCGCGCTCACGTAGGCCGTCACGTCATCGATGGTCACCGTCTCGTTCAACAGATGGAGCGGCAGCCTGACCCCGGTGTGGCGTTCTACCGTCGCGACGAAGTCGACCGTAGCGAGAGAGTCCATCCCGCACTCCACCAGGGGTCGCCCCGGCCGGATGCGGTCGGCGGGCAGGCCGATCATTCCTGCTATGCGGCTTCGTATGAGCCTGGCGAGCGGCGTCGGCGCGACGTGCGGCGTCTCCGCCGTCGGGGGGGCGGTGGGCGCCGAGAGGCTGGCACGACCGGCTTCGATGGTCTCGCAGTCGTCGGTGTCGGGCGTGAGGGAAGCGATCCACCCCGCCCTCCGGATCTGCCCGTTTGCCGCACACTGCTGCCCCAGACGCAACAGCGTGGGCGCGGGTCCGATCTCGATGAAGTGCGTCGGATCCCGGCCGAGAAGGGAACGCATCGCGGCCATGAACTGAACGGGCTCGGAGAGATGGCTGACCCAGTACCCGGGACGGGAGATTTCGTCTCGCGCCGGCGCGCCGGTGAGGCAGGAAATGTAAGAAATGTCGGGCGGATTGAAACGCACGGATCGGGCCATCTCGTGATAGCCGGCGAGCATGGGACCGATCTGCGGTGCGTGGCACGCCTGGGACATCTTCACCGGCACGGCACGCACGCCGGCCTCGTCAAGTTCGGTCTTCAAGTGTCCGATGGCAGCGGCGCCGCCGGACACGACGACGGCACCAGGTGAGTTGACCGCCGCGACGGAGACGCCGGGATACCGCTGCGCGATCACACCGGCGACCTGCGTCTCGTCGGCCTTGACGGCGAGCATTCTTCCGTCCCACGGCAGCGCCTTCAGCAGTCGCCCCACCCTGCTGACGAGGCGGAGTCCGTCTTCCATCCTCAGGGCCCCCGCAATCGTCGCGGCGGCGTATTCGCCCACGCTGTGGCCGATGACGTGGGCCGGCGCGATCCCCCAGGACATCCAGAGGCGCGCCAGGGCTAATTGCACGGCGAACGCGATGGGACAGGAGTATTCGATCTGGTGGACGAGCGGCCGGTTCCCGGGCGACCCGTAGAGGACTTCCAGGATGCCGGGCGTCAGGTCCGACCCGAGGATGTCGTCGCAGCGCTCGATCGTCTCGCGGAACAGGGGGTGGTCGCGGAACAACCCCTCGCCCATACCTTCGTACTGTGATCCAAGTCCCGTGAAGAGGAAGGCGGGCCGGACGTCGCCGTTCGTTCCGCTGATCATAGGGCTGCGTTCAAGGGTCCTCGAGTCGAAGGCGCGTGCGCGGGTGGGCCACACCGGCCGGAAACCCGCGCCGTTGCTGCCCGGTCGCAGGGCGGAATATGCTCAACGCGGAAGCCGTGGACCACCAACGTAGTCGGGATGCGGGAACCGCCATGATGGAGCTGCCATGAACATGCCCGGTCTGCGGACGATGATGCCCGCCCATGTCGCGGCTGTCCTCGCCGCGGCCGTCGCCCTCGGGACCGGACCGGAGACGGTCGCGGCCCAGGAGAATCCCGGTATCCTCGTGAGCGCCGAGTGGCTCGCCGAGCACCGGGACGACCCGGGCGTCCATGTGGTTCACGTCGGGATGGCGCGGATGGGCGGCGTCCCGGACTACGTGACGGGGGCGCACGCCCTCGAGTACCACGACATCGCGGTGGAGCGGAACGACCTCATCACGGAACTCGCCCCGGTCGAGGATCTCGTCGAGGCGTTCCGGGCGGCCGGCGTCTCCAACGACAGCCACGTCGTGGTCGTGGGCGACCCGGGCCACGTCTCGGCGCGCGTGTTCATGACCCTCGACTACCTGGGGCACGGAGACCGTACGTCGGTGCTCGACGGCGGAAGCGCGGCGTGGAAGGCGGCCGGCGGCGAGGTCTCGGCCGAGCCCGCCACACCGACCCGCGGAGACTTCGAGGCCAATGTCCGCGAGGACATGCTCGTCACGGCGGAGTGGATTGCGGAGCGCCTCGACGACCCCGGCGTGACGCTCATCGACGCGCGGCCCGACGACGAGTACACGGGAGAGCGGCCGGGGCGGGATTTCCTTCGTGGCGGCCACATCCCCGGGGCCTACAACCTCTACTGGGAAGACCTCACGCGTGACACGAGTGAGGAGATCGCCACGCTCGTGGATCTGGCCGAGGTGGAGGCGCGCTTCGAGGAAGCCGGGGCGACGATGGACGGCGTCGTCGTCAACTACTGCCTCATCGGCATGCGGGCGAGCTACACCTACATGGTTTCGAGGTATCTGGGATATGACACGAAGTTCTACGATGCGTCCTGGAACGACTGGGGCCGGAGGGAGGGCCTCCCGCTCGTCACCGGCCGGGACCGCAGGTAGCTTTGAGGGATCGTTGTCCGCTCTTTCGGTGGAGTCCTGGCTGGAGGTTGTAGGATGAAGACCGTCTCCGGAGTACTTGGCGCCATCCTCGTCGCCGTGATCGCCGTGCTGGCTTTCGGCGGCTCGGATCGGGGCGAGGCCGGCGCGACCGAGGTGCCCCCGACCGCCGCGGCCGTTCCAGCCGCCGCGGCGCCCGTCTCGCTCGTCACGCCGGCCCCGCACTCGCTTGAGGCCAACCCCGATTCGCCGGTCGAACTGGTGCTGACGGAGGCGTTGGATCCCGAGCGCTTCGACCCCGCCGCGCTCTCCGTGTTCGGCCGCTGGAGCGGCGTGATGACAGGTTCGGTGGAGCTGTCCGACGATGGCCGCCGCCTCCGGTTCGATCCCGGCGCGCCCTTCCACGCGGGGGAGACCGTCACGGCTTCGCTGCGCGCGGGAGAGCAGCTGGTGACGGGAGAGCAGCTGGTGACGGGCGGCGCGATGGAGACGGGCTTCGCGTGGAGTTTCTGGATCCGGCCCCGGGCCGGCTCGCTGACATGGTCGACCGCGGCTCGCGCGTCGTGCTCGACGACGGGGAGAAGCACGTCCAGCCTTACGGGGCGTACGCTGGCGACTTCAACGGAGACGGCTACCCCGACATCGCGATCCCCAACGAGGTCTCGGCGGATGTCCGGGTGATGTTCAACGACGGCAAGGGGGGACTACAACGAGTTCCGCGTCCTCGACATCCCGGGCGGCAGTTGGCCGAGCCCCAACGAGGGAGCGGACTTCAACGGCGATGGCCTCACCGACTTCGCCGTCGGGAACGCGGGGAACGACCTCGTGTCGGTCTTCCTCGCCGACGGCAACGGCTGGTTCG
Source organism: Candidatus Palauibacter sp. (assembly GCF_965237495.1). Lineage (GTDB taxonomy): Bacteria > Gemmatimonadota > Gemmatimonadetes > Palauibacterales > Palauibacteraceae > Palauibacter. Next base: position 3,506,930 of record NZ_OZ250143.1, on the reverse strand, counting down.
AGCTGGGGAGCAACATCAATTCGGGGCAGAACGTGCGCGGCGTGTGCATCGGCGACTTCGACCAGGACGGCTGGCCGGACGTGGCCGCGGTGAACATGTCCGTCGGTCCCGAGGAATCGCGCGGCAACGTGGCGGTCCTGCTCAACAACGCGGACGGGACGGGTGACCTGCGGCGCGTCTCCGAGATCGCCTCCCCGGGCCAGGGCGAGAAGACGTGCTCGACGGCGGACGTCAACAACGACGGACTGCCCGACCTGCTCGTCGGGGCCTACTTCACCGACGAGGTCCTCGTCTTCATGGGCGACGGGCGCGGCAACCTCGAGCTCGGCTCGCGCGTCCGTGCCGGCGGGAAGCCGTGGATGATCGTGTCCGGCGACGTGAACGGCGACGGGAACGTCGACGTGATGTCGGCGAACCGCGAGGGCAACAACATCGGCGTGCTGATCGGGGACGGCCGGGGCGGCTTCGCCGAACCCGTCGAGTACGAGACCGGAGACTCGCCGCTGGCGGTCGACGTGGGTGACATCGATGGCGACGGCGACCTCGACGTCGTGACGAGCGACTTCGAGGGCAACAGCTTCACCGTCCACGAGAACGCCGGGGATGGAACCCTCGTGAACCCGCGATCGTATCCCGCAAGCACCAACGGCTCTTGCGTCGTCATCCACGACCGCGATCTGGACGGCGACCTCGATCTGACCGGCGTCGATGAGACGGACGACATGATCTTCATCCTGGAGAACCCCGGAAGATGACGTCGAAGTCGAAGATGAAGCCGAAGATGAAACCGAAGAAGGAATGGCGTCGGGAGCTGCCCGAGCAGGCCTACAAGGTGCTGTTCGAGGAGGCGACCGAGCGCGTGGGCACAAGTCCGCTGAACGACGAGAAGCGGCGCGGCACCTTCGTCTGCGCGGCCTGTGGCGAGGCGCTGTTTACGACGGACATGAAGTTCGACAGCGGCACGGGGTGGCCCAGCTTCTTCGAGAGCATCCCCGGCACGCTGGAGACGAAGCGGGACTTCAAGCTCATCCTGCCGCGCACGGAGTACCACTGCGCCGGCTGCGGCGGCCACCACGGCCACGTCTTCAACGACGGGCCGGAACCCACGGGCAAGCGGTTCTGCAACAACGGCGTCGCGCTCCGGTTCGTCCCGGACGAAGACTGATCCGACTCCCGGCGCTGGGGGCCGGAGCCGTCGCCTGGCTCGCGACGGCATCCGGTGCGGCGGGCCAGTTGCCGGGCTCCAGCGGCGCCTGCGAAGCGCGGGCTGTGGCGACTCGCGCCTCCGCCGCGGCTGCGGCGCTGGAGGCGGGGACGCCAAGGGGCCGCGCCGCGACCGACCTCTACTGCATCAGCCTCTTCTCGACCGCCAGGGCGGGGGACGCGCAGGGCTTCGTTGAACTCGGACGCGTTCCGTCGCCGTTCGGCGTGACCGTGACGCCGTCCGGGCACCATATCCGCGAGTTGACCGCGCACATCGAGGGCCTCCCGCCGCCCTCCAGCCTCGGGCCGTACGCGGTCTACATGGCGTGGGCGACGCCGCTCGAACTGGCTCCCGTGGTGCCGCTGGGGCCGGTCGGGAACGGCGAGCACCGGCTGGGGCGCGTCGCGTTCAACAAGTTCCTCGTGATGGTCAGCGCCGAGGCGTCGGCCGATGTCGAGACGCGCGAGGGGCCGCTCGTGCTCCGGGGGCGGTCGCCGTCCGCGCTCATGGAAGCGCACGATCTCCTGGCCCTGGCGCCGTCGGCGACGCGACGCGCGGCCGACCGGCCCCCGATGCGCTGGGATGCGCCGCCCGCGTACCCCGGCATCCAGATGCTGCCCGGCGTCATGGACCTCGAGCCGCGCACGCGCCCCGCGAGCCTCGGACGCGCGGCCGATCTGCCGGCGTGGGAGAGGCTCCCGGAAGCTACGGCGCGCCAGCTCGTCGATCTGCCCGACGGCGGCACGCTCGACCTCGAGGCGACCATCGTGCGACGCGAAATCGAGGGCCGCCGCCTCGCCATGCTCGCCTTCAACGGCCAGCACCCCGGCCCCCTCATCCGCGTCCCCGAGAAATCCACCATCTTCGTCAACTTCATGAACCGGACGCCGTACCCCACCGCCGTGCACTGGCACGGGATCCGGCTCGACAACGAGTTCGACGGCGTCCCCGGCCTCACCCAGGATCCCGTCGCCCCCGGCGAATCGTTCCAGTACCGGATCTTCTTCCGGGACGCGGGCATCTACTGGTATCACCCGCACCACCGCGAGGATGTCCAGCAGGAACTCGGGCTGTACGGAAACCTCCTCGTCGACCCCACGAGCCCCGGTTACTACGGACCCGCGAACCGCGAGGAGGTGCTCATGATCGACGACATCCTCCTCGACGAAGACGGACTCGTGGACTTCGGGGAGGAATCGGCGAACTACATGCTCATGGGCCGGTTCGGGAACCGGACGCTCGTCAACGGCGAGCCCGGCTACGAACTCGACGTGGACCGCGGAGAAGTCGTGCGCTTCCATCTCACGAACGCCTCGAACACGCGCACCTTCAACCTCTCCTTCGTCGACATCGAACGCGGCGGCCTCCCCGATCCCGACCAGCGCGTCGCGGATCCCGACATCGAGGATCCAAACCGGCTCCCGCTCAAGGTCGTCGCCTCCGATGTAGGCCGCTTCGAGCGCGAGGAGTGGGCCCGGAGCGTCGTCCTCGCTCCCGCGGAGCGCTACGTGATCGACGTCCGTTTCGACCGCCCCGGGCGCCACGCGCTCGTCAACCATGTGCAGGGGATCAATCACCGGCAGGGCGTCTTCCGCGCCGAACTCCGGACGCTCGGCTCGGTGACGGTCGCGCCCGCTCCCGTGGCCCACGACCACGGGCCGGCGTTCGCCGAACTGCGCGAGAACGCGGATGTGATCGCGGACATCGACCGCTACCGGCCGCGCTTCGGCGACGAGCCCGACCACGAATTGGTCATGACGCTCGAGACCGAGGATCTCCCCCTCTCCATCGAACGATCCATGGCCTACGACTGGGTCTACTTCAATCCCGTCGAGTGGACCGGGACCATGCCCCGCATGAACTGGGCCACCACCGGCCGCGAGGTCCGCTGGATCCTGCGCGAAGCGGGCACCGGGCGCGAGAACGAGGAGATCGAGTGGAACTTCGCGGTCGGCGACGTGGTGAAGATCCGCGTCGTCAACGACCGGGGCGCCTTCCACGCCATGCAGCACCCGCTCCACATTCACGGGCAGCGTTTCCTCGTCCTGTCGCGGGACGGGGTGCCGAACCCGAACCTGGTCTGGAAGGACACCGTGCTGTTGCCGGCCGCATCGACGACGGACATCCTGCTGGAGCTGTCAAACCCCGGTCGCTGGATGATCCACTGCCACATCGCGGAACACCTCGAATCCGGGATGAAGATGGTGATGAAGGTCGCGGAAACGCCTCCCTGAAGGCCGATCGCCCATGGCCGCCAGGAGCCGCGATCACCGCAGGAAGCCGTAGAAAGGGATTTCTCATGATGACCCGCCGACTCTTCTCCGCCGTCCTCGTCGCGTTCGTTGCGGGGGGGCTGTCCGTCGCCGACGCGCAGTCCCAGGAGGCGATGGAGGACTTCATCGCGGTGCGGTCGCCGACCGTCGCGCTCACGAACGTGAAGGTGATCGACGGGACCGGCGGCCCCGCCCGCGAAGGCCAGACCATCGTCATCCGGGACGGCCGCATCGTGGATCTCGGGCCCGCCGACGAGGTCGCGGGCCGCATCCGGAACGCGCGGGTCCTCGACCTGGAGGGTCACACCGTGATCCCGGGTCTGATCGGGTTGCACAACCACAGCTACTACACGGGCGGCAACGGACGGGCGGCTCAACTCTCCTTCTCGGGCTCGCGGCTGTACCTCGCCTCCGGCGTGACGACGATCCGGACGACCGGCGCGCGCGCTCCGTACGAGGAGATCAACCTCAAGCGCGCGATCGACGAGGGGCGGGCCATCGGCCCCAACATGTTCACGACGGGTCCCTACCTGACGGGACAGGAGGGTGCCCAGTCGATGGCCCAGCTCGAGGGGGCGGAACAGGCGCGCCGTCTCGTGCGCTACTGGGCCGAGGAGGGGGTGCCCTGGTTCAAGGCGTACACCTGGATCAGCCGCGAGGAACTGGGCGCGGCGATCGACGAGGCGCACCGGCACGGGGTGAAGGTGACGGCGCACCTGTGCTCGGTCGGGTACCGGGAGGCGGTGGCGCTCGGCATCGACAACCTCGAGCATGGCCTGCTCGCGAACAGCGAGTACTTTCCGGGCAAGGAGCCGGACGACTGCCCATCGGGGTTCCGGAACGGCTACGCCGAACTCGACGTGAACTCCGAGGACGTGCAGGCGACGTTCCGGGCCATGATCGAGAACGATGTCGCCATGACCTCGACGCTCGCCGTATACGAGATCTCCGTCCCCGGCCGGGGGCCGATCGACGAGCGCATCTACGACATCCTCGCCCCGGAAATCGCCGCGGAAGTCCGGGAGATCGCCGAACTGCGTCGGAACGCGACGCTGGATTCGGGGATCGGGATCCATCCCGATATCTACCGGAAGGCGCTCGAGTACGAATACGCCTTCGTCCAGGCCGGGGGGACGCTGACCGCCGGCGTCGACCCGACCGGGTACGGCGCCGCGCCCCCGGGATACGGCGACCAGAAGAACTACGAACTGCTGCTCGAAGCCGGCTTCACGCCGGCCGAGGTCGTGCAGATCATGAGCGCGAACGGCGCCAGGGTGCTGGGGATCGACGACGAGACGGGGACGATCGAGGTCGGCAAGGTCGCGGACCTCGTCGTGCTGGAAGGCGATCCGGAGACGGACGGCCACATCCGCGAGACGCGCATCGTGTTCAAGGGCGGCGTCGGCTGGGACGCCCCCAAGCTGATCGACTCGATCCGCGGCATCGTCGGCATCCGCTAGCGACCGCTCATCTCGAGAGCATGATTCGGGGAGACTTCACCATCGAGCTGCGCTCGTTCTCGGTGAAGTATCCGCTGTTTGAGCTTGAGCCGCTCGATCTCCGCCTCGCGGCGGGCGAACGGGTCCGTTGGTGGGCCCGAACGGAGCCGGGAAGACCACTCTCCTTCGGGCGCTCGCCGGGCGGCTTCCCGAATACGAGGGCGAGGTTCTGTTCAGTGGCCTGGAGGCCCGGGCGCTCCTGCCCGGCCTCAGGAACTACGTGGGGGTCATGCCGGAAAGCCTGCTCGGCTACAACTGGATGACGGTCCGTCAGCACTTCGACTTCCTGGCGCAATTCTTTGACGGGTGGGACCGCGAGTACGAGGCCAGTCTGACCAGCCGATTCGAGATCCCCGAAGCGGGTCTTCTGGGGCAACTTTCGAACGGAACCCGGGCCAAGGTCGCGTTCGTGTCGGCGGAAGCCTTCCGGCCTCCGGTCCTGCTGCTCGACGAACCGACGGCCGGTCTGGATCCGGTCATGCGTAGGCATCTCATCGAAGCCGTCGTCGAGACTCTCGACGCTGACCCGAGAAGGCTCGTCCTGTTCTCGACTCACATCTTGGAGGACGTGGAGTGGCTGGCCGAGCGGGTCCTGGTATTGCATGACGGACGTCTCAGGACCGACCGTGCAGTTGATGAAGTACGAACGGACGGGGGATCGCTGCCAACTGCGCTCTACGCGCTCCTTGAAGCAGATGAACCCGCAACACGTTAGAGCTCTGGTTCTTCTGGAAGGTCAGCGGGGCGGGCGCCTGCTGGGACGCATGTACGTGCTGGGCGCGGGGCTGATCGTCGTCTTCGCCGTGTTCTCGGAAGACGTAGCGGAGAACATCCTAGCCGTCACCATGGGCGGGACGATGGGAACGGCTCTACTGATCCCGATGACGGTCAGCCGCGACAAGCTCGAGCACACACTGGGGTTCCTGCTGTCGCTGCCCGCGACGGTGCCGGAACTCGTCGTGGCCAGATTCGGGGCCGCCGCGCTGAGCCTCCTTCCCGGGTCGGTGGCCACCGGAGCCGCGCTCGCCCTGCTCCCGCTCCCCGCCGAACTCGCGTTCATGGAGGGAATCCCGGCATTCACGATGGCATTGGGCTTCTGGCTGCTCTTGATGGTCGTGGCGTGGAGCCTGACGGCCGCGGCTGCGGCATTCGACCTGTCGACCCTGTTGGGGTGGCCGCTGGTTATCTTCGTGGGTCTTTGCTTTATCCTGCTTTGGGCGATTCGTACCTTGGGCCCCGATGATCCCGTCCAAGCCCTCCGCTCGTTCTTCGGTCAGCCCTTCGCCGGCGCAGTTCTTGTCGCCGTGGTTACCGTGGCCATGATCGCGACCGCCATCGCGGCTTTCCTGTTCGCATGTTGGGGGTTTGCAGGCTACACCCCGCGTCCTGAGAAGCCGCTCTAATGCCCCTCCGTGTCGGTGGTGGCGGTGGTCTTCGTGGCAAGATCACGTGGTTGGCGGCCGGATGCATGACTGTGGGAGCGCTCGCCGTTCCCACGTCCGCGGTGGCCCAGGTCACGGCGGCGGATTCTGCTGCGGTGCTCGTCGCGACCGCGGGCGACTTCGAGGCGCGCGGCGAACTCGAGGTCGCGCGGGCCCTGTACGAGGAGGTCGTCCGGCGGTACCCGGACACTCCTGGTGCGGAGAGGGCCCGGGCCCGGCTGGCCGGGCTGGCGCCGGCCACCACGCCGCAGGACCGGCGTGGCGACACCGAGTTCCGGGTCTGGTCCACGCTGTACGGACTCTGGCTGGGCGTCGCTGTGCCAAGCTTGGCGGATGCGCACGGCTCCGAGCCGTACGGCGTGGGGCTCCTGCTGGGCGGACCGGCGGGTTACCTCGCGGGCCGCGCCTTCTCCCGCTCGCGTTCCCTTTCGGTGGGGCAGGCGCGCACGATCACGTGGGCCGGCACATGGGGGGTCTGGCAGGGGCTGGGCTGGGCCCACGCGCTGGACCTGCGTGCCCGCCGAGGCTGCGACTACTGCGGTCCCGACGAGAACGCGGTCGTGGCTACGGCTCTGGCCGGCGGGCTGGCCGGCATCCTCACCGGCACCCTGCTTTCGCGGGGCGAGGTCACGGAGGGCACGGCCGCGTCGACCTACCTCGGGAGCCTGTGGGGCACGTGGTTCGGCCTGGCGGGAGCCGGAGTGTTGGACCTGGACGACACGGCGGTGTGGACGAGCACACTGCTCGTCGGCAACGCGGGCCTCCTCGCCGGAGCGCTGGCCGGGAGCAAACTCGACCTTTCCTCCCGCCGCGCGCACATGATCAGCCTCGGAGGCCTGATCGGCGGCTTCGGCGGGATCGGCATCGTCCTCATCGCCGAGCCGAGCAGCAGCAGCAGCGGCGACTTCGCGATTCCGCTCGCGGCGAGTCTCGTGGGTCTGGGCCTCGGGGCGCTGCTGACCCGGGACCGCGAGGGCGCGCCGGGAGAAGGATCGGGTGCCGCGCCCGCCGCGTCCGGTCTGTTGGCGGGAGCCCTCCTCACCCGGTCGGGGAACAAACTCGCGGTCGGCTTGCCGATGCCGTTCGCCACGACCGTCCGCGACCCGGAGCGGAGCGGGCGGCGGCACACCGCGTGGAACGTCCCGCTCCTGGCGGTCCGCTTCTGAGGCGTTCCCGCGGGAACGTCGTCGACCCCTGATCGAGGGAGGCAGCGAGCCGGACGGTCCGCTTCGAGGCAGGGTGGCCATCGTGGCCGGTGCGACGCGCGGCGCCGGCCGCGGCATCGCCGTGCGCGCCGATCACACGGTTGAGTCGGAGGTCGAGCACCTCTTCGCCCGCGTCCGTGCCGAGGGGGGGAAGTCCTTCTGGGAACTCTCCACCGCAAAGGGCCGCCCGGATTCTGCGGATGCGCCGCTTCGTCGCTCGCGGGGCAGAGACAATCCGGGCCAAGGTACGGCTCCTGGCCGAGGCCGCCGGTCCGGTCCGTCGAAGACCCCAACCCCTAATCCGGGCTTAAGCCGACGGCCAATGAGGGCGCCCCTTGAACCCTCTGGCCCGTTCGGGATCGGGCGCTCCTGGCCGCCCTGACGGGCTCAAGACGGATTCGGCCGAGCCGGGCTGCGCCGTTTGAGTGTTGTGCCGTCACCGGCGCCGTGTTCCCCACACGGGTGACACGGGTGCGGCAAGTCCCCGTCGGGCCATTTCTCTCAGGCCGGCCGCAACTTCCGGGTCCAGGTCGTCAAATACCTCATGGCCTTCCTCGGCAATGCCATCGAGGACCGTCAGCAGGTCGGGATCGCGCATCACCGAGGCCAGGGCGATTGCTCTCTGGAGCACGTAGCTTCCGTGCCTCGGCTCCACAAAGCGCTGCTGCGGAGGGCCGAGATGCAGCACCGCGACATCCTTGATGTTCGCTCGCGCTTCGGCGGGCATGGTCTCTCCCCACCGCTCCTCGGCTTCGCCCAGGGCAGTCATCGAACCGTTGATATCGTCCCAGGCGGCATCGGGGGACCGCGCCCACTCCACCACATGCGGAATGATGGTGGGGCCGAACTCCATCAACCCCTGCCGAACCGCGCCGCCGGAGCAGATCACCTGCACCAGGGCCGGGATGCTAGGGGGATCCCGAAGCGCGATCACGTAGTGCATAAGGTCCAGCGAGAGCTCCAGGTTTCTGGTGCCCTCGAATCCCGTCACCGTGCAGCCGTCCATGTGCAGCTTCGCCTCCCGGTCCAGCGCGCTGATGAGCGCCGCCGAAAGGTCGGGCGTCACCAAGTAGTCCGGGGGGAACCTCCACCCCAACAGGTCCTCCGGATCGTAGCCCAGCGGCACCTCGCCCAGCGCGCGGGCAACCGTGTCGCGGTCATGGCTCCGGAGGTCCCGGGCGATTTCGGCTTGGGACCCAGCCGGTTCGGCCTGCCCGGCCAAGGACGGGGCCGATGCCGTAGCAAGCGCTGCAAGACAAGCGAGGATGATTGGATTGAGAACGTGTCTCGTGGAAACCTCCTACCTCCAAGCCAAGTGGTTGTGATTGCTAGTGCCCGGCCAGTTGCCCCAGCGCTGTCACGCGGACGTACGCGACCCGTAGTCAGCCGCGCTGCGTCGGCCCGCTCGTAGAGCTGGGCGGGGCAGCTCCGTGCGGATCAACGTCGCGACTTTCGTGAGGGCTTGGGCGGGAGGCCAGCCAACAGGGCACGCGCATAGCGCTCTTGAACGAACTCGATGCTCTTCGGGCTGGTGGTGCCCCGAACGATAAGCGCCTCCGGATCCTCCGCGAACGATTCGACGAGCGCAACGAACTCGGGATCGCCCAGCACGAAGCCCAGTTGGGCGGCGTCACCGAGCACTGCAAAACTGCTGGGTCGCTCCAAGTGCTCTCTCGTCGCGCTGCGCACCCTGTCTAGCGACGCCGGCCCCAGTGATCCATCCTGCACCATGAAGCGCAGCGCGGTGAGCCCTTCCGTGATCGCCCCGACCGGGCTCTCGGGATTCTGAACCACCCTCAGCACATCGTCCAGAGCCGGTTCACCGAAGTCAGCCAGATAATCCCGGCTGAAGTCGGCCAGTACATCGGCCAGGAGTGGAATGGTGGACGGGTCTCCCAGTCGTCCCACAGCGTCTACGAGCGTTAACCGTACCTCCCCCTCTGCCTCCGTCGCGAAGTTGCCACGCCGAACCCGTTCCACCTCCTTCACCGCCGCCTGTTCCAGAGCGTTGACCAGAGCAGCCCGCAGTTCCTGGCTTGCCCCCGGTCCCCCGAATGTCATATCGGTCGCGGACCGGTGCGCGACCGAGAAAACCGCTGCCGGATCACCGCCCCGGAGCATCCGCACTGCTTGGCTCTGGTCGAACGCGGGCAATGGACGCTCCTGTGCCCCCAGCGCCCCGGGAGCCATCCAGGCGATCGCCGCTACGCACGTTCCTGTCAGTCTCCGGTGCATTTCCAGCTCTCCGTTTCTCCAATACACTAATACACTGCTCCCGGATTACCACACGACATGCAGGTGCCAGTCGCTGTAGCCTCCCAGCGTCCGTGCGCTTTCCATCCGGGCAAGCTCCTGCAATATTGCGAACTCCTCCAGAGTAGGATACCGGTCCTCAGTCACTCTGATGCTGTACTCGTACACGTCGGCCGCCCGCCCGCAGGTGTGGTACCCGTTGCCCGTGCCAGGCGCTGCCCAATCCTCTCTGGGACGTGGCCGTCGGCACCTTGAGTTCCGCCGCCCGCCCGGCGTCAGCAAGCGTCCGGTCCAGGGTGGCGAGCGGCAGCTGCATGCGGATCGCCAGTTCCAGATACATGGCATCGTAGATCGTAGACGGATAGCGCGTGCGCGACGTCGAGGACAACTGCGCCAACTCTTTGCGATCCCCCTCCTCCGCCTCCATCTCTGAGGCGTACCCGCGGGAACGTCGTCGGCCGCTCATCGAGGGAGGCAGCTTGCCCGACCGTCCGCTTCGAGACCAGGTGGCCGTCGTCGCCGGTGCGACGCGCGGCGCCGGGCGCGGCATCGCCCGCATGCTCGGCGCCGCGGGCGCAACCGTCTACTGTACCGGCCGCAGCGTGCGGGGCCGTCCCGCCACGCCCGGGCGGCCAGAGACGCTGGAGGAGACGGCGGAGATGGGCGCCGCGGAGGGAGGCACCGGCATCGCCGTCCGCACCGACCACACCGTCGAGTCGGAGGTCGAGCGACTCTTCGCCCGCGTCCGAGCCGAAGCGGGCCGGCTCGACGTCCTCGTGAACGACATCTGGGGCGGCGACGCGCTGACCGAGTGGGGAACGCCCTTCTGGGAACTCTCCACCGCCAGGGGCCAGCAGATGCTGGAACGCGCCGTCCACAGTCACATCATCACCAGCCGGCATGGCGCCCCGCTGATGGTCGAGCGCAACTCCGGGCTCATCGTCGAGGTCACCGACGGCGACACGCTTGGCTACCGCGGCAATCTCTTCTACGATCTCGCGAAGAAACATTCGGCTCGCCTACGCCATGGCCGCGGACCTGCACGCCCACCGCGTGACGGCATTGGCGATTACGCCCGGATTCCTGCGGTCCGAGGCGGTGCTCGACACGCTCGGGGTCACCGAGGCCAACTGGCGCGAGGCGATCGAAGAGGACGAGTACTTCGCCGAGTCCGAGACGCCGTGCTTCGTCGGCCGCGCAATCGCCGCCCTTGCCGCCGACCCCAACGTGGCTGCCAGGAGCGGCGGCCTGTTCTCGAGCTGGGAGCTGGCGAAGGAGTACGGCTTCACCGACCTCGATGGCCGCCGACCGGACTGGGGTAGCTTCTTCTCGAACAAGGTGCAGGCGATCCTCGAACGGGACACGCCGCCGGACGAGATGGACCTGTTCGTCGTTCGCAGCCGGCGCTACCAGGCGGAACTCGATCCGTCCGCCCACGGCGAGGCCGAGCGCCTCCGCGCCTGGCTGGAGCGCCACGAGTAGCGGGTCTCCTGGACGCGTTCCCGCGGGAACGCGCCGTCGCCCCCTCTGGCTCGGAATCCGATCGACTTCGACACCTTCGCGACGAGCACGCGCCCGCGCCCGTTCCGCTCCCGTGCTATGTGACCGTCGGCACCTCGAGTCCAGCCGCCCGTCCCGCGTCGGCGAGCGCGCGGTCCAGCGTGGCAAGAGGTAGTCGCATCCGGATCGCCAGCTCCAGGTACGTGGCATCGTAGACGGATAGCCCGTGCGCGTAGGCGACGTCGAGGACCGTTCCACGGATGCGGGAGGTGGAAACGGGATCGATCGTGATCGGCAGGGCCTCGAGGCTTCGCCGGATCCGGGACAAATCGGTCTCGTCGATCCGTCCTCGGCGCGTAGCGACAAGCAGCACGTTCGCAACCTCGATCGGCCACAACGCCGGAACGAACGCTCGCCCGCCCGTGAGGGCATCCCGGAGCCGCCCAGTATCCTCGGTGGCCTCATCCGGGAAAACCCACGCCATCGTGACGGAGCAGTCGAGCACGAACGTCAATGCCGCCGACACCTCCTCGATCATGTCGCGAACCGAAAGCCGCCGAGACTGTGGGTCTCCTGGAACGCCTTCAGGTCGTCGATTGCCGCCCGAGCCTTGTCGGGGTCGGTCGTCCGGAAGGGGATCAACTCGGCGACGGGGCGACCGTGCCTGGTGATGACGAAGCGTTCCCCCGTCTGCACGCGACGCAGGAGGCGGGGCAAGTGCGTCTTGGCTTCAAAGGCGCCGATGTGCGGCATGACGTGCTGCTCCCCTTGAATCGACCTGCGAGAAATCAGACCAGACTGATACTAGTGTCATGTCACACGGGATATGTCGTAAGGAGCGTGATAGACTTCTTGCCGGTCCACAATGGCGAGGAGGCTGGCATGAAACGGTATTTGGTGGAGTTGGAAGCGGGGGAGCGCGAGGCGTTGGCGGCGATGACACGCAAGGGTTCACATCGTTCGCGGAAGGTGATCAACGCGCTGGTTCTGCTCAATTGCGACGAGGGCGAGTTCAACGAGCGGCGCACGACCGGCGGGGAGATCGCCGGGGTGTCGCGGATCAGCGCGCGCAGGGTGGACCGGGTCAAGAAGCGGTTTGTGGAGGACGGTCTGGAAGCGGCGCTTGGGGGCCGGCGGGGTCGTCGCGCGAAGTACCTTCGCAAGGCGGACGGCGAATTCGAGGCGCGGCTGGTCGCGCTCAGTTGCGGCGATCCGCCCGAGGGGCGCGCGCGGTGGTCGCTGCGCCTGTTGGCGGACCGCGCGGTGGAACTCGGCTATATCGACAGCGTCTCGCACGAGACGGTGCGGCGGGTGCTAAAAAAAACGCCATCAAACCGTGGCGGCGCGTCGGCTGGGTGATCCCGCCGCGGCGCAATGCCGACTTCGCAGCGGGGATGGAGCGGGTGCTCGACGTCTACCGGCGTCCGTACGATGCGAACTTACCGGTGGTGTGCATGGACGAGACGCCGCGCCAGCTGATCGGCGAGACGCGCACGCCCGTCCCGCCGGCACCGGGACGGGCGGCCCGCGAAGACTACGAGTACCGGCGCCTCGGCACCTGCAACGTGTTCATGGCCACCGAACCACTGGCCGGCCGGCGCCAGACCAAGGTGACCGAGCGCAGGACCAAAACCGACTGGGCCCGCTTCCTGCGCGACATCGCCGCGCAGTACCCCGGCGCCACCCGAATCACGCTGGTGATGGACAACCTCAACACGCACCGCCCCGGCGCGCTCCACGAAACCTTCGAACCCGCCGAGGCCAAGGCGCTTTGGGATCGCTTCGAGTTCGTCCATACCCCCAAGCACGGCAGTTGGCTGAATGTCGCCGAGGTCGAACTCAACGTCATGATCCGCCAGTGCCTCAATCGCCGCATCGACTCCATCGACACCCTACGCGCCGAAGTCGCCGCCTGGCAGGCGGCCAGAGACCGAATCCAAGCCAAGGTCAACTGGCAATTCACCACGGACGACGCACGTGTCAAGCTCAAGCGCCTCTATCCGACGTTTGATGTGTGACATGACACTAGTCTAAATACGGAAACCCCCGGAACTTTTTTCCCGGCGGCGCGCCCCTGCTCGGCGATCCCGGGACGGTCGCTCAGAATCCGATCGATTTCGACACCTTCGCGGCAAGGACGCGCTCGACCGTCATCCCCGCGGCCAGATCGCGCCGCTCGGTGTAGACGAGGAAGATGTCGCTGAGCGGAGAATACAGGTAGTTGAAGCGTACGTTCGTCACGAACTGGTCCTGCGCCGCATTGTACTGAACGAAGGCGCTCGCGAAGACCTTGGTCGAGAAGCCGTAGTCGATCCGCCCCCCGAAGACATCCGCCGTGAAGTCCCCGTCCGGAAGCGAGATGTTGTTGTGGTTCGCCGAAAGGTCCACGGAGAGGTGATAGTTCGGCCGCCACATCAGTCCCGCCGACAGCGACGTGCGCGTTCCGGCGAAGAACCCGCCCCGTTCGACCCGAACAAACCCCGATAGCGCCCGGCCCGGGGCCGACCGGTACTGCGCGGAACCCCCGCCGAAGTCGTAGCGGCCGATCGGAATCGTCGCGTCCGTCGTGACGCGGAACGGTTCCCGCAGGAGTTCGAACCGGTCCGTGTAGTTCAGCGTGAGCCCGCTGCCGTTCAGGAATGACACCCCGAATCCCGCTGTCCGCGTCCGCGTCACGAGGACGGATTCGAGATCCTGAACATAGTCGATCTCGAGGTATGGATTGACCTCCTGAACGCCCGGTAGCGGAGGCCGGGGATGGAGACCCACGGTGGCGTAACTCTGCCGGATGTCGCGCCGGCGCACGAAGCCCACGGTCGGGTTGAAGTTGTCCCCCACATGCCGCCACAGCGCCGACACATCCCACAGCTCGTCCCGCCAGCCCACCCACATCCGTCCCGCGAAAGAGTCGCCGTCGGTATTCGGCGAGCGCGTCCAGGCCACGAACGGGGCGAGGAGCAGCGACGGGAGCGGCCTCAGGTTCGCGTCGAACCCGAAGCTCCGGTTGAAGTCCGGGTACCCCTCGATGTCGGCGCCGGTCGCCTGCCGGTTCACGAAGATCGCGCCGATGTCCGATGTCCCGAACAGGCTTCGACGAGCCCGCAGTACCGAGAAATTCTCGGCCGGGAGCCCGGGGCTCGAGTGCATCTGGAGGTTGAGGAGGCCGACCTCGAACCCGCCCGTCCGCCCCGTGAGGCGAGCGCCCCCGAGGATGGGAATCGGCTCGCCGCCCCCGGTGAGGCCGATACGCCGCGAGTGGAACAGCGTGAAGTCGCGGAGAGAGACACCCGTCCGGTAGCTGCGCTCCGACTGGTCGCCGAACGAGAACGTCCCGGAGTTCTCGACGAAGAAGTCGCGCTTCTCGGGGAAGAAGAGCGGGAAGCGGGTCAGGTTGACCTGCTCCTGGTCGACCTCCACCTGCGCGAAGTCGGTGTTGTAGGTGAGGTCGAGCGTCAGCCCGGGCGTGACCCCGAACTTGATGTCGAACCCGACGTCGCCCTGGGTGCCGCCGCGCCCCTCCTCGACCAGCGTCCCCGTCTGGTCCTGCGCGAGCGCGTAGGGCTTCACCCGCAGGTTGAGCCCCGGCGTCACGCCGCTGAACCCGGTGAGCGTCCCCGCCTTCGACATCTTGTGGATCTGGTCCCGCCGGTCGAGCGGGGCCCAGAAGGTGTCCTCCGCCTTGCGCCGGATGCGGCGCAGGATCTGGAGCCCCCAGGTCTGGTCCTCCCCGGACGGATTGAAGCGGAGCGTGGAGAACGGGATCTCGATCTCGACGGTCCAGCCCTCGTCGTTCCTGGTGGTCTCGACCCGAATCGGGCCTTCCCACGCCTGGTTCTCGGAGCGGCTGTCGTCGAAGATCTGGACGTCCTTGAGCGCCCCCTCCGGGTTGACGAGGAACATGAACCCGTTCCGGCGGTCGAGGTACGTGTCGAGCGTCACGCCGAAGACGTCGGAGGAGCCGCTGTTGAAATCCTGCTTGAGACTGGAGACGAACAAGCGGTCCGGCTCCGAGTCGTAGCAGATCGCGCCGATGTAGAGCGCCCGGTCGTCGTACACGAAGCGAACGACCGTCTCCTCCGTGGCGGGCGCTCCGGTGTCGGGACGGGACTGGACGAATCCGGTCAGAGGGACAGCCTGCTGCCAGACGGGCTCGTCGAGATGGCCGTCCACGGTGGGCGGATCGTCCGTGCGGAGGGCCGCGGCCGCCGGACGAGGCGCCGACTCCACCGCGATCCGGGCCGGGCCCGCCTGGCCGGGCTCCTGACCGACGATCGCCGCCGGGCGCAGCGTCGCGAGCAAGGCGAGCAACAGCCCGCGTTCGAGCATGAGGCGGGGCATACGAGGACGCCCGGGAGAGGGCCGGGTCAGTTCCAGCTCAGCCCCCGCAACTGTTCGACGTCGAGGTTCCCGCCGCTGAGAACGCAGGCGACCCTGGTCCCCGGGGGCACGTCGATGAGGCCGTGCAGGACGGCGGCCACGGACGCGGCCGCGGCGCCCTCGGTCACCAGTTTGGCGCGCGCCATCAGCCACAGCATGGCGTCAAAGATCTCCTCGTCGGGGAGGGTCACGACGCGCTCCACGAAACGGCTCACGACGGACGCCGTGTTTTCGCCGACCCGCATCACCTTCAGGCCGTCGATCACGCAGTCCACCCGGTCGAGGGTGACGAGTTCGCCGCGCTCCACGCTCAGCTTCATGGCGGGCGCCCCCGAGGATTCCACGCCGAAGACGCGGATCTCGGGGTTGACGCTCTTGAGGGCCATCGAATTGCCGGAGATGAGGCCGCCACCTCCGATCGGGATGACGACGACTTCGACCTCCGGCCAGTCCTCGAGGATCTCGAGCCCCAGCGTGCCCTGGCCCGCGATCAGCCGGGGGTTGTCGAACGGGTGCACGTAGGTGAGCCCGCGTTCCTCGACGAGTTCCAGCGCCCGCTCGTTCGCTTCGTCCCAGATCGACCCGTGCAGCACGACCTCGGCCCCGTACCCCTCGGTGGCCGCGACCTTGGCCGGAGTCGCGTTCTCGGCCATGACCACGACGGCGGGGATTCCATACAGACGGGCGGCCAGCGCGACGCCCTGTGCGTGGTTGCCGGCGGAAGAACAGATGATCCCGCGGGCCCGCTCCCCCTCGCTCATGTGCGCCATCACGTTGAGAGGGCCGCGCACCTTGTAGGACCCGCCCCGCTGGAAGAGTTCGGCCTTGAGCCGGATGTCGAACCCGGAGGCCTCGCTCAGAGAGCGCGAGGTGAGCAGGGGCGTATGGTAGACGTGCGGCGCGACGTGCTCCCGCGCGCGCTCGAAATCCTCCCGGGTCAGCGTGAGTCCGGGAATCTCGACATGTGCCGTCACTGGGGCGTCTCTCTCGGCTGCGGGGTGCGCTGGAGGCCGGGTCCACGTCGGGGTCCGCACCGGGCATCGTCGATAATCCTCCGGCGGGAGTCGAACACGCAACGGGTGGAGCCGACGTCCCGGCTTGTCTTGCATCGAGACGGTCACGGAATCGCTGACCGGACGTGCCGCGATTCTCCGGCTGCTTCCGATGTCGGGACGGGAAGCCTTCGGAAGGGTCGGGGCACCCCCTCGCATGGGAAGCGGAAGAGGGCACCGGTATCCAGCGGACCATCGCTCCGACAGATCTTGGGCGGGAATTCCTGCGCGACGGGTATCCGGAACTCGTGACCCACCCCGAGAGGGACATCCAGCTGTGGCACGCGGGTTTCACCCAGACGTATCTGGAGCGTGACGTGCGAAGCCTCCGGCAGGTCGGCGGTCTCACCCAGTTCCAGAGCTTTCTCCGGGCCCTGGCCGCCCGGAGCGGGCAACTCCTGAACCTGAGCACCCTCGCGCGAGACCTGGGCGTGGCCGTGAACACCGCGAAGGCGTGGTTGTCCGTCCTGGAGGCGACCCACCGGATCTTCATCGTCAGGCCCTATTTCGCCAACATCGGCAAACGGCTCGTCAAGACCCCGAAGATCTACTTCGGGGATCCCGGCACGCTCTGCCATCTGACCGGCCTAAGGGATCCGGATCACGCGGCGGCGGGCCCCATGGCGGGATGTCTGATGGAAACCGCCGTCCTCGGCGAGATCATCAAGACGCTCACGAACCGGGGGTTGAGTCCGCAGGTGCATTTTTTTTTGGCACACCGCCGCCGGCGTCGAAGTCGACTTCCTGGTCGAGGCCGGGACGAAACTCATCCCGATCGAGGTCAAGAAGAGCACGACGCCCCGCCCGGCCATGGCAACGTCGCTGAGAGCGTTTCAGCGGGATCTGGGGGACAGGATGGGCCCCGCGTACCTGTTGCACTCCGGCGACGGTCGGCTTCCCCTGGGATCAGGGGTGATCGCAGTCGGTTTCGCCAAGTTGTAACCCCCCGGTCGACGGCACCCTACCTCAACACTAAGCGGCTAGCGCGGGCAGCCTGGACGGCCACCTCCGGGCTCCTTCGGCGGAGGACGTGCCGCGCGGTTGCGGCATGTCGACACGGCGAGCGAGTTCAAGGCCGGGGCGTCACGTACGACTGCACGCACGTCGCCCCCGGGCAATACGACGTGCCGGAGGCGTTCGACGCTCCGGTGCGGGCGGATTCACATGATCGCGGGGAAACAGAGCTCCTCGAACACCTCGGGATCGGGCGGATCGGCGACGTCGTCGGGCCTGCGGGGGCGGCTCGCTCCGGGCTCGTACATGAGGAACCGTCCCGCCTCGCACCACACCGATGGGTTGTAGGGTTTCGGGCACTCCGGCAGCGCGAGCCACGCCTCGTACTGCTCCCTGGAGCTAGCCGTGATCTCCCCATTCGGGCCCATGATCAACGGGACCGAGCCCCGGCGGCACACCGGGGCCGGAAGCGGCTCGCTCGCCTCGAACAGGGCGCGTAAGTAGTCCCGGCCCCGCCCCTCGGGGTCTGCGGAGTAAACCGTGATGAGGGCGCCCAGCAGTCCGGAAGCGGCGAGCGAGGGGCCCGTGCGATAAGCCTCGCGGAACGGATCGTCCCCGCCGCCGGCCAGCACCCGGGCCGCGCGCGTCTCGTACACGCGCACCAGCGCGTCGAACGCCTCCGGGTAGGGCGTGCCCCTTAGGTAGGATGCGTTACGCTGCGCCGTCGACAGCGTGGCGTAGGCCTGCGATTGGACCAGGAACTCGTCGGACGAGAACTCCGCGTCGATCAGCAGAAGGTCGACGAGGGCGTCCACCAGCGCCTCCTGCTCCGCCTGCGTGCGGGGACCGTGCTCCTCCCTGAGCAACGCGACGGCGGGCGAGTTGTCCGGGTCCGGATCGTCCAGCAGGCTCCAATCGCCGCGTAGCGCCCGCAGCGCCTCGACCGCGGTCGGCACGCGCCAGCCGCGCCCCTCGTCCAGCACCAGCCCCGGCGCCCACTCCCGCTCCCCGCTCTCCCGCTCCTGCGCCGGTAACGCCTTCGGCGCGAGAAGCCCGGCCAACGCGACCGCCGCGAACACCCTCAAAACCGCTCCCCGAGTCATGTTTCCTCCTCCTCCCACTAGGGTCCGTGTGTCGTCGGCGCCGAAATGCCGCGCGGGGACTCTGGACTACCGGCAAGGACCCGCGGCGTGCCCGGCGATGTCGATCACGAGGAACTCCCAGGCTGTCCCGCCGGCGCCGCGCTGGCCAGCATTCAAGTTCCAATAGTCCCACACAAACTGGCTGGTGAAACCCGCAACCGCGCCGCCGGTGGAGCCCAAGACATGGTCCGCATAATATCTCTGCCACGCACGCGCCAACTCGTTTCTCAACTCCGCCGGGTCGCCCATTACGAGGGTCTCCATCGACGCCTGGGCCCCCCTCGACGCCTGGGTCCCCCTCGCCGCCTGGGCGTTAAGACAGGCGGCAATGGCAACTTGGTGGGCCCCCTCGTGCGTAAGCAAACTACTCTCGAACGCATCCAGGCTTGGCTTGGACCCGCAATCCCCGTTCACCTTGACGAGGTTCGCGACGGCGGGTAGGGAAGTGGCCTTACAATGCGGATCCGCGGGGACCAGGTTCGCGCCCGGGTATCCAGCGGCGCCCGAGCGGAAGTCCTGGTGGATCAGGATCGTGGCTGGAACCGCCAGGCTGCCGGCGGTGTGCTCGCCGTCCCACGGACCGCTCCCGGCGAGGACGGCGCCGGCGGTGAGCGCGGGGGTGGTGGTGGGGAGGTCGTAACGGCCGAATGTGCCGTCCGTCCAGGTACCCGTATACGAAACTACGGAACTCAGCGACACCAGCGACGTAGTGCGGGGCTCAACCGTGACGGTCCCGTTCAACGTGGTCGCCTCGATGTCCGGCCCCGAGATCGCGACCGTGAAGCTCCGAGTACTCGTCGCGGTCCCGTACCACGAGGAGAAATTGCTCCCCGGACCCGAAGGGCCCGCCACTCTCACTCCCGTCTCCCAGGCGTACGTAAGGGCGCTGAGGGTCACCGTGACGTCCCGAGTCGTGACGCTGCAACCTCCCCTGTCACCGCGTGGTACAGATCTACAACTCAGGTCTAACTGCGGGGCCGGGGTCTCCGTGTCGTCGTCGTCACCGTCGTCGTCACCATCGCCCGGACTCCCTTTACCGCCCCCGGGCTTCTGTATGAGGACGTACTGCGTCTCGATTCCCTCGAGGACGAACCTGGAGAGGCTGCATGGCCCCCCTACTGCATCAAAGTCCAGGTCGAGCCCTGGGCACGCCGCCGTCCCGATAACCTTGAGTCCGTCGATCTCGGTCGGCTCGCAGTCTGTGGAGGGGTCCGGGTCGAAGCAGTCCGGGTCGAACTGCGTACGCCCCTGCGCCGCGCGCAAAGATCGCGGCGCAGCCCAGCCCAGCGCCAGCCTCCCGAGCGTGGCCCAACGCCCGGCCCCCGGCGGCCGCGCCGACGCCCAGATCTTGTCGGGAATCTCGAGCCCCAGCTCCTTGAGAATCGCCTTCACGCTCCCGTTCACCTCCAGCTTCCCGCTCCGTCCCGGGGAGCAGGCACACCGCCCAGATCGCCAACTGCTGGGGAAGCACCTCCTCGCTCCCGTCCGCCGTGGGGCGTTTCACGGTCACCCAGATGCTGTGTAGCCGCGCCCACGCCGCCTTGGCCCCACTGTTCGCCTCCGAGCTATACTCCATCTCGTACTTACGGGCGACATAACTTCCCGTCGCGCGCCGGAAAAAGAACTCGCACCCCGGTCCCCCGATCCCCTGGACGACCGTGTCCCACGACGGAAGACTGTCCACGTCGGCGTTGAGCCCGGTCTGAGACACGACCGGCGCCACGATCTGCTGATTCCCCCGAGTGGCGGAGGGCGGCTCCCAAACGGAGTCGGAGCATGCCAGGAGTCCCGCCGCCGATGCTCCCGCCACGAGAACCGCCAGCCAAGGCCGCAGCCCAAAGCATGGGGGAGCGTCCGGTCGGGCCGCGCAGCGGGAAGGTCGGAGGCGAAAGAACGAGGCGAAACCGGCGCGGAAACACCTGAACATCCATCCTCCCGGGCAGAACGATTGTTTCTCCCCGGGCTCACGCCTAGGATTCAGTCTCCACCATGTTGGGGGGGGGGCACGCGAGGGCAAGACCAGCAGTCGGGCGTATCGCAACGGAACCGGTCACGTTGATCGATAGATGGAGATGCGGTAGGGGTCCGCAGTAGCTGAGGACGGGAGCTGACGACGCTGGTCTGCTTCGAGCCGACGTGCGGAGCTTGCGGCTGACGGCAGTGGTCGGCGACACTGAACGCTCCCGCCCCGCACGGACATCCGGCCGAGGATGCGCCACTTGAACCAGTCATCGGACCCTTCGAAATCCGCTCGCGAGCGCTTCGGCACGCGCGCCGGTTTCGTGCTCGCCGCGGTGGGGTCCGCGGTCGGGCTGGGGAACATGTGGCGCTTCCCGTATCAAACGGCGGAGGGCGGGGGCGCCGCCTTCCTCGTCGCCTACGTGTGCATGGCCTTCCTCATCGGCGTGCCGATGATGCTGGCGGAGTTCGCCGTGGGGCGGCGGGCCCGGCAGTCGGCGATCGGGGCGCTGCGGTCCGTCGGCGGCGGACGCTGGGCCGCGGTCGGGCTCCTCTTCCTGGTCACCTCGACCGTGATCTTCGCCTACTTGTCCGTGATCACGGGCTGGGCCCTCCGCTACGCCCTCGACGGACTGACGACCGGATTCCATGCCGACGCCGCGGCGCGATACGCGGCCATCGCGTCGGGACCCTCGGCGGTCGTGTTCCATCTCGTGTCGATCGGGGCCACGGTGGGGATCGTCGCGTTCGGGGTCCGCAGGGGGATCGAGCGGGCCAGCATGCTGCTCATGCCGCTCCTATTCATCCTCCTCATCGGTCTCGCCATCTGGGCCGCGACGCTCCCCGGGGCCGCGGAGGGATACCGGTTCTATCTCTCCCCGTCGCTGCATGAACTGCTGGATCCGGTCGTGCTGCAGGGCGCGGCCGCCCACGCCTTCTACTCGCTGAGCGTGGGGATGGGGATCATGGTCACCTATTCCTCGTACCTCTCCAAGAGCACGAACCTCGGCCGCGAAAGCGCCGTCATCGCCCTCTCGGACTTCTCCGTCGCCTTCGTGGCGGGGCTCGTCGTCTTCCCGATCGTGTTCGGGCTCGGGTTGTCGGAGGATGTCGGCGAGAGCACGCTGGGCGTCCTCTTCATCTCGCTCCCGACCGCGTTCGCGCAGATGGAGGCGCTGGGCCGGGTCGTGGGCACGCTGTTCTTCATCGCCGTGATCGTGGCGGCCATCACCTCCGCCGTATCGCTCCTCGAGGTGGCGACATCCATCCTCATCGACGAGCGAGGCTGGACGCGGCGCCGTGCGACGCTGACCTCGGGGCTCGTGGTGGCGGCGATCGGGATCGTGCCCGCGCTGTCGCTCGGGGCGCTCGGCATCATGGACCAGGTGGCGGCGGAACTCCTCACCGTGCTCGGCGTCCTCGCCATGGCGGTGATCGCGGGCTGGGTGATGAAGAACCCGGAGGCGGAACTCCGCGTTGGGGCTTCGCCCACCTTCGAGCGCCTGATCCCCGTGGCGCGATTCCTCATCCGCTACGTGTCTCCGCCACTGCTGGCGTACGTGAGCTGGATCGCGCTCCGCCAGACGATCCGCGTCATCGCGGGCGGATAGGGACCGGAAGCCACCGTTGTCGGACCTCGGTCACCTCAGGGATGAACTCGCGCGCATCGACCGTGAGCTGCTTGAATTGGTGGCCCGCCGGCAGAGGGTGTCCGCGAGCATCGGGGAGCGTAAGCGCGCCGCGCAGACGCCGACGCGCGACTACCGGCAGGAGAAGGTGGTCATCGAGCGCGCCCGGGCGGCCGCGCGCGACCTGGGGTTCTCGCCCCGGCTGGCCGAAGACCTCGTGCTCTCCCTGATCCGTTCCTCGCTCGCCGTGCAGGAGCGGGGCAGCGTCGCGGCGGCGGCGAGGGGCGGCGGCAAGCGGGCGCTCATCATCGGAGGTTCGGGCAAGATGGGCGGCTGGTTCGTCCGCTTCCTCTCCTCCCAGGGGTTCGAGGTGGAGACCGGCGACCCCGATGGGGGGGACCACGCGGACTGGGCCGAGACCGCGCTCGACCACGACCTCATCGTCGTGGCGACGCCCATGATCGCCGCGAACGCGATTCTCGAACGGCTGGCGGAGATCGGGCCGCCGGGTCTGGTGTTCGACATCGGATCGCTCAAGAGTCCGCTGCGATCCGGCCTCGCGGCGCTGGTGCGGGCCGGCGTCCGGGTCACCTCGGTGCACCCGATGTTCGGTCCGGACACCGAACTTCTCTCCGGCGAGCAGGTGATCTTCGTGGACGTGGGTTGCCGGGAGGCCACCGAGGAGGCCGAAGCGCTCTTCGCCTCGACGATGGCGACGCGGGTGCGGATGGATCTGGAGAGCCACGACCGCGTGATCGCCTTCGTCCTCGGCCTCTCCCACGCGCTCAACATCGCCTTCTTCACGGCGTTGGCGGGCTCCGGCGAGACGGCGCCCCGCCTCGCGGACGTGTCGAGCACGACGTTCGAGGCTCAGCTGGACGTGGCCCGCAGGCTGGCAGGCGAAAATCCGCACATGTACTTCGAGATCCAGTCGTTGAACGAGTACGGCGACATCGCGTTGCGGGAACTCGTGGAAGCCGCCGAACGGGTGCGGGAGACGGTCGAAGCCGGGGATGAGGGCGCCTTCGTGGCCCTGATGTCCGCCGGCCGCGATTACCTCGAGTCACGCGGCTCCCCGGAGTAGGGAACCCGGGCAGCCGGGCGCCCGACGCGGCTGGCGAATCGGCCGCCGGGAACTCTATCTTGCTCTGGCTGGGTGCGGGGGTGGGGTGGTGCGTCCAAACGCCGCGCCAGGTCGCGGTGTTTGCCCAGTAGGATTCGGGCGACAGCCGGTGAGGTCTTCATGAAGAAGTTTGCGATCGCGGCTCTGGGTACGGCGGCGCTGTATCTCGTCGTTACAGGCGAGGATGCGCCCCTGGGCGGTCCCTCGCACGCGCTCGCGGTCGCCCCCGCGCCCGACACCGTGGCGAACTCCGTCATCCAGACCGTATGCGTCCGCTGCCACAACGACACTCGCAGGGCCGGGAGCCTCTCGTTCCTCGAGTTCGACGCCACGCAGGCCCCGGCCAGCGCCGAGACCGCCGAGAAGATGATCCGGAAGCTCCGCGCCGGCATGATGCCGCCGCCCGGAATCCGGCGGCCCGATGAGGCCACGATGACGGCGATGGTCGAGGAACTCGAGACGCGGGTGGACGCGGCGGCCGGCGGGAACCCGAACCCGGGTACGCGGACCTTCCAGCGCTTGAACCGGCCCGAGTACCGGCGCGCGGTCCAGGATCTGCTGGACCTCGACATCGACCTCAGCGCGTTCCTGCCCACCGAGACGATCAGCGACAACTTCGACAACATCGCCGACGTGCAGATGATGTCCGCCACGCTCATGGAGGGTTACCTGCGGGCGGCGGGCGAGATCAGCCGCATGGCGATAGGGGACCCGGGTGCGGGCCCGCGCCAGGTCACCTACAAGGTGCCGAAGACGGCCTCCCAGGCGGTGCGGGCAGAGGGCGCGCCGTTCGGCACGCGGGGCGGGATCTCCGTCATCCACATCTTCCCGGCGGACGGCGAGTACGTGTTCAAGATGGACATGCACCCCGGCCCCACGGGTTTCCTGTACGGGATGACCGCGTCCGATGAGAAGATCGAGGTCTCGGTCAACGGCGGGCGCGTGGCGCTGCTCGACGTCGACCCGTTCATGTCGGAGTCCGACCCGCGGGGGATGGTGCTCGAGACCGAGCCGATCCACGTGCGGGCGGGCCCGCAGAGGGTGACGGCGGCCTTCCTCCTCAACGCGGAGGGCCCGGACAACGACCTCATCAAGCCGATCGACTACAAGCTGGCCGACTCGAACATCGGCAGCGCGTACGGCGTGACGACGCTCCCGCACCTGCGCGACTTCATCGTCACGGGTCCATTCACGGTCACAGGCGTCTCGGGGACGCCGAGCCGCAAGCGGGTCTTTTCGTGCCGTCCCACGGCGCCCGGAGAGGAGCGGCCCTGCGCGCGCGAGATCATCGCCACGCTCGCCGCCGCGGCCTATCGCCGCGCGCTGGAAGCGGACGACGTCGACGACCTGATGGTGTTCTTCGACCTCGGCGTCGAGGACGGCGGCTTCGAGGTCGGGGTTCGCACCGCGCTCCAGGCCATCCTCGCGAGCCCGCACTTCGTCTTCCGTCTCGAGGAAGTGCCGGCGGACGCGAAGCCCGGCGACGTTTATCGCCTGAGCGACATCAACCTCGCCACGCGGCTCTCCTACTTCCTCTGGGGCACGTACCCGGACGAAGAGTTGGTCGATTTGGCCGAAGCGGGCCGTCTCTCGGATCCGGCGGTCCTCGAAGCGCAGGCGCGGCGTCTCCTCGACGATCCGCGCTCGGGGGCCCTGGCCACGCGCTTCGCGTCGCAGTGGTTCCGCTTGCAGGATCTGGAGAAGATCCACCCGGATGCCCTTCTCTACCCGTATTGGGATCACCGCCTCGTTGAAGCGATGCTGCGGGAGACGGAACTCTTCTTCGAGCACCTCGTGCGCTCGGACGCGCCTTTCTTCGAGTTGCTGACCGCGGACTACACCTTCGCGAATGAACGGCTCGCGCGGCACTACGGCATTCCGGGCGTGACGGGCGAAGACTTCCGCCGGGTCGAGATCCCGGACGAAGCCCGCCGCGGCCTGCTGGGGCACGGGAGCATCCTCACCCTGACGTCGCACGCGGACCGTACGTCGGCGGTGTTGCGCGGCAAGTGGGTGATGGAGGTGCTGCTCGGCAGTCCGCCACCCCCGCCTCCGCCGGACGTGCCCGACCTGGAGGCGACGGACGAGGCGGAGGACGGAAGGTTCCTCACGGTGCGGGAGCGGATGGAGATGCACCGGTCGAACCCGGCCTGCCGGTCGTGTCATCGGGTGATCGATCCGATCGGCCTCGCGCTGGAGAACTTCGACGTGACCGGGGCGTGGCGGATCAAGGAACAGGGCCGCGCGGTGGACACGACGGGCGAACTCTACGACGGGACTCCGATCCGGAGCGCCGCGGACCTGCGAGCGGCGCTGCTTGTACGCGAGCACTCGCTCGTCCGGACCTTTATCGAGAACCTCATGGCGTACGCGCTGGGCCGGCGGATCGACTATTACGACATGCCCACGGTGCGGGAGATCGCGCGCGTGGCGAAGGCCGATGATTATCGGATGACGTCGTTCATCATGGAGGTCGTGAAGAGCGCGCCCTTCCAGATGAGCGCCGTGGAGATGGTGACCGAAGACGATATCGACGCGGATGGCCAGCGCTGACGGGCTGCCAGGCCAGAACAGATCAGGAGGAGTGAGCATGGACGTCATCACAGGCAAGCACATGTCCCGCCGCACCGCCCTCAAGGGGTTGGGTGCTACGGTGGCGCTGCCGTTCCTGGATGCGATGCTGCCGGCCGGCCGGCTGTGGGCTGCGACCCGGTCGTTGACCGACGTGAAGCGGTTTATCGGCATCGAGATGGTGCACGGCGCCGCCGGCTGTAACGAGTGGGGGGCCTCACAGTTCATGTGGTCGCCCGAGAAGGTGGGTCGCGATTTTGATCTCTCGCCGAGCAGCCTGAGTCCGCTCGAGCCCTGGCGCGACTACCTCACGATCGTCTCCAACACCGACATCGAGTCGGCGGAGGCGCGGACGGCGAAGGAGATCGGCGGCGACCACTTCCGGTCCAGCGCCGCGTTCCTCACGCAGACCCACCCGAAGCAGACCGAGGGCTCCGACGTGTTCGTGGGCACCTCGATGGATCAGTACTACGCGCAGCGCTTCGGGCAGGACACGCCGATCCCGTCCATGCAGCTCTGCATCGAGAACGTGGACCAAGCCGGCGGGTGCGCGTACGGATACGCCTGCGTGTACACGGACACGATCAGCTGGGCGTCGCCGACGGAGCCGCTTCCCATGATCCGCGACCCGCGGGCCGCGTTCGATCAGCTGTTCGGGGCCGGCGGGACGGCGGAGGACCGGGCCCGGCGGCGGCGCACCGACCGCAGCATCCTCGACTGGATCATGGCCGAGGTCACGGGCCTGAAGCGTGATCTGGGCGCCACGGACCAGCGGCGGCTCGACCAGTATCTCGACAACATTCGCGAGATCGAACGGCGCATCCAGCGCATCGAGGCGCACAACGCGAGCGGGGAGGTACGTGCGATCCCCGAGGCGCCACCCGGCGTGCCGGACGACTTCGCGGAACATGTGCACCTCATGTTCGACCTGCAGGCCATGGCCTTCCAGTCGGACCTGACGCGGGTGTTCTCGTTCAAGCTGGGCCGTGACGGATCCGGCCGCGTCTACCCGGGCAGTGGCATCGACTCGGCGTTCCACCCGGCCTCGCACCACGGCGGCCGCGAGGAACGCGTGACCGAGTACGCGCAGATCAACCGCTACCACGTCAGCATGCTGCCGTACCTGCTCGAGAAGCTGGCCAGCATCGAAGAGCCCGACGGGAACCTGCTCGACAAGACCATGATCCTGTACGGCTCGCCCATGGGAGACTCGAACCTGCACAATCACAAGCGTTGCCCGCTGTTCGTGGTGGGCGGGGCCGGCGGCGAACTCGAGGGCAACATGCACATCAAGGCGCCGGACGGGACGCCGATGGCCAACGTGATGCTGAGCCTGATGCACAAACTCGGCATGGACGACATTGAGCGCTTCGGCGACAGCACCGGCGACTTCTCATTCTCGGCGGTCTCGCAGGACTGAGCCGGAGGACGGGTCGGAGGACAGATCCATGTTGAAGAAATTCGGGAAGGCCGGCCTTCGGGCGAGCGTCCTCGTCGCGTTGGGCGCGACCACGCTGTGGGCCGCGACGGCGATGGACGCACCCGTCGCCGAGGCGGCGGCGCGAGGCGACATCGAGGCGGTGCGGACGCTCCTGCGGGACGGGGCCGATGTGAACGCGGCCCAGGGCGACGGCATGACCGCGCTCCACTGGGCGGCGCTGCGGGGCGACGCCGATATGGTGTCGGTGCTCATCTACGCCGGGGCCCGCGTCGCGTCGACGACGCGGCTGGGTGCCTACACGCCGCTGCACCTCGCGAGCCGGGACGGCCGCGCGGAGGCGGTCGCCCTCCTGCTCGACGCCGGCAGCGACCCGAACGGGGCGACGACGACCGGCGTCAGCCCCCTCCACTTCGCGGCCGCCGGAGGAGACGTGTCGGCGCTCACGAGTCTGCTGGAGGCCGGGGCGGAAATCGACGCGCGGGAGGAGGCAAACGGTCAGACCCCGCTCATCTTCGCGGCCGCGGCCGGCCGTCTCGAAGCGGCGCACGCGCTGATCGCGAACGGCGCGGACGTGTCGGTTCCGTCCCGCGTCGTGGACTTCGTCGAGAAGTCGCGCTACGACAGCGAGGCCCGCGGCCGGCGCCAGGACGTTCTGGCGGCGATCCGGAAGGCCGAAGCGGAAGCCCGCGGGGAAACTGTGGAGGTGGGTGCCGCGACCCGCACGGACACGCCCTCCGGGCAGGAACCGACCCGGCGGGAGGCCGCGGATCGGGCGAACCGGGATGGAACAGCCAAGGCCCCTGCGACGCAGGGTGCGGGTACTACGCCCGGCCAGGAGCCCGCGGCCGCCGCGCCCGACGAGACGCCGGCGGAGCAGCCCGAGGGCGCCCAGGGCGAGGATCCCCCCGAAGCGGCCGAAGAAGCCGAGGAGGCCGCGCCTGAAGAGGAGTCGGCCGAAGAAACCGAAGAGGAGGAAGCCGCCGAGGAGCCCGCGGAAGCCGAGGAGCCCGCGGAAGCCGAAGAGGCCGAGGAGAAGGAAGAAGAGACGAAACCCGCGCCTCGGCCGTTGGGCTACTCCGATATCGTCGGCAAGCAGGGCGGGATGACGGCGCTGCATTACGCGGTTCGCGAAGGCCATTTCGAGACCGTGAAGGCCCTCCTCGCGGCGGGCGCCGACATCGACGGGAGGACGGAGGGCGACGAGAGCACGCCGCTCGTCGTCGCCACCGTTAACGGGCACTACGACCTCGCCGCCTACCTGCTCGCGCAGGGCGCGGACCCGAACCTGGCCAGCGAGGACGGGGTCGCGCCGCTGTACGCGACGGTCGCCAACCGCTGGGCGCCCAAGGCTCTCTACCCGCAGCCCACCGCGTTCCGTCAGCAGGAACTCGACTACATGGAGCTGATGGAGATGCTCCTGGCCGCGGGGGCGGACCCGAACGCCCGCGTGAATACGCATATCTGGTATTCCGCGTACAACTTCGACCTGCTGGGGGTGAACTTCAGCGGGGCGGCGCCCTTCTGGCGGGCCGCGAAGGCGCTCGACATCCCGGCGATGCGCCTGCTGGTGGCGGCCGGGGCCGACCCCCACATGCCGTCCTCGAAGCCGCCCGAGCGCCAGCGCCGACGACGCCCCTCCGATGATGATGATGAAGAAGAGGAGGAGGAGGAGGATCCCAGCGGACTGCTTCCGGTCGAGGTCGGCGGACCGGGTATCCCGCCGCTCGTCGTGGCGGCAGGCTACGGCTACGGGCGCTCACGCACGGGAAATCAGCACCGTCACGCGCCGGGCAGCTGGCTGGCCACGGCGAAGTATCTCGTCGAGGAGTTGGGCGCGGACGTCAACGGCCGGGACTCCGACGGCTTCGGTGCGCTCCACTACGCCGCGGCGCGCGGCGACAACGAGCTTATCGAGTACCTGGTCAGCAAGGGCGCTGAGCCGCTGATCGTGGCTCGCTCCGGCCAGACGACGGTCGACATGGCGAACGGGCCGATCCAGCGCGTACAGCCGTTCTTTGAGACCATCGCCCTCCTCGAGGGCATGGGCGCGAAGAACAACAACAAATGCCTCAGCTGCTAAGGCCTCTTCGGCTCGACCCCGTCTTCCTCGCACCAGGCGAGGTATTCATCGATGGAGCGGCGAAACTCCCGGCGTAGCTGCGTCGTGTCCGTCGCCTCGAACGTCGCGATCGGATACGGGCCGCTGTTGTTGACTCGCCCGTGGAGGGTGTCGCTCGAATCATCGAACTCTAGCGCAGCCAGATATCCCCTGTATTCCATCATGGCTCCACCCCCGAGTCCGACCCGCGACCCAGAGCGCTCCACCACCTCGACGCCGTAGGCCTTGCAGCATCGTCTGAATGTCGTCCCACCGGAGATCCGGCGGCGTCGGATTCCGGTGGACGCGCGCCAAGGTCTTGCGGTGTTTGGTTCGCATGGGCGAGCAAAATAACCGAACAATGGTACCATGCAAAGTACCACACGGGGCACCGCAGCCGGATGAAGGCGAACCCCCTGGACCTGTTAGTCCCTACGCGACAATCCGTTGGGAGACGGAGATCGGGTAGCCGTCGGGGTCCCGGAGGGTGAACTCGATCGCGCGTGCGTTCGGGTTGAGGTGCGGTTCGTCGAGGAGGTCGGCTCCCATCGCCCGGGCGCGGTCGAACACGGCCTGCGCATCCTCCGTCCGGTAATAGAAGAGGACGCCCCGGCCCGGCGTCCCCCCCTCCGGATCCGTCATGCCGGGGTGGGCCTCAAACTCGCCGTGGTGGAGCATGAGTTCCAACCCGCCGTCCGGCCCCATGAGCATCTCGAACTCGTCGCCGCCGTGGCCGCTCGCGAAGCCGAACAGCTCCACGTACCAGGCTGAGCTCACCGCCACGTCACGCACGACGAGCATGGGCGTGAGGCCCGGACCAGTCGCGGCCATCGGCTTCGGTTTCCGGCCCGGCTTCGGGCGGCCGCCTACCGGCCCGAACTGTTGGTTTCCGCCTCGGCACCGCGCCGCGCTTCTTCCCGGGCGGCGACGAGCGTCTCGAATTCCGCGGGGTCGAGATAGGTCACGTCGACCCACAGGTGGGCCATCTCATCCACCGTCCGGTCGCCCCAGTCGACCCACTGCTCAGGGTCGGGGTTGTTCGGATTCTCCGGCGTGTTGTCGTGCCAGGCGGTGATGACGAGCGTGGTTCCCGCGGGGAGCAGGGGGGCGGCGTCGTCCTCGTAGATGTAGTTGATGTGCCAGTTCCACTGGAAGTTGTCGACCTGGTTGATCAACTCCTTCCGGCCGTCCGGGTAGATCGCTTCGAGTGACATCGCCTTGCCGCGCATGTGCATGTGCGGCTGGAAGTTCTCCAGACGCGCGGGCCAGCGCAGGGTGCGGAAATCCTGCGTGACGGCGACCTCGCCCGGGGGAATGTCCAGGCCGGTCGGCCCGCTGGCGTTGCAGAACATGAGCCGCGTGCGGTTTCGGGGCTCCTCCCCCTTAGGATAGAACCACACGCCGAGTTCGACGTAGCTGTCCTCGACCCGCTTGCCCATGGCGTGCATGTGTACTTCCCACCTGATCCGGGAGTCCGGCAGCATGATCTTGCCGGCGCCCTCGGGGAAGATCTCGCCGTCCTTGCCGACGGCCCATTCCATGAACAGACCGGCACCCCCCATCGCGCCTCCGCGCGTGCTCGCCTCGACGATCCCGGCGCTCATCGGGCTTTCCTCTTCGTCCTGCTGGAGGAACGCGAGGACGTGGTGCGTGATCGTGCGGGCGTCGTTGCCGGCGGGCTTGATCTCGATCGCCTTCACCCAGCGCGGCTCGGTGAGGCCGCTCGGCGTCACGGGCCG
The DNA here is from genome assembly GCF_965237495.1 of Candidatus Palauibacter sp. Taxonomy (GTDB): domain Bacteria; phylum Gemmatimonadota; class Gemmatimonadetes; order Palauibacterales; family Palauibacteraceae; genus Palauibacter. The sequence continues at coordinate 3,475,470 of NZ_OZ250143.1, read as the reverse complement.
GAACCACTTGTCCATCGTCACCGCCTCCAGGGTGTAGGGCTCGGAAGCGATGACCAGATCGGGCTCTCCGAACTCGTCGATGAGCCGCCACTCGTTCGGGTCGGGGAACTCGGCGGGCGGCGGCAGGTCGGCCGGATCGCCCTCCACCCTCCCCCCGTCGATCCACGCGAGGATGGTCCCGATCTCGTCGCTCGACAGGCTGCGGTCGTTCCTGAACTCCTGGATCCCGACGGTCGGATCGAGGTGCCAGGGGGGCATGATGCGGTTCGAGACCTTGTCGCGGATCCCCGATGCCCAGCGGTATGCGTCCCGGTATGTGAGCAGCGGCATGGGGGCGATGGAGCCCTCCTGGTGACACTCCTGGCAGTTGGCCTGGAGGATGGGCATCACGTCGCGGTTGAACGTCACCTCCGCGTGCCCGTTCTCCTGCCCGTTCTCCTGCGCGTTTGCCGGGACCGCGGCGCTCAGGGCGCCGAGCGCCGCGCCGAACGCCAGGGCCGCTCGCGTGAGGGAGGCCGGTGTGTGGTGTCTCATCGTCGTGCTCCTCTGGTTCGGCTCATGCTCCTCGGTCGTCCGCCCCCGCCCCGGCGCGTCACGGGCTGACCGTGACACGCACGAACCCGTTGGTCCAACAGCACTGCGCGTGCCCCGCGGCAGCCACGCCCGACCCGTCGTTCGCGCGGACGCGCAGTATGTATTCTCCCGGCTCGCCGAAGGCGACCGTCGTCGACGCCTCGCCCCCGCTCGCCGGCACGCGGGCGGTCGGCTCGCCGAACTCCACGGCGCCGGGGCCCTGGTGTTTGAACCAGGTGAGGTTGACCGGTGACCCGGCCGGCGTCCCTGCCGTGAACGCGTTGCGTCCGACGCCGTCATCGCGCGCGAGGACCGTGACCGGGAATGGCTCCCCGGCCCGGGCGGAGAGCGGCTGTCCCCACACGCCCGCGGGTCCGGCACCCTTCGCGCCGTCGGCTTCGAAGCGGAGGACCGGCGGCGTGTTGCCGCCGCCGGCTTCGCCCTTGAGGGCGTCGATCTTCCAGTCCGTGTGGAGATGTCCGGGGACGCGGAACGTCTGGCCCCGCATCCTGAGCGTCCAGTAGACCTTCTCGTCGCCGAAGTCCGCCGGCACCCTGACCACGAAGACGCCGAAGTGGCGCCGCGGGGCGAAGTGGGTGGGCTGGCCTCCCTGGAAGTCCGCCGGTTCGATCAGGTTGTCGGGCCCGAGCGGGACCTCGACGGTCTCCTCGAAGTTGCGGTTCATGTATCCGAACGAGAGCGACAGCGTGCCGTCGGTGTTCTCGTACCAGCCCTCGTAGGCGGGGGTCACCGTCTGACCCCGGCCGCTGCGGTTTCCGAGCGGAACCTGCGCCGCGAGCGGCAGAGCCTCGGCGACGAGCGCCGCGAGGGCGACCGCCGCCAGCATGCGGGCAGGTCTCATCGGCCCGCTTCCGCCATGCCGGCCTCGATCGAGGCGCGGATCGCCTTAACGGTCTCCTCGACCCGGAAGCGGAGCAGCTTCTTGCCCGTGGCGATGGCTTCCTCCTTGGGGGCGATGGGGACGCCGTTGATGCTGGCCCTCCCCGCCGCGACACGCTCGTCGTAGCGCACCATGGCCGGGTCCTCCACCATCATGATCGCGGTGATCACGAAGTCATCGTGGAGCCCCTCGGGAGCCGTCTCGAAGATGCCGAGTTCGGTGTTCATCCACTCGTGGACATCGCGGTAGCGGTAGAATTCCGGGATGAAATGCGCCTGCGCGTCATGCCAACGCTCGTTCAGGCGCGCCGCGACCGCCTCCATGCCCGACTGGTTCCCGCCGCTGTCGCCGAACAGGATGACGTGCTCGAAGCCGTGCGCCCTGAGGCTCGAGGCCACGTCATCGAGCACCGCCTCGAACGTCTCCTGGCGGAGGCTGATCGTGCCCGGATACCGCATGTGGCTCGACGGCTCATCGATGTCGCCCTCGGGCACGAGCTTGATGATCGGCGCGCACAGCGCGTTCCCGAGTTCTCGGGCCACGCCCTCGCAGGCGCCCTGCAGCACGTAGTTGTGCTTGCCGGTGGCGAGATACGGGCCGTTCTGCTCGATCCCGCCCGTCGTGATGATCGCGGTGGTCTTCCCGGCCGCCATCGCGTCCCGGACCTCCATCCACGTCATCTCCTCGATCCACACGGTGTCGAACGCCTCGATCGGCCGCTCAGACACGAGATCTTCCTGCGTGCGGCGCTCGCGCTCCTCGGCCATCCGTGCGCGCTCATCGGCCGTCATGTTCCGCTGCTGGCCCGCCAGCGTCGACGCCGAGACGGCGAACAGCGCGAGCAGGGGAAGGATCGATCGGGACTTTCTCATGGGACACCTCGTTTCCGCGAGCATGGCAAGACGACTCCAACCCCCAACGCTAGCATATCCCGCGCCCCCCGGACCAGCCCGGCCGGCGTGTACTGAGTACCGATGAAGGCGTGAAGGTCTGGCGGGCGCGGTCCCCAATGGGAGAAGATTCGAACCAGGTTCTCTCGTTCACGGAGGTACGGCGATGGTTCGGCGGTCTTCTCCTCGGGTTGTTTGGCTTGCTCTCCCGCTCCTCGTCGCCTGCGGGGCGCCCGGCGACACCCCCTCGGACGCGGCGGTCGCCCAGGCCGAGGCGGCGGGGCCTGAAACGTCCGACCCGTACGAACACGGGTACACGGACGACGATTATCCGCGCGTGATCGAAGTCGCGGAGGCCGTCTACGCGTACGAGCAGATCCACCCGACGGGGGGCGAGATCATCACGACGGTGAGCCTCATCGTCGTCACGCCGGAAGGAGTGCTCGTCGCGGACGGGCAGGAGAACGTGGAGGAGACCCAGCGCCTCGTCGACACGATTGCCGGTCTGACCGACCAGCCGATCACGCATGTCGTCGTCGCCTCCGATCATGGGGACCACACGGGCGGGAACTCCGCCTTCCCCTCGGGAGCGCGCTTCCTCGCGCACCCCACGTCCGCGGCGATCCTGGAGGCGAGCGCGGCCAACCCGCATCGGCCCGCGGATGCGCCGTCGGTCGTCGTCCCGACGGACATCGTGGGTGAGGATACGGTGCTCGAACTTGGCGGCCGCGAGATCCATCTCCTTCACCTCGGCCGCGCCCACACGGGCGGGGATCTCGTCGTGTACGTGCCCGAGGGGAAGGTGCTGTTCATGAGCGAGACGTACCTGAAGCACATCTTCCCGGCCATGCGGTCCGCGTATCCCTCGGAGTGGGTGGCGATGCTGGACCGCTCGCTGGAGATGGACGTGGACGTGTACGTGCCGGGGCACGGGGTGATGGAGTCGCCGGCGATCCTCGAGGCGGGGCTGGTGTCGTTCCGGGACGCGGTGCAGCGGGTCGTGGAGGAGGCGACGCGGTTCCACGGCGAAGGGCTCAGTGCCGAGGCGGCGGCCGAGGCGGCGACCTTCGGCGACATCGAGCGCTGGTCGCTGCGGGACAGCCAGAAACCGCGCGCGATCCAGCGCGTGTACATGGAACTGAACGGAGAGCTGCCGGGATGAGCGCTTTCAGCGGGCGAACAGGGCGGAAGGTCGGGCTCGCCGCGGTGGTGGCGAGCCTGGCGTTCGGCGTCGGCGCGGTTCACGCGCAGTCACACGTGACAGTGGACATCGGGGCCCGGGATCCGGCGATCTCGCCGAACGGGTCGACGGTCGCCGTCTCCATCCTCGGGAAGATCTGGCTCCTCCCGGTAGAGGGGGGCGCCGCGCGCCAGCTCACGAGCGGGGCGTCGTGGGACACGCGGCCGGCGTGGTCACCGGACGGCCGCTTCCTCGCCTACGCGGCGAGGAGTCTCGAGGGGGCGGACCTCCTCGTCCGCAACATGGCGACGGGGGGCGTCCGCTACCTCCACCGGGTGCCGTCGTCGATCGGACACATGGAGTTCGATCCGGAGGGGGACCGGCTCTACTTCGTGGACGACCGCTCCCAGTACGACGCGCACGTGTGGCGCATCCCGCTGGCGGGCGGGGAGGCGGAGCAGCTCACGCACACGCAGAACTGGCACGAGTGGTCGTTCGCCCTCTCGCCGGACGGGAGCCGGCTCCTCGTCGAGACGGGGCGCTTCGACGGGACGGATCTGTACGAGCTCGACATCGAGGAGATGTCGCTCGCGCGGCTCACGGACACGCCCGAGCGGGAGATGGCCGCCGCGTGGAGCCCGGACGGATCGCGCCGGGCGCACGTCGCCACGCACAACGGCGTCGACCACATCATCGTGACGGACATGAGCGGCGAAGGGGCCGAGCCGCGCCGTTTGCACACGAGCCCGTTCGACCAGAAGCAGCTCGCCTTCCACCCGTCCGGCGACTGGCTGCTCGTGCTCGGCGGGCGTCGGCTGCACCGGCTCGACCTCGGGACCGGCGAGATGAGCGGGATTCCGTTCGAGGCCCGGTTCGAGGTCGCCGATGCCCCGGCGGACGACCTGCTGATCACGAACGTGCGTCTGTTCGACGGCACGGGCGACGAGGCGGTCTCCGCGGCGGCGGTGCTCGTCCAGGATGGGAGGATCACGGAGGTACGGATGGGGGAGGATGCCGGGCTCCCCGACGTCGGTGCCGGCACGCCGGTCATCGAGGGGGGCGGGCGCATGCTCCTGCCGGGCCTCATGGACAACCACCGTCACTTCTGGCAGCCCCTCTCCGGCTCGGATCTGCTCGCGGCGGGGATCACCGCGATCCGCGACCCCGGCTCGGCGATCCAGGACGCGATGGACTTCAAGGATGCGGTGCGGCTGGGCGTGCTCGCGGGTCCGGACGTGTACACCGCCGGCCCGCTTATCGACGCTTCGGCGGGCTACCACCCCATGGTGGACGTGAGCATCGACGACCCCGCGGCCGCCCCCGCGCTGGTCCGGGCGCTCAAGGCGCAGGGGGTCGACCTGCTCAAGGCGTACTTCCTCCTCGACCCCGACGTCCTCGCCGCGGTGGTGGCGGAGGCGCGCGTCCAGGGGCTTCCGGTCACGGGCCACATCGGCGTCCGCACGAGCTGGCGGCAAGCGATCGAAGCCGGGATCTCCGGGTTCAACCACATTCGGGTGTGGCGCGATTTCCTGCCTCCGGAGATCCAGGCGGACGGCCGGGACATGTCGCTCGACGGGAGCCGGAACCCTGTCGGCCGCATGCAGGCCGACTGGAGTCAGATCGATCCCGCGAGCCCCGAGGTGATGTCGCTGCTGGAACTCATGGCGGAAACGGGTACGGCGATGGACCCCACCCTCTTCATCCAGGAGATCGATGACGGCGACCGCTCACGCTTCTCGCTCGACCAGTTCCACACGGCCCGGCAGGCGTACGAGCGCATGGGTGAGTTCGTGCGCCGCGCGGTCGAGATCGGAGTGCCGCTGCTCGCGGGCACGGACAACGTGAGCCTGTTCGACGAACTCGAGGCGTATGCCGCCGCCGATGTGCCGAACGCCGCCATCCTGCGGGCCGCGACATCGAACGGCGCGCGCTGGCTCGGGAAGGAGGACGACTTCGGTACGGTGCGGCCGGGGCGCCGCGCGCACCTCATCCTCGTGGACGGCGACCCGCTGGCCGACATCGCCGACCTGCGGAAGATCGATCTCGTCGTGAAGGACGGCGTGATCGTCTTCGGCGGTCCACCCGCTGAGCCGCTGGTCCCGTGACCGCCTCGGCCGTGACGGGCGCCATCGAGACCGTCGCCCTCGCGGTGCTCCAGGTGGAGCCGGCGGGCGGCCTCCTCCCGGCGCTCTCCGACAACCCGTTCGTCGCGCTCGGCGCGCTGTTCGCGGCGGGCGTGATCACGAGCACGAACCCGTGCGTCTGGCCGATGATCCCGATCACGTTCTCGGTCATCTCGGGCACTGCGGGCGAGGATCAGCCACGAAAGCGCACGGTCGCCCTCACGCTGACCTACGCTCTGGGGTTGGCGCTCCTCTATTCGCTGCTGGGCGTCATCGCCGGGCTCAGCGGCACCGTGCTCGGCTCGATCGGGGCGAGCTTCTGGGCGCTGTTCGCGACCGGAAACCTCCTCCTCCTCTTCTCCCTGTTCATGCTCGACGTGTTTCCGGTACCGGTCCCGAAGCGGCTTCTGGCGTGGGCCGGCAGTCGCGGCGGCGGGTCCTACCGGGCCGTGTTCGTGCTCGGCGCGACCTCGGGCATAGTGGCCGCGCCGTGCGGTGCGCCCGCCTTCGCCGTCGTGCTGACCTGGGTCGTCGCCGAACAGGCCGGCCTCATGGGGTTCGTATACCTGTTCACCTTCTCCATCGGCATGACCGCCGTACTCATCGCGGTGGGTCTCTTCTCGGGGACGGTCGCGGTGCTGCCGAAGTCGGGAACGTGGATGATCTGGATGAAGCGGGCCGCGGCCGTCATCATGATCGGGATGGCGCAGTTCTACCTGATCCGGGCGGGATACTTCCTGTGAGCGCGAAGAATCTGAAGCATCCGAACATGACGCGCCGGACGCGTCACACCGTGGTAGCCTTGGCGGGGCTCGCGTGGCTCGCGGGCTCGGGTCCGCTGAGCGCGCAGGCCGGGGAGGGGCAGGTCAGCCTGCCGATGGGGACGGAGGCGCCGGACGCCGCGCTCCAGGACCTGGACGGCAACGACGTCCAACTCCTCGACTATGCCGACGGCAAGCCCACCCTCATCGAGTTCTGGGCCTCGTGGTGCGAGCAGTGCGAGGCGCTGCAGCCGGAGATCGACCAGGTGCAGGCCGACTTCGGGGAGCAGGTGAACGTCGTCGCGGTGGCGGTTGCCGTCGCGCAGTCGCTGCGCCGCGTTAGGCGGCACGCGGAGACGCACGGGGCGGAGTACCCCTACCTGTGGGACGCGTCGGGCGACGCGGTGCGGGCCTATTCCGCGACGACGACCTCGATCGTCGTCATCCTCGACGCGGAGGGGAAGGTGGCCTATACCGGCGTCGGCCCCGACCAGGATCTCGTCGGCGCCGTGAGCGGCCTTCTGTCGGGGGAATGATGCGGCCGGAACCACGCTGGCGCCTCCTCATGGCCGGAGCCACGGGCCTGGCCCTCGTCTCGTGCGCCGCGAACCCGGCGGCCCAAGTCGGTCCCGGGTCCTCGGACCCACCAGAGGTCCCCCCCACATTCGACACGGCACCGGTCCTCGCGAACGAGGCAGAAGTCTCGATGGAACTGCGGCAGGCCTACCCGCCCGAACTGCACGCGACCGGGATCGGAGGCAGAGTCGAGGTCTGGGTACGCGTCGACACGGCGGGCAACGGATGGACCCGACACGTCAGGAACTCCAGCGGCCACGACGCGCTGGATTGCGCCGCGATGCAGGTGGGGAGCGCGATGCAATTCGATCCTGCGATGGACACGGGCAAGCCAACCGCCGCCTGGATCACCCAGTGGGTGGAATTCGAGCCTGATCCGGCGCATCCTCCGCCGCCGGACCGGCCGCGCTGCGAGCCCTTCGACACGGACCCGGTTCAGGTAAACCCGAGCGACGTCACCAAATGGCTGGAGTGGTTCTATCCCAAGGATCTTCAAGCCAGGGGTGTGGGCGGCCGAGTCACCCTCTGGTTGTTCGTTGACGAATCCGGCAAGGTCACAAAACATGAGGTGAGGGGGTCGAGCGGCTTTGAAGCGCTCGACCGAGCTGCCAGCAATGTCGCCAGGATGTTGCGCTTGGCCCCGGCGAAGGCCCTGGGGATACCCACGGGGGTCTGGGTCCAGCAGGGGTTCACGTTCAGGGTGGATCCTCCGACCGCCGGCTGAATCCCGGCCTGCTCGCGCCATCGCCTGACACGAGCAGGACCGGAGATGTGTCCTATGGGTCCGCGGGCTCGGGGGTCACCTCGTCGATGATGGCGGCGAGTTCGTCGTAGGCGGCGGGGTCGACCTGATTGAAGGCCGGGATCACGCCGGCCACGCGGCCGTCCGGTCCCACGACGATCACGGCGCGGCTGTCCACCGCGTTGTTGTCTCTCAACCCTCCGCCGAAGGCGACGTACGTGCCCCCGTCGTTGTCCGCGTCGCTGCCGAACAGGAAGGGGAAATCCTCATCCTTCAGCCATGACGCGAGTTCGTCGACCGGGTCGTTCGAGATGCCGACGAGGACGACGTTGCGGCCCTCGTTGAACAGACTTGCGTACTGATCACGGTACGCTCTCATCTGAACCGTTCAGCCACGCGTTCTGACCCGGAAGAAGAAGGCCAGGACGACCGTTTCCCCGCGGTAGTCGCTGAGCTGGATCGGGTCCTCCAGGGCACCGTACCGCGTCGCGCCCGGGAGCGCGAAGTCCGGTGCCATTTCGCCCACGGCGAGGAGTTGCGAATCCTGCGCGCTCACAGGGGCCGCGTCCCCGATGGCGAGCGTTCCGGCCAGACCCAGCGCGAGGCCGGCGGCCAGGACAAGTCTCCGCATGTCTCGGTCCTTTCATAGGGGTGGTAGCTCATGCCGAAGGGTGGCGAGCCCCCCGCTGTCGCGCCAGAGGCTCCGGCGCCAGAGCCCCCGGCGACCGAGCCTCCGGTGACCGAGCCCGGGGCCGGTGCCTCCAAGCTTGCCCGGTCCCGTCCGGTTCCGGCACCTTGAACTCGGAGGCTGCCCGAGATCCTTCCCCCGCCTTCAAGGAGACGTTCCCATGTCCCGCCAGTCCCGAAGCCGCCCGCGAGGAGGCGCGCCGCGCCGCAGAGGCCCAGACGAACAACTCGAACCACTAGCCGGCAGCGGGAAACCGGGCGCCGGAGGTCCCGACCGATGGCCGCGGCCGGTCAGGGCCTCACGCCCATGCTCGTCGTCCGTGACGTGGCGGCGAGCTCAGCCTGGTACGTCGAACTCTTCGGCTTGGTGAGCGGACGCGGCGGCCATCACTTCGAGCGGCTCCTGGGGCAGGACGGAAGCGTCGAACTGATGCTGCACCACCGTGAGTTCAAGGCCCACCCGGGAATGACGGATCCATGCGACGGCACACCGGGCCGCGGCGTCCTTCTCTATTTCCACACCGAGGATGCGCAGGCCGTGTTCGAGCGCGCCCGCACCATGGAAGCCGACTGTCTGGACGAACCGCACGTGAACCCGAACGCCCGCTCGATCGAGTTCACCCTCCGGGACCCCGACGGCTACCCGATCTCCGTCTCCCAGCGGTTCCCTGCATGAGCTAACGGCCGACTCCACTTGGGTTTGCAAAGGAGAGTATGTATTTGAGTTGACGGGCAACACTAACCTTGGCGACCGAACAACCAGCCTACAGCCGCCGCAAGAATCATCCAACAAAGTCTAGCTGCTATAGCTATTCGACCGCCGGGCAGTTTCTCGACTCCCGGCACGCTCGCGTTATTCGTGTCACAATTGGAGACCCCGGATCGTACGGCGATCCGAGGCACCTCCGAATATCTCGAAGTACGGCATCTGAAAGAACTGAAACACTTGAAGGTGTGGCCGGCCGGTCGTTGCCCGCGTCGCTCGTGTCGTAGCAACCTGCAGCCGCTGCTTGATAAGAGGCCTCGGGGACGCGTGACCCGGCCACCAAACCGACCTGACCGGTTTGCATAAAGGGGCCGACCCATCGTTCTCGTCGCTCGCCCGCCGTTGTCGTCCCAAATATATCGATTCCGTCTCTTTCCTAAGGCTCTCCCACTGTGTACAAGTCAGTAATCACGTGACACCGGGCCTCGCCGAGGTCAGCGCTTCAGGGGTGGGGGCTTCACGTCTTTCTTGGCTTACTTCTTGCGACGCCGGGGCTTCCGGATCCCATTCTGAAGACCTGATACGACGTTTGCCCCTTCATGCCGTCACCGCCGTGCAGACGGTTCCGGCTGCGGGTATCGACGTAGACGTCCGGATCCCTCGGCATCTCCGCCACGGCACCGAGCCAGGTGGCCCGCCCCTTCACCCGCAGGTTCTCGCCCATGAAGCGTGCCCCCGACGCGGTCGGACGCGGCGGTCATGCTCGTCGTCCCGTTTGCCTACGACCGTCACCAGCCCGTTCGCGTCTACCGTGGCTATGGAAGAGTCTTGCGAGTCCCGGACGACCGCCGCTCCCGCCAGCACTTGTCTGTCCCGGTCCAGGATGCGGACAGTGAGTTGGGTCGGCTCCCCCAGCGCCCACAAGGTTACGCTCTCCGGCGTCACCATGCGGAAGTAGGCCACGCGTATGCGAGGTTGGAGCGGATCGGGATCGGGGGTCTCCATAGCCCCACGAGGTGGTGAGGGCGAGTACGTACACCCAGGATCTCCAAGTTCGCGCAGCGTGCGAGTGCGCGAGCCCTATTACGCTGAACAGCTTGAGTCGTTACAACAGCCGACTCGTTGCGTCGGCCGGGAAAGTGGTGTCGTGCTCTTTACGGTTCCACGACATGGAGTCGCAGCCAGGTCTGGGTCTCTAGACCGTGAACCAGACTAAGCCATGTTTGCCCGACCGCCAATCCCGTGATCGTTACAACAGGTGCACTGTACTCGACCAGAGCCAAGCTCGGGTCATCGATCCTCCAACTGAACCGCTCGAGCGGGATCTCAGGACAGTCCTCGTAGCCGCGTGTCCGGTCGCGCAGTCCCACGTGAATCAGCAGCGATCCGCCCACTGGAACTACGTACTGACCGCGTGGGCCACCCCATACTTCAACGGTGACCAAATCCGTGCAAGAAGGTACGATACCGATCGCGACCGTGTCTTCTTCTCCGCACGCCACCACAAGGGCCGCGACTAGGAGAATCGATAGCTGAAGGAGCTTGTGCGGCGTTCTCACCGTGAACGTCAAGGTGACCTCCAAAGGCTGAGCTTAACCCCGTCTCGATGTTTAGCGTAGCCCTCCGCGTCCCGTTGCGCGCCCTGCTGACCTCAACTACGACGGCCCCGATTCGTGATCCCGGCCCGGCGCGGGTCGCGATATCTTCCGGCAACCAAGCGTCTGGCATGGGCAACCCGCTCTCGACGTTTAGGTTGTCTCGGGGGCTGGCAGAGTACTTGGGAGAGGCCCTCGCCCGCCCGGAGGAGCTGGTCCACTGGTGCCCGGTGAACCCTCCGGCCTAGTCTTCTTCCACCGGGAGGACGGCGCCATCGCCCGGTACAGCGTCCATGGAAACTTCTCGAACAGGGTCCGGTAGCGGACGATGACGACGGCCATGACAGCTCTTTCCGGTTCTTCCGGCAGTCTCATTCCCGAGGCGGCGACGCGAGAGGGGAACGACCCGATCTTCGCCCTGCACGGGGAGGCGGTGCGGCGGGCCGCGGCGGGCGAGTCGATCCTGAACTCGACGCTCGGAGCGTTGATGAACGATGACGGGAGCCTCGCGGTGATGCCGGCGGCGGCTGAGGCGCTGGAGCGCGTGCCGCACGTGCGCGCCGCCGGCTATGCGCCCATCTCCGGCGACCCTCCGTATCTGGACGCGGTGATCGCGGACCTCTGCGGGGAGGGCGGGCTGGCCGGGCAGGCGGTCGCCGTCGCCACGCCGGGGAGCACCGGCGCGATCCACCACGCTATCCTCAACTTCCTCGAGCCCGGGCAGGCGGCGCTCACGCCCAGCTACTACTGGGGCCCGTACCACACGATCTCGACCCATTCGGGACGCTCGGTCGAGACCTTCAACATGTTCGACGCCGGGATCCGCCTCGACCTCGAGGCCTTCCGCAGGGGGCTCGAGGGCCAGATCGAACGGCAGGGGCGGTCGCTCGTCCTCTTCAACTTCCCCTGCAATAACCCGACCGGGTATTCACTCGACGAGGCGGAGTGGGAGGCCGTGGCGGAGATCGTCCGGGAGGTGGGAGAACGGGGGCCCATCGCGTTCCTGCTCGACCACGCGTATGCGAAGTTCGGGGACGAGGCGTCCAACCGCTGGATAAACTACATCCCGCGGATGCTGGAGTCGGCCACGGTCCTCGTGGGCTGGACGGTGTCGAAGTCGTTCGCCCTTTACGGCGCGCGGGTGGGCGCGCTCGTGGCGCTTCACCGGGAGGCGGAAGAGCGGCAGCGGATCTCGAACGCGCTCGGATTCTCGTGCCGTGCCACGTGGTCGAACTGCAACCACCTCGGGCTGCTCGGCGCCACCGAACTCCTCACCGATCCGGAGCTGCGCCGGCGCACCGATGAGGAACGCGCGGGGATGATTCGCCTCCTCAACGAGCGCGTCGCGGTCTTCAACGAACTTGCGGGGGGCGCGGGCCTGTCCTATCCCCGTTACGAGGGCGGCTTTTTCGTCTCCGTGTTCACGCCGGACGGGGAGGTGACGGCTGCAACCATGCGCGAGGCCGGGGTGTATGTGATTCCGATGGAGGGCGCGGTGCGGATCGCGCTGTGCGCCACGCCGGCGCACTCGATCCCCCGCCTCGTCAAGGCGTTGGCCGAGGGCATCGCGACCGCCCGCGCCGCCTGAGCGAAAACAGAACCACACGGAAGACAGATGGAACGCCACACGGTTGATTCGACATCGGCTTCGACGCTGGCTCCGAAGCTGGCTCTGGTTCTCGCTCCGACGCTCGCGCTCTTCGCGGCCACCGGTTGTGCCGGGCAGGCCCGGCTGACGGACGAGGAGAAGCTCGCGCGCGTGGAAGAGATGGTGGAGGAAGTCGAGCGGCGCTTTCCGGAGGTGGAAGCCGTCACCGTCAAAGAGGTGGGGCGGCTGCTCGAGACCGGGAGCGTCGTGCTCGTGGACGCCCGGGCGGAGCGTGAGCGCGAGATCTCCTGGATTCCCGGAGCCATCACCGCGGAGGAGTTCGAGCAGGATCCGGACCGGTACGCGGACCTGACCGTCGTGGCGTACTGTACGATCGGGCACCGGAGTTCGGACTACGCGAAGCGGCAGAACGAGAAGGGTCGGCGCGTCCTCAACCTGCGGGGCAGCCTCCTCTCATGGGCACACGCCGGCGCCCCGCTCGTGGGCCCCGATGGGCCGACGAACCGCCTCCACGTCTACGGAAAGACCTGGGACCTCGCCCCCTCCCGCTACGAGACGATCTGGTAGATCCGATGGACGCCGGGCTGTGGAGATACGCCGTCCCGTCCTACTTTGGCACGACGACGGTGGCTAGGGAGCACAGGATCCAGACGCCAAAGCGGTTCTACCTCGAGTGCCGGGATCGGACGGATCTGACGTCCTCCCCGGAGGCAGCCGAGGGCGTTGCGTTTGACGGACGAGCCCCGGCGACCCAACGTTCCTAGTCCATCTAGCCAATGATCGGGAGGGGGTCAGCATGGACGCGAAGACCCTGGGCGAGAGGATGCGGAAGCTCCGGTTGGACCGGAATCTCTCCCTCAGGAAGCTGGCGGCTCGGATCAACAAGTCGGCACCGTTCATTTCTGACATCGAACTCGGAAGGCGATTCCCCTCCCCGCAGGTCTTGGCGGACATCGCCCGGGCACTCGAGGTAGATGAGGAGGATCTTCGGCGCTTCGACTTCCGGGAGTCGGTCTCGACCCTAAAGCGGCTCTCGCAAACCGACGCCCGGTGGGGCATGGCCCTTCGAACCACGGCGGAACAGATCGAGAAGGGGCAGCTGACGCCTGAAGAGTTCCTCCAGAAGCTGTCCCCCGATGATCGGGACGCGTGAGAGATCCTTACGATGAGAGAGTTTTCCGCGCCGGGCGAACCGTTCGGTCGGCGACTGTACTTCGACGATGGGGAGATCGAGCGGATCTGCCTCGATACGCTGGTGGCGGCTGGCTGTCTGCCCGACACTCCGGCGCCCGTCGAGATCGACCTCTTCATCGAGAAGCACTTCGAGTGCGAGATCGAATACAGTGATGTCGCCCCGGGCGTGCTCGGATTCGCGGTCTTTGAAGGCGATGCCGTCGTCGTGATTGGGGCCGCCAGATCTCTTTTTGAGGCCGATGCCAAAGCTGAGCGTCGAGGCCGAGCGACCCTCGCGCATGAAGCTGGGCACGGCCTGCTGCACGCCAAAATGTTCGGTGCCGTGCATGAACCCCACCCGATCCTCAACGGGAGCTTTGATTTCAGACGCCGCCGCATCATGTGTCGCCGGGAGGATCTTGAGGTGGGCACCGAGGCCTACCACAAGAAATGGTGGGAATGGCAGGCGAACCAAGCCATCGGTGGCCTCCTGCTGCCGCGCCCGCTCGTGGAGGCGTGTGTCGAGCCGCTGACCGAAGCAGTCGGCGCGCTCGGCCAGCGAGATCTTCCCAGCGCTAACCACGTCCAGGCCGTCCACCGGATCGCGGACACATTCGACGTGAACCTCGCCGTTGCAAGAATCAGGCTCGCCGCCCTGTTCCCCTCCGACAACCAGCTGGCACTCTAGGAGGCTCGGTCCCGCCTACCACTCCACCGGGGGGCTGACCGGTTGCTGTGTATGCTCCGTAAGCTTACTCTGTCCGCATGGACGCGATACACGTTCTGGCGCTGGACGGCGGGGGCATGCGTGGCCTGTACACGGCCACCGTGCTGCATACGCTTGCCAGCCGCTTCGCAGACGCACGGGGCGCTACCGGTCTTGATCTCGGCAAGGGATTTGACCTGGTGCTGGGTACCAGCACGGGCGGGATCCTCGCGGCCGCCATCGCGACGGGAATACCGATCGATGAAGTCATGGCTCTGTACGAGAAGGCGGGACCCCGGATCTTTGAGAATCCCATCCCGCGTTGCGATAAATCGTCGGGGTTCTGGCGGAAGGCGCGGTTCTTGTGGTGGGCGCTTACACACTTGCGTCGGTCCGGGAATCCCAACCACGAACTGAAGTCCGAACTCAAGCGGATCTTCGGTGATTGGACCTTCGGCGACCTCCACCAGCAGCGGGGCATCGGCCTCTGTATCTCGGCGACGTCGGCCCTGAAACATAAGCCGAGGGTTTTCAAGACGCGGCATGTGTCCGAAAAGGACCGCGATGACGACTTGACCATCGTCGAAGCGTGTCTAGCGAGCAGCGCCGCACCGATCTACCTGCCGCTGGCGTCGATCGAAGCTGATGGCCTCTCCGATCAGGTCTACGCCGATGGGGGCCTGTGGGCGAACAACCCGGTGCTCGTCGGGCTGATCGAGGGCCTCGCCGTCTCCAAGCCCAAGCAGCCTGTCGTGGTCATGTCCGTGGGCACCTGCCCACCAACGGCCGGGTCTGCCCCGCCCGCCGACCTCGACCGTGGGATCGTTGCTTGGCGCGCGGGTGTCGTACCGATGGCGCTGGCCATGGACGCTCAAGGCCAAGCGGCGACGTACTCCGCCACGCTTCTCGCGGAACAACTGAGGAAGTTTGGCAAACCCGTGGAGATCCTCCGTTGTGAACAGTCCAGCCCGTCGGCCGAGCAGGCCGACGACCTCCAGCTGGACTCCGCGTCGAAGGAGGCGCTGCGGCTCATGCAGGCACTGGGAAACGAGGACGGACAGGAGATCTACCGATGGTATCAGAACCGCGACGACGACAAGCGCGGCCGATTGTTGGCTCAGATCTTCGAGCGCATGCCGGAGATCGACCCGGAGCGTACACCCAACCATAAGGCGGCAGGAAAATGAAGGACTGCGACAGAGACATCCGAGATTATCACGGCGAAGAAGTGGCACTCACCCAAGCGCAGCTGGAGGAGCTGAAGGAGCACCGCGACACCAACCGGAAACGTGTACGGGACGGGCTAA
This sequence comes from Candidatus Palauibacter sp., assembly GCF_965237495.1. Lineage (GTDB taxonomy): Bacteria > Gemmatimonadota > Gemmatimonadetes > Palauibacterales > Palauibacteraceae > Palauibacter. The sequence continues at coordinate 3,459,941 of NZ_OZ250143.1, read as the reverse complement.
GTGACAATGACGATCCTGCTCCGACGCGATCCATCACCCAAGGGTCCTACGCGATGCGCACGGTGATCCAGGAGCCGGATGGAGCCTACGACATCGACGACGGCGTGGTCTTCACGGAGGAATCGCTCAGAGGTCCCCAAGGCGGCGAGAAGTCCCCCCTCGATGCCAGAAAGATGGTCCGCGACGCGGTTCACAGCGATCAATTCGCAACCCCTCCGGAGGTGAAGACGAACTGCGTCCGAGTTCACTACAGCGCCGGGCATCACGTCGACATCCCCGTCTACCGCTCGCTCGAGGATCTTGCCGGTGAGACGTACTACGAGCTGGCGAGTGCGGAGTGGAAGGAATCTGATCCCGAGGGGGTCAACGCGTGGTTCAAAGATTGGGTTGCGCAGAAAAAAGCCGCTGGGCAACAGAACTCTCGTGAATTGATTCGCCTGATCAAGAGTATGTGCAAGAACCGCCCGTCCTTGTCCCTGCCCAGCGGCTTCGTGCTCACCGTGCTCGTCGAGGAGTGCTATCGTTCCAAAGAAAAGAGACTCGACGAGAGCCTGAGAGACACGATCATCGAGATGTCCGAACGACTCGAAGACGATCCGTCGGTGCCGCATCCGGTAGTCGAAGACGAATGGCTCATCGACGGAGATTCCGCGAACAAGACCCGCAATCTTCTCGAGCTGCTCGATCGGGCTATCGACACGCTGGACGACCTGGATCTCCCCAGCTGCACACGATCGAAGGCGTTGCGGGCGTGGAAGAGGGTGCTTCGCACCGACTTCTTTGATGAGCGTATCGCAGAGGCTGAGGAAGACGATAAGGCTGCAACCGCCGCCTCCGCTGCGGTGCTGGGAGCGGCCCCAAAGCCGTGGGCGCACAGCGCGCCCGCGAGCGGGTAGGCATGAAAGCCGATGTGGTCGCCAAGGAACGGGCTCGGATCGCCGAGGCCTTTCCCTTGCTGACCCTCGATACGTCGGAGGTTCCAGCACGGGTGACCGGCACGATGTGGCTCGACTCTGGAATCGGATTCAGCGTCGACTTGGAGATTCCCGGCAACTATCCCCGAGGCGTCCCCGAGCTGAGGTGCAATCGCCGGGAGATTCCGTGGGAGATAGACAGGCACGTCCTTCCATGCGGGCGGGCCTGCCTCTGTGTTGCGTCCGAGTACCGACGGCACTGGCCTCCCGGGTCGGATCTGGCCGACTTATTGCAGAACGTCGTAAGACCCTAGTTCATAGGGCAGGCGTACTATCAGGCGCACGGCCGGTGGCCCCCCGATCAAGAGAGGGCACATGGCCGCGAAGGAATCATGCAGGCTTACCGGGAACTGCTCGCGCCCCTCGGGCCGGAACCCGCCACCCCCTCGGTGATCGTCGGCTTCATTCGTTTCTTGGCGCGGAGAAACGAACCCGGTGGACATGAAGCGTGTCCTTGTGGAAGTGGCACCAGGCTACGGAACTGCCACCAGCCGCTCCTCAGAGAGCTACGGATAACCGTCGCCCCGGAGCACGCTACTATCGACCGCGATTTTTTGACTTGGGCGGCCCAGGCGCAGCAAGACTCTGCCCAGGCTCGCAGTGTCTCATGTTCAGCCGGATCATTCTCCGCCTCCAATAGGGGCGGTGAGGCTCCTGCGAGGATTCGGCTACGGGACCAGATTCCCCCCGGAGGTCCGCGTGATGAAGGTTTCCAGCGTCTCACGCCACTGCGGTAGCAGGCTCTCCTCCACGTACATCATGTGTCCGGCGGCGAAGTCCGCGCGCGTGATGTTGTCACGCAGGTCCGGCGGCAGCCCCAGTTGCTCCAGCGACCAGACGATGGGGAAGTACGGCGTCGCAAAGTCGTAGATCCCGTTGACCAGCAGCACCTCGAGACGCGGGTTGCGTTCGATCGCGTGAGCGAGGTCGGGTCCCACGTTGAGCGCCGAGCCGCCGAACGGTCCCCGGCGGCCGCTTTCCCGCTCCCAGTTCCAGTTCCGGGTCATGCCGCTGGGCCAGTACTCCCGATCCCCGTCGTAACCGAGTTCCTCCCGCACGTAGGTGTTGAAGAGAGACGTGTAGGCGGAACTGATCGCGGAAGACTGGGCGTCGTGGATGGGCGTCGTGTCGAGCAGGTCCCCGGTGGGGCCGGTGAAGCGGGTGTCGAGCCGGGCCAGGGTGAGCCGCTGGTCCCGCAGCAGCTCCTTCTCGAACTCCGGCGCGGAAACACGCAGGTCAGCCTTCTCGAGGTATTCGAGGTTGAGCCCCGTGTACTCGTGCATCTGCTGCAACACTCGGGCCCGCTGGGCGGGATCGACGGCGGTTCCCGCGAGCAGCGTCTGGGCGTAGTCGGTGAGCGCCCACGCCTCGACCTCCTTCATGAACGCCTCGAGGTCGTCGGGGCGTCCGCCGGGCAGACGGTCGTGGTAGGCCGCCGCGACCGCGAAGGACGGCACGTTCGTGATGAACCCGATGTGGGATCCGGGCGGGAACTGGAGTGTGTTGAAATCGATGACGGCGGATACGAGTACGACCCCGTTCAGATCGATGTTCGCGTTCTGGAGGTGCCGCGTCAGCAGCACGGACCGGGTCGTGCCATAGCTCTCACCCAGGAGATAGCGCGGCGAGTTCCAGCGCCGGTTCTCGCTCAGGAAGCGGCGGATGAACTGCGTCAGCGAGGACGCGTCCTCATCCATCCCCCAGAAATCGCTCCCGTCCGCGTCGCCGGCGGGTCGGCTGAAGCCGGTCCCGATCGGGTCCACCATCACGACGTCAGCGATGTCGAGCAGCGTGTAGCCGTTGTCGACGAGCGGGTAGGGCGGCGGCGCCTGCTGGCCGACGTTCGGCGTGACCACGCGGCGCGGCCCCATGATCCCCATGTGGAGCCAGAAGGAGGCCGACCCCGGTCCCCCGTTGTACGCGAAGATGATGGGGCGCGTGGAGGGGTCACCGCCGTTCGTGCGGAAGTATCCCGTGTAGAAGAGTTCCGCCGTCGCGTTCTCCTCGTCATCCCGGAGGATGACGCTGCCCACGACCGCCTGGTAGGCGACGGTCTCCCCGTTCACGACGATGGAATGGTTCGACTCCCAGCGAGAGGGCTGGGGCTCGGAGCGGTCAGCGCCACCGTCTGAGCTGTCCTGCGCGAGGGCCCCCGCGGGCAGCAGTGCGAGCGCGGCGATCACAGTGAGCGACTTCATACTTTTTCCTCCGGGAAGCGTCACGTTGGTCCGTCGGCTAGCGGCCGGCGGCGGCCATCCCGGCGGCGACGGCCTCTGGCTGGGTGGCGATGATGACGCGGAACCCCTGTTCGATCCGCATGGCCACGTCGTCCGCGTTCGCCGTGACGCCGCACGGCACGTCGAACTCGAGGCAGGCCGCGAGCACGATCTGGATCGCCTCCTCCACCTTCTCCATGTCGCCGTCGTAGACGCGGCGCAGGTCGCCGGGGCCCGGCGAGACAGCGCTCACACCCGGGGTCGAGACGATCTCGCGCACGTTGTCGAGCCCGATTTGGTCCTCGATCAGGAGAAAGGAGATCAGGTGGCCATCGGGGTTGCCGGGCCAGGCGGCATCGCCGAGTGCGTCCACGGCGAGCGCGGCCTCCTCCGCCGTCTCGACGTGCGGGTAGACGATGCCGGCCACGCCCGCCGCCAGCCCCTGGGCCGCGCGATCCCGCGCCTCGTCGTGACCGTCACGAATCGGCGGGATCCGCAGCAGCATCGGGTGCGTGCCCATGTCGCCCGAAGCCTCCGTCATGCCGGCGGCGTAGCTCTCGAGCGCGGGGATGTCGAAGGGGCCGGACTCCAGCGAGTAGAACACGAAATCGAGCGGACGGGTCGCGGCCATGGCGGCCCCGGCCTCGGCGGTGTGATCCCCGGAGAAGAGCCCGAAGATCGCGTCCCCGGCCGCGAGCCGTCCGGCCAGCTGTGTGTTCACGTCGCCAGCGGCTTCGGGGGTCTCCCCCGCGTCCGACTCGCCCGGTTCGCCGCCGCAGCCGTGAAAGAGGAGGACGCCTCCAGCGACGCCTCCCAGCAGGCAGAGAGTATGGAGCGGCGGGGTCACGCGCGTGTTTCTGGCAGCCATGGGATACCTCGGAGTTGGAAGAACACGCCCGGGACTCTCGCGACCCGCGGTCGGCGTTGGTTAGTCTAGTTTCAGCAAAGGGGGTCCCGCCATGCGCACGACGAGCCAGTTCACCACCACTCGGAGGAGATTCGTCAGGGAAGCCGCCTTGGGGGCGGCGGGCCTCGGGCTGCTGCCCGCGGCGGCGTGGTCGTGCGCGAGCCCGGGCGGCGCCCGCCCCCGGGGGACGGGCACCGGGCTCGTGTGGGATTCCCGCTACCTGGATCACGTCCTGATCCGGCCGGACGGCGGGCGCCCGCCCGAGATCCCCGAGCGGCTCGTGCGCATCCGTGAGGAACTCGTCGCGCGCGGTCTGGACGAGGCCACGGTCGCCCTGGCGCCGGACGCCGAGCCGAGGCCGCACATCGAGGCGCACCACACCCCGGACCATGTGGCGGCGATCCGTGAACTCGACGTCACGGGGCCGGTCGCGGCACTGGCCGTGTCCGGGGCGCTCGCCGGAATCGATGCCGTGGCCACGGGCTAGGTGCTGAACGCGTTCTGCGCGATCCGGCCCCCGGGACATCACGCGAACAACACCGGCGCCGAGGAAGGTTTCTGCTACTACAGCAACGCCGCCGTCGCCGCGAAGTACGCGCAGCAGGCCTACGCGTTCGAGCGCGTGCTCGTCATCGACTGGGACTACCACCACGGGAACGCGACGCAGAATGCCTTCTACGACGACCCGTCCGTCCTCTTCTTCTCCGCACACGACTGGGGCGCCTACCCGGGCACCGGCGACCCGTCGCTCACCGGGGAAGGAGAGGGGAGCGGGCTCAACATCAATGTGCACCTGGACTGCGGCGCCACCGACGCCGACATGCTCGGCCGCTGGGATGACACGCTCTCTCCGGCCGTCGCCGCCTTCGATCCGGACTTCGTGATCGTCTCGGCGGGGTTCGACAGCCGGCAGGACGATCTCCTCGGGTGCTTCGCCCTCACGGACGACGCCTTCCGGCGCATGACGCGCACGGCGATGGACTACGCGGACGCCTGCTGCGAAGGCCGCCTCGTCTCGCTGCTGGAGGGCGGCTACAATCTGGACGGCACGGCGCTCGCGACCGCCGCCCACATCGAGACGCTGCTCGAGGGATAGGCGGCCGGGGGGGTCAGTCTCGGTCTCAGGCCGCGACGCGCTCCCCGTCGTTCGGGGCGGGCTCATACTGTCCCCACAGGACCCAGAGGGCCCAGTCCAGATCCAGGCGGTCCCCCTCCCACCGGCCGGTCGCGGTCCAGGGGTTGATCCCCTTCTGGCGGTGCCAGCGGCCGAGGCCGGCGTCGGCCCTCGGCGGTGCCTTCACGTCGGCGCGGGCCGGGGGCACCGCCGGGACGATCCTACCCTCCGGGTCCCGGAACCCGCCCGCCCCCGCCCGCCCCATCTCCACGCACCAGCCGCGCTCGTGCACCGTGCGGTGGTGGAACCGGCACAACAGGATGAGGTTGTCGAGCGCCGTCTCGCCCCCCTCGGCCCATGGGATCGCGTGGTGGGCCTGCGTGTAGCGTGACCCGCAGCCGGGAAAGCGGCAGCCCCCGTCTCCGACCTCCAGCGCCTTGCGCAGCCGCCAGTCCACCGTCCTCAGGCGGCGGCCGACATCCAGCACGGAGCCGTCCAGTCCGCGCTTCACTTGCACGGCCTCCGCGTCGCACGACAGACGCCGGGACGTTCCCGCGGGAACGCATGAGCCGTCCTCGGTGGCGACAACATCCGCGTTCCCGGCCACGGTGTGGACGACCAGCTGGACCCTCGCCTCCGTGCGTTCCTCGAGCCACGCCCCGAGGGCGTCGTGGTTCCGCTCCACCGGGGTCCGCGGCAGCCTGAGGGGGGCCGGCTCCCACGCGGCCTCCGTCTCGGCCTCCCGCTCGGCCTCCCGCTCGGCCTCCCGCTCCTGGCGGTAGAGTTCGTCGCCGGCGGCGTCCAGCGCCTGCATGATCTCGGGGTTGGGAGCACGCGAACCTTTCTCCTTCGGTCCAGTTTCGGGGCGCGTATCAACCGAATCTCAATGCCGGGATCTCCCCCCGCACCGCTCCGGCCGCAGCCCTCCCGCGGTTTTCGACAGCCGCCATGCGTTCCCGCGGGAACGTCTCCGCCCCGGACAGTGACCGGGTCAGACGTTGAAGCGGACGTGGAAGATGTCTCCATCGGCCACGACGTAGTCCTTGCCCTCGACCTGTAGCAGGCCGGCCTCTTTCACCGCCTGCTCGGAGCCGTAAGTCGCGAACGTCTCGTAGGGGATGACCTCGGCGCGGATGAACCCACGCTCGAGATCGGAGTGAATGCGGCCCGCCGCCCTCCGCGCCCGGGTGCCGCGACGAATGGTCCAGGCGCGCACCTCGTCGGGGCCGACCGTGAAGAACGAGATCAGATCGAGCAGGCCATAGGCCGCCCGGATGAAGCGGGCGAGCGCCGGCTCGCGGAGGCCGAGTGCCTCGACGAACGCGGCCCGGTCGTCCGGCTCCAGGTCGGCGAGTTCCGCCTCCACGGGGGCGGACAGCGCCAACCCGGCGGCGCCCATCGCGTCGAACCCGGCGGCGAGGTCGGGCGGAAGCCTCTCCCCGGCCCGGTCCTCGCTCCGGTTGAGCAGCACGAGCAGCGGTCGGTCGGTCAGGAGCCCGTATCCGCGGAACGGCCCGCGGTCCAACTCGTCACGGGAGACGTTCCGGAGCGGCCGTTCGCGCTCCAGTGCGTCCCGCGCCCGCTCGAAGGCCGCGATCTCGACCGGGTCCGCGCGCTCCTTCCGCGCCCTGGCCAGCCGTCGCTCGACGATGTCGAGGTCCGCGAGGAGACACTCCGTCCCGAACGCCTCGAGCGCACCGGCAGGGTCGGGCGGCACCGCCAGCGCCGGGTTTTCGAAGTCCCGCAGCACCAGACACAGCGCCTCCTGCTCGCGGATCTGCTGCAGCGTGCGCGGGGAGAGTCCCTTCTTCGCGGCACCGTACTCGCCCGGGATGTCGCAGAAACGCATCTCCGCGTACGTCGTCTTGCGGGGGGAGTAGCGGGCGCTCAGGGCGTCGACGCGCGGATCCGGCACCCTCACCGTCCCCAGCCGCACCTCGCCGCCGAACCCGACCGGGACGCCGAGCCCCGTCATCGCGTTGAACACCGTCGTCTTACCGGAACCCGCGAAACCCACGAGCCCAATCTTCACCGCGCCCCCTCCCCGTCGGTTATGTTCGGGGCGTGAATATCGAGATCCCCGTCTCCGTCGGCGAACTCATCGACCGCATCACGATCCTGCGGCTCAAGCAGGCCCGGATCCGCGATCGCCGGAAGCTCGCGAATGTGAACTCCGAGTTGGAAAACGTCGAGGCCATCCGCGAACGGACGATCGGGCCGCTCGCCGCCGCCCCCTCCCGCGTGAAGGAGCGCGTCGCCGCCCTGGGAGACGTGAACCGACAGATCTGGGACATCGAGGACGAACTTCGTGCCCTCGAACGGGCGGCCGAGTTCGGTCCCCGCTTCACCGAAGCCGCCCGACAGGTATACCGCCTGAACGACGAGCGCCACCGCCTGAAGCGCGTCCTCAGCGAGTACTACGGCTCAGGGATCCCCGAGGAGAAGTCCCACGCCGCGGCGGATCCCTGACCCTGACTCAGGCACAGCTTCAGGAGCAGAACGGATCCAGGCGGTCGGCCACCGCGGCAAGACCGTCCACCGGCGAAGCTTCGGCCCCGCTAACCTTCGAGATCCGGATGCCGACGATGCCATTGGGGAAGAGGACGACGCGGTGTCCGCCCCAGCCCGACATGCGGGTGAGGTCGACGACGCAGCCCCCTTCGCCGACGTAGTTCTGGTGCCAGAGCGCCAGATAGTAGCTGGGCGGGCCGGTCTCGACCGGCCGGCCGAAGGTGATCCCGCGCGCGTCCGTCCGGTACAGGACGTCGGCGGTCAGCTCCCGGTGCAGGAGTTGTTCGCCCTCGTGCGCGCCCCCGTCCCGCAGGAGACGCGCGATCTTCGCGAGGTCGTCCACCGTGGGGTAGTAGCCCTGTGACATCTGGGGCAGGCTGAGCGAGCCGTCCGCCTCGATGAGCCGATTGGTCGGCGCGTGCGGCACGCCGATGGGCCGGTAGACCTCCTCCTCCAGCATCCGCCACAGGTCCGCCTGCGGTCCGGCCCGATGCTTCAGGTACGCATCCATCGACGCGCCGATGAGGAACGCGTCCTGGTCGCGGTAGCGGACGACCTCCCCGGGCCCCCAGGGATGGTTCGAGGCGCGGAACACCTGCCGGATCCGTTCGTCCCTCGAGATCGCGGTGTACCAGTCGTCGTAGCCGATCAGGTAGCCGTCGCTCGTGTTGTTGGGTTCGATCCGCGCCGATCCCTCGCCGACGCCGGTGGCCATGTTGAGGACGTCCCGGAAGCGGACATCATCCCAGCCGTCGTGTTCGGCGGTCACGTCCAGATGGTCGGCGATCCGCTCGTCGAGGACCTCCCGGCCGTAGAGCTGCGCCAGACGGAGCGCCGCCACCGTGTTCCCGGTGGACTTGGTGACGGACCAGATCCCGAAGCGCTGTTCCCGACAGAACGGAAGCTCTCCGAACGGTGTCGGGCAGTCGTCCGTGTAGAGCGTGTCGCCGACGAGAAAGGCTGCGGTGACCATGTTCTCCAGGTTAATGCCCGCATGCATGCCTTCGAACACGGAGTCGCCGACGAGCGGGCGCAGGTCGGAGATCGGACGCAGCGGAAGCCGCCGCGCCTTCTCCACCGCGAACTCCTCGACCACGCCGGGAGGGGCCGGGCCCGGCGCGTAGGTTGCGGCAAGCTGCCCCCACATGAGCCGACGCTGGACGAGGAAATAGGGCCTCCCCTGGGTCACGGTCTGGAAGCGGACGCCCGACACCTCGCGGTCGTTGAAGGCGAACGTCGCGACGCCGTTGTACGTCTCGTTCTCCACCGAACTCGCGAGCTGGAGCGGGAACGCCCCGCGTGACCAGTCTTCGCCCGGCTCCGACCACGCGGTGCCGGGGCCGACGAGGACATCCCAGTAACTGCCCGTCTCGGTACGCGTGCCGGCGACGATGAGGTCGCGATCCCACGGGATGAGATCGGGGCCATCCGAGACGAACCCGAGCCATACATTCGGGAACCGTTTCGTGTCGCGGCCCATGCCCCGGCGTTCGTCGAGTGCGGCGGGGTCCGTCCGCATCTCCGCACCCACCAGAGTGATGGTGCCGGAGAGGGTATGCCCGGCGGCCTGCGCCGAGGGCGACGGGAGGAATCGGTCGTTGGGGAGGACGGCCGGCGGGGACCACGCCCCGAGGGCCAACTCCTCCAGCGGGATTGGATCGGACGATCGCGGCACGCCCGTCTCGCCGCACCCGAACGCGAGAAAACCGGTGCAGATCAGCAGACGCTGAGGGAATCTGTTTCGAGCCATTCCTGCGTCCCTGGTGGCTGTCGGCGCGTCTTGGAGGCGTCTGTGCCGTCACGTAGTTTGCGGCCAGCGGTTCGTTCTGTCACGAGGAGGTTGTTCCTATGGGGCATCGAATGTGGATCATGCGGCGGATGCCGGTCGCCGCTCTCGCGGCGACGATCGCGGCGGTGCTCACCGGTTCGTGCGACGGAAGCACCGGACCCTCGAGCTTCGAACCGGGGCCGCTGGGAACGGTCACCCTGCGCCGGGGCGAGGCGGTGCGGATCCGGTCGCTTCTCTCAATGAGCGTCGCACCGTCGCTGGGGACGCCGGCCCGGCACGCCGTCGAACTCGCCGTCCGGGATGTCGGCACCGTGCGGGGCCGTGCGATCGACCTGGGCGATGCGCTCGACTCGATGTGTTCGCCCGAGGGCGGACGCGCCGCGGCTCGGGAGGTCGTCGCCGACCCGCAGGTCGTGGGCGTCATCGGGACCTCATGTTCGGCCGCGGCGGTGGCGGCCTCGCCGGTGATCAGCGAGGCAGGCTACGTGATGATCGCGCCGAGCACGACGTCGCCGCTGCTGACTTCGGATCTCGCCGGCAACCCGAATCCCGACTATCACCCGGGGTATTTCCGCGTCTCGAACAACGATCTGTATCAGGCCCGGGCCCTGTCCGATTTCGCGTTCAACCAACTGGGGTTGCGGCGCGTCGCGACCGTCCACGACGGAGACCCGTACACGTCGGCCCTCGTGGAGGCCTTCGCCATCGCGTTTCAGGCGCTGGGCGGGGTAGTCCCGGCCGCGACGGCGATCGCGAAGGGAGACACGGACATGACGCCGGTTCTGCGCGAATTCGCGGCGGCGGGCCCCGACGGGATCTTCTTCCCTCTCTTCGAGGTGGAAGGCTCGCCCTTCGCCGCGCAGGCGGGGAGCTTCGACGGGCTCGAGGGCGTGACGCTCATCTCCGGCTCGGCCCTGCTGGTCTCCGATTTCCTGGCCACGCCGCAGTCGGAGGGCATCTACTTCGCGGGACCGGAGTCCGACTTCGGCTCGAACGTCAACGAGGCGACCGGAAAAAGCGCTGACGCCGTCCTGGCGGCGTACGCAGCCGCGTATGGCGGACCCCCGCCGTCCCCCTACTGGGCGCAGGCGTACGACGGGACGACGCTGCTCCTCACCGCCATCCGTTCCGTCGCGGTGGAGGAGGGCGGGCGGCTGTACATCGACCGCGCCGCGCTGCGCGCCGAGATCGGCCGAACTCGCCTCCGGGGCCTCATCGGGGACATCTCCTGCGACGACTTCGGGGACTGCGGCACCGGACGGATCAACATCGTCCACCACACGGACTCCCGGGTGACCGATGTCGCGCGGCTGCCGGTCGTATACCGGTTCGCGCCCTGATCCCCAGCCCCGGCCCCGGGCTCGGCACGGCCGCGGTGGACCTCGACGACCTCTTCGCGGAGGAGGTGATCGCCCGCCCCTACGCCCACTTCGCGCGGCTGCGGGAACGGGACCCCGTCCACTGGAACGAGAAGTTCGGGCTGTGGGTGGTGACGGGATACGACCCCGTCGTCTGGATCCTCAGGCACCACGCACTCTTCTCTTCAGCCGTCATCCGGGGGGTCCAGGCGGCCCCGTACCCGCCGGTGCTGCCCGAGGACACGCACCTGTTCGACGAGGTCAGGACGTTCCGCGCGGACCAACTGGTGGAACAGGACCGACCCGACCATCTGGAGCAACGGAAGACCGTTCACTCCTTCTTCACACCGACGGCGATGGAAGGCTGGCGGCCGTTCGTGCGACGGGTGGTGGACGAACTCCTGGACGAGGTGTGGCCGCGCGGGTGGATGAACGTCGTCACGGACCTCGCGGCGCCGCTCCCGGTGCGGGTGATCGCGCGCCTGATGGGGGTGCCGCGCGAGGACATGAACACGCTGCGGGGGCTCGCGGACAGCATCCTCCACCTGAACCGCGGCGAACCCGACCGGCTGCGGCCGCTGACCGAGGGGATCCGCGGGATGATGGAGTACGCGCGCCCGTTCGTGCGCGAGCGGATCGAGGACCCCGGCGACGATCTGATCTCGGCGCTGGCCCGGGGCGAGACGGACGGCGTGTTCACGCGCCATCAGGTGCTCGTGAACACCGGACTGATGCTGTTCGCGGGACACGAGACGACAATGAACCTGATCTGCAACGGGCTCCTCGCCTTCATCGCGCACCCGGAGCAGTGGGACCGGCTGCGCGCGGACCCGGACGGCCTCGCGCGAACGGCGACCGAGGAGTGTCTGCGCTACGACCCGCCCGTCAAATCGACCCAGCGCATCGTCGCGCGGAAGGCCGAACTCTGCGGGCAGACGCTCTCGCCGGGGGAGCGCATCCGCTGGATCATCGCGGCCGCGAACCGGGATCCGGCGGTGTTCGAGGACCCGGACCGGTTCGATATCGGGCGCCAGCCGAATCCCCACCTTTCCTTCGGCTCCGGGATCCACTACTGCCTCGGGGTCGCGCTCGCGCGCATGGAGGGACAGGAGGTGTTCCGCGGCCTGGCCCGCCGCTTCGATCGATTCGAACTGGAGACGGCGGAACTGCGCTACCAGCCGAGCATCCAGTTCCGGTCCCTCGATTCGCTGCCCATCACCTGGACGGTCCCGTCGTGAGCGGTACAGCGTGAGTGTGACATGGTGAAGATCGAGATCGACCACGGCCTGTGCGTCGGCAACGCAATGTGCGTGGCCACGGCGCCCGGCGTGTTCGCGCACAACGAGAACCGGCAGTCGACGGTGGTCGACCCCGCGGGAAACGGGGAGTCCGCGGTGCTGGCGGCGGCGGCGAACTGCCCGGTGAGCGCGATCCGCGTGGTCGAGGCCGAGACGGGACGGTCGCTGTTCCCGGCCGAGGACGGGTGATCCGATGACGAGTGATCCGACGACCTCGACCATGGGCGTGCCGGGCGGGGGCTCCGGAGGTGGCTCCGGCGGGCCGAAGGTTACGACCTTCGATCTCGTATCCATGAAGTCGCGAGGCGAAAAGATCGTGGCCATTACCGCCTACGACGCGCTCTTCGCCTCGCTCGTCGACGCGGCGGGGGTCGATCTCATCCTGGTGGGCGACTCGCTGGCCAGCGTCCTGTGCGGAGAAGAGACGACGCTCGCCGCCACCGTGGAGCAGATGACGTACCACGGCCGCATCGTGGTTCGGGGGACCTCGCGCGCGTTCGTCGTCGTGGACATGCCCTTCCTCAGCTACCAGGTCTCCGTCGAGGAGGCCGTGCGGAACGCGGGGAACGTCCTCAAACAGACCGGGGCGAGCGCGGTGAAGCTGGAGGGGGGATTCGACATACTCGACGCGGTGCGGGCGATCGTCCGGGCGGGGATTCCCGTGATGGGCCACCTCGGCTTCACGCCGCAGTCGGTGCATGCCCTCGGCGGGCACCGGATTCAGGGGAAGGACGAAGACCGTCGGGATCGGCGCCGGTCCGGAGTGCGACGGGCAGGTGCTCGTCCTGCACGACATGCTCGGCCTGAACGAGGGGTTCAGCCCGCGCTTCCTGAAGAGGTACGCCGAACTCGGCGCCGCGGTACGCGACGCGGTGGGCCGATACACCGGAGAAGTGCGCGAGGGGAGGTACCCCGCGGCCGAACATGGCTACAAAGGGTGACGACGGTGCCCGCTCACGAGGGCCGGCGCGTCATCGTCACCGGGGCCGGGGCCGGGATCGGGCGGGCGATTGCGCGGGCATTCCTGGACGAAGGGGCGCGGGTACACGTCTGCGACCGCGATCTGGCGGCGCTCGAGCACCTGCCGGGATCGACGGAAGACGACCTCGGCGGGACGGTGGCGGATGTCTCGTCGGAAGCGGACGTGGACCGGCTCTTCGAGGAGGCGATGGACCGGCTGGGCGGGCTCGATGTCCTCGTCAACAACGCGGGGACCGCCGGGCCGACCGGGCCCGTCGAGACGCTCGACCTCGACGGCTGGCGGCGGACCCTGGCCATCAACCTCGACGGCATGTTCCTCTGCGCCCGCTCCGCCGTCCCGGCCCTGCGGCGGGCGGGCGGCGGATCGATCGTCAACCTCTCCTCGACCGCGGGGCTGCACGGCTACCCGCTGCGCAGCCCGTACGCCACGGCCAAATGGGGCGTGATCGGCTTCACCCGCACCCTGGCCATGGAACTGGGTCCGGCCGGAATCCGCGTGAACGCGATCTGCCCGGGCAGCGTGCGCGGCGACCGCATCGACCGCGTGATCGCCGCCGGCCGCCGCCCAGAGCGTGTCCGAGGACGCGATCCGGCAGAGCTGGCTCGGGCAGATCTCGCTCCGGACCTTCGTCGACGCCGAGGATGTGGCCGCGCTCGTCCTCTTCCTCACATCCGGCGCAGGTGCGAAGATCTCCGGGCAGGCGCTCCCCGTGGACGGACACACGGAGGGCCTGAGTTCCGGGGGGGACAGCAACGGCGACTAGCCACGAGAGAGGTAACATGCGAGCGGCCTGGTACACGAAGCAGGGATCGGCGCGCGACGTGCTGGAAGTCGGCGAACGCGAGTTGCCTTCCCCCGGGGCCGGCGAGGTGCGAGTGCGGATGTTCGCCTCGGGGATAAACCCGGTCGATGTGAAACGCCGCTTCGGCGGCCGCGGCGGGATGGACTCGGCACTCGTCGTGCCCCACTTCGATGGCGCCGGGGCCATCGACAAAGTGGGGGACGGCGTCGATCCCGGCAGCCTCGGCAAGCGCGTCTGGATCTACGAAGCCCAGTGGGGGAGCGACTTCGGCACAGCCGCCGAGTTCGTGACTGTCCCCGCGTCCCGGGCGGTCCCGCTCCCCCCGGGCGCGTCCTTCCCCGAGGGTGCGTGTCTCGGCATCCCCGCGCTGACCGCGCATCGCTGCGTGTACGGCGATGGCCCGGTCGACGGGCAGACCGTGCTCGTGACCGGCGGCGCCGGTGCGGTCGGCGCCTACGCCATCCAGTGCGCCCGGCTGGGGGGTGCGCGGGTCCTGGCCACCGTGAGTGGGGACCGAAAGGGGAGGATTGCGCGGGCGGCCGGCGCGGACGCCGTCATCAACTATCGAGAGGAAGATGTCGCGGCCCGCGTCATGGAACTGACCGATGGAGAGGGGCTCGACAGAATCGTCGAGGTGGAGATGGGCGGGAACCTCGACGCCTCGATCGCGATGCTGAAAGCGAACGGGGTGATCTCCGCTTACGCCTCCGAGGGCGATCCGCAGCCTGCCGTTCCGTTCTACACCCTCCTCTACAAGAACCTGACGCTGCGCTTCGAACTCGTCTTCCTGATGTCCGAGGCCGCGAAGCAGCGGGCCGTGGAGGATCTCACGAAGTGGCTGGCGAGCGGCGAGCTGCGCCACACGATCGCGGCGCGCTTCCCGATCGAAGACATCGCGGCCGCGCACGAGGCCGTGGAATCCGGTCCGCTCGGCAAGATCCTGCTCGATCTCAATCTCTAAAGTTGCTTGCGGTTGGTCCGCCGACCCCTATACATGGTACTGCAAGGTACATTGTGTCTCATGGTATGAGGCCGGATACACGGGGTTCGCATGAAGAAAACGGTCTACAAGGAGTTGGTGGCCGCGTCGTCACGCCCGATGGTACTCTCCATCCTGGCCGGCGGCGAGACGTATGGCTACGAGATCCTCAAGCAGGTCAAACGACTCTCCGATGGCGAACTCGAGTGGTCCGATGGGATGCTCTACCCGGTCCTCCACCGGCTGGAGCGGGACGGGCTCATCGCCGGCCGCTGGCAACTCACCGACCAGGGGCGCCGCCGCAAGTACTACCGGCTGACGGCCCGCGGAAAGCGCCAGCTGGCGGGCGACCGCGACAGTTGGCGGGCGGTGTACGGAGCCCTCGAACTGTCCTGGGGAGGCAGTCATGTTTGAACTCGAGCCCGAAGTCGCAAGGTGGCGTGGGAGACTGGAGCGCAGCTCTTCACTTTCCCCGCGCGAAGTCGACGAACTGGAAGACCACCTTAGGGCGCGCTTCGAGTTGGAACTCGAGCTGGCTCCCGAGTGCACGCTGGCCCGAGCCTTCGGCATTGCCTGCGACGCACTGGGCGAGCCCGCCGCGCTCTCGCAGGAGTTCGCGAAGGCCGGAGGGCTCAGGTGGCGGCCCCTGCTATTCGCCGCGTGGGCGCTGTTCGCGGCCTCGTTCTTTCTCCCGCTCCATCGCCTTGTCTGGGTGGGGTCGCCCAAGGCTGACCTCGCAATGTTCTCAGACGTCGGATACGAGTTCCTGGGGCGGGTGACGACGGGAGGGGGCCTGGCAATGATGGTGCTTCCTGTACGGCATCGGCGGCGACCCAATCGCGTCCCACTACGAGGGCCTCGGCAGCTGGCTGTGGGCCGCGTCGTTCGCTTTGGCGGCCACCGCCCTCTGGCTGCGAGACCGAAACTGGGCAACCGGCAAACCGGAGAGATCGGCCGTCTAGCCGATAGTTTGACGTTCCCGCGGGAACGTTTGGCGGGCAGTGTAGGAGGCCCTCGAGTTGTCGTGGGGAGGCAGTCATGTTTGAACTTGAGACCGAAGTCAGGAATTGGCGCAGGAGCTTGGAACGGAAGGCATCGCTCTCGCCCCGCGAGCTGGATGAACTCGAGGATCACCTGCGCGCCCGGGTCGATCTGGAACTGGAGCTGGACGCGGCGTTAGCGCCGCCCAAGGCCTTCGCGATCGCCCGGAAGGAACTCGGCGAGCCGATGGCGCTCTCAAGAGAGTTCGCCCGGGCGGGACGGCCCCGGTGGCGGCGCCTCCTGCTGACGGGCTGGACGATGTACGCAGCGTCGTTTCTCCTCCCCGCTCTGGCGGCGACCCAGGGGTCCTGGCCCGTCCAACCCTGCCGGTGACCTGACGGCCCATGGCTACGAGTTCCTTGTGCGGCCCTTCCAGGAGGGTGAGTTCGGGCCGCCGCTGGTTGTCTTGCTACTCAATCTTCCAATGCTGATGACCCTGCCCACGCTGTGGCGCTCGCGTCGGTGGCGAGCACCGTCGCTGGTCGTCGGAGCCGTGGGGGCTCTCACTCTTGGTTTCGGCGTCATCAGTCTCGGCTCGCCTCCGAGGATCACGGCCGATGGCGTCGGCGGGGTCGGGTATCTGGGTCCCGGCTACTGGGCGTGGTCCGCATCGTTCGTCTGCGTTGGCGCCGCCCTCTGGCTTCGCAAACGCGAACGGGCATACGCCAAACCGGACCTGTTGAACTGCTGACTTCACTACGCGTCGCCGCGTTTCTTTCCGGAGCGGCGTTCCTTGCCTGCGTTGAAGGCGAGTACGTCGGTGGCGAGCCCGGCGCCCCCGTCGAGCTCGAGGCGTCGACCATCGAAGTGCTGGGCAGCCCCGACGTCCTCGCTGTGGTGCGGGACCTGGAGGTGTTGAGTGACGGCTCCGTCTGGGTTCTGAATTCGAGCGCGCCGTACTTCGTCGGATTCGGCCCGGATGGCGAGTCCCTCGGCGCTCACGGACGGGCCGGAAGAGGACCCGACGAATTCGCGATGCCTTCGGCCTTCGTCGCGGGAGGCTGGAACGGAGAGGCCTGGGTCCTCGACCTCGTGCGCCACGCGATGATCCGGATCTCACGACCGGACGCGGACTGGGCGGAGATCCCCCTGCGGTCGGAGGCCCTCCCGCCCGGCAGTGTTCGGACCGGCATGAGCATGCTGACGACCTCGGTCCGAACGGCCAGACTCGGCCGCGAGATCATCGTGCCCCGCTCGAGCGGATCGATGGCGGAGGGTGTGCTGCAGTTCCGTCTCTCGCTCCTGCGAGCCGACCTGGTCGCGTTCGATCCGGAGGCGGGAGGGGTTCGAGACCTCGTCGCGCTGGGCGACGCGCTGGACGATCCCTCCGGCGATTTCATCCGGAGCGATGGCGGTTTCCCCCTGTGGTATCGGCTGTGGGCTTCCTGCGGCGACAATCTCGTGCGCGTGTACGATCGGGTGAGGAATCAGCTGCGTGGTTTCGACGGATCGGGTGCCGAGGTGCCCCCGATTGACCTGCCGCCCGTTCCCTTCACCGAGGTCAGCCCTCGACAGTTTGCCGCAGCGGTGTTTGCGCTGAGGCAGGCCGAGCTGACGGGAGATGTCTCAACCCGGCTGACGGCGGAGGACAGTCTTCGGCTCCTGGGTCAGATGGCGCAGAGGGTTCAGGGGGAGCCGCACGAACTCGCGAGTTACCTGCCCCGGTATGTGGACTTCCGCTGCAGCGAAGACCCGACGATGTGGATCCAGCCCCTCGACGTCGACGCCGGTGGACTGAGCGGCGGTCGGCTGTGGCTGCGCATCGCGGCTGACGGAACCGCTCGGGAAGTTGGACTGCCTGATCGGTTCGATGCGTACCGGTTCTCGGATTCTCGAGTCTGGGGCGTCTACAGAGACGAGTTCGACAGGCCGTCCGTCGCGTCCATCTTCCTCCCGACTCGCTGACAGGACGGCTGGCCGGGCGATCCGCGTCGATGGTACATTTTCACGCGATGTACCCTTGCGTCCCGAGGGGGCGCGACACGGCTGCCTGGACGAGGCCTCGGCCATGCGAACATCGGTTCTGCTGCTGGTCACAGCGGGCTTTCTCCCGAGCCCCGTAGTTGGCCAGAGCGCTGAAGGCGCGGCGGGAGTCGAGCATCCTCCCTCCGTCTGGCCGAGCCCGCTCTCACCGCCGACCCCGGCGCCCGCCGTCGACACGCTCTCCGTCGAAGTCGCGCAAGGCGTGGTTGCCGGGACGTGCCAGCGCTGCCACAACCCCCGCCGGCTGAGCGGAGGCATGTCGCTGGAGACGTTCGAGGTCGATGGCGCGGCCGACAACCCGGTCATCGCCGAGCGGATGGTCCGCAAGCTGCGGGCCGGGATGATGCCGCCGACGGGATTCCGCCGGCCGACTCCGGACAGCCTGGCGACGCTCGCCGCCGTCCTCGAATCGCGGCTCGACGCGGCGTGGGAGGCGGATCCGAACCCCGGTCGCCGCACCTTCCAGCGCCTGAACCGGGCCGAGTACGGGCGCTCGATCCATGATCTGCTCGACCTCGACATCGACGCGGGCGCCTACCTGCCGCTCGACACCAAGAGCGCGAACTTCGACAACATCGCCGACGTGCAACTCCTCTCGCCCACGCTGATGGACGGGTACCTGCGCGCGGCGAGCGGGATCAGTCGGCTCGCGATCGGCGACCCCGAAGTCACGCCGAGCGAGGCGACCTTCAAGGTGTCGCGCTGGACCTCGCAGGCGGGGCACGTCGAGGGCACCCCATACGGAAGCCGCGGCGGCGTCGCGGTCGACCACAACTTCCCGGCCGATGGCGAGTACGCCTTCCGCGTCTCCTTCCATCACGAGACGACCGGCGCCCTGTTCGGGAACGGGAAGGGAGCCCTGCATACGACCGACGAGCCCGAGCGGATCGAGATCTCGATCGACGGCGAACGCGTCGCGCTCCTCGACATCGATCGCTGGATGCACGTCTCCGATCCCGGCGGGGTGGACCTGCGCACCGAGTCCGTCTTCATCGAGGCGGGACCGCACCGGGTGGCGGCCGCCTTCATCCGCACCTTCGAGGGGCCGCTGCAGGACCTGATGTCGCCGCACGACTGGTCGATCGCGAGCACGAGCATCACCGACGCGTACGGGTTCACGACGCTGCCCCACCTGCGGGATCTCGCGGTCACGGGTCCGTTCGACCCGGCGGGGATGTCGAGCACGCCGAGCCGCCGGCGCGTCTTTTCGTGCCGTCCCGCCGCGCCGGAAGAGGAGTCACCGTGCGCGGAGGCGATCCTGTCCCGGCTCGGGACACAGGCCTACCGCCGGCCGCTGACGGAGGACAACCTCACCGCTCTCATGGCGCTGTACCGTGCCGGGGCCGAAACGGGCGGCTTCGAGGAGGGCATCCGCCTGGCGCTGGAGGGGGTTCTCGCCAGCCCGCACTTCGTGTTCCGGTTCGAGGAGCGCCCGGCGGCGGACGTGGACGGCGTGTACGCCCTGGGCGATTACGATCTCGCTTCGCGCCTCTCCTTCTTCCTGTGGGCGACGGGCCCCGATGCGGAGCTGCTGGAAGTCGCCGGAGAGGGCCGTCTCTCCGATCCGGGCGTGCTCGAGGCGCAGGTGTGGCGCATGCTCGCCGATCCGCGCGCCGAGGCGCTGGCCACGCGCTTCGCCGGGCAGTGGCTCCGGCTCCAGGATCTGGAGGGGATGCACCCGGACGTCCGCCTCTACCCGGACTTCGACCAGCAGCTCAAGGACGCGATGCAGCGCGAGACGGAGCTGCTCTTCCACACGCTGGTCCAGGAGGATCGCAGCCTGTTCGAGCTGCTGACGGCCGACTACACCTTCGTGAACGAGCGGCTGGCGCGGCACTACGGGATCCCCGGCGTGACCGGGACCGAGTTCCGCCGGGTCGAGATCCCCGAACCCGAGCGCCGCGGCGTCCTCGGGCACGGGAGCGTGCTCACCCTGACCTCCCACGCGAGCCGGACCTCTCCGGTGCTGCGCGGGAAGTGGGTGATGGAAGTGTTGCTGGGGACGCCCCCGCCCCCGCCCCCGCCGGATGTCTCGGATCTGGAGGCGACGCCGGAGGCCGAGGAGGGACGCCTGCTCACGGTGCGCGAGCGGATGGAGATGCACCGGGCGAGTCCGGCCTGCCGGTCGTGCCACCGCGTCATCGACCCGATCGGCCTCGCCCTCGAGCACTTCGACGGCACCGGGGCGCGGCGCATCAAGGACAACGGGATGCCGATCGACGCGGAGGGCGAACTGTACGACGGGACGCCCATCCGGACGGCGGCGGATCTGCGCGCGGCGCTCCTCGCGCGGCCCGTCCCCCTCGTGCGCGCCTTCACCGAGAACCTGCTCGCGTACGCGCTGGGCCGGCGCGTCGAGCACTACGACATGCCCACGGTGCGGTCGATCGCGAGACAGGCACAGGAACAGGAACACCGCATGTCGGCCTTTATCATGGGCGTCGTCAACAGCCCCGCCTTCCGCTTGAAGGGGGCCGAGGCCGTGGTCGACGACATGCAGGCCGAGAACGGGAACTAGCGGCAACCAGCGAGCCGAGGAGGCCCGATGGAGTTCATCGCAGGGAAACACCTTTCTCGCCGGACCTTCCTGCGGGGCGCCGGGGCGACGGTCGCGCTGCCGCTGCTCGACGCCATGGTGCCGGCGGGCCGGCTGTGGGCGCGGGATGTCGCGGATCCGACGCGGCTCGTCTGCATCGAGATGGTGCACGGCGCGGCGGGGAGCAGCGAGTGGGGCGCGGCGCAGAACTACTGGTCGCCGGCGGGGACCGGGCGGAACTTCGACCTCTCGCCCACCGCGCTGAGTGCGCTCGATCCGTACCGCGACTATCTCACGATCATCAGCGACACCGATGTCGAGACGGCCGAAGCCACCAAGCCGAAGGAGATCGGGGGCGACCACTTCCGGTCGAGCGCCACCTTCCTCACCCAGTCGCATCCGAAGCAGACGGAAAGTTCGGACGTGCTCGTGGGGACGTCGCTCGATCAGCTGTACGCGAACCGCTTCGGGCAGGACACGCCGATCCCGTCCATGCAGCTCTGCATCGAGAACGTGGACCAGGCGGGGGGCTGCGCGTACGGGTACGCCTGCGTCTACACGGACACGATCAGCTGGTCTTCGCCGACGCAGCCGCTGCCGATGATCCGCGACCCGCGCGTTGCGTTCGACCAGCTGTTCGGGGCCGGGGGGACGCCGGAAGCGCGGGCCGCACGGCAGCGGTCGAGCGCCAGCATCCTCGACTTCATCACGGGCGAGGTCGCGAGCCTCAAGGGGCGGCTCGATCCCTCCGACCGGCAGCGGATGGACCGCTATCTGGAGAACGTGCGGGAGATTGAACGGCGGATCCAGCGCGTCGTGGCCCGCAACGAGTCGGGTCAGCAGCGTGAACTGCCCGAAGCGCCGGCGGGGGTGCCGGATTCGTTCGACGAGCACGTGAAGCTGATGTTCGACCTGCAGGCGCTCGCCTTCCAGGCGGACATGACGCGCGTGTTCTCGTTCAAGATGGGGCGGGACGCGTCGGGCCGGGTCTATCCGGCGAGCGGGATCGACAAGGGCTTCCACCCGGCGTCGCACCACGGCGACAACGAGGGCAACATCACGGACTTCGCGCAGCTCAACAGCTACCACGTGGGGCTGGTCCCGTACTTCCTCGACCGGCTGAAGGCGTCGATGGAGGGGGACACGCACCTGCTCGACAAGACGATGATCGTCTACGGTTCGCCGATGGGGGACCCGAACGTGCACAACCACAAGCGGTGCCCGCTGTTCGTGGTGGGCGGCGCGGAGGGGCGGATGGACGGCAACCTCCACCTGCGCGCGGCGCCGGGGACGCCGATGGCGAATGTCATGCTGAGCCTGTTGCACAAGCTGGGCGTAGACGACGTGTCGAGCTTCGGGAACAGCACGGGGCCGTTCTCCTTCACGACGACAGCGGACTGATACCGATGACGCACGCGACGATCCGCTCTCTGACGCACTCGCGACTCCCCGTCCTTGCGGCGGCGGTCCTGCTCGCGCTGGGGGCGGCCACCCCGGGCGGGTCGCCGATCGGACCGGACGCACCGGTGGCGGACGCGGCCATGCGAGGCGACCTCGCGGCCGTGCAGTCGCTGCTCGCGGCGGGCGAGGACGTGAACGGCGCCCGGGGCGACGGCACGACCGCGCTCCACTGGGCCGCGATGAAGGGGCGGCTGGAGCTGGCCGAGGTGCTGATCGATGTGGGGGCGGACCTCGAAGCGGGCACGCGGCTGGGCGGACACACGCCCCTCCACGTCGCGAGCCGCGCGGCGCAGGCGTCGCTGGTCGATGCGCTGCTGGGGGCGGGAGCTGACGCCCTCGCCGCGACGGAGACCGGCGCGACCGCGCTGCACTTCGCGGCCGCGGCCGGGTCGCCGCAGGCGATCGAGGCGCTGGTGCGTCACGGCGCCGACCCGGACGCGCGGGAGCCGGAGTGGGGACAGACGCCGCTCATGTTCGCCGCGGCGGCGGGCCGGGCCGGCTCGGTGCGGGCCCTCCTCGACGCGGGGGCGGACGCCTCGCTCTCCGCCTACGTGCTCGACATCGTGGCGCGCGACGCGTGGGATCAACTGGACCGCCGCGAGCGCAATGCACGCATTGCGGCGCTCCGGGCGGGCGGCACGCCGCCGCCCCCGACCGAGCGCGAGGCGGCGCCCCAGCCCACCGCCGGGGCCGGCCCCGGCCCCCAGACCGTGCGGCTGGAGAACCCCGAGGAGCCGACCTGCTCCGGCTGCCTGGGCAACTACGCGGACCTCGTCGGTACGCATGGCGGGCTGACCGCGCTGCTGCTCGCGGCGCGCGAGGGCCACGAAGACGTCGCGTTCGCCCTGCTCGAGCGCGGCGCGGATATCGATCAGCGGAGCGCCGCGGACGGCACGACCCCGCTGCTCATGGCGATGATCAACGGGCACTTCGACCTGGCCATGCGGTTCTTCGCCGAGGGGGCGGACCCCGGCCTCGCGAGCGACGCCGGCGCCACCCCGCTGTATGCGGCGATCAACATGCACTGGGCGCCGAAGGCCCGGCATCCCCAGCCTACGGACGTGCACCAGCAGGAGTGGGCGTACCTCGACGTGATGCGCGTGTTGCTCGAGGCGGGCGTGGACCCGAACCCGCGGCTCAGGAAGTCGCTCTGGTTCACGACCTACAACCGCGACCTGCTCGGCGTCGACCGAACGGGCGCCACGCCGTTCTGGCGCGCCGCGCACGCCCTCGACATCGACGGCATGAAGCTGCTCCTCGAGTACGGGGCCGATCCCACGCTCCCGACGACGAAGGTGGAGGAGCGCCGGTACGGCCGGGGCGACCCGGTCGACCATTCCGGCCTCGAGCCGATCCCCGTGGACGGGCCGGCCGTCTACCCGATCCACGCCGCGGCCGGCGTCGGTTATGGACAGGGTTTCGCCGGCAACTCGCACCGCCACGTGCCGGACGGGTGGCTCCCCGCGATGCAGTTCCTCGTCGAGGAACTCGGCACCGACGTGAACGCCCGGGACCAAAATGGCTATGCGCCCGCCCACCACGCCGCCTCGCGCGGGGACAACGAGATGATCCTCTATCTCGTCGAGAAGGGCGCGGATGTGACCCTCGTGGCCCGCAACGGCCAGACCACGGTGGACTTGGCGAACGGGCCGGTGCAGCGCGTTCAGCCGTTCCCGGAGACGATCGCCCTGCTCGAGAGCCTCGGGGCGAAGAACAACCACCGATGCGTCTCCTGCTGACCGCGAGCCGTCCGCAGCCCGTGGCGAGAACCCGTGACCAGGACCGGCGACGTCAGGCCGGCCTGACCTGACCATGCCGGATTCCGTTACTGTTTGGGAACTGCTCGCGGGCGGTTCGGGGGAGAGTCCCGCCATCGCCGCCCCCGGACGCGAGTCGCTGGACTTCGCCGGTCTCCACAGGCACGTCGAGAGCACCGTCCGCGCGCTCAACGGCTTCGGCATCGGACGGAACGATCGCATGGCGATCGTCCTCCCGAACGGGCCCGAGATGGCCTCCGCCTTCGTGTCCGTGGCGTGCGCGGCCACGGCCGCCCCGCTGAATCCGGCCTACCGGCAGCCCGAATACGCGTTCTACCTCTCCGACCTGAGCGCCAAGGCGCTGATCCTCGAGGCGGGAAGCGACTCTCCCGCGCGGGTCGCGGCCGCCGACCTCGGGATCCCGGTCCTCGAACTGCATGCCGATTCCGAAGCTCCGGCCGGAACGTTCGAACTCGTGCCGGAGGGAGCCGGCGAGAGCGAATCGGCGGGCGGGAACTCTGCAGGAGATGGCCTCCGTGGCGGCCTGGCGGAAGCGGGGGACATCGCCCTCATCCTCCATACCTCGGGGACGACGTCCCGCCCCAAGATCGTGCCGCTCTCGCACCGGAACGTCTGCGCCTCCGCGGCGAACATCCAGCGCACCCTGGAGCTCAGCGCCGCCGACCGCTGCCTGAACGTGATGCCCCTGTTCCACATCCACGGGCTGATGGCCGCGGTCCTGGCGCCGCTCGGCGTCGGCGGCTCGATCTTCTGCAGCCCCGGCTTCAACGTGCTCCGCTTCTACTCGTGGCTCGACGAAGCGCGGCCCACGTACTACACGGCCGTCCCCACCATGCACCAGGCCATCCTGGCGCGCGCCCCGCGGAACCGCGACGCGATCGAACGGGCGGCGCTGCGCTTCATCCGCTCGGCCTCCGCCTCCCTGCCCCCGCAGGTGATGGCGGAACTCGAGGAGACGTTCGGCGCTCCCGTGGTGGAGGCGTACGCGATGACCGAGGCGGCGCACCAGATGACCTGCAACCCGCTCCCGCCCGCGGCCCGCAAGCCGGGGACGGTGGGAATCGCCGCCGGTCCCGAGGTCTCGGTCATGGACGAGGCCGGGGCGCACCTGCCGGCGGGCGAGGTGGGTGAGATCGTCATCCGCGGCGCGAACGTCAGCGACGGGTACGAGAACAACCCCACGGCCAACGCCGAAGCCTTCACCGACGGGTGGTTCCGGACGGGAGACCAGGGCAGGATGGACGCCGAGGGCTACGTTACGATCACGGGCCGCCTGAAGGAGATCATCAACCGCGGGGGGGAGAAGATCTCGCCGCGCGAGGTCGACGAAGCGATCCTCGACCACCCCGCCGTGCGCCAGGTGGTGGCGTTCGCGATGCCCCATCCCAAGCTGGGCGAGGAGGTGGTGGCGGCCGCGGTCCTCCGCGAGGGAATGGAGGCCACGCCGCGCGAGATCCAGGCCTTCGCGGCGGAGCGTCTCGCCGACTTCAAGGTTCCGCGGAAGATCCTCATCATGGACGACATTCCCAAGGGACCGACCGGCAAGCTCCAGCGCATCGGCATGGCCGAGAAGCTCGGCCTGGCCTGAGCGGGGGCGGGCGCTGATGCGGATCTGCATCTACGGGGCCGGCGCGATCGGGGGATATCTCGGTGCGCAGCTGTCGCTGGCGGGGGAAGATGTCGCGCTCATAGCGAGGGGCCCCCACCTCGAGGCCATGCAGCGGCACGGCGTGCGGCTTCTGATCGACGGCGAAGAGCGCGTCGCCCACCCCTTCTGCACGGACGACCCGGCGGAAGTGGGGCCGCAGGACTATGTGATCATCACCCTCAAGGCGCATTCCGTTCCCTACATCGTGGAGCCCATGCAGCCGTTGCTGGGGCGAGACACGGCGGTCGTCACGGCGACGAACGGTTTCCCGTGGTGGTACTTCTACCGCCTCGAGGGGCCCTGGCGGGACCGGCGCCTCGACAGCCTCGACCCCGGCGGCGTGCAGTGGGACGGGATCGGCCCGGAGCGCGTGATCGGCTGCGTCGTCTACGCGGCCACCGAGGTGTCGGAACCCGGTGTGATCCGGCACCTGAAGTACAACCGTTTCACTCTCGGCGAGCCCAGTGGAGACAAGACGGAGCGGGTCAAGCGCCTGAGCCGGGCCCTCATCGAGGCTGGATTCCGGGTTCCGGTCCGCGGGATCCGGGACGAGATGTGGGTGAAGCTGTGGGGGAACCTCGCCTTCAACCCGCTGAGCGCCCTCACGCTGGAGACGCTGGACAACATCGCCGGAGACCCCGCCACGCGCGCCGTCGCGAAGACGATGATGCTCGAGGGACAGGCGGTCGCCGAGGCGCTGGGCGCCCGCTTCTCGATCGACATCGAGCGGCGGATCAACGGCATCGAGGCCGTGGGCGCCCACCGCACGTCGATGCTGCAGGACCTCGACAAGGGCCGCCCGATGGAGATCGACGCCCTGGTCACCGCGGTGCAGGAGATGGGCCGCATGGTCGACGTCCCCACGCCCACGATCGACGTGGTTCTGGCTCTGGTCCGCCAGCGCGCGCGCGTCGCCGGTGCGTATCCTGCCGCCTGAACCCGCCCGAACCCGCCTCAACCCAACGGAGAACCACATGAAGAACCCGCCGGACGGCTGGCCGAGAATCACCCCCGCCGTGTTTTACGACGACGCCGGGGCCGCGATCGACTGGCTGACGAGCGCGTTCGGATTCGAGGTGCAGGAGAGAATCGAGAACGAGCAGGGACAGGTCGTACATTCGCAACTCGCCCTCAACGGCGGGCTCGTCATGGTCGGACAGGCGGGGCTGACGCCGGGCCGGACGTACCCCCGGTCCCCGCAGGGGGTCGACGGCGCGAACACGCAGTCGCTGATGGTGTACGTGGACGACGCGGACGCCCACTGCGCGCGCGCGCGGGCCGCCGCCGCCGCGATCACGACCGAGCCGGCGACCCAGGACTACGGCGAGGACTACTGGGCTGACCGAACCTACGAAACCAGGGATCTCGAGGGTCACTACTGGTGGTTCGTGCAACGTCTCAGGGGGTAGCCGGCGACGCTCCGGTTACGGCCTCTGGAACGGACGCCGGGGCTGTCTCGGTTCGCGGATCGTCGGCACCGGGGCCCGGAACGTGATCGGTTGCGCAACCCAGATGCCCGTGGGCAGCCCGAGGCGCCTCGCCGGCTCGAAGCGCATGTTCATGGCGACCGTGCCTGCGGCCTCGTCGAGCACATCATAGCCGCTCGACTCCCTGATCTCGTACTTGAGGACCTCGCCCGACTCGGTGACATACAGCCAGAGGAGGGTCTTGCCTCCGCTGCCCCGCTCGCTCAGTTCGGGTGGATACGCTTCGTCAAGCCACCGCTCGATGTCGTTGGTCTCCAGGGCGACGGGTAAGGTGTCCCAGGGCTCACAGCGCTGGCGGCCCGGGTCGGCGACCCTTCCTTCGGCGGCCTCGGGCCGAAACTCCACCCACTCGGAACTCCAGACGTCCGCGGGCACGCCCTGGTTCAGCGCAGGCTCGAACTCCATGACGTCGGCGACCTGCATTGCGGCGCAGTCCAGCTCGTCGTTCCCGCTGGATGTCTTGACCGCGCCCGATCCGCCACGCCCAGCCGAGTCGACGTACACCCAGACTTCGACTCTGCCTCCCACCCCCTGTTCGTGGAGCTCCGGCGGATAGGCTCGCACCACCTCCTGCTGCACTTCGGGCGCGTTGGCGATGACGGGCGACACTTCCGCGGGCGTGGGGCCCGACGGAACTCGACGGAAAGACCGCGAGGGCGCAGAGGCCGCACACGAAGCGACGGTCAGCGCGACAGCACCCGCTACCACCAGCCTGAGCTTCATACCCATCGGTATCTTACTTCCCCTGTACCCGGATCAGGCGCCGAAGAGGGGGATCTCGAACACGCGCGCGAAGATCAGGATCACGCTCAGACCCGAGAAGATCAGCAGGCTCAGTCCCCCGAACCAGCGTGCGAACGGGGACGGGTAGAAGACCTCGTCCTCCTTCGGGATCACCTTCACACAGTAATAGAGGTTGAAGAAGTAGATCACGGGCGCCACGAAGAAGGCGAGCGCCGAGGCGACGAGCACGAGATACACGGGGCGCGGGTCGAAGGTGATGTAGAGGACGGAGGCGATGAGCGAGTAGAACATCGTCATCCGGTAGATGTTGTACTCGGAGTTCCACGCCCTCCGCCGCTCCGGATCGGCCCGTTCCTCGGGCGAGATCCCGTGCAGGCGGGCCGTGGCTCGGAAGAGGTTCCGGCAGCAGGCGCCGACGATGCGTGGCCACCCGTCGAAGTAGTTGAAGGCGGTGGAAAAGGTGGCGGCGAGCGCCCCGAGGATGAAGACCATCATCATCCACGGTCCCACGCTGAGCGTGAAGATCCCGGCGATCTCTCCCATCACGGCGTGTCCGGCGATCGGGCTCGGATAGAGCCACACCGCGGCGAGGAGGACGAAGATCGCGGCGAGGAAGAAGGAGACGACGTGGCCGGTGCGGAAGTCCCACAACCCGATCCGGAACCAGCGGCGGCAGTATTCGCGAGCGTGCGGCGAGAGCCTGGAGATGTCGATCGCGAGGTCGGATCGCGGCGAGGAGAACGGATCGAACCGGGGTACGACGCCGGCCTCCTCGAGGCGGGGCCGGATCTTGCTCATACCCGCCCGCTTCGCCTTCCCCCATTCGGACGCCTGCAGCGACACATCGATGCCCGTAGGCAGGAGGCCGAGAAAGCCCGCGATGACGAGCCACGAGCCGTCCGGGATCTCGACCAGGAAGAAGTATCCCATCTGTGCCAGGGGGGCCGGCTGGACGAAGTAGACGGCGAGCGATGAGATGACGAGTACGCCCGCGAGGACCTTCGTCGTGTTCTCGAGCGCCCGGTAGCTGCCCCGGAGGATGATCGCCACGGAGAGCACGCCGAGCAGGGCCGCGTAGACCTCGATCGAAACGGGGAGACCCAGGGTTTCGCTGAACAGGTAGTAGAGCACCGCGGCGGCCGCGATCAGGCGCCCCGCCTGGCCGATCGCGCACTGGATGAGTGTCGTGATCATCACGTACCACAGCGGCCACTTCCACCGCGCCGTGGCGTAGGCCTCGAGCAGGCTCTTTCCGGTGGCGTTGGTGAACCGGAAGGCCATCTCGAAGCCGTAGTACTTGAAGATGTAGGCGACGGGCAGGCACCACAGCAACGCATAGGCGAAGCGGCCCCCGGCGGTGGGGGCGGTGACGAGGTGGCTGGTTCCGATCCCCGTCATCATGAGGATCATCCCGGGACCGAAGTGCGCGAGGAGATCGCGCGGGCGCATGGAAGGGAGCGCGAAATCCTGCGCATTCAACGCATCATTCAACGCATCGACGGCCTTCGATTCGCGATCGGACACGCCAGGAACTCCGTTCAGAGACCACAGCTGCACGCCGGTGCCTTTCAGGCCGGACACGGAAGGTACGGAGGGCATAGCTCCCTGTGGAGGGGTCAACCATCCGGACGTGGCCGAGCCCCCGGGCGTTCCCGCGGGAACGCCACGGTGGAAAGACGCCGAGCACAGGTATATGGTTCCTCAACCCGGTAACCATGTGCTGCCCAAGCGAGTGGAGGTACGGATGGCTGCGAGTCTTCCCCCGGTGCGCGGCGTCTGCTTTGTCCTGGCCCTGGCTCCGGCTGCGGGCTGCGGCCCCGCACCCTCCGCGGAGGAGGACACCCCCTTCGTCGGGGCGTGGACGCTCGCGTCGTGGGAGAGCCGCTCGGCGGACGGGGAGGTCTCGCTACCCTACGACGGGAATCCGGCCGGCCAGATCACGTATACGGCCGACGGCCGCATGTCGGCTCAACTCATGCAGGTCGGACGGGAGTTCCCCAACGCGGCGGAAGCCACCGGGCAGGAGATGCGGGATGCGATCATGGGCGGTTTCTTCTCCTACTACGGGGACTACAGCGTCGACATGGAGGCGGGGGTCGTCACGCACCATGTGGAGGGAGCGCTGCTCCCGAGCTGGGTTGGCTCGGACCGGCCGAGGTCGTTCACCTTCGATGGGCCGGACCGGCTGATCCTCAGCCCCGAGCCGGACCCGGCGCGGGGCGGGGGCGCAATCGGTACGCTCGTCTGGGAGCGCGTCCCGGGCCGCTGACCCGGGGCTGAATCCAATCGGGACGGTAGCCACCGGCAGTCCGACCCCAGGAGGCACTCTGATCCTCTACTCACTCATGCGCGGTCGCGTATACGGCCTCGCGCGCGGGCCGCGCCGCGATGGCCTCGCAGGGCGCCTCGGCGGTGGTGCGCTCACCGTGCTCGCCCTCGCCCTGATCGCCGGTTGTGCGCCGGAGTCGGCGCCGGAGTCTCGTGGCCCGGACCATCCCCTCGTCGGCGTGTGGCGTCTCGTTTCCTGGGAACGGCGGATGCCGGATGGGGAGGTGTCGCTGCCGTACGGGGAGACGCCGGCCGGCCAGATCGCGTACCTGGCGAACGGCCGCATGTCCGCCCAACTCATGCGGCCCGGCCGCGTGTTCCCGGACACGGCCACCGCGACCGCCGAAGAGATGCGGGCATTCATTCTCGGCGGCTACTTCTCCTATTATGGGGAATACACCGTGGATCCCGAGGCGGGCGTCGTCACCCATCATGTGGAGGGGGCGCTCCACCTGGAGTGGCTCGACTCGGACCGGCCGCGCGCGTTCCGCCTCGAGGGACGGGACCGGCTGATCCTGAGCACTGCTCCGGACCCGCAAATGGAAACAAGCGGCGTGAATACGCTTCACTGGGAGCGGATCCCGGCGCGGTGATCCACCACACAACCCGTCGCGCGCGGGCGGGAGGACTCGCCGCGCCCGATTCCCTGCAAGGACGAATCATGAGGAGACCTGGGACCACAAGGCTGGCGGCGCTGGCCGCCGGGATCCTGAGCGCCGCGACTTTGGCCGGCGCTTGCGCGGCCGGGGGGCCGGAAGACCCTGCGGATCTCGTACTCATCAACGGGGACGTGTACACGCTCGACGAGGAGCGGCCCGCCGCCGAAGCGATCGCAGTCCGCGGGGAGCGCATCGTCGTGGTCGGCTCCAACGCGGAGGCCGAGGCGCTGGTGGGGCGCGACACGCGCGTCATCGACCTGGGCGGCGCCTTCGTCTCGCCGGGGTTCAACGATGGCCATGTGCACGTGGAGAGCACCGGGGCGCTGATCGTGGGCGTGAACCTGCTGGAGGTGCACGAGCCGGGGGGCTTCCGCGAGGAGATCGCGCGGGCCGCGCGGCGTCTCGCGCCCGGGAGCTGGATCGCCCGGGGCGACTGGGGGGCCTACGAGCAATGGGAGGCCGGCTCGACGGGCCGCGAGGGCGGCGCCGACGGCGCGGGGGACACCGGCGACGGCGATGCCGGGGCTGACGGGCCGTTCACGCCGCACCGCGATCTGATCGACGACGTGACCCCGGACCACCCCGTCCTCGTCAACCGCTTCGACCGTTCGGTGTACCTCGCGAACAGCCTCGCCCTGGAGATGGCCGGCATCACGGACGCCACGCCGGCGCCCCCGGGCGGCACGATCGCGAAGGGCGAGGACGGCCGGGTCACGGGCATCCTCACGGGCACCGCCGTCGACCTCGTCCGGGCCGCCATCACGCCCAAGTCGTTCGAGCAGCGCCTCACCGCGGTCCGCGCCGTGCTCGACGAGGCCCGCGAGGGCGGCGTGACGACGATCCAGGACATCACCTCGTCCGAACAGCTCCGCGCCTACCAGGAGTTGCGGGCGCGCGGCGAGCTGACCGCCCGCATCAACATCCGGCCGTCGCTCGACAACGTGACCCATACCGGCGGACTCGGGATCACGCGCGGGTTCGGCGACGACTGGCTCCGGTTCATCGGCTACAAGGCGTGGGTCGACGGCATCATGGGCGGCTCGAGCGCCATGTTCTACGAGGAGTACGACCACGCGCCCGGCAACTTCGGGATCGTGCGTCAGATCATGCTTCCCGAGGGCGTCGAGGGTCTCGCGCTGTCGCTGGCCCGGGACCAGAACTACGCCGAGTTTCCGAAAGGCAACCTCCAACGCCTCATGGAGGAGGCGGTCCCGACCGGCCTCCCGCCGCACATCCACGCCATCGGCGACAAGGCGGTGAAGATCCTCCTCGACCTGTTTGAGGCCGTGTTGAGCGAGCACGACATGATCGAGGCGGATCACCGGTGGCGGATGATCCACGCACAGGTCGTGGAGGAGGCGGACTTCCACCGCTTCGGCGAACTCAACCTCGTGGCGGAGGTGAACCCGTACCACATATCGGACGACATGCGCTGGATGGAGGAGAGGATCGGCTCCGAGCGGTCGCGCGGCGCATACGCGTTCCGGGCGCTGAAGGACGCGGGGGCGGTGCTCGTGTTCGGGAGCGACAGCCCGGGGACCAACGCGGCCCGCTATTTCCTCCACCCGAAGTATGGACTGTATGCGGCGGTGAGCCGGCAGACGCTCGCTGGCGAGCCGGCCGAGGGCTGGTTCCCGGAGCAGCGGCTGACGATCGAGGAGGCGATTGAGGCTTACACGCGGAACCCGGCCTGGGCCTCGTTCGAGGAAGAGATCAAGGGCACGCTGACGCCCGGCAAGCTGGCGGACATCGCGGTGTTCGACGTGGATCTGATCGAAGCGGGACGGGAAGACCCGGCGCGGCTGCTCGATGCCGAGGCGCTGTACACGATCGTCGGCGGCCGGGTCGTCTACGAGCGCGGGACTCCGTAACGATCCACCCCTCTTTGGATGTTGGAGGTTCGAATGAGAAAGACCAGCGTAGAAATTGACGAGAGATTGATCGAACAGGTGCGGACCTTGCTCGGCACATCCTCGATCGATGAGACGATCGATTCCGCTCTGCGCGAAGTCCTGCGCCGGGAAGCGAGACGCCAGGAGGTCGAGGCGCTCGTGAACATGGACGGGCTCGAACTCTCGAACGAGAAGGTCATGGCCGGCGCCTGGCGTCCCTGAGTTACCTGATCCGACCGACGTGTCCTGACACCGCGTCGAGAAACCGCCAGCTTTCCTCGTCCCGGGGGAGATCGCAGGCCGTGGTCTTTCCGAACCAGCGGTAGCGATTCCGGGCCACGAAGCGATAGACGAGATCGCGCAGCGGGGCGGGGATGACGAGGAATAACGCGACCAGTGGCCACCCCCGGTCGAGACCCGCCGCGATACGGAGGGCGGCGGCGCTCCTCATATAGGCCCTCCCGTTCGCGACCAGGATTAGAGACCGCGGCGGCTCGTCGGGGTCCGGCGCCTCCGCACCGACCCCGGCGAGAATCTGCCGGCCCACGTCGGACTGCAGCGAAGCGAAGCGGAAACGGCCGCGCCGGTCCAGGGGGATGATGAAGCGGACGGCGCCCGCACAAAGGTTGCAGACGCCGTCGAAGAGGACGATCGGGCCCTCGAGGCTCAGGTCGGCGGGCCGGGCCGCGTCGTTCACGGCACGAGGCGTGGTCTCGCCATGTTCTTGAGGAGGAACAGCCCGTCGCCCGTTCCCGTCACGGCGATCGTCCCGCTCTCGAAGAACGGGTAGTTGCTCCACGACGCGCCGCCCTCGTACGGGGAGGTGTCGAAGAAGCCGATCTCGACCGGGTTTTCCGGATCCGAGATGTCGAGGACCCGGAATCCGGCCGAGTAGTTCGACTGGTACATGAAGTCGCCGACGATGTAGAGATTGTGGTCGGTAGCCGTCGTCTCGGCGATGTACTCCTTGGCGAGGACAGGGTCGTCGAGGTCCGTCACGTCCCACACCAGCGTGCGCGTCCCGGCCACGAGGCCCTGGGGCTCGTCCCCCTCGTCGTTCATGTAGAAGTAGCGGTGGTCGTCCGTCAGCCAGCCCTGGTGCGCATAGGCCATGTTCGGATAGTCCATCGTGGCGAGGCCGATCGGCGCGTCCTTGTCGCTGACGTCGGCGATGTTGAACGCGGTCTCGTTGGAGCCGAGGCAGATCTCCTTGCCGGCGTGCTCCGTGTCGGGTCCCTGGTAGATGACGCACTGTGCGTCATGCACATACCCGGTGCCGCTGCGTCCCGTCCCTTCCTGCGCGAAGCAGCCGGCGAAGACAGGCCGGGCCGGGTCTTCGAGGTCGATCATGTGGAGGCCGCCGCCGCAGGTCTCGCCGCCGCCGCTGTTCCCGACGGCATAGGCGAAGCCGGTCTCCTCGTTGATGACGATGTTGTGGGCCGAGTGGATGCCGTCGTAGAGGTAGATCTCCTCGAACGTCGCGGGTTCGGTCCCCACGTCGCGCAGTTGTGTGAGATCGAACACCTGCACGCCGTGCTCGAGCGCGGCGTCCGCGACGATGTAGGCGTGGTCGCGATACACCTTGATGTCGCGCCAGATCATGTGCCGCGAGCCCTCGGTGGCCGGCAGGTCGCCGAGGAAGCGGGGGTTGTAGGGGTCGCTGACGTCGACGAACGACGTGCCGTCGGTGCGGCCGACGATCGCGATCTCGCGGCTCGTCTCGGGGTCGGTCCAGCCCCAGATGTCGTTGACACGCGTCGCCCGGGTGCCGCCGAGGTCCTTGATCGGCATGAATGCGGTGATATTGACGTCACGGCACTCGAATACGTCGGCATGACCCTCGGCGCATTCGATCTCCTCCCCCGCGATGGCGGGGAACCCCCGGTGGTCGTTGACGAGGGTTCCGCCCGCCTCCCAGGTGCCGCCGCCGGAGCGCTCGTAGACGACGGCGGCGCCGGCGCGCGAATCCATCCCCGTCGCTCCAATGACGAGATGGTCACCGGATCGAACGGCCGCGCCGCCGAATCCGGAACGCTCCCCGAGCGGCGAGCGCATCAGCACGGACGCCTCGCTCCAGCGGCCATCGGCGTCGCGCCGGTAGGCGTACAATGTGCCCGCGCCGAACGAACTGCCCGACGCCCCGATGAGCATCGCGTCGCCATCGAAGCCGATCGAGGATCCGAACTGTGCGTTGGGTTCGGGCAGCAGCGGTCCGAGCCGGGCTTCGAGCGCCCAGCCCTCCGGCCCGCGCGCGAAGGCGAACACCGCCCCACCGCTCTCCCGGAGCGTCGGGGCGCCCACCAGCGCGAAGCCGTCGCGCACCGCGAGTGAGGTGCCGAAGCCGCTGCGCTCCGCGAGCCCCGACGTGGCTTCGAGGTTGCCGCCGAAGGTCCACGCGCCCGAGCCGTTACGTTCGAAGGCGAACACGGCAGGTGGTCCGACATCGTCCTCGAGCGTGCTCACGAGGAGCGTACCGCCATCGAGCGCCAGCGCCGCGCCGAATCCGGAGGCCGCCACACCGTCCGGCGGACGCACGGCCGCGCCGGTGGTCAGCCCCCCGTCCGGGCCGACGGCGTACGAGAACACGGTCCCGCGGCCATTCTCCGCCCCCGGTGCGGCCACGATGGTCACGTCGTCGCCGAGGGCGATCGCGCTCCCGAACGCACTCGCGTCCCCCGGCGCTTCGAGCCGGGCGGCCTGCTCCCATCCGCCAGACCCGTCCGCCCGGAACACGTAGACCGCGCCGGCGCCGTCCCCTTCAAGCGGCGCGCCCGCCCACAACCACTCCCCGCGTGCGGCGATCGCGCGCCCGAAGCCGTCCGGCACCCGTATCTCGTCGGACACCGTGACCTGGCCCATCTCGGTCCAGCCCGCGGCGGTTCGGGCGAAGACCCAAACGATCCCGGACATCGTCCCGTTGCCCGCTTCGCCTACGAGCACCTGATCGCCGCTCACCGCCAGCGAGCCGCCGAACTGCTGCGCGTCGCCGCCCGCCGGCAGCGCGAAAACCAGCGCCGCCGCCACTGAAAGCACTCGTCGATCCATGAGGCACCTCTTCCGGAATTCCCTCTGCTCAAGCTCAATGCAAGCTGCATCGTCACCCGACCGGCACGCCAGCGTCCGCCGCCTCCCCGGGCGCCGCATCGGGCGCCGTGGCCGGGGATACGGTTTCGCCGGGTGCGTTTTCGGGCGTACGTTCAAGGTCTGCACTCAATCCCGCTATCGGCAGGAGGTAGTCATGTATCGCGCCGCCCGCTTCGCTTCCGCGAGCCTGCTTCTGGTCCTCTTCATCGGGGTCGCGCCCGTCTCGGCCCAAAACGGGGACGGGGCGAAGACGCTTTCCCTCGATATGTACATGGACTGGGAACGGGTCTCGAACCCCCAGATCTCCCCCGACGGTCGACACGTCGTCTACACGCGCGGCTGGATCGACCAGATCAACGACCGCTGGGAATCCACGCTCTACATCATGAACGCCGACGGCACCCGCAAGCGGGAGTTGATCGACGGGTCCGGCGCCATCTGGTCCCCGGACGGCACGCGCATCGCCTTCACGGCGGCCGGCGATCCGGAGGGCTCCCAGATCTTCGTGCGCTGGATGGACGCGGAGGGCGCGACCACTCAGATCACGCGGCTGGAACATTCCCCCGGCAGCCTCCGCTGGTCGCCGGACGGGACGCAGATCGCGTTCACGATGCTGGTCGAAGACGAGGAGAGCTGGCCGATCGACATGCCGAGCCGGCCGGACGGCGCCACCTGGACCGAGGGCCCGAAGATCGTCACCCGCATGGACTACCGACAGGACCGGCGCGGGTACGTCGACCAGGGCCATTCCCACATCTTCGTCGTCCCGGCCGACGGCGGGACGCCGCGCCAGCTGACCGACGGGATGTGGAGCCACGGCAACCCGCAGTGGAGCCCGGACGGGAACGAAATCTACTTCTCGTCGCTGCGTGAGGAGGACGCGGAGTACAACTGGCGCGAGTCCGAGATCTACGCGGTGAACGCCGGTTCCGGCTCGATCCGGCAGCTCACCACGCGGCGCGGACCGGACGCCGGCGCCTACCCCTCGCCCGACGGCAGCCTCATCGCCTACGCGGGGCAGGACTGGAACGACGACACGTACCGGAACTCGCACATCTACGTGATGAACCCCGACGGCTCGGGCGTGCGGCAGATCTCCGGCGACTTCGACCGCGGCCTGCGCGGGAGCCCGCAGCTCATGTGGGCGCCGGACGGGAGCGGGGTCTACTTCAACGTGAGCCGCGAGGGCACCCGCAACCTGCACTTCGCATCGCTGGACGGGGGCGTGACGCAGGTCACGAACGGCAACCACCTCCTCGGCCTGAGCTCGTTCACAGAGGACGGGATGGCGCTCGGTACGCTCAGCGACGCGCACGGGCCGGGAGATGTCGTGTCGTTCGATCTCGACGACGGCGCGAACGTCACGCAGCTCACGCACGTGAACGACGACGTGCTGGCCGGGGTGACGCTCGGCGAGGTCGAGGAGATCTGGTACAAGTCGGTGGACGACTGGGACATCCAGGGCTGGATCGTGAAGCCGCCCGACTTCGACCCGTCGAAGCAGTACCCGCTCATCCTGTCGATTCACGGCGGACCGCACGGCATGTACAACACGGGGTTCAACTTCGGCTGGCAGGAACACGCCGCGAACGGGTACGTCGTCCTCTACACCAACCCCCGCGGCAGCTCCGGGTACGGGACCGACTTCGGGAACGCGATCAAGAACGCGTATCCGTCGAAGGATTTCGATGACCTGATGGCCGGCGTCGACGAAGTGCTGGACCGCGGTTACATTGACGAGGACAACATGTTCGTGTACGGCTGCTCCGGCGGCGGCGTGCTCACCTCATGGGTGGTCGGGCACACGGACCGCTTCCGCGCCGCCTCGGCGAACTGCCCGGTCACGAACTGGCTCTCGTTCGTGGGGACGACGGACGGCCCCGGCTGGTATCGCAACTTCGAGAACTTCCCGTGGGATGATCCCTCGGAGCACCTGCGCCGCTCTCCGCTCATGTACGTGGGCGACGTCACCACGCCCACCATGCTGATGACGGGAGAAATGGACCTGCGGACGCCGATGCCGCAGACCGAGGAGTACTACCAGGCGCTCAAGATGGAGCGCGTGCCGACGGCCATGATCCGCTTCCGCAACGAGTGGCACGGGACCAGCAGCACCCCGTCGAACTTCCTGCGGACGCAGCTCTTCCTGCGCAGCTGGTTCGAGCGCTTCGGCACCCACGACGACGGCGACGCGAGGGCGGTATCGGAGGACGCCGGCTCCTAGCCAAGCAGCCACCGCAGACAGGTCTTCGTACCCTGTTCCATCTCCGGGAGCGGCTAACCCCGCCCTCCCGGAGATGCTGCACCTCTGAAGAACTCCCTCAACCGATTTCAGCGAAGGCGGAAGGCCGACCGGTCCGGACGGCGCCGGAGATCGGGCACCGGAGCCCGCTCCACATCACCCACACGGCCGCTCAGTCAAGGGCAGGCAGCTTCCGGCTTGTCCGGTTCCGAGTTACCGTCAACGTTCGTGGGGCCAGCAGCTAGACCCCATAATGGGGGGGCAGAGGCATTGCGGGCATCCAGGGAGAGAGGGGCGGAGAGCCGATGAAGTCGGCGCGGCGCCGGGTCTCGAAAGCCGAAGCGCTCAAGGTGGCCGCGGTTCTCGCGGCGGTGGCGGCGTGCGATTCGGGGGAGGTGGCGGGGCCTCCGAGCGGGGCGTCGCTGGTGATCGGGCCCGACTCCGCAGCGCTGACGTATCTCGGGGAGACCGTGCGGTTCACGGCGAGGGTGACGGGCGGGACGGGTGCGGCCGGCGCGGTGGAGTGGTCGAGCACGGACGAGTCGGTGGTGACGGTGGACGGCGCGGGTCTGGTGACGGCGCGTGGGAACGGGACGGCGGAGGTTCGGGCGACTTCGGGGGGTCTGCGTGCCGCGGCGTCGGTGGCGGTCGAGCAGCGGGCGTCGGCGCTCGAGGTGTTCGGGGGCGGGCAGCGTGCCCAGGCCGGTCTTCCGCTACCGGAGCGCGCCGGGGTGCAGGTGTTGGACGCGGGCGGAGCTCCCGTGGGGGGGCGGGCGGTGGCGTTCGCGGTGACGTCGGGGGGCGGATCGGTGAGCCCGGCGTCGGTGGAGAGCAACGGGGGAGGTGCGGCGTCTCCGGTGTGGACGCTGGGCGATACGCCGGGCGAGCAGCGGCTGGCGGCGTCGGTGGCGGGCGGGCCGGCGGCGGAGATCAGGGCGACGGCACTGGACCCGGACTCGGCGGTGGCGGCGATCGAGCTGCAGTTTGGGGGCGGTCAGCGAGGGTTTGTGGGGCGGCCTCTGCCGAGGGAGGTGTGGTTGCGGGTGGTGGACGGGGCCGACCGGCCGATTGAGGGCGCTCTGGTCAGGTTCGTGCCCGAGAGCGGGTCGGTGCACCGAGACAGCGTGCGGAGCACGGGCAGCGGCAGGGCGTGGGCGGTGTGGACGCTGGGAGAGACGCCGGGCGAGCAGCGGCTGGTGGCGACGGCGGGGCGTGCGCGGCTGGAGGTGACGGCGACGGCGCTGGACCCGGACTCGGCGGTGGCGGCGGTCGTATTGCGGCAGGGGGGCGGTCAGAGCGGGTTTGCCGGGCAGCGTCTCCCGGCGGCGGTAGGGGTGCGGGTGTTGGACGGCGCCGACCGGCCGATTGAGGGCGCTCTGGTCAGGTTCGTGCCCGAGAGCGGGTCGGTGCACCGAGACAGCGTGCGGAGTCTTCGCGACGGCTGGGCGGCGGTGGGGTGGACGCTGGGCAGGACGCCGGGGGAGCAGCGGCTGGAGGTGACGGCGGGGGGTGCGCGGCTGGAGGTGACGGCGACGGCACTGGCCTCGGCGGTGGCGACGGTGGAACTGCGGTCGTGGGACGTCGAGACGGCGGTGGCGGGCCAGTCGCTGCCGGTGGAGGTATGGGCGGTGGACGGAGAGGGCGATCCCGTGGCGGTGGCGCTGGTGACGTTTTCGGCGGGGCCCGGGGGCGGGTCGGTGCGGCCCGATTCGGCGTGGAGCGACGGCTCCGGTCTGGCGTCGGCGGTGTGGACGCTGGGGCCGACGTTGGGGGAACAGACGCTGGCGGTGGCTTCGGGGGCCGCCCGGCGGGAGGTGACCGTGACGGCGGTGGACCCGGACTCGACCGTGTCGCGGGTCATCCCGTGGTCCGGGAACCGGCAGTGGGGCGTGGTGGGTCACGCGCTGGCGGAGGCGGTCGTGGTGCAGGCGCTGGACGAGGCGGCGCGTCCGGTACCGGGTGCACTGGTGAATTTCGTACCGGAGGCTGACGGCGGGTCGGCGGATCCGGCGTCGGCGCGGACGGACAGTTCGGGTCTGGCGGCCACCGTATGGACGTTGGGAGCGGCGGAAGGCGGTCAGGCGCTGGCGGTGTCGCTGGCGGGGTCGGCGAGGCTGGAGGTGACGGCGACGGCCCAGCTCGATGCGGGCATCTGCGGGCGGACGCAACAGGTGATTCAGGCGCTGCTCGCGAAGACCGGCGTCGCGAGTTGCGCCAACGTCACGGAGGAGCATCTGGGTCGCGTGACCGGCCTTGCCCTCCGCCAAAAGAACATCACTAGTTTACGCAGCGGTGACTTCGCGGGCCTCTCCAGGATGCATTCGCTGGTCTTGAACGATAATCGCCTGCGCGAGTTGCCGCCGGACATCTTCGGCGGTCTGGACTCACTGGTTACGCTCCGGCTCAGGGGCAACCAGCTCGATGCGTTGCCGCCGGGATTGCCGTCGGGCCTGCCACTCCTGAACTGGCTTGATCTGATGAGCAATCGGCTGACGGAGATCCCGTCCGAGTTGGCCGGGCTCACCAACCTGACTCAGCTCGACCTGAGCGACAACCCGGTGACGGAGCTGCCGGCCGGTCTGTTCGCCGGGATGCCGCGCCTGGAAAGCCTCTACTTGAACGGTCTCGAACTGGAGGAGCTTCCGCCGGGGATCTTCGCGGGTCTGTCCGAACTGAAAGGCCTTCACTTGGCCCTGAACCGGCTGAGGCGTTTACCCGCCGGAGTCTTCAGCGATCTGTCAAGCCTGGCGTTTCTGTCGCTCCCCGGCAACCGGCTGACGGAACTGCCGCCGGGCGTGTTCGAGAGCCTGGACGCCCTGGAGGTGCTCTCCCTGACGAACAACGCGCTGGCTTCTCTGGACGAAGCCACCATTGCCGGACTGTCCGGTCTGCGGTTGTTGTACCTTGGCGG
Source organism: Candidatus Palauibacter sp. (assembly GCF_965237495.1). Taxonomy (GTDB): domain Bacteria; phylum Gemmatimonadota; class Gemmatimonadetes; order Palauibacterales; family Palauibacteraceae; genus Palauibacter. The sequence goes on along the minus strand of NZ_OZ250143.1, from coordinate 3,419,217 downwards.
GAACGCCCTGACGGACCTGCCGGCGGGGATCTTCGACGGGCTCTCAGCCCTGGAACTCCTGTCGCTGGAGAACAACGAGTTTTCGGCGTTGCCGCCGGACCTCTTCGCTGATCTGTCCCGTCTCCTCTACCTGAACCTTTTCGGCAACCGCCTTTCCACGCTGCCTCCGGGCATCTTCGCGGGGCTTGAGGCCTTGACGAATCTGAGGCTGCAGGACAATCGCCTGTCCGCGTTACCGCCGGGCCTCTTCGCGGGGCTTGAGGCCTTGGCGATTCTGAGGCTGCAGGGCAATGGCCTGTCCGCGTTACCGCCGGGCATCTTCGGGGATCTGGAGAGCCTGAAGGACCTGAGCCTTGGGATCAACGCGCTCGCGGAGCTGCCGCCGGGCGTGTTCCGGGGGCTCCGGAACCTCGAGCTGCTGGACCTGCGGAGGAACCCCGGCGCCCCGTTCCCGGTGGCGCTGGAGCTGGCGCGCACCGACGCGGGCGACGCGCTGGCGCCGGGCCCGGCGGCCGTGGCGCTGCGGGTGCCGAGCGGCGCGCCTCACTCCATCGAGGTGTCGGTGACGGTTCAGGGTGGCGCCGCTTCGGGCGGGAGTCTCGCGGTGGCGGCCGGGGAGACGGCGGGCGTGCCGCTGGAGGTGGCCCGTCCGTCCGGGAGTCCGGGCCCGGTGCACGTGAGCCTGGGGCTGGCGCCAGCGTTCCCTCCGGAGTTCAAGGGTCTGGAGGCTGTGGCGGGCGAGCCGCTGGTGCTGTTCGCGCCGCCGGAGAACCGGACGCCGGTGGTCACGGAGCAAGTTCCGCTTCACTGGCTGCAGGCGGGCGTGCGGTCGGCGGAGGTGGATCTCGGGGCGCATTTCAGCGATCCGGACGGAGACACGCTGGTCCATGAGGCGGGGTCGAGCGACGCGGGGGTGGTGGCCGCGACGGTCGAGGGCGGGGTGCTGGTTCTCGAGCCGCTGTCGGAGGGGTCGGCGGTGGTGGAGGTGACGGCCGCCGATCCGGGCGGGCTTGGGGCGGCGCTGTCGGTGCCGGTGACGGTGGCGCGGGCGCCGGATCCCGAGGGCTACCGGATCGAGCTGATCTTCGGCGACGGGTTCACGGAGGCCGAGGAGGCGGAGATCCGGCGGGCGCGGGCGCGGTGGGAGGAGGTGCTCGCGGCCGACGTGCCGGACGTGCCGATCGACCGCACCGGGTTCTGTCGAGCCGACCTTGAGGGCGTGCGGATGGTGGGGAGCATCGACGACGTCGTGATCGGCGTGTTCGTGGAGACGGAGAACAGGGCAAGTCTGGCCTCGGCGGCACCTTGCGTCGTTCGCGAGTCGGGCCTGCCCACATTGGGGGACGTCAGGTTCAACCGCTGGTACTGGGAACCCGACAGCCTGGTGGCGAGGTCGGACAGCATGTATACGGTCGCGCTGCACGAGATCGGACACGTACTGGGCATCGGAACCATGTGGCGCTACAGGTTGCGCGAGCGCACACCGTACGAGGGTGACCCTCGCGACACGCACTTCCCCGGGCCGCTGGCGGTGGAAGCGTTCAACGAGGCCGGCGGCTGGTCGTACGCGGGCGGGAAGGTACCGGTAGAAAACGTGCTGCGTTTGGGCGCCAACGTCCACTGGCGCAAGGGCGTACTCCGCGGCGAAGTGATGGCTGCCAATGGCACCGCCTTGAGCGCGATCACGCTGCGGGCGCTGGCGGATCTGGGCTACGAGGTCGACGTGAGCCGGGCCGATCCCTACGAGTTGCCGGCGCTGGACCGCATCCCGCCCCCGGACGTGGCGGCGGAGTCGGAGGCGTGGTTCGCCGATGACGTGATCGATGGTCCGGTCGTCGTGGTCGATGAGAACGGCAACGTGGTGCGCATCATCCGCAACTGAGCCGGGGCACGCCACTTCCCAGAGGTAGGAACAAAAGGTGTGTAAAAAGCGAGGCGACGTACCTTTCAGCTGACCGTTTACCAGCGATCCGGGGGGAGACCCGGAGAAAGGACGTCGCCTCATGGGCAACGATACGCGGGAGAGGTTCGGCGGGCCAGCGTGGGAGACGCTGGAGGTGTGGGTGCGGGAGGAGATGCGCGGTCTGATCCAGGCGGCACTGGAGGAGGAGATCACGGAGCTTCCGGGCCGGGTGAAGTCGGAACGGCGGGCGGCGGTGGACGCGCCTCCGGGCTACCGGAACGGGTACGGCAAGCCGCGGCGTCTGGCGACGAGTTCGGGGACGATCGAGGTCAGGCGGCCTCGGGTCAGGGGCCTGGAGGAACGGTTCGAGAGCCGGGTGCTGCCGTTGTTCGCGCGCCGGACGCGGGAGGTGGGCGAGCTGATCCCGGAGCTGTACCCGCACGGGCTGGCCGAGGGCGATTTCGAGCTGGCGCTCAGGGGGCTGTTGGGCGACGGGGCGCCGTTGTCGAAGTCCTCGGTGAGGCGGCTCAGGGCGAGGTGGACGGCGGAGCACGAGGCGTGGAGCCGGCGGCCGCTGGGAGACCGTGAGCTCGTGTACGCGTGGGCGGACGGGATCTACGTGAAGGCGGGCCTGGAGCGGGACAAGGCGGCGCTGTTGGTGGTGATCGGGGCCATGAGCGACGGGACGAAGGAGGTGCTGGCGGTCACGCCGGGCTACCGGGAGTCGGTCGAGTCGTGGGCGGCGGTGCTCAGGGACCTCAAGGCGCGGGGGCTCGGGACGCCGAAGCTGCTCGTCGCCGACGGGAACCTGGGCATCTGGGGCGCGGCGCGGGAGGTGTGGCCGGAGACGGCCGAGCAGCGGTGCTGGAACCACAAGACGACCAACGTGCTGGACCGGCTGCCCAAGAGAGAGCAGGCCGCGGCGAGGGAGATGCTGCGCGCGGCGGCGTAGCGCCCTCGCGGGCGGCGGCGAAGGAGGCGAGAGACGCCTTCCGGGACCGCTACGGAGACGCCGAGGCCAAGGCGGTGGCCGTGCTCGAGGACGACTGGGACCGCATGACGGCCTTCCACGACTATCCGGAGAAGCACTGGCGGCACCTGCGGACGACCAACGTCGTGGAGAGCCCGTTCGCCTCGGTCCGGCTGCGCACGACGGCCGCGAAGCGGTTCAAGCGGGTCGACAACGCCACGGCGCTGATCTGGCGGCTGCTGCTGGTGGCCGAGAAGAGGTCCGGGAAGCTCAACGCGCCGCACTTGCTTGGGAGAGGTGTACGAAGGGAAGAGGTTCGAGGACGGAAAGCCCGTCCCCGAGGGTCGGGAGAGGATCGCCGCCTGATGACGTTTACACACCTATTGACCCGACCTCCACTTCCCACCGGCTTCCCCGAGCCGCCCCCGTCCGGTCCCCCGGTAGGTCCTCTTGGACGCCCGACCCGTCGGTCTTCCTCCTCGGGTACCTCTTGCCCAGCCCGACGCCGGCACGGTATCGGCGATACGGCGCGTGTTCGGATTCGCACCTCATTCCCTATCGCCCAACTCCATAATCTCCTGTCACGCGGCTTCTTACGGATCGCTTGGCCCTCCGCGCGGGCGGCGACCCAGGCGATGGCTCCATCGTCGGCGAACGAAGTTTGGCCTCTTCGCGAGATATAAGAAATAGGAGGGGCATCCCTCCCGCGCCGCCCCATCGCGGCGCCACGAGAACGCGAAACGAGCGGAGGGACATTGGACGTGCCCCGACCCATTTCGAGTGGACGGCCGCCGGACATGACACGCCGGACGCCGCCGCCATGTGACGCGACACGTCGCCGGGCCCGAACCGGCCTCCGCCTTCCCATTCCCTCGCGAGGACACACTCCCATGACACCCGTCTCCATCGCCGGACCTTCGTCCGTCCAGACCCCTGCTCACCGGCCGGCCCCGCGCGCCGTCCTTCGGATCCTCGGGGCCGTCGCGCTGCTACTGGCGGGCGCCATGCCATCGGAGGCTGCGGCACGCGTGTGGGACGGCCCCGTGGCGGTCAAGCAGTCGGCGGACACGGTCTCCGTCACGCTCGCCGCGCCCGCCGGCGGGACGGTGGCTGAGGGCGACACGGCGCACTTCGAGGTGGGGGTGACGGGAGACACGAGTGCGGGTGCGGTGACCGTCCAGTACGCGGTGTCGGGCACGGCGAAGCCGGGCGAGGACTACGCGGAGCTCTCCGGCGAGTTGACGGTGGAGGCGGGGGCGACGGGCGCCCTGATCGCCGTGGCGACGGTGGCCGACGACATCGAAGACGACGGGGAGTCGGTGACCATCACGCTGACGAACGCGACGGGTCCGGGCACGGTGCTCCTGCGCGCGAATCCGCGGACGGTGCGGATCACCGACTCCCGGGGGCGGGGGGAGCCGCCGCCCAATCTGCCGCCGACAGCGGACGCGGGGGACGATTTCTCCGCGGATGAACTAACGGTGGTGAACCTGGACGGTTCCGGCAGCTACGACCCGGACGGCGACGATCTGACCTACGCATGGACGGGGCCCGAGGGAGTGGCTCTCAACGGCGCCTCCACGGCGTACCCGTCCTTCCAGGCGCCGGAGGTGGCCCCGGGTGAGGAAGCTGACTTCACGTTCGAACTCGTGGTGAGCGACGGCGAGTTCGACTCGAACACCGACAACGTCACGGTCAGGGTGCTGGATGTACCTCCCCCGGACCGGCCTCCCGTGTGCAACGGCGAGGTGGAGGTGCACCCCGGGGAGACGGCGAGCGTAAGGCTGTCCGAGCAATGCCATGACCCCGACGGGGACCCGATCACGGGCTACGGAGGCGGCTCCAGCGAGGACCCGGACGTGGCGACGGCGGAGCTGGTCGACGGCGTGGTGACGATCAGCGGCGTGGGTCTGGGTGACACGACTGTTCCGGTCACGGCCACGGCAGGCGGCTTGACGGGCGGCGGGAGCATCGCGGTGACGGTGACACCTCCCCCGGACCAGCCTCCCGTGTGCAGCGGCGAGGTGGAGGTGCACCCCGGGGAGACGGCGAGCGTAAGGCTGTCCGAGCAATGCCATGACCCCGACGGGGACCCGATCACGGGCTACGGAGGCGGCTCCAGCGAGGACCCGGACGTGGCGACGGCGGAGCTGGTCGACGGCGTGGTGACGATCAGCGGCGTGGGTCTGGGTGACACGACTGTTCCGGTCACGGCCACGGCAGGCGGCTTGACGGGCGGCGGGAGCATCGCGGTGACGGTGACACCTCCCCCGGACCAGCCTCCCGTGTGCAGCGGCGAGGTGGAGGTGCACCCCGGGGAGACGGCGAGCGTAAGGCTGTCCGAGCAATGCCATGACCCCGACGGGGACCCGATCACGGGCTACGGAGGCGGCTCCAGCGAGGACCCGGACGTGGCGACGGCGGAGCTGGTCGACGGCGTGGTGACGATCAGCGGCGTGGGTCTGGGTGACACGACTGTTCCGGTCACGGCCACGGCAGGCGGCTTGACGGGCGGCGGGAGCATCGCGGTGACGGTGACACCTCCCCGGGACCAGCCTCCCGTGTGCAGCGGCGAGGTGGAGGTGCACCCCGGGGAGACGGCGAGCGTAAGGCTGTCCGAGCAATGCCATGACCCCGACGGGGACCCGATCACGGGCTACGGAGGCGGCTCCAGCGAGGACCCGGACGTGGCGACGGCGGAGCTGGTCGACGGCGTGGTGACGATCAGCGGCGTGGGTCTGGGTGACACGACTGTTCCGGTCACGGCCACGGCAGGCGGCTTGACGGGCGGCGGGAGCATCGCGGTGACGGTGACACCTCCCCGGGACCAGCCTCCCGTGTGCAGCGGCGAGGTGGAGGTGCACCCCGGGGAGACGGCGAGCGTAAGGCTGTCCGAGCAATGCCATGACCCCGACGGGGACCCGATCACGGGCTACGGAGGCGGCTCCAGCGAGGACCCGGACGTGGCGACGGCGGAGCTGGTCGACGGCGTGGTGACGATCAGCGGCGTGGGTCTGGGTGACACGACTGTTCCGGTCACGGCCACGGCAGGCGGCTTGACGGGCGGCGGGAGCATCGCGGTGACGGTGACACCTCCCCGGGACCAGCCTCCCGTGTGCAGCGGCGAGGTGGAGGTGCACCCCGGGGAGACGGCGAGCGTAAGGCTGTCCGAGCAATGCCATGACCCCGACGGGGACCCGATCACGGGCTACGGAGGCGGCTCCAGCGAGGACCCGGACGTGGCGACGGCGGAGCTGGTCGACGGCGTGGTGACGATCAGCGGCGTGGGTCTGGGTGACACGACTGTTCCGGTCACGGCCACGGCAGGCGGCTTGACGGGCGGCGGGAGCATCGCGGTGACGGTGACACCTCCCCGGGACCAGCCTCCCGTGTGCAGCGGCGAGGTGGAGGTGCACCCCGGGGAGACGGCGAGCGTAAGGCTGTCCGAGCAATGCCATGACCCCGACGGGGACCCGATCACGGGCTACGGAGGCGGCTCCAGCGAGGACCCGGACGTGGCGACGGCGGAGCTGGTCGACGGCGTGGTGACGATCAGCGGCGTGGGTCTGGGTGACACGACTGTTCCGGTCACGGCCACGGCAGGCGGCTTGACGGGCGGCGGGAGCATCGCGGTGACGGTGACACCTCCCCGGGACCAGCCTCCCGTGTGCAGCGGCGAGGTGGAGGTGCACCCCGGGGAGACGGCGAGCGTAAGGCTGTCCGAGCAATGCCATGACCCCGACGGGGACCCGATCACGGGCTACGGAGGCGGCTCCAGCGAGGACCCGGACGTGGCGACGGCGGAGCTGGTCGACGGCGTGGTGACGATCAGCGGCGTGGGTCTGGGTGACACGACTGTTCCGGTCACGGCCACGGCAGGCGGCTTGACGGGCGGCGGGAGCATCGCGGTGACGGTGAGGAACCCGCCGCTGGCATGCCGCATGGAGCCGGGGGAGTTGACGCTGGTGGTCGGCGGGACGGGCACGTCGGAGGTGCGTTGTAGGGGCGGCAGCGGTTCATGGACCCCCGGCGATCCCGAGTCGGGAGACACGTTGGTGGCGACGGCGACCCGGAGCGGGACCACGGTGACGGTTACAGGCGCGGGCGTGGGGAGCGCGAGCGTGTCGGTCCCGGTCACCGACGACGAAACGACGGTGACGGCGAGCGTTGAAGTGACGGTGGAATACCCGCTGCCGCCCCGGCCAGTGGCCCACGCACCGGAGGCGGTGGGGACGCTACCTCCCGCCACGGTGGCGGTGGGATCGAGCGGCAGCGTGGGGGTGTCGTCGCACTTCCGCGACCGCGACGGGGACACGTTGACTTACGCGGCGGAGTCTTCGGATTCGTTGGTGGTGACGGTTGGCGTTGGTGGGCGAGGGTTGAGCACGGTGACGTACGCGGGTGTGGCCGTGGGGAGTGCGACGGTGACGGTGACGGCGAGGGATCCCGGCGGGCTGAGGGCGGAGCAGGAGTTCAGTGTGACGGTGACGCAGCCGAACCGGGCGCCTGTGGCGGTGGAGACGATACCGGCCGCCACGGTGGCGGTGGGATCGAGCGGCAGCGTGGGCGTATCGGGGTACTTCCGCGACCCCGATGGCGATCGTTTGAGGTACGCGGCGGAGTCTTCGGACGCGTCGGTGGTGACGGTGGTCGTTGGTGGGCGCGGGTCGAGCACGGTGACGTACACGGGCACGGGCGCGGGGAGCGCTACGGTGACGGTAACGGCGACGGATCCAGACGCGCTGACGGCGACGCAGTCGTTCGAGGTGACGGTTCCGAACCTGGCGCCGGTGACGGAGAGGACGATTGCGCCGGACACGTTGTACGCGGGTGAGAGCGGTCGCGTGGACGTGTCGGGGCACTTCAGCGATGCCGACGGCGACGCGTTGGAGTACGCGGCGGCGTCGGACTCGGCGCACGTGGTGACGGTGGAGATGGACGGGAGCGCGGTGGCGTACCGGGCGGTGGTTCCGGGGAGCGCCGAGGTAACGGTGACGGCGAGCGATGGGCGGGCGTCGGTGGCGCAGCGGTTCCGTGTGACTGTACCGAACCGTGCCCCGTCGGCGGCGGGTACGATCGAGGCGCGGGAGACCCACCGTCGGGAGACGGGGTCGGTGGACGTGTCTTCGTACTTCAGCGACGCGGACGGGGAGGTGCTGAGGTACGCGGCGGCCACGTCGGACGCGTCGGTGGTGACGGTGGAGGTGAGCGGGGCGCGTCTGACGTTTCGGGGGGAGGGACTCGGGGAGGCGGAGGTGACGGTGACGGCGACCGACCGCCTGGGCGGGACGGCGGCGCAGACGTTCACGGTGACGGTGTCGAACCAGGCTCCCGTGGCGGAGGGGACGATCGGGGCGCAGACGGTGGAGGTGGGCGGGAGCGGAAGCGTGGACGTATCGGCGTACTTCAGCGACGCGGACGCGGACGCGCTTTCGTACTCGGTGTCCTCGTCGGACTCGACGGCGGTGACGGTGACGGTGGCGGACAGTCTGGTGACGTTCACGGGTCTCTCCGGCGGGAGCGCTCAGGTGACGGTGACGGCCTCCGACGGCCACCGGGGCACTGCTACACAGACGTTCACGGTGACGGTGGCGGATCCGAACCCGCCTCCGGTGGTGGTGGACAGCATCCCCGGGCAGTGGGTGTACCGCCTGGTGAGCGACAGCGTGGACGTGTCGTCCTATTTCAGCGACCCGGAGGGCGAGGCGCTGGCGTACACGGCGACCTCCTCCGACACGAGGGTGGCGACGGCGAGCGTGAGCGGGAGCACGGTGCGTTTCTCGGGCGCGAACCTGGGGACGGCGGCGGTGACGGTGACGGCCCGCGATCCGTCCGGCGGGGTGGCGGAGCAGGTGTTCGCGGTGGAGGTGCGGAACCGTGTGCCCGAGGTGGTGGGCGAGATCCCGGCGGACACGGTGGCGGTCGGGGGCAGCGGCAGCGTGGACGCGTCGTCGTACTTCAGGGAGTACGACGGGGAGCTGTTGTTCCACGAGGTGTCGTCGTCGGACACCTCGGTTGTGAGCGTGAACCTTGAGCTGACCACGATGACGTACCGGGGCGAGGCTCCGGGGACGGCGACGGTGACGGTGACGGCCACCGACCTACGGGCGACGGCGGAACAGACGTTCACGGTGACGGTGGTGAACGAGGCGCCGACGGCGAGCGCGGGTCCGGACCAGACGGTGGAGGAGGGCGCGGAGGTGACGCTGGTCGGTACGGGTGACGATCCCGACGGTGACAATGCGGCTCTGACGTTCAGGTGGAGCGCGCCTTCCGGGGTGACGCTGAGCGATCCGGCGGTGTCGTCCCCGACGTTCACGGCGCCGGCGGTGGAGAGCGACAGGGACTACACGATCACGCTGGCGGTGAATGACGGCGAGGCCGACTCGGCGCCCGACAGCGTGGTGGTCCGGGTGCGGAACGTGAACGAGGCGCCGACGGCGAGCGCGGGTCCGGACCAGACGGTGGAGGAGGGCGCGGAGGTGACGCTGGTCGGTACGGGGGAAGATCCCGACGGGGAGGACGCGGCTCTGACGTTCAGGTGGAGCGCGCCTTCCGGGGTGACGCTGAGCGATCCGGCGGTGTCGTCCCCGACGTTCACGGCGCCGGCGGTGGAGAGCGACACGGACTACACGTTGACGCTGGTGGTGAGCGACGGGGAGACCGACTCGGCCCCGGACAGCGTGGTGGTCCGGGTGCGGAACGTGAACGAGGCGCCGAGGGCGAACGCGGGGCCGGACCAGACGGTGGAGGAGGGCGCGGAGGTGACGCTGGTCGGTACGGGGGAAGATCCCGACGGGGAGGACGCGGCTCTGACGTACCGGTGGAGCGGGCCTTCGGAGGTGACGTTGAGCGATCCGGCGGCGGCCTCTCCGACGTTCACGGCGCCGGCCGTGGAGAGCGACACGGACTTCACGTTGACGCTGGTGGTGAGCGACGGGGAGGCGGACTCGGCCCCGGACAGCGTGGTGGTCCGGGTGCTCGACGTGGTCGTACCTCCGACGAACCGTGCGCCGGAGTTCCGCCCGGACGTGGTGTCGCGGACGGTGGCTGAGAACTCGCCGGCGGTGACGGCGGTGGGCGCGCCGGTGACGGCGACCGACGAGGACGACGACGAGCTCACCTACAGCCTCGCGGAGGGCGGCGACTCCCCATCGTTCGATATCGACGGGACGACGGGTCAGATCACTGTGGGGAGCTCGGCGGCACTGGACTACGAGAGCGGCGACACGGAGCTGACGGTCCAGGTGGTGGCGAGTGACGGGATGCTGTCCGGCACGGCGTTGGTGACGATCACGGTGACCGACGACGACGATCCGGGCGTGCTGACGCTGGACGCGACGGTGGCGCGCGTGGGCATGCGGGTGACGGCGACGCTCGCCGACCAGGACGGCTCGCGGAACAAGCGGCGCAAGTGGCAGTTGTCGTCGGACGGCAACGCTCCGTGGACGAACATCCGTGGCGCGACGAGTCGGTCGTACATGCCTGCGGCGTCCGACGAGGGGATGTGGCTGCGGGCGGTGTTCGCCTACACCGATGGCGACGGGCCGAACAAGCGCGCGGAGAGCGTGGCGGTGCGGGTGACGGGTCCGAACGAGCCGCCCGAGTTCGGCGCGGCCGCGCTGGAGCGGACGGTGCCGGAGAACTCGTCGGCGGGGACCGAAGTGGGGCCGGCGGTGACGGCGACCGACGGCAACGACGACGAGCTCAAGTACAGCTTCGTGCCGGGCGGGGACGAGTCGTCGTTCGAGATCGGCGGGACGACCGGCCTGATCACGGTGGGAAGCGGGGCGGGGCTCGACTACGAGAGCGGGGCCACGTCGTTCACGGTGCGGGTGGAGGCCACCGACGAGATGCTATCGGACACGGTGACGGTGACGATCCGCGTGACGAACGCGGACGATGCGGGTGTGGTGACGCTCTCTGCGTCGGCGGCGGAGGTGGGGGTGGCGCTGACGGCGACGCTCGCCGACGAGGACGTACCGGACGCGCAGGCGACGACGGTCACGTGGCAGCGGTCCTCGAACGAGGGGGTGACGTGGTCGGACATCGCGGGGGCGGCCACGGCGTCCTACGCGCCGCAAGCGGCGGACGCGGACTCGCTCGTGCGGGCGGTGTTCACCTACACCGACGGCCACGGGCCGAACAAGCGCGCCGAGAGCGCGGCGGTAGCGGTGACGTCGCCGAACCGGCCACCGGAGTTCAGCCCCGACGCGCTCGAGCGGACGGTGCCGGAGAACTCGCTGGCGGGCACGCAGTTGGGCGCGGCGGTGCTGGCGACGGATCCGGACGGCGATGAGCTGATGTACAGCCTCGCGGGCCCGGATGCGGCCTCCTTCGATATCGATCCGACGACCGGCCGGATCAGGGTGGGGAGCGCGGCGGCGCTGGACTACGAGAGCGGGAACACGTCGCTCACGGTACGGGTGGTGGCGAGTGACGGGCCGCTCTCGGCCACGGCGACGGTGACGATCACGGTGACCGACGCGGACGATCCGGGGGTGGTGACGCTGGATGCGGGCGTGGCGCGCGTGGGCATGCGGGTGACGGCGACCTTGATGGACCAGGACGGGTCCCGGAGCGCGGGCAAGACGCGGCAGTGGCGGCTGTCGGCCGATGGCGGCACGGGGTGGGCGGACATCGCGGGCGCGACGGGCCGGTTCTACACGCCGGTGGCGGCCGATACGAGCATGCTGCTGAGGGCGGTGTTCATGTACACCGACGGACACGGTTCGGGGAAGCGCGCCGAGAGCTCGGCGGTGCGCGTGACGGGCTCGAACGAGGCGCCGGTGTTCAACCCGAACGCGGTGGCGCTGGGTGTGCCGGAGAACTCGGCCGCGGACACGGAAGTGGGCGTGGTGACGGCGACCGACGCGAACGACGACGAGCTGGGGTACCGGTTCCTGGCGGGCGGCGACGCGTCCTCGTTCGCCATCGGGAAGACGACGGGCCGGATCACGGTGGCCGCGGGTGCGGCGCTCAACTACGAGAGCGGGGACACGGAACTGACGGTCTCGGTGGTGGCGAGTGACGGGATGCTGTCCGACACGGCGGCGGTGACGATCACGGTGACCGACGCGGACGATCCGGGGGTGGTGACGCTGGACGCGGACGTGGCGCGTGCGGGCATGGCGCTGACGGCGGCGCTCGCCGACGAGGACGAGCCCGATGCCGGGGCCACGACGATCGCGTGGCAGCGCTCCTCCGACGGCGTAACGCCGTGGACGGACATCATGGACGCGGACGCGGCGAGCTACGCGCCCGGGGCGGCCGACGAGGACATGTTCCTGAGGGCGGTGTTCACCTACACGGACGGCCACGGTTCGAACAAGCGCGCCGAGAGCGCGGCGGTGCACGTGACGGGCACGAACGCGGTGCCCGTGTTCAGCCCGGATGCTGTGGAGTTGACGGTGGCGGAGAACTCCGCGGCGGGTGCGGAGGTGGGGACGGTGGCGGCCACCGACGGCAACGACGACGAGTTGGGGTACAGCTTCGCTGCTGGCGGAGACGCGGACTCCTTCGAGGTCGGGGAGGCGACGGGCCTGATCACGGTGGGGAGCGGTGCGTCTCTGGACTACGAGAGCGGGGACACGGAGCTGACGGTCTCGGTGGTGGTCAGTGACGGGATGCTGGCGGACACGGCGTCGGTGACGATCACGGTGACGAACGCGGAGGAGCCTGGGGTGGTGACGCTGGACGCTTCGGCGGCCCGGGTCGGGACGGCGCTCACGGCGGCGCTGTCCGACGAGGACGAACCGGAGACTCAGACGAAGACGGTCACCTGGCAGCAGTCCTCCGGCGGCACCGGCTGGACGGACATCACGGAAGCGGCCGCGGAGAGCTACACGCCGCTGGCGGCCGATGAGGGGCTGCTCCTGCGGGCGGTGTTCAGCTACACCGATGGCCACGGTCCGAACAAGCGCGCCGAGAGCGACGCGGTGCGTGTGACGGGAACGAACGTGGCGCCTGAGTTCGGCGCGGCGGCGGTGTCGCTGTCGGTGGCGGAGAACGCGCCGGCGGGCACGGCGGTGGGCGAGCCGGTGACGGCGACCGACGGCAACGGCGACGACCTCGAGTACAGCCTCGCGGGCGATGACGCATGGTCGTTCGAGATCGGGGAGGCGACGGGCCAGATCACGGTCGGGAGCGGCGCGTCTCTGGACTCCGAGAGCGGCAACACGGAGCTCACGGTCGAGGTGGTGGCGAGCGACGGGATGCTGGCCGACACGGCGGCGGTGAGGATCACGGTGACCGACGCGGACGACCCGGGTGTGGTGACGCTTGACGCGACGGTGGCGCGCGTGGGGGTGCGTGTGACGGCGGTGCTGATGGACCAGGACGGCTCGCAGAGCTCGGGCAAGCGGCGCCGGTGGCAGCGCTCCTCGGACGGGGGCGCGGCGTGGACGAACATCGCGGGCGCGACATCGCGGTTCTACACGCCGGTGCCGGCCGACGAGGGGACGCTCCTCAGGGCGGTGTTCACGTACGCCGATGGCGACGGGCCGGGCAAGCGTGCCGAGAGCGCGGCGGTGCCGGTGGTGGGTTCGGCGACGCCGGTGCTGTCGTTCGGTGCCGAGACGTACACGATGCCGCTCGGGGGTTCCGCCGACGTCGTTGTCAGGGTGTCCCCGGCGGCCACCGGTACGCTGGCGGTGGGCGTCACGGTGGGCGGCGCGGCGAGTGAGACGACCCACACGGTGACGTTCGGGGCGGGAGACACGGAGCAGACGCTGGCGGTGAGCGCGGCGGGTCTGGCCTCGGGCGACACCGTGGTGGTCACGTTCGGTGCGCTGCCCGCCGGTGCGGTGGCGGACGCGCCGTCCGAGGCGCGGGTGATCGTGAGCGAAGCCAGCGCCGATATGCGGAACAAGTCCCGGCCGAAGCCGCTCACGGTCGCGTACACGGAGCCGTCCTACACGGCGGCTGCGGGCGGCGCGGGGGCCGGGGTGACGGTGCGGATGTCGCCTGCGGCGGACCGCGAGGTGCTCGTCCCGGTGACGGTCACGGGCATGGGTGCCGGGGCGCCGGGGCCCGGCGAACTCGGTGTGCCCGCGACGATCCGGTTCGCGCCGGGCGACACGACGCGGACGTTCACCCTTGGGGCGCCCGAAGGGGCGCCGGGCGGGGAGTTCACGCTCGGCTTCGGCGAACTGCCGGAGGGGGTGAGCGCGGGGGCGGCCGCGGCCAGCGTGGTCCGGATCGTAGCCTCCGGCGCCGACGCGGCGCGGTTCGACGAGTCGCTCGAGGTGGGCCTCGCGGTCCTGGGCCGGTCGGTGGCCGAGGGCGCGCGCCGGTCGGTCGGCGCCCGGATGGAGGCCGCCATGCGTGGCGGGAGTCGTTCCGCCGGAGGGTGGGAGAACCGTGCGGCCGGCCTCCTGGGCTCGCTGGCGGGCACGCGGCCGGGCTTGGGCGCCGCCGGCTCCCACCGCCGGCCCGACGGCGGGGAGGTCCTGAAGCGGCTGCTGCCGCGGGTCTCCTTCTCGGCGGACCTTGGAGGCGGGCAGGAGGGATCGGCCCTGCGGTTCAGCGTGTGGGGCGAGGGCTCGGCGCAGGGGTTCAGGGGCGAGCCGGGCGCGGTCGCCTACGATGGGGGCATGCGGGCCCTCGCCCTGGGCGCCGATGCGCAGGTGGCGCCGGGCGCGCGGGTGGGCCTGTCGGTGATGCGCACGGGCGGCGAGTTCGACTACACAAGCCAGTCGCTCGAGGGGACGCTGCAGCACGGCATGACCACCGTGCACCCGTACCTGTTCTACCAGCCCTCGGCCGGGCTCGGACTGTGGGCCATGGCCGGCTACGGGACGGGCCAGGTGGAGGCCGCCGAGGCGGGCCGCGCGATGGACGCGACGCTCCGCATGATCTCCGGCGGCGCCCGGCTGCCGCTCATGCGCAGGGGCGGGTTCGGGCTCGGGCTCGCGGGCGACATCTTCGGCGTCCGCATGAGCGCGGGCGAGGACGGGGCCGAGGGCGGTGCGACCCGGGGCCGCGCGCTCCTGGAGGCCACGTACGCGGCCAGTGGGCTCAGGCTCGGCGCCGAGGCGGGCGGGCGCTACGACGCGGGCGACGCCGACACGGGCGCCGGCGCCGAGGCGGGCGCCTCGGTGGCCTACGCCGGGAGCGCGCTGGACCTGGCCCTGAACGGCAGGATGGCGTTCGGATCCGGCGGACACAGGGAGTGGGGCGTGGCGCTCCGCCTCGCGTGGGATCCCGGCGCCCAGGGCCAGGGCCTCCGGTTCGCCGTCAGCCCCGGCCGCGGACACGACCGGAGCGGCATGCAGGGACTCCTGGAGAACGGGCATGTGGCGCGCGGCGGCACGGCCCGTGAACAGGCAAGCCGCGTCGACGCGGAGTTGGGCTACGGGATCGCGGCCTTCGGCAACGGGTCGCTCGATACGTTCGGTCGGCTGTCGGCCCGCGAAGGCGCCCGGACCTGGTCCCTCGGCACCGGCTACGATGTCGCACGCGCGCTCAGGTTCAACCTCGAGGCCATCCTCGCGCGCAACGCCGCCGGGCCCGACAGACGCGGACTCAGGGCAGGCCTCGACTTCAGGTTCTGAGCCCGGCCGGCACGGAGCCCGGGGGCCACCATCGGCATGAGGTGAACGCCCCCGGCTCCGCGCCGCGGTCCCCGGGGCGCGGCATAAACGCGCGCGGATCCGCTGACACCCCTCTCGTAACGCACATCAGAAAGGCAGGAAACCATGACCGAACAGCGCGGCGCATGGAAGGCCAATCCCGGACAGGGCGCCTACGTAAGAAAGGAAGCCGATGATCCCGACACGCCCGAGATCACGGTCCATGAGTGGCACCGATCTCTCGCAGTCGTGTGGGAACACTTCAGGAAGACCAACGCCGCGGGCGGTCACTCAGTGATCGTGCGCGGATCCGACGAAGACCCGGTGTGGCGTGTCACGCTCCAGGACGACAAGGCCCGCGGCTACCAGGGGCTCTTCGTCGAGGCGCAATGACGGCAGTCGTCCGGGAATGGGAGGGTGTGACGGGTGCTGACGGCGGCATCTTATCTGCCTCGTACCCAGAACGAGAATTCACTCCAGCCCACCGAAGGAGGGGTCATGTACAAGCTGACCGAGCTTGAGCCCGGGAGTAGGGGACGGAGCAGGACCGGCGTCCCCGTTCCCGGTTGGGTCTCCTCCCTAAAGCGCCCGGTTTTCTCCCCGACGCCTCACCCCCGCAACCGGCCGGATAGCGTTCCTTCATCTGCACCGTAGCCCGGGTCTGCGGCCCGGTAGCAGTCAGTCGTCGTGAACCCCTGGGTCGGCGGCGAACCGGGTCGCGACACCAGCCATCGGCAGAGGGTCCCCGCGTCTTACGAATGAACTCCTCCGGGTCAGCCGTGCTCCCATTGATTTGCCGCCCTGACACTTAGGGACAATACCAACCCCCGGAATCGGCGGGTGCCGCGCACAAGCCCCGAGGAGCTCGAACGAAGTTTCGCCCGCGGGCGGGATATATAAAGTAGGAGCGAGAGTCCAGAGCCCATTCGCAAACAGGGGCTTCTGGGGCGCGACCGGGCCCGTCAGGCGTTGGCTCCGGACCCAAAACGGGAGGCCGACAGGAGGAAGGCGATTCTTCCATGCAGAGGTCACAAGAATGCGACTCGCTGTTCTTGCCGGATTGAGGGAGAACACTTGGTAGCGCACCGGCTGCTTGAGGACGCGCTCCCGGTCCTGGTTGGGATCGCGTGATCGCTTCCGCTCGAGAGCGGCGATTGGCGCGCAGGACGGCGCGCGGCGATCGCCAGGCACTACGGTCCCTTCATGACGAGTACTCGGAGCAGTTGACGGATTCATCCGCCGATGCTGGAGATGTGTTGCAAGATGTGTTTTGTGGGCTCCCCGAAGCTATTCGGAGCTTCGATCAAAGGAGACCGCTCGGGACCTGGCTTCGCGCCGTGACGGCTCGCGCTGCTCTGAAGAGGCTCCGGTCGCAGCGCCGACGACGTGAGATCTCGATCGACTCGATATCTGAAGAACTTGTGAACGGCGAATCACCGGAGATTACGGTCCTGGATGCCATCAGGCTGGAGCGAGCGGTGTTGTCCCTTCCGGAGGAGCTGCGGACCGTGGTCGTCCTGAAGGACATGGAGGGCTACTCACACAAGGAGATCGGCGAGCTTCTCCACCTCTCCCGGGTAACCTCGGAGGGGCGGTTGTACAGGGCGCGGAAGCTGCTCCGCGCCAAGCTGTTGGAGCGGTAAGGAGCTGAAAATATGGAAACGGACAGCCCCGAAGTGCACATTGATGATCGGACCCTGAACCGCCTTGCGGACGGCGAAGTGCCCGAAGGTTCCTTCGAGCCCGTGCGATCACATCTTCGTTCCTGTGCGATCTGTAGCAGGGAAATCCTGTTCGTACGCGCGTTGAGCGCGGCGATCTGCGATCTCCCGACGCCGAAGCCGCCCGCCGGACTCATCGACCATCTCTTCCCTGAAAGGCCGAATGTCGTAAAGGTCCTTCCCCTCCCCGCCCGCCCCCGGCGTCGGGCAAGGGCGCCCCGCCTCGCGCGGCTCCGATCTCTCTTCGCGTTCGCCCTCGCGGCCGGCGCCGCTGTCGTTGCCATCGCCCTGAGTTCGGACCGGGCAATGGCGGGCTCGAGTACATTGATCCTCGATCGAACCGACAACAGGGGCGCTGACCCTCAGCTACGTGACGGTGTCGGAGTTGGCGGCGGAACCGAGCCTCCGGGTGCGGATCCGTTACTGGATTCCGGATCCGCTCCGGTTCACCCAGACCGCTCCGGGCGCCAGCGCTATAGATCTCCCTCGGACCGACGTTGGGAGATTCGAGGGCGTGGCCCATCTTCCCCCGGGTACGGTCTATGCCGTAGCCGCGGTCGAGGACCGGACCGGAGACCGTATCGATTCCAATCGCGGCGCGTTCTGGGAGTACTTGGAGAAGGATCCGCAGGGTCGCCCGACGCTCAGTGCTCGCCTCTACCAGATGCTTGCTACCGAGACCCTCAACCCCTCCAGGGTTACCGAGGTAACGGAGCGAGCGCTGTCGGAGTTCCCTGAGCGGCCCGAGTTTTGGGCAGCCTTCCTTCTGTTTCGGCGGGGCGCTCTGCCTGACGGTTCGAGCGAGATCCCGCTGCGCGCACACCGCGCTCGCCTTGAGCGACTCGACAGCGCTGCACGAGAGGGAGAGCCAGGACCGTCCGCAATGCATGCGCTGAGTCTCTACGCCCGGCTCCTGGGCAGAGAAGATATCGAGGCGTATTGGCAGAGTGAATTGACTTCCGAGCATCCGCGACACGAGTACGCCTCGCAGGTCCGCTTGCAGGCAATCGTGCCCTCGCCAATGTCGGTTTCAGACAAGCTGGACGCGCTGGAGCGGAGTTGGAGACTCGCGCCCATGCCCTCGGTGGCCCAGGTCGGCCTCCAGCTCGCCCACGAGTCCGCCGATCCGGCCCTTACGGTTTGGCTTGACAGATACGCTGCTGATCGCGTGCTTCGAGACTCCCGCCTCGACATCGAAGTCACGGAAAGCATGATCGCGACACCGACTCTTCGGATGATCGCCGAGGAGTGGGTCCTGCAACAGCTGAAGGAGCGCCCGGCCCAGCTCGAGATCGACCGCCCACTCGATCGCACGAGATCCAGTTTCGAAGCGGAGGCTGCGGAGAGTCTGGCCCGCTTGCATCTGCTCCTTGGCCGACTGCGGCTGGTCCGGGGAGACCGGGCGGCGGCGTTCGAGGCGGTCGAGCGCGCCACCGAACTGAGCTGGAACCCTCGCGTGTTCGTGGAACTGGCCAGGTTGCACGCGGAGGCCGGCTCCTCGACACGTGCGTCCCAGTTGCTGGCGCTTGCGCAGGCGGACCCGGTCATTCCGCCCGAACCCTATCTGCCCGCGGAAGAAGACTGGGTCACCGCTCCGACTCAAACGCACTTGACCGCAGCCCACTCCGCATGGAGAGAGCGAGTCTCCTCGTCGCTGCTCAATGAGCCGGTGAACGGGGCCGCGAGGCTGGAGATCGCGCCGGGAGAAGAGAAGACGTTGCGGGAGGTGACCGATCGCGGAGTGACGCTCGTTATCCAGAGTCTTCAACCGAAGCTTGTCCCTCCAGAGAGCTTGGATCTACTCACGGCAAATGCCGCGAACCTTGAGGCGGCCGGCGTGCGGACGCTTCTTCTCGTGGTCGAACCCGATCCCCGGGCGGGATTCAGCCCGCTTCCCATGGCCGGGCTCATGAGATCCCACCCGTTCACTACGACCGACGATTCGAAGTCTGGGAAGCCCTAGGTGCTTGGCGGGAGGTGCAATACTTCGTCGTGGGGCCAGCTGACATTCTGCGCTATCGCGGAGAGGATCTCCTGTCCGCTCTTCGCATCGCACTCGTCTTGCGACGTGATCCGTTGGTGCCGTTGAAATAGTCGAGAACACTCCACCCAGAGGGAACGGAGACATGAGCATGAAGCGTTTCGTTACTATCATTGCCCTGGCGCTAATCGCGGCTGCGGTTCCAGTCGCCGGTACGTCGGACAGCCCCGTCGGACTTCAGTTGTCCACGGCATCGTGCGCGGAAGAGGGTTGCGGGGGGCTGTCCAAGATCGACTGCATCTGCCCTGACATGCAGATGGAAAACCGGAGGCCAAGGTGTATTGCGCCTGGTCCGTAAGGGCCATGGCAAGGCCGTCAGCGATCGGTATCTTGGCGGTCCTCACGATCGGTGCCTGCCGTCAGGCGGAACCGGCCGTGATCGACGCCAATAGCCCTTCCCAACTGACGCCGGATGCGGTCTTCGTAGACGACTCGCTCGGCTGGATCGTCGAGATCGGGCTGACCGGGGACCGCGTGGTGGCGCTCGACGCGATGCTGCAGCCGGCGGTTCACGTCGTCGATCTCGAGATGTCGCGACGCCTCGGCTCCTACGGACACAGGGGCGATGGGCCCGGCGAGTTCAAGGATCCCGAGCAGGTGGTGGCCGGGGCCTCGAACTCGCCCGATGAGGTCTGGATCCTCGACGGCATCCATCAGCGCTTGACGCGGTTGTCCCTCCAGGAGATCGAAGCCGGAAGCGGGGTCACCCCGGAAACAGTCCGCATGGACGGCCCAAACGCGGGAGCGCTCGTCCGAGCCTCCGATGGAACGTGGTTCGCCGGAGGTTGGATCACGGGAGGTCGTGTCGCTCGCTACCATGCCGACCGGAGGTACGACCGCACCATCGTGGGCTTCCCGGCTGGCCTCGTGGAGGCGCCGGGAATGACGCTCCTGCAGGCGTACGAGAGTTGGGTCGTGGCCGATCCGGCGGGGGGGCGTCTAGCGACCGCGACACTCCTCGGCGGGCTGCTCGAGATCTTCGACCATGATGGCGGTCTGATCGCCCAGGCGGCGGTGCCAGATCCGTTCCAGCCCGTGTGGGCCCAGGGGCGGTCACGCAGCGGCCGGGCGGTGATGGCCGTGGGTCCCGAGACCCGCTACGGCTTCACGGATCTGGCCGCCACGCAGCGCTACCTCTACGGCGTCTTCTCGGGCCGACGAGTCGATGAGGACGGACCCGTCTGGGCGTCCCCAGAGGTAACAGGTCTACACGTGGGACGGCGCCTACGTGAAGACGCTGCGCCTCGACCGGGCCGCGGAGGCCATTGCGATCGATGCCTCCGACACGTGGCTCTACGCGAGCGGACCGGAGTCCACCCCATGGATCGGCCGTTTCCGCCTCCCGGAGCCTCTAGGATGACGACGACGATTTCCTTCGCGGACTGGGTGGACTGGCTCGCGATCGAACTGACCTTCCTCGAACTCTACACGTTGGCGACTCCGCCTCTGAAACATGAAATGGCGGAAACGGTCCGCAGACTCGCCGAAGGCATCGGCGAAGCGGAACTCGATGCGTTTGTGTCGCATGTACCCAACGTCGAACGAGCCCCCCGAACGGACTCCTGGGTCGAAGGTGGGAGCTGACGGGGCGTTGAAGGACGGGATAAAGGTTATACGGACGAGGTCAATCGGAGGGAAAGCGAATGGCGAAAGTGTTGGAGGGGATTCTTGAGTCGTTCTACGCCACGCTCTCGGAGTCGGGCGCCGTCAGTGAGGCAATGATCAAAGAGTTACGCACACTCTTCGCCTCGGAGAAGCGGCTGAAGGCCGACGATTTCGCGGCGATCTTCGAGAACGCAGCAAAGGACGGGAGCCTTGATTCAGATTGAGTCGGTGACGATAAGGGAACTCAGGGGCATCCGTGAGCTTGCGGTTCAGCCCCGCCGGAACAACTTCGTCGTATCCGGGCCGAACGGCTCAGGGAAGAGTGGTGTGGTGGACGCCGTTCAGTTCGCCCTAACAGGCGAGATGTCGCGGCTTGCCGGGAAGGGCACTGGTGGACTGACCGTCAATCGCCACGGTCCCCATGTGGATCATCGGGATGATCCTGCCTCGGCTGAAGTATCCATTCGGTTCTACGTCCCGGACCTCGAAAAGTCAGCTATCCTAACGAGGAACGTAAAGAACGCAAAGAAATTCAAACTCGAACCCGACGAACCGGAGATCAGGGCCATCATCGAAAAGGTGGCGGGTCATCCCGAGCTGTCGCTGTCACGCCGGGAGATCATCAAGTACATCATTGTTGAGGCAGGGCAGCGGTCGAAGGAGATTCAGGCCCTTCTGAAGCTGGAAGCAATTGGGCAGACCCGTGGTGTGTTGAAGACCACGTCAAACAAGCTCGCCATCGTTGTGCGGCAGGCGCAGAATGCCGTCACGAATGCAGACGAAGCGCTCTGCCGCCATCTCGACGCGACGGCGTTGACACAAGAGAGTGTCCTTGCAGCGATCAATCTGAGGTGGTCCCAGTTTTTTGGACAGGTCGTTAAGGTGGATTCCAGGACGGAACAGGAGGCACCGAGATGGCCGGGAAGAGACGACGGTTCACGCCGGAGTTCAAGGCGCGGGTGGCGCTGGAGGCGCTGCGCGAGCACGACAGCGTGCAGGCGATCGCCAGGCGGCACGAGCTTCATCCGAACCAGGTGAGCACATGGAAGCGGCAGTTGTTCGAGGGGCTGCCGGAGGTGTTCGCCGGGGGCGCGGGCCGGAAGCTCGCGAAGGAGCACGAGGCGAAGGTCCGGGACCTGCACGCGAAGATCGGGGAGCTCACGGTCGAGCGGGATTTTTTCGGCGCGGGCTCAAGCGCTGAGCCGGGCGGAGCGGGTGCGGATGATCGAGCGGGGCGGACCGCTGAGTCTTTCAAGGCGGTGTGCGCTGGTGGGGGGTGAGCCGGTCCTCGCGGTACTACCGGCCGAAGGGGGAGAGCGCGGAGAACCTGGCGCTCATGCGGCGCATGGACGAGCTGCACATGGCGTACCCGTTCCACGGGAGCAGGCGGATGATGCGGCATCCGCGCCGCGAGGGGGCGACCGCGGGCCGGCACCGGATCCGGCGGCTCATGCGCCTGATGGGGGTGGAGGCAACCTACCGGCGGCCGCGCACGAGCGTGGCGGGTCCGGAGCACCGGGTCTTCCCCTACCTGCTGCGCGGCCTGGAGATCTCGCGGGCGGACCACGTGTGGTGCGCGGACATCACCCATGTCCCCGTGACGCAAGGGTTTTTCTACCTTGTGGCGGTGATGGACTGGGCGACCCGGCACGTGCTCGCGTGGCGGCTGTCGAACACGATGGACGCGTCGTTCCGCGTCCAGGCGCTGGACGACGCGCTTGGGCTGGCGGGCCCCGGAGATCCTGAACACCGATAGTGAGTATGTAAGGGCCGGTTCCCCTCGGTGGTTTGACTCAAACACTGATTGACGCTGTAGGCTTACAGACTCCGGTCGCCCCTGGAGGTAGGAACAAAAGGTGTGTAAAAAGGGAGGCGACGTACCTTTCAGCTGACCAATCACAGCGGATCCGGGGGCAAACCCGGAGAAAGGACGTCGCCTCATGGGCAACGATACGCGGGAGAGATTCGACGGGCCAGCGTGGGAGACGCTGGAGGTGTGGGTGCGGGAGCAGGCGCGGGACATGATCCAGGCGGCGCTGGAGGAGGAGGTGACGGAGCTCTTGGGCCGGGTGAAGTCTGAGCGGCGTGCGGCGGTGGACGCGCCGCCGGGCTACCGGAACGGGTACGGGAAGCCGAGGCGTCTGGCCATGAGTTCGGGGACGATCGAGGTGCGGCGGCCTCGGGTCAGGGGCTTGGAGGAGCGGTTCGAGAGCCGGGTGCTGCCTCTGTTCGCGCGCCGGACGCGGGAGGTGGGGGACTTGATCCCGGAGCTGTACCTGCACGGGCTGGCCGAGGGCGACTTCGAGCTGGCGCTCAGGGGGCTGTTGGGCGAGGGGGCGCCGCTGTCGAAGTCCTCGGTGAGGCGGCTCAGGGCGAAGTGGACGGCGGAGCACGAGGCGTGGAGCCGGCGGCCGCTGGGGGACCGGGAGCTGGTGTACGCGTGGGCGGACGGGATCTACGTGAAGGCGGGGCTGGAGCGGGACAAGGCGGCTCTGCTGGTCGTCATCGGCGCGATGAGCGACGGGACGAAGGAGGTGCTGGCGGTCACGCCGGGCTACCGCGAGTCGACGGCGTCGTGGGCGGCGGTGCTGAGGGATCTGAAGGCTCGGGGGCTCGGGACGCCGAAGCTTCTGGTGGCCGACGGGAACCTGGGGATCTGGGGCGCGGCGCGGGAGGTGTGGCCGGAGACCGCCGAGCAGCGGTGCTGGAACCACAAGACGGCCAACGTGCTGGACCGGCTGCCGAAAAGGGAGCAGGCGGTGGCCAGGGAGATGCTGCGCGCGGCGGCGTACGCGCCCTCGCGGGCGGCGGCGAAGGAGGCGCGCAAGGCGTTCAGGGCCCGCTATGCGGATACGCAGCCCGACGCCGTGTCCGTGCTCGAGGACGATTGGGAGCGCATGACCGCCTTCTACGACTTCCCCGAGAAGCACTGGCGGCACCTGCGGACGACCAACGTGGTGGAGAGCCCGTTCGCCTCGGTCCGGCTGCGTACGACGGCCGCGAAACGCTTCAAGCGGGTCGACAACGCCACGGCGCTCATCTGGCGGCTGCTGATCGTGGCCGAGAAGAGGTTCAGAAAGCTCAACGCTCCCCACTTGCTGCGGGACGTGTACGAAGGGAGGAGGTTCGAGGACGGAAAGCCCGTCCCCGAAGGTCAGAAGAGGATCGCCGCCTAATGACGTTTACACACCTATTGTCCCGACCTCCGCCCCTGGGTGGCTTGACCCGCACTCGGACCGACCAAGCTGTCATTCCCTGGACTCGTCGGCCATCCGAGGGCAACCGGTTGAGGCTCCGGCCTCGACCGGCATCGTGACCTGATGAGAGCCTGGCCCAAGGCGTCCCTTCACTGTCATGTCCGACACCGGCCGAGTTCGGTTCCAACCCGTTCACCCATCATGGAACAGGGGGCCGGCATGGCAAGTATGCGAGATGAAAGGGCCGGGGTCATCGGGGGCGTCGATACCCACCAGGACCCGCACACCGCCGCCATCGTGACACTCGAAGGCACGGTGCTCGGCACCGAATCGTTCTCCACGACACGGGCCGGATACCGGGCGATGCTCGTCTGGTTCCGGTCTCACGGCGAGCTGCCGCGCGTGGGAGTCGAGTCCACCGGCAGCTACGGCGCCGGCATTGCCCGGCACCTGGAGCTGTTCGGCGTGCCCGTGCTCGAGGTGACCGGTCCCGACCCGGCCGCGCGGAGAGCCCGGGGGAAGGACGACGCGCTCGATGCGGTCGCCGCGGCCGAGGCCGCTCGCACGGGACATCGGGTACAGGTGGCCAAGGACCGCGGCGGCGCCGTGGAATCCCCGCGTGTGCCGCGCACGACCCGAAAGACCGCGGTCAAGTGCCGCCGTGCGGCGCTTCAGCAACTCCACAACACGATCGTCGCCGCGCCGGACGAGGTGCGCGACCGGGTCCGCGACCTCACCCGTATGCGGCGCTTGCGTACCTGTGCGGCCTGGAGGCCGGATGCCGCGGGATACCGGGACCCGGCGGTCGCGACCAGGCTCTCGCTGAAGTCCCTCGCTCGCGGAGTCCTGGACCTCGACGACGAAATCGCCGAACTCGACCGCTTCATCGCTCCGCTCGTCGAGGAACTCGCGCCCGATCCGCTCAAGCTCGAAGGCGTGGGAATCGCCAATGCGGGCGAGCTGCTGGTCGCCGCGGGCGAGAATCTCGGTCGGCTGCGCTCCGAAGCGAGCTTCGCCATGCTGTGCGGCGCCAGCCCGCTGCCCGCCTCGAGCGGGAAGACGCAACGCCACCGCCTCAATCGCGGCGGAAACCGCCAAGCCAACTCCGCCCTGCACATGATCGTCGTGTGCCGGATGCGCACCGACCCGCGAACCCAAGCCTATGTCCAGCGGCGTACCCGGGAGGGGCTGTCCAAGCCCGAGGTGATGCGCTGCCTGAAGCGCTACGTGGCCCGCGAGATCCACCGCGTCCTCACCGCCCCATCACCTGCTTGACAAACATGAGAGCGTCCAGGGCTCCCAGTTCACCAGCGAGGCGTTCGCCGACCGGGTGCTGGACGCGGGCGTGGCGTTCTCGATGGACGGCCGGGGCCGCTTCCTCGACAACATCTTCATCGAGCGGTTGTGGCGGTCGCTGAAGTACGAGGCGGTGTACCTCCACGAGCTCAGGGACGGGCTGGACGCCGCACGGATCATCGGCTCGTGGTTCGACTTCTACAACGAGGTGCGACCCCATTCGTCCCTCGGCGGGCGGACGCCGGGCGAGGCCTACCGCAACGGCAAGGGGACGGCGTGAACGGCGGATCCTTGCGCCTGCCGGGGCGCGCCCTGGTGAGCCCGCGGGGCCGGGGCGCAACGCGGGATCCGCCCATCCCGGGCGCCTCGCGCCGACGGCGGCCAAGCCCCGCTCGCCGGCCGGGTTCCCCTCCCGGCCACCGGGGCCCATGTTGGAAGCTGTCCTTCCCCTGCCGGTGGAGGACCCACGGGTGGAGCACCCACCCCGGGACAACTCACGGAGAAGGCTCCCGAGGGCTCTCACAACCACTCGGAATCCACCTTAACTTTGCCCTCGGACTGTCCAACGAAGTAAGACCACCTCAATCCGCACCGGCGGACACTGGGTCTGGTTGAAATTCGGGACTTGGCAGCGGATACCGATCTCGGCGCCGGGATCTTGGAAGGGGCTGGCGAAGCAGGCTTCAACAAGGGGGCCGCGCTTCGGGATGTGGAAGCGCTGGAAAAAGCGAAGGCTGGCTTTTCCGCCATCGGCCGGGAGCAACTGGAGAGTGTCTTACGCGACCTCACCACGTTGGACGGTGACCCGGCGCTGCTCGAAGCGATCGCCCGCCGCTCCTTTGTCGAGCGCGGTCTGGGATTGATCGACGGAACCGTCTGCCCGCTTTGCGACACGGACTGGGAAGATGCGGAGGCCTTGAGAACGCACTTGAGGGGAAAGCTCACCAAGGCGGCGGAAGCCGAAGCACTCGAGAGACAACTCTTGGGCAGCGCAGCCGAGATCGCCAACCAAGCGGAGCGTATCTCGGGCCTCGCAGGTGCGGTGCAACCTCTAGGAAGGCTCTACGGTCCTGACGGGTGTGACGAGGAACTTGAGAGTTGGTCGTCGGACCTGAAGGCCGTTGCTGGGCGACTGAATACGGTCGAGTCGATCGCGGAGCAACGCGATCGGCTGGAAGAAGGGTGGAGCATGCCTCCAGGGTCATTGCAGGATCAGCTCGAAGCTTTCAGACAAACGATCCAAGCTAAGCCGGATCAGAGTGTGTCGGTCGCCGCACAGACCTTCTTGACGCGCGCCCAGGATCGTTTCTTGGCTTGGCAGAATGCGCGGCGTGAAACGAGGCGTGCCGAGGCCGCGGTCGAGGCCGGAAGGGCTACATACAACACATACTGCGAAGTGGCGGATGGATACCTGCGTGCGCTTTATGAAGCGGTGGAGGATGATTTCGGCACCTACTACCGGCAGATCAACGCGGAGGACGAAGGCGGATTCAGGGCGACGCTGGCGCCTGCGGAGGGGGGGCTCGATCTGGAGGTGGCTTTTTACGACAAGGCATGTACCCGCCGGGCGCGTACCACAGTGAGGGACACCAGGATGGGATGGGGGTCTGCCTCTACCTCGCGCTCATGAAGCAGCAGCTCGGTAATCGGTTCCGACTTGCCGTGCTCGACGACGTAGTGATGTCGGTTGATCGGGCGCACCGAAAGGAATTCTGCCGACTACTGAAGACGCGTTTCCCAGAAACGCAATTCATCATCACGACACACGATAAGGTCTGGGCGAAGCAGATGCAGACGGAGGGGCTTGTCGAGTCGACGGGATGCGTAGCCTTCCACAGTTGGAGTGTGCAAACTGGCCCGATCGTCGAACAGGCGGTCGGGATTTGGGATGACATCGAATCAGCTGTTGCCAAGGGCGACACGGATGTTGCTGCGGCCCGGTTGCGCCGGCACATGGAGTACGTCGCTGGCGAGCTGGCGGACAGGCTAGGAGCAAAGCCGCGCTTCCGAGGCGACTTCTCGTACGATCTGGGCGACCTGCTCCCGGCGGTCATCGGCCGCTACGGGAAGCTACTGAAACTTGCCGCGAACGCAGCGAATAGGTGGAGGAATGAGGACGCCAAGGCGAGGGTCGAAGCCTTGAAGACCGCATGGACCGAGGCGTTGGCCGCCCGCGGCAGCGAAGAATGCGTAGTCAACAGAGCCGTCCATTACAACGAGTGGGCAGACTTCACGGCGGCGGAGTTTCGTGAGGTGGTCGGCGCGTTCAAGAGCTTGCTTGCGGTGCTGCGGTGTTCGTCATGCGAGTCGTGGCTTCGCGTCACGCCCAGGAAGGGCCACCCGGAGAGCGTACGGTGTCGGTGCGCGTCCATGATGCTGAATCTGGGATAGGGAGGAGCCGAGGCAAAGGGCTCGACGGCCTCTTGGCCCGGTGTTGCGGAGTCACAACAATTCAGAGGCCTTGTCCGGTTTGCAGAGGCAGAGGAGCGCACAAGGGCTTCGCGCCTCCGAGCGGCCCTCGTGAAGCAGGTTGCGCACTTCGGCAAGGCGTAGGGCTGGATCGAGACGAAGGGCCTCTCAGTTGGCGGAGAACTGGACAGGCGGAGTACGGGCGCCACTCGCTGCCGGTGCGTGGGGCATGTGTTTAGCCACGAGCCGTAACAAGACAGTGCCACATTCCGGCCAATGTGGATCGCGCACTTCGGACCGAATCGACGCGTTTCCAGTCGGCCACAGATAAGCGGGCAGATGGTTGCCGGCAATATGCACAGGTGTAGAAAAACATGAGAGGGAACCGGTCCCTCACAAGCGAATCCGGAGCAGAAATGCAAACCTCAAGAGGAGTGAGCTCCCATGGCAATGAGTTTTGAGGAGTTGGACGAGGCCACACGCCAATGCATGCTGGAGGAATTCGAACTGGAGATCGCCAGCGAGAACCCCTACTACGGGCAGAACCTGTCCCCAATGGGTCGTGAGATGTTCCCGGAACTCATGAGGCAAGCCATCCGCGACGGCAACGAAGAGACCCTCACGGCTGCCTTGAATCGCGCGTCTTTCTGGAACCCGGCGGAGCCCCATACGAGGAAGGGAGTGGTTCACCAACGGAGGATCAATGTTCAGCAACAGTCAGAGCGTCTCGCGCTCACAGAGTTCAACACGTGGTATGTACGCGGGCTGGCGAGACGTCTTCTTGACGAAGGCGTGACGCAATGTCAGGTTTATCGAGCTGCGGTGCCCAAATGGCGAGCGCCCGCTGCTTGTCGCGAGCACGAAGGGGCGATCTTCCCAGTCAGCGTAATCTATGAGGGACACCGCGCACGGTATTGGCCGACGGCGAATCTTCAAGCGATATCGATTCCGTTTGGCCCCAATTGTCATCATACGATTCGTCGCGTGAGGTGAAACGGGTCTTGCGGCCCGGGCGGCTTGGCGCCGTGCGGCAGCCCTCGGACCGAGAATCGCCATCCCTGAGCGTCGACACCCGTGTCCTACCGTTGTGGGATGGGATCATCGCTAGCTCAGCTCGCAACGCCCCGGCACCCGCGCCGGGCTTCCAGCGCGGCACCCCGGACGCCCCGTTCGACACCGGTTCGGATGGGGCGTCGCGCTTCAAGTCAGGCGCCGGCGTCTCCCGCGAGCTTGCCGTAGACGAAGCCGACGAGGCCCCAGCCGGCGATGAGCAGGATCGACCCGACGACCCCCGCCACCAGCTCCACATCCCCCCTCAGCCAACCGTAGACGTTGGTGATGATCGCCTGCGAGATCGCGATGATCACGGCCGCTCTGACGGGGTCGCCCACCGACCGGTTGACCCAGTCCAGGAAGCACGTCGCCACGAGGCAGGTCACAACGAGCGCGAACCAGCCGGGCATCGTAGCGCCCGCCACGGGTACGTACACGAACCGGTACAGGACGTAGAAGAGGACGATCATGGAGACGAGCGCGCCGGCTTGCGCCTTGATGCGTGGGTTCATGATCCGACTCCTTTCTCGTTCAACCGTGGTTTGGCAATGCTCGCGGTCGTGCTCTTGCAATTTCCGGAGCCTGCGGAAGGATCTTCCGACGCCTGTCGCCGGGGCGGGCGGCGCTCCGGCCGAAGACTTCGGGCTATCGACCTAGCCCCAGCAGGACGGCGTTCATGAACAGGAGTTGCGTCGCCTCGGCATAGGCACGGTAGTTCGGGTCTTCAGCGAAGGCCACCAGTTGGCCGCGTCCCACGGACTGATGGATGAGGAAAGCCTTGCTGGCCAGTTGCGGCCGCGACTCCTCCCACACGATCCCGCTGAGGACGAGATTCTCGAGATCGGCGTAGCGGCCGACGTTCGTGCCTTCGTCCAGCGTGATGGGGCGGAAGACACGGGAGCCCTCGACGAGGACGCCGATCTCGCCATCGGTGCCCGCCGCCAACCAGTGCTCCGTGTCGAGCAGCGTGCGCAGGATCGCCCCCGGCACGCCCTCGGGCGACTCATCCTCCGGCGAGATCGCGTCGAGGTATTCGATGGGCTGCTCCGGGGTGTCGGGCTCGGGCGGATCGTCGCCCTCGGCCCGGCCGCCCCGGCGCTCAGTTTCGGTGTCGAGGAGGCCGGCCCGCGAGGCCCAGCCCGAGGACTCGGCCATCGTGATCAGCGTGCCGCCGTCGCGCATCCAGGCCCGCAGGCGGTCCAGGAGGCCGTCGCCCACGGCGCCGCCATAGTTGCCGCTCGGGAAGACGATGACGTCGTAGTCGGTCAGCCGCGCACGGCCGAGGCTCGAGGCCCGCACGGCGGTCGTGCGCTGGCCGTAGCGCCGCTCGAGGACGTAGCGGGCCCAGCCCACGGAGAGGCTCCGCCCGGGGGCATCGTAAACGAGCAGCACGCGCGGCTCGCGCAGCGCCCGGACTCGGCGGCTCCCCAGCGACATGCCCTCGCGCACGTACGCGTCGTCGATGGGGACGACTTCGGCGCCGTGGCGGGCCGCGATGCCGGCCAGGCGGCCGGGCAGGCCCGGGTCGTTCTCGGCCGCACGGACGATCGCGGTGCCGACGCCGAAGCGGCGGCCGTCCAGCGTGAACTCCGCGCCGGCCGCCCGGATACGGATGCCCTCGCGGAGCGCCTCGACCACCGCCGCGGCCCCGTTCGTGCCCCACGGGATCAGGTAGCCAACGAGCGCCTCGGGCAGCGCGGGCACGTCCGCCTCCGCCCCGCCCGCCTCGAGCGGGCCCGCCCCCGCCGCGATGGCCTCGCCGCGCGCGCCGGTCGCGGGCGTCTCGATCGCCTCCACGTCCCACAGCAGCGCCTGGCTCCACGCGGTCAGATCGTAGATCTCGTCCGGCTGCCGGTTCGCGCGGCGCTCGATCTGCCGCCGCACGAAGTCCTCCTCCATGGGGACGTGCGCGTCGAGGAGGTTGTGGATGAAGCGGTGCGTCGGCTGGTCCAGCGGCACGATGAAGCTCGCCTCCGCCGCCAGCGTCCGCTCGCCGACGGTCACCGGCCCGGAGGCGCGGAACACCTCGATCCCGTTCTCCGCCAGCATCTCCGCGAGCCGCGCCGCCATCCCCGGGTCGTGCGAGGAGTGCAGCACGATCTCCGCCGGGCCCCGCTCCCCGAGCGCAATCCCCTCGCGCCGGAAGGCGAGATAGTCACGCAGGATCCGCTCACGGTTCCTCGCGGAGGTGAGGGCGGTCTCGATCGCCGCCGTGAAGTGGTGCAGGACGCCGTCGCCGTACGTGAGCAGGTCGCCGTCCGATCGCCGCAGCGTCAGCGCCCGGGCGCTCGCCTGCTCGTACGTCATGCCCAGGGCGCCGTGGCCCATGGGCCACATGTCCACGTAGCCGGGATAGAAGAGGTCGTACACGTCCCGGTTGAAGTAGGCGAACCCGCGCGCGTCGAATCGGGCCCCGATCGCCTCCCCGAACACGTCCATGAGCGCGATCTGCCGCTCCCCGTACCATCGGTTGGAGGGCGGCGCCGTGGGCGGGAAGAAGTACGTCGCGTCCCCTCCCATCTCGTGCAGGTCCGCCACGATGTGGGGCCGGAACTCGAGGAAGATGTCCACCTTCCCGCGCGTCTCGGGCTGGCTCTGGATGAAGAGGTCCCGGTTGAGGTCGAACAGGTAGTGGTTCCCGCGCCCGCCGGGCCACGGCTCGTCGTGTTCGGCGGAGACGCCGGCCTCGTCCGGCCACCGGGCCCGCGCGATCCCGTTCTGGTACACGAAGCGGTTGCGCCCGTCCGGATTCTCCATGGGATCGATCAGAACCAGGGACTCCGAGAGGATGAGATCGACGTCCGGATCTCCGATGGCCGCGAGCAGCTGATAGGCCTCGGCCATGGCGGCCCCGCTCGAACTTATCTCGTTGCCATGCACGCCGTGCATGAGCGCGGTCACGACCGGCAGCTCGGCCAGGAGCGTCTCGGCCTCCGCGTCCGAGAGCCCGCGCGGATCGGCGAGCCGCGCGATCCCCGCCTTCACCTCCTCAAGCCGCGCCATCCGTTCCGGCGACCCGATGACGAGGACGACGAGCGGCCGGCCCTCCCAGCTCTCGGCGTAGCGGATGAGTCGCGTCCGCTCGGGGGCGGCGGCGGCGAGCGCCTCCATGTAGCGGATCACATCGTCGGGCGGCGTGACGGCCTCGCGGAAGCCGTGTCCCGCCACCTCTTCGAGCGTCGGGATCTCGGGGTCGTAGCGCGCTCCGGGGGCGAGTTCCTGCGCCTGGGTGGGCAGCTGGATCGCGGCGGCGAGCGCGAGCGTGGATAGCACGGGGCACTTCTCCGGGGTTCGGGGAACGGACGGACGGCGACTCACTATTGCACGATCCGCGCGGCGTTGCACCATGGGGCGATCGAGGTTCATCCTCAGGTTCGTCCGACCTTTGCCCCGCCACCCACGGTCCGGCCGGAGAAGACCCAATGAGCGAACCCGCCGCGCGCACCGGCTCCACCTTCTGGAAGAGCTTCGGCCCCGGCCTCATCTGGGCCGCGACCTCCATCGGGGTCTCCCACCTCGTGCAGTCCACGCGCGCGGGGGCGGAGGCGGGGTTCGCCTTCGTCGGCGTGATCGTCTTCGCGCTCATCCTCAAGTATCCCTTCTTCGAGTACGGGGCGCGGTACGCGGCCGCCACGCGCCGGAGTCTGGTCGAGGGATACCGCGACATCGGACGCTGGGCGCTGTGGCTGTTTCTCGCCATCACCCTCGTCACCGCGATCATCTCGCTCGCGGCCCTGGCGATGTTCATGGCCTTCCTCACGCGGTACGCGTTCGGGGCGGAGTGGCCGCTGGCGGCGACGGCGGCCGTGCTGATGGGCGCCTGCGTGACGGTCCTCGTCGTGGGGCGCTACCGGGGCCTCGACATCACGATCAAGATCCTGCTCGCGATGCTCGTCCTCTCGACCGTGGCGACCGCGCTCGTGGCGGCGCCGCGCGCGGACCTCTCGACGCTCGCCCTGTGGCCGGGCGACATCGTCGGCACCGTCGTCCCGTTCGCGTTCCTCCTCGCCCTCATCGGGTGGATGCCGTCGCCCGTCGACGTGGCGGTGTGGAGCAGCCTGTGGACGCTGGCCAAGGACAAGTCGACGGGCGCCCGGACATCGGTCGCGGACGCGAGGCGTGACTTCCTGGTCGGGTTTGTCGGGACGGGTATCCTCGCCCTCGTCTTCGTGTCGGTCGGGGCCACGGTCCTCTACCAGGCGGATGTGACCCTGAGCGGCGCCGGTGCCGTGTTCTCGACGCAACTCGTCGACATGTACAGCACGACGCTCGGCTCCTGGTCCCGTCCCATCGTCCTCGTAGCGGCGATGGCGACGATCTTCTCGAGCCTCCTCGCCGTGACGGACGGTTTTCCGCGGGCGATCGAGCGCACGCTCGCGAACCTGCGCGGTAGCGTCGCGGCGGAGACCGTCACCCGGGTGGGCGGGGTCTACTGGGGGAGCATGATCGCGCTCCCTCTCATCGCCATCTTCATCATCCTCGGCTTCTCCGGCAGCCTGACCGCGATGGTGGACTTCGCCACGATCGTGGCCTTTCTCACCGCGCCCATCCTCGGCTACTTCAACCTGCGCGCCGTGACCTCCTCCGCGGTGCCGGCGGAGCACCGGCCGGGCCGCCGCATGGTCGCCCTCACCTGGGTGGGGCTCGTCCTCCTCGGCGGGACCGGCGTCGCCTACCTCGCGTCGCTGCTCCTGTGAGCCTCCCGTGAGCGCCGCGTCAACGGAAGTCGTGGGGCGCGTCGTCCGTCTTCACCGCTACCCCGTGAAGTCGATGGGCGGCGAACGCCTCGAAGCGGTCTGGATTACACCCCGAGGCGTGGAGGGGGACCGGGCCGGGGCGCTGGTAGACCGCGCGACCGGACGCGTGGTGAGCGCCAAGCGGCCGCGCACGTGGGGCGCCGTGTTCGGTCTCTCGGCGAGCTTCGCGGGGGAGAACGGGGACGGGCCGATTGTGGTCCGGTTCGAGGGCGGGGAAACCGTATCGAGCGCCGACCGCCGGCGGCTGGAGGCCCGCCTGAGCACGCTGCTGGATCGCGACGTGGCGTTCGCGACCGAGTCGCCCGAAGGCGCGACGTGCGAGTACCACTGGCCCGACATGGACGGACTGGTCCAGGACGGACGTACGTACCGCGACGAGATCACGTCGTGGGAACTGCCGACCGGAGAGTTCTTCGACAGCTCGAGCCTGCACGTCCTGACCACGGCGAGTCTGGAGCACCTGCGTGCTCTCGTGCCCGGGAGCGATTTCCACCCGGACCGGTTCCGGCCCAACATCATCATCGAGCCGGCCGCCGGCGCGCGGGGGTTCGTCGAGAACGCCTGGGTGGGTCGAGCGCTGCACATCGGCGACGCCCGCATGCAGGTGACCAAGCCGTGCCTGCGCTGCGTCATGGTCACGCTCCCGCAGGGGAAACTGCCGAAGGATCCGCGGGTGCTGCGTGCCGCCTTCGACCATAACGAGGGGAACGTCGGCGTGAAGTGCGAGGTGGCCGGGGCGGGCACCGTCAGGGTCGGCGACGAGGTGTGCCTCGCCTAGACCGCCGCTGGGGGCGCGAGATCTCGCCTCCGGGGAAGGGAGTCCCCGCTGGAGCATTTCGGCGCCGTAAGCCTGATCCCGACCGCGGTCGTGCTGGCCGCCGCCATAGCGACGCGCCGGCCGGTCGAGTCGCTTATCGCGGGCGCGATCGTCGGGTTCGTGATCCTGGCGCCGAGCGATCCGCTCACGGCGTTCACCGACGGCATGGTCGCCGTCATGCAGAACGAGACGGTGGGCTGGATCATCCTCGTCTGCGCCCTCTTCGGCAGCCTCATCACGCTTCTCGTCCGGGTGGGCGCGGCGGCCAGCTTCGGCGATGCCGCTTCCGCGCGCATTCGGAGTCGCGGCGGGTCGCTGGCCGTGACGTGGCTGCTGGGGCTCGTCGTGTTCATCGACGACTACCTGAACGTGCTCGCGGTGAGTTCCTCCGTGAAACGCTTCACCGACCGCCACCGCGTCTCGCGCGAGATGCTCGCCTACGTCGTGGACTCGACCGCCGCGCCGGTGTGCATCCTCGTCCCCATCTCCACATGGGCCGCCTTCTTCGCCGGCCTGCTCGAGGACACCGGATGGGCGGAACCCGGCCGCGGCCTCGCCCTCTACGCCGACGCGATCCCGTACATGCTGTACGCGTGGATCGCCGTCGCCATGGCGGTGCTGGTCGGGATCGGCCTCGTCCCGGCGCTCGGGCCGATGCGGAAGGCCGAACGCCGCGCCCGGGAGACCGGCCAGGTCGTCCCCCCGGGCCTCGAGGAGGCCGCACTCGAGGGGGACATCGACGCGGCCGCTGCCGCGCGCGCCCGCCCGTGGCACTTCGTCCTCCCCATCGTGACGCTCGTGGCCGCCACGTGGCTGCTCGACCTCGACATCCTGAAGGGCGTCGTCGTGGCGCTCGGCATCACGCTCATCATGGTGGTGGGCACGCGGCTCCTGCGCGTACGCGCCGCGCTCGACACCGCCATGGCGGGGGTCCTCACGATGATCGTGCCGCTGGCGACGGTGTTCGGCGGCTTCCTCCTCAAGGAGGTGAACGACGGGCTCGGCCTCACGGCCTACCTCATCGAGACGGTGGAACCGCTGATGACGCCTCGGCTCCTCCCGGCCGTAACCTTCCTCACGATGTCGTTCGTCGCCTTCGCGACGGCCTCCTTCTGGGGAATCTTCGCGGTGGCGATCCCCATCGTGCTGCCGCTCGCGGACTCCGTCGGGGCGGAGATGCCGCTCGTCATCGGCGCGCTCATCTCGGCGAGCGCGTTCGGGAGCCACGCCTGCTTCTACGGCGACTCGACCGTGCTGGCCGCGCGGGGCGCCGGCTGCGGCGTGGTCGAGCACGCGCTCACGCAACTCCCCTACGCCCTCTTCGCGGCGGCGCTGGCCGCCGGAGGTTTCCTCGTTCTCGCTTGATCCCTCGTCGCGGTTTCTTGATCTTGGGAGGGGAGAGAGGAGGCGCTCTGCATGTCGAACCCGCCAGCATGACCGGACGAGGACCTCGCGCCGTCCTCGTCGCGCTGCTCGGATTTGGAGCCGGCGCGGGGGATCTCGCGGCCCAGGACCCGGACTGTGACGACCGTGCGGTTCTGGGGGCGGTGGTCCTTGACGAGTCCGGGGCGGTTCCGGTGCCGAACGCGACCGTGATCGTGCGGTGGACCGACACCGAGCGGGTGAGAAGGCCGGTGCGCGAGGATGTCGGAAGCGGTGGGCGTCTGGTTCTCTGTGCTCCGCGGGACGCGAGACAGGCCACGCTGTGGGCCGAGTTCGGGGACGCGTCCAGCGAGGAGGCGGTGGTCGTCATCGTCGCCGGGGCCTCCCACGAAGTAGAACTCACGCTGCGCTCGGGGCCGGTAAGGACCGGGCGGCTCATCGGCGAGGTGTGGGACGCCCTGACGGATGATCCGGTGGTCGCGGCGGCGGTGTCCGTCCCCGGTCGCATGGAGGTGGCCGAGACCAACCGCCGGGGGCGGTTCGTCCTCAGCGGTGTTCCGGTCGGAATGCAGGAGTTGGCCGTGCGGCACCTCGGTTACGCTCCGCTTTCGCATATGGTCGAGATCTCACGTGGCCTTACCACGGAGGTGGACATCGGTCTGGTCCCGGACCCGGTGGAGATGGAACCGCTCGTGGCGACGGCGTTGAGGTTGCGCCGGCTGGAGGTCAAGGGGTTCTACGAGCGCAGGTACTGGGGTGAACTCGCCGGCACGGGCACCTTCTACACGGCGGATGACGTCGATCGTCGCAGACCGGTGCTGATCTCGCACATGATCGCCGACGAGTCGGGCATCCGACTCGAGTGCGGCCTCCGGCGTACCACGTGCCGCCTGGTGAACACGAGGCTGTCGTCGGGGTTCACGCCCGATGCCTGTCCGCTGAGTTACTATGTGGACGGCATGCCGGCGAGGGGGGCTGCGCTGGACGAGTTCGTGAAGCCGGTCGAGATCGCAGGCATCGAGGTATACAAGGGACTCGCGTCGGGTCCGGCGGAGTTCCCCGCATCACGGTGCGGGATCATCGTTGTGTGGACAAAATAGGTCTCGGAAGAGAGACCTGAGGAGAAGAGGGAAGAGATGAGGAGAAGCAATGCGTGGTACCTGGCCGTCTTCTTCGTCGCGGGGTGCGGCGGAGGATCCGGCGAGGCCGAGATGGCGGAGATGGACGAGGCCGGGGACGACATGGCCTCGGCCGAAATGGCGTCCGCGGACATGGTGTCTGCCGAACTGAGTTGTGTCGTGATGGGGGACGCCGAGGGACGGCAGAGCCCGCTACAGGAGCTTCGGTTCTCGGCCGGCGGTGGCGAGGCGCTGCTGTGCTACGGAGCGCCTTCGGCTCGCGAGCGCGTGGTCATGGGCGAACTCGTTCCGTTCGGCGAGCCCTGGCGCGTGGGGGCGAACGAGCCCACGACGCTGCACCTGTCGGCGGTTGCCACGGTCGGCGGGGTCTCGCTCGCGCCCGGGAGCTACTCGCTGTACGCGACGCCCGGCGAGACCGAGTGGGAGTTCCACCTGAACTCGAACTTCGAGCGCTGGGGGATCCCGATCGACGCCGAGGTCCGGAGCGCCGAGATCGGCAGCTTCAGCGCCACGCCCTCCGCCACCGCGGGGATGGTCGAGATGATGACCTTCGAGCACATGGACGGCGCGCTCCGTCTCTCGTGGGAGAACACCCAGGTCGACATCCCGCTCGGCATGTAAGCCGAGACGCCCGGCGCCACCGTCAAGCTGGTCGGTGGCGCCAGAGGCGGGTCTCGAGGTGCCGCTTGACGGCGGGCCATTCGTGGCGCAGCACGGAGTACATCACGTCGTCGCGGACGCTCCCGTCGCGGCGTAGCGAGTGGTTGCGGAGGACGCCGTCCTTCTTCGCGCCCAGCGCTTCAATGGCCCGCTGTGAGCGCAGGTTCATGCCGTCCGTGCGGAGTCCCACCACTCCGCACTCCACCGTCTCGAACGCGTGCGTCATGAGGAGCAGCTTGCAGGCGGTGTTGACGTGCGTTCGCTGGTGGCTCGCTCCGTACCAGGTGTAGCCGATCTCGATCCGGTCCACTTGCGGCAGGATGTCGTGGTAGCGCGTGGAGCCGATCACGGCGCCCGTCTCCAGGAGCCGAACCACCCACGGCAGCATGTGGCCGGCGGCCTGACCCTCGAGCGCGGTCTCGATGTAGTCCGTGACCTCGTCCGGGGCGGGGACGAAGGTGAAGAAGAGGTTCCACAACTCGCCGTCCGCCGCCGCCTCGGCGAGCGCGTCGGCGTGCTCGGGACCCATCGGCTCCAGCCGGACGCCGTGGCCCTCGAGCGTCACGGGTTGAAGTTCGATCATCGAAGCGTCCCGAGGTCGGGAACGGCGGTCACGGGACCGACGGTCACTCGGTTCCCGCGCCGAGCATGCGGGCGCTGATCCCCTCCCGGTCGACCATCGTCCCCCGCAGGTAGACCGCGTCGATCCGCCGTGTGTTCATGATGTCGTCGAGCGGGTTCGCGTCGAGCACGATGAAGTCGGCGCTCTTGCCCGCCGCGATCTCGCCGAGGTCGTCCCAGCTCATCAGCTCGGCGGAGGTCTTCGTCGCGGCCACGATGACGTCGCCCGCCGTCATCCCGGAGCGGACCATGTCCTCCATCTCCTGATGCGGGGCCCAGGCCGCGTTGCCGTCGGTGCCGAAGGCGATCGTCACGCCGGCCTCGGCGAAGCGGGCGAGGTTGCGCGCCTGGATGCCGAACGCCTCCTGCGCGGCGGGGTTGTCCGCGGACGCCGCCTGCATCTCGGCCAGCTGCCCGGCGGGCACGGTGCCGCTCAGCCAGGACAGGTCAAGCGCCACCCCCGGCCCGGGGAGGTTGGGCACGAGGACCACCTCCGGGCGCTCGGCCCAGAGTTCCATGAGTTCGTCGTCCGCGTCGAGATCCCGCACGCCGTGGGCGAAGACATCGATTCCCGCCTCAAGCAGCCCCTTGGCGTCTTCCAGGTAGAAGACGTGCGCCGTCACCATGAGCCCGTGCTGGTGCGCCTCGTCGATGATCGCGCCGTAGAGTTCCGGGGAGAGCCTCTCGTACTGCCCCCCGCGATCGTCGACCCAGATCTTCACGATGTCGACCTGCCGCTCGGCCAGTTCCCGAACCGCGGTGCGCGCCTCCTCCTCCGTCTCGATCCAGTAGGGGACATCGGAGCGACCGGGCTCCGGCATCGTGATCCCGCGGCCGGCCGTCTTCGAACGGGCGGCGTCCGGGACGAGTTCCTCCCGCATCTGGAAGCCGACGTTGCCGCTCTCGGTGCCGAGGCTCACGACGGCCCCCGCCCCGTAGTACGCCATGTGCTGAAGTTGAGCGGTCCGTTCGTCCCGTTCGGAGGCGAGGTGGATGTGCGCGTTCACGACCGCGGGCATGACCGTCTTCCCGGAGAGATCGACCCGCTCGGCGCCGGCGGGCACCTCGACCTCGCCGCTCGCCCCGACCGCCGCGAACTGCCCGTCCTCGACGACGAACACGGCGGACTCGATCACCGAGCCGTCTCCAGTGATCACGCGGGCACCCTCGTACGCGACCGCGCCGGCGCCATCTTCGGTGCCGTCCGACGCGCAGCCCGCCACAAGCCCTGCAGCCGGAAGGAGGATCGCGAGGCGGGTCAGGGTGACCGATGGGGATCTCGTGGTTCGACGCATTTCAACCTCCTGTCAGGCTCTGTTGGGACGCCATTAGTATAGGAGCCCGATTGCTCGCGTGTACACGGACGAGACCGAGCCTGCGATGACCCAGATCTCCCGCACTCCGCACAACTTCGAACGCACCGCTTTCCTGCTGCTGCTCGTGCCATTCGCGGGGTGTGCCGCGGGGGACCCTGGAGGGGCCGCCAGCGACGACATCGTCCAGACGGCGCTCCACGACTTCCGGGTCGAGGAGGTGGCCGACGATCTGGTGCGGCCGTTCTCGATGGCCTTCACGCCGGAGGGCGATCTGCTCGTCACCGAGCGGCCGGGGCGGCTCCGCATCATCCGGGATGGCGTCCTCCTGCCCGATTCCGTGGAGGGTCTGCCTCCGATCCGGGCGCTGGGTCGCGGCGCGCGCTCCATGAGCGGCTTCGAGCAGGCCGGGCTACGCGACGCGATCCTTCACCCGGACTTCGCGACGAACCGGCTGCTGTACCTCAGTTACGTGAAGCCGGGTGCCGACTCGCTGGGCACGATCGCGATCGCCCGGGGCCGGTTCGAGAATGACCGACTGACCGATGTCGAGGAACTGTTCCACGCGGACGCGTTCGGGAACGGGACCGACCGCAGTTCGATGTGGGGCGGGCGCCTCGCCTTCGACCACGACGGCTACCTGTTCATGACGCTGGGCGACCGGCAGTGGCCCTCGGCGGGCGACCTCACGGCGCACCCGGCCCAGGACCTGTCGAATCACAATGGGAGCACGATCCGCATCCACGACGACGGCCGGGTTCCGGAAGACAACCCGTTCGTAAGCCAGGAGGGCGTGCACCCCGAGATCTGGACGTGGGGTCACCGGAACGCGCAGGGGATGGCGGTTCACCCGGAGACGGGCGACCTGTGGCAGAACGAGCACGGTCCGCAGGGCGGGGACGAACTGAACCTGATCGAGCCCGGTCTCAACTACGGCTGGCCCGTCGTGGGCTACGGGGTGAACTACCGGACCGGCGCGAGAATCCACTCCGGGACGCACGGTGAGGACATGGCGCCGCCGACACACATCTGGGTCCCGTCGATCGGCGTCTCCGGGATGCTCTTCTACACGGGCGACGCCTTCCCCGAATGGCGCGGGGACATGCTCGTGGGCGGGCTGAGCGGGCGGCGTCTGGCGCGGCTGCGGCTCGAGGGGCGGCAGGTCGTCCACGAGGAGACGCTGCTCCAGAGCATCGGCCGCATCCGCGACGTGCGCCAGGGACCGGACGGCTTCGTCTATCTCGCCGTCGACGGGGAGACGCGCGACATCGACGGGCCCGCGACCGGCATCGTCCGGCTGGTACCCGCCGGCCGCAGATAGCGGCCGGGCCCGCTACGCGCCGTCACCCCGAGCACGCTTCGACCTGCCCCCGTGGTCAGTCTTGATGCTCCGTTGATCTCCTGCGTTACCCTCCGCGTGGCGTTCGGCGTCGTTTGCGACTCGCCAAGTATTCTCCATAAGCTTGGACACGATGCGATCCGGAGCGGAAAGTGCGAACCGGATGGCCGATGAGAGGGTTCGATTGATGGACGAGCAGACCGCCGAGGTCCTCACGAAGGCCGTCGGCAAGATGATAAACGAGAAGATTCTCGAGATGCGGCTTCACCTCGAAGCCAGGATCATCCAGCTGCGCAACGAGACCGTGGCGGCCCGCGAATCCCTGATCCATGTTCGCCGCGACATGGCCGGTCTGCAGGCGCAGATCGCCAACCTGGATGCGCGTCGACCCGAAGTGAGGATGCCTGGAGCACGGTGATGATGCCCGAAGAGCCCAGAACCGGAATGCCGCCTTGGCACGCCCGTCTCATTCCGGTGCACCACCACGAGCCGGATTGCCCCCACGGCGCCGAGATTCCGGAGCACGACCGCATCCCCGGCCGCGGTCGTTGGCGCGCGACGTGCGAGTGGTGCTTCGACACCCATCTGCGTCGGACCATCGACTACGAGCTGGCGCTGGAGGGGCGTTCGCGGCGGGCCAGTTGACCGGGCCCGGAACCGGAAAGCCCCTTCCCGGCGGGATGCCTTTTTTCCTAAGTTTAACTGGGTAAAGCGCGTTCTCGCGCACCCCCGCTCATCAAAGGCGGCGAATGAAGACATTGAGTACGGGTGCGGTCATATGGCTCGGGCTTGCCGTTGCGGGTGGGCCGTCGGGGAGCCGTGCGCAGGATGTCGCGCCCGTCGCGCCACCGCCGCAGACCGTGGCCGCACACGTCGACGCCCCCGCGCCGACGCCGACCCCCGCTTTCGCCGACCTCACCGACGTCGTCCAGCGGTACTGCGTGCGCTGCCACAACGAGCGCCTGCTGCGGGGGAACCTCACGCTGGAGACGTTCGACGTGGAGGCGGCGCACGAGCGGGCGCCCACGGCGGAGAAGATGATTCGTAAGCTGCGCGCCGGGATGATGCCGCCGCCCGGCCAGCGGCGACCGTCGCCGGACACGCTCCTGGCGCTCGTCGAGACGCTGGAGACGGTGGTCGACCGCGCGGCCGCACGGGATCCGAACCCCGGCGCGCGGCGCTTCCAGCGCTTGAACCGGGCCGAGTACGAGCGCGTGATCCGCGACCTCCTCGATCTCGAGATCGACGCCAGCGGCTGGCTCCCGGCGGACACGTATCTGGGCGCGTTCGACAACATGTCCGACGCGCAGGGCCTCTCGACCACGCTGCTCGAAGCCTATCTGCGGGCGGCCACGGAGGTGAGCCGGTTCGCGGTCGGCAACCCGGATGCCCTGTCGCGTTCGGCGAAATACACGAACCCGATCGAGGTCTCGCAGCACGCGTGGGACCACCTCGAGGGCACGCCGTACGGGACGCGCGGAGGGATGGCCGTGACCCACGACTTCCCGGTCGACGGCGAGTATGTCTTCACGATCGAGACGCTCTTCGGCCAGGGGACCGGGTTCCAGGATGTCGACATCTCGATCGACGGCGAGGGGGTCGC
This sequence comes from Candidatus Palauibacter sp., assembly GCF_965237495.1. GTDB lineage: Bacteria > Gemmatimonadota > Gemmatimonadetes > Palauibacterales > Palauibacteraceae > Palauibacter. The sequence continues at coordinate 3,376,818 of NZ_OZ250143.1, read as the reverse complement.
GCTCCTCGGCCTCGAGCACGGCAGCCGCTCGACCTTCCCGATCCGGACCGAGCCGATCTTCGTGCGGGCGGGCCAGCGGCAGATCGCGGCGGCGTTCGTGCGCACGATCGAGGGACCGTACGAAGACCGCCTCAAGACCCCGGGCTGGTCGTTCGTCGGGGGTGAGGACTCGCAGGCGTGGGCGAACTACGGGATCACGGCGCTGCCCCATCTGAGCGACCTCATGATCACGGGCCCGCGGCGCAGCGCGGGGCTCTCCGAGACGGCGAGCCGCCGCAAGCTCTTCCACTGCCGTCCGGCGCAACCCGCGGCGACAGCCTCCGCGGAAGCGCGCGCCTGCGCGGAGGAGATCGTCACCCGGCTCGCGCGCGAGGCATACCGGCGGCCGGTCACCGAGGCGGACCTCGAGGGGCCGCTGTCGTTCTACGATGGGGCGGTGGCGGCGGAGGGCTTCGAGGTCGGCGTCCGGACGGCGCTGCAGGCGATCCTCGCCAGCCCGTCGTTCATCTTCCGGCTCGAGCGGGCCCCGGAGGGTGTGGCCGCCGACGAGAGCTACGTGCTCACGGATCTCGATCTCGCCTCGCGCCTCTCCTTCTTCCTGTGGTCGACGATCCCGGACGAAGAACTGCTCGACCTCGCCGCGGACGGACGGCTCTCGGACCCAGTGGTCCTGGAAGCGCAGGTACGCCGCATGCTGGCGGACCGGCGCGCGGAGGCGCTCTCGACGCGCTTCGCCTCGCAGTGGCTGCGGCTGCAGGACGCGGAGGACAACCAGCCGGAACCGTACCTGTACCCGGACTTCACGGGGCAACTGCGCGAAGATCTGGTGCGGGAGACGCAACTCCTCTTCGACCGGCTCGTGCGCGAGGACCGGAGCCTGCTGGAACTCTTCACGGCGGACTACACCTTCCTGAACGAACGGCTCACGGTTCACTACGGGATTCCGGGCGTCTCGGGGCCCGAGTTCCGGCGCGTGTCCTACCCGGACGACAGCCGGCGCGGCGTTCTGGGGCACGGGAGCGTGCTGCTCCTCACGTCCATGTCGGCGCGGACCTCGCCGGTGCTGCGGGGCAAGTGGGTGATGGAGGTGCTCATGGGTACTCCGCCGCCCCCCCCGCCGCCCAACATCCCCGCCTTCGATGACACGGAATCGGCGCGGGGAGGGCGGCTGCTCACGACCCGCGAACGGCTGGAGATGCACCGGGCAAACCCGACGTGCCGCTCCTGCCACCGCTTCATGGACCCGATCGGACTCGCGCTCGACAACTACGACGTGACCGGCCGGCTCCGGATCCGCGAGAACGGCGTCCCGCTCGACACACGCGGCACTTTCTACGACGGGACGGACGTGAGTACACCGGCCGATCTCGTCACGGTGCTGATGAAGCGGCCGATTCCGCTCGTCCGGAACTTCGCGTCGCACCTCCTCGCGTACGCGATCGGGCGGCGCGTGGAATACTTCGACGAACCCGGGATCCGCACCATCGCGCGGGAAGCGGAAGCGGCCGACTACCGGATGTCCTCGTTCATCCTCGGCGTCGTGAACAGTGACGCGTTCAGGATGGCGCGGCCCCAGCCCGTCGTGGACGAGCAGGGGGACGCGAGTCGAGCTGGAGGAGCTGGATCATGAACTTTGTCACCGGCACGCACCTCTCGCGCCGGACCTTCCTGCGGGGGGCCGGCGCCAGCGTGGCCCTGCCCCTTCTCGACGCGATGATTCCCGCGGGGCGGCTGTGGGCCGACCCGATGAAGGCCGCGAACTTCACGCGCCTGGTCTGCGTCGAGGAGTCGATGGGGGCGGCGGGCTCGAGCGACTGGGGCGACGCCCGGCACCTGTTCGCACCGGGGACGACCGGCCGGGACTTCGAACTCGTGGCCGACAGCCAGCTCAAGCCGCTGGAGGCGTTCCGCGAGTACATGACGATCGTCAGCAACACGGACTGTCGCTCGGCCGAAGCCTCGCGCGCGGAGGAGATCGGCGGGGACCACGACCGCTCGACGGCGGTGTTCCTCACCCAGGCGCACCCGAAGCAGACGCAGGGGTCGGACATCTACCTTGGCACTTCGCTCGACCAGCTGCACGCGCAGCGCGTCGGGCAGGCGACGGTGCTCCCGTCGCTGGAACTGTGCATCGAGGGGATCGATCGGGGCGGCGGCTGCGCGTACAACTACCACTGCGCCTACACGACCTCGCTCGCGTGGGCCTCGCCCGACCTGCCGCTCCCGGCGATCCGGGAGCCCCGCGTCGTCTTCGAGCGGCTGTTCGGGGCGGGTGACACCGCCGCGGATCGCGCGGCGCGCCGCCGCACCGACCGCAGCATGATCGACTGGATCGCCACCGAGGTCGCGCGGCTGAGGAGTGCGCTCGGCTCCGCGGACCGGATCGCGCTGGACGAGTATATCGACCATATCCGCGAGATCGAGCGCCGGATCCAGCTCGTCGAGGAACGCAACGCGAGCGGTGAGGAGCGGGAGATGCCGGAGGCGCCGTCCGGGATCCCCGACTCCTTCGAGGAACACATGCGGCTCATGTTCGATCTGCAGTCGCTCGCTCTGCAGACCGATCTGACGCGGGTCATCACCTTCAAGACCGGGTTCGATCAGTCGAACCGGGCTTTTCCCGACAGCGGGACGACGAAGTCCGTCCACGGGGCCTCGCACCACGGCAACGTCCCCGAGGACATCATGGACTTCAACCGGATCAACACGTACCGGCTGGGCCAACTCGCGTACTTCCTCGAGAAGCTGCGCGACACCGTGGAGGGAGATGCCTCTCTGCTGGACAAGACGGCGATCGTCTGGGGTTCGCCGATGGCCGACGGGAACCTCCACAACCACCGGCGCGCGCCTCTCCTGCTCCTGGGCGGGGCGAACGGCGCACTGGACGGGGGCATGCACCATCGGGCCCCGGACGGGACCCCGATGGCGAACGCGTTCGTGAGCCTGATGCGGAAGATCGGACACCCGGAGATGAGCGCGTTCGGCGACAGCGACGGCGCCTTGCCGCTCGATTTCGCGGGCGAGACGGCCTCCGGCGGGAGCGGCGCGCGATGAGGCGCGGCATGAGGCACGGAGCGAAGGGCGGAATGGCGCCCGGAGCGAACTCCGCCATGGTCGCGCTCCTGATTTCGGCGCTCCTCCCGGCGGCGGCGGCGGCGCAGGCAGGGTCGTCCGGCGCGGACGACCGGCTGCTCGCGGCCGCCCGGGACGGGCGGGTCGAGGTCGTGCGCGCGCTCGTGCGGGAGGGCGCGGACGTGAACGCGGCACGGGGGGACGGGATCACCGCGCTGCACCTGGCCGCCGAGCGGGGACACGCGGAAGTGGCCCGGGCGCTGATCGACGCGGGCGCGGCGGTGGACGCCGGGACGCGCATCGGTCGCTATACGCCGCTCCACATGGCTGGCCGCGGCGGGCACGGCGCCGTCGTCGCGCTTCTTCTCGAAGCCGGGGCCGACCCGAACGCCGCGACGACGAACAGCGGCGTGACCGCGCTGCACCTCGCCGCGGGCACCGTGGACGGCACGGCGGCCGTGACCGCGCTGCTCGACCACGGCGCGGACCCGAACGCCCGCGAGGGGTCGGCGGGGCAGACACCCCTGATGTTCGCGGCCGCCGCGAACCGGGCGGCGGCCGCGGCCGCGCTGCTCGAGGCCGGGGCCGACCCCGGCATCCAGACCGCCGCGGTCGACGTCCTGCCCAGTCTGGCGCTCGACCGTGAAGCCAACCGCCGCTTCCGGGACTGGATCGGCGCGCCGGCGGAGACGATCGGACCGTACGGGCCGGAGGTGGATCCGGAAGCGGAGTGGCCGGGCGAACCCGCCCCGGCACGCGTCCAGGCGGCGATCCGCGCGCAGCGCGAGTTCCTCCGTTCCGGCTTCGATGTAGGCGAGGTCGGCGCGCACTCGCTCGCCCGCGTCGGGCCCGACTACCCCGGCGGCCCCGACGTCGTGCGCCCCCCGTACCGCGAAGTCCTTGTCGGCATGACCGGCGGCACGACCGCGCTCCTGCACGCCGCGCGGGAAGGGCACATCGAGGCGGCCGCGGCGCTTCTCGACGGCGGCGCGGACATCGACCAGGTGAGCGCGGACGCGACCAGCCCGCTCCTCATGGCGATGCTCAACGGCCAGTTCGATTTCGCGCTCGTCCTCATCGAACGCGGCGCCGACCCGGATCTCGCCGCCTCGACCGACGGCGCCACCCCCCTGTTCGCCGCGCTGCAGACGCAGTGGGCCCCGAAGTCCAACTATCCTCAGCCGCGTGCTCAGGACCGCCAGCAGGCCGGGCACATGGAGGTGCTGCGCGCCCTGCTCGAAGCCGGCGCGGACCCCGACCCCCGGCTGAACACGCACCTGTGGTACTGGGAGTTCGGGCTCACGAAGATGGGGATCGACCTCACCGGGGCGACGCCGATCTGGCGCGCGGCCTTCGCGCAGGATATCGAGGCCATGAAGCTGCTCGTCGCGCACGGGGCGGACCCGAACATGCCCACGCGCTGGCCGGAAGTCGGGATGCGGGAGCGACGGCAGCAGGACGGCCGGCAGCAGGAAGATTCCGCGCTGCCCTGGATTCCCGAGGGAGCCCCGAACGCGTGGCCGCTGCACGCGGCGGCGGGCGGGGGTTATCTGGGTCTCGGCGCGTTCAGCGTCCGCAGCCGTCCCAATCAGTTCATCCCTGCGGTGAAGCACCTGATCGAGGAACTGGGCGCCGACGTGAACCAGCTCGATTCCTGGCTCTATACGCCGATGCACTACGCGGCTTCGCGGGGCGACAACGAACTCATCGAGTATCTGGTGTCGCAGGGTGGAGATGTCACGGCCATCACCCGTCTCGGGCAGTCCACGGCGGACATGGCGCGCGGCGGTCGGGCCGGGTTCTTCACCCGCGTGCCCTACCCCGAGACCGTCGAATTGCTGACGCGGCTGGGGTCCACGCTCGAGTGCCTCCACACCCACTTCCTCGACACGGGCGACGCCTGCCCCGGCGCCGGCGTCAACGACCCGTGGGCCCCCGCGGCACGCGTGACGACCGAGACCGGGGCCGAGACCGGGAAGAAGGACAGGAAGCAGACGAAGGGGGAGAAATGAAGACTCGCCCGCTGACGCTCCTCGTCGCGATCGGGGCTGCGACCGCGGCTGCGGCCGCCTCCTGGGCGTGCGGCGGAGAAGGCCGGGCCGCGAACCCGGCGAACGGGGCCGTCGTGAAGGGCGGCGACGACCGCACCGGCGCCTACGACCCCGTCGAGGGCTGGTGGAAGCCCGCCCCGAATCACGACGACGAGTGGGGTTGGGGACAGGTGGCCGGCGTGGCCGTGGACCACGCGGACCGCATCATCGTCGTCACACGCGGCGACTGGCCCGCCGACCGCTCGGCCCCCCGCAACGGACAGATCCGCCGGACGAACTTCGTCGTCGCCGCGAACGGGAACGGCGAGATCGTCGAACAGTGGACGCAGTGGGACTCGATCTTCACGCTCCCGCACCAGGCGTACATCAACCCCTACGACCCCGACCGGCATGTGTGGGTGATCGACAGCGGCGGCGGGCAGGGGCACATGCGGGTCGTCAAGTTCACGAACGACGGCAGCGAGATCGTCATGCGCCTGGGCGAGCGGGACCATCCGAAGACGCGAGAGGCCGCGCGCGCGCGATCCGACTGGGACCCTTATACTTATGGGTGGCCGTCGAAGCTGGCGTTTCTCCCGGACGGGAGCTTCCTCCTCGCCGACGGGTACTGGAATTCACGGATCATCAAGTATTCCGAGGATGGGGAGTTCATCATGCAGTGGGGCGCGCTGGGAACCGGGGCGGGCGAGTTCGATCTCCTTCACGGCCTCGCGGTGGACGAGGATCGGGTCTACGTCGCGGACCGCCAGAACGAGCGCCTGCAGCTGTTCACGCACGACGGGGAGTTCATCGAGGAGTGGCCGAACATCTTCGACCCCGTGAACATCTGGCTCGATGAGAACGGCGCGGTGTGGGTCCTGGACGCGAGCCTGAACCGCGTGCTCAAGTATGACCGGAACGGCGTCCTTCAGGATTACTGGGGCGCCTACGGACAGGCGGGCGCCATCGGCCGCGGTACCTGGCCGGGCGGCCTGTCGCTGCCGCACCAACTCGACATGGACGAGGAGGGTAATCTGTACATCGCGTCGTACAGCGGGGGCTGGATCAACAAGTTCACCCCGAAGCCGGACGCCGACCCCGACCGACTCCTCGGGCCGCGGCTGCTGCTGACGAATTGAGGGGACGGGAGGAAGTCGAACGGATGAAGGCCAGGCGCATTCGCGCCTCCGTGCGAGGAGCGACTCTCCTGCTGGCTTCTCTCTCGGCAGCGTGCGGCGAGAGCCCGACGGGTCCGGTTGATCCGCCGGAACCGCCGCCGCCCGCACCGGTCGCCACGCTGCTGGCCGCCTGCGAAGGCGGGTCGGCCTCCGGTTTCCCGTGCGAGGGCGTGGACCTGGTGGGGTGGCTGCTTCCGCGCGAGTTGCGGCCGGGAAGGGTGGCCACCTCCCTGAACGACATCTGGGGCTGGACCGATCCGCAGACGGGGGTGGAGTACGCCCTCGTCGGGCACTTCGACGGCCTCTCGATCGTCGATCTCTCCAACCCGGTCGAACCGAGGCCGGTCGCGTTCATGCCCTCCGCCTTCTCGGAGACCCTCTGGCGGGACATGAAAGTGTATGCGGATCACGTGTACGTCGTCTCGGAGATTACGGGGCACGGGATCCAGGTGCTCGACCTCACGCGGCTTCGTGAGTTGACTGAGTTCACGGAACTGAGCGCGGACGCCAGATACCGGGATGTGAGCGCCGTCCACAACCTCGCGATCAACGAAGAGACCGGCTTCGCGTACGCCGTCGGAAGCAACTCCGGTGGCGAAACGTGCGGGGGCGGCCTGCACATGATCGACCTCTCGGATCCGAAGAACCCTACCTTCGCGGGTTGCCACGCCGAGGCAGGCACCGGTTGGCATGGGACTGGATACACCCACGATGTCCAGTGCGTCGTCTATCGAGGTCCCGACGCGGAACACGCGGGCCGCGAGATCTGCGTGGGCTCGAATGAGACCGCGGTCGTCGTGTCGGACGTGACCGACAAGGCGAACCCGACGACGTTGTCGACCGCCACCTACGCCGACCACGACTACATCCATCAGGGATGGCTGAGCGAGGATCACCGGTATTTCTATCAGAACGATGAAGGGGATGAAAGAAACAACCGGGTCTCACGCACACGCATGCTCGTATGGGACATGGCCGATCTGGACGATCCCGTCCTCGTTACGGAGCACCTGGGCCCCACCGAAGCCATCGACCACAACATCTACGTCCACGAGGATGTGATCTACCACTCCAACTACACGTTCGGCGTGCGGATCCTCGACATCTCGAATCCGGCGCATCCCGTGGATCAGGGCTTCTTCGATACGGTACCGGACCATGACGACAAGACGTTCGGCGGGTCCTGGTCGACGTACCCCTGGTTCGAGAGCGGCATCTTCGTCGCCACGAGCCGGGACGAGGGTCTCTTCGTCCTGCGTCTGCAGCAGTAGCCTCCTCAGTACCGACCTCTGCGTCCGGCGCTGGTCCTGCCTCCTTCCCGGACCCCGATCAAAACGTGGGCCGCCGCCCCGGTGCGTGACGATTCTTGGCATATGTAACATAATATATTACTTTCCTGAAGAATCGTATTACAACCGCAGGATGTCGGAACATGTTTGCTCGGGAATATGTCGCCAACCTGGCGGCGCGTGGAGACTATCACTTCACCACCGATGACGTCGCCAAGGCTACCGGACGTAGTCCGCGCGCCGTTCGAGCGCAGTTGCGGCGACTAAAGGCCCGAGGCACGATCGCCGAACCCGTGCAGAGTTTTCACATCATCATCCCGCCGGAATACAGGAGCCGAGGCTGTCTCCCGCCGGAGCAGTTCATTCCGCAACTGATGGGGCTGATCGGGGAGCCCTACTATTTTGCGCTGCTCAGCGCCGCTCAGAGACACGGCGCGGCGCACCAGCGTCCGCAAGTCGACAAGGTCATGGTTCGAAAGAACCGCCCCTCCATCGAGTGCGGGCAGGTTCGCGTCGAGTTCGTCGCGCGTCGTGATCTCCGCCGAATGCCTGTGTGCGAGTTCAACACGCCGCGCGGGACGGCTCGCTACTCCACCCCCGAACTGACCGCGCTGGAACTCGTCGGCTACCCCAACTATGCCGGCGGGTTAAGCAACGTTCTTGCAGTCCTGCGCGATCTTGTCGACGAGATGGAGGCCGAGGGTCTAGTGGAGGCCGCACACCTGTCACCGGTAAGCTGGTCGCAGCGCCTCGGATATCTCCTCGAACGCATCGAGGAAATTGATCTTGCCCGAGCGCTCCGTCCCCTCGTCAGCGCGCACGCTCAAAGCTTCACGCCCCTTCGCCGCGCCGTCAGCCGCATCGGGGCCGACCGTAATGGAACCTGGAAGCTCATCGTGAACGTCGACATCGAGCCGGACGAATGATCCCTCGGGACTACATTACACGCTGGCGGGCCCAGGCGCCGTGGGTGATCGACGCGCAGGTCGAGCAGGATCTTGTGATCAGTCGAGCACTGGTCGAGCTGTTTCGAGTGCCCGCTCTGGCAAACAGGCTCGCCTTCCGCGGCGGCACCGCCTTGTACAAGCTCCACCTGACGCCGCCCCCAAGATACTCGGAAGACATCGACCTCGTTCAGGTCCGCCCTGAGCCGATCGGAGATACGCTTGACCAGATGCGGTCGCGGCTCGATCCGTGGTTGGGAGAACCTCGGCGGACTTTCAAGGAGGGTGCGGTCAAGCTGATGTACCGATTCGCTTCGGAAGATGTGCCGCCGCTGAAACTACGCTTGAAGGTTGAGATCAACACCCGAGAGCACTTTTCCGAGCTCGGGCTCAGGAGTGTAGCGTTTCTCGTCGACAGTCCATGGTTTGGCGGAACTGCGGAAGTGACCACTTACGCACTCGAGGAACTGCTCGGAACCAAGCTCAGGGCGCTCTACCAGCGCAGGAAGGGGCGCGACCTCTTCGATCTCTGGTATGCCTTGGAGATGGGTTCAGTCGACCCGCGTACCGTTCTGACGTGCTTCCTTCGTTACATGAGGGAGAATGGCCACTCCGTCACGCGGGCACAGTTCGAGGAGAATCTCCAAGGGAAACAGACGCTGCGCGACTTCCGCGAAGACATGGACCCCCTGCTCCGACCGGGACTCTCGTGGGACATCGGCACGGCCATGAACGTCGTTAGGGACCGATTCGTCGCGCTCGTGCCGGGCGACCGGTGGAAGGGGACGGCGTAACCATCAGGCGCCCGCTGGCGATCGTCCCACATCACCACGCAACTTGCATTCCCTGATTCCAGCGATCCCAGGAGAGTGCCCGATGACCTGGACCCTCCCCTCCCGCTTCCCGACGCTCGCCGCACTGGCCGCCCTTTGCGGTCTCACGCTCGTCCTCCCCTCCCCCGCTTCCCCCCAGGACCGCCCCCTCGTCACCCCCGACGACTACGGCCGCTGGGAGCGACTCGGCGTCGTCGAGTTCTCGCCCTTCGGTGAGTGGATCGCATACGTGGTCACCCGGGTGGACGAGAAGTCGGAACTCCGCGTGCGCAAGCTCGAAGAGGACTCCGTCCGGATCTTCCCATGGGGCTCAGCGCCGCGGTTCTCCCCCGACGGCCGCTGGCTGAGCTGGACCATCGGTCTGCCGCCGGAGGAACGGGAGCGGCTCGAGGAGAGCGACGAACCGATCCGTGAGCAGGCCTCGGTGATGGATCTGCAAACCGGAGAGACCCGTGAGTTCAACGCGGTCTCCGAGCAGCGCTTCGACGCCTCCGGCAGTTTCATGGCGCTGCGTGGCTACCCGCCGGACGAGCCCTCGGGCAAGGGCGCCGACCTCCGCATCATCACGCTGGCAACGGGAACGGAGACCACCTTCGGCAACGTCGGCGAGATGGCCTGGAGCCCGACCGGATCCCTTCTTGCGCTCGCCATCGCGACCGGCACCGATGTGGGCAACGGCGTGCAGGTGTACGACGCCGCTGCCGGTACCCTGCGTTCCGCCGACGCTTCCAGTTCCGCCTACCGGAGCCTCCGCTGGCGCCATGACTCCGCAGATCTGGCCGCCCTCCGCTCCAGCGACGCCACTTCCGCCGACGGCACCGCCTACGACGTTCTGGCATGGCGCGACCTGGACCGAGGCGTCGAGACGATGGTCATCGGTGCGAACACCGCCGGCATCCCCGACACTCTCGAGGCGGTCCATCACCGCGCCCCCGCCTGGTCGGACGATGGCAGCATGATCTCTCTGGGGCTCAGGCCGATCGAGAAGGAAGAGGGCGACGATCCCGGCGACGGCACGGAAGACGAGCCGGAGGTAGAGACGGAACCGGATCAGGGCTCCCCGGACGCCCCGGCCTCCGACTCCGAACCCGACCTCCCCGCCCTGCAGATCTGGCACACCGGGGATGTCCGCCTCTTCCCGGAGCAGCAGGTCTCGGAAGGCCGCGACAGCACGCGATCGCTGCTGGCCGTCTGGCACCTCGACGAGGACCGCGTGGTCGTCCTCGGGTCCGACCTCATGGGCACAGCTCAACTCCTGCACGGCTGGGAGTACGCCCTGGAAGACATCATCGAGCCCTACCCATGGGGCGCGATGTTCGGCCGTCCGTACCACGATGTCCGGGCCGTTGACGCGGACACCGGCGAGCGCCGCCAACTCCTTACCCGCGTGCGTTACGAATGGCCAAGCGCGGGCGGCGACTGGCTGCTCTCATGGGACGGCGCCGCCTACCACAGCCTCCACATCGCCACGGGCGCGAGGCATGACGTAACGTCAGAGTTGGCCGCTGAATTCGCCGACATCGACCACGACGCGCCCACCGACGTAACCCCCCCACGCGATTTCGGTCCCGGCGGCTGGCTGCAAGAGGACAGCGCCGTCCTGCTCTACGACAAGCACGACATCTGGCGCGTCGCACCCGACGGCTCGGGAGGCGAGCGGCTGACCCACGGCGCCGAGACGGGAATCACCCACCGGTTGACCCGCGTCACCGATGACGACGAGCCCGGCATCGACCCCGACTCGCGCCCCTATCTGTCCCTTTACAACGAGAAGACGGAGCAGCGCGGCTACGCCCGCTTCACCCGCGGCTGGGAGATGGCCGGGACCCTGATCCTGCAAGACGCTTACGTGGGGGGCCTCATCCGCGCCGACAGCGCCGACGTGTTGCTCTACAGCGCCGAGCGCTTCGACGACCCACCGGATCTCTTCGTCGCCGGCCCCGACCTCGCCGACCCCGCCCAGATGACCGAGATCAACCCCTTCATCGACGAGGTGGCGTGGGGCCGGGCGGAGCTGGTCGACTTCGTGAGCGAATCGGGCCGCGACCTTCAGTTCGTCCTCCTTCTTCCCGCGAACTACGAGGAGGGCAGCGCGGTCCCCACGATCGTGTACACCTACGAGATCCTCTCCCCGCAGATGCACCTCTTCCGCGTGCCCAGCGAGCGGGACTACTACAACTACACGGCCTGGACACAGCATGGGTACGCGGTGCTGCTGCCGGACATCGTTTATCGGGCGCGGGATCCGGGCGTAAGTGCGCTGGAGTCCGTGAGCGCGGCCGTGGCGAAGGCCGTCGAGATGGGAGTGACGGACCCGGGCGCGGTCGGGCTGATCGGGCACTCGTGGGGCGGGTATCAGGCGACGTTCCTGCCCACGCGGACCGACATCTTCGCGGCTTCCGTGGCGGGCGCGCCGCTCACGGACTTCGTGAGCTTCATGGGCGCGCTGCACTGGAACCCGGGAATCGCCGAGCTGAGCCACTGGGAGACCGGCCAGGCTCGCATGGAGGTGCCGTTCTGGGAGGATCCGGAGGCGCATCGGCGTAATTCGCCGGTCCACGAGGTGCACAACTTGGAGACGCCGCTGCTGATGGCCTTCGGCAACGAGGATGGCGTGGTGGACTGGGACCAGGGGACCGAGTTCTTCAACTTCGCCCGCCGCGCCGGGAAACAGATGGTGCTGCTGGTCTACGAAGGGGAGGACCACGGTTTCCGCGAGGAGGCGAACCAGAAGGACTACCACCGGCGGATCCTGGAGTGGTTCGGGCACTACCTGAAAGGTGAACCGCCGCCGGCGTGGATTACGGACGGGGTGCCGCTGGACGCGCTGGAGGAGGAGAAGAAGCGCGTGGCGGCGAAACCACCCGGCGGCTAGCCGCCCGGGACGAGCGACCCCCTACGATGCGAATCGTGTCCCCCAAAGCTGTGCGCCGCGCGGGCCGAGGACGAAGAGAGGATGCAGCCCGTCGCGATGCACACATTGACGGGTATACGGTAATACAGCTACCATGGCACCATGAAAGCGACCATCGATATCCCGGATGACCTGTACCGGCAGATCAAGTCGGAGGCAGCTCTGCGGGGCCTTACCATTCGCGAAGTCACGACGCAACTCTATCGGCGCTGGCTGAGCGAGGACGAAGGTGCGGAAACCCGTGAGGCCCCCAAAGCATGGCTGCGCTCCTGGCTCGATGCGGCCGACGAAGCGCTCAGGCGTGCGCCCGGGGGCCGTTCGGCGAGGGAAGAGCTGGCCGCCGACCGGGACCGGTTGGGAGCCGAGTGACGACGCTGGTCATTGACGCCAGCGTGTGGGTCTCGGCGGCAGACGCAACCGATGGATTGTCCGAGTCAAGCCGAGCCTTTCTCTCTCTGGTAGTGGAACGAGAGCTCCCGATTTCTCTCCCGGAGCTGGCGAAGTTGGAGATTGTCTGCGCGCTCGCCGGGAGGCTGCGCGACGCCGAGCGCGGCCGGAGCCTGGCTGATCAAATGCTGGGCTCTCCGCTGGTCACCGTGTACTCATTGAACCGGGCGATGCTCCAACAGGCCCTCGAGGTCGGTACTCGAGGCTTTTTGCGCTCCGGGGACGCTCTCTACGCCGCCCTCGCCGATTGGCTGGGTGCCGAGGTCGTGTCGTGGGATGGCGAGCTGATCAATCGGGCCGGGGCTTTCACTCCCACCGATTGGATCGAACGGAACGCGTAGGAGAGAAAACGATGTCGGAGTCCAGCCACGACGGTACAGCGCCCGCCGGGGCGCGCACCTGCCCGAACTGCGGACGCGAGCGGCCGGAGAGCTTCTGTCCTCAATGCGGGCAGAGCGACCGGTACTACGCCCGTTCGCTCGGCTCCGTGGTTGTCGAGTTTCTGCGCGAGATGTTCGAGCTGGATTCCAGGCTCTTTCGAACGCTGAAGCTTCTCCTCTTCAGGCCCGGAAGCCTCACCAGAGAGTTCTCGCGCAATCGCCGGGTCAGCTTCGTGTCGCCGGTGAGGCTCTACATCTTCGCGAGCTTCGCGTTCTTCCTCCTGCTGTCGCTGGTTAGGGACTTCGGCGAAATGGTCGTGATGGGCGTGACCGAGGAGGACCGGGAAGTCGTGTTACCCCGGCCCCCGACGGAAGAGGGCCTCGCGGCCTTCAGGGCGGCACTACCGCCGGACCAACGGAGGAAGGTCGACGACATTCTCGGTCGCTCGGAAGACGATTTCGGGAGGCAGACCGTTCTCTTCGCAGCCTCGGCAGGGGACTTGGAGGAGCGAAGCTGGATTGAGAGACTCATCGTGCTGACGGGGATCGACATCTTGCACGATCCCTCGGTCGTGCCCCGGCGCCTCCTCGCGAACATGCCGATCGCGATGTTCTGCCTGCTTCCGTTCCTCGGGCTGGTGCTCGCGGCCTTCCATTTTCGGAAGAAGCGCTTCTACGTAGAACATCTGGTCTTCGCCATCCACATTCAGACCTTCACCTTCTGCGTCTATGCGGCCGCGCTTCTGCTCCCGGATTCGGGACCGGCGGGATGGCTCCGGGTGGGTTGCCTGCTGATTCCGTACCCCTATTTCGTGATTGCCCTCCGACGCTACTACGAGAACGGCTGGATATTGACGCTGGCCAAGTCGGTCGGCGTGGTCATGATCTACTCGCTGGTGGGGATCCCCGCGTTCGTGATCTCCGTGTTCGTGACCGGCTAGCACGACACCAGTTCGAGGGCCGCCAGCGCCAGCGCCTGCGTGCTCGCCACAAGGTCGTCCACCGCGCAGGACTCGTCCGGCTGGTGGGCCTCCTCGAGGGGGCCGGGGCCGTAGGCCAGGCAGTGCTCGATGCCGGCGATCCGGGCGAAGTGCTTCTGGTCGTAGGTGCCGGGGCTCGCCACGAGTTCCGGGGGATGGCCGATGACCGTTTCCACCGCACGGGACAGCGCGGCACGAACCCCTGCCAAAGACCCCCATGACCACGATGTTCAGCCTCGAGGGACGCTCTGCCGCGGTCGTCGGAGGCGGCTCCGGCATCGGCGAAGCCGTCGCGATCGGGTGTGCGGAGGCGGGTGCGCACGTGTCCTGCCTCGACATCGACACGGACGCCGCCGCCCACACCGCGGCGACCATCCGCGCGGTGGGGGGCAAGGCCACCTCTGCCCGCCTGGACATCCTGGACGGAGCTGCCGTCACCCGCGCATTCGAGGAGATCACGACCGCTCGCGGATCCCTCGACATCGTGGCCTGCACCCCCGGAGTGAACGTGCGCAAGCCCCTCCTCGATTACACCGACGAGGAGATCGACCGCGTTCTGGGCCTCAACCTCAAGGGCGGCGCGCACGTCATCCAGGCCGCGGGACGGATCATGAGCGCGCAGGGATCGGGGTCCATCATCCTCTTCAGTTCGATCCGGTCGGTGGTGGTCGAGCCGGGCCAGAGCATGTACGCCGCCACCAAGGCGGGGATCGTGCAGATGGTGCGCGTCGCCGCGGCCGAACTGGGACCCCACGGGGTGCGGGTCAACGCGGTCGCGCCGGGCGTGATCGACACGCCGCTCACGGCCCCGATCAAGGACAACCCGGACTGGTACGGCGCCTATGCCGCGCGCAACATCCTCAACCGTTGGGGCAGCGCCAGGGAGATGGCCGGACCTACGGTCTTCCTCGCCTCGGACGCCGCCAGCTACGTGACCGGGACGGTCCTGTTCGCCGACGGCGGCTGGACCGCCATCGACGGGAGGTTCACGCCGCCGGCGGGCTGACCTCGATCGCCCCTGGCTCTCGGCAGGCCTCGAGCTACGGGATTCGCCAGAGTCTCAAAGACGAAATGCCTCCCGCTCTCGAGGCGCGACGCACGTATCGTTCGTCCGCCGTGACGAACACACCCCCGAGGCCAAGCGCCACGGCATGGTACGCCGCGTCGTAGAATGCGACTCCGTACGTCACGGAAAGAGACACAGCGCGGGTTCTCCAGCTGGAGTCCAGCCGCGCCTCGGTCAGACCGAAATCGGCCAGCGATGCCAGAAGTTCCCCGGCATCATCGGGAAACCGTCTCGCCAGCGTGTTGCCCACCTCGTAGATCCAGAGCTGAGGAACGACCAGATCGAGGGTCCCGGCGACTGCTTCGTCACGCAATGCGAGCGCCGCGTCCGTGTCCTGCTCGTCGTCGCCCGGAAGAACCCACTTGAGAAGAACCGACGCGTCGGGCGTTACGATCACGGCAGCCGTCGCTCCCGCTCCTCCCGTATCCATCGGACGATCCGGTCAGTCTCGACTGCGGGTAACCGTGCGCGCAGCGCATCCATCCGGGCGGAGGCGTCCCGCCTTCCGGAAGTGCGCGACCACTCCCGGATCGCGGCGTTGACGGCACGGCTGCGAGTGCCGCGCGGCAGCTTCCGGATCACACGCCACGAGTCCTCGTCCATCATGATGTTGACCCGTCGAGCCATCTCGCCTTCCCAAAGGTGTCCCGGTGATGTGTGTAAGAGTTACACACTACCACGCCCTTGGCAAGCCACCGGATGACCTCGTAGTGGTAGTCTGACCGTCTTCTTGACCACGTGAATCCGGGTTAAACATGGCGATCGACTTCATGTACGCCCTCCCGTACCTGCTCCTCTGGGTGGCATTCGGAGTCTCGATGTTGACGAGTCGCCGTTTCGTTGGGCTGACCTTCACGGCGGTCTCCCTCGCCGCCGCGGTAGTCGTCGGCATCGTGGAATGGGCGGGGCTCGCCGTCCTCACGCTCTTCGCGGGGGCCTGCCTGGCCGCCGTGCGGTCCGAGTTCCCCAGGGCCCACCGGACCCTGGCGTGGGGCGTCGTGGTGATCCTCACCGCAGCCCTGGCCACCAACCAGGTACCGTGGATCCACAATGTTCTTGTCCTGGACCGCGAGTTCGTGTCAGCCTCCTCGGCCGACTTCACGCTGTACTGGAACTACGACAAGGGATTCGCGGGCATCCTGCTTTATTCGCTGTGTGTCCAGCCGCAGGGAAACACGGACTGGAATCGCGCGATCGTCGCTACCGGGGAAATCGTCATTCCGACGCTGGTCGTTGTGCTCGGGACGGCGACGGCGGTTGGATACCTGGCCTGGGATCCGAAATGGCCGGCGATCCTCGGTGTGTGGGTGCCGGCCAACCTGCTTCTGACGTGCATTTCCGAGGAGACGATCTTCCGCGGGATCCTGCAGCGGCAATCGGAGAGCTTCCTGCGCGGGAGGGTGCCGGCACCGGCGCTCGTGGCTCTCCTCGTCTGCGCTGTCGCGTTCGGCGTCGTGCACATCGCAGGTGGGACCACGTATGTCCTGCTGTCCACGCTCGCCGGCATCGGCTACGGCGCAGCCTATTACGTCACGGGACGGGTGGAAGCCGGCATCCTGGTGCACTTCCTTTTCAACTTGTCGCACCTGATCCTGTTCACCTATCCGTTCGCTGCATAGCGCGAGGGCGCGCACGGTCGCGCCAGAGGTCCGTCATGGATGGATCTCTCCCGGTTCCGCCGCGGTCGCATCAGGATCAAGCGGTTGGAGCCGGAGTTCCGGCCCCTGCCGGGAGATGGCCGGGAGGCTCAACATCAGGCATAACGAAACCTCCGAAAGAAGATTCCGTCTTGGCCGGCACGTCGTCGTGAGGGCTCTGCTCGCGGCTCTTGTCGGCATGCTCTGCGGCGGTGGGCTCAATGCTGCGCTGGGCGAGCAAGGCGCCGACACGCCGGCGCTCGCGTTGCTCGGTGGCGGACTGGCGCTCGGCGTCGTGATCGTGGCGAATGCCCGACGGCGAATGCGGGAGACACAGGGCGACTGACGAACTACCGTCGCGTCCGGTCCACGGCCACAAGCAACAGGAATCTCGCGGAGGACAACTGACGCGGTCGGCAGGGATCTCCCTGCGTCACAGCTTCAGCGGCCGCCTCTCGATCCTGCGGAGCCCGAGCCACGCGATACCGGTCCACAGGACGAAGTGATAGAAGGCCAATCCCGTCGCTCCCCAGTCCCAGGCCACACCAGACCCGAAACCTGCGACGAGATCGTCTATGACTCCATCGGGAAAGAGGACGCACGGCAGTACAGCCCGGGCCGACTCTGCCGCTGTCAAGGTCCCTAAAACGGGGTTTTCGAGCAGCGATCCCACGACCCCCGAGAGCAAATAGTACAGCAGTGCGATGAGCGCGGCTCGGCGGATGCCGAGTGCGGTGATGGCGAAGCTGATCGCGCATGCAAGCACACCTGTAAGGCAGACGCTCACGACCCCTCCCAGTTCCGTGGCCGGCGCCGCCCCGGACGGTAGGGCAGCGACAGCGCCTGTCAGACGGAAGATCGCGAGCGCGACGAAAGTTGCGACTTGTATGCCGAAGTATCGCTGCGGATAGAAGGAGCGCAGCGGCATCGGATGTTGCGCCCACAGCATGATCGCACCGTTGCGTCGCTCGTGCGCGACCATCCCGCCCGGCATCAGGAAGGCGAAGAGGACCGTGCCGAAGCCGAAGGCGAGGTTCAACAGGCCGAAGAGGAGGAGCATTGCCGAGCCGCGCGCCATGGTTTCGATCTGCTCGCCGGACGGCTGGGCGCCTTCGCTTTCCATCGCCTCCCCCACGGCTTGCAAGAGTTCCATGGTCTCCGCCATTCGTAGGCGTGCGTGAGGACGGCCAGCCCGGCGCCGAACAGGAACACCACCAGCGCAAACTTCCACTTGCGGCGCACCGCGTTCCGGAGAGAGGCCTTGACGATGTTCATGACACCGCCCCTTCCAGCCCGAGGAATTCCGTCTCCAGGAACTCGCGGGTAAATCCGCCTTCCGGTTGCTGCACGACGCGCCCGCGCCCCTGGTCGATCAGGAGAACGCGGTCGCTCATCATCGCCAGTTCGCCGAGGTCGTGGCTGGCGACCAGGATCGTGGTTTGGCCGCGAATCTCCTCGATCCGCCCGCGGAGACGGATGCGTTGCCCGGGATCCAGTCCCGATTCGGGCTCGTCCAGGAAGAGCACCCCGGTCGGTCGCATCAGAGCCATGGCGAGTGCCAGTCGGCGCCGCATCCCTTTGGATAGCGAGTCGGCGAGACCGTGGGTGTCGAAGTCCAGCCCGGCCAGACGACACGCGCGCTCGATATCGGCCTCGGGACCGGCCGCGGCCGCCGCCAGCGCGAGCAGACCGTCGCATGTCCATCCCGGCGGGAGCACCGTGTCTTCCGCCAGGTAGCCGGTACCGTGCCGGCGCCGGTAGTCCGCCGGGTCGGCGCCGGACACCGTGGCCTCGCCGTCAATCGGCGTCAGCACCCCCAGAAGCGTGCGGAAGAGGGTCGTCTTGCCCGAGCCGTTGGGTCCCACCACCAGCGAGTACCTCGCCGGGCACGATGTCGAGGGAGAGTCCACCCAGCACCTGTTGCCCCCGGCGATACCCGACATCCAGCGTGCGAAGTCTCAGTTCAGCCGGTCCGCTTTCGACGGTCATGTCCTCCTCATTTGATCTATTTCACTCTTTAGGGCGTTTTCAGCGATATGCTGAAATGCCATCATGTGCCCCGGCGTGACCAGGCCAGTACCCCCTCGATGCCGGATCTCGAGTTGGCGCGGGACTACGAGGGGTACCCGCACGACTGAGCGGGTATTCTGGCGCGCCAACCTCAGGGACACATGCAGATGGTCGGCCGTGCCCACGTGGCGGAGCGTGTGGAAGCCCATCGCCCGGAACGCCAGTTCGGCCAACAGGTTCCGCCATTCGGGTCGGTTGATGGTGCGAAGATCCAGCGCATGGACGAATCCGTCGTCCTGGCGGAGGTGTAGTGAAGACTCGTTGGATGGGAGCCCCGCGCGAGCGTAGAACTGGGGCGTGCGAGCAGCATCGGCAGCGAGTAGAGCACGAACGCGGCGGCGGCAAGAGCCGCGACCCGAATCGTGAACTTCCTGAGCCGCTTGCCTGCCCCCAGGCGCCGGCTTGCCGCCCACGCGTAGAACGCCAGGAGTAGCACGGTGGCGGCCGCCGAGACGGCCAGCGAGGGCCATGCCTCGAGCCCCCATTGCTGGTAGGCGAAGACGCCTCCACGGACGAGGAGGATGAAAGGAAACACCGCAAGCAGGACAGCGGTCACACCCCACCGCACGACTCTGCCGAGCAAACGCCGCGGTTGCGTCCCGTCGCGCCGGTTCGCCTCCCCCGGTCCGGCCGCGGCCTCGGCACCGGGATACTCGACCTTCAGCCTGCTCACATGTCCTCCGGTGACCGTGCCCTTTCTCCGTGCCTACGCAGAAAGTCGTCCGTACGCTTCGGGAGAAGCAGGTTGTCGGAGCTGGCCGCGATCTACCGGAACCCTGGTCGCCGGGACCCATGGTTCTGTTGCTGTAGGTCCGAATCGAGCATCAAACGGGAGTCGGTATCCGCTCCACGTCGATCCGGCCGGCATTCTTCATGGCCTGCGCAAGGTCGTAGGCCGACTGAAGGCGATACCAGGTCGCAGCCCCGCCTCCAAACGCTTTGTCCAGGCGGATCGCCATGTCAGGAGAGATGCCCGAACGGCCGTTGACGAGTTCGGAAAGCGGCTTTCGACTGACACCCAGCCTCCGCGCCGCCTCCGTCACGGTGAGCCCCAAGGGCTCCAGACAATCATGGCGCACGGACAGGCCCGGATGCGGCGGGTTCTTCATCGGCACGTCGCGGGCTCCTAATGGTAGTCGGTCAAGTCCACGTCCCTGACATCGCGCCCGTCGAGGCGGAAGACCACGCGCCAGTTGGCGGAAACCTTCACGGCCCAATACCCCGCGCGGTCGCCTTTCAGCGGGTGAAGCCGAAGACCCGGCAGGTTCATGTCCTCGGGCTTGGCCGCCACGTCCAGGCGAGCGAGACCGGTCGGATGACAATATGTCCCTCGGCAATCGGGTTTCGCCACCAATCTCGGTCGCCGCTTCGAACGGCGCTCCGGGGGCCGCGTCGAGGTCGTCCGCGTAGTTTCGCCGCACGTTCCGCACCATGAAGAGGCACGGCCGATGGCGAGCATCACGATCCGCAATCTCGACGACGACGTAAGGACGCGCCTTCGCGTACGCGCGGCGGCGCATCACCGTTCGATGGAGGAGGAAGTGCGTATCATCCTGCGCGACGCCGTGACTGGCCGTCGCACCGGTCCTCGGAATCTCGCGACGTTCGCCCGCCAGTGCTTCGCGTCTCTCGGCGGCGTCGAACTCGAAATTCCCCCCCGCGGCCCGAGCCTACGCGGAGATCGCTGCCGAGCGCCGTCATGCGGGCCGACCCATCGGCGGCTCAAAGGCTCGGTGCCAGATTGAGTCGGGGCCGGCAAGCATCGCTGACGGTTTCCGCGTGAGCCGGCGAGGGCCGACTCTTTCGCAGATCCTACTCCCACAGGCGACATAGCAGGGTGAGGAGCCGGCGCACATCACGCTCGATGGTGAACTCAGCTATCGTGCGTGGGACGAGGAGGCATCGGAGGTTGCGTCTGGCCTGCAGCAGCTCGGGATAGCTCGCGGCGAGGTCGTCGGGCGAGCCTTTGACGGGCGTGAGTGGTTGGAGCTGGCAGTGGCGGGGGTGCCTGGCCGGTTAAGCCAACATTAGGCGCTCGCCCTTGGGCTTCGGCACGGGTCGTCCCAACTCCTGTGCCCTGTCGATCCAGAACTGCATCGCATCCTTGATGTTACCCAACGCGGTCTCCTGATCGTCTCCGTGCGCCATGCACCCGGGCAACTCAGGCGCCTCGGCGATGAAAACCTGATCTTCGTTGCTCCAGTAGAGAATGATCTCGTACTTGTGCATCAGTCGTCTGCTCCCAGCTTGTATTTGAGGATCAATGCGCCCGAGGCCCGCGGTCGATAGCTGTTCATGTCGGTTCTTTCAGGTGGCGTCATCTACGGATGAGTTTCGGTCCAATCAGTAAGCGGGGAGCCCTCGCCGCGCCACTCGGCTGCGAGGACGCTGATCAGTCGCGCCGGAGTCGGTTGCGGGTGAGACGCCCGATGCCTAGCGTCGTATGCGAAGGCTTTCGATCTTGCTCGTGCAGCGCAGGAGATTCCATGTCTACGTTCGTGATGGTTCGTCGTGTCCAGGCATCGGACACCCAGGCGTGCGGACCTCTCACAGCACTTCCTTCGGAGCAGGTCGCTTGCGGCTAGGAGCCTGCGCCGTAGAAGCCGATGGTGCGGCGCGTGCCGGATGGTTATGGTGATGCCGGGCTGTGACCGGTTCACGTTCGGCGCGGGGAGGTGGCGATGGGGACGATGTCCCTACCGTACGATCCGGAGAGGATGAGGACGAGGTTCCGGCCGTACGATCCGGACCAGCAGCTGCTGCTGCCGCAGGATCTTCGGGAGTGGGTACCGGCGGGGCACTTGGCGCATCATGTGAGCGATCTGGTGGACGCGGCGGACCTGTCGCCGTTCTACGCGCGGTACGAAGGGGATGGGCGGCGGCGGAGCCCGTACGATCCTCGGATGATGGTGAAGGTGTTGGTGTACGGGTACGCGACGGGGGTGTTCTCGTCCCGGAAGCTGGCGCGGCGTCTGGAGGAGGACGTGGCGCTCAGGATGCTGGCGGCGGGGAACTTTCCGGCGCACCGGACGTTGTGCGAGTTCCGGAAGAAGAACCTGAAGGCGTTCGGGGCGTTGTTCGCGGAGGTGGTGCGCCTGGCGCGGGAACTGGGGCTGGCGGGGCTGGGCCGGGTGGCGGTGGACGGGACGAAGGTTCGCGCGAACGCGAGCAAGCGGAAGGCGATGAGCTATGGGCGGATGGGGCCGGAAGAGGCCCGCCTGGAGGCGGAGATCGCGGATCTTCTGGCGGCGGCCGAGGCGATCGACGCGGAGGAGGACGAGCGCCACGGGGAGGACGTTCGGGGCGACGAGTTGCCCGAGGAGTTGAAGCGCCGGGAGGACCGTCTGGCGGCGATCCGGGCGGCGAAGGCTCGCCTGGAGGCGGAGGCCCGGGAGCGGGACGACGCGCGGGGCCGGAAGCCGGAGTGGGACCGCAACCCGAAGGGGGGGCCGCCGTACAAGCATGCGTACGGGGAGCCGGAGGCGAAGGATCAGACGAACTTCACGGATCCGGAGAGCCGGATCATGCGGACGAGCACGGAAGGCTACCAGCAGTGCTACAACGCGCAGGCGGTGGTGGACGGGGAGAGCCAACTGGTGGTGGGGACGGCGGTGACGGACAACGCGAGCGACCAGGGGCAGTTGGTGGAACGGGTGGACGAGGTGTCCGGGCGGTGCGGGGAGACGCCCGGCCAGGTGCTGGCCGACGCGGGCTACTGTAACGAGGAGGATCTGGCGGCTCTGGAGGCGCGGGGGATCGACGGCTACGTAGCGCTGGGCCGGGAGGGCAAGGGGGCCGGCAAGCCCGACCCGGAGAAGCAGCCGGCGAGGGCGCGCATGGCGAAGAAGCTGGCGGCTCCGGAGGGCCGGGCGGTGTACGCCAAGCGCAAGTGGATCGCGGAGGCGCCCATGGGCTGGGTCAAGGAGGCGATGGGGTTCCGGAGGTTCAGCCTCCGGGGCTTGGAGAAGGTGCGCGGCGAGTGGGACCTCGTGTGCCTGGCGCTCAACATGAGGCGCCTCCACGTCCTTCAGGCAGCGTGAGGGGCCGAAAATCCGTGTCAAGCGTCCCCCGGGGCACAAAAAGAGGTCCGCGGCCCCGCCCGAACGCCGCCCGCCGGGCCGTCTCCCCGCCTACAACGCGTTCCCGTCCGGAAAACGACCGACACTTCGGCTCGCGAGACCCCGCGGGCGGCATCCGATGGCTTCCGCCGCGCTCCTGCGGCGCAGGCTCCTAGCCTGATCGCTCAGGCTCCCGTCAAACGAAGCGATCTGGTCGTCGAGATCGGGCCGGGCCGTGGCATTCTCACTCGAGAACTGGCACGTCGATGCCGTGAGGTCGTCGCGGTAGAGTTCGACGGAGCGCTGTCCGAGGCGCTTCGCACGCGCTTCCTGAGTGACAACCGTGTCACGATCGTCAGGTCCGACTTCCTGCGTTTTCGGCTGCCCGATGTCCCCTACAAGGTCCTAGGGAACATTCCGTTCAATCGGACTGCCGCCATCGTCCGGCGGCTTGTCCAGGCCGATTCTCCACCGCAGGACGCCTATCTCGTGATCCAGCGTGAAGCGGCCGAACGGTTTGCCGGCGGTCCCTGTTCCCGGGAGACCCTGTTCTCGCTGCTGCTCAAGCCGTGGTGGCAGATCGAGATCGTGCGGCGCTTTGGCCGTACCGACTTCGATCCCCCTCCCAGCGTCGACGCCGTCGCGCTCTGGCTCGCCCGTCGAACCAGACCGCTTGTGGACCGATTCCAAGCCGTGGACTACCGGCGCTTCATCCAGAGTTGCTTCGGTCGCGACGGCCGCTCGATCAGGCGGTGTCTGCGATCCGAATTCACGCGAACGCAAATCTACCGGCTGAGTCGAGATCTCAGGTTCGATCCTTCCGGACCACCCTGCGGCCTCACCTTCGACCAGTGGCTCGCATTGTTCAGGTTCTGGAGGCTGACGCGATCGTAAGCGCCGATGGCGCGCATCGGCGCACTAGTCGCTCAACTCGCCGCCGCTGTCACCCGGTACTTCTCGAACCACGCCACGGTGTTCGCGATCGGGGCCATCAGCTGACTCGGGCGTCGGCTCCGAATCTCACGACGCGGGTTCCCAAAGCTCGATTGCGTTTCCTTCGGGGTCGTGGATGCGGGCGAAGCGGCCGATGCCCTCCATCTCGCTTTCGTGGCTGACCTCGATATCCGCGGACTTCAGTTGTGTGATCATCGCATCCAAATCGGCCACGCGGAAGTTCAGCATGAAAGTCTTGTCCGCTGCGAAATAGTCCGTGTCAGCAGCGAAGGGTGAGAAAACGGTGACCCCGGACTCGGTCACCCAGGGCGCCATCTCCATGTTCGTCGGAGCAGGATTGATGCCGAGGTGATCCTGATACCATTTCGCAAGTCCTTCCGGGTCCTTTGCCCGAAAGAAGAACCCGCCGAATCCCTGAACGTTCTGCACGCTACGTCCTCTCGATGATGGACTGCACGATCTGCGCATCGGGAGTTTCGCGGAGAGAAGCCGACTCCGCCAGACGGACGTGTTCGAAGCGCAGCTAGTTCGTGATCCCGTCTCTTCACCCTGAGGTATTCGTCCAAGGGCGTGCGGTGGAAGCGCCCGATAAACCGTTCGACTGCGTGCTCATCGCGTACGCCACCCGACTCGCCTGGCCCACTCATCGCGGGCACTCAAATAGGCCTTGTGATCGACCGGCGCTCTCTCTCCCTCCGCCATCGCCCGATTGCGCGCTTCTTCAGTCTGCTTGCTGAGTGAAGGGAGGCCAGCGGCGAGTCGGCGGTCATCCAGCCGCTCCGGCTCTTCCACTTCCCCCGGCGAGAGATTCCCGTCAGCGTCCCAATCGAGCTGGGTTCCGTAGCGTTGGGGTCGTCCCTCGAAGAACCGAATCCTGTCCTCCAGAAAAGCTGCATGCGCAGGATCGGCGGTCCCCGCACGCACGGCTGCCTCAAGGAGCGGCAGTGTTCGCCGTACCAGTTCGGGCTCCGCAATCGCGTGCTGCAACACGAGCCAGGCGGCTTTGGCGCCGTCTGGACCTACGAGGTCTGTCCCCGGCCAGCCAACCGACTGGATGATGCGCCGAAGGCGTCGAGCGTTTCGTTTATGGACGCGGGCCATCCGAGGTTCATACCCTGCTTTGAAGAGTTCGCCGGTGTCGGCCAGTTCGGCTCGCGTGTTGTCGTCCAGCCGAGCCATCTCCAGTAACTCCCGTCTGAGGGACTCGTTCAAGCCGATCTGTGCCTAGCGTCGCCGCGTCGAAAGGTGATCCAGATCGAGCGGGTCGCTCTCGACGTAGTCGCGGGCGGTCAGGTCATCCAGAGTCAGGACCACGCCATCCACACGGACGAAGCGCCCGGATGTCGACTGCGGCCGGGGCAGAGCTGTCAGGCAGTGCTCCCAGCCCTGGGTTTCGAATGCTGGCTCGTCGTCATTCCGGATGAACCAGAACATCACTTCCACGGCGTCGGCGTCCCACGATGGGGCCGCTCTGACTCGGATTTCGCGGAGCGAGCGGAGGGCACGCCCCTCATCGCTCTGCCTGTCGTGTCTCTCCGACATCCGCGCCATCAACGGTCTGGCGAACGCGACAAAGTCGTCGGGAAACGCCGTCCTCGCTCGCTTGCGTGCCAGTGCGAGGGAGAAACGACGCGCGTCCTCGTCCGTCCGGCATCCCTCGATCCGCTGCCAAACTGCCACGACCGCCTTCTCGACCGTCATCACTCGATCGAGGTCGGCCACGAGGCGGCGGTCGGCCACTCCCGGGATAAAGCCGTAGTTTGGCCTTCGCCCGCGCTCGATCTCGCGGAGCACCTGATCATTCACCTCGACCAGCGGGCTGACCTCGGCGAACGGGCGATCAACGCAGCTTCGGACGAGGTCGCAGGTCTGAGTGAGGACCGCGAAGCCGCGCACGGACGTCTCGGCGTTCTCAGCTTCTTCGGCGACCGCCGCTTTGCCGTCGTCGGTCAGTGGGTTTTTCGTGTTTGTCCGAAACAGAAACCAGTCGCCGCCGACGACGCAGTCGCCCTGACGCCAGGCCGCGATTCTCTGGTCGACCTGCTCACCGCCGGCACCGTCAACCGCGCCCACGCCGCTGGCCCCTTGCGGTTCGAGCGGCGTGTGCACGCCCTGGTTCCTGGTGTACACGGTCGCTTTTTGCGTCGTAGAGCTCATCGGGCGGGAGGGGCTTACGCGCCGTCTGGGCCGCTTCACTGAGCGGGGTCAGCGCCGGGACGAGGCGCGTGCGTCCTCGCCCAAGGGCTGCACGTGCTTCCCGAAACTGCTGATCCGCCAACATTTCGAACGGGGTCGTACCCGCACGGGCATCGAGCAGAGCCGCACGCGTGCTGCGAGCTGTGCCGCGGTGGGCATCCCGGACAACATCCAGCACACGCATGAGCCGCTGGTGGTTGGTGGCGTTCAACGGCTTCCCGCTGGCCCAGAAGTGGACGCTGCGACGCGATACCCCGAACAGCCCGGCGAGCTGCTCCCAAGTCAGGCCAGAGATTCGACGCAGCTCAGAGACGGCCTTACGGGTGGCCTCAGTCTCGATCTCCATCTGTGTCGCCACCGGGTCGCGGCTTGGCCCGCCAGCGGTCGTATCGGATTCGTGTAAGTACGGTTCCCCCCAGATTGTCGTGGGCTCTGCGGACGACGTGCCGGCGATCGACAACGCGCCGCTTACCATGATCACCGACAGCGAGGCGCGATCCCGGACCCCAGCGCGACCGGAAAAGGATGTCGTTCCGTCACTGACGGGCGACTCGCGTAGCAGGGATTCAAGGTTCACGGGTCACCTCCGTACCGCCGCAGAAACTCATTCGTTACCGCCCAGCGGAAGATGCTATAGATGCGTTCGGCGAAGCCTCGCGCCTGCTCGACCACAGAGTCGACATCGAGCCGCCGGCTGCCTGTCTGAAATGACTGGAAGGCGTCGGTATCAAGGATCCAGCTGGGCTCGTCGATAGCGTCCAGCGCGCCAGGGTCAATCGTGCTTCGCGGCGCCAGCAGCCCCCAGCGGGCGGTAATCTGACCCGCGTTCCCGGGCAGAATGAACACGTTTTCCGAGACGGCGTGCTGAGCACGTGCGGCGAGTGGGGATCCCAGAATGCCCGCCACTTCCGGGCGAACGAGATGGGGAAGAGCGCTCAGGTTCTCCCCGGACACGCGATCGATGTAGCGCACGCCGAGGCGATCCAATACCTGCGGATCGACATGCTCCTTGAGTGCTTCCAAGACCAGGCTCAAGCGCTCCATGAAGTCTTCGCGGCTCGTGTATTTCGTGGTCTCCAGCGCGAGGAAGTCGGGTGCCAACGTGACACGCCATGCCCCTCTCGCTTCGTGGAAGCGCCATAGCGTGTTCGAGCGTGTGTCCACCACTCCCTGTGAGCCCAGGACGACGCTGCGTCCCTCCTCTGGACGCAGCACGGGGTAGAACTCCCGAATGGCCTCCTGAAACGATGCCATGAACTCCCGCTTCTCCAACGACGCGATGAGCGGAAAGCGCACTTGGGCGATGACCCGCACGAGCGGCGGGTCAGTCAGCGGTACCTCGGGCGGGGGTGGCCCCGCCAAGGGCGTGTCGGCAGCATTCACGTGATGGCTCGTTTGTGGATGAACGGCGTGGCTATGCGGTGGCTCGCTAGAGAATCATACCGCACGGTGTCCCATTTGTGAAGTAGAGTGTGAAATAGGCCCGGAGGGTTGCCCAGATGGCCTTGTGTTCCGGTGCGAGCCGGTTCAGGCAGCTCGTAGAACGGCGAGCCAACTTGCGGAGGTCGATCAAGCAGGAGGCGTCGTTGACAGTGACACGCGTCACTGGTGGATCGGACCGGTGATCTGCTGCTCGACCGCGTCGAGAGATTCATTGAGGAGGGTGGCCGCCCGGACCGGCGAGATCAGCTCTTCGCCGACCGCGCGCCAGACAAGGCCCTTGAAGCGCTGGGGCTTCTCGAACGCCGCGAACCCCTGGTTGCCATCAATGGGTTCTGGTTCCGACTTGCGCCAAGAGCGGGCGAAGGTTCGAAATGCGCGTTGGACCGCGGCAGGGGTCAGAACGCCGACTTGACCGAGGCGTACCAGCATGGCCGCCGCTGACACGCCGTACATGTGCTTGAGGCGGATGATCTCGTAGTAGGTAGTCCGGCGACGTCCTTCACCGGCTTCCTCCATGAGATGCCGGCCCGGGACAAGGAAGGCGCCCGCGAAGCGGTTCATGGCCGCTTCCAGCTTGATGGCGGGGTTGTCGGTGGAACGGATAATCCGGTGCGCGAGTTCGTGGGCCAGGGTGGATCGTTTCCGCTCGACGTTGGTCCGACTCGATACGAGGACGGCGTCGGCGACCGGTTTGCCCTCTCGCAGGACTCGGCAGGCCAGCCCGTTGATGCGCTCGGGGAGATCGTCTTCGATCACCTTGATGCCCTTCTCCTCGAGGAGGGCGCACAGGCTGGGCACCGGATCCAGGCCGAGGTCCCACGCGTTGCGGAGTTCATCGGCCCTGTCATCGATCTCTTCGACATCGGCAACGCTGTCGTACCGATGGCCTTCAAAACGGTCGCTCGCAGGTGGAATACCGAGGACCTCCTCGATGGTCAGATATCGCTCGAGGTTGTCGATCAGCACGGCTTCGGCCTTGGCGCGATCCCGGGCGGAGGTGCTGGAGTGCTTCCGAAACTCAAGGCCGTCGAGGACCTCGATCTGGGAGCTCATGAGGAAGTCCAGCGAGACATCGAGGGCCTGCCCGAGACCGCCCAGGACGGCCGAAGAGGGCATCATCTTGCCCGCCTCGTACTTGCTGATTGCCTGCGCAGTGATCTTCGGATCCATCCGCTCGGCCAGCGCCCGCATGGAAAGGCCGGCGCGTTTACGGGCGAGCCGTAGCCGTCGTCCGAACATGCCGTCCCCTCCCTTCGTGTGAACGATGGGTGACAACATGCGTAAATTGTCCCCATAGTGTCAACCACAGGTTGGTCGCTTGCGGCTAGCCTGATCGCTCAGGGCTCCCGTCAAACGAAGCGATCTGGTCGTCGAGATCGGGCCGGGCTGTGGTATTCTCACTCGCGAACTGGCATGTCGATGCCGTGAGGTCGTCGCGGTCGCTACCGCCGGGCGTCCCCCGCATCGTAGTGCGCGTCGAAATGGATGACGCCGACGTTCTCCTTGCCGTACACATCCGCGAGTCCCGCCACGTTGGCGAACTCGATCGACCCGCCCCGCGGAACCCCACTCCCATGTCGACCGGAGTCCCCAGAAAGGCGACTTCGACCTCGCCCGCGACGAGGTCCTCGGCCGTGCGCGCGATCGATAGCCCGAAGAATGTCAGGACGGATCCGATCTGGATCGGTCCGGGTTCGCGAGGAGGATCCTCGGAGATGTCGCGGTCGCGCCACACCTCGAGGTCGGGGTCGATCGCGTCGAGCCGGATGATGGCGGAGTCGGCCGGGAGAGGCTCCAGTTCGGCGGCGTCGTCAACGGTGTCGGTCGGCGTATCCGAAGGTGCGACCTCAGCCTGTTCCGGCGGTGGAACCTCGCAGGCCGTCAGCGACAGGCTGCACAGGAGGAGGGCGGCGGAAGACGGGCGGGATGTCATGGTTCGATCACGTCCGGCTCAGGTGGCGATGAGCAGGCGTCGTCTCGATGGGAAGCCTATTGGGCGCCACGCCGGGGGGGCAAACGGGGGGGCGAGTCCATCCTCCTACCGTAGATGGTCGAGGATCGGATACTCGTTTCGCTGGGGGTCTTGCGGGCAAGTCATACATAATGTAAGACATCATCATGGACGAGATTCCAAGGTTGTCGAAGAAGGAGGCGGTCATCCTCCACCTCCTTGTGAACCAGGGCAGCATGTATGGCCTGGAGATGATCCGTGCGAGCGACGAATTGAAGCGCGGCACTGTTTATGTGACTCTGGGCCGGATGGCGGGAAAGGGCTACGTCGAGTCCAACCTGGAGGATGCACCCGAGGGCGGAGTCGCTCGGAGAGTCTATCAGGCCACCGGTCACGGCAAGCGCGTCCTTAGCTTTTGGGAACGGATGCGGTCGCTCGCCCCCTCCTGGGGAACGGTATGAACGGCTTCCACGACCTGCCGCGCGCCAATCTGCTCCACATGCAGGACACCTCCGGGCTTCTTCGTCAGATAGGGGCCCTAAACAACTCCCAGCTGTTCGCGAGCCTTCGTCGGGCGCAGAAGGCGCTCGACTGCTCTCCCATGCTGGAAGGAATCCGAAGAGCGGAGGAGGCCCTGAACAACTCCCAGCTGTCCGCGAGCATTCGCCGGGCGCAGAAGGCGCTCGACTGCTCTCCCACGCTGGAAAGAATCCGAAGAACGCAGGAGGCCCTTGGCAACTCAAGCCTGGCCCTTCATGGAGTCATCCGCCGGATGGCGCAGGCAAACGCTCTGGACTTCCGCGTTGGACATGCTGGGAACCGCCTGGCTACTCACGTAACTGAAGTTGAAGTGACGAGAGAAAAAGCGCAGGGACGCGATCTGCGTGGTCGGCGACTAAGAAAAGTCGGGCAAACCGTTAGGAACCGGCTCGTGCGGTTGGCAAGTCGCCGAAAAGTCCAACGGCCGGTTGGTTCCTCACTGCGCGGCGTCGCCGAGTTCGTTTTCTCCAAGAAATCTTACGAGCAAATCTACGACCCGCTCATCAGTGACTTGCGGTTTGAGTATTTCGAGGCCTTGGCTTCGAACCGCAGGTGGAAGGCACGGTGGGTGCGCGCGCGGGGATACGGGAGCTTCTTGACAGCGGTGTTAGCCCACGTTGCTGCGTCGGGCGGTCATCTTGTTTTTCGGGTGTGGCGGATCTTCCAGGCGGGCGGATAGAGGAGGAGTACGGCAATCGCCTGAAACCCGGCCTCGCCGAGATCAAGGTTTGTTCGGCTGGTTGCCGCCTGCGGACGAAGGAACACTGGTTTCTCTGGCCCTCGGCGACGTGCCCATCCCATCGCGTCTCTTCGACCGGATCGCCATGGTGAACTGCGGGCGCTCGATGCTCAGGCGTTTCCACCGCGAGGGCGAGACACTCGAGGACGAGAATCGTCAAGGACCGGCTCCTCCTCTCATACTCGCGGGTGATCGCCACGGCGGTTGGCCGTCCACGCTTCCTCGTCTAGCTCGGACCAGCGGCCAGACCATGGGGCGGCACCAGCTTCGGACGGACTATGCGCGGGGATCCGTCTGTCCGCGTTGGACGGGATCGACTTCGTTCAAGTCTCGCGAGCGACGGTGTGTTCTTCTTCATCGATCCGTTTCTCGAGGGCCATCGGATCCGGATCGAGGTCTCCAGCAGCAACTTCCCACGTTTCGACCGGAACCTGAACAACGGTGGTGCGCTGGGCGTCGATGCTCGAATCATGGTCGCGAACCAGACGGTGTACCACCACTCGCGCTACCCTTCTCATATCGAGTTGCCGGTGATTCCCCAATAGGCGCATTGCCGCGGTTCCCGGATGCACGAAGAGCCCAGCCTTATGGGGCTCTTCGGCCTATGGGCCCGGGCCCGATCCATCCGTATCCAGCATCACCTCAGGATCGCGTCATGGGGCCGCTCTAACTCGGGTTTTGCGGAGCGAGCGGAGGGCCCGCGCCTCATCGCTCTGCCTGTCGTGTCTCTCCGACATCCGGTCCATCAACGGCCTGGCGAACGCGACAAAGTCGTCGGGGAACGCGGTCCTCGCTCGCTTGCGGGCCAGTGCGAGGGAGAAGCGTCCCTGACGACGCAGTCGCCCTGACGCCAGCTCGCGATTCTCTCGTCGACCTGCGCACCGCCGGCACCGTCAACCGCGCCCACGCCGCTGGCCTGTCAAACCGCAATAGAAATGTCCGGGGTTAGGGCGCAATAGAAATGTCCTCCCCGGGGGTTCGGTTTTTGCCCCTCCTTCGGGGCGGTTCGTGTGTGCGGGGCGGTTGGTTTCCGTTGGATATCCCTTCTCTCTCGCGGCGGAGGCTCCGCCGCGCGATGGCCTGTTGGGCGCTGGCTTGGAAGTGCTTGCGCCAGGGGTGGTCCGGCCCGGGCTTCGGAGGCGCCGGTCTCGGCTTGGCGGGCTTGGCGCGGGGGGCGGCGGTGGTGGCCGGGTCTTGGCGTGCGGGTTCGACATCGAGGTAGCGCTCGCCGAAGCGGAAACGGAGGTCGTCGTCGAGGCGGCGCTCGACGACGACCTCGGCGGACGGGACGATGCCGCCGGCCTCCCGCTCCGGGATCTGCCAGCGCCGGTTGGCGAACCGGATCGTGAAGTCACGCCCCACGACGCGGGTCTCCGTCTCGGCGAAGAGCGCTTCGAGGTCCACGCCGGCCGGAAGCGGGCGGTGCGCGTCGCGGGGGTCGGCGGGCTCGACCGCGAAGCGCTCGTTCCAGAACGGAACCCAGTAGTCCCGGAGGAAGCGGTTGGCCGCCTCCAGCGTGCCGATCCCCTCCACGCGCATCTCCTTGACCAGCCGGTCCTGCGCGGTGCCGAAGCTGCGCTCCACGCGTCCCTTGGCCTGCGGAGAGCCCGCCAGGATCACCTCGACGCCCAGCGCGCCCAGCGCGCGGGAGATGATCGTGCCGGTGCGCTCCCCCTTCTTCGAGAGCCACTGCCCGAAGTGCCCGGCGTGGTCGGTGTACACCGCCACGGGCCGGCCGTGGCGCCCGAGATACTCGATGATCGCCCGCCGGTTCTCCGCCCCGTTGTCGCGCGCCACGAAGCGGGCCATGAGCAGACGGCTCGTCGCGTCGTCGTGGATCGAGATCAACGCCTGGTCTCCCGGCGACCTCTCCTCCAGCCACGGGTGCACGGAGCTGTCCCACTGCCCCAGTTCGCCCAGCGCCGCCCGCCGCGGCCGCCGGCTGCGGTGCCTCGCGCGTCGCCGGCGACGCTCCCACAGCCCGGCCTCCAGCATCCACCGTCTCAGCGTGTCCGGGCTCACCACCACCCCGAAGCGCCGCTCGAGGTGCTCGGCCAGCAGCGTCGGGCCGAAGTCCGCATACAGCGGATCGGCCGCCAGCGACAGCGCGAACTCCCGCACCCGCGCGGGCAGCGACCGGTTCGACGGCCGCCCCTTCAGACCGTGCACCGCCGCCGCGTCTCCCACGGCCTCGAACCCGCGCACCAGACGCCGGAGGTGGCGCCGCGTCACCCCGAGCCGCACCGCCCCGGCCGCTCCCGCCAGGACTCCTTCGCTCACCTGCCGCAGCACCGACACGCGGTCCCTCTCCCTCAGGCTCAACTCCATCAGCTCCTCTCCCGGACCATGTTCGCAGCCCCCGAACCGAACATGGACCGTAAGAGGACATTTCTACTGCGCTAAGGGAGGACATTTCTACTGCGGTACGACACGCCCACGCCGCTGGCCCCTTGCGGTTCGAGCGGCGCGTGCACGCCCTGGCTCCTGGTGTACACGGTCGCTCTTCGCGTCGTAGAGCTCGTCGGGCGGGAGGGGCTTTCGCGCCGTCTGGGCTGCTTCACTGAGCGGGGTTAGCGCCGGGACGAGGCGCGTGCGCCCCCGCCCAAGGGCTGCACGTGCTTCCCGAAACCGCTGGTCCGCCAACATTTCGAACGCGGTCGTGCCCTCACGGGCATCGAGCAGAGCCGCACGCGTGTTGCGAGCCGTGCCACGGTCGGCATCCCGGACAACATCCAGCACACGCATGAGCCGCTCGTGGTTGGCGGCGTTCAACGGCCTCCCGCTGGCCCAGAAGTGGACGCTGCGACGCGATACCCCGAACAGCCCAGCGAGCTGCTCCCAAGTCAGGCCAGAGATTCGACGCAGCTCAGAGACGGCCTTACGGGTGGCCTCAGTCTCGATCTCCATCAGTGTCGCCGCCGCGTCGCGGCTTGGCCCGCTGGGCTTCCGTGAGGACAACGCATCGCGTGCGGCCAGCGGCATGTCCAACAGGTACGCCGAGTCGTCACGCGGCATAGACCACCCGCGCGGATTCCAGGATCGCCCTCCGGCGAATGTAGTTTCGGCTCCCGTCGATCGCGGCGCGGTTCACCAGATCGACTCTGCGGGCGAGCAACTCGGCTAGTTCCCGCTCCATCCCGGCGATCCCGAACAGACCCGGTGTCCGCTCGGTCTTGAAACGGATCAGTACATCGATGTCGCTGTCCGGCCCGAAGTCGTCGCGCAGGACGGAGCCGAACAGCGCCAGTTCCTCCACCCGCCAACGGTCGCAGAACGCCTCGATGGCGTGCATGGGGACGCCGATTCGGGCGGCCAGCCGCTCGCGATCTTCCACGGTTCCCGTCCCAGGCCGCACTGAAGCCTCCATTACGCCAAATCCACGATCTTGACCGCCGAGCGCCCGTGTTCGCCGAGGTCGACACCAAAACTCGGTCGTTTCGGGCGAGGCATCAAGCGGGCGGACACGATGGCGGACGGGAGTCGCGCCGCGGTGGTCGCCGGTGCGCGACGTGGGACTACCGCCGGGCGTCCCTCCGCGTCAGCGGGCTCAGGTAGTCCCGGTTTCCGAGTCCCAGCTTCCTGAGCGTAATTCCCGTCATGCACTCGTCCACGACCTGCTTGGCGTTGAGCACGGTCGCGTAGCCCGGGTCCACCAGCGGGTTGAGGTCGACCAGGTCGAAGCCCACCACGTGTGACCGTCATCGACGAGGCGGCGCACCGGCTGGGCGTGCGAGATGAGGTGGCCGTGCCGGGCATCCCCCGCCTCGTAGTGCGCGTCGAAGTGGATGACGCCGACGTTCTCCTTGCCGTACACATCCGCGAGGCCGCCACGTTGGCGAACTCGATCGACCCGCCCCGCGGAACCCCACCCCCATGTCGACCGGAGTCTCGGTGGTCACCCGTGGTAGGGTCTGGTGTTCGGGTCCGGGGCCCTCTTAACCCAAGAGCCCCGAGGACGAAACGGCCCCGGGGCTCCTATCTCAGCGTCTTGCTGCGCCCGAAGGTTCTGTGCAGTAGAGGACGACCTGAGACGTACACATGAAGTGTCGTCAGACCTCACCCAAAACGCAACTTGTGGAGTTGCCATGCCATCCAGGCGAGGCGCGTCAACGTCGACACGTTGACCGGACACAATCGACCGATTACGATACGATCATGGCCGGTAGTCGCAGATGGAGGAGATGCGAATCATGACGAGGAAGCGTAACCAGCACGTTGTCCCTGCGAAGGATGGATGGGCAGTCAAGCCCGCGGGTAGCCCGAAGGCAACGAAGGTGTTCGAGACGCAACGGGAAGCGATCGAGAGGGGGCGCGAGATCGCAAGGAATCAACGGTCCGAGCTGTTGATCCATGGACGCGATGGGAGGATTCGGGAGAAGAACACATATGGCCGGGACTCCTACCCACCGACGGGATGAGGCCGTCAGCGGATGAGTGACGCAAGACCGTTCAGCCACATCGCTTTCTGCGGGACGGTGACGGATTGCCTGCCGGACGCCGGGTTTCGCGCTTTGGCGAGACAGCTGTCTGCCGCCGCTCAG
Organism: Candidatus Palauibacter sp.; assembly: GCF_965237495.1. GTDB lineage: Bacteria > Gemmatimonadota > Gemmatimonadetes > Palauibacterales > Palauibacteraceae > Palauibacter. The sequence goes on along the minus strand of NZ_OZ250143.1, from coordinate 3,341,556 downwards.
GCTGGACCGTCTCCGAGCCTGGTCGTGGCGCTGGCAAGTGAGCTGCTGGGCCGGGATCGCCTCCGGCTACCGAATTGGGTGGATACGGACACACGCTACCTGGTGGTGCTGGACGTGCCGGAGCAGGCGGTGCTTCGCCTCGCCTCGATGCTTCGACTCCACAAGCCGGATCAGCGGCTGCAAGTGTGCCGGGACCCTTCCGTCGTGAAGCGTCTGGTCATCGCGCTCAAGCGACCGGCCCCGTGGGAGGGCATCCTTGACGCATATGTCCTCAAGGACTCTCTGGTGGTGGTCCTGGGGGACATGAGCGTATGGAAGTTCCCGGTCGGAAGGCTTCCCAAGGTCAGACGGTTTGAGCCGGCCGTGGTCAGCCGGTTCGAGATCGATTCATCCGGTTCCTACCTGCATTGGCCCGACCCGGATGTGCATATGGGTCCGTCTCAGATGTTGCAGGCTGTGGATCCCATGCATCTGGCTGATGTGGGAATCCGTCGGTATGAGATGGAGAATGTGTCGCAGGCTCTCCTTGACATGAGGCATGATCGGCAGCTGAAGCAGACGGAGATACCGGGGCTGTCGGAGAGGCACGTCCGGCGATTGGAAAGAGAGGAGATACGCCTCACGGTCGAGGCCGCGAGCAAGTTCGCGCGTGCGTTTGGACTGACGCTGTCCGGGTTCCTGGACGAACTGAGCGAGCGGATAACGATAGGGAATCGCGATTCGGCTCGAGCGGGCCCTGCTTGAATGCCCTGAGTCCGAGAACGCGCTCGGAAAACTTGGACGCTCTTCGAGTTCGCCGACCGCTTCATCGAGGCCCGCTGAACGCCGCGATACCCGAAGTCCCGTAGAGACGAGAATCCAACTCGTCTCTTTTGAATGGTGACTACATTGATGCACAAGCTACTCGAAGACTGCGTTCCGGCGGAGGCCTGAGATTGAACGACAAACCCAACCATGAGCGGCGAGCATATCATGCCTGGAGCGAGCTCACACGCGCAGCTGCAGAGCGAACGCTACTGCGTTACAGAGACATCGGGCACGCCCTCGGAATCCATCACAGGGCGGTAGGATTCGCCTTGGATCCGATCCATCGGTACTGCATGCGCGAGAACCTCCCACCCCTCTCGATCTTGGTAGTTAACGAAACAGGGTTGCCCGGCACGGGGTTTACGGCTTGGGAAAGGGAGCGATTTGATGAAGGGTGTGAACTGGCCTTCAACTACGCATGGGGAAGCCGGTATAATCCCTTTCTCTACGCTGCGAAAGGTGCTCGAATCGAGGAGTTGGCTACCGAACTCATGTCTACCGCAGATCCAGAGGAGATGTACACACGCGTAAAGGATCGAGGATCTGCACAAGAACTTTTTCGGCAAATCATGCTTAGGACCTATCGATCGCGGTGCGCGGTCTGTGCGTTTCCTATCGTGGAGGCACTTGACGCGGCTCATCTGAAGCCTTGGTCTGCTTGCAACCACAGGGAGCGGCTAGACCCGGCGAACGGTCTCTTGCTTTGTCGAAACCATCACGCACTGTTCGACGCGGGCCTCCTCGCGGTAGGCGCAGATGGTCGACTTCGCGCGAATCGGGCTAGTGTCATGTCACACGTGATATGTCGTAAGGAGCGTGATAGACTTCTTGCCGGTCCACAATGGCGAGGAGGCTGGCATGAAACGGTATTTGGTGGAGTTGGAAGCGGGGGAGCGCGAGGCGTTGGCGGCGATGACACGCAAGGGTTCATATCGTTCGCGGAAGGTGATCAACGCGCTGGTTCTGCTCAATTGCGACGAGGGCGAGTTCAACGAGCGGCGCACGACCGGCGGGGAGATCGCCGGGGTGTCGCGGATCAGCGCGCGCAGGGTGGACCGGGTCAAGAAGCGGTTTGTGGAGGACGGTCTGGAAGCGGCGCTTGGGGGCCGGCGGGGTCGTCGCGCGAAGTACCTTCGCAAGGCGGACGGCGAATTCGAGGCGCGGCTGGTCGCGCTCAGTTGCGGCGATCCGCCCGAGGGGCGCGCGCGGTGGTCGCTGCGCCTGTTGGCGGACCGCGCGGTGGAACTCGGCTATATCGACAGCGTCTCGCACGAGACGGTGCGGCGGGTGCTAAAAAAAACGCCATCAAACCGTGGCGGCGCGTCGGCTGGGTGATCCCGCCGCGGCGCAATGCCGACTTCGCAGCGGGGATGGAGCGGGTGCTCGACGTCTACCGGCGTCCGTACGATGCGAACTTACCGGTGGTGTGCATGGACGAGACGCCGCGCCAGCTGATCGGCGAGACGCGCACGCCCGTCCCGCCGGCACCGGGACGGGCGGCCCGCGAAGACTACGAGTACCGGCGCCTCGGCACCTGCAACGTGTTCATGGCCACCGAACCACTGGCCGGCCGGCGCCAGACCAAGGTGACCGAGCGCAGGACCAAAACCGACTGGGCCCGCTTCCTGCGCGACATCGCCGCGCAGTACCCCGGCGCCACCCGAATCACGCTGGTGATGGACAACCTCAACACGCACCGCCCCGGCGCGCTCCACGAAACCTTCGAACCCGCCGAGGCCAAGGCGCTTTGGGATCGCTTCGAGTTCGTCCATACCCCCAAGCACGGCAGTTGGCTGAATGTCGCCGAGGTCGAACTCAACGTCATGATCCGCCAGTGCCTCAATCGCCGCATCGACTCCATCGACACCCTACGCGCCGAAGTCGCCGCCTGGCAGGCGGCCAGAGACCGAATCCAAGCCAAGGTCAACTGGCAATTCACCACGGACGACGCACGTGTCAAGCTCAAGCGCCTCTATCCGACGTTTGATGTGTGACATGACACTAGGCTCAAGTCCGATGCGATCAATGAGCTCGACGGACGCATGCTATCGCATCCTGCTTCGCCGAGCACCGGGCCCGGAATCGAATACCTGCGGTGGCATCGAGAACACACGGCGGGACTGGATGAGTAGCGCGCCCTCTGTGATGGTGTTAAGCGGCCTTCACCATGGGAGAGGCCTCCGCAGAACTGCGTGGACCACGCGAGCACTTAGCTCGGTTGGCCTTGTAACGGGCGAGCGCGTGCGCACGCACGCTAACGAAGGCGGGCACCGCAGGAGAGGAATACGAGACGATGAGAGCCGAAGACGACACGGTGCGTTTTCTGTGCCTACTTGACGAGCTGGACACATCGAGGGAGCTCCTCAAGTCGGGATTCGGACACCTCCAGGAAATAGACATGGGGAACACGTTCTACCACCTGCCGCATCTACTGCTGGCGAGTGGTTTCGAACGCTTGATGAAGTGCTACATCGCCGTTGTTCGCAAGGGCCGTGACGGGACCTACCCCGACCAGGCGGCGATGAAGTCACGCGGGCACGATCTAGAGAGCCTGCTAGAGACGATCTGCACGAAGCACTACGGTGGAACTCAAAGACCCCTGGTGCAACAGGATCTCGTGTTCATCAGGACGGATCCCGTGCTGAGCGATTGCGTGAGAATCCTATCCCTGTTCGGGAAGATGGGCCGTTACTACAACCTCGACGTTGTGGCGGGGGCGGGCTATGGGCCAATCGACCCCAAGGGCGAGTGGGAGGCGTTGGAGTCCCGTGTGGAGGACCCGATTCCGTATCTTGGCAATCCGGAGCGGTTGCACCGCGATTACTATCCGCGAGTGAACAGCGCGTTGATTGCCAGGATGGAGCGGCTGGTCCGGGCGATCGCCATGCAGTTCACGCTCGGGGGGCATGCCGACCCGGGAGGTGAAATCAGACGGTTCTCAGTCGTGTACCAGGAGTTCAGGAACCTCCGGGGCGACCAATGCGGTACAGTCGACTATCGCCGTTCGGTGGAGATCCTCAGGGGCGACGCCGACCAGTGGATCAGGCGCTCCGACCGGGAGATCGCGGCATCGGGGTGGCCGTCGCTTGTGGTCAGCAAGGCAGAGTTCGGTGAGGAGTGGCCGTTTCGCGACGACCGGGTGACCGTCGAGTGCCGGGATGGTCTGTTCTGTATCGTCAACATCGGCGGTTACGACTTTGCGCTCAACGGTGCGGCGCGAAGCCGGTTCGGGTTGCCATTTGTGCACGACGCGGGCGTGGCGGTGCTGGGGAAGTCGGTGGGGCCGTTCATTGACGTGGCACACGGACTGTCGGCGTGACCGAAACCGAGGTCAGGCCAGCCGTCCGCAAGCTCGTCGAGACGAGCCGCTCCCTGCAATCGTCGTGCATGCCAACGTTATCCAGGCTACGAAATCAGGCAGCCAGTCAAAATCAAGACGAGTGTAGCCATCATGCCTCCACCGCCGAGATTCGCATCCCTGAACATCTTCGCCCATCCGAGACAACATCGCCGATGTCTTCAAGGCGATTTGAAGAGGCCCCGATTCACGGCAGGAATCTTGGGGTTCGCCGGTCGAGGCGTTTGCTGTATACTGACGACGGGGCAGACCCGAAGCCCGGCGAGGCCGACCCACCGCCAAGGCATCCAAGACTATGATCACAGGCGAACTCAAGGCCAAGGTTGAGAGCATCTGGAACACGATGTGGTCCGGGGGCATTTCGAACCCACTCTCGGTCATCGAGCAGCTGACCTATCTCCTCTTCATCAAACGGCTTGACGAGCTGCACACGCTGAAGGAGAACAAGGCCACACGCACAGGCAAGCCCATCGAGGGGCCAATCTTCGCTCCCGATCAGGACACCATTCGCTGGTCTCGCTTCAGGGAGACCGCTCCCGAGAAGATGTTCGCGACCGTGCGCGACGAGGTGTTCCCCTTCATGAAGGCCCTAGGGCAGAGGGGGGAATCGGATGGCGAGAGAGGCTCGACGTACGCACACCACATGAGGGACGCCCTCTTCATGATGCCCACGCCCCGCGTGCTGGCGAACGTGGTGGATCAGCTCGACGGCATCGACATGGCCGACAGCGACACCAAGGGCGACCTGTACGAGTACATGCTCGGCAAGATCGCGAGCGCCGGGCAGAACGGGCAGTTCCGCACCCCGCGCCATATTATCAAGCTGATGGTCCACATGGTCGCGCCGACGCCTAAGGACGTCATCTGCGACCCGGCCTGCGGCACGGCGGGTTTTCTTATCGCCGCTGCCGAGTATCTGGTCGAGCACGATAGCAAGACCCTCTACAAGGACGCTGCCGCCCGCCGCCGCTTCAACGAAAGCACCTTCCACGGCTACGATTTTGACAGCACCATGCTGCGCATCGGTAGCATGAACATGCTGCTGCACGGGGCCGAGAATCCGGACGTCCGCTACCGGGATTCGTTGGCGCAGGCCGACGATGACGATGCGGAAAAGTACTCGCTGATCCTCGCCAATCCACCCTTCGCCGGAAGCCTCGACTACGAGTCCACCGCCAAGGACCTGCAGCAGATCGTCAAGACAAAGAAGACCGAGTTGCTGTTCCTCGCGCTCTTCCTCCGCCTTCTCCAGACAGGTGGACGCGCCGCGGTCATCGTGCCCGACGGCGTGCTCTTCGGATCAACCAAAGCGCACAGGACCCTGCGCACGATCTTGGTGCAGGAGCAGAAGCTCGACGCCATCGTCTCCATGCCCGCTGGGGTCTTCAGGCCCTACGCCGGGGTCTCGACCGCCATCCTGCTGTTCACCAAGACCAACTCCGGCGGCACGGACCACGTCTGGTTCTACGACATGCAGGCGGACGGCTACTCGCTGGACGACAAGCGCACGCCGCAGCCGGAGAAAAGCGACGTTGCCGACATTCTCGCCCGCTGGCAGGACCGCAAGGAAGAGGGCGAGCGGGAACGGACCGACCAGAGCTTCCTCGTGCCCAAGGCGGAGATCGCGGGCAACGACTACGACCTGTCCATCAACCGCTACAAGGAGCTGGAGTACGAGGCAGTGGAGTACGACCCGCCAAGGGTGATCCTGCGACAGCTAGCGACCCTGGAGGAGGAAATTGCGAAGGGACGGAAGGAATTGGAGGAACTGCTGCGATGAAGTGGCCTGTTGAGACAATAGATGCAGTCGCTCAAGTTAACCCGACACTTGCTGCGGCCGACCGCCCAGACTTGGACGAAATGGTCTGCTTCGTACCCATGGCCGCAGTGTCCGAAGAAACACTGAGCATCAAAGCTCAAGCCGAGCGGCCGTTCTCCGAAGTTGCTAGGGGGTACACGCCGTTCAAGCGCGGTGACGTCTTGGTTGCCAAGATCACCCCGAGCTTCGAGAACGGGAAGATGGCACTTGCCGACAATCTCGCTCATGAGTTGGGCTTCGGGACGACGGAGTTTCACGTATTTAGGCCGTCAGAGAGAATCACGGGACCCTATCTGTTCAACCTCCTGCGCGCACCGTACGTGCGCAAAGCAGGAGCGATGAAGATGCAGGGAGCTGCAGGTCAGCGCCGCGTTCCTGCCTATTTCTTTGGCGCGCTCCAAGTCCCCCTCCCCCCCCTCGACGAGCAGAAGCGGATTGCGGGGATTCTGGATGCGGCGGACGCGTTGCGAGCCAAGCGCCGCGAGGCCCTCGCTGAGCTCGATGCTCTGCTCCAATCCATCTTCCTCGACATGTTCGGCGACCCGGTAACGAATCCGAAGGGGTGGGAGAGTGCACACCTTCCAGATCTGGTGTCCAAACGAAAGCATGCATTAAAGCGAGGCCCATTCGGTGGAGCCTTGAAGAAGAAGATATTCGTCCCTGAAGGCTTCAAGGTCTATGAGCAGAAGAATGTGATCTACGACGACTTCGACATCGGTTCGTATTTCATCAAGAAGTCGGACTACGAGCGACTAGTGTAGTGTCGCTGAGATACGATGGTCAACGGGCGCGGCATGCGTTATCCTTCCCTCCATGCCCAAGATACGAAGGATCCGGTTGCGGCCCGGGGACCGCGAGGAGCTCGAGCGGCGGGTTCGAGCCCGGAAGACCCCGCAGCGGCGCGCCGAGCGCGCCAGGATCGTCCTCGGCTCGGCCGACGGCCTGTCGGGCCGGGCCATGGCCCGGAAGTTCAACCTCTCGCTGCCGACCGTGCAGCGGTGGCTGAACAGGTACGACGCCGAAGGGCTGGCCGGGCTGGAGGACCGGCCCCGGCCCGGGCGCCGCGCCACGAGGATCACGCCGGAGGTGGAGGCGGAGATCGTGCGCCGGACGCTGGAGGAGGAACCTCCCCGGGGGACGCACTGGAGCACGCGGCTGATGGCGGAGGCGGCGGGGCTCCACCACAGCCAGGTGGCGCGGATCTGGCGGGCGCACGGGCTGAAGCCGCACCTCACGCGGACCTTCAAGCTCTCGACCGATCCGAAGTTCGTGGAGAAGCTCCGGGACGTGGTGGGGCTGTACGTGGACCCGCCGGAGCGGGCGGTCGTGTTCGCCTTCGACGAGAAGAGCCAGATCCAGGCGCTGGACCGCACGCAGCCGGGGCTTCCGTGGAAGAAGGGCCGGTGCGGCACAATGACGCACGACTACAAGCGCCACGGGACGACGACCCTGTTCGCGGCGCTGGACGTGGCGACCGGGGAGGTGATCCACGAGTGCATGCCCCGCCACCGGCACCGGGAGTTCCTCCGCTTCATGGCCGAGGTGGAGAAGCGGGTCGATCCGGAGCTCGATCTTCACGTCATCCTCGACAACTACTCGACGCACAAGCACGGGAGGGTGGAAGCGTGGCTGGAGAAGCACCCCCGGGTGAAGTTCCACTTCATCCCCACGTCGTCCTCGTGGCTCAACCTCGTCGAGCGCTTCTTCTCGGAGCTGACGCAGCGCCAGCTCAAGCGGCTCGCCGTGAACAGCGTGAAGCAGCTGACCGACACGATCACGGCCTACATCGACGACCGGAACCGGGACCCGGCGCCGTACAGGTGGACGGCCGCCGTCGAGGACATCCTGGCGAAAGTAAGCCGTGCTAACGCCACTTTAGCGACACTACACTAGCTCCCTTCAAGGTGAGCTCCAATAACTTGCTCATCAGCTGCTCTGGGACAATCGGCCGTATCGCAGTTGTTCCTTTGCATGCCGCGTCAGGAGTAATGAATCAGGCCCTGCTGAAGATCGATCTGGACGAATCCATCATGCTAAACTCGTTTTTCTTGGGTCTCTGGAGAAGCCAGTCATTCGAGCAGCAGGTGCTCGGGATGACGCATGGGACTGGGATGAAAAACATGAAGTCTATGGCCGAGTTGAAGCGCATCAGTTTTATCGTACCTCCGCTCGACATCCAACACCGCTACGCCGCCATCGTTGAGTCCATCGAGCAACAGAAGGCGACCCAGCGCGCACACTTGGCCGAACTCGACACCCTCTTTGCCTCCCTGCAATCCCGTGCCTTCAGGGGCGATCTCTGAGCCCCGATGGAAATCTCCGCGAACCTCGACTTTCTGAGGCAAGAATTCCTCCATGTTGCGGAGAGTGCAAGCTACGCAGAGCGGCACGTCTACGGTGACCCTCGGGCCTCTTGCTTCCACGCGCGGCATGCTTTAGAGCGGCTGGTCAAGCGCCTATATAGGGTCGATAGAGTCCTCAGCCCGCCGAGGGTCCAGAACCTCGACAACTACCTCCAAGAGCCCGCGTTTCGAGCGTTGGTTCCCGAAGTCGTCTGGCGGAAAGCGGAGTTCGTGCGGCAGGCGGGCAACGTCGCCGTACACAGCAAGAAGACGCCGGCACCGGAAACCGCTTTGGACGTGCTACGCGAACTCTCGCACGTCCTCTACTGGGCGGGTCGCACCTACCTGCGGAAGGGAGCCGAGAACCTGCGGGGAAGGATCTTCGACGAGTCCCTAATCCCCAGACCGGACGCCCCGCAGGCTCGCGCTAGCCTCGCCGAATTGGAGGCCGTCACGGCCCAGCGGGACGCAGCCGAGGACGCACGTACGGAACTGGAGAGTGAGGTGGAGGCGTTGCGCGCACGGCTCTCGGCTATCAAGGTGGAAAACGAAGCCGTCCCCGAGACTCACGACTGGAACGAGGACAAGACCCGGAGCCTGTTGATCGACTTGGCGCTCCACCGGGTGGGCTGGCGGCTCGACTCGAAACATGACCGGGAATACGAAGTGACTGGCATGCCGAACGAGTCGGGGATCGGCTACGCGGACTACGTCCTGTGGGGAGACGACGGCAGGCCACTGGCCGTGGTCGAGGCAAAGAAGACTACGGTGGATCCGGAGGTGGGACAGCAACAGGCGAAGCTCTACGCAGACTGCCTGGAGGCAATGCACGGGCAGCGGCCGGTCATCTTCTACACGAACGGCTACAAGACCCGCGTGTGGGACGACCTGTTCTATCCACCGCGCACCGTCGCCGGGTTCTACAAGAAGGACGAACTGGCATCCCTGATCGTGCGCCGAGCCCAGCGAGAGGCATTGGACGTGGCGCAGGTAAGGGACCGGATCGTGGACCGCTACTATCAGAAGCGCGCGATCGGCAGCATCGCGGAGCAGTTCGCACATGCGCGGCGCAAGGCGCTCTTGGTGATGGCCACCGGCAGCGGCAAGACGCGCACGGCGATCGCGCTGGTGGATCTCTTACAGCGGGCGGGGTGGGTGAAGCGAACTCTGTTCCTGGCCGACCGGGTGTCGCTGGTGAACCAGGCGGTGAGCGCATTCAAGACGCATCTGCCAGAATCGAGCCCGGTGAACCTGGTGACCGAGAAGGACAAGGTCGGTCGGGTCTACGTCTCCACGTATCCGACGATGATGGGACTGATCGACGAGACGGAGGGCAACGAGGCCCGGTTCAGCGTCGGGCATTTCGACCTCGTAATCATCGACGAGGCGCACCGCTCGGTCTACCAGAAATACGGAGCCATCTTCCGCTACTTCGACTCGCTACTCGTCGGGCTGACCGCGACACCACGAGAGCAGGTGGATCGGAACACCTACGCACTCTTCGATCTGGAGCCGGGCGTTCCCACGGATGCATATGAGCTGGAGACCGCTGTCGCGGACGGTTTCCTCGTGCCGCCGCGCGTACAGCAGGTGGATCTGAGGTTTCCACGTGAGGGCATCGACTACGACGCCCTGAGCGAGCAGGAGAAAGAGCAGTGGGAGGGCCTCGACTGGGGCGACGACGTGGACCCCGACGCTCTTCCGGACAGGGTCAACGCGTCCGCGATCAACAACTGGCTCTTCAACGAGGACACGGTGGACAAGGCGCTCCGGCACCTCATGGAGCATGGCCACAAGGTCGATGGCGGTGACCGGCTGGCCAAGACCATCTTGTTCGCTCGCAATCACGAACACGCGGAGTTTGTCGAGAAACGGTTCAACCGGCACTACCCGCAGCACGCGGGACACTTCGCCCGCGTCATCGACCATTACGCGACGTACGCGCAGAGCCTTATCGACGACTTCTCGCAGAAGGACAAGGCTCCGCATCTCGCGATCTCGGTGGACATGCTCGACACCGGTATCGACGTGCCCGAGGTGGCGAACTTGGTCTTCTTCAAGCCGGTCTACTCGAAGATCAAGTTCTGGCAGATGATCGGACGTGGAACGCGGCTCTGCCCCGACCTATTCGGACCGGATGAGGACAAGCAGGATTTTCGCGTCTTCGATTTCTGCTTCAACTTCGACTTCTTCAGCGAGAACCCGGATGGGATCGAAGCGGGTGGGGGGGTGCCGCTCGGCACCCGGCTCTTCCGCTCTCGCGTCCAGCTCCTATCCCATGTCCAAACGACGCCTGCCCTCGACCCGGATATGAAGATGGTGGGTTCGCTGACCGATGAACTTCACGGCGCAGTGGCCACGATGAACCGCGAGAACTTCATCATAAGGATGCACCTTGAGGCGGTGAACCGCTTCCGTGACCGGAAGGCGTGGGAGCAACTCAGCGACTCCGACGTCGAGGTGCTGCAGCTGGAGATCGCTGGACTTCCAAACGAGACCGAGACGGACGACATCGAGTCACGGATGTTCGATCTCACCGCGCTTCGTATGCAGCTTGCCCTGGCCGAGGGCAACGAGGCCGTCTTCGAGAGTCATCGGCGACGGGTCGTCGAGATCGCCATGCTGCTCGAAGAGAAGAGCACGATTCCCGCGGTGAAGACTCAGCTCGGCTATCTGGCTGCCGTACAGGACACCGATTTCTGGGAAGGAATCGGTCTCAGTGGCCTCGATGACCTGCGGCTACGGCTACGGGGGATCGTCCCCTTCCTCGACAAGAAGAAGCGCAAGATCGTCTACACGGACTTCCAGGACGAGGTTATGGGGGTCCGAGAAGAACCGGCGCTCTACATGCCCAAGATGACCGGGGCTCAGTATGAGAAGAAGGTCAAGGAATACCTGCGCAATCATCTCGATCACTTGGTCATCCGCCGGCTGAGAACCAACCAACCGCTGACGGATGCCGACTTGAAAGGGCTGGAATCGACCTTGGTCGAGATCGGCGAAGAGGACGGGGAAACGCTGTTTTCAGGGCTTCTTACGCGCAGCGATTCGCCATCGCTCGCTCATTTTGTGAGGACCCTCGTGGGGTTGGATCGAGCGGCGGCGCAGGCCGCGTTCTCGGGTTTTCTGGCCGACAGGAGCCTCACACCCCCCCAGATCCGCTTTATCGAGATGGTGATTGACCAACTCAGCGCCCGAGGGATCATCGAAGCCTCGGCGCTCTACGAGCCACCGTTCAGCAACCTGCACGCGGAGGGGCCGGACGCGCTCTTTGACGGCAACGTGGAGGTGATCGAAGGGGTTTTCGACGTGCTCCGGCAGGTCAATTCAGGACTGGTTGCTTAGTCGATCCACGGGTGAAGTGATTCACCGCAACGAAATCGTCCAAGTCATGGCAGGACTGCACGATCTGGGCATTCCGCCGGTCACGAGCGAGATTCCATGCGCGGGAAGCTGAACGGGAGCAGGCAGGGCGATGGAGGACTCGTAGCTGCTGCTGCGGTTGTGGGGTTCGGCGATCTACTCGGAACTCCTCCACATCTCACAGGTGTCTGCGCCGTAGACACTACCGCCCCTTGCGTCCAGTGCCATTGCCAAGCTGTGGCAGACGCGTGGCGGAGACTCCGCGCCAGCGTGCACGAACTGAACACCAAGGTCATCCGCTACGGCTGCCTCAGCTCTCGAAGACACCCTTGCGGACGACCGTGCCCTCGTACGCGAGGTTCCCCGCCAACCGAATATTGACGCCCACCGCCTCGGCAGGACGCGGAAGCTGAATCGCGACATGAGGCGGTAACACCATCTCGTGAGCGCGATGGACAAGCACTTCGCCGGTTTCAGGCTGCGTAAGAGTTACCTCGAAGTCGTATGGTTCTGATCGTCGCTTGAGGTTCACGACCACACGATCTTCTACCAGTTGTACGTCGCGTATGTAAGCCCAGCGACGCTCGAAGAGCCTTTCGCCTTGTCGCTCTTGGCGAATCCTCGCACGCCACGGGTCGGCCGTGGTTGGGAGGATCGACATCAGCGTTTCCCGCTCAGCGCCGGTACGACAGACGATCTCGCGCAACCCGTCGAGTTCGAGCTCCTCGGGGAAAAGGACCTCGGCGTTCCTGGAGAAAATCACCTCGTCGCGATCCTCCGGACGGAACGACGTCGTGTGATAGATAAGCTTGAAGTTGAGATCCTGGAGGAACGCTGCAGTGCTACCGCGCTCCGAGTACAAGCTCGCGAAATTACCGTTCGTATACTCACACTCCTCCGCAGTCAGTAAGCACCTCGAGTCGAACAAGAAAAACACCGGAACCGGGCAGTGAGCTGGGCCCTGCTTGTCGCGAGGCTGGTGTCCTTCGCACCAGTACTGCGTGGGCGTTCGGGGCCGGAAGTAGAGCCGAACGAACCCATGAGTATTGGCGGACTGTTCGACGATTCCAGAATGGCCGGCGCTTACGAACTTGATCCCGTCTTCGACACAGCGCCTTCGACTAAGCAGCCTACCATCACCGAGGATCTGCGCCGCGTTCCGCACATCGGTGTAGTGGTAGATCGTCGATGGCCAGCTGGCACGTTGCCTACCAAGCCACGGCTCAGCCTCTAGCTCCTCGACAAATGCCAGGATCTCGTCCGCATCAGACTTGCGGCGGCGGGTCACGGCGCAGTGTCAAATCAGTTCGAGCTGCGAGCTAGGGTCGGATACAGGCATCTCCGCCGCGACGATTTGTAACGCTAAGCTGGGATTCGATTGAAACGTCGCGTAACCTGGCGAACTGTGAACTACTTGGACGTATGGGAGTTCCGCGAGAATCGGCAGGATGTACGAGGCATCGCGCTCTCGGTGAGCAGGCAAGGATCCGCGAGCGAGATAACCGTACTCGCGGAGCTGGATCCAGAAGTCGTAGCACTCATCCATCGAGATAGTAATCGTCTTGCCAGCTGTAACGATACGGACCTCGTCCCGCATGGGTTCGAGCGCGGCTTCGTAGACTGCCCGTCGGGCCAGCGTCTCGAAAGTCGAACTTCGATGTAACACGCGTCGGATGTCTTGCCACACTTCCGAAAACGCGAGATCTCTCGGCTGTGACCGCAGCCACTCCGTGGTTTTCTGGGGCTCGCGGTGCTCGGGTGGACCGATCGGAGGATGAGGCGCGTAGATATAAACAGGAATCGGCAGTCCCTTCAGATACTCATCCATGATCGGCCAAACGACGTCCGAGAAGCTCAACTCGCCGTTGCCACATCCGAGCGGTGGGAATGCGACCGAATGGATGCCCATCCGATCGTAATTCTGCACGAACGTCGCGAGACCGGCTCTGATCCACTCCGGCCTCGACGGACTACGCCAGTGCTTCTTCGTGGGGAAGTTCACAACCAGCTTATGGCCGGTCGAGTACAGGTGGAGCGAGCCGATGCTGAACTCCTGCCGCTCACAGATCGCTCGGTATTCCTCGAACATCGCCGGGAAGGTCTTCTTGAACCGCAGAGCGATGCCCTTGCCCATCACACCGACGGTGTTGACCGTGTTGATGAGAGTCTGGGCGGGTGTGTCGAACAGATCCCCCGTTACGTAGTGGATCATGGTTGCCGTCCGGTTTCCGCCCGTATCTGAGTCGTCTCCTAGCTCGAACCTATGCCGAGCGTGTCAGTTTGCACCACGGGCACGAGCGCATCCGAAATTTCCTCGAACCGATCATCCCGCTCTCAAACGCGGACCTTCGCGCTGTTCATGGCGCCCGGACGTAACCCGAAAGGTGCTGTAGCGCCAAGCGCGGATCCCCCGAGGCGTCTCCAACGGTCGTCGTACCCCGTGCTATAGGTGGGCCGTGAACACAAAACAGCGAGAATCGACCCCAGAAATCCCGTAAGTTTTATGGGCTCGGGTGGAGTTGGTGAAGCACCGTCCCCTGCGGGGCCGCTCCTTCACCGAGCTTGCGCCCGAGACGGCGCTCGGTTGAACGACCTGGCGACTCCGCCGTCCGTGAGATCGCTGCAGATCGAAGCGCTTGGCGAAGATCGAAGCCGGCGGGAGAGTAGGCCCGGGTGGAGTTGGTGAAGCACCGTCCCTTGCAGGGCCGCTGCTTCACCGAGCTCGCGCCCAGCGGGGCGCTCGGTTGAACCACCTGGCGACTGTTCCGTCCGTGAGGTCGCTCGAGATCGGAGCAGGGGCGAGGCTCGGATTCCGTGGCAGAAACAGTGGGCCCGGGTGGAGTTGAACCACCGACCTCACGCTTATCAGGCGTGCGCTCTAACCAGGCTGAGCTACGGGCCCCGGGGAGAAGAAGACCGGCGCGCGACCGTTCCGTTCGAGGCGGAGGGTCGGGCGCCGGACAGGGTCCATCCTAATGACACCGCGCGGTGGGTTCAAGTTTCCTGGGCGCCGGGGATTCCGTTCTCGACGACGTAGCTGGCGCGCGTGGCGATGGGGGCGTCGGGGCGGGTGACGTAGGGCATGACGCGGAAGTCGGCGCGGAGGCGGGCGGGGGACAGGCTGCAGCGGACGTAGCCGCGTTGGGCGTTGAAGAACTTGATGTGGGGGTTGTGGCCGAGGGCGTTCTCGCCCTGGGGGCCCGTGTTGACGCCGTCTCCGCTTGAGCTGATGGAGGTGCCGGCGAATTCGGTTCCGACCGTCGGGGAATCGGGGCGCTCGAAGTCGAGTTTGAGGTCGTTGACCCAGTTCGTGTGGAGGTCGCCGGTCAGGACGACGGGGTTCGCGGGGCGGCGCTGGTGCAGGAAGGTCATGAGGCGGTCGCGGTCGGCGGGGTAGCCGTCCCACTTGTCCATGGGGAGCGTGAGTTCCTCCTCGCCTTCCAGCAGTCGGGCCATGAAGACCTGGTTGGCGAGGACGTTGTAGCGGGCGGGTGATCGGTCGAGTCCGTCGAGCAGCCAGTCGGCCTGTTGGCTTCCGAGGATGGTGGCGCCCTCCGCGTGCTGCTCGTCGCATGGCGCCCGCCGCCGGCCCCCGCAGGGCTGGAGCGTGCGGTATTGCCGGGTGTCCAGAACGTGAAGCCGCATCAGCGAGCCGAAGTCGAGGCGGCGGTAGAGCTGCGCGTCGGGGCCGACGGGCAGGGAAGTGCGGCGCAGGGGGAGGTGCTCGTACATGGCCTGGAAGGCGGCCGACCGACGCGCGAGGAACGCTTCCCGGTTCATCTGCTCCGTGTTGTGCTCGCCGGCCCAGTCGTTGTCCACCTCGTGGTCGTCGGGGGTGAAGACCCAGGGGGCGGCCGCGTGCGCGGCCTGGAGATCGGGATCCCGCTTGTAGAGGGCGTAGCGTGCCCGATAGCCCTCGAGCGTGCGCGGTTCCTCCGCGTCGTGGCGGCGCACGAGGTCGTTCCTGATGCCCGGTCCGCTCTCGTAGATGTAGTCGCCGAGGTGCACGACAAGCGACGGTGACTCGGCCGCCATGTGGCGGAAGCCGGTGTACCAGCCGCGCTCGTAATGCTGGCACGACACGAAGACGAAATCGAAGCGGTCCGGCAGGGTCCCGGGGGTGGGGGCCGTGTGCGTGCGGCCGACGGGGCTCGTCGCACCGGCCGCGTGGAAGCGGTACCAATAGTCGCGTTCGGGCTCCAGCCCCTCGACCTCCACGTGAACGGAGTGGCCGAGTTCCGCCAGCGCCGCCGACTCGCCCCGCCGCACGATGCTCCGGAAGGCATCGTCCGCCGCGATCTCCCAGCGTACAGGAAGTGCGTCGCCGGGATCGCCGGGGAGGTCGAGCAGGCGCGTCCAGAGTACGACCCCATCGGCCGCGGGTTCGCCCGACGCGACGCCGAGCCCGAACGGAAAGCGGTCCGCCGAAGCGGAGCGGCCGGAACGCGTGACGATGCGGTCACCGGCCGCGCGGGCACCCGGGCCGAACTGCCCGAAGGGAAGCGGCGCCAGCGCGCAAAGGGCCGCCGCCCGCGACCAGGCGGCGACAAAGTCGCGCCGCGTGTTCATCCCGGAATCGAACGTTCGTTCAGCCATTGCACGAACTGCTTAGGCGGCCCGAGCACCGGGTGTCAAGGCGCGCCGACTCCGTTTGCCGGCCCCCGCACCGCGGTCTAGCTTCCGCCACATGCGAATTCATCCCTTCGGCGCCCGCGCGGCGCTCCTCTGCGCCACCCTCCTCGGCCTCTCCGGCTGCAACAAGCAGACGGCCTTCGGGGAGGCGAACAGCCTCATCATCCTCGGCTCCGAGTCGCTCTGGCAACAGGTGGAGGAGGAGACGCGGGCGGTCCTCGAACCGACGATCTTCACGACCCGTGACGAGAGGCAGTACGAGGTCAGTTCGGTCGATCCCGGGCACCCGAGCGCGATCGATCTGATCCTCTTCCGCAACGTGCTGGTGTTCGGGACGGAGGACGACCCGCTCCTCATGGAGGCGGCGTCCGCCGCGGACCAGGATCTCGCGGCGCTGGAACCGGGCCGGGTCTTCCAGGCGCGGGACGTGTGGGCGCTGGGCCAGACCGTGACCGCGGTACTGCTCCGCGGCGGGCGCGAGGCCGAGTCCTGGATCGCGGCGCTGCCCTCTGTGCTCAACGCGGTGGACACGAGCTACCGCCAATACGTGCTGCGCAGGATGTTCGCGACGCCCCCGGATACCGCGCTCGCCGCAGATCTCGGGAGACGTTTCGGGTTTTCCATCGAGGTGCCACAGGTGTACGACTGGGTTGCGCGGGACCTGGGCGGAGGCGACAGCCTCGTCATCCTCCGCAACGACAACCCCGACCCCAGCGAGCTCATCCGTTCGATCCTCGTCGCGTGGCGCCCCGGCGTCGATTCGCTGACGAAGGAACTGGCGCTCGAGTGGCGCGCCGAGTTCGATGGCACGCACTACAACGTCCCGCAGCGGATCGACGACACGAGTTCGAGCGTGGTCGGCTTCCTGTGGGAGGGCCACCCGGCTCTGGAAGTGACCGGTATCTGGCAGGATGAAGCCGGCGACTTCCCCGCGGCCGGACCGTTCATCGTCTGGCTGGTCGACTGCCCGGCGCGCACGTACTTCGTCGATGCCTGGCTCTACTCGCCGAACCGGCCCAAATACGAGTACATGCTGCAGCTGCAGCAAATCCTCGGGTCGTTCCGCTGCGTGACCGGCGGATAGCCGGGACGCCGCAGACCGCATAATGCAGTTCGTTCATCTTCACACGCACAGCGAGTACTCGCTGCTCGACGGCGCGAACCGGATCGACGATCTGGTCGACCGGGCGGTCGCGCTCGGCATGCCCGCGCTCGCCCTCACCGACCACGGCAACCTGTTCGGCGCCTGGGAGTTCCAGGAGAAGGCCCGCGCGAAGGGCATCACGCCGATCATCGGCTGCGAAGCCTACGTCGCGTACGGGGACCGGCGCGCCCGCAAGATGGAGCCGGGCGCCCCGGCCAACTACGCGCACCTCGTCCTGCTCGCCGCGAACCGGACCGGTTACTCGAACCTCATCAAGCTCTCCTCGATCGGCTACACGGAGGGCTTCTACCGGCGGCCGCGGATCGATCACGCCGTCCTCGAGGAGTACGCCGAGGGCCTCATCTGTCTGTCCGCGTGTCTCGCCGGCGAGGTCGCCCGCTACCTCCAGCACGAGCGCTACGACGACGCGAAACGCACCGCGGAGTGGCACGCCCGCGTGTTCAGGGACCGGTATTGGCTCGAACTGCAGGACCACGGGATCCCGAAGCAGGACCAGGTGAACCGGGGCATCATCCAGCTCTCCGAGGAACTCGGGCTCCCCCTCGTGCTGACGAACGACGCGCACTACATGCGGCGCGAGGACGCGGACGTCCACGACACCCTCCTCTGCATCGGGACGGGGAAGGACAAGGACGATCCCGACCGGCTGCGCTTCCACGGAGAGGAGAGCTACTTCAAGACGGCCGAGGAGATGGCCGAACTGTTCCCCGACCTGCCGGGCCTGCTCGCCGAGACGGTCCGCATCGCGGAACGCTGCGAGGTGAAGGTCGAGAAGCAGTACCAGTTGCCGACCTTCCCCCTCCCCGAACGCTTCTCCGATCCGATGGAGATGCTGCGTCACGAAGCGACGCGGGGGGCGAAGGCGAAGTACGGCGACCCGCTCCCCGATCCGGTCCGCGAGCGTCTCGGGTACGAACTGGAGGTGATCGAGAACACGGGGTACGCGGGATACCTGCTCATCGTCTGGGACTTCATCGTCGCGGCGCGCGAGCGGGGGATTCCGGTCGGACCCGGCCGAGGGTCCGCGGCGGGCTCGATCATCTGCTACACGCTCGGGATCACCGACGTGGATCCGCTCGAATTCGACCTCCTGTTCGAGCGGTTCCTCAATCCCGAGCGCATCTCGATGCCGGACATCGACATCGACTTCTGCTACGAGCGGCGCGGCGAGGTCATCGACTACGTGCGCCAGAAGTACGGCCAGGCCTCCGTAGGCCAGATCATCACCTTCGGGACGATGAAGGCGCGGGCGGTGATCCGGGACGTGGGCCGCGTGCTCGGCTTCTCACCCTCCGACACGGACCGGCTCGCGAAGCTCGTGCCGTCGAGTCCGGGCTTCTCTCTCACCGTGGCGCAGGCGAGGAAGAAGGTGGGGGAACTCGCCGAACTCGACCGGGAGGATCCGCAGGTCACGAAGCTGCTCGACTACGCCGAGCGGATGGAGGGACTGTCGCGTCACAGTTCGGTGCACGCGGCCGGCGTCGTGATCGCGCCCGGGCCGCTCGACGACTACGTGCCGGTCTACTCGGACACCCGCACCAGCGCGGACACGGTGATCACGCAGTTCGACATGAACGCGCTCGAGAAGGCGGGCATGCTCAAGATGGACTTCCTGGGCCTGCGCACGCTGACCGTGATCGCCGACGCGGCGCGGAGCGTCGAGGAGCGGCACGGCATCCGGGTCGACTGGGAGGAGATCGGGCTCGAGGACCCCGCGGTGTACGGGATGCTCGCCGCCGGCCGTACGAGCGGCGTGTTCCAGTTCGAGTCCAGCCTCGCGACGGACAAGCTGCGCGCCATGCGCTGCGACCGGTTCGACGACCTCGTCGCGGTCAACGCACTCATCCGTCCCGGTCCGCTCGATTCGGGGATGACGGACGTCTACATCGCCCGGAAACGCGGATTCAAGCCCGTCGAATACCCTCACCCGGACCTCGCGGAAATCCTCGAGCCGACGTACGGGGTCATCACCTATCAGGAGCAGGTGATGCGCGCCGCCAACCTGCTGGCCGGCTTCACGCTCGCCGAAGCCGATGTCCTCAGGAAGGCGGTGGGAAAGAAGGACGCGGAACTCACGGACCGCGTGCTGGGCGAGTTCGTCGCGCGCGCGGTCGAGCGGGGCGTGACCAAGGCGAAGGCCCGCGAGATCGCCGAACTCATCCGGACCTTCGGCCGCTACGGCTTCAACAAGGCGCACAGCGTCGCATACGCGCTCCTCTCCTACCGGACCGCATGGCTGAAGGCGCATTACCCGGCCGAGTACATGGCCGGCCTGCTCTCGTCGGAGATCGGAAGCACGGACGCGGTCGTCTCCTACATCGGCGCGTCCCGACTGCTCGGTATCCGTGTGCTTCCCCCATCGGTGAAGGAGTCCGGCTATCGCTTCACCGTGGTCGACGACCCGGACGACTCCGGGAAGTCGGCGATTCGCTTCGGGCTGGGGGCGATCAAGGGGGTAGGGCAGTCCGCGATCCGGTCGATCCGGGCCGCGCGCGAGGCGGCCCCGTTCGAGAACTTCCTGGACTTTCTCGAGCGGATCGACCTCCGCCTCAACAACTCGCGCGTGATCCAGGCCCTGATCGGAGCGGGCGCGGTGGACGACCTCGGCGACCGGGCGGCGCTTGTCGAGGGGCTGGACGTCATGATGAACGAGGCGCAACTCCGGCGGCAGGAGGCCGAGAGCGGCCAGACCAGTCTCTTCGGCGAAGACGCCGACGCCGCGCGCCCGTCCGTAGAGCTTCCGGCGGTGCCTGCGTGGAGCGAGCGCGACCGGCTTCGGGAGGAGAAGGAGCGCCTCGGGTTCTACATTTCCGGACACCCGCTGGAACGCTACCGGGATCTCGTCGAACTCTACGCCGTCGAGGCCAGGACGACGAGTCTGCCCGAGCACCGCGACCGCACCGTCGAGATCCCGTGCGTGATCACGGAGGCGTCGGTTCGCACCGCGCGCAAGGACGGACGCGAATGGGCGCGCCTCACGATCGAGGATTTCCACGGCACGGCGACGACCCTCGCCTTCGGGGACATCTGGCAACAGAATCGCGACCTCCTGACCGATGACCGGCCCGTCCTGATCATGGGCACGGTGTCGGGCAACTCGCGAGATGACGAGGATCCGCCCATCTTCCTCGATTCCGTGCGACCCCTGGCGGACGTGCGGGACGAGGGACAGGTGGGGATCCTGATCGAACTCCGCGAGGATGAGCCGCCCGAGCCGGGTGCGTTCGACAGGGCCCGGGAACTGCTGGAGGCCTCTCGGGGACGCGGCCCCCTGTACCTGGAGTGGAGGGCGGTCGCCCAGCGTGACGAGAGCGGGGCGGGTCCGGTCAATGGCGGGCCGGCCGAGGTGCGCGAGGAGGCGAGCACGCCCAGATTCGCGTCCAGAACGCTGCGTGTCTCGCCGACCCCGGCTCTGGTCGAGGGACTCCGGGCGCTGCTGGGCAGCGGGGTGAAGCTGGTCCGGAGTCGCTGATCGGGGCCACCTTGTCCGCGTCCCCCGCGAACGGCCCCGGACGAAGGACCATCGCGTATGTCGACAGAACAGGAAGGGCTGGCCGAACTCCGCGGCCACGTCGAGGAGCTTCGGAACAAGGCCAGGGAGCGCGGCATCGACGTCAGCGCCGAGCTGAAGCCGCTGGAGGCCCAGCTCGCCGCCGCGCACGATGAGGCGATGGCCCGGCTCTCCCGCTTCGATCGCGTCAAGCTCGCCCGCAACCAGGACCGGCCCTTCTCCCTCGACTACATCGACGGGATCGGAACCGATTT
The DNA here is from genome assembly GCF_965237495.1 of Candidatus Palauibacter sp. GTDB lineage: Bacteria > Gemmatimonadota > Gemmatimonadetes > Palauibacterales > Palauibacteraceae > Palauibacter. Next base: position 3,320,305 of record NZ_OZ250143.1, on the reverse strand, counting down.
CTTCGAGCTGAGAGGCGACCGCGCCTTCCGCGACGACCCCGCCATCGTCGGGGGCTGGCTCAAGCTCGGCGGTGGCTCGGTGATGGTGATCGGCCATCAGAAGGGCCGGGGGATGAAGGAGAACCTGCGGCGCAACTTCGGTTCTCCGCACCCCGAGGGGTATCGGAAGGCGAAGCGCCTCATGGAACTGGCGGAGAAGTTCGGCCGCCCCCTCGTCACCTTCATCGACACGCAGGGCGCGTATCCCGGCATCGGCGCCGAGGAGCGGGGCCAGGCGGAAGCGATCGCGAGGAACCTGGCCGTGATGGCCAGCCTCCGCGTCCCCATCGTGAGCTGTGTGATCGGCGAGGGCGGCTCGGGCGGCGCGCTGGGGATCGGCGTGGCGGACCGGGTGCTGATGATGAAGAACGCGATCTACTCGGTGATCTCGCCCGAGGGGTGCGCCGCGATCCTGTGGCGGAGCCGGGACCACGCCGACCAGGCGGCGGAAGCCCTCAGGCTCACGGCCAGCGATCTTCAGGATCTGGATGTCGTGGATCAGGTCATCCCGGAGCCCCGAGGCGGGGCGCACACCGACCCGGCCGCCGCCGTGGAAGCGATGGGCGCCGCGATCCGGCGCCACCTGCGGGAACTCTCGAAGCTGGACGCGCGCGAACTCGTCGAGACGCGGCGGGAGAAGTACTACGCCATGGGCGTGTGGGAAGAGAGTTGAGGGGGGAGACATGAGGGAGGACAGACGACCGCGCCCCGCGCGGCCCCGTCCCCCGCACTCCGCGCGACCGCCGGCCGCCCCCGCCTCCGCGCCGCGCCCCGCGCCGGGGTCCGTCCCCGCGCCGGGTCCTCCGGCGGGAGCGCCGAGCCAGATCCTGGAAGTGCAGTTCAAGGGCCTGCGCTCGGACTTTTTCTCCTTCACCGGGGTTCGACCGCTGGCGGAGCGGGAATACGTCGTCGTGGAGGCCGATCGCGGGCAGGACATCGGTCGGGTGAAGCGGGCCGCGGCCTCCGAGGCCCTCGCATGCGAGGGCGGCTGCGATCATGTGGGGGTCCGGCACGTGCCGCCGCCCTCCCGCCAGGTCATTCGCCGCGCGGCGCCCGCCGATGTGCTGCGGCTCCTGCAGCTTCGCGACCAGGAACTCGAGGTGCGGAGGCGCACGCGGGAACTCGTGGTGAAGAACCGGCTCCGCATGAAGGTGAGCGAGGCGGAGTGGCAGTGGGACCGCAACAAGCTCACCGTGTACTTCACGGCCGAGAAGAGGGTCGACTTTCGCGCGCTCGTGCGGGACATGGCGCGCTCCTTCCGAACCAGGATCGAACTCCGGCAGATCGGGGTTCGCGATGAGGCGCGCCGCCTCGGCGGACTCGGCCGGTGTCGCCGCGAACTGTGCTGTCGGTCGTGGCTCACCTCGATCGAGCCGGTGACGCTCCAGCTCGCCAAGGACCAGGGGCTCTCGCTCAATCCGAGCCAGATTTCGGGCGCCTGCGGGCGTCTCATGAACTGTCTGCGCTACGAACACGCGGTGTACGCGCAGGCGAAGAAGCGTTTCCCGCCCGTCGGCAGGACGATCCGTACGGCGAAGGGGCGGGAGAGTGTGAAATCCTGGGACATCTTCCGTGAGACCATCTCGCTTCAGGGTGGCGACGGAGAGGTGCGCACCATTCCTCTCGACCAGCTCCGGGAGGAGAGGCGGGCCACCCGCCGCGCCGAACTGGACCGCTGACCTTGCCCCGGTTCTACCTCACCACAGCCATCGACTACTCGAACGGCGACCCGCATCTGGGGCACGCGATCGAGAAGGTCGGCGCCGACGTCATAGCCCGGTATCGCCGCGCCCGCGGGGACGACGTGCACTTCCTCATCGGGATGGACGAGCACGGCCAGAAGGTTCAGCAGGAGGCGGAGAAGAACGGATCGAGCCCGCAGGCGTGGGTCGACCGCATCGCGGAGTCCTTTCTCGAGGTCTGGGATCGCCTTGGACTCTCGAACGATGACTTCATCCGTACGTCGGAGCCGCGCCACCACCGCGGGCTCACGACGCTCATGAAGCGTATCGCGGCGAACGGGGATTTCCGGCGCGCGAAGTACGAGGGCTACTACTGCGCCGGGTGCGAGGCGTTCAAGAAGGAAGAAGAACTCGAGGACGGCGGGTGTCCGCTCCACCCCGGTCGCGAAGTGGAATGGACGGAAGAGGACAACTGGTTCTTCCGGCTCTCCGCCTACCGGGACGCGCTGCTCGTCCGCCTGCGGGACGACCCCGGCTGGGTGCGCCCCCGGACGCGGCGTAACGAGATCACGCGGCTGCTCGAGGCCGGCCTCGACGATATCTCCGCCTCCCGCTCCCGGATCCGCTGGGGCGTCCCCTTCCCGGGGGACGAGGACCATACGGTCTACGTATGGTTGGACGCGCTCTCGAACTACATCACTGCGATCGGCTATCCGGACGGCGAGGCGTTCGAGAAATCCTGGCCCGCGGACCTCCACATCATCGGCAAGGACATCACCCGCTTTCACTGCGTCTACTGGCCCGCCATGCTGATGGCGGCGGGCGTCGAACCGGCGAGATGCGTCTGGGGTCACGGCTTCGTGAAGATCGGCGGGGCCAAGCTCTCCAAGTCGGCGGGAACCGAACTCGGTCTCATCGAACTCATCGGACGTCACGGTCCGGACGCGCTGCGCTACTTCCTGATGCGGGAGGTGCCCTGGGACGGCGACCGCGACTTCCCGTCCGCCGAAGCCTTCGTCGAACAGTTCGACCGGCGCTACACGACGGACCTTGCGAACGACCTCGGGAACCTCCTCAACCGCGTCGTTTCAATGGTCTCCCGGTACCGGAAAGGCGGCGTACCTCCGCCGCGGGGGGGAGAACTCGCGGAGAAGGCGTCGCTCGCCCTCTCGGAGTATCACAACGCGATGGACGGCTATATGCTGCACCGGGGTCTGGGGGCCGCGTTCGACGTCGTGCGCGCGGCGAACGGGTTCGTGGACGAGACGAAGCCGTGGGCGCTGGCCAAGGCCGAGCGGGCCGGGGCGAGCCCGGATGTGCTCGACGGCGTATTGGCGCAACTCATGGCGGCGCTGGGCGCCATCGCCTCGATGCTGGCCCCGTTCACCCCACGCAAGGCCGCGGAACTCTGGCATGCCCTGGGGGGAGCCGGGCCGCCACCTCCATTCGCGGACCTCGACCACGCGGTGGGGCTTCTGGAGTCGGTTCGGCCCGGGGCGGTGCTGTTCCCCCGTCCCTAGCAGCCCGTGGCAAAGCCCTGACGCGGGGTTTCGCCACGGGCTGCAGCGGGTGCGGCGGAACCCCTTTGCACATCCGCGGTAACACGGAGTAACGAGTTTGACATTTGGCGTTGCCCGCGAGTAGCTTTAACGATCTGTACTGCGGCTGTATAACCGAAGTTACGTTTCGCAGCGAATCCCGGCGACCCGACCAGGACTCAGAGCCCCCGTGGGACCGAGGCGCCGGGTCGCCGTTCACTTGACTTGTGGCTGGAAGATTGAAGAAACCGTCTTACTGGACGATTCAGATACTGCCCTCGGGCAGCAGGCGCACCCGGACCTTCAGGTTCAGGAAGCGCACGGCCAAGGCCATCCTGTGGGGTGGGGCGACGCTCGTATTCCTCGCCTCGGCCCTCTTCATCAGTGTGCTGGGACGAAGGGATGCCGTCGAGAACCTCGCTCGCTATCGGGCCGAGAACCAGCAACTCATCGGCAGCCTCAAGGCCATGGAGCGCCGGAGCGACCAGTTGGGCCAGGCGCTCGACGATCTCTCCGCCCGAGAGCAGAGGTTTCGGCTCCTGGCCGGCCTTCCGCTGCTCGATCCGGACGTCTACTTGGTGGGCGTGGGAGGGCCCGGAGGAGGCGCCCCGGCGGAAGATGAGTTCTTCGAGGTCGCGCCCGCCCTCGCGCGCGCCGCGGGGGATGTCGCGGTCGACCTCGAGCAGCTGCTGCGGAGAGCCGACCTTCTCGGAGCCAGTCTGGCCGAGGCGGCGGACTCGGTCGGAGCGATGCGCGAGCGATATCAGCGCATCCCGGCCATCTGGCCGGTGATCGCGGATGACTCCTGGATTTCCTCGGGGTTCAGCCACAACCGCCTGCACCCCCGGCTCGGCGTTCGCCGGCCGCACACCGCCGTCGACATCTCGGCCGATTTCGGCAGCCTCGTCGTGGCGACGGGGGCCGGCCGGGTCACCTTCGCCGGCTCGCGGAGCGGCTACGGGCGCCTGGTGGAGATCGATCACGGCGACGGATATCAGAGTCGCTACGCGCACCTGGGGCGTGTCGGTGTTCGGGTGGGCGCCGAGGTCCGCCGCGGGGACGTGATCGGTGAGGTGAGCGACACCGGTGAGGCCACCGGGCCGAATCTTCACTACGAGGTGCGGCGCCACGACCGTGCCCTGAATCCCGTCCGCTTTTTCCTCGACGACAGCTACCGCCGCTAGCGGAAGCTCCTTACATTCGTCTTCCTGCGGTCCCCATCTGTTCGCGGGTGGGGAACCGCGGTCGTCACCATTCTGGAAGACTCGAACCGGGAGCCTGATCGAATGTCGAAGTTGCGTTTCGCGATCCCTCTGCTGGCGACGCTCCCTCTGCTGACCGCATGTGGCGGCAGAATCACCGTGCAGGTGTTGGCGGAAGGCGCCGATGCCGCGCCGGTCGATGATCTCGAAGTCCAGTTCCTCCCGTTTGATCGCGACTCCATGTTCGCGGTCATCTCCTCGCAGGCCGCGACGCCCGAGCCCCCGATCCCGGCGGATCTCGAGGAGGCGTCGACGGCGGAGCGCGAACTGCGGGACATGTGGAGCCAGGCGGAGATGAACTGGAACAACGTCCGCGATGAAATGCGGACGATCACGGAGCGCCTCGAGGACCTCGATGATCGCAGTCGGGAATACCTGGAACTGTTCGACCAGTTCGGGGACCTGGAAGATGAGGAGCGGGCGCTGGACCGCCAGCGCCAGGCGGCGTTCGACAACTTCGACGAGATGCAGCAGGCCAACCAGCAACGGATCGATTCCGTCTGCATCGTCATCGACTCCTGGGAAGAAGTGGCCTTCGCCGAGTACGGCGACGTGGAGGCCGACCTCCTCGCGGCACTCGGCCGCGAGGTGATGGCGGATACGACGGACGCGAATGGCGTGGCCTCCGCCGCGGCGTCCGGGGGGCCGTGGTGGGTCCACGCCCGCCTGAACACCGCCGCGGGCGAACTCTACTGGAACGTCGTGGTGGAAGGGGCTTCGCCCGACACGCTGCGTCTGCAGTCCGGGAACGCCGAACTCCGCCAGGGCGTCCGTCAGCGCTGCTAGCCGGAGACATGGCCAAAGACTTGGCGGGGAAGCTCGCGCTGCCCCGCTGTGAGTGGCCGGCGGGGTTCGTCACGACCCGCCGGTCCCGTCGTGATCGGGCGCCGCGCGTCTCGTGCGCTCGCAGCCCCGCCCGCTAGATCGCCGGGTTACGCATGGTCGAGACGCCTGTCCCGCTCAGGCTTGAGATCGACTCGAACAAGATCGCCTGGCTGATCTTCGACACACCCGACTCACGGGTGAATCTGCTCGACTCCGGCCTCATGCGCTCCCTCAACCGACGTCTGGCGGAACTCGAGTCGCGCATCGCGACCGGCTATCCGATTGCCGTGGTCCTGTGGAGCGGAAAACCCGGCACCTTCATCGCCGGCGCCGACGTGGACGAGATCGCGGCGATCGAGGATGCGGAGGACGGCCGCGCGAAGAGCGCCGAGGGTCAGCGGATATTCCGGCGGCTGGAACGGCTCGGGGTGCCGAAGATCGCGGCGATCGACGGAGTGTGTCTCGGCGGAGGCACGGAGCTCGCGCTGGCCTGCGATTGGCGCGTCGCCTCGGACTCGCCGAGCACCCGGATCGGACTGCCGGAAGTTCGACTCGGGTTGATTCCCGGTTTCGGAGGGTCGGTCCGGCTTCCGCGGCTCATCGGTATTCAACGCGCCCTCTCCATGATCATCACCGGGAGGAGCCTGTCCGCCACGACCGCGCACCGGTACGGCCTCGTGGATCAGGTCGTCCCGCGGGAGGGATTCCGTGCCGCCATCGCCACGGTGGCGCTGGACGCGGTGCTCGGCCAGGTCGAGCGGCTGCAACCCGGTCTGTCCACGCGGGATCGACTGCTGGAAGGCACGGGGCTGGGGCGGCGCTTCCTGTTCCGTGGTGCCCGAAAGCGGGTTCTGGCCGCCACGGAGGGGCGATATCCAGCCCCGCTGGCGGCGATCGATGTGATCCGGGAGACCATGGACCTGCGGATCGACGAGGCGCTCGCGATCGAGGCGAAGGCTCTCGGACAGGTGGCGACGACCCACGTGGGCCGGAATCTCGTGCGGCTCTTCAGACTGGGTCGGGCGGCCCGGAAGGCCCTGGCCCCCGAGATCGCCGCGCAGGCGGGGGCGATCGAAAGGGTCGCCGTACTCGGCGCGGGCGTCATGGGCGGAGGGATCGCGGAACTCGCGGCCGCGAACGACATCTCCGTCATCCTCAAGGATATCGAGCAGGACGCGCTCGACGTGGGCCTTCGGCACGCGAGCGATCTGCTGCGGAAGGCGGGGAAGCGCGGCATCATCGCTCCCGCGGAAGTCGGTCTGAAGTTCGCCCTCGTCCACGGGACGCTCACGTACGAGAAGTTCGACGAGGTCGATGTGGTCGTCGAGGCGGTCGTCGAACGACTGCCCGTGAAGCAGCAGGTCCTGCGGGAAGTAGAGAAGGTGCTCCCGCCGCGAGCCGTCTTCGCAACGAACACCTCCTCGTTGTCGGTGACCGAGCTGGCTCGTGCAGCCGCCCGGCCGGAGAACGTCGTGGGCCTGCACTTCTTCAATCCGGTCCATCGCATGCCGCTCGTGGAGATCATCCGCACCGAGTCCTCCTCGGAGGCGGCGCTCGCCACCGCGTTCGGGCTGGCGGAGAGACTCGGCAAGACCGCTGTGCTCGTGGCCGACCGCCCCGGCTTTCTCGTCAACCGGCTGCTGGCGGCCTACCTGAACGAGGCCGGGTACCTCCTCGCCGACGGAGCCGACGTGGCCGGAATCGACCGGGCGCTGAAGGAGTTCGGGATGCCGATGGGTCCATGCCGACTGCTGGACGAGATCGGGTTCGATATCGCGGGGCACGTCGCGAAGGAGATGACTCGCGCGTTCGGAGACCGCATGAGACCGTCGCCGGCGCTGGATACGCTCACGCATCTGGGCCGGCTGGGGAAGAAGAACGGCCGCGGCTTCTACACGTACTCCGGTCGGGAGGAAAGGGTCGACCGGGAGGTTTCCCGCGCGTTCGCCTCCAGGCGCCGCGGCGTGAAGACGGCGGAGATCGTCGACCGCTGTTTGCTGATCCTCGTGAACGAGGCCATGTACGCGCTCTCGGAGGGCGTCGTCGCCCGCGCGGGAGATGTGGATCTCGCGATGGTCCTGGGTACGGGTTTCCCGCCGTACCGGGGCGGTCCGCTGGCCTGGGCCGAAGCACTGGGCGTCCGCTCGGTCCGCGACCGCCTGCGGGAGTTGCGCGACCTCCGTGGCGAGCGGTTCTCTCCGGCGCCGGCGCTGGACAGGGTTGCGGACGCGGGCGGTTCGCTCACCGCCGCTTAGCCCCGAGTGGGCTTCGACCTCTTCGGCGTACGCCGGCGGGCGCTGCGGGCTGCCCGGCGGATCCCCGACACGGCGCCCTTCGTGGATGTGGGGGTCCACCGAGGCGCCGACATAAAACGGTTCCGTCAGGAACTGCTGGCAGACGGCCCCGAGCTGAAAATCACGCTTCAACTTCTCGACGCCGGGTGCCCGCCCGTGAGGATCGACGATTCCACGACCCTCCGCCCGGGTTCACTGCTCATGTGGTATCTGTGGCCCGGGAAGCCGTTCGAGATCGGCGCCTTCCACCACGCGCGAGGGACGTTCCAGGGCTATTACATCAACCTCATACGGCCCCCGCGGATGGAATCGCCGCCCTGGGTCATCGAGGATCTCTATCTCGACGTGTGGGTGCCCGCGGACGGCCGGGGTGTGTTGCTCGATGAGGAGGAACTGCGCGCGGCGGTCGAGCGCGGGGAGCTCTCCGCGCGCGAGGCCGGAGAAGTACGCGCGCTCGGAGGGCGGTTGCTCGCGGCGACGCGACGCTCCCGGTGGCTCCCCGCGGGCGTCCGATGTTGGCCGGTGGAAATGGTCCCGGCGCTGCGACTGCGGCGGGATGCCCCGGGGACCTTTCACGCCGCGCGCATCTCGGGGCGCATCATCGCCTACGGCCTCTATGTCATGGGGGCCGCGTCCGCGACATCGATGGGTTTCGCGGCCTTCAGCGACGCGTTCCTGGTCGTGGGGCCGGCGCAGCAGATCTGGAAAGTGACGATTTTGTGCGAGGCCCTACTGCTGGCGCCGTTCGCGCTCTCGGGCCGGCTGCCCGCCACACGCTGGCCGCAGCAGCCGCTGCTGGACGAGCGCTCGCTCTTCGTCGCCACCCTGGCCTCGGGACTCGCGGTACTCGGCCTCAATTCGCGGGCGGAATGGTCGGAGGTATTGCTTCCCGTGTACGGGACCCTGGGGCTCTTCTCGCTTATCTTTGCCGTCAGCCGCTGCTGGTTCGACCGGGAGGTGCCGGTCTTCGCCCTGGCGGGGGTGGGGATGACGCTGCTCGCGCTCGTCTTCCTGCTCTAGCTGCTCCAGCGAACCGCCGGGCTCCGTGGCGACCGACACACGCGGCGGCCGCGGGCCGTACGGGAGATCCATGGACGACCGATCGAAACGACGACTCCGCTTCCTGGCCGCCTCCGGCGTGCTGTTCGCCGCGGTCTGGTTCCTCTGGAACACGCCGCTCGTGTACCCGGTCAAGCTGTTCGTCGTCCTGCTCCACGAGATCAGTCACGGGCTGGCGACGCTGGCGACCGGAGGCGAGATTCTCGCCATCGAGATCACGCCGCTCGAGGGCGGATCGTGCCGGTGCCCCGGGGGCAACGCGTTCGTGGCGCTGTCCGCGGGCTACCTGGGGAGCCTCCTCTGGGGCGGACTCATGATCTGGGGCGCGGAGCGCTTTCCGGCCTTCAGCGCCTGGCTCGCCGCGGCGATCGCGGTGACCGTGGCGAGCGTCACGCTGATCTTCGTGCGCGAGCCGTTCGCGGCGGCGTTCGGACTGGCGTTCGCCGCCGCGCTCCTCGTCGTCGCGTGGCGCGGCGGCTGGAGAGTCAGTCGGTGGGTACTGACCACGCTCGGTCTCGTCAGTTGCCTGTACGCGGTGCTCGACATCAAGAGCGACATCCTGGACCGCCCGGAGCTGCGCTCGGACGCGCGCATGCTCGCCGAACTCACGGGGGTGCCGACGATGGTCTGGGGCGGCGTGTGGATCGCGGTCGCCCTCCTGTTCTGCTTCTTCCTCTTCCGTTGGGCCTGGCGGCGCGCGTAGTTCCCGGCGCCGGGAGGGTTCAGCGGTCCTCCGGCCCCGGGTCGCGACCCAGCCACTGCAGCGGCTCATAGGCGCCGATCGGCCACGGAAAGACGACGGGACTCTCGTACCCGTCCTCCGATACGCTGGCCACGCCGAACAGGTAGTTGTCGATGACGATGTTCTCGAGCGTGTGGGTGGTCACGTCGCCCACGAAGACGCTCCACGCCCACTGCGGAGCGTCGGTGGGACGCCAGTAGACCCGGTATCCGGCCAGGTTCGGAGCGCGCTCGGCCGGCACGGGGTCCCACCCGAGGGTCGTGGACGGCCGGACCGCGCCCTCGAGGACGACGTTGCGCGGAGGCGCCGGAGCCCACGCCATGGCCGCGAGGGAGATCGCGTTCACCGCCGTCAGCTTCGCCGCGAAGTCGAACTCGACTTCGTCGATCACGTCGCCGTACTCGACCCCCTCCTCCACCCGGATGTTCTGGTGCTGCCGCCGGTAGTCCTCGTTGGCCTCCATGATGCGCACGGCGGGGAAGCCGACGTCGTTGAACGGTCGGTGGTGCCCGCCCCGGCCGAAGCGGTCCAGCCGGTACACCATCATCATGTCCAGATTCGGGACGTAGCCGTCGACGAGCCGGTCGATGAAGCGGGCCAGATTGCGGGACGGGGAATCCACCTCGCCGCCGGTGACGCGCCGCCGCGCGGCCACCTGCGCGGTCTCGTCGGCGCGGGTCCCCTCGGCGAAGACACGGGCGATCGTGTTGTCGGACACCCCGTTCTGGCCGTCGATGTTGCCGATCATGTCGTTGTTGAGGATCGCCTGAAGGCGCCACCCCTCGTCGAGCGCCACCTGCGCCATGTGCCGGCCGCCGAACAGGCCCTGCTCCTCGCCCGACAGCCCGGCGTAGATGATCGACCCGTTGAACGGATACCGCGAGAGGACGCGCGCCGCCTCCAGCACCCCCGCCATGCCCGACGCGTTGTCGTTGGCCCCGGGCGCATCCGATGTCCCGTCCAGCGCGTTCGAGGCCCGCGAGTCGATGTCGCCCGACATGACGACATACCGCCCGGGGTCGGTCGTCCCCCGCTGGATCGCGAGCACGTTGACCACCGCGGTCGTATCGGGGATGCGCTCGGTCCCGCCCACGTACGAGGTCTGATACGAGACTTCGAGACAGCCGCCGCAGGCGGCGGAGATCTCGTCGAACTGCGCCTTGATCCAGCGGCGGGCCGCCCCGATGCCCCGGGCGTCGGATAACGTGTCGGACAGCGTGTGCCGGGTGCCGAAGCCCGCCAGCCTCCGGAGGTCCGCCTCCACCCGCTCGGTCGAGACCGAGGCGACGATGTCGTGGAGCGCCGCCAGTTCCGAGGGCGGACCCTTCGCTTCCTGGGCGCCGAGAGACCGGGCTGCGGCGGGCGCCGCCAGCAGGGTTACGAGGGCGAGGGTCGCCGGTCCCCTCGCGGCGGTCGCTGCGGATACTCGAGACACGGGAAGCTCCTCGGGGCTGAGGTCGTGGCTTCGTTCGCACGAGAACGGGGCGGGTATCTTATGGCGAAACTGGCCCGTGAACAGCGGTTCCGTTAGCGTCGCGTGTCTCTCCGCCCATCCGGCGGCCCCGCGTCACCCCTGAACGATCGACCCGTGAATCGAACCGAGCGCGTTGGACAGCGAGTCTCCAATCTCTTCGGCATGACCCTCCGGCAGGCCCCGGGGGAAGCCGAGATCGAATCTCACAGACTCCTCCTGAGGGCCGGTTACGTGCGCCAGCTGGCCGCCGGCATCTTCTCATACCTTCCCCTCGCCTGGAGATGCCTCCGCAAGATCGAGCAGATCCTGCGCGAGGAGATGGATCGGATCGACGGGCAGGAACTGTCGATGCCGGTCGTGCATCCGGCGGAGCTGTGGCAGGCGACGGGTCGCTGGTACGACATCGACGCGACCATGGCTCGCTTCGTGGACCGGCGCGAGCGCGACATGCTGCTGGCGATGACGCACGAGGAAGTGGTGGCCTTTCACACGGCCTCCGAGATCCAGTCCTACCGCCAGCTCCCCGCCATGGTCTATCACATGCAGACCAAGTTCCGGGACGAACTCCGCTCGCGCGGCGGGCTGATCCGTGTACGGGAGTTCACCATGAAGGACTCCTACTCGCTGGATCGGGATCGGGAGGGACTCGAGGCGCAGTACGACCGGCACTACGAGGCCTACGAGCGCATCGGGCACCGCTGCGGCCTGCCGCTGACGGCCGTGAAGAGTGATACCGGGATGATGGGCGGCAAGATCGCCCACGAGTTCATGTACGTCACGCCCATCGGCGAGGACAGCCTCGCGCTGTGCGATGCCTGCGGATATGCGGCGAACCGGGAAGTAGCCGAGTTCACGCTCGAGCCCGCGGACGGGGAGATGTCGCGGCTGGAGCGCGTACACACCCCGGAGACCGCCACGATCGCCGACCTCACCGCGCTGCTCGGGATTTCCGCGCGCGCGACCGCCAAGATGGTGTTCTACGTCGGCAGCTTCGGAGGGGAGGCCGGCGTCCGCGAGGAGAAGCTGATCGCGGCCATCGTGCGCGGGGACCTCGAGGCAAACTCGACACAGGTCCAGAACCTGACGGGAGCGCTTGAACTGCGTCCGGCGCGCGAGGAAGAGATCGCGGAAACCGGTATGGTGCCGGGTTTTGCCTCGCCCGTGGGCATCGACCCCGGAGCGGCGATTTTCGTCGTCGACCGCTGGGTGGCCGCGTCTCCCAACCTCGTGATGGGGGCGAACGAGGCGGACCACCACCTGCACAACGTCTGCTGTGGCCGCGACTACGAGCCCACACTCGTCGGCCCGGTCGCCGCCGCCTTCGAGGGTGCCCCGTGCGGCGGCTGCGGCGAGGGCCTGCGCATGGCTCGCGGCGTGGAAGTGGGGAACATCTTCCAGCTCGGCACCCGTTACTCGGAGGCACTCGAGGCCACGTTCACGGACGAGGAAGGGGTCGAGCGCCCGATCTGGATGGGCTCGTACGGGATCGGCCTCGGCCGCCTGCTCGCCTGCGTCGCCGAGGAGTACCACGACGAGTACGGGCTCCGGCTCCCGATCTCCGTCGCCCCCTATCACGTCTCGCTGGTGGGGCTGGCGCGTGAGGAGGAAACCTGGTCGGTCGCGGACCGGGTGTTCGACGAACTGTGCGCGGCCGGGATCGAGGTCCTCTACGACGACCGGCGGGACCTCCGCGCGGGCGTGAAGTTCAACGACGCCGATCTGCGCGGCTTCCCCCTCCGCCTCGTCATCGGCGAGCGTTCGGTGGCGGCGGGCGGGGCGGAACTCGGCCACCGGGGCGTCAGGGAGAGCCGGATCGTCCCGCTGGAAGACCTCGTCGCGGAGCTGCGGAGCGAGATCGACGCCCTCCAGGCGCGCCTCACGCTCGACGGCTGAGGCGCGGCCGGACGCTCAGCCGCCGAACCGCACCCGCATACCGCCGACGAAGGTGCGCGGGGCCCCCACGCGCACGAAGTCGTTCGCGTCGTGCGACATCTCCGCGATCGTGTCGAAGATGTTCTGCACACTCGCGAACGCACTCAGCCGGCTCGTGAGCTGACGCCGAACGCGGAGATCGAGGAGGAACGACGCGTCGATCTCACCCGTGTTGAGGTCGTTGTCGAACCGGGCGCCCAGGTATCGGCCCGTCACGACCACTTCGAGCGTCGTCGGATCGATATGGCCGACCCGCAGCATGGCGCGGTGCGTGGGGCTTCCCTGCACTTCGTTGCCGATCAGATCCGGTCTCCCCGGCGCGTCGGTGACCTCCGTTGGATTGAACTGGTGGTTCACCGCCAGCAGCCAGGCCGGGGCCGGGCGTACCTCGACTTCGGTCTCCAGTCCCAGGCTCCGCAGCGTGCCCACGTTGTCGCGGCGGCGGCATACCCCTCCGGCGGGGACGAACCCGCACGGCTGGATGACCCCGGAGGTCTCGGCCTCCTGAATGGTCACGTCGGTGATCGCGTCGCTCACGCGGGCCCAGAAGCCCGTGAGGCGAATCAACACGGACGGATCGGGCTGCAGATCGAGGCCCAGTTCGGCACCGAGGACCCGCTCCGGGTCCAGCGCCTCGTTGGATTCATTGACGACGTTGCCCGCCGCCCGGAACGGCTTGTACAGCTCGTTGAGGGTGGGGACTCGGAGGCCGCTGTAGAAGCTGCCACGCAACGCGACGGCGTCCGAAGCGTCGTGCAGGAAACCGAGGTTGTGGCTCAGTTGGGTGCCGCTACGATCCTCGAACGTGTCGTCGGTGAGGACGTTTCCGTCCGCGATCCCGAATATGTGCCGGGAGCCCGCGGAGTTCCGCCACACGTCGAGGCGGAGCCCGCCGTACAGCTGCCAGCGGTCGCCGACCCGGATCCGGTCCTGGACGAAGAAACCGTACAGCGTCTGATCGCCCCCGGTTTCCCGCTGTCTCGCGAAGGCGCCGTCATCGAAGAGGAACTGCTCGGTCGCGTCGCCGGTCGCGCTGAGGAGATCGGCCCCCAGCGTCAGGGCGTGCCTGCCGAGTCCGGGCTTCTGCCACACGAGGTTCGCCCCGATCCCCGAAGATGGGACGTCCTGGCTGATCGAGGGTTGCTCGCTGCCGCGCGTTCCGTCGACGCTCGAGAACGAGTTCACGTAGGACTGGGACTGGATGAACGCATTCAGGGTGAGCGCGGACCCGTCGCTCCCCGTGAGCGTGGCCCCGATCTGTCCGAATCCCGCTTCCGTGGTGTTGTTCCGGAGCGGCGTCGCGTTGTCCTTGTCCTGATCGAAGTAGTTCCCCTGGGCGTGGATGCGGAGCCGGTCCCCGGCCTGGAGTTCGACCTTCGCGCGCAGCGCGCCGTGGCTCGACGCGGACGGGATGTCCACCGGACCTCGCAGGCCGGGTTCCGTGAGGATGTAGCCGCCACTGTCGAAGAACTCGCCGGCCACGTATCCGCCGATGCGGTCGTCCCCGAAGGACGCCATCGCATCACCGCGGAAGGTGGACTGGCTCCCTCCCTGCGCGCCGGCGGAGAACCCGGCACCGCCGCCCGAGCGGGTGATTACGTGGACGACGCCCGCCAGGCTCTGGCTCCCCCAGCTGACGGTGGCCCCGCCGCGGACGATCTCGATCCGTTCGATCACCTCCACCGGGACCTGGCTCCAGCGTACCCAGCCGAAGTAGGGGTCGTTCAGGGGTACACCATCGACGAGCACGAGCGTCCGGCTGGCGGCGGTTCCCCCCAGTCCACGCAGCGTCACGGCCTGCCAGGAAGGGTGCGCGACTCCGGCCTGGAACGGGAATCGGAAGTTCAGGCCGGGGACTTCCTGGAGGACGTCCTGCAGCGTCTGGGCCGCCGAGAGACGAAGTTCCTCGCGCGTCACCGTCGTCACGTTGACGGGCACCTCGCCCACTGAAGTCGGCGACCTGAGCGCCGAGACGATCAGCTCGCCCAGCGAGACCACGCTGTCGGCCGGCGCCGGTTCCTGCGCCGCGAGTGGGAGAGCGAGCCAAGGTGTCGACAAGCCGAGCAGGAACAGCGCCGCTCGGGGTGCCTTCCGCCATCCGGACCGCGGGTCTCGTAGCGTCATTTCAGGCTCTCCTCGAGGAGTCTCTTGACCATGGTCGGGTCCGCGCGCCCGTCCGTCGCGCGCATCACCTGGCCGACGAAAAATCCGATCAGTCCCATCTGGCCGGCCGCATAACGCTCCACCTCGGCCGGGTGCGACGCCAGGACCCGATCGACGATGTGGCGAATCCGCCCCACGTCACCGATGCGGCCGAGCCCTTCCCGTTCGACGATCTCGCGCGGGTCGCCTCCGCTCTCGACGAGTCGCGCGAGGAGGGACTTCGCCACGGAGCGGGAGATCTCCTCATTCTGCACCAGCCCGACGAGCGCAGCCAGCGCCTCCGGATCGAGTGCGCCTGCATCGCCGCCGCTGGCGCCGGCTCCCCGGACCTCGTGCACGAGCCAGTTCGCTACGGCGACCGGGTCGGTCCCGTCGCGAAGGGCCCGATCATAATAGCGGACGGATGCCCCGGAACCGCTGATCAGATCGGCGAGGTCGTCGGGCAATCCCAGTTGCTCCCGAAGACGGTGGAAGGCGGCCTGAAGCGCCGGGTCGGCCCCCCGAACGGCGTCACGGGCTTCGCGGCCCGTGTCGACGCCCGGCGTCGCCGGCCCGGACGTGGCGTCGGTCGTCGGGGACGCGTCCGCGCCGCCGGCGTCCGCCACCGCCCGCCTGGCCCACCCATCGCGCAGCGTGACCGTTCGGTTGAACACGAGCGGTGCGCCGGGACGAACCGCGCCGTCCGCGCCCACGACGGTCGCCACGGCCCGCGTCGCGCGGTCCCGGATGAAGTAGCCGAGCCGCTCGAACTGATACGTCGTCGCGCGCGGGTCCGCCGCCAGGCTGGGCTCGGCCCGCGCTTCCGAGAGTACCTGAAGCGAGTCCGGGTTCAGTTGCTCCCGCATCTTGTCCGCGCGAGCGGTTGGGTCCGGGGTCCGGAACAACCGGTCGTACAGGCGAACCTCGATCGGCAACGAGCGGGGCGCCGAAACCCAGTGGATCGTCGCCGCCGGCCGGCGTCCGTCAGGGGCCCTGCCGCTTCTCGTCTCCGGATCGTAGGTGCAGTGCAGCCGGACCACGCGACCGGCCTCGTCCTTGTCCACACTTCGGCAGGTGATGAAGTAGCCGTGCCGCAGGCGGACTTCCCGTCCCGGGGCGAGCCGCCTGAACCCGGGTTCCGGTACCTCGGCGAAGTCGCCGCGATCGATGTAGAGGACTCTCGTGAACGGAACCTCGCGTGTCTCCGGCCAGCCTTCGGGGCGCGCCTCGGCCCCGGACGGGAAATACGGCGCCTTCAGCCACTCGACCCCGACGTCCGGATAGTTGTCGATCACGATCTCGAGCGGACGCAGCACGGCCATCACGCGCGGCGCGCGCGCGTTGAGCGCATCGCGAACCGCCCATTCAAGCGTCGCGATCTCGACCCGGTTCTCGGCCTTTCCGATCCCGATCTGCCTGCAGAAGGCACGAACCGCGTCCGGGGGGATTCCACGCCGGCGGAAACCGGCGAGCGTGGGCATGCGCGGGTCATCCCAGCCCGATACGTGTCCTTCCTCCACGAGGAGTAGGAGCTTCCGCTTGCTGACGACGGTGTAGTCGAGGTTACGGCGCGCGAACTCGTACTGGCGGGGACGCGGATCCCACGAGCCCAGTTCCTCCCCACCGCCGCCCTCGGCCTCCGGGATGCGCTCGAACCCGGCGGCGGCGGGCCGCGTATGCTCGATGAACCAGTCGTACAGGGCGCGATTGTCCTGAAATTCGAGCGTGCAGAAAGAGTGCGTGATCCCCTCGATCGCGTCCGATTGGCCGTGCGCCCAGTCGTAGAAGGGATAGATCGGCCACGCATCGCCCGTCCGGTAGTGGTGCGCGTGCCGGATCCGGTACATGAGCGGATCGCGCAGCTTCATGTTCGGGGCGGCGAGGTCGATCCGGGCCCGGAGGACGTGCTCGCCGTCGGCGAACTCGCCCGCGCGCATGCACCGGAACAGGTCCAGATTCTCCTCCGTCGAACGGTCCCGGTGGGGACTGGGCCGGCTCGGCTCGAGCACCGAACCCCGATGGGCGCGGATCTCCTCCTCCGAGAGGCTGTCCACGTAGGCGAAGCCGTCCTCGATCATCCGGAGCGCCATCCGGTAGAGCGCCTCGAAGTAATCCGAGGCGTAGCGGATCTCGCCCTCCCACTCGAACCCCAGCCAGCGGATGTCGCGCGCGATCGCCTCGACGTAGGCCGGGTCCTCGGTCGTAGGGTTCGTGTCGTCCATGCGAAGCGTCGTCCGGCCGCCGTACTCCGCTGCGACCCCGAAATCGAGGCAGATGGCGGACGCGTGGCCCACATGGAGGAACCCGTTCGGCTCGGGCGGGAAACGCGTGAGGACGCGCCCTCCGTGCCGGCCGCTTTGGACATCGCGGGCAACGATCTGTCGAATGAAGTCCAGCCGCTCTCGTTCCGACATGCGGGGAAACTACGCGACGGCGGCCGAACGGGAACCGGCGCGGTGCCACGGGAAGGGGTCCGCAAAAAAAGGCCGGGCCCTCTCGGACCCGGCCTGGCCTCTGACGCGGTGCCCCGTCGGGGGCGCGCCGTCAGGAACGCGTGTCCCGATCGATCGCGAATGTTCCATCGATGGCCGCGACCGGAGTCTCCGGACACTCCCCGACCGCGGGTGGCGCCGCCGCCCCGGTCGTCGACGTGCCATGCAGAGACCCGCCGTGCGTGCCCAGCGTCAGCCCCACCGCGACCACCAACCAGGCCAGAGAACTGCCCGACGCCCATTTCGCCAGTCTGTCCATGAGATTCATCCCTCCTCGGTACGGCGGTTGCGATCCTGTTCCTGTTCATACGGCGAAAGGCGGAGAAAGTTTCTGCCCGTCTCGTGACCCTTCGACCCGGCGAGCGGCCAAAGGGTTGGCAGCCGCTTGCCCGCCGCCAGCGATGCGCACCGGTGCGTCAGCCTGATTTCGTCAGGCGCGCGAGATACGCGGCTTCCTCCGCCTCGAAGGCGACCTCGCACCGCCAGCCGGCCGCGGCGGCATGGCGGGCGAGGGTCTCCAGATCGATGTACAGCTCGCGAAAGGGTCGGCCGACGCGGCCGGCGTGCGACAGTTCGATCCACGCCTGGCCGGCGTATCCTCCCGCCGGCGGCCATGGCCCCGAACGCCGAGCTTCGCCGGGTATCGCCTCCGCGCCGTCGATCAGGAGCTGTCCGCCGGGAGCCGGAAACCGCCGGGCGTGCCGGAGGAAGCGGTCGAGACCCGCCAGGGTCCCCACCGGACCGAGACCGTTCATGAGCATGAGCACGGTGTCGAATCCCGCCTGCCACCAGTAGCGGAAATCGGCGCACACGACGGACGCGGCGCCGCGCGCCTTCAGCAGGCGGGCGAGCGTCGGGGACCCCTCGAGGGCGACGACCGACCGTTTCTTCGCCTGAAGCGCGACGGTGTGCGGCCCCGCGCCGGCCCCGAGGTCGAGCACGCGCCCCCGGCACAGGTCGAGCGCGTAACGCTCGAAGTCGAGCATCCGGTTCTCGCTCCGGAAGAAGAACTCGACCGGAAACGCCTCGTCTTCGCCCAAGCTGCTGCGGAGCCGGAGTTCCCCGGCGGTGTCCCCGGCGGCATGGGCGAGCAGCGCGCTCACGTAGGGGGCCAGCGCCGGTACCCGATCGCGATACGCATCGGGTTTCCGCGATGGCACGGCCGAGGGTGTCAACGGTCGGGCGCCAGCAGCCCCGCGGCGGTGCGTTCGTCCAGGCCCCGGACCCAGACCGACTTCACACGCCCCCGGTGGCCGGAGCGGAGTTCGACCGCCGAGCGAGGGAGGCGGAGTCTCCGGGCGAGAAACCGCACCAGGGCCCGGTTCGCGGCGCCATCCACGGGCGGGGCGGCGACGCGGACCCGCAGCGCGTCGCCGTGCGCAGCCGCGACTTCCGTGCGACCCGCGCGGGGTTGCACGCGGATCTTCAGGAGGCCTCCGTCAGGGGCCTGGGAGTACCAGTTCAGCGCCAACGCATGGTCTCGAACACCGTGCGGCAGGCGTTGCAGTAGTACTGGGCGGTCGAAGCCTGACCGCCGAAGGTGGCGAAGGGGCTGGAATCATCCGAGCCGCAGAACGGGCACGGGATCGATGAAGGGAGGGCGGAACTCTCCACCGGGTCGTCGAGCTCCGGCCGTTTCCGCGGAGCTGCGCGTCGCGCCTCGCCGTCCACGGTTCAGTCCATCAGGAGCGCGCGATTGCGGTCGCCCCGGACGCGCGCGAGGGAATCCTCGTCCGGACCGCCATCCACGGCGCGCCGGCGCTCCGGGCAGCGGCCTTCCCAGGCCGGATCGCGAGTGCTGATCCACGTCTCGCCCGCCGCACGCGTCAGCCCGACCTTCGAGGCGAGCGGCCCCACCCGCTTGAGCCAGCGCCGCCGCGCCCCGGCCGGGCCCGAGCCCACGATCCCGTGCTCGGCGAGCGTCGAGCCGAGTGGATCGCGGTCCGGCCCGAACCAGCAGAGGCAGGCGTTCCAGGCCGCTTCGAAGGCCTCGGCCAGCGCCTTGCGCCCGCCCTCGGCCGCGAGGAGGCGCAACGTCCACCCCTGCCCGTGGTCGAAGTGGAAGCGCTCTTCCTCGAGCAGCTTGCGCACCTTGTAGTGGATCGGTTCGAAGCGGCTCTCCGCGAGCATCTCGAACTGTACCGAGAGCGCCGTATCCCAGAGGAAGTTGAGGGCGAGGAACTCGGGCCACGACGAGACATCGCGGTCCAGCAACTCCGAATTGCGGTACGCCCCGGAGGGCCGCTCGTGCTCGAGCGCGGACGGATCGTGACCGAAATCACGCAGCATGGCGTAGAGGATGCGTGCGTGCCCCCACTCGTCCTGTGCCATCGCGGAGCAGGCGATGCCCGCTTCGACCGATGGGGCTCCGAGAATCCAGTCGGAATAGCGGATGCCGAGCAGCCGCTTGTTGTCCGCGAGGCTGAGCAGGAGGTCGCCGAGGCGAACGGCCACCTCGTCCGGCAGGTCGGCCGCCGACTTGAAGCCGACCCGGGCCGACTCGGTCACGTCGTCGCCTCCCCGAGCGTGAACGGCGCCTGTGGGCGATTGACCGCGGAGAAGGCGTCGCGCGGGGCGACCGTCATCTCGAACCACTTCGCCTCGTCGTAGGTCTGCCAGGCGTACACGCGGGCCAACTGCTCGTTGGGCGCGGCCACCGCGCCGATGTGCTCGAACCGGTCCGCCCGCTTCTTGCGCGCGAACACCTCGTAGATGCGGCCGTCGCCGCTCACGTCGCGACCCCGAACGATTTCAGGTACGCCCGCCCCCGATCGGAGATCGCGGCCGCCGTCCAGGGCGGGTCCCACACGGTCACGAGTTCGACCTCGCGGACCCCCTCCTCCTTCAGAAGGCGTTCCCGCACGTCCCACGCGATGAAGTCCATGCACGGACAGGCCGTTGCCGTGAACGTGAGACATACGGTGACCGAACCCGCCGTCTCGTCCCCGGTGACCTGCCGGACGAGTCCCAGGTCCACGATCGAGATCGGCAACTCGGGATCCGCCACCTCATACAGCGCCCTCCGCGCGCGCTCCGCGAGGTCCGCCGCGGGTTCGGCGAAGACCGGAGGAGGCGGCAGATCGCGCCCTCCGCGCGTTTCCCGCAGGACGGCGGCGAAGTTCATCCCCTCTTCATACCGGGGCAGCCCCGGCCGTCGCGCGACGGCCTCGGTCATGCCGCGAGCATCCTCTCGACCGCGAAGCGACTCCGACGCAGCGACTCCACGTATTGTTCGTTCATCGGTCCGCGCGCCTTCCAGCGCTCGAACACCTGCTTCCAGGTGATCGTCTCGTCGAAGCGCCAGCGCCGCGCATCGGGGTCGTACTGGCAGGGCAGCTCGTAGGTAAGTTCCACCTCATCCGTGTCCGGGTCGTAGCGCGCGGGCACGTCGTACCCTAACTCCTCGCACAGCGGCACGACCGCCATCAGCCACGTCTGTCGCAGCTGGTCGTTCGTCATCCCCTTGAGACGGAAGTCGAGTTGTGCGTTGTGGTGCTTCCTGTCGTCGGGCATGCCGAACCACTCGACGCCCATCGGGAACATCCAGTCGAGGGTCCGCTGGACAGCCTCCCTGGCCGCGCCCCCGGCCTCCGCGAAGCGCCGGATCCAGACTTCGCCGTGGCGGAGATGGAAGTTCTCCTCCATCCCCACCTTCACGAGTCCCCGCTTGAGCGGGCCGTAGCTGGTGTTCCGGTGCACGTCGCCGAGGAGCGTGATCCCGGCCCGGTCGTAGAGGGCGTTCGCCGACACGAGTTCCGCCCAGTCCATGAGCGGCTGGTCGAAGCCGTAGGGGTGCTTGAACTGGGCGGGTTCCCGCTCATAGAGCAGCCAGTGGCGGTCGACGCCGAGATCCTCGAGCAGGCGGTAGGCGATATTCGCGTGCCCGAGCTCATCCTGAATGATCGCCGTGGCCGACACCATCATATTCGTCGAGGGCGCGTCGCGGGCCGCCATGAAATAGGCCGGGGCACTGATGAGTTCCGTATCCCCCTGCACCGTGAGCTGGGTGATGAGCGCCCGCTTGTAGGTCTCCGTCATGTCCTCTTCGGACTCGACGATGAACCCTTCCTGGACCTTCCGCTGCAGTTCTTCGTCCGTGAAGCGTCCCATGCGCTATTCGTCTTCCGTTTCCTCCGAATCAGACGATTCGGGTGTGATCGGGACCAGCCGCCCCCCGGCGCGGAACCGGATCGCGCCGTCGATGAGCGCCAGTACGAGCCGGTCGCCCGAGAGCTGGAACGCCCGCACGGAACCCAAAGCCTCGCGGAGACGCTGCTCGACCTCCGCTCCCCGCCCGCGGCAGCTCCTCCGCGTGGTCGCGAGCCCGTAGAAGCGGAGCGCCTCGGACGCCGTCGCGCGGAACCGCCCGAACACCTGATTACAGCCCGCGAAACCCGACACCTGCCCCGAAACGTCCGCCTCATCGAAGGCCTCGGCCAGGAATCGGAGCGTCACGGGCTCCACGCCGCGGAGGTCCGCGGTCCACTCCCCCAAGTCGAACGACTCGAGTTCCCATTCGTGCGTGTGCAGCGCGGGTACTCCCGCCGCCGCGCCGTCTCCCGCTCCGTCCGCCGCCGCGGTCCCCCGGGTCCCCTCCTCGACGACATCGGTGAGCCGGATGGGGATGACCCCGCGGTTCGTGAGCACGAAGTGCTGCACGATGTCGACGGACGGAGGCACCGTGATCGGGTCGCCGAGCCGCCGGATCCGGACGTCCAGCCGGATCAACCCCCCTTCGATCGCCATGCGCCGGACTTCGATCCGATCCCCTATCAGGCGGGCCGACACGTCCACGGGCTCCCCGCCATCGCGGAGAAGGGCGTGCAGCGTCAGGAATCGTTCCCGCCCCCGTGCCGCGACCAGAACGGCGGCCGCGTCCGTCCCGGAGTTGAAATCGAGATCTCCCTCCGCCGTCATCAGGAGTTCGTGCCGAACGTTGCCCTCACCGACCCCCGACCCTCCGCTGAGGGTGACGCTGCCCCCATCCAGCGTGAGGAAGACGCCCTCTTCCAGAAGTTCACGGCTCGTCGGCGTCGGCTCGGGTCCGCGCTCGCAGGCGCCGACGCCGACCGCGGCGGCCATCAGCCCCGCGAATACGGTTTCCCGTCTCACTCCGCCTCCATGAACGGATACCGATAGTCGGTGGGCGGGTCGAAGGTCTCCTTGATCGTTCGCGGAGAGACCCAGCGCACCAGATTGAGGACCGAGCCCGCCTTGTCGTTCGTGCCGCTCGCCCGCCCGCCGCCGAAGGGCTGCTGGCCGACGACCGCGCCCGAGGGCTTGTCGTTGATGTAGTAGTTGCCGGCTGCGTTGCGCAGCGCGGCGCCCGCGTTTCGCACCGCCGCGCGGTCGCGCGCGAAGACCGCGCCGGTGAGGGCGTAGGGCGACGTGCCATCGACGAGTTCGAGCGTCTCTCTCCAGTTCGAAGCCCGATAGGGGTGGAGTGTGACGACAGGACCGAAGATCTCCTCGCACATCAGTTTGTGTGCGGGGTCGTCGGCCTCGACCAGCGTGGGTTCGATGAAATACCCGCGGCTGTCGTCACACCCGCCCCCGGCGAGGACCCGCGTGTCCGGCGACGCCTTCGCGTGGTCGATGTACGACCTGATGTTGTCGAACGCGGGCCGATCGATGACGGCCCCGACAAAGTTGCGGAAGTCCGCGGGGTCGCCCATCCGCAACTCCTCGGTCATCGCGACGGCGCGGTCGCGCACCTCTTCCCACATCGTGTCGGGGATGTAGACGCGGGATGCCGACGAGCATTTCTGTCCCTGGTACTCGAAGCCGCCGCGCACGATGGCCACCGCGACCGCTCGCGGGTCCGCGCTCTCGTGGGCGAGGATGAAGTCCTTGCCGCCGGTCTCGCCCACCAACCGCGGGTAGGCGCGATAGTTCTCGACGTTCCGGGCGACCGACTTCCACAGGTGCTGGAAGGTGCCGGTCGATCCCGTGAAGTGGATGCCGCCCAATTCGCGGCTCGAGAGCAGGACATCGCTGATCTCCGAGGCGACCCCCGGGATGAAGTTGATCACGCCCGGGGGCAGACCGGCCGCCTCGAGGAGTTCCATGACGTAGTAGGAGGCAAGCACGCCGGTGGTGGACGGCTTCCACACGGCGACGTTTCCCATGAGCACGGGGGACGTGGTCAGATTGGCCCCGATCGCCGTGAAGTTGAAGGGGCTGATCGCGTAGATGAACCCTTCCAGGGGGCGGTGATCCATGCGGTTCCACACCCCTGGGCCGGAGACGGGCTGTTCCGCGTACACGCGCGCGGCGAAGAACGCATTGAAGCGCCAGAAGTCGACGACCTCGCAGGCCGCGTCGATTTCGGCCTGGTACGCCGTCTTGCTCTGCCCGAGCATCGTCGCCGCGTTGAGCTTCATCCTCCACGGGCCGGCCAGCAGTTCCGCGGCGCGGAGCAGGATCGCGGCCCGATCCTCCCAGGCCCAGTTCGACCACTCCGCCCACGCTTCGCGCGACGCGGCGATGGCGGCCTCGGCCTCGGCCACACCGGCCACATGGCAGCGGGCCAGCGCGTGGCCGTGGTCGTGGGGCATGGTGACATCGAAGGTGCGTGAAGTCCGGACCTCGCGGCCTCCGATGATGAGCGGAATCTCGACTATCTCGCCGCTCTGGCGCCGAAGTTCGGCCTTGAGCGCAGCCCGTTCGGGGCTGCCCGGGGCGTAGTCGTGGATCGGTTCGTTCGCGGGAGAAGGAATCGTGAATCGGCCCTGGCTCCCGGTCGCCGGTCGTTCGTCGCCGCCGGCGGCCGAGCCGGCGGCGGCCGCTTCCAATACCTCGGCGGTAAATAGGGTCATCGAGGATCCCCCTGGTGATTGCGTTCGCGAAGGGAAGGCCAATCTGGCGCGCCGGGAGTGAGAGTGAAAGGTGTTCGTGACCCCGTCGACGCGGCTCTCGAGGCGGACTTTCGGGCCGCCGGGAGCGTACCCGCCCGTTGATCGCGGACCACACCGACGAGTAATCTACCCCGATATGTGGCGTGGTGTCCCGGCAATGGTCGTCCGCGGCGGCGGCCCGGATCGAGCAAGGTATCTCAATACCAAGATGGAGCTGGTGAAGCACCTGATCGGCCCCCGCGCGGTGTGGCTCGCGTTGTCCCTCCTGCTCTGTCCCGCCTCGGGACTGGCGCAGGAGGGGGCGGCGTTGCTGCGGGCGATGGAAGCCCGCGTCGATGCGGGTCGCGAGAACGCGGTTCACCTGCTGGCGCCACAGACCTTCCGGGCGGCCGTGGAACGCTTCGACGATGCGGTACGCCGCTGGGAGGACGGTCGCGAGGACGCCCGCTTCCGGGAGTTGCTGACCGAAGCGGAGCAGAGGCTGGAAGACGCGGAGGGGATCGCGGCCGCCGGCCGCTCGCAGTTCGAGGAGCCGCTCGCGGCGCGGTCGGAGGCGCGGTCGGCGGAGGCCGGGACCCGGGCCCGCCAGGCTTGGGAGAGCGCGGAAGGCGAACTGCTGGAAGCGGGGCGTCGATTCGAGCGCGACGATTTGGACGAGGCGCGCGTGCGAGCGGCGAGGGCCGCGGATCTCTATCGCCGGGCGGCGCGCGCGGGGTGGCGCGACCGGTTTCTCGGCGCCGCCATCCAGGCCCGCGCCGCCGCCATGACGGCGGGGGCGAGCGAGTTGGCGCCGGCCACCTTTGCCGAAGGCGAGGCGCTGCTGGCGAGCGGCGAGGCGGACATCGAGATGAACCGGCTCGAGGACGGCCCCGGCCAGGCGGGAGAGGCGGCTCTCGTGGCCTTCACCCGAGCTCACCGGATCGCCGCCCTCTCCGACAGTGTGCGGCGGCGGGAGGTACTGCTCGAGCGTCTCGTCGACGAGCACGAAGACGACTTTGCGCGCTTGGCCGAAGCCGCCGGCGTGACGCCTCAGCGCAACGATACCGGCGAAACGACGAGTCGGCTCACCGGGGAGATCGAGCGGATTCGGGCCGACAACGCCCGGCTGGAGGAGGAGCTCGGGAACGAACGCGCCCGGACTTCCGATCTCGAGTCACGGCTGGCGTCCGCCGAGGGTCGCCTGATCGAGTTCGAGCAGCGGTTCATCGGAGCACGGGATGAACTGCTGGCGGTCCGCGAGCGCGAGGCCCGGCTTCGCGAGGTGCAGGGGCTCTTCACCGCGTCCGAGGGCGAGGTACTCCTGACCGGGGACCGGATCGTCCTCCGTCTGCATGGGCTCACCTTCGAGTCCAGCGAAGCGGAGATCTCCGAGAGCCTCCATCCCCTGCTCGCCAAGGTGCAGCGCGTGATTACGACGTTCCCGGGGGCGGCGGTCCGCATCGAGGGACACACGGACGCCCAGGGCGGGGCGCGCGGGAATCAGGCGTTGAGCCAGCGGCGGGCGATCGCGGTCCGCGAGCACATCCTGTCCCGCGTACCCATACCCTCGTCACGAGTGGAGGCGGTCGGATTGGGTGAGGATCGCCCCATCGCGAGCAACGAGATCGAGGAAGGGCGGGCGAGGAACCGGCGGATCGAGGTTGTCGTGACGCCGCCGGGCGGCTGAAGGGGCCCGCGGGGCCTCAGTCTCCCGGAGGTCTTGAACCGACGAAGTCCTCGCCACCGTCCACGCGGATCGTGTTCCCCGTCATCCACGCCGTCTCGGCGTCCGCGAGCGCCACCATGCAGCGCGCGACGTCCCCGGTCGTGCCCAGCCGGCCGTGCGGGTTCTGGGCCGCCGCTTCCGCGATCATGTGCTCGGCTCCCGGGATCTTTCGGAGCGCGGGCGTGTCGGTGACGCCGGCCCGGATGGCGTTGACCGTGATCCCCCGGGGCGCAAGTTCGAGCGCGAGTTGCCGGCAGTGCGATTCCAGCGCGGCCTTGGCGGCCGAGACCGCACCGTAGGAGGGGATGACCCGATCGCCCCCGGAGGAGGTCATGGCGAAGATCCGGCCGCCCTCGCGCATGAGCCCGCGGTGGAGCAGACCCTGCGTCCAGTAGACCAGAGTGTGGGCCATGACATCCAGCGTCATGTTCATCTGCTCCGGGCTCATCGCCGTGTCGCCATCGCCGACGAAGGGCCGAAGGGTGCCGAACGCCAGCGAGTGCATGAGTACGCGAATCGATCCGGCTCCCGCGGTGTCGGCGATTTCGTCCAGCACCCGGTCGCGCTTCTTCGCCGCGGCCGCATTCGCATTGAAGAACATCGACCGGCGACCGCTCGCCGCGATGCACGCTTCGATCTCCGCGACGCGAACGAGACCGGCCCGCCGGTCCAGATGCACGCCGTAGATGTCGTAGCCCGCCCCGGCGAAGGCGATCGCCGCCGCCTCGCCGAAGCCGCTCGAAGCACCCAGAATCAACGCCCCCGGTGCCGAATCCGTCACGCCGCTCTCTCCCGTTCCGTGAAGTGCACCCTCATCATGCCACGCCCTGCCGCGTCCCTGGCGGTGGCAGCGCTCAGCATAGCCGCCCGCTCTCCGGGTCGCACGGTCCGACGGCCCGGAGGAGGCCCCCGGTCCGCCGGGCCGCCCCTCGGTTCGTCGCGTTCCGCGGCGATCGGCGACGGATCCCCACCGTCGGCGGCACCTCGGCTGCGATTCTATTTTTTTGAAAAAATGCTTCCGGGCGCGAGAAGTTCGGGACGCCCCTTACAGATGCTCTATCGCCCGTTGCCGCAGCGTGAACGCAGAGAACGATGCAACGATCATGCAACGCGCATGAAGCAGAATCCACATCTGATCCGGAGTTTTGGACGATCATTCAACACTCACCTAAATATTTATGGCATACTGTGTTACATGTCATGGACGGTGTCGCTTGTTTCCCGGCGCCGCGGAAAGGACCGCTTGCCGGAGGCAAAGGCGGTTCCCTATCCTCAAACGGCGACAGGGGAGGCATCGGCAGGATCTTCACGGACCGCCGAGGGTCCGTATCGATCCGAGGAAAGAACTTGAGTTTTGATGAGTGTATCCCACGATATGATGGCACCATCCGACCGTAGTTTCGTCAACGTCGTAGTGGATCTCCCGAAGGAAGTCGCGGCGGACGTTGAAGATGTGCGCCGGCGGGATCCCGAGTTCCTGGGCCGGGCGATCCAGTATGTGCTCGCCCGGCGCATCATCTTCGAGGAGTTGACGGCCGGCGCCTCCGAGCGCCGCTAGGCGATCCTGTTCACACCTCCCCGGGAGACCCGGGCCCGCACCCCGCGGGGTCGTCGTTCTCCCTCCGCCCGCCCCGGAGCGCAGGTGCGTGACGTTGACGCCCGCCCGCCCCGGGGCTAGATCGCGCTGGGAACACGGGTGGAGTGAGGGTGGCCAGCGATCTCGAGCCGAGGATAGCAGTGTCCTCCGAGACGGAGCACCGAGGGGCCGGTCGGGGTGCCGACAGCAGGTCGGAATCCGATGAGGGTGTGCTGCGGGCCAAATACGCGGATTACTGCTCGGCGCAACTCACCGAGGTCTTTCTCTCCCTGGCTGACGAGCGCATCTACGAAATCGTCGAAGAAGAAGCCCGCGAGCAGGAAATCGGACCCGGCGAGCTCGGCTTCAAGGCCATGGTTCGGCTGGCCACCAAGCGCCTGAGGGAGAGCGTTCCGCTCCCGGACTTCGAGACGTGGCGCAGCGATTACGAGACCGCCCCCGAGCAGTACGAGAAATACCTCATGGGCCTGTGGCGACAGCGTTCCGAGGAGGACGCCCGCGAAGCCGATTGAATCGGAGGGCGGATGGCTGGACATCGGGCGGGCGGGAACGACGGGACCGGGGACGGGCGCCCCCAGTTGCGGATGTGGGACGACGCGGGGCAGGAGACCGTGGTCGGTGTCCTCGACGATGCGGGCGATCGCTGGAAGGTTCTGGTCATCGTCGAACCGATCGCCGCCGACCTCGCCCGGGGGAGACTTTCGTTTCGGCTCGGCGACGAGCGGTACGACACGGCTCCGGTTCTTCTGGAAGAGACGGTGGCCTCGGTGGTCCGGCGGGCGGGCGAACTTCCCGACATCATGCTGAAACAGCTGCTCACCGCTGTCTGCGGCTGACGGTTCCGGCCCCGACCGGGTCTCGGCGCGCCACCTCCACGACGAGCGTGCGCAACATGACCCAGCCCGCGCGGATCGAGGCGGGAAGGCTTCCGGACACCTTGGACCGGCCCATCGTCCGTCGCTCGAACCGGACCGGCGCGCCGCGCACGCGAGTTCGGGCGCGGAGGGCGCGTACCTGCATTTGCACATACCAGCCGTAGTTCGTGTCGTCGAGTTTCAGCGACTCCAGCGTACTCCAGCGGATGGCGCGAAAGGGTCCCATGTCGCGGATGTCGGCACCGTAGAGTCGGCGCATCGCGGCGAGCACGAGCCGGTTTCCCAGCCGCGCGTGCCAGCGAACCCCTCCCCCGGCGTCAGCCTCGCGCTCGCCGATCACAAGGTCCGCCTCGCCTTCTTCGATGGGGCGCAGCAGGACGTCGAACTGCCCGGCGGCCGCGAAATCGTCCGCGTCGAGGAATACGAGAGCGTCCGGAGGGGCCGGGCGGAGCGACTCGATACCGGCGAGACAGGCCCGGCCGTACCCCGCGCGTGGCTCGTACACGACCCGCGACCCCGCCGCCCGGGCGATGTCGGCCGTAGCATCGCGCGAACCGTTGTCCACCAGAACGACCTGACGGACGCGCTCCGCCCCCAGCGCCTCGAACAGGTGCGGGAGCGCGTCCGCCTCGTCACGGGCGGGGATCAGGATCGCGGTCCGCACGGCTTCGGATGACAGGTACGCGGCTGCTCTGGGTGCTGGTGGCCGTGGAGGCGGCCGCCCTGTGGACGATGGCCTGGGGCGGTTCGGGCACCCCCGGCCCCGCGCTCGCGCTGTGGGGGGTGGCGTTCGCCGCCTATCTGCTTGCGGCGCGGTACGGCACGACGCAATTGGGGACGGCGACGGACCGGCGACGGATCTGGATCGCCGGAATCGCGCTCCGGGCCGGGATGTTCCCGGCCGCCCCGGTCCTTTCGGAGGACATCTATCGGTTCATGTGGGATGGGTGGGTGCAGCGAAACGGCGTGAATCCCTATCTCCTCCCCCCCTCCGCCCCGGCGCTCGAAGAACTGCGTACGGACTGGTGGCCTCTCATGAATCACCCCGACATCCCCACCATCTATCCCCCAGGCGCCCAGCTCGTGTTCGCGCTTCTGGCCTGGATCGGCCCGGCCTGGTGGATCTTCAAGCTGGCGTGGCTCGCGGCCGATCTCGCGGTCGCGTGGCTCGTCCACCGACTCTCGCTGGGCCGCGGCCCGCTGCCGCTCCTCCTCTATCTGTGGTCGCCGCTGGTGATCGTGGAAGTCGCGTGGAGCGGGCACCTCGACCCGCTCGGGCTGGCGCCGATGCTCGGGGCCGTGGCGCTGGCCGGCGCCGCCGGGCCCGCGTGGCGCGCGGGTGCGCTGCTGGGGATCGGGGGATCGATGAAGTTCGCGCCGCTCGTGGCCCTGCCCGCCCTCGGCCGTCTCCGCGGTCGGCGGACCCGGGCGGCCGCGCTCGCCGCGGCGGTTGCACTCGCGGTGCCGGCCGTGCTTTACCTCCCGTACGCCGGAGCGGGCGCCTCGCTCTTCAGCGGTCTCCGCACGTACGCCGACATCTGGGAGTTCAACGCCGGCCTCTACCGCGGCCTGGAGCTCCTTCCGGGCCACCCTGATCTTCCCAGGTGGATCGGGGCGGCCGTCGTCGGGGGCCTCGCCATCCACGCGGCGCTCCGCCGCTGGGCGCTCGATCGTGCCCTCTTCTGGACGATCGGGTCCGCGCTCCTGCTGTCGCCGACGCTCCACCCGTGGTATGTGCTCTGGGCGCTCCCGTTCGCCTGCCTGTCGCTGAACCGGGGCTGGCTCCTCCTCAGCGGCACGGTCTTCCTCGCCTACGCGGGGCGCGACGCCTACCTGTCCACAGGCGTGTGGCCGGAACCGGCGTGGCTGGCCTGGCTCATCCACGGGCCGCCCCTGGCCCTGCTAGCCCGGGACGGCTGGAGAGGGCGGCGTCCTGAGGCACTCGCGCGACGTGAGCGCGTACCCCGCCGCGAACAGGGCGGTGAACGGGATCGCGGCGGGGGAGCCGAGTAGCGCCGTGTTCACGATCGCGCCCGCCAGAGCGACCGCCAGCCCGAAGCGAATCAGGGCGGTCCCCCCCGCAAGCCGGGCCCGATACCCCACCGTGGGCGAGAAACCCCGCTTCGGCGTGCGGGCGAACGGGGTCCGCCGGCCGCCGACGCCCCGCAGCACCGCGAAGGTGAGCGGAACGCCCAGCCCCAGCCCCAGGAGCAGCGCCTCGACGATCCTCCGCGCTATCCCCCGGCGTTTCCGGATCGCGCCCGCCGCCCCGTAGAAGAGCACGAACGGAACGGTGGCGAGAAAGAGGGCGAACGCGTGCACGATCGAGGGCAGACCGAACCCCGTCCCCGCCAGCCAGCCAGCGCCCGCCAGCGCCACCGCCATCGTGAGCGTAAGGGGGTGGACGATGTGTCCCGCGAGATGAGCCGTGGCCTCGAGCTTGTGCGCCGCGGGCAAACGCGCGCGCCAGATGCGCGGCAGCAGCTTCCGCGCGCTCTGGATGCCGCCCTGCGTCCAGCGGCTCTGCTGAATCTCGACCGCTCGCAGGCTCGACGGCAGTTCCGCCGGGACCCGCACGTCATCGCGATAAACGAAGCGCCACCCCGCCAGCTGGGCGCGGTAGCTGAGGTCGACATCCTCGGTCAGCGTATCGCTCTGCCAGCCTCCCGCCGCTTCGATGCAGCCCCTGCGCCACATCCCGGCGGAGCCGTTGAAGTTGAAGAAGAGACCCGCCCGGTAGCGCGCCTCGTGCTCGATGGCGAAGTGCGCGTCCAGGAAGAGCGCCTGGGCGCGCGTGAGCCAGCTTGCGTCCGGCGACAGGTGGTCCCACGCTGCCTGCACCGCCCCCACGGAAGGGTCTTCGAAGGGCGGCAGGAGGTCCCGGATCAGACCGGGGGGCGGGACGAAATCGGCGTCCAGCACGACGAGGAATTCGCCGCGGGCGACCGATGTGCCGTGCGCCAGCGCCCCGGCCTTGAAACCCTCGCGCGACCGGCGGCGGATGTGCCGGATGTCGATGCCCCGGGCTCGCCAGGCGCGGGCCCGCCGCCCCGCGAGGACAACGGTCTCGTCGTCTGAATCGTCGAGGACCTGTATCTCGAGGCGGTCGGTCGGATAATCGAGCCGGCAGGCCGCGTCGATGAGCCGCTCGATCACGTTCGCTTCGTTGTACACCGGAAGCTGGACCGTGACGGTCGGAAGCGACCCGCGCCACGCGCGATGCTCGACCCGGGCCGGCCGACGCGCCCGCAGCCACAGAAGTCGCAGGCGGTGCGCCCCGAACGGGGCCAGGAAGGCGAGCAGCGCCAGATACGCAACTTGTCCGATCTCGCTCATCGCCCTTCCATGGCCAGCTTCTTCAGCGTGCGCTTCCCGCGCGCGTGTCCTCGAAAAATCATTCTACCCCGCGGCCGCCGCCAGTTTCCCGCGGTCCCCGCCGGGAACAGGCTCAGGGGACGCGCCGCCCACCGACCTCGTCCGCGCGGAAGTCGAGCCGGTCGAGAGCCACGATCCCGTCGCTCATCACGAACAGTACGTCCTGGTACCGTCCGATGTCTTCGAGAGGATTCCGGTCGAGCACGAGGAGGTCCGCCTCGAAACCCGGGGCGACGCGACCCGTCCGGTCCCCGACGCCGAGCAACTCGGCCGCGACCGTGGTCGCGGCCCGGATCGCATCGAGTTCGCTCATCCCGATCCCGACGAGTTCGATGAGTTCGTGGCTCAGGCGGAGCACGCTTTCCGCTCCGTACCCCGTATCCGTAGCGGCGACGACCGGCACCCCCAGCGCATGGGCGGCGGCCGCGGTCTCCCGTACCCGGGGCAGCATATGGCGACCCCGCACCTGGAGGATCGGGTCGTCGTAGTCGCCCCCGGGAAGCGTGAGATCCGAGACGACGGCGATCGTCGGCACGAGAAAGGTCCCGCGTTCGCGCATCAGGCGCAGCGTCTCCTCCCGCAGGTAGGTGCCGTGCTCGATGCTGCGGGCGCCCGCCGCGACGGCCGCGCGAGCCCCCCGGTCGCCGTGCGCATGCGCCGCCACCGGCACGCCGCCCCCGGACGCCGCCGCTACGAGTGCCGAAAGTTCCGCTTCCGTGAAGAACGGCTTGCGCGGGTCGGTCTCCGGCAGCCCCGCGCGCTCCGTCGCGTTGACCTTGATGAAGTCCACGCCCCGATCGAGCATCGCGCCCGCCACGCGTCCCAGCGCCTCGGGCCCGCGGACATCGCGGCCATGCAGGTCGCTCAACGCCGGTTCGTCGAGGAAGAGCCCCTCCGCCGGACGCGGCCGTACATGGTAACCGGCCGCGAGGATCTCGGGACCCGCGAAGACGCCGCGCCGAAACAGCTCGCGAAGACCCACATCCGCGAAGAATCCGCTCCCCATGCTGCGGGCCGTGGTGACCCCCGACATGAGCGCCCGGCGGGCAGCCGCCAAGTCCCCGATGTGCACGTGCGCGTCGATGAGGCCGGGCACGAGGTAGCGCCCCGCCAGATCCATGACGCGAGCTCCGGCCGGCGTCTCGCCCCCGGGCTCGACCGAAACGATGCGCCCGTCGCGAACGACGACGGTCGCATTCGTGACGACGCCGGACGCGACGGGATCGAGCACCGACGCGCCTGTGAAGGCGAGTTCTCCCTGGCCCGCCAGCAACGCCGGACACGCCAGCAACGCCGGACACGCCAGCAACGCCGGACACGCCAGCGCCGCCGGGCCCGTCAGACACGCGAGCAGAGCGATGGCCCTTGGAGCGATCGCGTCGGGACGGGACGGGGCGACCCCTCGAAGAAAGTGCATCATCGGAGCCTCCGGGTGGTGGTCGTCAGATCCCCAACATGACCCGTTCCGGCGCCGCAGGGTAGAAGTCCGGGCGTGGGGCGACGGCGGGGTCGTGTTTTCCCGGCGCCGCGTCTACGTTTAATCTCCCGGGGCGCGTCTCGTGCCGGCGGCGCCCGGCACCCCTCTCGAGACCACTGGAACCGCGGAGTTGCGCACACCCCACATGCACCACGCGAGACAGTCGGTCGGGGGCGCGGCTCTCGACAGCCCAACGCGCTTCGGGTTTCCCCTGCGCGTCGCCGCCATCGACGTGGGATCGAACGCATTCCGGTTCATCGCGGCTGAATTTCACGCCCCGGACCGGTACGTCGAGTTGTCCGGCGAGCGCGTCCCCGTCCGGCTGGGACACTCCGCCTTCCTCACCGGCGAACTCTCCGCCGCGGCGATCGATAAGACGGTCGAGGGTTTCTGTCGCTTCCGGCGGGAGATCGATCGTCTGGGCATCGACCACGTCCGGGCCGTCGCCACGAGCGCGGTTCGCGAGAGCCGCAACGGCACCGATCTCGTGCGCCGCGTCGAGGATGAAGCCGGCATCACGATCCGCCTCATCTCCGGGACGGAGGAAGCGCGTCTCGTCTGGACCGCCGCGAGGTCGCGAATCGACTTCGGCGACGCGAAGTGGATGCTCGTCGACCTCGGCGGGGGCAGCGTCGAAGTCTCCCTCGCGGACCGGTCGGGGATCATGTGGAGCGAGTCGCACCGGATGGGATCGGTCCGACTCCTGAATGAACTGACCGGGGCCGACGACGCGCCCGCGCACTTCGCGAACCTCCTCGCGGAGTACGCGGCCTCTCTCCGCATCCCGCACGCGAGCAAGCACTGGACCCCGGTCGAACTGATCGCCACCGGCGGAAACATCGAAGCACTCGCCCGCTTGGCCGGCCGGAGCCGGAGCGACGGCGTGCCGGAGATCACGCGTGCCCAACTCGGTGTGGCGATCGAGGAGTTCTCGCGTCTCTCCTACAGCCAGCGCATAGGTCGCCTGGGCCTGCGCGAAGACCGCGCCGACGTCATCCTTCCCGCCGCCATCGTGTACGATCGCGTCGCCGAGCTGGCGGGTGCCGATCGGATTCTCGTTCCCGGGGTCGGGGTGAAGGAAGGGGCGCTCCTCGACCTCGTCGACGAGCTGACGAGCGGCGCCGGCCTGGGGCGGCTGGAGCGGATCGTACACGAGGGCGCACTGACGCTGGGGCGGCGATACCTGTTCGACGAAGACCACGGGCGTCACGTGGCCTCCCTCGCCGTCTCTCTCTTCGACCAGCTCGCCGACCTGCATCGCCTCGATCCGCCCGACCGGTGGATCCTGCTCGCCGGTGGCGCTGCTCCACGACATAGGACAGCACATCTCCTACGCGAGGCACCACAAGCATTCGCTCTACCTCATCCTGCACAGCGAGATCCCCGGCATCGCGCCGGATGAACTGCCGCTCGTCGCCCTCGTGGCGCGCTATCACCGTCGCGCCGAGCCGCGCGAGGGTCACTACCTGTACCGGGACATGACGGCGGCGGACCGGGCGCGCGTCGAGAAGCTCGCCGCCCTCCTCCGCATCGCCGACTCCCTCGATCGCGAGCACCTGCAACGCGTCCACAGCGTCGAAGCCAGGCTTCACGAAGACCGTCTGGAACTGCGCCTGGCGCGGAACGGAAGCGTGCTCCTGGAGCAGTGGGCCCTCCGCACCAAAGGGAAGCTGTTCGCCCGCATCTTCGGCCTCGAACCCTACGTCACCTTCGACCTCGAGCGCAGTCCCTAGCCGCCGCCGCTTCGCTCCGGGCAGCAATTCCGGGCGATGAGCCGCCGCAGACCGTATAATTCAGGCCCCATTCACTGAACCTCGGCGGAGAGCGACATGGCATCGGAGTCGGACGAGGCGACGCGGCGCCCGCGCGCGCTCCGCGTGGGACGGGGCTCCGACGACGGCGGCGAGCGGTCTCCCTCGTCCTCGGCGTCCGTCGAGGCCCGGCCCGAAATCCCGTCGATCGGGCCGCGGTTCGGCCATCGCGTCCGGGGGGAACCGGTGCTCCCGCGCGCGACCGACCAGGTCTCGGTCCCCGCCGACGCCACGCCGCGACATCCCTCGCTCTACTTCAACCCCGAGTTGAGCTGGCTCGACTTCAACTGGCGGGTGCTCTATCAGGCCATGGACGAACGGACGCCGCTCCTGGAGCGCCTCCGGTTCCTCGCCATCACCGAGAACAATCTCGACGAATTCGTCATGAAGCGGGTCGGCGGACTCAAGCGTGTGCTCGGCGCCGGTGTCGTCAAGCCGTCGCTCGACGGCCTGGACCCCGCCGAGCAACTGGATCTCGTGCGCGCGGGCGTCCGCACGATGCGCGTACGCCTGGCGGCGGCGTGGGAAGAGGACCTCCGACCGCGGCTCGCCGAGGAACTCGGGATCGTCGTGCGGGATTTCGACCACCTGAACGACGCGGAGCGCGAGCATGTACGG
Organism: Candidatus Palauibacter sp.; assembly: GCF_965237495.1. Classification (GTDB taxonomy): domain Bacteria; phylum Gemmatimonadota; class Gemmatimonadetes; order Palauibacterales; family Palauibacteraceae; genus Palauibacter. The sequence goes on along the minus strand of NZ_OZ250143.1, from coordinate 3,284,509 downwards.
CGCGTCTTCATGGATCGGATCTACCCCATCCTGACGCCGCTGGCGGTCGATCCGGGTCACCCGTTTCCCTTCCTGTCGAACATGAGCCTCTCGCTCGCCCTCATGCTCGAGCACCCGGAACGTCGAACGCGTCACTTCGCCCGGGTGAAGATCCCGCCGTCCGTGCGCTGGATCGAGCTGCCCGAGAGCAACCATCTCGTTCCCGTCGACGAGGTCATCCGCAGTTTCGCGGGAGATCTCTTCCGGGGAATGAAGATCGAGAGCGCGTCGCTCTTCCGCGTGACACGCAACGCGGATGTGGCGCGCGACGAGGAGGTGGCGGACGACCTGCTGAAGATGATCTCGGAAGAACTGCGCGAGAGGAGGTTCGCCCGCGTCGTCCGTCTCGAGGTCGAGCCGGAGATGCCCGACGACGTCCGGGCCTTCCTCCTGCGCCAGCTCGAACTGGACGAAGAAGACCTGTACGAGATTCCGGGCCTGCTCGAGATGTCGGGTTTCTGGCGGATCGCAGCCGAGGGTCCGTGGCAGCACCGCTACGAGCCGTGGGAGCCGATGATTCCGCCACGCCTGATCCGCGAGGGCGAGACCGAGGACGGCCTCGACATCTTCACCGTCATTCGTGCGGGCGATCTCATGGTTCACCACCCGTACGAGTCGTTCACGGCCACGGTGCAGCGGTTCATCGAGGAGGCCGCCTCGGATCCGGACGTGGTGGCGATCAAGCAGACGCTGTACCGGACGGGGGAGCAGTCGCGGATCATCGCGGCGCTCGTGAAGGCGGCCGAAGCCGGCAAGGCGGTGGCCGTGCTCGTGGAGGTGACGGCCCGCTTCGACGAGGCCGACAACATGGAGTGGGCCTCCGTCCTCGAGGAGGCCGGCGTCAACGTCACGTACGGCCTCGTGGGGCTCAAGACCCACGCCAAGGTGGTGCTCGTCGTGCGCGAGGAAGGGGACGAGATCCGGACGTACTGCCACATCGGCACCGGCAACTACAACTCCGAGACCGCCCAGATCTACGCGGACATCGGCATCCTCACCGCCCAGCCCGAAATCGGGCGCGACGCGGTCAGCCTCTTCCACTACCTCACGGGGTACGCCCCGCAGCAGCGGTACGAGGAACTCATCGTCGCGCCGAACTATCTCCGACCGGCCATCATGGATTGGATCGAGCGGGAGATTGCCCATGTCGAGGCCGGCCGGCAGGGCCGCATGATCATGAAGATGAACGGGCTCGACGATCCGAAGCTGATCCGCGCCCTCTACGCCGCCTCGCGCGCCGGCGTGGAGATCGATCTCATCGTCCGCGGCCAGTGCCGGCTGCGCCCCGGAATCCCCGGCTTCAGCGAGAACATCCGCGTGCGGAGCATCGTCGGCCGCTTCCTGGAGCACGACCGCATCTTCTGGTGGGAGAACGGCGGAACGCCGGAGGTGTGGATCGGGAGCGCCGACTGGCGCCGCCGGAATCTCGACGACCGCGTGGAAGTGTTGCTGCCCGTGCGTGACAGGCGGATCACGAAACGCCTGCGCAAGACGCTGCAGGTCGCGCTCCGCGACAACCAGCGGGCCTGGGAACTGCTGCCGACCGGAGAGTACGTGCTGCTCGAACCCGGGCCGGGGCAGCGGCGCGTCGACTACCACGACCGGATGTTGCGGGCGGTCCGGAAGCGCCGCCGCAAGGTGGACGGCAACCAGTAGCCGGCGCCCGAAGCATCCGGGGCTGGTGATGGGCGGCTAGCCCGCCCCGCCTTCCTGATGCCGGATCGTGATGCCCTGGACCATGTAGACCACGTCCTCGCCGATGTTCGTCGCGAGGTCCCCGATTCGCTCCAGGTTCCGACCGATGAGGATGACCTGCAGGCATGCCGAGAGATTGTAGTCCGGCATGTGCGTGATCATCACCCGGAACAGGGAGTCCTGGAGCTGGTCCAGCCGATCGTCGCGCGCGATCACGGAGCGGGCGTCGTCCGCGTTGCGGTGCGCGAACGCGTCGAGCGCGTCCCGCAGCATCTCCCGCGCCATGCGGCTCATGTCGTCGAGTTCGGGCGGAATCGGGACCTTCTTCTCGGCCGTGGTGAGCCGCGCCGCCGCCTCCGCGATGTTCACGGCGTGGTCGCCGATCCGCTCGAGGTCGTTGTTGATCTTGAGTACCGTGACGAGGACGCGGAGGTCGCGCGCGACCGGGTGATGCAGCGCGAGGATCTCGACCGTCGACTCCTCGACTTCCACCTCGGCCCGGTCGATGGCGTCGTCGGCTTCCCGGATCGGCGATAGGTCAACGGTGGGTTGTCCAACCATCGCGACCGCCCGCCGCACCAGCTGCTCGGTCTCGTGCGCCATCTCGTGCAGACGGCGCGTGACCTCATCCAGCCGGTCGTCGAACTGCTTGAAGGACATTCCGCTCCCGCCCCGTCCCGCTACCCGAGCCGGCCGGTGATGTAGGCCTCGGTCCGCTCATCCTCCGGGTTGGTGAACAAGCGCTGCGTCTCCTTGTACTCGACCAGTTCGCCGATGTAGAGGAAGGCCGTATAGTCGCTGATGCGCGCGGCCTGCTGCATATTATGGGTCACGATGACGATCGTGTAGTCCCGCCGCAGATCCCCGATCAGGTCTTCGATGCGGCCGGTCGCGATCGGGTCGAGCGCCCTCGCCGGCTCGTCCATTAGGAGGATCTCCGGCTCCACCGCCAGAGCCCTCGCGATGCACAGCCGCTGCCGCTGTCCCCCGGAGAGCGAGAGGGCGTCCGCATCCAGACGGTGACTCACCTCGTCCCACAGCGCGGCGGCGCGCAGCGACTGCTCCACCCGGTCGGCCATGTCGTCCTGGAAGCCGTTGATGCGCAGGCCGAACGCGATGTTCTCGAAGATGGATTTGGGGAACGGGTTCGGCTCCTGGAACACCATGCCGATCGAACGCCGGACGGCGGCGGGGTCGACGCCCGGGGCATAGAGGTCCCGGTCCCGGAACAGGACGCGGCCGGAGACGCGAGCCGTCGGCACGAGGTCGTTCATGCGATTGAAGCAGCGCAGCAGCGTGGTCTTCCCGCAACCTGACGGCCCGATGAAGGACACGACCCGCTTCTCCGGGATCCGGAGCGAGATGTCGCGAATCGCCTCCGTCTCCCCGTAGCGGACGCCGAGCCCGATGGTTTCGAGCACCGCCCCCGACGGTACCGCCAGCGGCTCGCCTTCGGGCGAAGGTCGCTCCATCACGGACTCAGGAATCTCTCTCGTATCGGTTTCGAATCACGATCGCGACCGTGTTCATCAGCAGCAGGACGCTCAACAGTACCACTATGGCCCCGGCAGCGAGCGCATGGAACGCCTCGCGCGGATCCGTCGTCCAGTTGAAGATCTGGATCGGGAGGACCGTGAAGGGGTCCATGGGCGAGCTCGGATCGAACGCGATGAACGTCAGGGCCCCGATCATGATGAGCGGGGCCGTCTCGCCCCCCGCCCGCGACAACCCGAGGATCGTCCCGGTGAGGATCCCCGGCATCGCGGCGGGCAGCACATGATGCCGGATCGTCTGCCAGCGCGTGGCGCCCAGCGCGTAGGAGGCCGAGCGGAACGCGTCCGGGACGGCGCGGATCGCCTCCTGCGCCGCGATGATGACCAGCGGGAGGACGAGGAGCGACAACGTGGCGGCGCCGGCCAGGAGGCTCCGCTCCAGCGCGAGGAAGCGCACGAACAGCGCCAGGCCGAGGATCCCGTACACGATGGAGGGCACGCCGGCCAGGTTCGCGATGTTCAGCTGCAGAAAGCGCGTGAACCGGTTCCGTGGCGCGTATTCCTCGAGATAGAGGGCTGCGCCGACCCCGAGCGGGAAGGTCAGCACGGCGACGAGCGCGAGCATCCACGCGCTCCCGAGGATGGCGGAACGGATCCCGGCGCGCTCCGGGAAGCGCGAGGGATAGCTGGCCACGAACTCCGGAGAGAGTACCGCGAGGCCGTCGGAGACGACGTTGACGAGGACGAGGATGAGCGACGCGACCCCGAACGCCACCGCGACCCGACACAACCACATGAACCGGGCTCCGGTCCGTCTCCGGGCTTCGAGGCGCGGCTCGAACCGTCCCCCTCGGGGTGCGATGGAACTCAACGGTAGCTCGCCGCGAAGCGGGCGGTCAGCCGCTGGCTCAGCAGGTTGAGGCCCAGGGTGATGAGGAAGAGCAGGAGCGCCACCGCGAACAGGGTCCGGTATTCGATCGTCCCCGAGGGCGCGTCGCCGAGGCTCACCTGAACGATGTAGGCCGTCATGGTCTGGACGCTCTGGAGCAGATCCAGCGTCATCCTCGGCGTGGCGCCCGCGGCCATCGTCACGACCATCGTTTCCGCGATCGCGCGGGAGACCGCGAGGATGAAGCTCGCGACGATGCCCGAGAGCCCGGCCGGCACCACGATCCGCGTCGAGACCTCGAACCGGGTGGCCCCGAGCCCGTATGCGGCCTCGCGCAGCGAACGGGGAACCGCGCTCAGCGCGTCCTCGGACAGCGATGACACCATGGGGAGGATCATGATCCCGACCACGATGGCGGCGCTCCCCGCGTTGAAGACCGCGGTGGCGGGGAAGAGGGCGCGGAGGATGGGGGTCACGAAGACGATGGCGAAGTAGCCGTAGACCACGGTCGGAATCCCGGCGAGGATTTCGAGCGCGGGCTTGACGATGCGCCTCGTCCGCCGGGACGCGTACTCGCTCAGGTAGATCGCCGTGGCGAGCCCGACGGGAAGCGCGATTAGCGACGCGCCGGCCGCGACGAGCAGCGTCCCGTTCACGAGCGGCAGGATGCCGAACGATCTCGGCACCAGGTCGGGTGACCACCGCGTGCCGAACAGGAATCCAGCGGAGAGACTTCGGCGAAGAGGCCCAGCGACTGGGTGATGAGCACGACGACGATCCCCACGGTCGTCAGGCTGGAGAGGGCGCCGCACGCGAACAGCAGCGCGCCGACCACCCGCTCCCTGCGCGCCTGGTGCCGGCGGCGGGCGAGCGGCGCGTTCGACGCCGGGCCCGTCGCGGGGCTCAACGGGCGTCGCGCCGCGTGCCGCTAGTCGATCCGGGCTCGCACTTCGGCATAGGCCTCCGGGGCAAGCGGGACGTGTCCCGTTTCCGGTATCAGGGCGGCCGCGTTGTCGATGTAGAAGCCGACGAAGGCCCTGACCTCCGGCCGTTCGAGTGCGTCACGACGGATGTAGATGTACATGGGACGAGCCAGCGGCGTATAGGTACCGTCCACGATCGTGCGCCGAGACGGTGCGACGCAACCGGCGCCTCCGTCGACCTCGAGCGCCCGCAGCTGTTCCTGGTTCTCCTCGAAATACACGTAGCCGAAGTATCCGAGTGCCCCCGGATCGCCGCTCACGCCCGCAACCAGCACGTGGTCGTCCGCGCTGGCCGTATAGTCGTTGCGGCTCGCCCCCTCCTCACCCGTGACGGCTGCGGCGAAGTAGTCGAAGGTGCCCGAGTCCGTGTCGGGTCCATAGAGCTTCAGTTCGTGGTCCGGCCAATCGGGGCGGATCTGGCTCCAGCGCGCGAGCCCGGACCCCGGGGCCCACACGCGCCGGAGTTCTTCCACCGTCATGCAGCCGACCCAGTCGTTCGTCGGATGCACGACGACCGTGAGGCCATCCCATGCGATCTGCAGTTCGAGCGGCGTGATGCCCTCCCGCGCGCAGGCCGCCGCCTCCCGCGCGTTGATTCGCCGCGACGGACAGGCCGTCTCCGTCCCCGCCTCCCCGACAAGCCGGGGACGAAAGCGCCACGAGCATCGCGGTTCCCACTACCGCGGACGCCTGCTCAGGCCGGGACACCGGCCGTCTCCTCGCCGAGGAACGGCGTCGCGACCGGCAGGGTGAACCAGATCGTCGTCCCGCGGCCGAGCGTGCTCTCGATCCCCACCGCGCCGCCGTGCGCCTCCACGAGGTGCTTCACGATGGCGAGTCCGAGTCCGGTCCCGCCGCGCGCCCGCGAGCGCGCCGGGTCGATCCTGTAGAAGCGCTCGAACACGCGCTCGACGTGCACCGCGGGGATTCCCGGTCCGCGGTCCGTGACCTGGATGCGCTGGAAGCGCTCGTTCGGCTGGATCCGCACCGTGATCACCGGGTCGTCATCGCTGTAGCGCACCGCGTTGTCGAGGAGATTGCGGAGAACCTGGCGGATCGCATCCGGGTCCACCCGGGCCGGTTCGCGCGTCCCGAGCACGCGCAGTTCCGCCCCGGGCGGTCGCACCTCCGGAGACAGTGTCTCCCACACCTCGGAGGCCGCCGCCCCCACCGAGACCGGTTCGGGTACGGGGCTCCAGCTCCCCGATTCGAGGAGGGAGAGGTCGAGGAGATCCTCCACCAGGTGCCGCATGCGGGTGGCGTTGGCGAGGATGCGTTCCGCGAAATCGCGGGACTGCTTGAGGCCGAGCCCTCCCTCCGCGAGCGCCTCCGCGAATCCGACGACGCTCGTCAGCGGGGTCTTGAGTTCGTGTGACACGTTGGCGACGAAGTCGCGTCGCACCCCCTCGAGCCGGCGCATGACCGTGCGATCGCGGAGTACGATGAGCGCCCCCGAGCGGTGGGACCGGGCCGACATGAGCACCGTATGCTCGCCGAGTTCGACCTCGGCGGTGGTGGGTTCCCCCCGCTGCGCCGCGCTCACCGCCTCGGCGATTCGGGGGGTCCGGAAGAGCGTGCCGACGCGAAGGCCCGGCGAGACGTCACGCCCCGCCCACCTTGCGAAGGCCGGGTTGCAGAGGCTGACGAGTCCATCCGCATCGATGAAGGCGAGGCCGTCCTCGAGCCCATCGAAGAGGACGCGCAGGTCGCTCGACTCGCGTTCCGAGGTAGAGACGCGGTCCCGCACCCGCTCCGCCATGCGATCGATCGCTCGGTCCAGGGGGCCGACCGAGCCCGAACCCGTGGGCCCGATCGGCGGATCGATGGACGGAGTCGGGCCGCACGCGGCGATGCGGTCCACCGCCGCGCGCGCCCGTCCAAGCTCCGCTTCGATCCTCCGCGCCACGAGCCACGAGGCCGGCCACAACAGGAGGAGGATCGCCCCCAGCACCGAGAGCTCGAGCGCGAAGTCGGCCACGTCGAGCCGGAGCAGCAACGTCGCCGCGACGTACGCCACCACGAGCACGGCGACGGCGACGAGGAAGAAGCGATTCGCGAGTCTCACCTTCCGTCCACCGATCGCACGAGTTCAGCGGGCGGCACCCGCGCCCGGAGACGCGGCGGCCGACCCCCCGCTACCTGGCTCGAGCTACTTGTCGAGGGCCCGGAACCGGTAGCCGATCCCGCGAACCGTCTCGATCAGGTCGGCGGCGCCGCCGACCTTCGTCCGCAGGCGAGCGACGTGCATGTCGACGGTTCGCGTCTCGATCGCCGCGTTGGTGTCCCACACGGCCTGGAGCAACTGCCGGCGAGTCTGCACGCGGCCCCGGCGCTCGAGCAGAACTTCGAGCAGCCGGTACTCGAGCGGCGTCAGATCGACCTCGAAACCCTCCGAGAAAGCCCGATGCGCCTCGCGGTCGAGTTCGACCGGCCCCACCGAGATCCTCCGCGACGTGGACACCGGTTCCGCCTTCGAGCGGCGTAACAGCGCCTCGACCCGCAGCGTGAGTTCGCGCGCGCTGAACGGCTTCGTGATGTAATCGTCGGCACCGACCTCGAACCCCTTGACCCGCTCCTCCTCTTCCCTCCGGGCCGTGAGCAGGATCACCGGAATCGATTCCGTACGATCGGCCTTACGGAGACACTGCAGGACCTCGTATCCGTCCATCCCCGGGAGCATGAGATCGAGGATGATGAGGTCGGGGCGCTCCGCCTGGGCCGTCGTCAACGCGCCCTGCCCGTTCACCGCCGTGGTCACGCGGTATCCTTCGCGGCTCAGGTGGTACACGAGGACGCTGAGGATATCCGGTTCGTCGTCCACGACGAGGATCTGTGCGTCCGGCATCGTCACCCTCGGCTTCAGAACTCTCGCTTTGAGAGGATTCGTCCGATCTGAACGGACCCGACCCCCGGGAATCCTGAGTCACGCCTGCGGGCGGTAGCGTAACACATCTGTAACCATCTCGTGAATGCGACCCCTCCGCGGATCTCCACGTGCCGGGGGCGTCGCCGCCAATCTCGCCGTCCTCCGTGACCATCGCATCCCGGACTCGTGACGGACCCGTGACGGTACATGTCCGGCGCCGTTACGGGTCCCGCCTATTCTTCGCGCCGGCAGCAGGCCCTGACGTATCGGTATCCTCCGAAGGATCGAATCCCATGACCCTTTCAGGACAACAGACTCGTCCGAGCGGGCGGCGGTTCCGCCCGGGCCCGGGCCTGGGCGCGCTCCCCGCGCTCCTTCTCCTGACGTCCGCGACGTCGATGTCCGCCCAGGCGGGCGGGGAGGTCGGCCGCGTTTCCGGCCGCATCGTGGACGAGGATACGGCCCGGCCCCTGAGTCTGGCGCAGATCTCGATCACGGCGCTCAACACCGGCACCCTGAGCGACGTCGACGGCCGCTGGACGATGGAGTCGCTCCCGCCGGGCACGTACGACGTCGTGGCGCGGCTCATCGGCTACACCAGCAAGACCATCACGGGCGTGACGGTCACGGCGGGAGACGTGACGACGATCGACATCTCGCTTCCCCCGCGGGCCGGCCGCTACGAGCCGAACACGCGCGAAGTGCTCTACCGGGAGTCCGGCGGCGTCTTCCTGTGGGACAACTTCATCCAGAGCGGCAGCATCTTCCATCAGGATCTGACCGAAGACGCGATCAACCTCAACCTCGACGTGCAGTTCCCCATCCGCGTGAACGGCTAGGCGGGCACGATCGAGGTCGGCGCGTCGAGCCTGTGCCGTGACCGCGACGTCCTCAGCCGTCGCTTCCGGTTCCTCCCCAACCGCTCGATCCCCGACGAAGTCAAGGCCGCGTCACACGACGCCATCTTCACGCCGGAGAACATCGGGCCGGGTCCGCGGCAGTTCGAAATCCAGGAGGCGACGTTCCGCCCGGACAACTACGTGGCCGACCAGACCACGACCGGCGCGTACGTGATGGCCGACTTCGAACTGCTGCCGCGTCTCCGCTTCGCCGGCGGAGCCCGCATCGAGCGCAGCAAACAGGCCGTCACGCCGCTGGACATCTTCACCCGGGGTGCCGCACCGCTAACCGGCGCCGCACTGGACAACACGGATTTCGTGCCCGGCGCCACCATCACCTGGGTGGCCAGCGACCTCGTCAACATTCGCGCCGCCGCCTCCCGCACGCTGGCGCGGCCCGAGTTCCGCGAACTCGCGCCATTCTCGTTCGCCGACTTCGCGGGCGGCTACCTGGTCGTCGGAAATCCGGTGCTGCAGCGGTCGCGGATCACGAATTCGACCTTCGCTGGGAGTGGTTCCCCCGGCCCGGCGCGGTGAACGCGGGGACCGCGAACAACCTCGGGACGGAGTTCGAGATCCGCTCCGACCTCGGTTTCCTCTCCGAATCGCTCGAGAACTTCGGCCTCAACTTCAACCTCACGCTCGTCGACTCCGAGGTCGAGACGGGCGCCGTGGCGCAGATCTTCGTCCCCGGTTCGGGGCCGCTCGAGATCGATGTCGTGAGCCAGGAGCGCCGGCTGCGGGGACAGTCGCCCTACGTTGTGAACGCCGGCGCGAACTGGGCTGCTCCCTCGGGACGGACCTCCGTCTCACTTCTCTTCAACCGCTTCGGGCCCCGGATCAGCCAGGTCGGCAGCCAGTTCCTCGAGAGCGTGTTCGAGGAGGGCCGCAGCCAGTTCGACCTCGTCTTCGAGCAGGCCGTCGGATCTCAAGTCTCGGCCAAACTCAGCGCCACGAACCTCCTCTCCGCCGACTATCGCTTCACGCAGGGCGGCGACCTGCTCCGGGGCTGGCAGCCCGGGCGGGCCTTCTCGCTCAGCCTGTCGTGGCAGCCGGTCGGTGACCGCTAGGCACGATCCGGGCCGCCGCTCCACGAGGGACGGCGATGCCGCCGGTCCGCGACTCACGCTCCAGTCGCGCCGGGCCTGGACACGGGTGGGGCGTCAGGAGACGAAACGATGGATCCTGGACAACGGAATTGCCGGGCCTGTGGTGCGATGACGGGGCTGTTGCTGAGCGGCTTCTTCGCAGCGTGCGGGGGGGACGACCCCGTCTCGCCCGCACCGCCGCCGCCACCACCGACGACGACGACGCTGTCGGGCGCGATCACGCAATCCATGGAGCTGGATCCAGATCTCACATATCACATTCAGGGGACCACCATCGTCGAGGCCGGCGCGACGCTCACGATCCCGGCCGGAACGCTCCTTCTGGGCGACGTGAACTTCACGGGGTCCGCCCTCATCGTCCGGCAGGGTGGCCGACTGGTCGCCCGGGGTACGGCGCAGGAGCCGATCGTGTTCACGAGTTCCAACCCCGAAGGTTCCCGCCGTCGTGGCGACTGGGGCGGGGTCGTCCTCAACGGCCGCTCGAACTGCAACTTCCCCTCGGATGAGTGCGTCGGGGAGGGCAACTCGGGGCCGTACGGCGGCACCATCACGGACGACGACAGCGGGCAGCTGAGCTATGTGCGGATCGAGCACGGCGGGCTCGAGGTCAGCTTTGGCAACGAACTCAACGGCCTCACGCTCAACGGCGTCGGATCCGGTACGCAACTCGATCACATCCAGTCGCACTACGGCTCGGATGACGGGATCGAGTTGCTCGGCGGCACGGTGGACCTCAAGTACGCCTACGTCACGGGCGCCTCGGATGACTCGTTCGACTACTCGACGGGCTGGCAGGGCCGCGGGCAGTTCTGGGCCGCGCAGCAGGATCCCCACGACGCCGACAACGGCTTCGAGGTCGACGGGAACGAGGAGAACTTCGACGCCGAGCCGTTCACCGACCCCGACATCTACAACGTCACGCTCGTCGGGAAGGAGGCCGGGACGGGTTCCGCGGGCGAGAGCAAGCGCGGGATCATCTTCCGCCGCGGCACCGCCGGCAGTGTGTACAACGTCGTGATCCTCGGCTTCGAGAAGGGTTTCGATGTCGACCAGCAGGAGACGGCCGCCCGGGTCCAGATCCGGAACAGCTACGTCTTCGGCCAGGAAGACGGGATGTTCGAGTCCGACGACGGCGACGAAAGCGACGCCCCCATCGACGAGGAGGCGCTCTGGAGCACCGATGGTTGGGGGAACGTGGCCGGCGTCGACCCGCTGCTTGTGAATCCGTTCAACCTCGGAATGCCCGACTTCCGTCCGGCCGCCGGTTCACCGCTGACGGACGGCTACGCCGAGCCGCCGGCGGGCGGCGACTTCTTCGAGGCGGTCGACTACATCGGCGCCTTCGCGCCGGGCATGCCGCAGTGGATCGAAGGCTGGACCACGACGGATCAGGGCTAGCTTGGTTGGGTGTTGTGCGCCGCACCAGCCTCGTCCTCGTATCGGGTCTGCTACCGATCCTTTCCGGATCCTGCGTGGATGCTCCGTCTGGCGGAGGGCAGAGACTGCCCGGATCCGCCGGTTCCCTCGCGGAACTGGCGACCGTGGTCCTCGCCGGGCTGGCCGCGGCGGACACCCTCAGGCTCGAGGCCGTCCGTCTCACCGAGGTCGAGCACAACGAGATGGTGTGGCCCGAACTCCCGGCCTCCGCGCCGGAAGTGAACCACCCGGTTGACCTCGCGTGGCAGAACATCTGGACACGAAATCGCGCCGCCCTCTCCGACCTGTTCGGCGTGTACGAGGACCATGGACTGAGGTTCGTCGACGCGGAGTACCTCGGCCCCACCGAGGCGTTCGAGAGCTTCGTCGTCCACACCGACTGCTGGGTCACCCTCCAGCGAGACGGAGAACTCCTTCCGCCGCAGCAGCTCTTCAAGGACGTCCTCGACCGGGACGGCGAGATGAAGATCTTCCGCTACTACGAGCCGTAGGTCGCTACCCCAACCCCCAGCCCCCCGCAACCGATCCGCCGTCCAAGGGGCATCAGCTTCCTCCCTCGCTTGGTAGCAAGTTCTGGCAAGGTGCGCCATCTTCGTGGCCCATGATCCCTCCGAAGAACGGAGCCGCACATGGCCGAGCCGTATAGCCCCCTTCTAACAGCGATGACCGTTGAGGGCTTTCTCTCATTTGGGGACGCTACGGACATCTGCTTGGAGCCGTTGAATGTTGTCATCGGGCCGAATGGGTCCGGGAAGTCCAATCTGGTTGAAGCCGTGGCTGTGCTGCGCGCCGTCCCGAGAGACCTTCCCCAGCCGATCCGCGAGGGCGGTCGCAGCGTACGGGATTGGCTCTGGAAACCCGATCCCTCGAGCACGGAGACCGCTCCCCAAGAGAATGCGCAGTCCGCCCGCATCGAGTTGGTGTTCACCGAAGGCCGAATCGCCCGGCATCACACGAACCCGGCTGTCCGATATCGGCTGGTCTTCGGGGCCCAAGGGGATTCGTTCGTAGTGTTGGACGAGCGGCTGGAGAACGCCGATCGGCCCTCCGACAAGGAGAAGCCATACTTCTACTTCGGGTACGAGCACGGTCGCCCGATGCTGAACGTGCGCGACCGCGGCCGGGGTAGCCAACGCGAGCTTCGACGAGAAACCCTGGACATGACCCAGTCCATTCTATCCCAGCGAAGGGATCCTGAGGAGTATCCGGAGCTGGGTCGGCTGACGGACGCACTGGAGCGGATCCGAATCTACCGGCGCTGGCAGTTTGGTCCAGACGCCACCGTCAGGGAGGCTTGCTCGCCGAGCGTGAGGGCGGATCATCTGTCCGAGAACTTCGATAACCTTCCCGCGCGCCTCGCCGTGCTCAAACGAGACCCTCTTGTCAAGCGCCGGCTGCTCGAGCTGATCCGTGAACTGAGCCCCGGACTCAACGACTTCGAAGTCGTTCCGGAAGGTGGCGTGCTGACCCTCTATCTTACCGAGGGCGACTTGTCCATGCCGGCGCGCCGCATTTCCGATGGGACGCTACGCTTTCTTTGTCTGTTGGCCATTCTGGTCGATCCGAAGCCGCCGCCCTTAATCGTCATAGAGGAGCCGGAACTGGGATTGCACCCGGACATCCATTCGCAGTTGGCGACGCTCCTGCTCGACGCGAGCAGCCGTACACAACTCATCGTGACCACCCACTCGGACATACTGGTCGATGCGCTCACCGAAACGCCCGAGTCGATCGTCGTCTGCGAGAAGGTCCGCGGTTGCACGCAACTGGAGCGCCTCAGCTCCGAGAGACTTGAACCTTGGCTCGACAAGTATCGCCTCGGAGAGCTGTGGCTGCGGGGAGAAATCGGAGGGACTCGTTGGTGAGCATCAAGCTTTACGTGGAGGGTGGCGGGGACTCCAAGGCGCTCACGACCGATTGTAAGAGAGGCTTCCGAAAGTTCTTCGAGAAGGCGGGCCTTGCGGGCCGGATGCCGCGCATTAGGGCCTGCGGCGGCCGCCGGAACGCCTACGACGACTTCAAGACGGCACTCAAAAACGGGGGTGAAGTCCCGATACTTCTCGTGGATGCAGAAGATCCGTTTACGGCGGGAAGCTCCTGGGAGCACCTTCGCAATCGGGTCGGGGACGGTTGGGACCGCCCAGACGGGGCCAGCAACGATCACTGTCACCTCATGGTCCAGGTCATGGAGTCATGGTTCATGGCGGACAGGTCGGCCTTGGAATCGTTCTACGGGCAAGGATTCCAGCCAAACGCGCTCCCCCCCAACCCCCGCCTTGAACAGGTCCGCAAGGCTGATGTTCTGCGCGGCCTTGCCTGTGCCACCAGGAGTCTGAAGACGAAGAAAAAGCCCTATCGGAAGGGATCGGACAGCTTCGAGATCCTTGGCAGGATCGATCCGTCTCGTGTCGAGTCGGTCGCACCATCCGCCAAGTTGCTCCTCGACGTTCTTCGCGCCGGGGGCCCAACCTCGTGAGCGACCGCCGGTCGCAGTGGCGACGGTGTCCGACCGCTTTCCGCGCTGACCGGGGGGTGTGTGCGAGTTGAGTCGCCTACGGTGCGGGCGTAAACGCCGTCAGTAGTCCACGGGTCTCAGATACCATTCGCCGATCGCCGTCGGCGAGAGCATCGCGACCGTCGGCAGGTGGCGCTTCCAGTGCGTGCTCGCGAGTCGCCCCGCAACGAGTTCGACCCTCTTCCTCTCGAACCCCGCCTCGACCAGGTCATCCGGCCGGCGTCCCGAGATCAGGTGATGGAGGATGAGATCGGCCTCGGGGTAGGTGACGCCCAGATCTTCCTCGTCCGTCTGCCCCTGAATCAGATCCGCCGTCGCCGGTTTGTCGACGACCTCGGCGGGTACCCCCACCGCCCGCGCGAGCGCCCACACCTGGCCCTTGAACAGGTCTCCCAGCGGGTTCACCGGAGGAGAATCGTCCGCATGCCACGTGTAGTAGCCGAGGAGACGCTCCGACTTGTTCCCGGTGCCGACGGGGAGGGCGGAGAGCTTGAAGGCCTGGTCGAAGAGGACGATCATGCGCTGGCGCGCGGCGACGTTCCCCCTCCGGTGGCTCCCCGCCTCGGGCTCGAAGTCCTCGAGGTATCCGTCGACCGCCTTCGTGATCTCGATCGTGCGCGTGGGGATCCCGAACTTCCGGGCCACGAGGAGCGCGTCCTCGCGGCTCCGGGGGCTCGACGTGCGGTAGGGCAGGAGGAGGGCGAGCACCGCCTCCGGACCGAGAGCTTCCGCGCACAGCGCCGCCGTGAGGGCGGAATCCACGCCTCCCGACAGACCGACGACGACCCTGCGAAAGCCGCGGCGGCGTTCGATCTCGTGGCGCAGGAACTCGACCAGCCAGCCGCGCACGAGGTCGACGTCGAGGTCGAGCGCGCGGGCGTCGGCGGGGTCCGGCGCGAGGGCCTCGGGGACGGCGGCCGACGGCCACCCTTCGCTCATTCGGCTTCGGCGGCGGGCCGGCGGACGCCCGAGCCCGGACTGTTGATGAGGAGGCGCGTCCACGACCGTTCGAGGTCCGCGAACAACGGCTCCTCGGTGCGCGCCCGCGCCATCTCGGCGAAATCGATCTGCACCGGGAGTAGCGCCTCCTCCCACAGCGGCCCCGCGACCAGCCGGTGTCCGCGAGGGTCGTATGCCGCGGATCCGCCCGGGAACCCCTTGCCGCCCTCGAAGCCGACGAGCTGCGACACGATGACGAACACTCCGTGCTCCGCCGCGATCCCGCTCGCCAGTGTGTCCCAGCGCACGAGGTTGCCGGGCACGCCGGCGCCGGGCGCGACCCCGCGGGCGGGCGAGGCGCTGAAGATGAGGATCATCGCGGCCCCGTCGAGGGCGGCGAGCGTCCCGGAGATCGAATGGAACCCGTCCTCGCAGATCAGCAGGGCGGTGCGGCCCAGCGGCCCGTCGAACGCCTCGACACCGGGACCCGCCTCCACGAACCGTTCCTCCTGGAACACCCCGTAGGTCGGCAGGAACACCTTCCGGTGGACGTGCCGGACCCCGCCCCCGGGGCCGAGCGTCGCGTACATGGCCGCGTTGTAGATGCACCCCGCGTCCCGCTCGAAGAAGCCGATCGCGAGGTCGAGGCCGGCCGCTTCCGCGCCGACGCGCGCGTTCATTCTCGCGAGGAGATCCGGGGCCGTGAGCGCGTGCTCGCGGACGCCCCCTTCGAGGAAGTAGCCGCTGAGCGCGGTCTCGGGGAACACGACGAGGCGGGGGCGCGGTGCCCGGCGGAGGGCGTGCTCGATCATCCCCGCGCAACCGTCGAGTGTCGCCTCGAGATCCCCCTTGACCGGCCTGAACTGCGCGATCGCGATGTCGAGCGCCATCCGTCCCCGCGGTGGTTCATCGAGTTCGAGTGAGGGCGAAGCTACCGATCGCCCCCCGCCGCCGTGGCGGGGAACGTCCCCGAACCTCGGGGTGGTGTCAACGGGGCCGGAGCCGGGGCGGGGCGCGGTTGCCTCCCGCGGCTCCGGCCCGTATCCCTCGGCATGCCCGAGACCTTGAGTCCGATCGCGGCGGCGTACGCCCTCCTGCTCCTGATCGGCATGCCCGCCCTGGCCGCGCTCGATGTCCGCCGCGGCGCCAACCTCGCCGAAGCGGCGAAGCATCGCCGTCTGCTCTACGTGTCGGTGGGCGCTTCGCTCGTCATCCTGGCCCTGCTGACCCTCGGCGTCGCGGCGTGGCAGGACGTCCCGGCGTCGGCGCTCGGCTGGACGGTCGACGACCCGGGCGCGGCCGCGCTCTGGGGACTCGCGGTCACGGTCCTCGGCCTGGCGCTCGTGTGGTTGATCACTGCGGTCGCGCGCCTGGCCGGCCTGCGGGAGACGGCGGCGGTGACCCTGCTCATGCCGCGGACCGCCGCCGAGAAGCGGGGCTTCGTCATGCTCTCGGGGATCGCCGCGGCGTGTGAGGAGTACGCCTATCGGGGATTCGGCCTGTGGGCGATCACGGCGTGGACGGGGAATGCCTGGCTGGCGGCCGCGGTCGTGTCCGTGTCCTTTGGCCTCGGCCACGGATACCAGCGGCTGGCCGGCGTCCTCCGGGCGACGACCCTCGGCATGGTGCTCGCCGCGACCGTCATCTGGACGGGGAGCCTGTTTCCCGCCATCGTCGGGCATTTCTGGATCAATGCGGTGCTCGGGCTGGGCGCTTGGCAGTATCTCCACGCGGAGTTCGATCCCGTCGATATCGACGACAACCCGGGGAATGACGAGGAGCGGCGATGATCCGGAGGCTTTGGGCAGGAACGCTGGTGGCGTTGGGTTGTGCACTTCCGGTGGGCGCGGCGGGACAGGAGGCGCCCCCGGTCGACATCGGCGGCCTGCTGCGCGTCGGCGTGCTCACGCACGCGGATTCAACGGATGGACCGGACGGCTTCCGTCTCTGGGAGGCCCGACTCAAGGTCAGCGGGAAGATCGGGATCGTCTTCGACTACTATTTCCAGACCCGCTACGACCCGGAAGACGACGCGTTCGAACTCCACGACGCGATCGCGACGCTGGCCCTGATGCCCGAACTGGAGCTGAGCCTCGGCCTGCTCCGTCCCTCGTTCGGCTTCGAGGCGACCCAGCACCGCGCCGAACTCACCTTCCTCGACCGTTCGCAGGCCTCGACGGCGCTCGGCCCCGGCCGGCAGGTCGGCCTGCAGGGCAGCGGGAGCGCGTTCGACGGCCGGCTGACCTACGGGGCGGGCATCTTCAACGGCAACGGCCGCGCCGTCGTGAATGACGGCGACGACTACATGTTCACCAGCCGGGTCCAATTCAACTCGATCGGCACGATCTCCTTCTACGACGATTTCGTCGTACAGGCGGGCGCCTCCGTCGGCTACTCCTCCGACACGTCGGCACCCCTCGGGGCCGGGATCGTCACCGGCGACCCGTCCGACGCGCCCCGGATCACCTCGGACTTCGCGGGGGAGCGCCTGTTCTGGAGCGCGGACTTCCAGGCCACCTACCGGGGGTGGGGGCTGACGGGGGAATACCTCCGGGCCGACTACGAACTCGCGTCCGGCCTGGGAGAGGGCGCGGCGGACACCGAGGCGCACGGCGGCTACGTGGAACTCGGCTATCGGGCCTGGGGAGCCCTGGAAGGCGTCGTGCGCTACGACGCCTTCCAGCCTGCCCTCGGTGCCGACCGGGAGTTCATGGTGTTCGGAATGAACGTGTATCCGGGATACTACGCGAGGTTCGGCCTCCAGTACGCGACCGCGCTCGGGGGCTCGCCCGACGCGGCCACGCTGGCGGACGGGCGGTTCAGCTTCCTCGCCCAGGTCGATTTCTAGCCGCGCGACGCAGTCTGCCGGAGACCGCGCCCGCCGGGGGGAGGATCCGTCGGGAGCCCGAAGGCCCCCCCAAAAAAACGCCGCCGGCGCGGGACCGGCGGCGGATGATACCCCCTAGGGGAATCGAACCCCTGTCTCCTGGCTGAGAACCAGGTATCCTGGGCCACTAGACGAAGGGGGCAAAGTTGGGAAGCGATATTCTAGCCGGCCCGGAGGTCATGTCAAGATGATGCGGAGTCGAACCTCGAGTCGAATATCACGTCGCGAATCGCGGCGGAACCCGGGTAGGGCGCCATGAGCTGGGAACACGTTCATCTGATCTCCCACTCTTTTCCCATCGTCCTCACGGCGAGCGGGGCGCTGGTCGGACTGTACGGGTGGGTGCGCGACCGGGAGCCGCTCGAGTTCTGGGGACTCGTCGCGCTCGTCATCGCCGGCGCGTTCGTGGCCCCCGCCTACCTTACCGGCCTCGCCGCGGCGGATGTCGTGACCGAACGCACCTTCGTGATCCCGGGGATCGTGCAGACGCACCGTTTCTGGGCCACCTGGGCCGCCGTTCCGGCCTTTACGGCCGGCGCCCTCGCCGCCTTCGCCCTCCACGAGCGCGACGACCGCCGGCTGCGGCATTTCGTGCTGCTCGTGGGGGTATTCGCTACGTGCATGATCGGCGTCGCGGCCTGGCAGGGCTCGAAGATCGTACACGGCCCCGACGACACAGGCCCGACGGCCGCCGCCGGCCCTGCGGATCCAACCTCCCACGCAGGAGCAAGAGAATGAGTACACGCATGGAAGTCGCCCTCATCGCCCTCGTCACGCTGGTTCTTGCGACCGTTGCGGTTGCGGCGAGCCGGGTAGCGTCGGGTGGTGAGATTACGCTGAAGGGGCGCGCCGGATGATCGTCTGTCTGGAACCGCGACCCCGTCGGACGGAGGACGGCATCGACATCCTGCCGGCGCACACCTTTGCACACCGGCTCTGGGAGGGCAGCCTGCTCCGGGAAGCCTGACCTAGCGGGCGGCGGACTCGACCAGGCGCGCGAGGCCGTAGAAGACGAACGCCGCGGCGAGCATGGCCGCGGTCTGCAGGACGCGCTCCCTGAACGACATCTTCGCCAGGTGGCCGAGCATCAGCGCCACGACCACGGTGCAGATCAGCAGGATCCCCAGAATCATCATCTCGATATCACCATCCCGTACGGCGTTGTTTTCCCAGACAGTCGGGCCGCGCTCGCCGACGGCGGGTCGGCCACAAAGTCGGGCGGAGCGCCGACTCGGGCAATCCGTCCGTCATCCCATCGAAAGCAGCCCTACCGGGCGCGGAGGGCGACTTCCGGCGCCCGCAGCCAGGTGAGGCCCGGGAAGGCGACCGGGAAGGCCCGCGCGACCGCCTCCCCCGCCGCCTTGAGCGTGAGGGGGGCGCCCTCCGAGGCGAGGCTCGTCATCTCGACCCCGCGGATGCCGCAGGCCACGATCCCGCGGAAGTTCTCGAGCGGCTCGGGCGTGACGTTGAGCGCGAAGCCGTGCCAGGTGATCCAGCGGCTTGCGTGCACCCCGATCGAGGCCACCTTGCGGATCGCCGCTTCGCGGATGAGCGGGTCGGCATGCCCCGCCCCGACGGTGCGGAAGCCGTCATCCTCGGCCTCGGCCAGCATGCCGTCGGGAGCGGTGCCCGTCCACACCCCCGTGTACGACTCGACCCGGAAGCCGGGCAGCCCGCATTCCGCGAGCACGCGGAGCAGCACCTCCTCGATACGCCGCAGATACCAGTGCAGGTCGCGACGGTGGGCGCGGAGGTCGAGAATCGGGTAGCCCACGAGCTGGCCGGGGCCGTGATAGGTTACGTCGCCGCCGCGCTCGATCTCGACCACGTCGAGACCTCGGCTCCTCAGCCATGCCTCGTCCGCCGGGAGGTGGCCGGGCTCCGTGCCCCGTCCGAGCGTGATCACGGGGAGGTGCTCGACGAGGAGCAGGAGATCGTGGTCCGGCGGGGTGGCGCGCCGCCAGCGGGCCACGGCGCGCTGCAACGCGAGGACTTCGCGGTATTCGCGGCGGCCGAGGTCGACCACCCGCAGTTCGCGCCCCCCGCTCACCGGACTTTCCACCGGATTCTCCGGCTGCCTACATGTGGATCGCGCGGCCCAGGGCGGCGAAGGCGGCCTCCATCACGGCCTCCGCCATGCTGGGGTGCGCGTGCGCGTGCGAGACGATCTCGTCCAGGGTGGCCTCGAGTTCGCGCGCCATGCCCACCTCCGCCACGAGTTCGCTCACGTTGTGCCCGATCATGTGGACGCCCAGCACCTCGCCGTACTTCGCGTCCGCCACGATCTTCACGAAGCCGTCGGCGGATTCGGCGGTGAGCGCGCGCCCGTGCGCCCCGAGCGGATATTTGCCCGTCACCACCTCGTGCCCCGCCTCCTCCGCCTGCGCCTGGGACATGCCGATCGAGGCCACTTCGGGGTGGCAGTACCCGACGGAGGGGATGTTGCCGTACGTCATGGGGTGTTTGGCCACGCCCGCGATGTGCTCGGCGGCGATGATGCCCTCGTGCGATCCGACGTGCGCGAGCATGGGCTGCCCCGCGACGTCACCGATCGCGTAGACTCCCTCCGCGCTCGTCCGGCACCATTCGTCGATCCTGATGAAGCCGTCCTCGAGCGCGACCCCGTTCTCATCGAGACCGAGGTGGTCGGTCACCGGCCGCCGTCCCACGGCCATCAGGACGAGGTCGGTCTCCTGGGCGGTCTCGCTGCCGTCCGGGTTCACGACCGTAAGCACCATCGGGCTCGCGTCGCGGTCCAGTTGCTTCACCCGCGTGTTCACGAGGTTGCGGATGCCCCGCTTCCGGAACGACCGCTCGAGCGTCTTGCCGACCTCCGGGTCCTCGAGCGGGACGAGCGTGTCGAGCGCCTCGATGAGCGTGACCTCGACCCCGAACGCGTTGAACACGTCGGCGAATTCGACCCCCACGAAGCCGGCCCCGACGATGGCCATCCGCCCCGGCAGCTCCTTGAGTCCGAGCGCTTCGCGGCTCCCGATCACCCTCTCACCGTCGAGTTCGAAGCCGGGGAAGGTCTTCATCACGGAACCCGTCGCGAGGATGACGTTCCGGGTCGCGAGTTCCCGGTCGCCGCCGTCCGAGCCCACGGCGACTCGGCCGGACCCCGCCAACCGCCCGCGGCCCTCCACGATGTCGACCTTGTTCTTCCCCAGCAGGTACTTCACGCCGGCGGTGAGCTTCCGCGTGATGATGCGGCTCCGCTTCACGGCCGCCGGGAAGTCGTATTCCACCTGGATGGGCCTCACGCCCATGCGGGCGCCGTGGTGCTGGAGGTTGTGCGCGAGCGCCGCGCTCTCGAGCAGGGCCTTGGCGGGGATGCAGCCCCAGTTGAGGCAGGTGCCGCCGAGCCCGCCCTCGTACGAGCCGCTCTCGACGCAGGCGGTTCTGAGTCCGAGCTGTGACGCCCGGATCGCGGACACGTAGCCCGCCGGACCGGCCCCGATCACGACAACGTCGTAGGTCTCCGACATTCTATTCCTTGACTTGAGCCGCTAGAGCAGCATCTCGAGGGGGTTTTCGAGCATCGCCTTGAAGGTGCCGAGGAACGCCGCGCCCGTGGCGCCATCGATGACGCGGTGGTCGCACGACATCGTCACGCGCATCCGCTTGCGCACGACGACCTCGCCGGCGACGACCACGGGCTTCTCGACCGTCTGCCCGATGGCGAGGATGCCGGCTTCCGGCGGGTTGATGATGGCCGTGAACTGGTCGATCTCGAACATGCCGAGGTTGCTGACCGAGAAGGTGCCGCCCTGGTATTCCTCCGGGCCCAGCTTCCGCTCGCGCGCTCTCGTGATGAGGTCCCGCCCCTCGGTCGAGATCCGCCGCAGACCCTTGCGGCCCGCATCGCGCAGGACGGGGGTGATGAGGCCGCCGTCGGTGGCGACCGCGATCCCGAGGTGTACGGCCCCGTGATAACGGATTGCGTTCTCCTCCCACGAGGCGTTCACCGCGGGATGGCGGTTGAGCGCCTCCGCGGTTGCCTTCAGGAGGAGGTCGTTGACCCCGATCCTGCCCTCGACGAAGCGGGCGTTGAGGTCCGCGCGCAGTTCCAGCGCCCGTCCCATGTCGACCTCGGTCGTGAGGAAGAAGTGGGGCACGGGGCCGATCGACCGGGCTAGGCGGCGCGCGATCGCCTTGCGCATCTGGCTCGGCTCCTCGACCCGATCCTCGAGGTGCGGGAGGGGCGGCGGCGCCGGGGTGAGCGGTGGGAGGACCGGCGTCGGCCCGCGGGGCGGTGCGGCGGCGGTGCGGGAGGCCAGCGCGGCCTCGACGTCGGCCTTGACGATGCGGCCGCCCGGGCCGGAGCCGGTCAGGCTGGCCAGGGCGATCCCGCCCTCCGCGGCCATGCGACGCGCCACGGGCGAGGCCTTGATGCGGCCCCCGGCCGCGCCCGCGCCCGCCCCGGCGGGCTCGTCGGTCGTCCGGGCTTCCGTCGCCCCGACCGGCTCCTCGGCCGCGGAGGGGGCTACGGCGGGCTCGGGCGGCGCGGCTTCGGCCGTCCGCGCGGCCGCCGCCTCGGCCAGCAGCGCGTCGATCGACTCGTCCGGCGCCGCGATCACGCCGATCAGCGCGCCCACGGGCACCGTGGCGCCCGCCTGCACGACGATCTTCCGCAGCACGCCGCCACCGAGCGCCTCGATGTCCATGTTCGCCTTGTCCGTCTCGATCTCCGCGACGATGTCGCCCTGCGAGACGGTGTCGCCCTCGGCGACCTTCCACTCGATGAGCTTGCCCTCCTCCATCGTCGGGCTCAGCTGCGCCATCACGACCTTCGTCGCCATCGGGGCCCCTGGGCTGCTAGCTCGCGTAACACACGTGGCGCACCGCTTCCGCCACATGCTCCGCGTTGGGAATCACCAGCTTCTCGAGGTTCTTCGCGTACGGCATCGGGACGTCCAGCCCGTTCACGCGAGCGATCGGAGCGTCGAGCGAGTCGAACGCCTCGCGCTGAATGTCGTCCACGACCTGCGCGCCGATGTTGCACATCGGCCACCCTTCCTCCGCCACCACGGCCCGGTTCGTCTTCTTCACCGAGGCCACGATCGCGTCCACATCGAGCGGACGCACCGTACGCAGGTCCAGCACCTCGGCGTCGATGTCCTCCTTCTCCAGCGCCAGCGCCGCCGCCAGCGACTGATGCACCATCTTCGAATGGCACACGATCGTCACGTCGGACCCCTCGCGCTTCACCTCCGCCTTCCCGATCGGGGTCAGGTATTCCTCCTCCGGCACCTCGTCCCGCACGAGGTTGTACATCATCTCGCTTTCGATGAAGACAACGGGATCGTTATCACGGATCGCGCTCTTGAGGAGCCCCTTCGCGTCCCGCGCCGTGGCGGGTGCGACCACCTTCAGCCCCGGCACGTAGCTGTACCAGGGTTCGGGCGACTGTGAATGCTGCGCCCCGAGTTGCAGCGCGGCGCCGCCCGGTCCCCGGAAGACGATGGGCACGTTGTACTGCCCACCCGACATCTGGTACGTCTTCGCCGCCGAGTTCACGACCTCGTCGATCGCGAGGAGGGCGAAGTTCCATGTCATGAACTCGACGATCGGGCGAAGGCCGGCCATCGCCGCGCCCACGCCGAGCCCCGCGAACCCCAGCTCCGCGATCGGCGCGTCGCGCACGCGCCATTCCCCGAACTCGTCGAGCAGGCCCCTGGTGACCTTGTAGGCGCCGTCGTACTCGCCCACCTCCTCGCCGATGATGAAGATCGAGTCGTCGCGCGCCATCTCCTCGCGGAGGGCTTCGTTCAGCGCTTCGCGGTAGGTGCGGATGGCCATCAGCGGAACTCCTTCCGCCACGCGTCGCGCCGCCGCATGTCGTCCGGATACCCGTCCGAGTACACGTAGCGATAGGTCGCCTCATGATCGGGGACGGGGCTCCGGTCCGCGAACGCGGCGGCCGCCTCCGCGACCTCGATCGCCTCGCGGTCCATCGTCTGGTACTCCTCTTCGCTGAGCCGGCCCACCTCGATCAGCCGGCGCGAGAAGGAGAGGATGGGATCGTCCGACCTCCACTTCTCCACTTCCTCGCGCGTCCGGTACGTGCCGTGGGTCGGGTCCGCCATCGAGTGGCCCATGTACCGGAAGCAGCGGGCCTCGATGAAGCTCGGCGTCTTCTCGTCCCGTGCTCGTTCGATCGCTTCTTCCACCGCCTGTCGCATCGCGAGCAAGTCCATGCCGTTCACGGCGAGGGAGGTGAGTCCGGCGTATCCCCGCCCGCGGTCCTTGAGTTCCTTCACCGCCGACACGCGCCGGAAGTCGGTGCCCATCCCGTACTGGTTGTTCTCGAGGAGGAAGATGACGGGGAGCTTCCAGCGCGCGGCCATGTTCACCGACTCGTGAAAGGCCCCGATGTTGACGACGGAATCGCCGAAGAAACAGAGACACACCTGGTCTCCGCCGCGGTAGCGGATCGCGTAGCCGGCCCCGATCGCGAGCGGCAAATGGCTGCCGACGATGCCGTGTCCGCCCATGAAGTTGAGCGAGGCGTCGAACATGTGCATCGAGCCGCCCATGCCCCTGGAGCACCCGTTCGCGCGCCCGTAGAGTTCGGCCATGACCGCGTTCGGCGTGATGCCGCGGACGATCGCCTGGGCGTGTTCGCGATAGGCCGTGATCACGTAGTCGTCCGGGCGCAGCGGAGAGATCGCCCCCACGGCGACGGCTTCCTGTCCCGTGTAGAGATGGCAGAAGCCGCCGATCTTCCCGATCTGGTAGACCTCCGCCGCCTTCTCCTCGAAGCGCCGCGCAACGATCATCTGCCGCAGGAGTTCGAGGCTCTCTTCCCGCGAGAGCCCGAGAAAGGCTTCGAGATCCTCCCGCGGCCCGGCGCCTGTCCCGTCCGATACCGCGGCCACGGACGGGCCGGAACTCGATGCGGCGCTCATCCGGCCGCCGCCAGCGTCGCGACCCGCTGCCGCAGTTCGAGCACCTGCTCGCGGGCGTGGTAGCTGGAGCGGACGAGCGGTCCGCTCTCGACGTGAAGGAAGCCGCGCGACTCGCCGATCTCCTTCCAGCGCTCGAATTCCTTCGGCGTCACGTAGCGGTCGATCGGGAGATGGTCCGGCGACGGCCGCAGGTACTGGCCCAGCGTGAGGATCTGGACGCCGGCCTCCAGGGCGTCGCCCATGAACTCGTCGATATCCGCGGCGGTCTCCCCCAGCCCCAGCATGATGCCGGTCTTGATCAGCACCTCATCGTCCAGTTCGCGGCCCGTGCGCAGCACCGCGAGCGACCGGTCGTACCGTCCGCCCGGTCTGGCGACCCGGTGCAGCCGGCGCACCGTCTCCATGTTGTGGTTGAAGATCTCCGGCCTGGCCGCGATCACCGTGCGGATCGCGTCCGGGTTGCCCCGGAAGTCGGGGGTCAGGACCTCGATCGAGCACTGGGGCCGCCGCAGACGGATCTCCCGGATCATCTCCGCGAATATCCAGGCGCCTCCGTCCGGCAGATCGTCCCGGTCGACGGAGGTGATCACGCAGTGGTTCAGCCTCAGCCGCTCGATCGCCTCCGCGACCCGCCGCGGCTCGTCCTCGTCCAGTCCCTCGGGCCGCCCGTGCGCGATCGCGCAGTACGGGCAGTTGCGGGTGCAAACGTCTCCCATGACGAGGAACGTCGCCGTCCCCGCTTCCCAGCATTCCCCGATATTGGGGCACTGCGCCTCCTCGCACACGGAGCTGAGTTCCAGTCCCCGCATCAGCTCCTTGAGGCGCATATAGTTGGGCCCGCCGGGCGCCCGCACCTTGAGCCAGCGCGGCTTGCGCGACGGCCAGGCGTCCGGCGCCCCGTTCCCTCCCTGTATGACTTCGAGCGGCTTCAACCTTCGGCCCTCTCGCTCCTCGTTCGGACGTACACGCACGCCTCGCGCGCGAAACCTCAAAAGATACCGGGTCGCGCGCGACGCACCAACCCGCCGGGTCCCGGCGAGCCCTGTCTCGACCCGATTGCTCCCCCCGCACCCCCCCGGTATCTTCTCGCGCATGACCTACATCATCACCGAACCGTGTATCACCACGAAGGACGCGTCATGCGTCGACGTGTGCCCTGTCGACTGCATCTACGAGGGCGAGGACCAGTTCTACATCCACCCCGAAGAGTGCATCGACTGCGGAGCCTGCGTCCCCGAATGTCCGGTCGAAGCGATCTTTCCGGACGACGAGGTGCCGGAGCAGTACGACGCGTTCACCGAGAAAAACTACACCCACTTCGACGTGCCCTTCCCGGGCTGAACCGGTGCGCCGCACCGACCCCGGGGCCGGACTCTGACGGAAGCCGCATGAAGGGATCGACAACCGGGTTCGCCGCGGCCGCGCCCCTGGCCCTGGTCTCATGCCTGCTCTCTCCCCGGCCGCAGCTGGCCCAGGTCCACGAGCACGGAGCCCAGGCGCACGAGCATGAGGCCGCCACGCCGGAGACGGGGCAGGTGGGGTGAGGATGCGGAAGGACCACGTCTATCGCGCCTCGGTGCAGTACACGAACCCGCTCCCCGGCCCGCTGCCGGACGGCGGCATGGGGGCGATCGGCGGCATCATCCTCGCCTCCGAGGACGCCTGGCCGGCGTTCGACCGCGAGCACCCGGACTACGTACAGGACCTGCGGAACACCCTCGACAAGCCGAACGAGGCCGGCAACGCGCACGGTCCCTCACCCGGCTCCGGCGGCGACTGCTAGCGGTCAAAAGCGCGGAGCCGCGCTGTACGGCGATTCGCCGCCGGGAGGGCGCCGATGCCGGAACTTCCCGACATCACGGTCTATCTCGAAGCTCTCGAGGCGCGAGTCCTCGGGCACACGCTCGATCGGGTACGGCTCGCGAGTCCGTTCCTCCTGAGGAGCGTGGAGCCGCCGCTCGCCGAGGCGCATGGACGCGAGGTCGTCGAGTTGCGGCGCGTGGGGAAGCGCATCGCGATGGGTCTGGGGGCCGCCGCCGCACCGCAACTCTGGCTCGTGCTCCATCTGATGATCGCGGGACGGCTCCGGTGGCGTGACCACGGCGTGAAGATCCCGCGCCGGCTCGGTCTCGCCTCCTTCGACTTCGCGCACGGGAGCCTCCTCCTCACGGAGGCCGGCACGAAGAAGCGCGCCTCACTCCACGTCGAGCGCGGAGAGGAGGGTCTCGCCCGCCACGACCCCGGCGGCGTCGAACCTCTGCGAATCGGGCGGGCCGCGTTTCGCGACGTGCTGACGACCCGCAACCACACCCTCAAGCGCGCGCTCACCGATCCCCGGCTCTTCTCGGGCATCGGCAACGCCTATTCCGACGAGATCCTCCATCGGGCGAAGCTGTCGCCGATCAAGTGGACGCAGCGGCTGGATGAAGACGAGATCGCCCGGTTGTTCGACGCCACCCGGCACACGCTCGAGGCGTGGGTGTGTCGGGTGCATAACAACCTGGAGGGGGAGTTCCCGGAGAAGGTGACCGCGTTCCACGACGCCATGGCGGTGCACGGGAAGTACGGCCGGCCGTGCCCCGACTGCTCGGCGCCGATCCAGCGGATCCGCTACGCGGACAACGAGACAAACTACTGCGCCGCCTGCCAGACCGGCGGGAAGGTGCTCGCGGACCGGTCCCTCTCCCGGCTGCTGGGGAAGGACTGGCCGCGCAGACTCGAGGCGCTCGAGGACCTCCGCTCGGGCACAGCTCCGCCGATCTCCGGGCCATCTCCGTGATCCGCTACCACTACCACACGGCGCGGAAGGAAATCCCCCGGCTCGGCATCGTGAAGGGGGATCCGCTGTGTCACGTGTACAGCGATCTTTCGCGCGAAGAACTGGAAACGTGGGGCAAGAGCCACGGCCTCGAGCCGGCGTGGATCCACGACTCGACGCTCCCCCACTTCGACGCCTTCGGCCCTCGCCTCGACGGGTGTGGCCCCGGCGTGACCCGCACGGAACTCAAGGCGCACATCCGCGCGTGGCGCTCCCGCCACCGGGTAGCAGGGGTAGCCAACGGCACGGGGGACCCGGCGCGGCCGGACTACCAGGTCGCGAGTTCCACGATCGCCTCTGCGATGTCGTCGACCTGGGGCAGCGACGCGTTCTCGAGCGAGGGCGCGTAGCCGATGAAGGTGTCCGTCGAGGTGATGCGGCGGATGGGCGCGTCGAGCCACTCGAACAGTTCGTCGGCCAGGCGGGCCGAGATCTCCGCCCCGTAGCCCCACGACTTCGCGTCCTCGTAGGCCACGAGCACACGGTTCGTCTTCTTCACGGAGCGCGTGATCGCGTCCATGTCGACCGGGTTCAGCGACCGCAGGTCGATCAGGTCGGCGCTCACCGGCTCACCGGCCCGATCGAGCTTCGCGAGCGCCTTGCGGGTGCGCTCCACCATGGCTCCGTAGGTCACGATCGTGAGATCGTCCCCCGTCTCCACGAACGCGGCCTTCCCGAACGGGATCATGTAGTCCGGGCCGGGATAGACGCCCTTGTTGTACGTCTGCCGGTACAGGTGCTTGTGCTCGAGGAAGAGCACCGGGTCGTCACAGCGGATCGCGGTCCGCAGCAGCCCGTTCGCGTCAACGGCGTTGGAGGGACAGATGACGTGCATGCCCGGTGTGTGCGTGAACAGCGAGGCGCCGGTCTGCGAGTGGTAGAGCGCGCCCCCGGTCAGATACCCTCCGTAGGTGGTACGGATGACGAGCGGACACTTGAACGCGCCGTTGGAGCGCCAGCGGAAGGTCGCGACCTCGTTCCGGAACTGGTGGTAGGCCGGCCAGATGTAGTCGAAGAACTGGATCTCGGCGACCGGCTTGAGGCCCCGCACGGCGAGCCCGATCGCGCGTCCGACGATGTTCGCCTCGGCGAGCGGCGAGTTGTACACGCGGACCGAGCCGAACTCCCGCTGCAGGCCGTGCGTGACCTTGAACACGCCACCCTTGCCCTTCACCTCCTCGAGGACTTCCTCGCGACTCGCGTCGGCGACGTCCTCCCCGAACACGACGATCGTCGGGTCGCGCCGCATCTCGTCGCGCAGGCAGGCGTTCACCAAGTCGACCATCGTCGCGGGCTTCCCCTCCGACTCGAAGCGGGGCTCGGTCTCGAAGGCGCTCGACGCAGGATCGATGTCGGGTGAGTAGACGTGCGTATGGACGGACTCCGGACTCGGCTGGGGGCGGGTCGCGGCCCGGTCGGCCGCATCCGCCACCTCTGCCTTGATCTCCGCCTTGAGGCTCTCAAGTTCGTCGGACTCCAGCACGCCCTCCCGCACGAGGTAGGCGCCGAAGGTGACCAGCGGGTCGCGCGCCGCCTCGAGCTCCCGCTCACTCTCGGGCTTGTAGAGTCGCTCGTCGTCCGACATGGAGTGGTTGTAGGGGCGGATCACCTTCGCGTGAACGAGCGCCGGGCCTCGCCCGCACCTCACATGGCCCGCGGCCCGCCGCATCACGTCGTAGCTCTCGAGCAGGTCGGTCCCGTCGACTTCCTCGACGTAGAGATGGGGGAACCCGCGCACGATCTTCGAGATGCTGCCGCCGGCGGTGTTCACCTCCACGGGGACCGAGATCGCGTACCCGTTGTCCTCCACGAGGAAGAGGATGGGCAGTTGGAGGGTGCAAGCGCTGTTGAGCGCCTCCCAGAACTCTCCTTCCGACGTGGTCCCATCCCCCGTACACACGAGGACGATCTCGTCCGGCTTCACGTTCGGCACCCGCGAGTCGAGCTGGCCTTCCAGGCCGGACACCCGGGCGCGAACGATCCCCTCCGCGCACCCCACCGCCTGGTTGAACTGCGTGCCGGTCGGGCTCGAGGAGGTGACGATGTTGAGGTCCGTGCGGCCGAAGTGCGCCGGCATCTGCCGGCCGCCGGTCGACGGGTCCTCAGCCGCGCCCACGTCGCCGAGGAAGATCTCGTACGGGGTTATGCCGAGTTCGAGGCAGAGCGCGCGGTCGCGGTAGTAGGTAAAGAACCAGTCGTAGCCCGGCCTCAGCACGCGGCCGGCGGCCACGCAGATCGCTTCGTGTCCCGCGCTCGAAATCTGGAAGAAGATCCGGTTCTGCCGCTTCATCGCGATTTCGCGGTCGTCGATCATCCGCGACGTGTACATGACGCGGTACATCGCGATGAGGTCCTGCGCCGGGAGGCCCCGCCATTCGGGGCGGGTCAAGGCTCGGAGTGCGCGCTCCAGGTCGTCGGTCTGCTCGATGGGGGTTGCCATGTATGTCCAGATTGTGCAGGAAGAGTCAGGCGAAGGGCCTCCGCGCTCCGAGAGGCTCGCCACGAATGCCGCCTTCGCTCCCACGACCACCCCATGTCACCCCATCCGACGAAGACCCGGTGAGAGAATCTAGCCTCCCCCTCGGGTCTCGACCACCGACTAGAATCCGACCGGGCGGGAACGGCGCAGTCCCGGGAGGATCGAGGCGGCGTGGTCGCCGATCGGGTCGCCCTCGCCGCTCTCCGGCATCAGCTGGCTCAGCGCGTGCATCATGGCGACGGTGTAGTCGGAGAAGGCGCGATAGAGAGGCGCGTGGCGGAAGCCCCACGCCCCCAGCGGAAGGAGGAGGAGCCAGCGCAGGTCGCCCGCCAGTTCCAGAAGCCCCTGTTCGTCGAGCGCCAGCCTGGGTTCGCCCATGGCCAGACGGGTCAACGCGGACATGAAGACCGCGGACGCTCCCGGCGAGAGCAGCTCGAGATCGGGGTAGCGAGCCAGCACCCTGGCGGCGAACGAGGAACCCTCCCCTACCTGTGCCTTCGTCTCCAGTCCCTCGGGCGCGGTGAGGATCTCCGCCACGGACGTAGGTTCGCCCTCGCCCAGAATAAACCATTCGAGCCGGAGGGGAGGGAAGGCCCGCTTGAGCGCCGCGATGAACTCGGCCCGCGGCCCCGCTCTCGGCCGACGGTCCTCCGAGCGCTCGTAGTTGGAGAGGGTCCCGAGACTCAGCCGGGCCTGGTCCGGGAGTTCGGCGTTAATCCGCCGTCGAAACTCCCGCAGAGACAGGCCCACCACATCTTCCCGGAAGAACCGGAGCCGTAATTGAACACTGTTCACAATATTGAACATAGCTCTTGGGTGGCGGGGACCGCAACCGCCGGCGAGCCTTGGGTGTTCACGTTTGTGTTCAGCTTCAGGTGTTCGCCGATCGCGATGTCCCGGCGTACATTTTACGGCTTGGTATGTGCGGATTCATCGTTCTAAGGTGTGCATCACATGAGCTTCCGAAGAAAGCCTGGTCTTCCCGGCTGTCGGCTCGGCCTGGGGGTCGTTTGTCTCATCGCCATGTCGGTCCCGGCGTCGGAATTGCGGGCGCAGGACGGTCCGGGGCAGCATGAACCGGAAGAAGAGCCGCCCGCGCCGCTGGAGGGCCTCACGTCCCGTGCGGCTCAGGCGCCCGTGGTCGATGGAGTGCTGGACGATGCGGCCTGGCAGGCCGTCCCCGCCATGACGGATTTCATCCAGCGCGAACCGTTCGATGGGCAGCCGGCGTCCGAACGCACCGAAGTCCGTCTCGTGTACGACGACGCGGCCATCTACGTCGGCGTGTGGGCCTGGGATGGGGATGCGGACGCGATCATCCCGGGGGACCGGATCCGGGACACCGAGGTCTCTGAGTCCGACGCGATTCTGCTCGCGTTCGATACGTACCACGACTACCAGAACGCGTTCGTGTTCGGGACGACGCCGGCGGGGATCGAGTACGACGGCCAGGTCGCCAACGAGGGACGGGGAGGCGGCTTCTTTCTCGGCGGCGGCTTCAACACGCAGCGCCGGATGCAGTCCGGCGCCGGCGGCGGCTTCAACAAGAACTGGGACGGGTCCTGGAACGTCGCGACGAGCCGCGACGGCGAGGGCTGGTACGCGGAGTTCCGGATCCCCTTCAACACGCTCCGGTACGGGAACGACCCGATCTGGGGGTTCAACGTCTCGCGCCAGATCCGCCGGCGGAACGAGGAGTCGTTCTGGTCCGCGGTCCCCCGCGAGTTCAACCTCTACCGCCTCAACTACGCGGGCCACCTGACCGGCCTCGAGCTGCCCTTCCGTCGCCTGGGTTCCGTCACGCCCTACCTGCTGGGCTCGGCCGCGCGCGACTACGCCGGCGGTCAGACAGCCTTCGACCGGAGCTACGAGTTCGGCGGGGAGGCCAAGCTCCAGATCACGCAGGGGATTACGCTCGACGCGACGTACAACACGGACTTCGCGCAGGTCGAGGTGGACGACCAGCAGGTCAACCTGACCCGCTTCAGCCTGCTCTTCCCCGAGAAGCGCCCCTTCTTCCTCGAGAACGCCGGGTTCTTCGCGGTCGGCGGGGGCGGGGCAGACCTCTTCTTCAGTCGGCGCATCGGGATCGCCAACGGGCGGCAGGCGCCGATCACGGGGGGGGTCCGCGTCTCGGGTCGCGCCGCGGGGTTCAACGTCGGGCTGCTGCAGATCGCGACCGACCGGGTCGAGGGAGTCACGGATCCGAACGCGTATTCAGTCGTGCGCGTGGCGCGGGAGCTGCCTAACCGCTCGCGCATCGGCGCGGCCTTCATCAACCGCGACGGAAGCGCCGCCGGCGACTACAACCGGACGTACGCCGTGGATGGGCAGCTCGGGCTGGGCGAGGCGTGGACGCTGGCCGCGTGGGGCGCGCAGACGGAAACACCCGGCCTGACCCGAGCCGACCAGGCCTTCGACGCGACGTTCGGCCTCAACACCCGCAAGTGGCGGGGGAACGTCCAGTACCAGTACTTCGGCGAGGATTTCAACCCCGAGGTCGGTTTCCTGCGCCGCGCGGGCCACAACTACTATCAGGTCTTTCTGCTGCACAACATCCACCCGGGCGGAGTCTTCCGCGAACTCCGCCCGCACGTCTCCTACTTCACCTTCCGGAGCGACAAGACCGGCGTCCAGCGCGGGTTCGAGGAATCCGCTCGCCTCCACATCGACCAGCACTGGGAGTTCCAGGACGGCATGGAGGCCCACACCGGGGTGAACTGGGTGCGGGAGGGGTTGTACGAGCCGTTCACGATCTTCGGGACGGACGTCACGGTGCCGGTCGGGACGTACGATGGGTGGGAGGGGCAGATCCGCTTCTGGACGAACGAGTCGGCGAAGCTCTCCTTCAACGGGGGGGCGAACGTCGGGTCGTTCCTGTCGGGTTCGCGCCGCAGCGCGAACGGCACCGTGACCGTGCGGTCGGGTTCCTCGTTCAGCACGTCGCTGCGGCTCGACTACAACGACGTCAAGCTGGAGCAGGGGGACTTCGTCACGACGCTGGCCGGCGTGAACTTCGGGTATTTCTTCACGCCCCGGATCTATCTGCAGTCGCTCGTCCAGTACTCGACGCAGCTCGACACCTTCTCCGCCAACGTGCGTTTCGGGTGGCTGAACACTGCGGGGACCGGCCTGTTCATCGTCTACAACGACATCCAGGGCATCCAGGATCTGCACGGACCCCAGGGTCGCTCGCTGATCCTCAAGTTCAGCCGCCAGGTCAACGTCTTCGGAGGCTGACGGCAGTCGGGATCACGGAAACGGAAGCGTGACGCGGATGCGGCCCCGGCTCCTCTTCATCTGCGTCGAGAACTCCTGCCGGAGCCAGATGGCGGAGGCGTTCGCGCGAATGCTGGCCGGAGACCGGGTGGAGGCGTCGAGCGGAGGATCCAGCCCGTCGGGCGTCGTGAACGCGCGCGCGATCGAGGTCATGGCGGAGGTGGGCTACGATCCGGGTGTCCACCGGTCGGAGGGGCTGGACGGGGTTCCGCCCGGGCTGTTCGACACGGTCGTCACCATGGGCTGCGCGGACGCGTGTCCGCACGTGCCCGCTCGCCGGCGGGTAGACTGGCAGGTTCGGGATCCGACGGACCTTCCGGGTGAGGAGTTCCGGGCGGTCCGCGATGACATCCGCCGGCGGGTGGCCGCCCTGCTCGCGGAGCTCGGCGTGGATCAGCGGGCTGGCGCCGAAGGGCCGCCCGAGGCCGGAGCGTGAGCGAGCCGACCCGGTCGGTGGTGATCGTCGCCGGCGGACGTTCGCGCCGCCTCGGGCGGTCCAAGCCGTTCGTCGAGATCGGGGGCCGCGCCATCCTGTTTCGCCTCCTCGACGCGACATCGCACATCGCGGACCGCGTGCTCGCGGTGCGCGAGGCTTCGCCCTTCGAGCGCGCCCTCCGCGCGGAAGCATGGAAGCCGGCCGTCCCTGTTGCCGGCGGTCCGCCCGGCTCGGTGGCCTTCGGGGATCCGGCCGGTCGTCGCCTTCTGCTCGTATCCGATCCGGTGCCCGATCTCGGCCCCCTCGCGGGGCTCGCTTCCGGACTCGAGGCCGCATCCGCCCCCATCTGCGTCGCGCTGGCCGGCGACCTGCCCTTCGTCAGCCGCGACGTTGTGGACGGGCTGGGCGAAGCCCTCGCAGGGGCTCCGGAAGCCGACGCCGTCGTCCCCCGGGCACGGGATCGACCCCAGCCGCTCTGCGCCGCCTATCGCCGCGACGCCGGCGAGGTCGTCGGCCGGCTCCTGGCGCAGCAGTCGAAGGTGGGCGTCCGTTCGCCGTCCATGATGAGCTTCCTGGACCGGCTGCGCGTCCGTTACGTCGAGGCTGGCGACCTCCCCGGGAGCGGCAACCTCGACGCGATCACAAGGGGCGTCGACAGCCCCGACGACCTCATCTGGGCCGCCCGCTACGCCGCTCGCGGCGACTGAAACGCCGACTAGAGCGCGGTGGCCGCGTCGCCAAGGGCGGCGATCGCGGCGTCCAGCTGGCGGTCGCTCAGGTAAGGGGCCGGACCCAGCCGCAGCAGATCGTCGCGGTAGTCCGCCGCCACACCGCGCTCCACGAGCGCCTCGTGAAACTCGCGCGCCCGCGCGGTTCGCAGCGCGAGGAAACCTCCGACCGCCTCCAGCGGGATCCCCCGCTCCCGGTCTATGAGCCCGGGGTCGAGATCGAGCGCATCGAAGGCCTCCGCAAGATGTCCAACCTGGTGGCGGCTCACCGTGCGCAGAAGCTCCGGGAAGAGTCCGTGGTCGCGGAAGAAGTCGAACACCTCCGCGGCCCGGTAGTGGCTGGTCGGGTCGTACGTGCTCCCCGCGAACCGTTCCGCGCCCGGTCCATAGCGCACGCGCCCCGTGTCCCCCCCCTGGCGCAGTGTCGAGAATTCCGCGAACCACCCCGTCACGGCCGGCCGCAGCCGGCAGCCCGGCGGGACGCGAAGGAAGCAGTTCCCTTCGCCGAGCTGGCAGTACTTGTATCCTCCCCCCACCACGAAAGCACGCCCGAGCCCGAGCTGCGAGAGGTCGAACGGGATCGCGTTGAGAGCGTGGTAGGCGTCCACAAGAAGCGCCGCTCCGACCCGCTCGCACCGCTCGGCGACCTGCCCGAGGCCCGCGACGACGCGCGCGTCGCGATACAGGACCGCCGAGACTAGGACGCCCGCCGTCTCGTCATCCACGGCCCGGCACAGCCGCTCGGAGAGCGAGTCGATCGGGTCCACCGGAACGCGAGCCACGGCGAGCCCCTCCTCCTCCAGCCGCTCGAGCTGGCGTCGGATCGAATGGAACTCGCCGTCCGTCGTCACCAGCCGCGGACGGGCGCGCAGGGAGAGCGCGGAGAGGAAGCGGATCACGAGTCCGTGCGTGTTGCCGCCGAGGGCGTAGTCCCCGCCGTCCGGCTGACCCGGCGCCCCGAGTAGCGCGGCGAATCCCGCCCGTACCCGATCCGCCCGCGCGAAGGCTTCCTCCCACTTCGCGTCGACGAGGCGGGCCGCGTCCTCCCACGCCCGGCGCTGGCCGTCGAACCCGCAGTCGGGCCACGCCTGGTGCGAGTGCCCCGTGAGCAGGAGTCTCCCGGCCACCCGGAAGCGGGAATAGTGCCGGGCGAGGGCGTTCGGTTCCCCGTACAGCTCCTCGGGTTCGAACGCGGGTATGGCGGCGGACGCCGTCACAGGTCCGTGCGGATCGCCCACAGGTCGGGGAACACGGGCTTGTTGAGCGACCCCCTGAGATACGCGGCCCCCGCCGTCTCTCCGGTCCCGGGCCTCGCTCCGATCGTGCGCTCGACCATCTTCACGTGCCGGTAGCGCCATTCCTGCAGCCCCTCATCGAGATCGACGAGCCGTTCGCACAGCTGGACCAGCGTCGGATCCTCGCGGTAGAGCCGGACGAGCGCGGCCTGCACGCCCGCCGACGGCTCGGTCGGCGCCGTGACGTCGCGGCCCAGATCTTCCTGCGGAATCGCGTGCCCGCGCGCGTCGAGAAACCCCAGAAAGGCGTTCCACAACGAGGGTTCCCGGTAGCGCCGTTCGAGACGCTTCCGCGCGTTACTCCCGTCGGGGTATCGTTTGAACACCGATGTCCGCTTGTGGCCGAGCACGAACTCCAGCTCACGGAACTGGTACGACTGGAGTCCGCTCGCCTCCTCGAGCATCTGCCGGAAGGCGAGGAATTCGAGGGGCCGCATCGTCTCCAGGATGTCCAGCTGCGCGACCTGGACTTTGAGGATCGTGAGGATGCGCTGCATGGTGTGCAGGAGCCGCGGCACGTCGTCCGCCCCCATCCGGTCACGCGCGAACTCGAGTTCGTGCAGGAGCTGTTTGAACCACAGTTCGTACACCTGATGGATGACGATGAACAGCATCTCATCGTGCTCGTGGTCCCCGTTCCCGCCCGACCGCTCCACCTGGAGCGACAGCAACTCCTCGAGGTGCAGATAGCCGGAGTAGCTCGTGTATTTCTCGTGCGCCATGGTCTTCCCTCAGTAGCCCCACTCCAACCTCGGGGTGTAGCCGTCCAGCGTCGAATACTGCGGCGGCCAGGGGATCGGCGCCCCCGAGGCGTACGCCGCGTGCCGCGTCCAGTATGGGTCCCAGAGGTGGGCACGGGCGAGACAGCACAGGTCCGCCCGCCCCGCGGCGAGGATCGTGTTCACGTCCATGAACGATGAGATGTTGCCCACGGCCATGGTCGCGATCCCGACCTCGTGCCGGATCCGGTCCGAGAACGGCGTCTGGTACTGACGGCCGTAGACCGGCTTCTGCCAGGGGACGGTCTGCCCCGCCGAGACGTCGATGATGTCGACGCCCGCGGTCTTCAGACGCCGGGCGACCTCGATGGCTCCGTCCGCCGTCAACCCGCCCTCCGCCCAATCCACCGCCGAGATCCGCACCGAGATCGGCTTCTCCGCCGGCCACACGCTCCGCACGGTGGTCAGCACTTCGAGCGGGAACCGCAGCCGTCCGTCCACGTCTCCCCCGTACTCGTCCTCCCGAAGGTTCGTGAGGGGGGAGATGAAGCTCGCCAGCAGGTATCCATGCGCGAAGTGGATCTCCAGCAGGTCGAAGCCCGCCTCCTCGGACATCTCCGCGGCGCGGCGGAACTGGCCGGTCACCAGATCCATGTCTTCGCGCGTCATCTCCAGGGGCACGGGGCTGTGCTCGAACCAGGGGACGGGCGACGCGGCCATGATCGGCCACCCGTCCGCCTCCAGCGGCTCGTTGTCGCCTTCCCAGGACAGCCGGGTGGACGCCTTCCGGCCCGCGTGCCCGAGTTGCATGCCGATCGCGGCGGCGGAGTGGCGGTGCACGAAGTCGACGATCCGCTTCCACGCGCCCACGTGCGCCGGTTCGTACATGCCCGTGCAGCCGAGCGAAATGCGGCTCTCCCGGCTCACGTCGGTCATCTCCGACATCACGAGCCCGGCCCCGCCGATCGCGCGGCTGCCGAGGTTCACGAGATGCCAGTCGTCCGGCGTACCGTCCTCGGCCGAGTACTGACACATGGCCGAGACCACGACCCGGTTCTTCAGTTCGAGTCCACGCAGCCGGAACGGCGCGAGCAGCGGAGGCGGGGCAGGGTCGCTTTCGACGGGAGATGTTCCCGCCGCCGCGGCCCGATCCGCGAACCGGCGGTCGACGCGCGCCGTGAAGGCCGGGTCGCGCACAGCGAGGTTGGAATGGGTGATGCGAAGGCTGCGCGTGATGAGATTGAACGCGAACTGGAGCGGTTCCGTTTCCATGAACCGCTCCGTGCCCTCGAACCACTCGAGGCTGGCCTGCGCGGCGCGCTGCACGCTCTCGACCTCGGGCCGCCGGGCCGTCTCGTAGGCCTCGAGCGCGGGCGCGACCTCGAGGTCGTGAGCGAGGAGCGATTCGTGGAGCGAGATCGAGTCGATCATGGCGAGACGGGTGCCGGACCCGATGGAGAAGTGCGCGGAGTGCGCGGCGTCGCCCACGAGCACGATGTTGCCGTGCCGCCACGCGCGGTTCCGGACGGTGGGGAAGCCGCGCCAGATCGACCGGTTCCGGATCAGCCGGTGCGATCCGAGTTCTTCCGCGAAGACCTCCTCGAGGAAGCGGGCCGTCTCCCGCTCCGAGGCGGTGTCCATGCCGGCCGCGCGCCAAGTGGCATCCGTCGCCTCGACGATGAAGGTGGAGATCGCCTCCGGGGCCGGGGCGGCGCTACGGTACTGGTAGGCGTGGACGCGCCACAGCCCGTGTTCGGTCTCCCTGAAATGGAAGGTGAAGGCCGGGAACGGTTTCGTCGTCCCGAGCCACACGAACCGGTTGGGGCGGAGGTCGATGCGGGGGCCGAACGCGTCGGCGTACCGCGCACGCATGCCGCTGTTCACGCCGTCCGCGGCGAGGACGAGATCGGCGCCCGTGCAGGGTTCCTCCGAGGGGACCTCGACCCCGTGGCGGAGTTCGACGCCGAGCGCCCGGGCCCGCGCCTCGAGGATCGCCAGCAGCGCGGCGCGCGCGAGCCCGCTGAACCCGTGGCCGGTCGAGGTGAGGCGCTCGCCCCGGTAGTGGATGTCGATGTCTTCCCAGTGGTAGAACGACTCCGTGATCGCCTCGTAGCTCTCGCGGTCGGCGGCGGCCAGTTCCTCGAGCGTGGCGTCGGAGAAGACGACCCCGAAACCGTAGGTGTCGCCCGGGCGGTTACGCTCCAACACCACAATCTCGTGGTCCGGATGGGAGCACTTCATGAGGATCGCGAAATAGAGCCCGGCGGGGCCGCCGCCCACGCAGACGATCCTCACGGCTTCACGACCGGAGCGTCCGGTTCATTCGGGCGGCTCGTCGGGCCCGGCACGCGCGGCGTCGAAGAGGTGGCGCGCGATGATGAGGCGCTGGATCTCCGTCGCGCCCTCGTAGATGCGGAGGGCCCGGACGGAGCGGTACAGCCGGTCCACCGGGTGGTCCGCCAGCACTCCCCGGCCGCCGAGAATCTGCACCGCGTCGTCCACCACGCCCTGCGCGATCTCGGTCGCGAACGACTTCGCCATCGCGGCCTCGACGTCCGTACGTTCCGCGCCGCCGTCGCGTTCCCACGCCGCCCGGTAGACGAGGAGCCGCGCGGCGGTGAGGTCGGTCGCCATGCGGCCCACCTTCTCCTGCGTGATCTGGAAGTCGGCCAGCGCCCGCCCGAACTGCCGGCGCGTCAGGGCGTGGTGTATCGCTTCGTGCAAGGCTCGCCCCGCCATCCCGCACGCGGCAGCACCGACGGTGGGCCGCAGGCGGTCGAGCGTGGCCAGCCCCAGGCGGTATCCTTCGCCCTCGCCCCCGACCCGCGCCGACGCCGGCAACCGGCAGTCCTCGAGCGCGATCTCGCCCAGAGGGTGCGGATCGGCCATGAGCAGCGGCCGCACGAAGCGAAACCCCTGCGTCTCCGTGGGGAGCAGGAAGGCGGAGATGCCCTTCGCGCCCGCACCGGGGTCCGTGAGCGCGAACACGAGATAGAAGTCCGCGATCCCGGCGTTCGAGATGAACGTCTTGATGCCGTTCAGGACGTACGCGTCGCCGTCCCGAACGGCCGTCGAGCGCATGGCCGCGATGTCGGACCCCGCCTCGGGCTCGCTCATCGCGAAGGCGGCCACGGCCCGCCCGCGAACCGCGCGATCGAGCCACAGGCGGCGCTGGCGGGTGTCCCCGGCGAGCGCGATCGGGGTCGAACCCAACGCCTGGAGCGCGAACATCGCGTCGGCCAGCGGAGAATGGAAGGCCAGCGTCTCGCGGGTCACGGCGCAGGCCCGGAAGTCCTGTCGGGCGATCGCCTTCAACCAGCCGCCGCTCCCCAGGGAGGCGCAGATCTCCCGTGCGTAGCGCCGCACCACATCGTCGTCGTCGTGACGCGCGTGCCCGGCGAACTCCGCCGCGGCGTAGTCTCCGACGCCCTCCGCGAGTTCGAGGTGTGCCGGTTCGAGAAAGGCCCGGACAGGGTGGAAATCGATCACGAGAACACCGGGGCCCGCTTCTCGACGAAGGCCCGATAGCCTTCCCGGAAGTTCGGGTCCTCCATGCAGACCGCCTGGACTCGGGCCTCCTCGTCGAGTGCATCGTGCAGCGTCATGTGGGCTTCCCGCTCCAGGGCCCGCTTCGTCACGGCCAGCGCCGCCGAAGGCCCGGCGGCCAGCCTCGCCGCGAGGTCGCCGCCGGCCGCCAGCGCCTCCCCGTCGGGCACGACGCGGTTGTAGAGTCCGATCCGAAGCGCCTCGGCGGCGTCGAGAAAGCCCCCCGTCATCAGGAGTTCCGTCGCTCGGCCGAGACCGATGATGCGCGGGAGAAGCCACGCGATCCCCATGTCGGCGCCCGAGAGTCCGACTCCGGTGAACAGGTAGGCGATCCTGGCCGATTCGGCCGCGATCCGGACGTCGCAGGCGGTCGCGATCACGGCCCCGGCACCCGCCACGGTGCCGTTGAGGGCGCCGACCACGGGCCGTCCGCAGTCCCGCATGGCGGCGATCAGGTCGCAGGTCATGCGCGTGAACTCGAGCAGCTCGCCGGAGTCCATCTCCAGCAACGGACCGATGATGTCACGAACGTCTCCCCCGGTGCAGAAGGCGCCGCCCGCCCCGGTGATCACGACCGCGCGGACGCCCGGCTCGGCGTCGAGGGCGCGGAAGGTGTTCCGGAGTTCGTCGTAGACCTCGAACGTCAGTGCGTTCCGACGCTCGGGACGGTTCAGTGTGATCGTCGCGACCGACGTGGCCGCGTCGAGCTCGTAGAGAAACGAAGCCGGGTTCAACGGCACGGCAGGGCTCCTTGCGATGGCTGGCTACCTGTTCCTGAACTACTCACGCGGGCGGCGCGCGGGGAGGACGGCGGTCGCCTCGATCTCGACCCGCGCCCCGCGTTCGACGAGTCCCCGGACCTCCACGAGCGCCATGGCCGGATAGTGACGCCCCATCCGGGCGCGCCAGACCGCGCCCAGCTCGGCGCGGGCGTCCCGGTACGCGGGGAGGTCGGTCACGTACACGGTCATGCGCCCGACGTGCGCGGGTTCACCGCCCGCCGCCCGAACGACGGCGAGCACGCGATCGAGCGCGAGCGCAAACTGCGCCGCGAAGTCCGCAGCCTCGACGCGCCCGTCGGGCCCGCCGGCGGTCTGGCCGGCGACGAAGAGGACTCTGCCGCCGGCTGGCGCCAGCAGACCGTGGTTCCAGCCTCTGGGCTCCGCAAGCTCCGGCGGGTTGAAGACGTCGTACGCGTCCGTGCCGTCCACGCGTCCCGAGCCTAGAGGGCCGAGGTGGCGCCGCCGTCGAGGACGACGGTCTGCCCGTTGATGCTGCGCGCGGTCTCCTCGCACAGGAACGCGACCGCAGCGGCGACCTCCTCCGGCGCGATGAGCCTCCGCTGCGGCGTCGTGGCCAGCACCGCGTCGAGCGCCGCGGTCTCCTCCATCCCGGTGCGCCGCACGATGTTCGCGATCGTCGCGTCCGTCATCGGCGTGTCGACGTAGCCCGGGCAGACCGCGTTGACGGTGACGCCGCTCGCCGCCACTTCCGCCGCCGCGGAGCGCGTGAGCCCGAGCAGCGCGTGCTTGGAGGCCGCGTAGCCGCCGATGTATCGCGCCCCGCGCAGCGCCGCGACGGAAGCCACGTTCACGATGCGTCCCCAGCCGCGTTCGATCATGCCGGGAAGCACCCCCTGCATGGCGAGGAAGGCGCCGGTGGCGTTGACCGTCCACAGCCGGGTCCACTCCTCCAGGGCGAGCCGGGTCACGGAGGCGGAACTGGCCACGCCCGCGTTGTTGACGAGGATGTCGACGGCGCCGAGCCGCCCGGCGGCTTCCCGGCACAGGGCCGCCACATCGGCCGGCTCCGAGACATCGCACGTCACGGCCCAGGCTTCGGTCCCCCGGGCCCGGAGCTCCGCGGCGACGGCCTCGATCTCGTCCGTGCTGCGCGCCGAGACGACGATCCGGACGCCCCGGTCGGCGAGCGCACGGGCCGCGGCCGCGCCGATGCCCCGGCCGCCCCCCGTCATCAGGGCGCCGCGACCTGCGATGCTCACAGCTCGCTCACAGTTCGCTCACGTTCCGCTCATCATTCGCTGCCCAGGGCTTCGATCACCGCCTCCGAGAGGATCTCCCCCAACACCTCGATCGTAGCGCGTCCTTCCTCCGCCGTCGCCCCCGCGGGGCTGCCGAAGTACGCTCGCGCCCCCCCGGCGGCCACGAAATCCGCCGCCCCATCGGCGATCGCCGACGAGAGCGAGACGGGGTTGTCCTCCAGCTTCAGCATGACCTCCGCGCGCACGCGCCCGGGGCTGCGGGCAAGGACGATCGACCCTTCGTACCGGCCGGCGTGGCACGCCCCGCTTCGGAACTCGGCGGTCAGCCGGCCTCCCCACGGGCGGCGGGTCACGTCCGGGAACACGGCCCGCATCGCGGCGCCCTCGTTGATCGAGGATACCGCGCCGTGGAGGGCCTCGAGATGGGCCGGGTCGAAGTGCGCGTTCGCGATCGCCAGCGTCCCGATCCCGGCCCGCCGCAGGCTCGTCGCGATGTCCGTGAGGAGCGCCGCCAGCGTCGCGCTCCCGATGTCGATCGTCCCGGGGAAGCTGGCGGCGAACGTGGCGGGCGTGTACTGCAGCGCGTCGAGTAGCACCGCTTCAAGACCATGCGCCGCCAGTCGCCGCCCGCCCGCCTCCGCCATCGCGACCGCGATCGTGACGTCGGTGTCGAGCGGCAGGTGCGGTCCGTGCGCCTCCGTCGCCCCGACGGGCAGGATGGCGACTGCGCGATCGAGGTCGAGCGCCCCGACATCCTCCCATGTGAGGTCCGGCAGCCGGTGAAGGGTCATGGAGTGTGGCTACGCCGACCCTGCTGAAGGCGCAAGGGTCCGCGCCGGGGCCGTGTTGATGGCGCGGCGGCCGGAGAATACCGTGCGAGACCAGAGTTCCCGCCACGAACGGCCCGTCCAGCCGATGGAAATTCGAGATTCCGATCCGTCGCCGACGTTCGTTCCGCCCGCGCGCTTCAACATCGCCGAGTACTTGCTCGGCGATCGGGTGCGGGAGGGACGCGGGGCTCGGCGCGCCCTCCTGACCGACAACGGAGCACTCACCTACGCCGAGGTCGACGCGCTCGCGAACCGGTGCGGCCACCTGCTTCTTTCGGCGGGCGTCCGCCCCGAGGAACGCGTCCTCATCGCTCTCCCTGACGGCCCGGCCTTCGTCGGCGCCCTGTTCGGCGCGCTCCGGATCGGGGCCGTCGGCGTGATGCTGAACCCGTACCTCCGGGGGGAGGAGATCGAGTACTTCCTCCGCTATACGCGCGGCGCGGTCCTCTTCACGGACTCCGAACGCGCGCCGGCCTTCGCCGAGGCGGCGCGAGGTGGGGACCGAGACCGGCATCGAAACCGCGACCGGGCCGGCGACGGCGTTTCCTGGGGTCCCGGGATCCGGGGTCCCCGCGAGACCTTCATCATCGATGAACCCGCCTTCGGGGAGCGGCTCGCGGCCCAGCCCGCCACGCTCCGACCGTTCCCCACGCACCGAGACGACCCGGCGCTGTGGCTGTTCAGCGGCGGGACGACGGGGCGGCCGAAGGGGGTCGTGCAGACGCACGCGTCGTTCGCCAACACGACCGAGTGCTACGGGAAGCGCGTCCTCGGTCTGACGGAGTCCGACGTCACGCTCTCGGTGCCGAAGCTCTTCTTCGGATACGCCACGGGCTCGAACCTCTTCTTCCCCTTCTCGGTCGGGGCCGCGGCGGCCCTCTTCCCGGAGCGGTGTACACCAGAGGTCCTGTTCTCGAAGATTGAGAAGTTTCGCCCGACCGTGCTGGTCAACGTGCCCACGATGATCCGGCACATGGTGGCGGACTCCGACGCTGCGCGCCGGGATCTCTCGTGTCTCCGGCTCGCCACCTCCGCCGGCGAGGCCCTCCCCCCCGACCTTCACCGGCGCTGGCGGGATACGTGGGGGGTGGACCTCCTCGACGGACTGGGGACCGCCGAAATGTGGCACATCTTCCTCAGCAACCGGCCGGGAGACGTCCGCCCCGGTACGCTGGGCCGCGTGGTTCCCGGCTTCGAGGTGCGCGTATGCGACGACGAGGGCGGGGAGCTGCCCCCGGGCGAGGTCGGCTGGCTCCGCGTGCGCGGCGGGTCGCGCGCCCTCGGGTACTGGCAGCGGGCGGAGGCGACGGCGGAGGCGTTCCGGGGTGCGTGGTACGTGTCCGGGGATATGGTCGTGCGCGACGCGGACGGGGTCTTCACCTACTGCGGGCGCGGCGACGACATGCTGAAGGTGAAGGGGAAGTGGCTGTCCCCCGGTGAGGTGGAAGACTGCCTGTTGCAGCACCCGGCCGTGGCCGAGGCGGCCGTGGTCGGCGTGCCGAACCGCGCGGGCCTTGTCGAACCCGTCGCGTGGGTCGTCCCGACGGAGGCGGCTTCGGCTCCGGACGCGGGATCACGGCCCGCCGAGCCATCTGAGCTGGCGGCGGCGCTGCGGGAGTTCGTGGCCTCCCGCCTCGCGTCCTACAAAGCCCCCGCGGCGACCCACCTCGTCGGCGCGCTGCCCCGGACCCACCTGGGGAAGGTCGACCGCGCCGCCCTCCGCGCGCGGGCGGAGTCGCTCAGAGATCCTCGAGCAGCACCATGACCAGCCCGCTGCGGATCTTGGGTTCGAACCAGGTCGACTTGGGCGGCATCATGCGGCGCTGCCGGCACACCGCGATGAACTGACGCATCGTCACGGCAGGGAGTGTGACGGCGAGGTCGGCCCGCCCCGCGTCGACCTCCTCCGCGAGCCACGCAGCATCCTTGTTGGCGCCCACGAACGTCAGGCGT
Source organism: Candidatus Palauibacter sp. (assembly GCF_965237495.1). Taxonomy (GTDB): domain Bacteria; phylum Gemmatimonadota; class Gemmatimonadetes; order Palauibacterales; family Palauibacteraceae; genus Palauibacter. The sequence goes on along the minus strand of NZ_OZ250143.1, from coordinate 3,239,762 downwards.
TCGTCCCCGGCCTCGACGATCCCGAGGTCGGCGAAGAGGGTCCGCTGCACGATGTCGTGGTCGATCGATGCCGACGCGTCCTCCTCGCGCAGGACCTCCTCCCGGGGCATCGCCCGCCGCCACCCGGCTTCGGCCGTGTACACGCCGATCTCGTGAGTGGTCTCCGGCTGAAGCGGTCCCTCTCCCCCGGAGGCGAGGGTGGCGGCGAAGGAACGCCCCAGAGCCGACGCCACCGCCGCCTCGACGGTCTCGGGGGATTCCCCGGGAAGCCGCACGAGACGGTTGTAGGGGGCGATCCCCATCCGGTCCGCGGGGAAGAACACCGCGAGGAAGGACTCGTGCCCCAGCATCGCGGCGGCCGCGCTCCGGTGGTTGCCATCGGCCACGTAGGCCTCCGGCTCGTCGGCGAGCAGCCGCTGAAGGCGCGCCAGGGCGCCGGGCTCCCGGACGAGCCAGATCCGATGGGCGGTGCCTCCCCTGCCCTCGACCGCGAAGTCGGGCGCGACTCCGTCGACCCGTCCCTCCAGCGTCCGCGCGAAGGCCCCCGACTCGTCGGGCACGGCGTTGTTCACGGTCCCGATGATGGCGCGGGTCGCCTCGATCAGCCGCGCGCGTCCACGCGCCTTCGGGGGACGGACGCCCTCGTTGCGGATGATAGGGCCGTCGGGCGTCGCTTCAGTGCGGATCTCCGCCGTGCGCGCCAGCCCGCCGAGGCCGATCTGCCGAACTCCCGGCCGCCCCGGGTCCACGATCTCGTAGATGAAGAGGACTCGCCCCGCTGCGCGCGTGAGAGGGGAAGCCCGGAGCCGGTCGAAGTTGAGTCGCGCGCGCCTCAGCGCCGCCTCCGAGTCGCCCTCCATGATCCGATCGGGGCGGACCACCGCACAGTGCGCCATGGTGACGCTCAACACCGAGTCCGGCGCCTCTCGAATCGCCTCCCAGATCTCGAGATCTCCCTGAAACTCATCGTAGTTTCGGGCCGACACCCGGCGGGCGGCGTCGGAATCGACGGGTACGAGGGCGCGGTGGATGGGGCGTATCGTGACCATGTCAGCCGGAGCGGGGCTCGAGTGTTCGCTGGACGCGCGACACCCTGCTCAGCCGCCGCCCGGCGCGCAACGCCCCGGTCCGGAAGGGTGTTTGCACATCTGGGTTGCCACCGGCACCCCGGAATTGTTTCATTAAGCCTGGACGTGGTGAAGTCCGCCACGCCAAATGTCCCGCCCGGCGGTTCCATGAAGGATTCCGGAGGACGTTCTATCAGTGCGGAGGGAGCTGTGAAATATCTGCGGCTGCGTGAAATCGCGCGCGCGGGCCTGGCCATCGGCCTCCTTGCCGGAACGGCGGCCTGCGAATTCGACAACAATCCGTACGGCCCCGCGTACCGAAACCTCCATCCCACGATCGTCGGAGTGTACCGCCCGGTCGAGCATCTGGGTCTGCGGAACTCCCAGATCCCGAACAACATCCGCCCCGCCCCGCCCGGTTCGGACATCCGCCTCGTATTCGGGTCGGCGATGACGCTGAGCGGCCGGGTTTTCCTGCCGAGCAGCGGGCCGGGGAGGAGTACGGTCGATGTCCGGTTCTACGGCATGTGGGAATATGACAGGGTCTCCCGCCGCATCACGCTGAACATCGACCCCTCGCCGGCGAACCCGGCGATCGAGGCGGTCTTCCAGATCACGATCCTGGACAACTGGGTCCGTCTCGAGGGTGCGACGGAAATCGCGGGATTGCTGTTGTCCTTCGATCTCGGCAAGTCGCTCCTCGAGCCCGAAAGCCCGAGTACCGGCGGGCCCGGGTTCGGCAACCGGGTTCCCGTTCGGAGGGGATAGCAGCCGGTGGTGAAGAAGGCGAAGCCGCGGCCGAAGCCGGCCGCCGGCATCGATCTTACCGCCTACCGGGTCGCCGATGATGCGCTGCCACTCGTCAGGGGCACGCAGCATCGCGAGTGGATGGACGACACCCCGGCCCGTTTCGCGTACCGCTGCCTCCCGCTGCTGATCGCGAACCAGGCCGGATGGGACCTCCTCTGTCCGACACGGTTCTGGGTGCGCTGGAACGGCGAGGCCGGGCTGGACGCTCTCAAGTTTCGCTGGGACGACGAGCCCCATCCCGCAATCGCCAGCCATTTCGGCAGCGGCGTCGTCACCTTTACACCTGGTTACCTGTTCCGGACCACGAAGGACCACAACCTGTGGGCGCGAGGCTGTCCGAACCTCCCCAAGGACGGGATCATTCCGCTCGACGGGATCATCGAGACCGACTGGGCGCCGTTCTCGTTCACGATGAACTGGAAGATCACGCGGCCGAAGCACTGGATCCGGTTCGATGAGGGCGAACCGATCTGCCGGATCCTGCCCATCCCGCGCCACTACCTGGAGAGCGTGCGCCCCCGGGGCCGCGATCTGTGGGACAACAAGCGGCTCGCGAATGAGTACGTCGCGTGGCGCGAATCCCGCTCGCAGTTCATCGACGATCTGAGCGCCGGCGAGCAGGAGGCCGTGGAGGAGGGGTGGCAGCGCACCTACATCCGCGGCCAGGACATGAAGGGTGTGCGGAGGAAGGACCACCAGACGAAACTCCGCCTTCGCGACTTCCTGGCGGTCAGGAAGTAGAGCGCGCCGGCCGGGACCCTCCGGAGCCGGACCGGCCCGCATGGACAACGGGAATCCCGCCATGTATTCTGGGCCGGGCGATGGTCGGGGTTGGCAGGCACGGCAGCAGGCATGTGCGGCAGGCCCGTACTCTCGGCGACACCAATCTTTTTCAGGAGCACGGGTAATGCGCAGAAGCGGCACGGTGAAGTGGTTCAACGACCAGAAGGGCTTCGGATTCATCGCTCTCGACGATGGATCGGCGGAGGTCTTCGTGCACCACACGGCGATCCAGTCGGACGGATTCCGAAGCTTGGCGGAGGGCGAGAAGGTCGAGCTCGATGTCGTGGATGGTCCCAAGGGTCCGAAGGCGGAAAACGTGACCAAGCAGGCCTACTGAGGCCCCGGGGGGACCGGGCAGGCGAAGAGAGGGGCCGTACCGGCTGGTGCGGCCCCCCTTTTTTGGCGGTCGTTCATCCTTTTTGCATCCGGGTTGTATCCGGTCGCATCTGGCGGCGTTGGCGAAGCCGGGCCAAGTTGCCGGACATCACTTTTTTACGCTGCCAGCGCGGGGGGAGATCATGGAAATCGATCGTAGAAGGTTCCTCGCGTCCGTCGGCGCCGGCGCCCTTGCGGTGATGACGCCCGAGGACAAGGCGGAGGCTCTCGAGCACTACATGGTGGACATGCTCGACGACGAGAGTCCCGGCCACGCTCACGACCACCACCACGGCCCCGTCCCGCGGACCGAAGACCTCGACCCGCGCCTCCTCGACGAGAACGAACTCCTCGCCGAGGCAGCGGAAGCCGAGGCGGAATTCGCCGCGGAGACGGAGGATCACGACCACCACGACCACGAGCAGGAAGTCACGACTCCGCGCGGGACCGGCAACCTCTTCCGCCCGAGCGACACGGTGCTCGAACCGCTGCCGGCGAATCCCACGCTGGAGGATGTCTTCCGGCTCCGGTTCTGGCCGGCCCGGCATGTCCTGCAGAGCGCGACTCACGCGTTAAAGGATGGGCAGCCGGAGGAGAATGTCCTCGCGGGCCTGCTGCACGATACCGTGCAGAACCTGATCAAGGTCGATCACGGGTGGTGGGGCGCCCAGCTCTACGAACCGTACGTGCCCGAGTACGTAAGTTGGGGCATTCGGTATCACGGGGCCCTGCGCTTCTACCCGGACGAGGAGTATGGCTACGAGTACCCGGAGTTGTACAACCGGATCTTCGGCGAGGATTACGTCCCGCCGGAATACATCAAGCAGGCGGCCGAGTACGCCACGAAACACCCGTTGTACGTCTCGGCGCGCATGATCTGCGTGAACGACACCTACGCGTTCCAGGATGACATGGAGGTCTCGCTCGACCCCTTCGTCGACATCATCGGACGCCATTTCGAGCAGCCGAAGGAGGGTCTGGGGTACGACAACAGCCCGGTCGCGCACATGTGGCGCTCGATCGAGATGCCTTGGGCGCCGCTGTAATACGTTCTTGGGGGAGCAGTCGCGGGCTGTTCGGCTCGGGCCCGCGTACGACGTGCGTACGAGCCGAGTCGGATGTCACGACCAACCGGAGATGAGTATGCTGAAACGCGCACTTGTGATGTTCGCCATCCTGTTCACACCCGCGGCAGCCTACGCCCAGGGCACGATCGAGGGCCGGGTGACCAGCGCCCAGGGCGCGGCCGGGCTCAGCAACGCGCGGGTCGCGATCCCCGCCCTCGATATCTCGGTGGGCTCGGGAGCGGGCGGCGCGTACATGATTCCCGATGTCCCGGCGGGTAACCATGTGGTCGAGGTCCGGCTCATCGGCTACGCGGTCCAGACGCAAACCGCAACGGTCGTAGACGGGCAGAGCGTGACCGTCGATTTCGCGCTCGGCCTCTCGGCGATCAACCTCGGGGAGCTGGTGGTCGTCGGAAGCCGCGCGCGGCCGAGAACGGTGACGGAATCGATGGTGCCGGTGGACGTGATCCCGGTGTCCGAGATCACTCGGCAGGGGGAGACGAACATCGACTTCCTGCTCCGCAGCGTGGTCCCGTCCTACAACGTCCGCACCGAGCCGATCAGCGACGCCGCCACGATCACGCGTCCGGCCAACCTGCGGGGGCTCGCGGCAGATCACACCATGGTGCTGATCAACGGGAAGCGGCGGCACCGCGGGTCGATCATCACGTGGCTCGGGGCCGGTCTCTCGGACGGGGCCCAGGGCGTCGACATCGGCTCCATCCCGGGCATCGCGCTGCGACAGGTGGAGGTGCTGCGTGACGGCGCGTCGGCCCAGTACGGGTCGGACGCCATCGCCGGCGTGATGAACTTCATCCTCAAGGACGACCGCTCGGGCGGTGCCCTCGAGGTGAAGAGCGGCAGTTACTACGAAGGCGACGGCGACATGCTCACCGTCGCCGGCAACGTCGGTGTCCCCCTGGGGTCCACCGGCTTCGCCAACCTCAGCGTTGAGTACGGAAATCAGAATCCCACCGACCGGGCCGTCCAGCGCGACGACGCGCTTGCACTCCGCGCCGCCGGCAACAGTGCCGTGCGCCAGCCCTCGGCCCAGATCTGGGGTTCGCCCGAGGTCAACGACGACCTCAAACTGTGGCTCAATACCGGCTACACGTTCAACGACGACGAGCAGTTCTACGCGTTCGGAAACCTCTCCACCAAGGAGGTGGACGGTGGTTTCTTCTTCCGCAATCCGAACACGCGCGGCGGCGTGTTCACCGGTGACGGGGGCGAGACGCTCCTCATCGGCGATGTGCTCGACGCGAGGGACGGCGTGGTGGACGGATCGGCGAATTGCCCCGAGGTCAGCATCACGAACAACGTTCCCGACCCGGTGGCTCTGGCGCGGGTCTTCGCCGATCCGAACTGCTTCTCGTTCCAGGAGATGTTCCCCGGCGGCTTCACACCTCAGTTCGGCGGCAACGTCACCGACTGGTCGGTCGTCAGCGGCGTGAAGGGCGGCAACGACAGCGGTTTCACTTGGGACGCGAGCGCCAGCTTCGGCAACCACACCACCGATTTCTTCATCTACAACACGGTGAACGCCGCGCTCGGGCCGGAGACGCCCACCGACTTCGACGCGGGTCTCTACCAGCAGCAGGAGTTCAACCTCAACTTCGATGTCGCCTATGAGGCCAGCGATCAGGTACATATCGCGGCTGGGCTCGAGCGCCGTGAGGAGCGTTTCATAATCGGCAGGGGGCAGGACGAATCGTGGAAGATCGGGCCCTACGCCAAGCAGGGCTTCAGTTCCTCCTCCAACGGCTTCCCCGGCTTCAGTCCGATCGCCGCGGGAGACTGGGACCGCCAGAACGTGGCCATCTACGGAGATGTTCATCTGGGCGGCGGCGAAGCCCCCTGGACGGTCGGAGCCGCGTTGCGCTGGGAGGACTTCTCCGACTTCGGCAGCCAGTTGACCGGGAAGGTCTCGAGCCGCCTCGAAGTCAGCGACAAGCTCGCTCTGCGCGCCGGCGGGAGCACCGGCTTCCGCGCTCCGACACCGGGGCAGCAGAACGCCTTCAACGTTTCAACGGTCTTCGACGCGACGATCGGCGACCTCGTCAACCGCGGCACGATCCCCTCGACCTCCGGGGTGGCGGCGCTTCGGGGCGGGCGGCAGCTGTCGCCCGAGAGGGCGTTCAGCCTGACGGCGGGGGCCGTGCTCGACGCGGACGCGTTCAAGTTTACGATGGACTACTACCGCATCGCGATTTCGGACCGGTTCGCGCAGACGAAGACGTTCAAGCTCGAGCCCGAGGAGGTCACGAGGCTTCTGACCGAAGGGTTCACCAGCGCTGCCAACCTCGCCGAGTTCCGGTTCTTCACCAACGACTTCAGCACGAGGACGCAGGGGATCGACATCGTGGCGAACTACTCTCCACCGTCGAGGGGCGGCGCCACGAGCTTCAGCGCGCTCTTCAACTACAACGGCACGACGGTCACCGATTTCAATCCTGAAGTCGTGGACGAGGACCGCCTGGATCAGCTCGAGCGCTCCATCCCCTCGTGGCGGGGCTCTCTCAACGTGGTGCACACGCTGGGCAAGGTGCGCGGCCTCCTGCGGGGTACCTGGTACGATTCGTGGGTGGACGTCGGAGGCGTCGTGATCGGCGGCGTCGAGGACACGCCCTTCCCAGGCAGGTTGCTCGTCGACCTGGAGCTGTCGACGAGCCTCACAGCGGACACCGAAATCGCCATCGGCGCGAACAACCTCCTCGATACGTATCCGGCACGGAACGAGACCGGCACGGCCGGGAGCGTGGGTCTGCTCTATCCGGAGAGCTCGCCGTTCGGCTTCAACGGCGGTTACTACTACGTTCGCGTGAACTATCGGTGGTCGTGGCTGACGAACTAGTCCTGGATCGGAGGCGATGACCCGGGTGGAGGTCGCTGGTAGTCGAAGCTGACCTCGCAAGGTAGGATCGACCCCGGCGGGAGGCGCAGTTCGTCTCCCGCCGGGGTCGTGTTTTTCGTACTCGTATCGCAACACCGCCCTGGGCGGTCCGGAAAGGGAATCCGTGGACAATCTCCGGAAGTTCTACATCGGCGGGACGTGGGTCGAACCGTCGACCGCCGACACGCTGGATGTCGTCAACCCGGCCACCGAGGAGGTCATCGGGGCCATCGCGATGGGGGCCCAGGACGACGCCGACGCCGCGGTGGCGGCCGCGAAGGCAGCCTTCGAGTCGTTCTCGGCCACGAGCCGGGAAGAGCGGGTCGCGCTCCTCGAGCGGATCTGTGAGGGATACGCGGCCCGTTCGGCGGATCTGGCCGCGATCGTCAGCGCGGAGATGGGGGCGCCGATGAGCCTCGCCGTGCAGGCCCAGGTGCCCTCCGGTCTGGCGCACCTGAGGACGATGGGGAAGATCCTCGCGAACTTCGAGTTCGAGACCGACCTCGGGTCGTCGCTGCTGGTTCGCGAGCCGGTGGGGGTCTGCGCCTTCATCACCCCGTGGAACTGGCCGCTGAATCAGATTGCGTGCAAGGTGGCGCCGGCGCTCGCGGCGGGGTGCACGATGGTGCTCAAGCCGTCCGAGGTCGCACCGCTCAACGCGCTGATCTTCGCGGAAATCCTGCATGATGCCGGCGTGCCGCCCGGGGTCTTCAACCTCGTGAACGGCGCCGGCCCGGTCGTGGGTGCGGCGCTGTCCTCGCACCCGGACGTCGACATGGTCTCGTTCACGGGCTCGACGCGGGCCGGTGTCGAGGTCGCGCGGAACGCGGCGCCGACCGTGAAGCGCGTCGCGCAGGAACTGGGCGGCAAGTCGGCGAACATCATTCTGGATGACGCGGACTTCGGGCGGGCGGTGTCGCGGGGCGTCTTCGCCGTGTGCAACAACACGGGGCAGTCGTGTAACGCGCCCACGCGCATGCTCGTCCCGCATTCGCGGATGGACGAGGCCGCGGAGATCGCGGCCGCGGCGGCGAAGAAGGTCGCGGTCGGCGATCCCGCGGTCGAAGGCACCGGGATCGGCCCGGCCGTGTCCGCGGCGCAGTTCCACAAGATTCAGCGGCTGATCGAGATGGGGATCGACGAAGGCGCGCGGCTCGCCGTGGGCGGGCCGGGGAGGCCGGAGGGGCTGGCGCGCGGCTACTTCGTGCGCCCGACCGTCTTCTCGCATACGAGCAACGACATGGTCGTGGCTCGCGAAGAGATCTTCGGCCCGGTCCTCGTGCTCATCGGATACGAGGATGATGACGACGCCGTGCGCATCGCGAACGATACGCCGTACGGCCTGGCCGGATACGTATCGGCGGGGGATCCGGAACGCGGTCGGGCGGTGGCACGCCGCATCCGGTCGGGACAGGTGAACCTGAACGGGGCGCGCCCGGACTTCAGGGTCCCCTTCGGCGGCTACAAGCAGTCCGGCAACGGGCGCGAATGGGGCCGCCACGGCCTTGAGGAGTTCCTCGAGGTGAAGGCGATCCTCGGCTACCACGAAGGGGTGAGGTGAGCACGGTCCTATCCTCCGTTCCATCGGCCGCGACATCCGACGCGGACGCGGTCGAGCGTATTCCTCACCTGGTGGGCGGTGAGGCGCGGCCCGGAGCCTCCGGCCGGACCGCACCCGTCTTCAACCCCGCCACCGGGCGCCAGACGGGTGAACTGCCGCTGGCGAGCATCGAAGAGGTCGACGAAGCCGTCGCGGCGGCGGCCACCGCCTTCGAGGAGTGGCGGCGCGTCAGCGTCGCGCGGCGCACCAAGCTCATGTTCGCGTACCGCAACCAGGTCGCCGAACACGCCGGGGAGATCGCGAAGCGGCTCACGGCGGAGCACGGGAAGGTGCTGGCCGACGCGATGGGCGAGGTCGCCCGCGGCCTGGAGAACATCGAGTACGCCTGCGGACTCGCCGAGCACCTGAAGGGGACCTACAACGAGCAGGCCTCGACGGGCGTGGATGTGTATTCCGTGCGGCGGCCGCTCGGCGTCGTGGCGGGGATCACGCCGTTCAACTTCCCGGCCATGGTGCCGCTCTGGATGTTCCCCAACGCGATCGCGTGCGGGAACACGTTCGTGCTGAAGCCGTCGCCTCGGGATCCCGGCGCCGCCAGCTTCATCGCGGAACTCTTCCACGAGGCCGGATTCCCGCCCGGGGTCCTGAACGTCCTGCACGGCGACCACGTCGCGGTGAACCGGCTGCTCGAGCATCCCGATGTGCAGGCCGTCAGCTTCGTGGGGTCGACACCGGTCGCCCGGCACGTCTACGAGACGGCCACGGCGCACGGCAAGCGCGTACAGGCGCTGGGCGGGGCGAAGAATCACATGGTCGTCCTCCCGGACGCGGACATCGACCTGGCCGCGGATTCCGCCGTGTCCGCCGCGTACGGGTCGGCCGGGGAGCGCTGCATGGCGATCTCCGTCGCGGTCGCGGTCGGAGAAAGCGCGGATCCGCTCGTCGAGGCCATCCGGGCCCGCATGGAGAAACTGCGGATCGGCCCGGGCGACGATCCCGCCTCGGAGATGGGTCCGCTCATCACGGCCGAACACCGCGACCGCGTCGCGGACTACGTGCGTCAGGGCGCCGAGGCCGGCGCGCGTGTCGTCGTGGACGGCCGACAGGCGCAGTTCGAGGGGGACGGATTCTTCCTCGGCGTCACGTTGCTCGACCACGTCACGCCCGACATGAAGGTCTACCGCGACGAGATCTTCGGGCCGGTCCTCTGCGTCGTGCGGGCGGACACGTATCACGACGCCGTCGAGTTGCTCTCGGACAACCCGTGGGGGAACGGCGCGGCGATCTTCACCCGCGATGGCGGCGCCGCGCGCCAGTTCCAGGAGGATGCGGACGCGGGGATGATCGGCCTCAACGTCCCGATCCCGGTCCCGGTCGGCTACCACTCCTTCGGCGGCTGGAAGGAGTCCGCGTTCGGGGCGCACGCCATCTACGGCCCGGAGGGCGTCCACTTCTACACCAAACCGAAGGTGATGACGACTCGCTGGCCGGACCCCGCCGGGAGCCGCGTCGATCTCGGCTTCCCAACGAACCGCTGAGCGCCGCGGACCCGCCGAGAGCTGATGGCGGCATGCAGTCGCCGTGCGAATTGCGGTAATCCGTAAATTCCGTATTATGCTGCATGTCCACCAGGGAAGACTCGCCTTCGGCTGTTCGCATCGTGAGCGCGACCGAGGCCGCGAAGAACTTCGGATCGATCCTCGCGGAGGTTCGAGAGCGCGACGCCGTGTACGTCGTGGAGCGGAGGGGGAGGGCGGTCGCGCAGGTCGGCCCGGTGCGCGAACGAGGTCTCACTTTGAGGGAGTTCGCCCAACTCGTCGCCGAGCGTTCCGGGCCCTCGGTGGATGAGGAGTGTCTTCGCGCGATCGAAGAGGGCATTGCAATCTGGAACCGTGAGGAAGTGCCCCGGAGCCAGTGGGAACGCTGATCGACACGAGCGTCCTGGTCGCTGTCGAACGAGGCCAAATGGACCTCGATTCCGTGATCGGTGCCGCGAGGGAGCCGGATGACCCGCTGGCAATGGCCGCAATCACCGCTTCGGAACTCCTGCAAGGGGTTCAGGCCGCTCAGGGAATCAGGCGCGTCGCCGCCGAGCGGTGCTTCGAAACGTGGCTTGCCGTGCTCCCCGTGGTCCCGTTCGATCTCGAGGTGGCTCGCGTCCACGCGGTCCTGGCCGAGCAGCTTGGTCGTCGCGGCACCCCGATCGGGGCCCACGACCTCATCATCGCCGCGACGGCGGTCAGTGGCGGCTACCGGGTCGCCACGAGGGACCGGCGGAGCTTCGCCCGCATCGACGGGCTGGAAGTCGAGTACTGGTAGCCCGCCGGGACGTTCCCGCGGGAACGCCCGGAGCAGGCATCGATCGAGGGGTCAGCCGCCCCCGCCCTCGGCTCTGATCATCACGCCCGGAATCTCGAGGTTGCCGCTATCGTCCGCGGCGCGGCTGAGGATGGAGGCCTCGTCGCCGGCCAGGGCGGGGTCGTACTCGTAAGTCCAGTTCGCCCGGCCGTGGGCCGGGTGCCAGGTCTCTCCCCCATCGAGCGACACTTCCACGGCCGCGACCACGCCGCCGCCGGTATCCGCCGCCATCCCGGTGATCGTGACCATGCCGCTCTCCGCATCGGGCGCCGAGGGCGCGTCGAACGACGAGGTCGGGGCGACGTCATCCGTCGAAGCCGCGGCGCGTACCAGATCCGGCTGCATCGTGGCGGGCTGGACGCCCATGTCCGCGAACAGGTTCAGCGTCGCCTGCTGCAGGACCAGGTCCGGTCCGTTCGGGTCCACGCCGACTCGCGTGTCCGAGCCGTTCTGGCGCTCGGGTGGAACCCCCGTCTCCGAATCGTGGTGCGCGTCGAGTCCCCACGACCACTGCAGCGTCCCCGAGCCGAAGACGAGCGCGCCGCTCTCGTGCCGGTACAGGACCGCGTTGTGCGTCGCCGTGCCCGTCTCGCAGCCGCGCCCCGGATGCACGCAGTAGAGCGTGTTGTCGATCGGCGTCGCGGCCACCTGGAAGAGGCCGGGCGGTCGGAAGCCGTTGTCGATGTCCGAGTCCCACTCGTGGCCGAGGATCCCCTTGATCGACACGTAGCGCTCGCCCGGGCTCAGCCGCGCCACCTCCGTGTTGCGCCAGAACCTCAGGCTGGCGAACTCCGCGTCCACGATGATGGGGTCGTTTCGCCACGCGTTCACCGTGAACAGCGTCCCCGTGAGCGCGTTCTCCGGCCACGGGCCCTCGGCGTTGATCGGACGGTGGTCCCGGAATTCTCCCGTCCATTCCACCGGGTCGAGTCGCCGGTGGTCCTGCGAGTCCTTGTAGGTGACGAGGGTCCGGTACGGCTGGCCTGATCCGTCGATGCTCGTCTCCCAGCGCACCTTCCAGTAGACCTCGTTCGAGCTGAAGAAGGCGAGGTGCATCCCCGCCGCGCGGGCCGCCTCCACGTTGCGACGCTGCTGTCCCGTCCAGTACTCGTCGTGTCCCACCGAGAGGAAGACCTTGTGCTCGAGCAGTTCCTCGCCTCGCCGTTGAGTGTCGACGCCGGAGGAATAGCTCACGTCGTACCCGTTGCGCTCCAGCCAGCGGACCATCGGATACTCGGAGTTGAAGACCTTGTTCACCGCGCGGTAGTGACGCGTCTCGAAGGGCCGGTTGTAGCTGACCTTCGGCGCGCGCGGCGGTCCTCCGTGGAGCCGCGGACGCTCCGGATTCAGCCGCCCGTACACGCTGTGCCCGCCGTAGCGGTTGTACGCCTGCCAAGTGAGGTCCGATGTCTGGAAGAGCATGTCGGACTCGCCGTCGTCGTCGCGCACCACGAAATAGATGTGGCTCGCCCGCGGCTCTCGGAGCCCGTTCCGCATCACCGCCCGGAAGCCCGGGGCCTCCCACAGCGAGTCCTCCCCCGTGGGCGGAAGCGGCGTGGCTTCGAACTGGTCGTTCTTCACCCAGCCCTCGATCGGGTCCTCGCGCACGAGCCGGGCGAAGTAGATGCCCGATGTCGCGTCTTCAAGGGCCTCCCATGAGGCCGAAACCGCCCAGTTGCCGCAGTCGACGAGCGGTGCGGGCCACGTCTCCATCCCGCCCCCCTCGGCCAGCACCGGGATCGGACCCCGCAGACACTCGGGCTGGACCTGGGGCAGCGTCGCGGAAGGTTCGAACGAATCCACCCGGCGCGCGCCCATGCCCCCGTAGTAGCCCATGCGGTAGATGTCGATCCGGTAGTCGTCCGAGTCCGTGTCGATCTTGAACTCGATCGTCTCCCCCTGAGCAACCGCGATGTCCGTGCCGAAGCCCTGGATGCCGGGGTCGCCGTAGCTGTTGATGTCCCACTCCGTAGGCGGGTGCCCCTCGAGACAGTTCTCGGCCACGATCTCGTTGGCGGGGTTCGCACAAGGATCTCCCGTCGCCGTCCCGAAGGATGAACATGCCGCGAAGAGCGGCAGCGCGGCGGCCGGGAACAGGGAGATGAACGGGCGAAAGCGAGGGCGCGGCGCGATCATGGCGACATCTCCGGGCCGGAGTCGGGATGCGGACGGCCGACCTTCCGGCCGCCCCGTCCCGGAACATGTCCCCGCGTTCAGAACTCTACAACGGCGGAGAAGCTCAGCCCCCCTCGCCCGGCGTCTCCAGGTTGCCGCTGTCGTCCACGGCGCGGCTGAGGATCGTGGCCGCGTCTCCCATCGCGGTGGGGTCGAACGCGTAGCTCCAACTCGTCCGGCCGCGGGCCGGGTGCCACGTCTGTCCCCCATCGAGCGACACTTCCACCGCCGCAACCACGCCGCCTCCGGAGTCCGACGCCGTCCCGCTGATCGTCATCATTCCACTCTCCGGATCGGGCCCCGAGGGCGCCTCGAACGAGGAGGTGGGCGGGACGTCATCCGTCGAAGCCGTGGCCGGCACCAGATCCGGCTGCATCGTCGCGGGCTGCACGCCCATGTCCGCGAACAGGTTCAGCGTCGCCTGCCGCAGGACGAGGTCGGGGCCGTTCGGGTCCACGCCGACCCGCGTGTCCGCGCCGTTCTGGCGCTCGGGCGGGACCCCGGTCTCCGTGTCGTGGTGGGCGTCGAGTCCCCACGGCCACTGCAGCGTTCCCGAGCCGAACACGAGCGCGCCGCTCTCGTGGCGGTACAGCACCGCGTTGTGCGTCGCCGTTCCCGTCTCGCAGCCTCGCCCCGGGTGGACGCAGTACTGCGTGTTGTCGATCGTGGTCGCGGCGACCTGGAACAGCCCCGGCGGGCGGAACCCGTTGTCGATGTCCGAGTCCCACTCGTGGCCGAGGATCCCCTTGATCGACACGTAGCGCTCCCCGGGCCCCAGACGGGCCACTTCCGTGTTGCGCCAGAAGCGAAGATCGGCGAACTCGGCGTCCACGATGATCGGATCGTTCCGCCACGCGTTCACCGTGAACAGCGTCCCCGTGAGCGCGTTCTCCGGCCACGGGCCCTCCGGGTTGATCGAACGGTGATCGCGGAACAGCCCCGTCCACTCGACCGGATCGAGCTTCCGGTGATCCTGTGTCTCCTTGTAGGTCACGAACGTCCGGTACGGCTGGCCGGAGCCATCGATGCTCTCCTCCCAGCGCACCTTCCAGAACACCTCGTTCGAACTGAAGAAGGCGAGGTGCATGCCGGCGGCGCGGGCCGCCTCGACGTTGCGGCGCTGCTGCCCCGTCCAGTACTCGTCGTGTCCCACCGAGAGGAAGACCTTGTGCTCGAACAGTTCCTCACCGCGCCGGTCCGTGTCGATCCCCGAGGAATAGCTCACGTCGTAGCCGTTCCGCTCCAGCCAGCGAACCATCGGATACTCGGAGTTGAAGACCTTGTTGACGGCACGGTAGTGGCGCGTCTCGAAGGGTCGGTTGTAGCTCACCTTCGGCGCGCGCGGCTCCCCACCGTGAAGCCGCAGAAGCGCCGGATTCAGCCGCCCGTACACGCTGTGGCCGCCGTAACGGTTGTATGCCTGCCAGGTGAGGTCCGACGTCTGGAAGAGCATGTCGGATTCGCCGTCGTCGTCGCGCACCACGAAATAGATGTGGCTCGCCCGCGGCTCGCGCAGCGGGTTCCGCATCACCGCATGAAAGCCCGGGGCCTCCCACAGCGAGTCCTCCCCGGTCGGCGGAAGAGGCGTGGCTTCGAACTGGTCGTTCTTCACCCAGCCCTCGACCTGCTCCTCGCGCACGAGCCGCGCGAAGTAGATGCCCGAGGTCGCGTCGGCGGGCGCCTGCCATGAAGCCGACGCCGCCCAGTTGCCGCAGTCGACGAGCGGCGCGGGCCACGTCTCGAGGCCGCCTCCCTCGGCCAGCACCGGGATCGGACCCCGGAGGCACTCGGGCTGGATCTGGGGCAGCGTCGCGGAAGGCTCGAACGAGTCGACGCGACGGGCGCCCATGCCGCTGTAGTAGCCCATCCGGTAGACGTCGATCCGGTAGTCCTCCGAGTCCGTGTCGATCTTGAACTCGATCGTCTCCCCCCGGGCGATCGCGATGTCGGTGCCGAAGCCCTGGATGCTCGGGTCCCCGTAGCCGTTGATGTCCCACTCGGTGGGCGGATGTCCCTCGAGGCAGTTCTCCGCGACGATCTCGTTGGCGGGGGCGGCGCACGCATCCTCCATGGTCGTCTGCGGGAGAGCGCAGGCGCTCGCGAGGATCAAGGTCGAAGCGGGGAGGGTGAAGAAGGACGGACGAAAGCGCGGGCGTGGCTGGATCATGGCGACATCTCCGGGCCCGAGTCAGCATGCGGACGGCCGACCCTCCTGCCGTCTTCGTCCCCGGAACATGAGCCCGCGTTCGGAAGTCTACAACGCCCGCCTCGCGCTGGCGGCCACTCGACTCGGGGTCAGGACAGGCGCAGGGACTCCGAGTAGACGCGGCCGAAGCGGTCCGTCGCCTCTACGCGGACCTCCGTCACGCCGGGGTCGACGGGCGCGTAAAACATGTGGTTCGTGATGCGGGGCTCGACCCACGGCCGGTGCGCGGGCAGGTCGTCGCCAGAGTGCAGTTCGACGCTCAGCGGGTCCCGCCCCGGGCGCCGCGCCATGAGGCCGCGCGGCTCGCCGTCGGTGTACCAGCGAACGGTCCACTCGAGGTCGGCATCCCACACATTGGCCACGATCTCGCTCGGCGCAGAGGCGTCGGCCCCCGGACCGTAGACCCGCATCTGGTGCGTCGCGTCGAACCCCGTGGACTTGTAGCGCCACGAGATCTCCTCGCCCGCCGCCTCGTAGACACAGTAGCCGTTGGGGGCGCCGTCGTGGCAGATCGGCCCGCTCCACCAGGCGCCGCAGATCGCGCCGGCGACGTGCTCGTGCGTCCCGCTCTCGAACACGTGCTCCAGTTCGTGCGTGTGCCCCGTGAGGATGTGCGCGCGAAAGGGCTCCAGCAGACGGTACAGCGCTTCGCGGTTCATGATCGCGACGGACGCTTCCGGGGAGGCGCGGCCCTGTCGCGCGTGGTAGCTGCCGAGGGCCGGGATGTGCGTGGCCACGACGACGGGAGCCCCCGGTTCGACGCGGCTCAGATCCGCCCGCAGCCAGGTCAGCGCGTCGGCATCGAGATAGCCGAGGTAGCCGCTCCCGTGCCAGAAGACATCGTCGAGGACCACGTAATGGACGGCCCCGCGGTCGAAGGAGTAGTACCGCGGCCCGAAGTGACGGGAGAAGGTGTCCGTCGAGGCCTCGTCCGTAGGACTCTCCGTGTCCAGATCGTGGTTCCC
Source organism: Candidatus Palauibacter sp. (assembly GCF_965237495.1). Classification (GTDB taxonomy): domain Bacteria; phylum Gemmatimonadota; class Gemmatimonadetes; order Palauibacterales; family Palauibacteraceae; genus Palauibacter. The sequence goes on along the minus strand of NZ_OZ250143.1, from coordinate 3,223,502 downwards.
GATCACCTGGAAGAACGGCACGCCGATGCGCCGGACCGCCCGCTCGTATTCGGGATACATCTCGAGATGGTCGAACATGATGTCACCGTCCGCGATCCCGACGATCGGCACGTCCCCGAGATCCCTCACGCTGCCTTGGAGGTCCGGTACGGACCGCTCGTGGAACCAGCCCATCTCCTCCTCGGTCTCGGTCTGGATGTCGCCGAGGAGCAGGACCGCGTGACGCTCGTCGGAAACCCCGAGAGGTTCGAGGTCGAAGGCGACGGACATCTCGCTTCGGGAGGGATCGATGGGCCGGTAGAAACCGGCCGCGCCCGAAGGGTGCGTCGGCACCCGATGGCCAGCCGGGATCCGCGCCCAGACAAAGCCGCGATCCGCCGAGGTCACCAGCTCGAAACGGCCATCGGAGTCCGAATCCACGACCTGGAGTCCGTCGGACACCGCGACATGTCCGAGGCCCCGCCCGCCGGCGCGGACGATGCCCTGAATCCTCACAGGGGACGCGACGGTGGGCGCGATCCCGGGGTGCTTCGGGAGGGGATCGTAGGGGGCGGCCAGAAGGCGGTCGGCCATAACCGCCCACCCGGTCGCGGCGAGGGTCCCGGTTCTCAGGAACGTTCGGCGGTTCAGCATTGGCGGGCTCTCGAAGCTCTCGATCATCTCGTCCTCATCCGGGACCGAACGGTTTCACCCCGACGGCAGCGGCAGGGTATTGCACACGGGTCACGCACGATTGAACGAGAAGTCACGCCGGCGCAACAAGCGGCTCCGAACCGCGGAGACCGGATCAAGTAGCCTGGCGGTTGAGGCGCTGTATGGATTTCCCGTGCTCGCGCCCGTACTTCTTCTGGTCCTCATCTACTACGCGGAGCGGGAGCTGCCGGACTATGCGCAACAGGGGATCGCCAAGGCGCTCGACTGCGCGATGGACTTCGCGGTCCCGGCGGCGCTCTCCGTCGAGATTCATCTCGCCGTTCATCGCCGCGGGGTGCGTCGGCCTGCCGGCCGCCGCGCCGCTCTCCGGTCAGGCGGTAGCTGACACTGCGGCTGCGGGCGAGACCCTGGCGGTGGGCGAGACCCTGGCGGTGGGCGAGACCATGGAGTTCGGCGTCCAGTTCGGCCCCGTTCAACTCGGGAGCAACCAACTGACCGTCGCGGATAGAGAGACGGTCGCCGGGGAGGACATCTACCGCCTCGAGGTTGATTTCGGGGCCCCCATTCCGTTCTTCAGGATCCACGATCGGCAGACAAGCTGGGTGATGCTGGCGCCGCTTCGCTCTCTGCGCTTCGACCGGTTCATCCAGGAGGGACGAAAGCGCACCAGTTGGCGGGTCCACCTCGATGAGCCCGAGCGGCGGCTGCGTGTCGAACACCTGGACGGTCAGATCGCGGATCCGACGGACCCCGATGCGTCCGATCCACCGCGCGAAGTCATGCTCCCCGAAGCCCCGCTCGATGACGTCGCGATCCTGTACGAAATGCGGCGCCGGATCGCGTCGGGAGAGACCTCTTTCCGCATCGACCGCTACTACCTGGCCGAGGACAGCCCCGCCATGTTCGAGTTTGAACGCCGGGATCGGACGCGAGTCCCCGCGGGACGGTTCGACGTCTACATCCTGCGGGCGGTGATCCCGGGGATGTCGATGTTCAAGCCGGAGTCGGACGCCCGGATCCATGTGGCCGTCGACCCCCCCCACCCCATCGTCATGGTCACGACCGAGACCCTGCACGGACGCCTCACGCTGTACCTCAGGGAATTCCATCCCGGCGACGTGTCGCCGGATCCTCCCTCGTAGAACGAGCCTGGCGCGCCTGCCGCACCTCCCGCTCCGTAATCGCGAACCGCACCACCGGCGATTCCTCCAGCGTCCGGGCGATGTCGTCCGGCTCCAGCCCCAGCGCCTCCAGCCGCTCGGGGTCGAGGTACATCTGGTTCTCGGAGCCCTCGTAGAACGCCACCACGCCCGGCCCGCCGGGGTCGACACGTTCGTTCAGCCACGCCGTCACGTCGCCGTAGGTGGCCCACAGGTCGTCGCTCGAGGGGGTGTCGGGCATCCCGTGGTCCGCCGTCACGACCAGGGCCAGCCCGCCGGGACCCGCCTTCGCCTCGAGCGCTTCCACGATCCGGCCCAGCCACCCGTCCAGTTCCTCCAGCGTCGCCTCCATCTCCGGCGAGAAGGGGCCGTACTTGTGGGACACGTAGTCCGTCCCCTTCAGGTTGGCGAGGAAGAGATCCGTGACATCGTCCTCACCGAAGGCGCTTCCTTCGATGAAGGCGACCGCTGCCTCTCCCTCGAATCCCGAGAAAAGGGCCGAACGCCGGGCCTCTCCGTAGCTGTCGAGTTCGTGGCCGAGCCAAAGCCGGTCGACGGCGTCGAGTCGCCGACCGAAGTGGAGTTCGCGGGCCGCCGGCGGAAGCCGAAAACACGCCTCGTTCGTAGTCCAGCCGCCGCTGCCGGAGTCGTAGAAGGCCAGCCACACGGAGTGGCCACCGAGGATGCACTTCCCGTGACCCGCCAGCGCCACCGCAGGGTAGTCCGTACCCCCCTGGACGACGATCTCCGCCCGCCCGCGCGTCGCCACTCCCCAGCGGTCAGCGACCGTAAGCGCCATGAGGTTGTGGGGAGAGGCACCCTCGTACGCGACCGTCGACTGGCCCGTCCGGCGGTCGTACAGCGTGTTGCCCACGATTCCGTGTACCGACGGGTCGGTGCCGGTCGAGAGCGTCGTGTGCGCGGTCGAGGTGTTCGTGGGGACGTAGTCGACTCGGGTCTCCGCAAACCGGGCGGCCCTCGCCGCGAGCCGAGTCAAGTTGGGGAGAAGGTCGGCGTAGCGGTCGAGGTAGTCCGCCCGCATCGCATCCAGCACCAGCACGGCCACGAGCCCCGGGCGGGCCCCCGCGTCGCCCTGCCCGCCGTCGGCTTCGTTCCCGGCGTCCGAGAACGCGGCGCGCAGCGGACGTCCGGTCACGTCGGCTCGCGGCGGCAGCCCGAGCAGCGTGGTCAGCGTTGCCCCGATGTCCTGGTGCGAGGCCGGCCCCCGATACGTGCCGGGCTCGAAGACGCCCGGACCGTACAGCAGGAGCGGCACCGCGGTGTCATGCGACCACGGGCTGCCGTGCATGTACCGGTAGTCGGGGCCCGGCGACGTGATGATGGCCCTCGGACCGGGGATCACGGCGATATCCCCCACGCGGCCCGGGAAGTATGCGCGGGCCAGCGCCCGCACGATCGCCTCGCGCTCCGGCTCCGCTCGCGCGACGCGCTCCCCGGGGGTGTCCGCGCGGGAACCACCCTCCCCGCACCCCGCAGAGACGAGCCCGAGGGCCGCCGCCACGCCGAAGAGGACAGGGGCGCATGGGCGCGGACGCATCAGCGGCAAACCCCGGCGCAGGTCGTTTGCGGTCCGGCTCCCGTCAGCTGAAGTCGCGTCCGAGGATCACCGAGATGATGATCGCGCCCACCGCGAGCGGCGCCACCCAGCGGATGAAGAAACGCCACGCCCCGTAACGGAACCAGCGGGGCTCCGTGCCGTCCATCAGTTCCCGTTCCGTCGCGTTCCGGGTCATGAACCAGCCCGCCGCCAGCGTGATCGCGAACCCGCCGGTGGGGAGCATCCAGTTGGACACGAAGTGGTCGACCGTCGAGAACCAGCCCACCTTGCCCGCGAAGATCTCCAGCGTGGCGAGGAACGGCGTCCCCGTGAACGAAAGCGCCGCGAAAATGGTGAACACGAAGATCGAGGCGCCGGAGAGGACCGCGGCCTTGTGTCGGCCCAGGCCCCGCTCATCGATGAGGTAGCTCGTCACGACTTCGAGCAGGGAAATCGTCGAAGTCAGCGCCGCCAGCGCCACCAGCACGTAGAAGAGCGGCCCCAGCACGACACCGAACGGCACGGCCGTGTAGAACAGTTGGGGCAGCGAGATGAAGAGCATCCCCACCGGCGAGCCGCTCACCTGGTCGCTCATCCCCGCGACCGAGAAGATGACGGAGAACATGATCACCGTGGCCACGAGGGCGATCAGCGTGTCCAGCCCCACGATCGCCGCGGACGCCTTCACGATGGACTGCTTGCGCGAGATGTAGGACCCGTAGGTGATCATCGCCCCCATCCCGAGGGAGAGGGTGAAGAAGGAGTGCCCCAGCGCCTCAAGGACCCCGCTCGTTTCCAGCTCCGCGAAGTTCGCGCGGAAGATGAAACGCAGCGCCTCTCCCGACCCGCTCATCCCCAGCGCGCTCACCAGAAGGAGGAGAAGGATGGCGAACAGGATGGGGAGGAAGATGCGGGCGATACGTTCGATCCCCTTGCTCACCCCGAAGTAGACGACCGCGATCGTTGCGATGCTGAAGCCCAGCGACAGCATGAGCTGGAGGCCGGCGTTCCCCACCTGCTCGTTGAACAGGTCGCCCGCCGCCATTCCGGCGGGGTAGCCACCGAACGACCAGCCGATGGACTGGGCGAAGTAGTAGAGCGACCAGCCCGCGATGACCGTGTAGTAGCTGAGAAGGATGAAGCCGGCGAGCACGCCCCAGCCGCCGACGATCCCCCACCAGGGTCCCGCCGCCTCCTTGAGCGCCCCGACCGCGCTCTTCTGGCTGCGGCGCCCGATGAGAAGCTCCGCCATCATGATCGGCAGGCCGACGGCGAGGATGCAGATGAGGTAGACGAGGACGAAGGCCCCGCCGTTGTTCTGCCACGTGATGAACGGGAACTTCCACAGGTTGCCGAGGCCGATCGCGCTGCCCGTCGCGGCGAGCACGAGGCCGGCGCTGGAACTCCAGTTATCGCGGGGTTGACTCATGGGGACATGTCCGGTCGGGCGTTGGTCGAGGTGGGGGCCTTCGCCCCCGGGGCGACTGCCCGTCTATTCTACCCCGTCCCGCTGAGGGGCCACCAGACCGCGCGGAGGATCGATGCCGAAGTCCATGCCGGGGCTGCTGAGTGAGGTCATTCGCGACGTGCCCAAGGCCGAACTCCACATTCACGTCGAGGGTTCGCTTGAACCGGAGATGATGTTCGACCTCGCCCGCCGGAACGGCGTGTCGCTGCCGTACCGGAGCGTCGAGAAGGTTCGCCGGGCGTACTCCTTCGCGAACCTCCAGGAGTTCCTCGACCTCTACTACGAGGGGATGAACGTGCTCCGGACGGAGGAGGACTTCTTCGCGCTCGCCGACGCCTACCTGCGACGGGCGGCCGCGGACGGGGTCGTCCACGTCGAGATGTTCTTCGACCCGCAGGCGCACACCGGGCGTGGCGTGCCGCTGGGGACGCTGATGGACGGCCTCGAGCAGGCCATCGTCCGCTCCCGGGAGCGGGGCGTGAGCGTCTCCCCCATCCTCTGTTTCCTGCGTCACCTCAGCGAGAGGGAAGCGTTCGAGACGCTGGAGGAAGCCGAGCCGTATCTGGACCGGCTGCTGGGCGTGGGTCTGGACTCGAGCGAAGTCGGCCACCCGCCCTCGAAGTTCGCCCGCGTCTTCGAGGCCGCCCGCGATCTTGGCCTCCGCCTCGTCGCGCACGCGGGCGAGGAGGGTCCGCCGGAGTACGTGTGGGAGGCGCTGGACATCCTCGGCGTCGAACGCATCGACCACGGGAACCGCGCCCTGGAGGACGAGGCCCTCGTCGCCCGCCTGCGGGAGGACCGCATCCCCCTCACCGTGTGCCCGCTGTCGAACCTGGCGCTCCGCGTCGTCGACGACCTCGCCGCCCACCCGATCAGGCGCATGCTCGACCTGGGCCTCCTCGCCACGGTGAACTCCGACGACCCGGCCTACTTCGGCGGCTACATCAACGAGAACTTCCGCCGGGTCGCCGAGGCCGTGGGCCTCTCGGTCGAGGACATCGAGACACTGGCCCGCAACGCTTTCGAAGCTTCGTTCAGCGTCGCGCCGCCATGATGATGGCTTTGAGCAACGGCGCGATCCTCGTTGATAGGCTAGATTCGGCCTCGACCCAACGCGCGGACGGGCCGCCTCCGGTGCCAGCGAGACGAAGAGTAGGGCTAGGGGGCCAAGCGATCACGGCCACACGGGACGAATCGTGATGCTTAGGACCGACAACATTTCTTACATGTGCCGAAACGACGCCGCGTGACGGATCCGACCGCCCCTTGGCCCTACCCGGGTGCCCGGTGGTGGAGCTTCGACCTCCACACCCACACGCCCGCGTCCTCGGATGTGACCTCCGATGTCACGCCCGAGGAGTGGTTGCTTGCCTGCATGCGAGCGCGCCTCGACTGCGTGGGCGTCACGGACCACAACTCCGGCGCGTGGATTGACCGCCTCAAGTCTGCACTCGAGGCGTTGGAGGAACAGCAGCACGAGGAGTTTCGCCCTCTGTATCTGTTTCCGGGCGTTGAACTGACCGTCAATGGGGGGTTTCACCTGTTGGCGCTCTTCGACCTCGATGCGAAGACGGCGGACATCGAGGGGCTCCTTGGATCCGTCGGATACCGCGGCCGGCAGGGCCACGACGGCGCCGCCACCAGAAAGTCGCCCATCGAAACCGTTCAAGCGGTCCTTGACGCTGGGGCCATCCCCATCCCGGCGCATGTGGACCGCCCCAAGGGATTGCTCCAGCTGAGAAGCGAGTCCGACGCAGGTGCGCTTCTGGACGCCGTGACCGTCGCACAAGTCTTGGACAGCAACGCGATTCTGGCTGCGGAGGTGGTCGATCCGAATACCCGGAAACCGCAGATATACACGGAGAGACACCTGAGGTGGGCGGAGGTGCTGGGCTCGGACGCGCACGAGCCCGACAAACTGGGTGCACGGTACACATGGGTGAAAATGGCGCAGCCCGCGCTCGACGCACTGCGTCTGGCTCTTCTTGACGGGGCGAGTTACTCGATTCGACGCAGCGACGAGCCCGAACCCTTCGATCCGTTCCACGTTCCAACTCATTGTGTCGAAGGCATCCGAATCAGCGACGCTCGCTATATGGGGCGGGGCGAATCGGCCGAGTTCAGGTTCAGTCCGTGGCTAAGCGCGCTCGTGGGCGGTCGTGGGACCGGCAAGTCCACCGTCATCCATGCGCTGAGATTGGCATCGCGACGGGATGGCGAACTCGCGCACCTGGAGGAGGGAAGCGAGGCGCGCGTGACCTTCGACCGTTTCGGTCGCGTACCGCGGAGTCGGATGGCCCGCGGAGGCCTGACGCCTGAAACCGAACTCCAGTGGTCTGTACTGCGGCATGGGGTCCGCCATCGGGTAAACTGGCGGAACGACGGGCAAGGCACGGCGGTTGAGGACCAAAAGGATGACGGAAGTTGGGTCGAATCGGCGTCCCAATCGGTTCCGCCCGACCGGTTTCCGATCCGGATCTTCAGCCAAGGCCAGATCGCCGGTTTGGCTGCGGATGATCGGCAGGCCTTGATGCACGTCATCGATCAGGCGGCCAACACCTCGGCGCTGCGGGAGGATCTGGAGAAAGCCCGTTCGGCCTTCTATTCGACGCGAGCCGGCGTTCGCGAACTCGACGCCCGGCTGTCGCGGCGACCTGACGAGTTGGTGGTCGAGCAGGAGGATGTCGAACGCAAGCTGGAACGCTTCGAGGAGGCAGCGCACAGGACCGTTCTGAGAGAGTATCGACGGAGGGGCCGCCAGCGCGCCGAGGTTGATCGGCAGTTCCGCGAAGTAACGGAGGCTGCGGAACGAATCGAACACACGGCGGACGATCTCGATCCGACAGACGTTCCGGTTGACGTGTTTGGCGAGGAGTCGAAAGAGGACGACGCGGCCGAAACCATCTCTGCGCTCCACGAGGCGATGCGAGACGCCGCTGAGCGGCTGCGCTCGACCGCTCGGCAGCTTCTTGCGAAGGCCGCGTCGCAGCGGGCGATGCTGGGGGAAAGCGCCTGGCACGACGCGTGCGGCGAGGCGACGGAACGCTACGAGGAGTTGGTCGAAGCGCTCCGCTCCGTCGGCGTTGACGGGCCGGAACAGTACGGCGCGCTCGTGCAGGAGCGTCGGCGGATTCTCAGCGAGCGCGAGCAACTCAAGTCGCAACGCGAGGAGCGAGACAGGCTGAGAGGACGCGCCGACGCGCAACTGCTGGAGATCGGTCGATTGCGCCGTCAACTGAGTCGCATCCGGCAGGAGTTCCTTGCTGGGGCGCTTGCGGGGGATCCGTTCGTGCGCATGGAGATACGGCCCTACGAGCCCGACCCTCTAGTGATGGAGCGTCACCTGCGGGAGATCCTCAATGTGCTCGACGACCGCTTCAGGGAAGACATTCTCGTACGGGAGGATGGGCAGCCGGCGAAGGGGATCGTGGCGGAGCTGGTTCTAGACGTGTCGCCGTCAGCTTCTGATCCGGCGGAAGTCCACGAACAGAAGTTGCAGGACCTTAAGCTGCGATTCGAATCGGCCTGCGAAGGGAATGGCGATTTCGGTGGTCACTTCAACAATTACTGCGAGCGTGAGTTCGGGAAGGCCCCCGAGTTTCTCGATAGACTGTTGGCGTGGTTTCCCGGGGATGGTCTGACCGTCGAATACAGCCCCAAGGGAGACGGCCGCGACTTCCGGCCCATCGCTCAGGCATCGGCGGGCCAGCGCTCGGCGGCGATGCTGGCCTTCCTTCTCGCGCACGGCGACGAGCCGCTGATCCTCGACCAGCCGGAGGACGATCTGGATAACAAGCTGATCTACGACCTGGTAGTGCGACAGATTAGGGAGAACAAGCTTCAACGCCAGATCATCGTGGTCACGCACAATCCGAACATCGTGGTGAACGGCGATGCGGAGATGCTGCACGTCATGGATTTTTCCGCGGGTCAGTGCCGCGTTGCGCGGGAGGGATCTCTGCAGGAGCGTGAGATCCGAGACGAAGTGTGCCGGGTGATGGAGGGTGGCCGAGACGCATTCGAGCGTAGATACCGGCGGCTGGGAGATGAGCCGGGTGTTCGATAGCAAGAAGGAGTTGCTGGACAATATCCGGCTCGGAGAAAGCTCGTTCTTGGAACTGAAGGAGGTCCGGTTTGCCGGATCGAAGATACGCGGACCAACCCGGGACAGCCTCGCCGACGAATTAGCCGCGTTCGCAAACAGTCGCGGGGGAGTCTGCTTGCTTGGAGTGGAGGACCAGTCGCGCCAGATCGTAGGTATTCCGTTCGACCGGCTCGACGACGTGATGGTCTGGTTGCGCCAGCTTTGTACCGATTCGATAAAGCCGCCGGTGATTCCGGTCATCGAACGCCTGCTACTGCCAACCGAGGCGGGTGACGAAGCCGCCGTCATTAAGGTCGAGATTCCACCGAGTCTGTGGGTTCATCGAAGTCCCGGCGGATACCTGCACCGGGTTGCTGACGAGAAGCGGCCCATGTCGCCCGAATACCTTGCGAGATTGATCCAGCACCGGAGCCAAAGCGGGATCGTCCGTTTCGATGAACAGACCGTATCGGGCGTGCGCGTGGATGCCCTATCTGAGGCGCTGTGGGAGCGTTTTCGCACCCACCGTTCGGTCGATGCAAAGGACGACTTCTTGTCGAAACTCCGGCTGGCGCGGGTGGGTCCCGACGGCGTCCTGCGGCCCACGGTGGCAGGGATACTGATGGCGACCGACGATCCGCGGCGGTGGCTGCCAAACGCCTTCGTTCAGGCCGTCGCTTACCGTGGAACCCAGGTTCGGTCGAGCACTTCAGCGGATCCGTACCAGCTCGACGCGGCGGATCTGTCTGGGCCGCTGGACGCTCAGGTACGGGATGCGTGCAGCTTCGTCGCGAAGAACATGAGGGTGGCCGCGTTCAAGGATGTGGGCCGGATCGACCGCCCGGCGTTCGACATGACGGCCGTGTTCGAGGCAATGGTGAACGCGGTGGCCCACCGGGACTATTCGATTCACGGCTCGAAGATACGGCTGAGGCTGTTCGCGGACCGGTTGGAACTCTATTCGCCGGGGCGTCTTCCCAACACCATGACGATCGAGAATCTTCCGTACCTGCAATCATCGCGATACGAGGTTCTCACGAGCCTGCTCGCCAAGTGCGCGGTCCCCGACGGTATTCCCGGCCTTCGAACGGGCCGCCGTACGCTCATGGACCGGCGGGGTGAAGGCGTGCGAATGGTCCTCGACAACAGCCAGAGGCTGGCGGGCCGCAAGCCCGAGTACCGCATGATTGGGGACGAGGAGCTGCTGCTGACGATCTTCGCGCCCGGCGAGCGAACAGAGGAGGGAGTGTCGGGCGGGTGACGCTCGAGGAACTGACGCCGGACGCGGCGGTTCGGGGCATCCTGCCCGACTCGCTGGTCACCGTCGTCAGCGTCAAGTGGTTTGGCTCCGAGGCGCTGGAGTTGACCTTCAAGACTCTGGACGGCGGAGTCGATAACCGGCTGTTGTACCGGCAAGATGAGGGCGAACTGGACATCGTCGAGAGCGGGCGTCCGTGGGGTTTCGATGGCGACGGTGCCCTGTTCCGCCTGGTCTCCGAGGCGCAGCGGATTCGGCTGGCTCACCTGTTCGATCCCCTTCTTGCCGTCCACACGTCGGACGTTGAGCCGCTGCCGCATCAGATCACGGCCGTGTACCAGGAGATGTTGCCGCGGCAGCCGCTCCGTTTCCTGCTCGCCGACGATCCCGGCGCCGGGAAGACGATCATGGCCGGGCTGTTGATCAAGGAACTGATCGCGCGCGGCGACCTCAAGCGGTGTCTCGTCGTGTGCCCCGGCGGGCTCGCCGAGCAGTGGCAGGACGAGTTGTACCGGCGTTTCAACCTCCCTTTCGAGATCCTGACGAACGACAAGCTCGAGGCGGCGCGCACCGGGAACTGGTTCCTGGAGGCGAACCTCGTGATCGGGCGGCTCGACAAATTCGCGCGCGACGAGAACGTCCAGACGAAGCTCCAGGCGCCCGACGCCGAGTGGGATCTCGTGGTGTGCGACGAGGCGCACAAGATGTCGGCCAGCTACTTCGGCAACGAGGTCAAATACACGAAGCGACACCGGCTCGGGCAGCTTCTTTCTGGTGTCACACGCCACTTCCTGCTCATGACGGCGACGCCGCACAACGGGAAGGAGCAGGATTTCCAGCTCTTCATGGCGCTCCTGGACGGCGACCGTTTCGAGGGCCGGTTCCGGGACGGCGTGCACATGACCGACACCTCGGACCTGATGCGCCGCATGGTGAAGGAGAACCTGCTCAAGTTCGATTCGACCCGACTCTTCCCGGAGCGGATCGCGTATACCGTGCCCTATCGGCTGTCCGCGCGGGAAGCGCAACTTTACTAGGAAGTCACCGCGTACGTGCGCGAGGAGTGGGGGCGCGCCGCCGCCCTGAAGGACAACAAGCGTGCAGGTACGAGCGGCTTCGCACTCACGATCCTTCAGCGGCGCCTCGCCTCGTCGCCCGCCGCGATTCACGAATCGCTCCGACGGAGACGGGAGCGGCTGAAGAGCAGCCTGAACGCCCGATCATGTGGTCCGTACCGTCACGGAGAACGGGCAAACATTAAAATTCAGAAGCCACGGGTTCGAGAAAGAGTAGTAGTCCCCGGCCTCCGAACCATCACCCTACCAAAGCACGGGTTTTCGAATGCGCGTTCCCGGAATCGGATCCGGCAGTTGTGAGCACTGCAGAGCGTTGGGCCGAATACGCGTCGAGAAGTTCGCGTGCTCCATGAGCTGGCGTGACGGCCGCCTGGTCCCCGGTGTCACGAGGCCGATCTGCTTTGAGAGTTGTTTCCTTACGAGGCGCATTGCTTCAGCGATGTCGCTGTCGTTCGTCACGACCACCGCGCAGTCGTAGGCATCCAGCCAGCCGTCATTGAGTAGATGCACCGCGAGATTAACGTCCGAGCCTTTCTCTTCGGTGCGGATCACTTCGGCCGTGCGCTGGCTTCCGACCGGGTTCGCGAGCGGAGCCCGTACCGGATGGCTCAGGAAGTGCCCGAAATACACCTCTACCTCGGGCCGGTACCGCTGGAGAGCGCGGAGATACAGATTCTGTCTCCGCGGCTTGAATTGGTCGGCGGCGTTCCCGAAACTCGGGCCGTGAAGTACTTGACCGCGAGGATCCGGTGATGCGCCTGCAGCACCTTCTCGAACAACGCGACCAGATCCAGCCATTTCGATGACGAACCCTTGAGGGCTCCGTAATACAAATTGAAGCCGTCTACATAGACAAATGTGCGCATCGCTGACTGCCTTAAAAGAAGCAGGGGCCTCCGAGGAGGCCCCGCGCCCTGCGGTCGAAGCCACAGGGGGTGTTAGCGGTAACCTAGCAAGTCGAGCGAACGACATCAAGCCGGTCGCCACGGGGGACCATCTCCAGCTTGACGTGGCGGACGCGCGTGACCACCGTCGGGCTTGAATTCCGCCCTTGGGAGATGACCATCGACTGCTCCGGATCCTGACGCGTGCCGGTCACCGTAGTTCGCGCGCCGGCTGCTGCCCCCCTATGGCAGGCGTGCGCGGACCGTTTTCTCGCGGGATCCGCGTCGCCGACCAGTTCTGATGCGTGGATCTGGCTCAACCACCGGAATCTGCGGGACCTCCTGTACGAAGCGGCTTACGAGCGCGGCCGGCCCGGCTGGCTCGACCCGCCCGTCACGCTGTTCGGGGAGCTGACCGAGCGGTTCGGGATCCGGGACAGGCCGGTCGGACTGCTCACGCGGCGTCGCCTGGTGAGCCGGCACGCGGCCCGGCTCGGCCGCCGGATCCTCGGCAGGGAGCCCGGCCGGGGGGACGGCGTGATCCGCGGGCACATGCTCGACGCGCTGCTGGGCGACCTGCTGCCGGAAGGCGTTTCGCCGGACGAACTGGCGCGGGCGCTGGGCCGGCTGGGCGGCGACGACTTCGCCCTGCGGCGCAACGAATGGGTCGTCGCCGTCTACCGCGCGTATCTGGACGCGCTCCGGAAACGCGGCCTCCTGGACTCGCGTTCGGTCAACGCCCACATCGCCGAGCGAATCGAGGCGGGCGGGCTGCCCGCGGCCATCGGGGGGGCGCGGGAACTTCACGTCTACAGCATCGCGAGTCCGCGCACGCGCCGCCGCATGCTCACGGCGCTCGCCCGGCAGGAGGAGGTGGAGGTCCGTCTCTACCTCCCGCTGGAGTCCGAGCCGGACCCCTTCTTCGATGCGCTGGCGGCCCGCACGGAGCTGATCGGCGGTCCCGACGACGCCGCCGAAGTCCGTCCCCCGCAGGTGCAGCCGGTCCCCGACGCCGCGCGCGAGATGACCTGGGTCGCGCGGCAGGTCAAGGAGATTCTGTCCGCGGGGGAGGCCGAACCGCATCAGGTCGCCGTCGTGGCGCGATCCGGCCGCGACAACACCCACCGCGCGTTCCGGGCGCTGATTCGCGCCGGTGTCCCCGCCAGCGCCCGCATCCGGTCCTCGCTGGTCGAGATCCCGGCGCTCAAGGCGCTCCTCCTCATCCTGCGGGGGGCGGCGCGGAACTGGGACTACCGCGCCCTGCGCGCCGTCCTCGAACACCCCTACTTCGACACCCGCATGGACCTGCGCAGCGTCGACGCGGTGGCGGCGAACCGGCGGGTCGTGGGGCTTGGCGCATGGGGGGAGAGCCTCGAACGGCTCCGGAAGCTCGTGGACGACAAGGCGCGCGAAGTCCGCGGCCGCGGACTCTTCGCCGACCGGGTGGGAAAGGACATCGAGGCCCTCGAGGCCATGCGCGAGGTGCTCGAACCCCTGGGGAGGGCCCGCCCCGAGGCTGACTGGATCGACATCACGCTCGACCTCCTGAAGAAGGATCGCGGCGTCTTCCGACTGAGGCGGCGGGTGTGCGACCCCGTCGAGGAAAGGTGGGAAGTCGTGCGCGCCGACCAGCGGGGCATCCACCTCCTCGAACGGCTGCTGGCGGAGTGGCGGGGCCTCGACCACGCCGACGACCCTCTCGAGCCGGCGGCGTGGCACGCCCTCCTGAGGAAGCTCCTGCAGGCGAACGAACTCGTCCTCTCCACCCCGGGGCAGAAGGGGGTCCAGGTCCTCGAAGCGCACGACGCGGCGCTGGTCCCCTTCGCCCACACCTTCGTCGTGCATGCCAACGACCGCGAGTTCCCCCGCACGACGGGTTCCACGGGCGTGTTCACCGATGTCGAACGCCGCCGTCTCGCCGCACTCGGGCTTCCGGTCGCGTACCGGGACGAGACCCTGCGGCGGGAGCGGGGACTGTGGCGCGCGGTGACGCAGCAGGCGGGCTCGGTGTGGATCAGCTACCGGACGACGGACGCGGGCGGCACGCCCCTCCTCCCCTCGCTCATGGTCCCGGAGCACGATGACAGCGTGGGACTGCCCCGCGTCCGCCGTCCCTCGGACGACCGGGAGCCTCTCACGCCGGTCGAGGCCGACGAGCGCGCCGCCTTCGCACTGCACCAGGCGCTGGGAGGCTCGGACACGGCCCGGCGGACCCGGATTGCGCCCGCCCGCCCCGGACGCATCGCGCGGGCCATCGTGGCGGCGGCCGCCGAGGTTCACCGCGGGCCGGGGCTCGACCGCTACCCCGGGTTCCTCCTGCCGGCTCAGGCATCGAGCCTCACGCCGGCCCTGCACCCCGCATATCGACCCAACCCATGGAACGGTCACCTGCGCGATCCGGATGTGCTTGGGCAACTGGGGCGCCGTTTCGGCGAGGACTACCGGTGGTCGGCGAGCAAGCTCGAAGCCTACGCCCGGGCGCCCTTCACTTTCCTCATGGACCGCGTGCTCTGGCTCGAAGGGGTCGAGGAAGCGGAGGAAGAGACCACACCTCTCGCCTTCGGGAGCGTCGCGCACGAGATCCTCGAGCGCTTCTACGCCGAGTTCAAGGACCGGCTCCCTCTAACCCTTGCGGGTCCCGCCGAGAACCGCCTCGCGGAGATCTCCCGGGAGGTCTGCGCCAGGCGAGAGGAGGAGGGAGAGTGGTTCGGCGTCGCCTCCCTCTGGGAACAGACCCGGGAGGGGATCGTGCGGGCGGTCCGCGGCTACATCGCCTGGGAACTGGAGCACATGGCGAAGAAGGGCGAGCGCCCCGTCGAGACGGAGGTGGGCTTCGGCTTCGACGAGGAGGTCACGTTCCTCGACGGCGAGGACGTGCGCGGGCGGGCCTCACGCCTGCGCCTGTGCGGCCGCATAGACCGGGTGGACCGGGGCGGGGAGGGGGCCGGGGTTCACCACGTACTCGACTACAAGAGCGGCGGGACCCCGGGCGCACCGGACTTCGACGACGCGACCGCCCTCCAGGGCGTGCTCTACGCGCGGATATTGGCCGATCGGGGCTACGAGATGGGCTCCAGCCGCTACCGGTCGATCAAGCGCCCGGGGAGCCCCCAGAACGGAGGTCTGGTCAAGTTCGGTACGCCCAGTTACGACCGGGCTATCTCGCTGGCGCTCTCCATCCCCGGCCGGGTGCGGAGCGGATGCTTCGAGGCCGTCGCCTCGCGGAAGGGCGGCTGGAAACCCTGGGATCCCGAACTCGAGATCCGGCGCAACGACGCGCGACTCCGCGAGGGCCATCGCTTCAACGACTCCGGGGAGGTCGCCGATGGCTGAGCTCCTGTGGACCCCCGAGCAGGTGCGCGCGATCCGGTCCGAGGACGATACGCTGCTGGTGGCGAACGCGGGCACGGGCAAGACGACGACCGTGGTCGGCAAGATCATGTGGCGCCTCGGCCTCCCCTTCGGGATCAGCGAGGAGAGGGGCGAACCGCTCGATCCCCCGGCCGACCCCTGTCGGCTGGACGAGATCGCCGCCATCACCTTCACGGAGAAGGCGGCCTACGACCTCAAGCGGCAGCTTCGGCGGCGGATCGAGGCGTCGCCGCGCGGCGACGAACTGCGCTGGGAAATCGACCGGGCCTCCGTCGGCACCATCCATTCGTTCTGCGGCGAACTGCTCCGCGAACACGCCCTGCGCCTGGGGATCGATCCCACCTTCGAGATCCTCGATGAAGACGGAGCGTCGGCCGAGCAGGACGAACTCATCAAGGCGCTGCTTCTGGAGAGGCTCGATGAGGAGGACCCGGCCACGCAGGCGATAGTCCGCCGGCTGGGGCTCACGGGCTCGGCGCACACCAAGGGCGCCATCGATCACGTGCGGGATGTAATGCGCGACCTCCGCTGGCGGGAGGCGCGGTACGCGAAGTGGCTGCCCCGCGACACGCCGCCCGTCGAGGAAACGGATCCCGAACCGGTGTCGGGCGATTTCCTCGAGCTCTTTCCCGCAGCCGTCGAGGCTCGCCCTTCCGTGCTCGACCTTTCCGCGCTGGCGGCCGCGTGCGCGGAGTTCGAGGAGCGGGACGAGGAGGCGCTCGCCATCTGCTCACAGCTGGTTGAGCTGGCGCTCGAGGCGCGCACCCGCTGGGACGCCTGGCTGGAGGAGGAGAACCAGCGCGACTTCGACAGCCTCGTCCTGGGGGCGTCCGATCTCCTCCTCGGCCCGTCCGGGGGCGCCGCCCTGGCCGCGATCCGAGATCGCTACCGGATGCTGATCATCGACGAATTCCAGGATACCGACTTCACGCAGCGCGACATCGCCTTCGCCATCGCGCGCGGGGTGGACCGTCCCCAGCTCTTTCTCGTGGGGGATCCGAAGCAGAGCATCTACCGCTTCCGCGGCGCCGACATCTCGGTGTGGAACGCCGTCGCCGCCGACTTCGCGGACGAGGGCGAGGTCCTCGATCTGCCGCGGAACTTCCGCAGCGCCCCTCCGATCGTCGACTTCGTGAACGTTGTGAGCGGGGCGGCGATGGAGGAGACGGGGACCACGCTCGCTGACGAACGCCCCGAGAGCCGGATCGACTACGCGGATCTCGTGGCCGGGATCCCCGACCACGCCCAGACCGGCGTCGAGTGGGTCGGGGTACCGAAGGGACGGGCCGCGGAGCAGCGGGAAGCCGAGGCCGTACACATCGCGTCGTGGATCCTCGACTCGGTGGGCCGCGCCGAGATCCGGGATCCGGACACGGGCGAACTTCGTCGGCTGGCCTTCCGCGATGTCGCGCTTCTCTACCGCGCCCGCACCGGGCTCACGCACATGGAGACGGCGCTCAAGCGCTACGGCATTCCCCACTTCGTCTCCGGCATGACGCACCTCGGCCAGCGCCAGGAGATCCTCGATGTCCTCAACGCGCTGCGTCTGCTCCAGAACGAGCGGGACGACGTGCGCGCCTTCGGCTACCTGCGCTCGCCGTTCGTCGGGCTCCGGGACGAGACGATCGCCCGCATCCGCATGCTCCAGCGCGGCGGCCCTCTCCTCCGCCAGGCGAAGCGGTGGCTGGCGGAAGGGGAGTGGCCGGAAGCTCCCGATCACCCGCGGCTGACCCCGATTGAACGGCGGGCGCTGGAGGAAGGGCTCTCGGTTCTCGACGACCTGCGCCAGCTCGCGCCGCGGCTCGCTCTCGACGAAGTCATCGAGGAGTTGCTCGAGCGCACCGGATACCGGCTGCACGTGCTGTTGATGGAGGGGGCGGAGGAGATTCTCGGGAACCTCCAGGGTCTCATCCACTTCGCGGAGTCCCACCGCGCGCACGATTTCTCCACCTTCTTCCAGGTCTGGGACCGGTCGACGAACCGTGATGTCGGACTCCCGCAGGCCCCGCTCTATTCCAAGGAAGACGATGTCGTCACCCTGTCGACGATCCATCAGGCCAAGGGGCTGGAATGGCCGGTCGTCGTCCTGACCGGAGTCGACAGGAAACTCTGGACTCTGCGCTCGAACGAGTACTGGGCGGACCCCGAACTCGGCCCCCTCTTCTGCCTCAAGGCGTCCGAACGGGGAGAGCGCGGCAACCGGATCGTACGCCGCGAAGAACTCGAGTCGACGGCGGAGGAGGCTCGCCTCCTGTACGTGGCGGCGACGCGGGCCCGGGACCGTCTCGTCATCGTGGGACCATTGGGTGGGGAGAAGGGCTACGACAAATGGCTCGCGCGCGGCGCGGCCGAGGCGCGAAGCGACGTAGAGGTACAGGCTGCCCCGCAGACCGGCCGCCCGCCGACGCTGGAGTGGCTGAACCGGTACGAGGTGGCGGCGCCTCCGGCGCTGATCCGCCCTCTCGCCGCGCCCCCTCTTCGCTGGACCCGCTCGGCCACCGAACTCATGCTGCGGGACGAGGAGCCGGAAGAGTGGGCCCGCCGCTACGAGCACGGGGTGCTCGCCCCGTGGCATTTCGCGCCCGCGTCGTCGAGGGAGGAGGCGGGACTCCCCGCCACGGTCCGGGGCCAGATCATCCACGGCGTGCTCGAGCGGCTGGAGGCGGAGGCCGAGATCGCCCGCGTCGTCGAGGAGACGATTGGTTCGCTCGACGAGCCGGAACTCGAACACATGCTTCGTCCCGGGAGCGAGTACCGCGAGCAGCTGGAGGAGGAGATCCGCCGGGTGGCCGCGAGCGAGGAGTGGGCCTGGTACACGGAGGGCGCACTCGGCCGCGACTACTGGAAGGAACTCACCTTCACGCACCTGGAAGGCGCGCGTGACTGGCGCTTCGGCGCGTTCGACCTCTACCGGCGGCTCACGGGCCCCGTGCCCGAGCGGCTGGCCCGCGGGCTCGACCTCGACGAGCGGCTGGACGCGCTGGTGATCGACTTCAAGACGCACCCCATCTCGGCCGCCCAGGCCCCGCGCGTGGCCCGCGGCTATGCGATCCAGGCGGACATCTACCGGGCCGCCGCCGCGAGCATGGCCGGCCGGGTCACCGTCGGCCTGCACTTCACCCGACCGAACGAACTCGTCCCGATGCGCAAGAGGCCGGATCCGACCTGACCAGCTTGGTGTGTAGCGGACGGCTTAGGGTGCGGGGAACTGGACCGCCACCGGTGATAGGTTTTCGGCGCTTGGCGCTCATCTGTGAAGAGATTTGCAAATCTGTGAAGCTTTTTGACGTTTACGGATAGGCTGTGAATTCTTTTCAACAACCTTAAGCGTTTCGTGAAGATTTTCTTGCGTTACACCAAATCCGTGATAAGTTTTGACGATCAGTGAAGATTTTCTTGCGAAAATGAGACCTTTGTGAATCTGCGTTTTCCCTCATGAGCCTCCGGCGGCGGCCCCCAGAACCCGGGCAACCTGCAGGTTACGCTGCGCTTATAGCCCAGCACGACCTTCAAGTTCCGCCGCCGCCCCGGCTGGCCGCCATCGCCGAGCGCCATCGTCCCACCTCCACACGCCAGTGGAAGTTGCTTTCTCCGAGCCACGCCCCAGAGGAGAGTCTACGAGGGCAGCTGGAGTTCGCCTTGAAGTGGGAGGGGGTGAGTCTGGGCGTGCTCTCCGCCCTTTTCAGGAAGATCGACCCGCGCGAGATCGTGCGGATCGTGCGTGACAGGCCCACGGGCGCCTACGCTCGCCGTACTTGGTTTCTTTATGAATGGTTGATGGACGCACGCCTCGACCTTCCCGACGCCGGCAAGGTGAAAGCTGTTCCGGTTGTGGATCCCAGGCAGCAGTTCGCACCGGAGAGCGGACCCCTCTCACGTCGGCATCGGGTGCGGAACAACCTGCCGGGTACGAGGTGGTTCTGCCCGCTGGTCAGACGGACCCCTCAACTTGAGCGCTATGTGCACATGCGCTTGGGGGAGCGAGCCCGGGAAGTTCTTGGACGTACCCACCCGGATGTCGTCCGTCGCGCCGCGGCATTTCTGCTCCTCGAAGACAGTCAGGCGTCGTTTCAGATCGAAGGTGAGCACCCGACGCCGGATCGGGGGCTCCGTTGGGGCCAAGCGATCGGCGAGGCTGGCCAGCGAGACCTTGCGATCGATGAGCTGGTGCGCCTGCAGGAACTCGTGATCGGTGACTCGAGATTCGTCGAACTCGGGCTCCGGACCGAGGGCGGGTGGATCGGCGATCGCGACCGGGGGACGCGTGATCCGATTCCGGAACATATCAGTGCACGTCCGGACGACTTGGCCGATCTGATGCGGGGGGCGGTCGAGTATGGTCGGCGGACAGAACA
Organism: Candidatus Palauibacter sp.; assembly: GCF_965237495.1. Classification (GTDB taxonomy): domain Bacteria; phylum Gemmatimonadota; class Gemmatimonadetes; order Palauibacterales; family Palauibacteraceae; genus Palauibacter. Next base: position 3,203,633 of record NZ_OZ250143.1, on the reverse strand, counting down.
GACGGCCGTCGATCCCGTCATATCGGCGGCTGTTCTGTCTTTCGGGTTCGTATACATCCATCCCTTCGAAGATGGGAACGGCCGCCTTCATCGCTGGCTGATTCATCACGTGCTGGCCCGTGCAGGGTACAACCCGCCGCATGTCGTGTTTCCCGTGAGTGTCCCTATGCTGAGGCGGATCTCGGAGTACCGTGAGGTTCTCCGCAGCTACTCCTCGCAGGTCCTGCCCCTGGTTGAGTGGCGCGCCACGAGACGGCACAACGTCGAGGTCCTGAACGAAACGGTCGACTTCTACCGGTTCTTTGACGCCACGGCTCACGCCGAGTTTCTATATGGGTGTGTCGAGGAGACAGTGATGCGGGATCTCCCCCGAGAAGTCGCATATCTGGAAGGGTATGACGAGTTCTCGCGGCGTGTGCAGGAGGAAGTCGCGGACATGCCGGACCAGACGATTGATCTCCTGTCGAGGTTCCTCCGGCAGAACCGCGGCAAGCTGTCCAGGCGGGCGCGCACCCGAGAGTTCGAGCGATTGACCCCGAAGGAAGTGGAACAGGTGGAGGCGCTCTATGCGAGTTGTTTCCCATCGGAAGCCCCCGAGGGGGCAGGTTATCGCAACACTGCGGACCCATAGCCGCTGCTGGCAGAAGCATGCGGGATCGATTGCGAATAGAGGCTCAACGGGCGTCCGCTTCCGCGCCCGTCACCAAGGGGAGTCGAGCCGATGACGGAGAAACTGGAACGCTGGTTCAGGCTTTCGGAGCGCGGCTCCGACGTGCGGACGGAGGTGACGGCGGGGGTCACGACCTTCCTGACGATGGTCTACATCGCCTTCGTCAATCCGCAGATCCTCTCCGAGGCCGGCATGCCGTTCGGGGCCGTGTTCGTCGCGACCTGTCTGGCGGCGGCGTTCGCCACCCTGGTGATGGGGCTGTACGCGAACTACCCGATCGCGCTCGCGCCCGGGATGGGGCTGAACGCCTTCTTCACCTACGGCGTCGTGCTCGGACTCGGGTACGAGTGGGAGGTCGCGCTCGGGGCCGTGTTCGTGTCCGGCGTGCTGTTCGTCACGCTGAGCATCCTGCCGGTGCGTCGCTGGATCATCGATGCGATCCCCCGCGGACAGAAGCTGGCCATCTCGGCCGGCATCGGCTTCTTCCTCGGCGTGATCGCGCTGCGGAACGCCGGCATCATCCAGGGTAGCCCGGCGACGCTCGTCACGGTCGGGGAACTGACGACGCCGCCGGCCGTGCTCGCCCTGCTCGGGTTCAGCGCGATCGCGGCGCTTTCGGCGCGGCGGGTTCCGGGCGCAGCGATCATCGGCATGCTCGGCGTGACGGTGGTCGGCCTCGTTCTGGGCGTCTCGGACTGGCACGGGGTGGCGTCGCTTCCGCCGGATCCTACGCCCACGCTGTTCGCGCTCGACATCGCCGGCGCGCTTCAGGTCGGCGCGATCACCGTCATCCTGACCTTCCTGATCGTCGATCTCTTCGATACGGCCGGCACGCTGATCGGCGTCGCGCACCAGGCCGACCTCCTCGACGAGGACGGGCGGCTGCCGCGGATCCAGCGGGCGCTGCTGGCCGATTCGACGGGAACCGTGGCGGGCACGCTGCTCGGGACCTCGTCAGTGACCAGCTACATCGAGAGCGCCGCGGGCGTCGGAGCGGGCGGCCGCACCGGTCTGACCTCCGTCGTCGTGGCCGGCCTGTTCCTCGGCTGTCTCTTCCTCGCGCCGCTGGCCGAGTCCATCCCCCCCTTCGCGACCGCCGCGGCCATCCTGTATGTCGCCTGCCTCATGGCCCGCGCCCTGAAGGACGTGGAATGGGACGACATCACGGAGTCCGCCGCGGCGGTCGTGACCGCGATCGCCATCCCCCTCACCTATTCGATCGCGGACGGGATCGGGCTCGGCTTCATCAGCTACGTCGCGATCAAGGTGCTGGCGGGCCGCTGGCGCGACTGCTCGCCGATGCTGCTCGTGGTGGCGCTGGTGTTCGCCGCGAAGTTCATCTGGCTGTAACCTCCCGACCCGTGAGCCCCGTGACCCTCCTGGATCGAGAGGCTGAATGAAGCTGACCAGACCGCTGGCCGCAGTCGGGTTCCTCCTCGCCGTGCCGGGGGCCGCGGCCGGACAGACGGAGTTCCAACTTCAGATGGGCAGCCTGGTGAACCCCTTCGAGGAAACCAGCGACGGGACGGTCGTCGTCACCTTCCAGTCCGCCGCGCAGTGGTCGTGGGGCGACCATTTCCTCTTCTTCGACTACAGCGCCGATGGCGGCAACGACGGTTTCAACGAGAAAGATCTGTACGGGGAGTGGTACCCGTCCCTCAGCCTCGGCAAGATCACGGGGGGCCGGGTGGGATTCGGGCCGATCCGCGACTTCGCGGTGCTGGGAGGGGTGAACTACAGCGCGCAGGCAAAGGTGCTCAAGTACACACCGGGGTTTCGGGCGTCCTGGGACATCCCGGGGTTCATCTTCCTCAACACGGAATTCGCTCGCATGATCGACGCGAGCAGCGGGCTCGACGGCGGTGGCGCCCCGAGCACGAGCGACGGCTTCATGTTCGACGTGAACTGGCTCGCCACATGGGAGATGCTGGGGCATTCGTTCACCTTCACCGGCCACGCCGAGTACATCAGCGGGGTGACGAACGAACTCGGCAACAACGACCTGGGCTGGATCCTGGCGCAGCCGCAGTTGAGGCTGGATGTGGGCCGGGCGCTGGGCGGCGGCGGCGGCCGGCTCATGACCGGCATCGAATACCAGTACTGGCGCAACAAGCTGGGGACCGACGTGACGGAAAGCGCGGTCCAGTTCCTCGTCGTGTGGCGACTCTGAGGTCCGGCTCCGTCTTCCCGGCGAGGAGCCGGCGGCTCGGGCGCAGCCTGCTGGCGAGTTCGTTGCTCGCCGCCGTGGCGGCTGTCACCGGAGATCCGGTCCGGCTCTCGGCGCAGACGCCGGAGCAGCGGTACGGTGACTGGGCCCGGCCCGGGTTCCGTCCGCAGGAGTACGAGTTTCGCCGCAACCGGATCATCGACGGCCTGCGCGCCACGGGGGGCGGCCTCCTCCTCGTCCCCTCCTCGGATGGCCTCACGCACGGGGAGACGTTCCGTCAACTCGAGGACTTCTGGTATCTGACGGGCCTGGAAGTCGTCCAGTCCATGCTGGTGCTGGACGCGGAGCGTGGTCTCTCGACCCTCTTCATGCCGCAGCGGGATCCGCGCTTCGAGAACCCGGGGCGCCGAAACGACTTTCCGGGCCGTCCGCTGCTGGACGACTACCAACTCCGCGGCTTCGGCGGGGCCGACGACTACCGCGACATCGCCGAACTTGAGGGCTTCCTCGGCGAGCGCCTGGGTACGGGCGCCCTCCTCCGGGTCAACGCCGGCGCCGCGGGCCCCGTGCCGGACCCGGTCGTGCCGCTGATCGGGGGTCTCGACCCCACGGCGTCCCTGATCCGGCGTCTCCGGGACGACTATCCCGAGGTCGAGATCGTCAACGCCTTCGACATCATCGCCCGTCTCCGCATGGTGAAGACGCCCGCGGAGATCATGCGCATGCGGCGCGCGGCCGCCGCGACGATGGCGGGGATCCGGGCCGCCGCCGCTCTCGTTCGGCCGGGGGTCGACGAGCGCACTCTGCAGGGCGAGTTCGAGCGCGCCTGCCGGGAGGCGGGCTCCCAGTCCATCCCCTTCACCCCCATCATCAAGTCGGGTCCCAACAGCCTGTGGCCGTGGCGGGTGCTCGCGGCCCACTACGACCGCCGCAACCGCGCCCTGCAGGACGGCGACCTCGTCATCCTCGACGTGGGTTGCGAGGTCAACGGCTATGTGAGCGACGTCGGACGCACCTTTCCGGCGAACGGCGCGTTCACGGAGATCCAGCGGGAGAAACTCCTCGTGAGCACCCGGACGGCGGAGGCCATCATCGCCGCCGTGCGCCCCGGCGTCACCCTGCGCGAGCTTACGGAAGTGGCCTACGACGCGATCCCGGACGAGGAGGAGCCGTACATGCAGACCCCCTCCTTCTTTGGTCACCATATCGGGCTGTCTTCGGGAGATCCCGCGCTTCTCGACGAACCGCTCGCGCCCGGGATGGTCTTCACCGTCGAGCCGTGGTACTACAACCACGACCTCGGGGTCTCGGTGTTCGTGGAAGAAGTCATCCTGGTCACGGAGGACGGGGCCGAAGTCCTGACCGCGGCGCTCCCCCGCGCGCCCGAAGCGCTGGAAAGGCTGGTACGCTAGGTGTTGCGCGTTGTCGGTTCCGCCGCGCGCGTTGCGTACTGCGGGGTTCTTCGCCTCATCGACCACTTACAAGCGCGAACTGGCGAAATCCTTCGTGCCCCTGCAGGCGCCAGATTCCGCGCGACCTTGGCCGGACTCCTACCGGGCGGGTTGCCAGCTGGGCGTGTGGGGATGAGGGTCCCTGGGGAACGCCTCCGTTTGCTCTGGGGTAGTTGTTCTGCTAGCGTGAGCGCATGGCCGCGCCACTCGCGAACCGGGAGCCCCGGAACCTCGAGCCACCGCAGATGACCGGTCACCCTACCCTGGAACGAGCGCCGATTCGCGAAGCACTGATCGACTTCCGCGTCAACCTTGGGACGGGCCTTGTCCTCGAAGCGTTGGAGGCATTGGCGCACTCCCTAAGGGAGGATTTCCCGACGCAGGATCTGATCCATCAGTTCCACGGCCAGATCAGGTTCGACCCGGACGGCGTCGTGGCGGAGCAACCGCAGGGGGGATTGCACGGACACCGCCTGGTATCCGCGGACGGGCTCGACGTTGCCCAGATACGTTACGACGGGTTCACGTTCAGCCGGCTTGCACCGTACGAATCTTGGGTGCAGATGCTGGATCACGCTTGGCCCGTATGGGAGCGATACGTGTCAGGATTGCGACCCGTGGGAGTCAGCCGAACAGCGACCCGATTCATCAATTGCATTGAGGTGCCGCCGCACGGGCGCTTGGACAAAGTTCTTACGGCACCGCCCCAGGTACCTGCGGGATGGCCTTCCGCGTGCAGCGCCTTCCTCTGTCGATATGTGCTAAAGGCAACCGACGACATCACCGCGAACGTCTCATTCGCGACCGAAGCAGGCGCGAATCATGAGTTTGCGTCGCTGCTTCTCGATATCGATTGCTACAAGCTGAGTGACTTCCCGACGAGCGGAGAGGCGATCAAGGCAACCCTTGAGAAACTACGGAAGATCAAGAATGACGTGTTTTTTGAGAGCCTGACATCCGAGACATTGGAGAGCTATAAGTGACGAGCCTTGCCGTAGCCCTGCTTCCAGAGCGAGTGGCGTTCCCACTTTGGGGAACGGACCGCGGTGCAACGAAGGAATCGCAGGAGATCCCCCGAAGAGTCACAGCCGTGGCCGAGAATCTGCTTGAAGCCGCATCCAGTGGTGTCGTCTCCGCAGGACGCGCGGCACTTAAGGAAGCGGTTGCCGAGTGTTCGAACCCTGACTGGGACGGTTACGGTGCCCTGCCGGCCAAACTTGAATCAGCATCTTGGGCTGAGCGCGTGGCTGCGGCGTTTCCGCGGGGGCTTGGAGTGCCTCACTTTTCGTTTGATCCGGAGGGCGATGCTCTTCTGGAGTGGTTCTTTGGCAAGAACCACGTCCTCACGGTGATCGTGAGCAGCACGGGCGAACTCAGCTACGCAGCGCGAATTAACGGCGCCAAGGTGACTGGAATCGAAGTCTTCGCAGATGCTCTCCCCTCACGTCTTGCTGAGACGGCTCGCCGCCTGGCTCCGTAGGCAACCGGGAGCCGAGCTTCCGATCACTCGCTTGATCTTCACGAGGAGGTGGATATCGAGGAGTTCAGGCGATGTGCGCCCCCAAGCGTTGCTGCCTCGACGTGGACCGCAACGTCTGGAACTCTCGGTCTTCCAGATCGATGGTTTGGGTGATGGGGGAGTATGGGACCACGCGGCACAGCATGCCCCTCGCCCCGGCCGGAATCTCCACGGTAGAGCAGACTTCCATTCGGAGGATGTCACTGACACGGGCACTCTGGAGCTCAAGTTGGATAACTCGCCTCCGCGGCATGGCAACATCGTCGGCTGGCCTGGCGAAAGAGACGCTTCGGTCGTCCCGGGTCTTTCATTCGAGACCCGAATACACTTCGAAGACAGCGATCACAAATGACGAGTTCCCCGCGCTATGTTGCGTTGAAGCATTGGCTGGTGCTCACCATGTCGGCTGCGCTTTCCCTCACCGCGCCCGGGACCGCGGCCGGACAGACCGAGTTCCACCTTCAGATGGGCAGCCTGACGAACCCCTTCGCGGAAACCCGCGACGGCACGGTCGTCGTGACCTTCCAGTCCGCCGCGCAGTGGTCGTGGGGCGACCACTTCCTGTTCTTCGACTACAGCGCCGACGGCGGGAACGACGGCTTCAACGAGAAAGATCTGTACGGGGAGTGGTACCCGTCGCTCAGCCTCGGCAAGATCACCGGGAGCCGCGTGGGGTTCGGGCCGATCCGCGACTTCGCGGTGCTGGGCGGGGTGAACTACAGCGCGAAGGCAAAGGTTCTCAAGTACACGCCGGGAATCCGGGCCTCGTGGGACATTCCGGGGTTTATCTTCCTCAACACGGAATTCGCCCGCATGATCGACGCGAGCACTGGGATCGATGCGGGCGGCGCGCCCAAGACGGACGACGGCTTCATGTTCGACGTGAACTGGCTCGCGACGTGGGAGATGCTGGGGCAGACGTTCACCTTCACGGGCCACGCGGAGTACATCAGCGGCGTGACGACCGAGGGGGGCGGCGAAGACCGGGGCTGGATTCTCGCTCAGCCACAGTTCACTCTGGATCTGGGCCGGGCTCTCGGCGGGAACGGCGGCCGGCTCATGACGGGGATCGAATACCAGTACTGGCGCAACAAGCTCGGCACCGATGTGACCGAGAGCGCCGTGCAGTTCCTGATCGTCTGGCGCCTCTGACGGCAACCTGTCGAGTCAAGCGGCGGCCGGGCTACGTGAAGGAAGGGACTGAACGTTGAAAGCCTACGTTGCGGTTACGGACAAGAAGTGGTTCGACCACCTGCGAGGGCTCTCCCGCCGTCAGCCTGTTGAGGAAGTGAACTTCTGGACTCCGAAGCCGTGGGGCGGCGAGTTCGGCGTCCTCTCCCGGGGCCAGCCACTGCTCTTCAAGCTCCGCAGCCCGCACAACGCGGTCGTGGGTGGGGGTTTCTTCGAGCACTATACGTCTCTCCCGATAAGTCTCGCCTGGCAGGCGTTCGGCGAAAAGAACGGCGCGGCGAGCCTGGGTGAGGTTCGGGACCGCACAGCTCGACTGCGGAGAGATACTCCGCGTCCATGGGAGGACTACAAGATCGGCTGCATTCTGCTGGCCGAACCCTTCTTCTCGGATGAAGAGAACTGGTGTCCCCAGCCCGCCGATTGGGCCCCCAGCACGCAGCGGGGGAAGTCCTACGACCTCACAGCGCCGGTCGGAAAGGAACTATGGCGGGAGGTCTCCGATCGGCTCCTGGGCATGAGGGTGGCGGAGTCGACATCCGGGGAGCTTCCGGGCGGCTACTCCTACGGGACCGTCAGACGTCGTGTGGGCCGGGGGATCTTCCAGAGCCGTGTAATGGACGCGTACGAGCGGCAGTGCGCGGTCACCCGCGAGCGGGCACTGCCGGCGCTCGACGCAGCCCACATCAAGCCATTCAGCCTCAGGCAGGAGAACCACATCCAGAACGGGATCTTGCTGAGGTCCGACGTGCACCGTTTGTTCGATGCCGGCTACGTAACGGTCACGCCTGAATATCATGTGGAAGTGAGCGAACACGTCCGGACGGATTTCAACGACGGGGAGAACTACTTCAAGCTGCGCGGAGAACGGATATGGGTACCCCCGAGCCGGGAAGACCGGCCCGGAAAGGGATACCTGGAGTGGCACAACGCGAACCAGTTCCGGGAATGAGAGGGGACATCGTCTACCGAGAAGAGTCGGACGGGATCGAGCGACTACAGGCCATGCTGCGAGACTTTGCGCGCGCCCGGGACTGGGAAGAGTATCACACGCCCCGGAATCTCTCGGCGCTGATCGCGAGCGAGGCCGGAGAGCTCCTCGCGCTCTTTCGGTGGGACCAGGATGCGCTCGGGACCCGCCGTAGTGACGTCCGGCACGAGGTGGCGGACGTGTTCCCGGGGATTCTCCGTTTCGCGGATGTGGCCGAGATCGACCTTGTGAGCGCGGCAGAAGAAAAACTCCGTTTGAACGCCGAGAAATACTCCGCCAGGAAGGAGTCACCCCCGTGAATAACCGGCGGCCACCCCTATCTCGCGTCTTCGTCGGCCCGGTAGCGGCTATCTCGATGTTGGTGGTCCCAACCTTGGGCGTCTTGGCGGCCGGCTGCGCCCGTGAGACGCGGCCCGAAGCGCCCCCCGTCGACCCCGAAGTGCTGGCGGCGGAGCACGGGGAGTGGCGCGCGGGGCGACGGACCAGCCTCGCGAACCCCAACGCGGGCGTCATCAGTTGGGACGGGCTCTTCGAGTTGTCGGAGGGAGCCAACACCTTCGGCTCCGACCACGCGCAGGCCATCGTGCTGGCGGCGGAAGACGCTCCGCCCCTGGCGGGGACCCTACACCTCGAGGATGGGGCGGTTCGTCTCGTTCCGGAGGCCGGGAGCGGTCTGCGCCTGAGGGACCGCGAGTCCGGCGAGGTCGGCGATCCTGTTGCGAAACCGATCCCGCTGCCCGACGACCGGAGTGATGGGACAATCCGGCTCGCTCTCGGCTCTCTGGGGATGCGCGTCCACGCGGAACCGGGGACGGAGCGGCTCTGGTTGCGCGTCTGGGATACGCACGCGCCCCGACTCGACGCATTCGAGCTTCCCCCGTACTTCCCGATCGAGAATGAGTGGCGCGTAACCGCGCGCTTCGAGCCCTATCCGGAGCCGCGCACGGTATCGCTGGCCGACGTGAGGGGTGGGACGCTCGAGAACACGGCCCCCGGAGACCTGGTCTTCCGTGCGAAGGGCGGGGAGCATCGTCTGATGGCCTTCGCCTCGGCCTCGAGCCGCAGCTACTTCATCAGCCTGTGGGATTCCACCGCCGTCACCGACACCTACCAGGCGGGCCGCTACATGCGCGTGCCGTTGGCCGACGACGATGGGTGGACGACGATCGACTTCAACCGCGCCTACAACGCGCCCTGCGCCTTCACCCCGCACTCGGTGTGCAGTCTGCCGCCGCGCGAGAACTACCTCCGCTTCGCCGTGACGGCGGGAGAGAAGCGGCCGTAGCCGACTACAAGTGCCCCCGCTCTTTGGCATCCCACCACTTCAGGAACGATTGAACGACTGCATAGGCCAGGGCGGCCTGCTGCTCGGCCTCCTCGCCCCGCGCCTCCTCGAACACCGCGACGGCGACTGAACCTGCGGTGTCCGGTGAAGCGAAGGCGGTACGCAGACAATCGACCGCACGGGCCACCTCGGAATCGCCGGCATGCCGGGCGAGTCTGTCGGCGATCGCCGCCGGGCCCTCTTTCGCGTACGCCAATACGTAACAGAGGTCGTAGGCATCATTGGGCGCTTGACGGTCTTCAAAGGCATGTGCCTTCAGCACCACGAAACCGGGAACGTCTACAAGTCGGAAGTCCACGACGACAGCGTGGCCCTCGGCGTCTACTTCGAAGCTGAACTGCAAGTCGTTCCCGTCCGCGTCTCTTCGGTAGCGGTACCCACGCTCGAGGAGTCGCTCCGCCAGCGTCGCGTAGTCGTCGGAGCCGAAGACATTCGGATCGAGGAGGATATCGGCGTCGATCGTGCCTGCATGTCCCGGTGCTCCGCTAAGGGCAATATCCTCCAGGAGTCCGGGGACTGCCCCGCCAACCAGCAGCGCATGCCGAGTCCGGCGTCCCATGGCAGCAAAGACATCAGCTATCACGCGTTGTGCTCGACGCGCTACCTCAGGTCCGTAGGTGGATCGGGTCTTCACCGCTCACCACGTCTGACAGTGAGTATGTAAGGGCCTCACGCAGTCGATTCTCGAAGAGGCGCTCGGCGACGTCGGGTTCGCGTCCTCGTCCGTTGTAGAGATCGACGAAGAGCTGGACAGGATTGACGCAGGTCACGGTATCGTGCTCGCCGGAAAACTGGAACACTCCCTCGTCGGACGGCCTGACGAGGCGCACGGATTCGCCGCGGTCGACGGGTAGGAGGCCAAGTGTCCGGGCAAGATCGCCGGGGTCTCGGTCCACGTAGATGTCGACGACGCGAGCGGGTGCGTACGGTTCGATGAACCGTGCTGCCGCCAGTCGAGACACCGCGTAGCGTACGCCGAGGCTATCGAGTCTGTTCGAGAGTCGTCGCGTGACTTCGTCAGGATTCGGGAATCGCGACGCGAACCTGCCGGCGTCACGGAAAGCACTCTCGCTGACAGCCGCCCAACGCCGGAGCAACGCCTCGCCATCGGCCAGTCTCACCCGACGATCCGAGTCGCGTCTTACGTAGACATCGCCTTCCAAGGTCTTCAACGTCTTCACCGAAAGGCCCGCGCTCACCCCCACTCGTTCCGCGAGCTCGGTGACGCCCCACCACCGCTGTGGATCGGCGAGCAGGGCTCGCACGATTCGAGAAGCTTTTCCGCGGAAGGGATTCACGATTCGACCACTTCGGTCCGGACCATAATCTCCGGGAGCCTCTTTGCCGCCGCGAGTTACGATGAGAAGTCGCCCCGGAATAGCGAGCCGCACCTCCCCTCGAAGGTCGATGTAGTCGACACCGGCACGCTCAAGGAGTTGGCGCGTCCGCTCCGTCACGCGCGGGGCGACGATCACGCAACGGTCCGCACCCAGAGTTGCCGCCGATGCCTTGAGTCGAGCGGAGACGGGGCCCACGTCGCGCGGCCAGATGCTGGTCTTCGCTTCAATCACGAGGCGGGATTCGTCGGAACCCGACCGAAGCGCCCAGACCGCGTCAACACGTCGCGCGCCTCCTTGCTCTTCTCGCATCGACGAATCCAGTTGAAACCCGCTGGCCGAATCCAGGAGTTTGCGCAAGAGGGCGTCTCCTGCCGTGAGGAGTCTGCTCTTTGCCATTGTTCACCATAACACCGCTGTTCACTGGACAGTGAACTTATCGTGTGTAGTGAATCACGTCAAGCGAGAGTCCGAACCGGGCGCGAAGGTCCGCCGTCGGCGAAGTCGGCCACCCCTCAGGCTGGCGGAAGCTCCTTTTCCATCTCCTCCGCAGCCATGAGGGAGAGGGCGCAGAAGGTGAGCGTCCCGTTCGCGCAGCCGCTGGAGACGATCGTCGGGGCCCCCGCCACGAACAGGTTGTCGTGGTCGTGGGCTCGACCCCAGCGATCCACCACGCTCGAGACCGGATCGTCGCCCATCCTGCACCCGCCGCCCGGATGCTCCCACAACTCCGATGGCGCCCCGGTGCTCCTCATGGCGCCCCCGGCCGCGCGGGCCAACTCTTCGAAGCGTCCCGTGATCGTGTCGTACGTATGGCGCTCCAGGTCGATGCTGGCCTGAGCCGGGCGGAAGTCGATCCGAGGCATCGGGTCGCCCAGCTCGTTCGTGGATCCGGGGTCCAGAGTCAAGCGACTCTCGCGGTCCGGGAGCAGGTCATAGTAGGCCCGGATGCGCGCGGTGGACTCGGACTCGGTGCGGGCCCTCCAGTCGGCCATGATCTCGTCGCCCCACATCAGCCGCCCGTCCTCGTCCATGAGCCTCGCGGTGCGGCCGACGGCCGACTCCCACAGCCGAAGGTCGTGGCGCACGTAGCGGTCCAGCGGTCCCGGACTGGCGAAGCGGTGGGAGAGGAGGCTGTTGTAGACGAAGATGCCGGGATAGAGGCGCATGGGCAGGTTGATGAAACCGCTGACGTACCAGTGTCCCGTCATGTACCGCCCCACGTTCCCGGTGCGGTTGGCGAGGCCGTCGGGGAAGCGGCCGTTGGCCGAGAGGAGGAGCAGGTGGGAACTCCAGGCGTGGCCGGCGGCGATCACGAAAGTTCCCGCGCGGAACTCGACGGGCTCATCGGGCGCGTCCCGGTCGACCGCTTCGGCGAAGGCGATCCGGTCCGAATCCGGCTCGAGGGACAGGCGCCGGACCAGGGTGCGGGTGACGAGTTCGATACGCCCGTCCGCCAGCAGCCGGTCGAAGGCGAAGTCGGGCGTGTACTTGGCCCCCGTCGGGCAGACGGAACAGGTGTCACACCGCCGGCAGACGTTGCGCCCCTGATAGGGCTCGGTGTTGCGCGCCCAGGGCTGCGTCCAGAACGGAATATCCGTCTTCTCGGTCCACTCCCGCATGCGCGCGAGGTTGTACGACAGCGGCAGCGGAGGCATGGGGTAGGGCTTCGACCGCGGGTCGCATTCCTGGGGACCCTGCTCGCCCGCCACGCCGATCCGCTCCTCGGCCTCCTGGTAGTACGGCTCCACGTCGTCCCACGAGATGGGCCAGTCGAAGCCGACCCCGTACAGGGACTTGAGACGAAAATCCTCCGGGGAATAGCGCGGGGTCGCGCCGCCCCAGTGCATCGCCGATCCGCCCACGACCATGGAACTGTACATGGCGCCGGTGCCGGTCTGGCCGGGGATATGGTCGTTCGGATAGGGGTTCTCGCCGTACGCCAGCATCCGCGCCCGGGTCTCACGCCGTTCCTGCAGGGACGCCGTCCGCTCTCCCGCCTCGACCACGGTGATGGTTGCCGTGGTCCGCTCTGCGAGCCGTTCCGCCACCATGGCGGCGCTGATCCCTCCGCCGATGATGCAGACGTCGCTCTCGACGACGCGCGTCACGGTCCGGCTCCCGGCGCGGGAGGCTCGTCTTCGGCCCCGTCCAATGTCCGGCACCGCACTTTCCTGATGGCCCGCCCGTAGCACAGGTCGGTCGCGGTCGGCGAGTCGAAGAAGTGCGCCATGAGAGCCAGCGCGACGTGGTCCGCATTCCCGGGCGCTCCCAAGGCGGTCCCGGTTTGCCCGAGCGGCCGCGCGAGCAGCTTTCGGCGGCCGGGCACGTCAAGCTCCGACAGGGACACCCCGTGGCGGCGCGTGCACTCCTTCTCGAGGCCCTGAAGCTGCGCCGCCCACCCCGGTCTCGGATCCGGCCCCGAATACCGGATCTCCGGCACCAGATACGGGTGGCCGAGTTCGGCGACGGGTTCCAGTCCCTCGGACCACCGCTCGAAGGCGGCGACGGCTCGTTCGCGACCGTCGCTGCCCAGTTCGCCGGGGAGAACGGCTTCGGCGACGGCTCGGAGAGTCTCGGCCGGGAGGGCGACCGTGTCCCCGTCAATCTCCCCCGCCGCCTCGCCGCCCGCCCCGGGAGCACAGCCGGTGAGAGACACGGCGGCCACCGTCGCCGCAGACTGCTTCAGGAATGACCTGCGTGATTCCGCCATGGCCGACCGGCCTTCCGGAGCTTGGGCTGCCCGAGTCTTCAACGGAGCGTAGACGTGAAACCCGAACCGTCGCAAGACGCTACTATTGTGCCTTGCACGAACCGGGTCGGTGCAGGAGGACATCGATGATGAGAGGCCGGGATCCAGCTAAGTCGGCGCGGACCATCTCCTTCAAGCCGAACTTCGCGAAGGACCTCCGGCGGCTTCCGAACACGCAGGTCGCCCGCGTCATGAGCAAGATCTCGACTCTCGCGGTTCACCCCGAGGCCGACGCGAAGGTTCGAAAGCGGATGAAGGGTGAGTGGGCGGCGTTTCAACGCCTCCGAAGCGGTGACTACCGCGTGATCTATGCCTTCGATGAGACGTCCGTCAGCCTCTATTCGGTGCGCCTCCGTGCCGACGACACGTATGACTCGATGCCCGCCGCCGAGATCTTCTCCCACGGAACCTTTGATCTGGCGGGCCCAACTGCGGCCTACGCCGCGCCGGTCCCGCGCTGGATGCAGCAGGCGGAGCCGCGCGAGGAGGTCACGCCGCTCCCCGAGCCCGTGACGGAGGCTCTGCTCAAGGCCCTGGACGTGCCGCCGCAGTATCACGCTCGGCTAGCGGAGGTTGACTCGCAGGAGGCGCTGCTCGGCTGTCCCGGGGTCCCGGACCATCATCTGCTGGCGATTGACGGCCACATGTTCGAGAAGCCGCTCGCTCTGGTCGACGCGGAACCCACCTATGTGGCAACGGGCGGGGTGGACGACCTGCTCCGCTACGCGCAGGGAGAGCTCGTCCCGTTCCTGCTCAAGCTCCATCCGGAACAGGAAAGACACGTCGCGTGGACGCCGGACGCGGACGGCCCGACCCTCCTGAAAGGCGGGCCCGGGACGGGGAAGACGACGGTCGCCCTCTACCGGGCGCGGGAGATGATCCGGGCCCTGAGGGAGCAGGGCCACCCCGAGCCCCGAATCCTGTTCGCGACCTTCACGAAGGCGCTGGGTACGTTCGCCGGGGAGTTGCTGGAATCCCTGCTCGGCGATGACGCGCGTCTCGTGGACGTCCGAACCGTGGACAGCCTGGCATGGCAGGTGCTCACGGCGTCGGGTGCGCTCCTGCGCCGACCCGAGCCGGAGGAGAAGAGAGAGATCCGGCGCCGGATCCTGAGTGACCTTGTTGGACCCGAGCAGTCATCGGTGCCAGAGCGGCTGGGGGAGGCGTTCCTCTTCACCGAGATCGAGGTCGTGATCCAGGGAAGGGGCATCCGTACACTGGCGGAATACCTGGCGGAGCCCCGCCCTGGCCGCCGCGTGCCGCTGGATGAAGCGGCCCGGCGGGTCGTGTGGGCGGCGCACGAGGCGTACGAGCGGGCACTCGCCGAGGCGGGGTGCCGAACGTGGCAGCAGGCACGGGCGAGCGCCGCGTCTCTCGCGGCTTCGGGCGGGTGTCCGGTGCGGCCCTACGACGCCGTGATCGTGGACGAACTGCAGGATCTCGGGGCGTCCGCGATCCGTTTGCTGCTCGAGCTCTGCGCGGAGCCGAACCGCCTCTTTGCCGCGGCAGACGAGAACCAGTCGATCCATACGGCGAGCTTCTCGTGGGACGACGTGCTCACGCACCGGACCGTCGTGGGCGTCGGGGGCCGCGTCGAGACCCTTACTGCCACGCACCGCTCGACGGAACAGATCATCGAGGGCGCGCGCGACTACCTGGCGGCCGGACTCGGCGAAGCCCTCGCTCCCGACCCGCAGCGGTATGTCCACTCGGGCCCGCTTCCGGTTGTCCGGGCACTGGACGATGTCGACGACGAGGCCGACCTCCTGGCCCGGTACCTGAGAGGCGCCACGCGCGACCTCCACTTCACCGTGGGGTCGAGCGCCGTGCTCGTGCCGCACTCGAGCGACGGACGGAGGATCGCCGAGGCGCTCGAGAAGCGAGGCGTCCCGGCCGTCTTCCAGAACTCCCGAAACTTCGAGTTCGACGACAACACGGTGCAGGTCCTCCCCCTGCGTGCGGCGAAGGGGCTGGAGTTTCCGGTGGTGGCGGTGGCGGGATTCATCGGGTCCACCTACCCGGATTTCCCGAGCGGGGTGGACGACGACGCGCAGACCGACCTCCTCGTCCGTGAGCGGCGTACCCTCTTCGTCGCCGCCACGCGCGCCATGCGAGCCCTGCTCGTGGTCACACCGAAGGGAGATGATTCCATGCTCTTCGACGGTTTCGACTCGAAACTCTGGAATACGGGGTGACGCCGTACCTCTCTCTGCCTGGGCTGAAGCACCGGGACGTCTCGGGAAGCGGGAGACCTCCGGCAAAACTGGCGCATGGCTCGCCCGCGGCGCATCCTTCAGCCCTCCGGGGCGCCTCACGCCCCGCCAATCTCGAGGGGCCGTAGCTCAGTTGGGAGAGCGCCTGCTTTGCAAGCAGGAGGTCGTCGGTTCGAATCCGATCGGCTCCATCCGCACGTCCCTGTACGTGCGGGGTCGCGACCGTGCGGGGGGCCGCTAGCGCCGGCCGCGTTCCGGAGGAGGTCGGGCCGTACCGGACTTCGGCCGCACGCGCTCCAGCACGGCGGTCTCAATGGCGCTGTCGCCCGCTTCCGAGGCCTCCGCCTCGCCGGTTCCGATCACGCGTATGACGCGCCCCTCCTCATCGACGATCCGCAGGGGCAGGATCCGGGTGTCGTCGCCCAGTCGAATCACGCGCCCTCCACGCTCGGCGCCGATGTCGGCGGAGACCTGATACGGACTGCCCAGACTTGCGTCGACCTTGTAACCCAGGTCCGCCATGGACTGGATCGAGATCACGCTCAGCGGTTCGCGCAGTCCAATGGTGTTGGACGGTCCCATCAACTCGGTCGGGAAGACGGATTCCCGCCAATGACGGTCTCCGTCTTCCACGTCGTTGTCGACCGGCACTTTCCCGCCCGTGTAGCCGGCACCGCCGGCCGCGTCGAACGCCGCGACGGCGGCCGGTCCGGAAAAGTGCGTGTCCCGCGGCGCGGGCTGGCCCCTGGAGGGATTCTGGAGGTAGCCTCCCCAGAGCAGCCCGAATCCGAAGGCGTGGGCTAATTCATGGACGGCGACCTCCCGGAGGTCGCCGTTGTCGACCATGAGTTGCACGTCCGCCGCGTCAAAGACGGCGATGGCCAGATATGGCAGACCCGAAGCTCGGATCCCGCACATCCCCGCCCACGCCAGTGTGCCGCCGGGGCCATCGACGGGATCGACGTCCACCAGGATGGCGAAATCGTCCACTGCGTCGACCTGGGCGGCCGTGCGGAGGTTGAGGCACCGAAGGTGGTCGTTCACGGGAACATCGTCCAATTCGTTCTCCGCCAGGATCGTCGCCCACAGGCCGGCCGCATCCGCGATGTCGTTCCGTTGGGAGGACGTGACGGAGGCGGTGAAATAGACGTCCATCGCGAAACCGCCGGTGTCATGTTCCTTGACCTTCACCTCGAAGGACTGCTCCGCGGTGAGGCCGTGCGGGTCGTGGGCGGTCACGGTCACCAATGCCGAACCCTCGGTTCCGCCCGTGACGATCAAGGTGACACCGAGTGCGATGGCGCTGGCCACGCGGTCGTCGGAGGACGACGCTGAATAGCGGAGAACGTCGCCATCGGGGTCGGTGAAATAACTGGACAGATCCAGGTTCACCTGGCCGCCCCTCAGCAGTTCGATGTCCGGCATAGTTCCGACGGGGAGCGGGGGGGTGTTATCGGGCACCGTCACCTCGAAGCTCCCGCTGGCCTGAAGGCCCCCCGGATCGGTCCCCGTGACCGTGATCGTCGCCGAGCCCGTGGCGAAGGCCTTGAGTATGACACTGCTCCCCGACACGTCGGCCGTGACCACGGCGGGGTCCGACGAAGTGGCGTCGAAGGTGAGCGGATCTCCATCGGGATCCCTGATATACGGTGACATATTCCGCGAGGCCTCGTCTCCAGGGGCAAGTACCGAGGGCGGAATCGTTCCGACCACCCGGGGCGGACGATTGGCGACCGTCACCTCGAAACTCGTGGCGGCTTCGAGGCCGTCTGGATCGGCGGCGGAGATGGTGATCGTAGCGGTGCCGGTGGCCACCGCGCGGATCGTCACAACGCTGCCCGCCAGTGAGGTTGTGACCACTCCGGGATCCGATGAACCGGCACCGAAAGTGAGCGGATCTCCGTCGGGATCCGAGAAGTGGGCCGTCGCGTCTACCGCGTCCTCGCCGGGCACGGAGAGTGTTAGGGGCGGAACCACGCGGGTCACCGTCGGCGAGCCGTTGTTCACGGTCACTTCGAAATCCTGGACGGCCTCCAGGCCCGCGGGATCGGTGGCGGTGACGGTGATCGTCGCGGCACCCCGCGTCACGGGGGTCACCGTAACACTGCTGCCGGACACGGAGACCTCGGCCACGCCGGGATTCGACGAACCCGCAGCGAACGTCAGCGGATCACCATCGGGGTCGCTGAAATAGTCCGAGGCGTCCACCGTGTCGTCGCCCCCGCCGACAAGCTCCAGGGGCGGGATCGTGTTGGTGATGTGCGGCGCGCGGTTGGGCACGGTCACGTTGAAGCTCTGCGCGACCCCGAGCCCGCCGGGATCGGTCGCGGTGACGGTGATGGTCGCCGTGCCCGCCGCCACCGCCGTGACGGTGATGATGCTGCCCGAAGTCTCGGTCCCGGCCACGTCGGCCTGCGAGGACTCCGCCTCGAAGGTGAGCGGATCCTCGTCCGGATCGGTGAAATACTCCGACACGTCCACCGTTGCCTCGTCGCCTGCCTCGACTTCAACGGAGGGGATCGTGTCGGTGATGTGCGGCGCGCGGTTGGGCACGGTCACGTTGAAGCTCTGCGCGACCCCGAGCCCGCCGGGATCGGTCGCGGTGACGGTGATGGTCGCCGTGCCCGCCGCCACCGCCGTGACGGTGATGATGCTGCCCGAAGTCTCGGTCCCGGCCACGTCGGCCTGCGAGGACTCCGCCTCGAAGGTGAGCGGATCCTCGTCCGGATCGGTGAAATACTCCGACACGTCCACCGTTGCCTCGTCGCCTGCCTCGACTTCAACGGAGGGGATCGTGTCGGTGATGTGCGGCGCGCGGTTGGGCACGGTCACGTTGAAGCTCTGCGCGACCCCGAGCCCGCCGGGATCGGTCGCGGTGACGGATGGTCGCCGTGCCCGCCGCCACCGCCGTGACGGTGATGATGCTGCCCGAAGTCTCGGTCCCGGCCACGTCGGCCTGCGAGGACTCCGCCTCGAAGGTGAGCGGATCCTCGTCCGGATCGGTGAAGTATCCCGACACGTCCACCGTTGCCTGCGCTCCCACGGCCAACTCGAGATCGGGGAAGACATCGGTGGGCTCGGACGCGCGATTGGGCACGGTCACGCCGAAACTCTGAGTCGCGCGCGGGCCGTCGGGATCCGTAGCCATGACCGTGACCGTAGCGGAGCCGGAGGCTATTCCCGTAAGGCTCACCGTGCTGCCGGAGACGCCCGCAGTGGCCACGGCGACATCCGAGGACTCGGTGCTGTAGGTGAGCCGATCTCCGTCCGGATCGGTAAAATAAGAGGCGACATCGACGGTGGCCGTAGCCCCGACGGCGACCTCCTGGGCAGGGATCGTGCCGGTCGCCGCGGGCGGCCGGTTCGGAGCAGACGGTCCGGGCTCCGGTCCCGTGCTCCCGTCCGAACAGGCCGCGATCCACGCGCCAACCGAGGCGACCAGCACGCCACAGGATATCCGGCGCGGGGACGGGCGCCCCCACGTCCTCGCCATCAGAGACCTCGCCATGCCTTACCGATTACGAAGACGCCCCCACCATGACAAGCGGAGAGCGAGCAAAGGCACTCAGCGAGCCTCGATGAAGAGGTCGGCGATCTCGAAGATCACGTCCCCGAAGACCAGCCCGCCCCCCTGAGGATAGCCGATGTCCGCGATGTTCGCGGCCACGGCGACGGCCACACCCTCGTCGGGGTAGATCAGGAGCAGGGCGTTGCCGCCGATGGCGCCGCCCGCGTGTCCAACCGCGCGCCGCCCGCCGACCATCTCGGGAGGGAAGAGGCGCCAGCCGATCCCGACTCCGATTTCCTCGCCGGAGACCGTCCGCTGGGGCGTCCACAGCAGTTCCAGCGTCTCCGGCTGGAACAGGTCCGGCTCGAGGTGGGCGTGGGCGAAGCGGAGCAGGTCCTCCGTGGTAGAGAGGAAGCCGCCCCCGGCCCACTTGTGGGAGTTGTCGATGTAGCGGGCGTTGATGAGACGGCCATCCGCCGCGCGGTCGTAGGGGCGCGCGCGGTTCACGACCAGGCTGTCGGTGTGGTCTCCGCCCGTGTGGAGCATACCGAGCGGCCGGAACACCTCCTCGTCGAGGTACTGCAAGAACCCCCGTCCCGAGGCCGCCGCGATCACCGCGCTCATCAGGTTGAAGCCGTAGCTGGAGTAGGAGAAGCCTGTTCCGGGCGTGGCCACCAGCGGGTCGTCGGGGAAGATCTCGAGCGCCTCGAACACCGTCTCGTAGCGTCGCGTGAGGTAGTACTCCGCCTCGATGTCTTCGTAGTGCCGGATGCCCGCGAGATGTCCGGCCAGAAGCCGCGTGCTGATCTCCCCCTCCGGCTTGTGCGGGAAGGAGGGGAGGTACGCCTGCACCGGCGCATCGAGATCGAGTTGTCCCCGCTGATGAAGGAGCGCGGCGCCGGCCGCGGTCAGGATCTTCGAGACGCTCCCGATCCGATAGCGGGTGAGCGGTGTGGCGGGGCTCCGAAGCTCGAGGTCCGCGTACCCCATTCCCTCGGACCACACGACTCTGCGGTCCACCGAGACCGCGATGGAGAGGCCGGGAATGGACATCGCCCGCTGCAGCGAGTCGAGCTTCCCGCGGGAAGCCGCGATGACATCGGCCCACCGGGCCCTGGTCCGTCCGGGCGAGCGGCAACTCCTGGCCCGCGACATCGGCCGTCACGTGGCTCAGCGCCGCCATGATGCCCAGCGCCAGGCCCGCGCACCGTCCCCTCCACGCGCTCACTCTCATAGGTCGGATGCTCGCTCGCCCCACGCATCCGCGCCAGCCCTCGAACGGCCCTCTCGGCGGGTCCGGGGAACGCAACGGTGGTCGGCAAGGCTGGCTACTGTGTCGTCGATCGACAACACTTCGCACTTTATCGTTGTGCGGAGATATCGCAGAGATGTCGGTGAACGGCTACAATACACGGTCTGAACGTTGCGACCCGACACCGTAAGGATGCGCCATGCAGGTGCGCACGACGAACGAACTCGGCCTCAGAGTCCGCAAGGCGCGGCGCTCCCGCAGCTGGACACAACAGGAGCTTGCCCGCGCCGCTGGTGTCGGCCGGCAGTGGATCGTAGCGCTCGAGGCCGGAAAACCACGCGTCGAACTGGACAAGGTCCTTCAGACCCTCGCCGCGCTGGACATGTCCCTCTCGGTCCGTGATGCGCGGGGGAGCGGCCCCTCCGATGCGGGCATCGGAATCGCCGTGCCCGACACCGACGCCATCGTCGACGCCCACCGGGATCCCCCCCCGTGAGCGAACGCCTCGTCGCGGTGGCGAGCGGGTGCGTCATGGGGTACGTGCTGCGCGGCGCGAGAGGGAAGCTCTCGTTCGCCTATGACGAGGCGTGGCGCTCGGCGGCGCGTGCCTATCCGCTCTCACTCGCCATGCCTCTCGCAGCCAGGAGGTACGGTCATGACCGGATCGAACCGTGGCTGTGGGGTCTCCTGCCCGACAACGAGAACGTGCTGGCTCGATGGGCGAGAACGTTCCACGTGTCCGCGCGCAGCGCCTTCTCCCTGTTGCGAGAGACGGGTGAGGACTGCCCGGGCGGCGTTCAACTGGCCACGCTGGAACGCCTGCAGCGCCTGGTCGAATCGGGCTCCCGGGAAGTCGAATGGCTGACCGAAGAGGGTGTCGAGGCGCGCCTGCGCGCCCTGAACGAGGACGGGAGTGCATGGCGGCTCCCGAGCGATGTCGGCCGGTTCAGCCTGGCTGGCGCCCAGTCGAAGACCGCCTTGCTCCTGGAAGACGAGCGCTGGGGTGTTCCGCGGGGAAGGACACCCACCACACACATCCTGAAGCCTCCGATCCCCGGCTTCCCGGGACACTGCGAGAACGAACACCTCTGCTTGGCCCTGGCCCGGTCGCTGGAAATCCCGGCGGCCCGTTCAAAGGTGTGCCGCTTCGGCGCAGAGACGGCCGTCGTCGTGGAGAGGTACGACCGCATCCTGGTAGACGGTCATCTCGTCAGAGTACACCAGGAAGACCTCTGTCAGGTCCTGGGTTTGCCGCCAACCCTGAAGTACGAGAATGAAGGCGGCCCCGGCTGCCGGCAGATCGCTCAGGCCATACGGAGGCACTCCGGCCGACCCAGCCGGGATGTCCGGACCTTCGTACGGGCACTCGCGTTGAACTGGATCATCGGGGGGACCGACGCCCACGCGAAGAACTTCTCTCTTCTCATCGGCGCTGGCGGCCGTGCTTCCCTCGCCCCCCTGTACGACGTGGCCAGCCTGCTGCCCTACCCCGGCCACTACGAACCGAAGCTCAAGTTGGCGATGAAGATCGGGGGCGAAGCCCGGCTGGGGTACACCCAGGCGAGACACTGGACGCGCCTTGCGAGGGACGTGGGGCTGGCGGCGTCGGAGGTGCTGGAATCCTGCGCATCTCTCGCTGCCGCGATCTCGGGGCGACTTCCGGGAATCGTGCAAACGGCCCGCAATGACGGGCTGGACCATCCGATCCTGAACCGTCTGGAAGAGGCGATTCTGGCTCGCGCCGAGGTCTGCCGGGCGAAGGTAGGGTAGGACGCCCTGCCCACCCACGACACCACAGCCAACTAGAGCGACGCGGCGAGAACCTCAAGCTGATCGATGGCCCTGCCCCAACCCTTGTGAAAGCCCATCCGCTCGTGCTCCTTGAGCGCCGCTTCGTCCCAATGCATGGCGCGAGCGGTGTAGCGGGGTCAAAAACCGTGAGTCAGTTCACGGCACGCGGGAGACGCTTCACGACTACTGTCTGGACGTCGAGTTCGTCCCGCTCGATGAAAGCCGCCAGCCCTCCGGGTCCGAACGCGTCGGGAAGCTCTGTTGCTCCGGCGCGGTAGCTGCCGAGGTAGCGGCCATCCGAGGCGAGGATGTCGATGGGGCCGTCGCTGACGGGCTCGTCGCCGCGGCGCAGGACCCAGATCCGACCGCGCCAACTCGTGCGCAGGTCTCGCACGACGGGAACCTCTTCAGCGAACTCCAGCGTCTCGATCCGCTCGCGCTCACGGGCTCCACCGCCGGTCCCGGATACCGTCATTCTGTCCCCGGACCGGGAGACCGAACTTTCCGGACGACCTTCGAGATCCCTCAACCTGCGGTCCTTTTCCTCGCTCATCACGCGTTCCGTGACGGGCTCGGGTGAGAGAGGCCGGGTCAGTATCGAACTGATTCGGCCATCCCGCTCCGCGATCTTGATCGCGTACGCCGACGAGTCCGAAAATGCGATACGTCCGCCGGGGAGCACACCCGCAAAGAGCTCCGGTTCAAACCCTCTCCGGGGGCCCCTGCTCATGATCTTTTGCGGGTCGCCAGCAATGGAGCGTGCGGCCGGCTTGGTCCAGGCGGGACCCCAGACCTCGGCCGCGGTCTCCACTGCTGCCTCGTCACCCGTGAGGAAGATTCGCTCGATCGTGCGTGTGTCGGGGAAGACCATTATGGAATCGCGCAGCACGGACTGAAAGACAGCGCCTAGCATCTTTGCACCCCTGACGACGGATTCGCCACCGGCCTCCGGGTACATCTCTCGGACAAAACCGCCCATGCGCACCATGCGCTCAAGATTCCCGCCGGGGTCGAAGAGGTGGTACGCGCGATGTCCCATGTCCGCGATCACGACCCTGCCATCGGACATGACCACCATATCCACGGCCGACTGGAATTCGCCCGGTCCCTCCCCTCTGCGACCAAACTCGCGCACGAAATCTCCATCGGGTCCGACAACAACGACCCGCGCCGCCAGGCGATCGAACAGGTAGAGGTTCCCGGCATCGTCGAACCCCACCCGGCCGATCGTGCCGCACTCCTCCCACGCTTCTCCAAGCGCGGAGCCGACGCGGTAGACCTCCTCGAAATCGGCCTCCAGCCAGCGGTCTTCTCCCGGGAGTTCGATCACCTGCTGGGCTCCCGCGATCCGGGGCGCCGCCGAGATCGCCATCGTCGCCAGGAGCGCAGGGGCGATTCCGGCCGCTCCTGAACGGATACGTCGCGTCGCAGGATTCCAACCGGCGGGCATCGGGCACCATCCTTTCCGGCCGCCTCGGCGTACGCCTTCACGGCATCGAGATCCGCTGCAATCGCCTTGGCGACGACTCCCTTCATGAGCGGCGTGACGAGTTTGGCGCCAAGCCTGTAGGGCCTCGCCTCCATCACCATGACCAGCCGCGTCCCTCGGCCATCCGGGCCCGGCTCGACGGTGAATGTCGTGTCCCAGACCGTGCCACCCTGGTCGGATACCAGGCGAACACGCTCGTCCTGAACGTATTCGGTCACCTCCAGCTCCGTGGTTGCCCTTCTGCTCCCCATGAGCCGCGTCTCCCGGAAGCGGGCACCCACGCCCCACTTTGCCTCTGACAGGAACTCCACACGCTCGATGTGCGGCACTGCCTCGGAAAAGTTGGAGATGTCGGCGACGGTCGAAAAAACGACTCCGGTCGGAGCGTCGACGGTACGGCTGAGTTCGGTGCGCGTCATGGTGAGAGGTTGTCTGGTCCATGGTAGATCACCCTGCTTGCTTCCTTCGGACCGACACCATAGGTATCGCCCCCGCTCATCATACCCGTCTCCCCAGCCGACAAGCCACCTTGCGATGACCGCGGCCTACTTCACGCCCCACACCTTCAGCTTCCTGAGCGATCTGGCCGCCAACAACAACCGGGAGTGGTTTCTCGCCAACAAATCACGATACGAGGCGGACGTCAAAGAGCCGGCGCTCCGTTTCATCTCCGATTTCTCCATGCCCCTCGAGGGAATCAGCCCCCACTTTCGCGCCGACCCGAGGGCGAATGGCGGCTCGCTCTTCCGGATCTACCGCGACACCCGCTTCTCCAGGGACAAGACCCCATACAAGACCGTCACCGGCATCCAGTTCCGACACGAGGCGGGCAGGGACGCCCATGCTCCCGGCTTTTACCTGCACATCCAGCCGGGGCATTGCTTCATGGGTTGCGGCTCCTGGCGCCCCGGGGGTCAGGCGCTCCGGCAGATCCGCGAGTTCATCGACGAGGATCCGCAAGCCTGGAAGCGGGCGTCACGCGGCGCGCGTTTTCGCAGGACCTTCGAGCTCTCGGGCGACTCGCTCATCCGGGCCCCGCAGGGCTTCAGCGTAGACCATCCGCTGATTGAGGACCTGCGGCGCAAGGATTTCATCGCGGTGGTGCAACTGAGCGAAGACGACCTGATGTCGGATGACTTTCTCGACAGGTTTAGCGCCCTGTGCCGCACGGCCGCGCCGTTCCAGCGATGGCTGTGCCGAGCGACCGGTGTGTCGTACTGAGGGCGTTGGCCGGGCTGCCGGACCGTAGCACCGCCCTCACGGGATCGTGGGGTTCGGGTATCGGGGGACTCTCGTCAGCCCCGGGATCCCGAACGCGCGCGACATGCCGACCACGATCTCGATGTTGGCGTTCCCCTCGTCCCATTCGTCGAGCCTTGTGGCGAGGCCGAGGTCGAGGACACTCCAGTTGCTGACCTGGAGGCGGGTACCGATCTCGGCCCAGACCCGTGCTCGACCCGCGGAAACCGGAGCCTCCACGTAGAGGTCGGCCAGGATCGCGCGGCTGAACAATCCCAAGGGGTAGTCCGCGCCAATGCCGAAGCGCCAGTAGTCGCCGCCATCGGCCGCGCCGGCGATGCGGTAGCCGCCGTTTGCGTGCAGGCGGAGTCGGCCCAGAGAGCGCGTGGCGATCCCCGTTGCGCCGAACTGCGAGGCGTCGTGACCGATGCCGCCTGCGCCCGGCGTACTCGCGTCGAGCCGCAGGCCCAGCGCGGGGAGCGAGACGGTTTCCCGGGCCACGCCATAGAGCAGGTGAACGGAAGCGGCTTCAATCCCGCCGCCCGTGCCGTCCCCATCCGGGCGCTCGATGCCTCCTTCGATCTCGACGCCCACCTGTCCGTTGCGGAACAGCCCGGTCTTGAACTCGAGCAGGCCGAGCAGGCCGCGGTCGCCTTCGCCGAGGGAGCCGCGCACACCGCTCTGAAACTCCCACTCGCGGAACTTGATCGGGTGCGCATCCTCGACATGGATCGGCCGGTCGAGTTCGGCGGCGCGAAAGTCCTCCTGAGCGGCAACTGTCCCAGGGAGGGCGGCGGCTCCCGGTCCCAGCGCGATGCCCAGCGCGACGACCCGCGCGGCGGCCCTCACCGGTCACCTCCGTTCCGGGCGCCCACTGGCAGGTCGCGTCTCGGTGCGGGGAGGGGTCGCATGAACTCGCCCATCGGCGCCATCCGGGCTTCGGGGTGCCCCTGCGGCAGCCACTCGCCCGTCGGCAGTTCCGTCGGCACGCGCATCGCGTGGGGGCTCATGCGGTGGTCCCCACCCATCGGCATCCCCGGCGCTTCGATCGTGTCCTGGCCCGCGTAGGTCATCTGCCCGCGCAGGCGCTCGATCTCCGCCGCCTTCTCGGGCCGGGAGTACGAGGGCTCAGCCATGATGTCGTTCACGACATCGTGCATCATGTGGAGGTTGTCGAAGATGTGCGCGGCGGCCGGGAACATGCGGGAGAACCGCGGCGCGACCTCTCCCGTCAGCGGCATGACGTGCGGAAGTTCGGCGAGCACGGAATCGGTGAAGACATCAATGACCCGATCGAGTTCCATGCCGCGCCGCTCGGCGTCCGGCTCCATCAGCGCCTCGTACACGGCCGCGTGGTGCCAGTGGTAGGCCCACAGGATCCCGTTGATGTCCGGATACGCCGCGTAGAAGTTGCCGGCCCACTCCCCGCCGCCCTCCATGAAGCGGTGTCCGTAGCCGCGAGTGGAAAACGCGGCCTCCGGCTCCGACAGGTAGTAGGCGATGGCTCGTTCTCCCGCGGCCCGTTTGTCGGCGATCCGGTCGTCCGTGAGGATGTCGTACAGCTGCGAGTGCAACATGTGCGTCCAGTCCATCGCCTGGGCGGTCTCGAACGCGAGCCGCGTCCAGTGGGGCGCGATGATCTCGGCGGGCGGCTCAAACTTCGGTGGATCCGCAATGTACGCCCGAACCTGCGCCTCGAACTCGGACATTTGCCTCGGCGTGTCATCACCCGGGCTCATCAGGATCTCGTACGCGGCGAAGTGCGTGAAATGGGCGGCGTAGAACGACCTCGCCGCCTCTTCGTGCGTGTCGTAGAACGCGAAGTTGTAGGGTGCGGCCAAGCGGTAGACGCCATTGCGCTGCGCCGACCCGCAGGCGGCTGCGGAGGCCGCGGCGAACGCGGCGAGCCCGAGGATCCCTGCGGGATGCCGGGCGAACTGAGCGGATGGCATGTATTGTCCCCTCGTCTGAACGGTGACACTCGGCCGCGGCACGTCATCGTGGCGGCGGTCGGGGTGCCTGTGCGGCTACGTCCGTTCAGGCAGTTCTTGGAGGGGGTGTGTCCGGAGAGGCGCGCGACAGAATCGGGGCCGCGCTGCCCTGAAGCGTGGGATCCCATGTTTGTGAGAAGGTGCGAAAGCCCGGTCCGGCCTCCGCGAGCGAAGCCTGCAGCACGACGGCGCAGCCCATCAGCGAGTGGCAGTCAGCGGCGTCCGATGCGTCGCCGGGGGCGTCGGCGAACGCAGCGACCATCCCCGCGTGGTGATGATCGGGGTGATCGTGCGATCCCGCCTCGCACAGCGGCGCGCGCGCGTACGGCAGGATGAGCGCAATCAGGAGCAGGGAGTGGGCGATCCGGCGCATGTATTCAGTCTATCCGGACCTGCCCACCGTGTCGATTCGCGCCGGGGAAGTTGGGACTGTCCGGGGTTCAGTCCTGGCCCACGGTCCGCGGGAGGCGCTTCACCACCACGGTCTGCACATCGAGCTCGTCACGTTCGATGAAGGCGGCCAGGCCCCCGGGGCCGAACGCGTCCGGGATCCGTGTCGCGCCGGTGCGATAGCTCCCCAGATAGCGGCCGTCCGGCGTGAGGATGTCGATGGGACCGACTTCGTGGGGCTCGTCTCCGCGGCGCTGAACCCAGATCCGGCCGTTCCAACTCGTGCGCAGCCCGCGGACGATGGGGACCTCGTCAAAGAACTCCATCGTCTCGATCTGTTCGACCCAGCGGTTCCTCTCCCCCCCTCCTCCGACCCCGCGCACGCCGTCGGGGGTCCGAATGAGCGATCCCTGTCCGAGGAGTTCCCTCAGGCGGCGGTCCCTCTCCGTCCTTTCCATTCGTTCCGTGACCGGCTCGGGCGAGAAGGGTCGGGTCAGGATCCGCGAGATGCCGGTCTCGCTGCTGGCAATCTTGATGGCGTAGGCGGAGGAATCCGAATACGCGACCCACCCCCCGGGGAGCACGTCCACCCCGAGTTCCGGTTCGAAAGCTCGACGCTCGTTCTCATCTCCACGCGGCGGTTCCCACCCCCGCGCGACGGTTTCCCGCGCCAACGCCTCGTCCATGAACGTCCATCGCTCGATCACGCGTGCGGGCGGTCCGGTGTCATCGAGTGAGCCTCCGACGTAGACCGCACCAGCGATCGCCGCGCCAACGACAACCGACTCGCCACTGCGCTCGGGAGACATCCAGGGGATGTGGTGGAGTCCTTCGCCGCCCATGCGGACGTAGCGCTCGTACTCTCCGTACGCGTCGAAGATCTGATAGGCTCGATGTCCGGCGTCGGCGATTACGACCCGGCCATCGGCCATGACCGCCATCTCAATCGCGTGCCTGAACTCCCCAGGTCCTTCGCCCAGGCGGCCAAACTCGCGAAGGAGCTCTCCGCCGGGCGCCACGATGACGACCCGCCCGGCGAGGGAATCGAGCACGTAGAGATTCCCGGCCGCGTCGAAAGCCACCTGGCGCAAAGTGCCGAACTCCTGCCACACCTCGCCGTCCGCGGACCCGACCCGGTACACCTCCTCGAACCTCGTTTCGAGCCAGCGATCCTCGCCCGGAAGCTCGATAGTCTCTTGAGCAAGCACCTTCGCCACACTCAGGGTCCCTGCCAGGAGCGGAATTGCCGTAAGGGTGGTCCCGAACCGGTATCGTCTAGCCATTGCACACCTCATCGCGGCCCATGGGTGTCCTCGTCCACCCTACCAAGGTCCCACTACCCGGGCTGGCACCCGAGGTTGCGCCCCGGGTCGTGCTACCCGGGAGAGTCGGCGGCGCTCGCGAATCGGGTCCCGGCACTCTGGAACTTGGGGCGGGTCTACGACGCTGATCGACTCGCAGAAGGGCAGGTAGTCGGCCAACAGATCCTCCCGCTCTCCGTCTGTCAGGCGGAACTTCGGATAACACAGCACGCGGACGAGTTCCGAAACCGTATCCCGGCTCGCCAACGGCAGAATCGCGGCCGAGCGCCAAGCGTCCCGCAGCCACCTCACCATTCCCGTGGGAAAGCAGGGCCGACAGCAGCACGTTGGTGTCCAGAACCGTTCGAACCGGCGTCATTCCTTCCGGCGCGCCCAGGCGACGGCGTCCGCCACGTCCCCATCCGACAGGCCGAGCTCGGCCAGCTTCGCCCGCACCGCGTCCGCCCGCGTCACCTGCACGGGGGTCAACACGATGCGGCCGTTCTCCTCCGCCACATCGAAGTAGTCGATATCAGGGAAGCCCGAGATCACGGCCTTCGGGAGGGTCAACTGGTTCTTGCAGGTCAGCTTGGCGAGCATGACAGCCTTCTTTCCTGCAAATAAGGATACAAGGATACATTGCCCGAACGAGCTCCACCACTCAAATCGCTGCGGTGTCTTGCTGCCGCCGCTGCTCCGGGACCAGCTTCCCCCCAGGCTGTCAGGCCAACCGCAAGGAGGTTCCCGTGTCGAAGCCACGCCGCGTCCCCGTCCCGCCAACGCTCTCCACCCTCTTTCCCGTCCTCATCGCCGCTGCGGCCGCGAGTCTCTGCCCCGGAAGCGGGGGTGGGCTGCTGGCCCAGACCGCTGGGGGAGACGCCGACGGAGCGTCCGCCTCGTGGGATGTCACCGCCGCGTACGGAGCGACGCGCGCGATCGACTTCACGACCCGCGAGGGGACCTGGATGTCGGTGGACGTCGCCCCCGATGGCGGTTGGGTCGTGTTCGATCTCCTCGGTCACGTGTACCGCGTGTCGGCGGAGGGAGGCGAAGCCGTCGCCCTCACCCAGAACAGCGGCGTCGCGATCAACTTCCATCCCCGCATCTCGCCCGATGGGCGCTCGATCGCGTTCGTGTCCGACCGCGGGGGCCAGAACAGCCTCTGGGTGATGGACGCGGACGGCGGCAGCCCGAGGCCCGTGTTCGAGGACATGGGCGTGCGCGTGGTCGAGCCCGCGTGGACGCCGGACAGCCGCTACATCGTCGTCCGCCGCTACGAACTGGGGGGCGCGCGGGCGCGCGGGATCTGGATGTACCACCGGGACGGTGGGGAAGGGGTGGAACTGGTGGGGGATGAGGTCGAGAACCCGTCGTGGCCCTCGGTCTCCGCGGACGGCCGCTATCTCTATTTCCACGTCAGTACGCCGGGGCAGGGGGTGGCTTTCGCCGAGCCGGGGTTCGACGGATTTGACGACGCGGCGGGGCCGCCGGGCACCGAGCGCGACGCGCTCCAGGGGGCGTACAACCTGCGCCGCATGGACCTGCGGAGCGGCGACATCATCTCGATCACGCACGGGGAGCCGTCGCGCCAGTACCGCCTCTCGAGCGGAGGCGCGTGGGCGCCCGAGGTGTCGCCCGACGGACGCTGGCTCGCCTTCGCGCGACGGATCCCGGACGGGACCATCCTCTGGAAGGGACACGAATACGGCCCGCGCACGGCGCTCTGGCTGCGCGATCTCCGCACCGGCGCGGAACGCGTGATCATGGACCCGATCGAGCGCGACATGGTCGAGGACACGAATACGCTCCGCGTGTTGCCCGGCTACGCGTGGTCTCGCGACGGCCGGTCCATCGTCCTCGCCCAGGGCGGAAAGATCCGCCGCCTGCGCGTCGAGAGCGGAGAAGTGGAGACGATCCCCTTCGAGGCGCGCGTCCACCGCGTGATCTCGGAGCAGGCGTACGCCCCCATCGACATCGACGAGGGCGATTTCCGCGTCAAGTTCACCCGCTGGCAGGTCGGATCGCCCGACGGCCGCCGCCTCGCGTTTCAGGCGGTCGGCAAGGTGTGGGTCATGGACGTTCCCGCGGGAACGCCGCGCAGGCTGACGCCCGATTCGTTCTCCGACTTCGAGTACTCTCCGGCGTGGTCGCCCGACGGCGAGTGGATCGCGTTCACCAGCGTCGACGAGGCGGGGGCCGGCCATCTGTGGAAGGCCCGGGTAACGGACGCCGGCGGTGGGGCGGGCGGCGGCGGCGCGCCGGTCCAGTTGTCGGAGGAATACGGCGAATACAGCCAGATCGTGTGGAGCCCCGATGGCGAGCAGATCATGGCCGTCCGCGGCTCCGGGGTGACGGCCCGCACGCGCACCTACGCGCATGGCCCCTGGTTCGACATCGTCCTCTTCCCGGCGGACGGGGGGGCCGCGGCCGAGGTGACCCGCGTTTCCGGACCCACCCTCTCCACGCGCACCCAGTTCGTGCGCCCATCGTTCGGGCCGGACGGCAGGATCTTCTATCCCCAATTGGGGATGGAAGGCGGCGAGGGCTCCACGCTGGTCTCGGTGCGCCGCGACGGGAGCGACCGGCGGGAACACGCGAGCTTCCCGTTCGCGGATGAGATCGTCATCTCCCCCGGCGGAGACTGGATCGCCTTCAACGAAGGGGACAACGTCTACCTGACGCCGTTCCCCGCGTCGGGGACGGGGGCCGAGACGGTCGAGATCGACAAGAAGAAGGGGACGCTGCCGGTCCGCCGCCTGAGCCGGACGGGCGGTCTCTTCCCGGCGTGGCGGGACGCGCGCACCGTCCAGTTCGGGAGCGGCCCGAAGTACATCGCCTACGACGTGACGACGGGGTGGGCGGACACGACGGAGATCGACCTGCGGCTGCCGCGCGACTTCGCGGCGGGGACGATCGCGCTCACCGATGCCCGGATCCTCACGCTCGAGGACCGACAGGTGATCGAGTCCGGCACCGTACTCGTGCGCGATGGCCGCATCGCCTGCGTCGGGGCGTGCGATACGGCCGGGGCGGACCGCGTCGAGTCGCTGGCGGGCAAGACGATCATCCCCGGCTTCATCGACATGCACTCGCACTTCTTCCGCGAATACCGCGGGATCATCCCCATGAAGGCGTTCGAGGCGGCGGTGCCGCTGGCCTACGGCGTCACGACCAACATGGACAACTCGATGTGGTCGCAGGACGTCTTCCCGGCCGCCGAACTCATCGAAGCCGGCATGCTGATCGGGTCGCGCACGTACAGCACCGGCGACCCGCTCTACATGGGCGACGCCGCGCGCCAGAACGACCTGACCTCGTATTCGGTCACCGAGGAGGAGATCGAACGCCTCCAGTCGTGGGGCGCCGTCTCCATCAAGCAGTACCTGCAGCCGCGACGCGACCAGCGGCAGTGGGTGTCCGACATCGCCCGCCGGCGCGGCCTCATGGTCACGTCACAGGGCAACGATCTGCTCCACAACCTGACCAAGATCATGGACGGTCAGACCGCGTGGGAGCACTCGCTCACCTACGCCCCGATCTACGGGGACGTGGCGAAGTTCTTCGGCCGGGCGGAGGCGGTGTACTCCCCGACCTTCAACACGCGGGCCGGGCCCTGGAGCGACGAATACTGGTTCGGCGAGAGCGACGTGTGGCTCAAGGAGAAGCTGCGTGCCTGGATGCCGTGGCAGCAGCTCGTGGGCCACACGCGGCGGCGGGCGCTGCGCCCGAAGACCGACTACATCTTCCCCATCGTGGCGCAGGGCCTGGCCGACATCATGGCCGAGGGGGGTCGCGGCGCGATCGGGGGGCACGGCCAGCAGCACGGCATCTGCTCGCACTGGGAGGTGTGGATGGCGGCCACCGCCCTCGGGCCCATGGGTGCGCTCGAACTCGCGAGCGTAGAGGGGGCCTACTTCCTCGGAGCGGAGGACGACTTGGGGACGATCTCGGTGGGGAAGCTCGCGGACCTCATGGTGCTGAACTCGAACCCGCTCGACGACATCCGCAACACGGAGGACATCGCCTATGTGATGAAGGACGGCCGGCTCTACGTGGGCGACACGCTGGACGAGGTGTGGCCCCGCCAGCGGCCGTACGGTGCGCGACCGTGGGTGAACCCGGACGCGCTCAGGATCGGCCCGGTGCCGGTCGAGGTCTGGGACTCCCGAGGCTCCGGACGCTAGTCACGGCCGGGCATGAAGAAGGCGTCGTTGTCGGTGATGACGGGTCCTCGGCCGATGTAGCGCGTGAGGTCCGGACCGACCATCGAGACATATCCCGCGATCGTCTCCGGCGATCCGAGGTCTCGCACCACGGTCGGGTTGGCGGCCGCGCGCGCGAGGATCGACTGCATCACCACCGCCCCCATCGGTTCTCGCGTCGCGACCACGTACGTGTGGGTCGACCCCGTCGACCACAGCACCATCTCGGGGAAGATGTCCCAGACGGTGCGCAGGATGTCGCGGTAGTCGCTCTCCCGGACGCCGTGGATGGGGATCCACTGCATGAACACCCCGTCCTCGGCGAGCCGACTCTCGATCAACTGGTAGAACTCGCTCGTGAACAGCGCCCATGAACTCGCGTTCGCGGGATGCGTCGCGTCCACCGAGATGATGTCGTAGCGGTCCTCCGTCCGGAGGAGGAAGTTCCGCCCGTCCTCCACGTGCACGCGGAGCCTGTCGCTCTCGAGGACGTTGTAGTTCTCCTCCGAGTAGACCGCCGCGGCCTCGATCATCTCTGGCGAGAGGTCGACGGCGTCGATGACCGGGATCGCGTGCGTGTCGAGGGTGCCGGTCGCGATCCCGTTCCCGAAGCTCAGTACGAGCGCGTTGCGCGCGCCGGGCCGGATGAGCGGCGGGAGGTGGCCCAGCAACCGAAAGGCGGCCATGCTCTGTGGGTCGGTCGGCACTTCGTCGCGGCCGTTGACGAAGGACATCTTGAAGTTGTCCTCGGGGACCTCGAGTACGGCGACCGTCGTCTCGACGCCCTCCTTGTAGAAGATGAGGCGGTCGGTCTCCTCGTAGTACGAACCGAGGTAGAAGCCGGTCGGCAGGACGGCCACCCCCAGGATGAGGGCGGCGGCCGCGCCCGCCGGCGCCCAGCGGAGAGTGCGCCCCGCGCCGCGATCGAGCAGGATGGCGCCCGCTCCGATCGCGAGGTTCAGCGCCGCCAGCGCCACCGTCGTGTTGCGGAGGCCGAGGACGGGCACGAGCACGAACCCCGTCCCGATCGAGCCCACGATCGCGCCCACCGTATTCAGTGCGTTCACGCGTCCGATGCGCAGGCCCACGGATTCAGCGCGTTCGCGCGTGTAGAGACTTCCCACGACGGGGAACAGCGCCCCCAGCAGGAGGGTGGGCGGAAAGACGGTGACGAAGGCGATGAGAAACTCGTACGGGACGGTGTAGCCGCCGAGCCTCTCCTCCAAGTGGAAGGACGGGAGGCGCGCGAACACATACAGGATAAGGATGGCCAGCAGCCCGACCGCCAGCTGGAGGGCTCCGAAGTCTCGCAGCGCCGCCCGTCGCCGCCGCAGGATCCAGCTGCCCCCCGCGCTTCCGAGCGCCAGCCCGGCCAGAAAGACCGTCAGCATGAGGGCGAACGAATAGGCCGCGTGCGACGTGTGGATGTAGAGGATTCGGGCCCACACGACTTCGTAGCCGAGGGCGATGAAGCCGGACACGCCGTAGGCCACCGCGATGTACCTGAGCGCCCGCGCCGAAATCGGCAGCCCCCGGCCCGCGGGCATCGCGTCCGCGTCTCCGTCTCCGGCGCTAGCCCCGCCCGGTGCCGGCTCGGCGGCCGCCGTCCCCGCTCGCGTGAGCCGGGGGAGGGCGAGGGCGCCCACGGCGACGAGGAGGTTGATCGCCACCCCGAGGAAGATCGTCTCCAGAGCCCCGAGGTAGCGGAGGAACACGAGCCCCGTGAGGACGCACCCTGCCGCGGCGCCCGCCGTGTTGACGAGGTAGAGCCACCCCACGTCGCTCCCGATCCGGCCTCCGTGCGTCGCGTAGACGCGACTCATGACCGGGAGCGTGGCCCCGATCAGGAACGTCGCCGGCGTGAGCACGGCCAGCGAGAAGACGAGCCGGGTCAGCGTGAGCCAGAACCCGCCGGCCGGGAGCGCGTTGCTGAGCCCGGGATACACCCCGTGCAGCGCGCCGAGCAGGAACGGCGACAGCGCGGCCAGGACGGCGATCCCCACTTCGAGCAGCGCATAGGTGCGCAGCGGCCGCGCGTGGGCGTCGATCCGCCGGCCCATGACGTAGCTGCCCAGTGCGAGGCCGATCATGTACGCGCCGATGACCGCGCTGTACGCGTAGACACTGACCCCGAAAGTGAAGATGGACTGCCGCACCCACGCGATCTGGTAGATCAGCCCGCTGATTCCCGACAGGAAGAAGAGGACAAGCAGAGACGCCCGCCGCACGGAGCTACCCAGCTCCGTGCCCCGATAGCGGTTCGGTCATCAGCTTGCAATCCGAACCCATCACGTACCCGATGGCACCTATGACGTCAGCCATCCGGGGCTGGCTGAGCATACCCACATACGAAGCCGGTTGGGCCATGTCGGAGCGGCGAATTACCGAAAGACCTTCCGCCTGCGCCACGCACGACTTGCGAAGTCCAAACGAGCCCTGCTGGAAAAAAACGCAGTTTCTCAACACCTGCCTCTCCGAGAGCTTCCTGGACGTTAGGGACACGGCCAGGCAGTAACGGCCTCTATTGAACTGTTCTTGAGATACGATTATGAACGGACGCCGCTTGCACGATGCGTCCAGGACATCATGTATTTCGCCAGGCAGAATCTTGTTCAAAACGGGTTTTCTGCACACCATTCGGCACGAGCCGCCGCCGCCAAATCAGCCCACGACTCCTCCTCATCGTAGGCCTCCACACGATTGTCCTGATCGGGATCCGTG
Source organism: Candidatus Palauibacter sp. (assembly GCF_965237495.1). Classification (GTDB taxonomy): domain Bacteria; phylum Gemmatimonadota; class Gemmatimonadetes; order Palauibacterales; family Palauibacteraceae; genus Palauibacter. The sequence continues at coordinate 3,168,116 of NZ_OZ250143.1, read as the reverse complement.
ATTCCCGATCGGTTCGAAGTGCACAACCACTTCCCATGGCTCGGTAGCCAGTGTCCAGTTGCTTCGCTTGCGGATGAACTGTTGCTCGCGGGCGGCAAGCTGTCGACTGGGGCCGCACGCATGTACTTCGTCGCATAGCTCACAATCCCACCCTTGCTTAGATCTTGTCGAGGTGAGGAAGGACAACCGATTCTGTGTAATCGATGGTGTTGCTCAGGTACTCGCTAGGGGGAGACCGAAAGCTACGAATCCGGCTGGGATCGATGCTTACTGCCCCCTCGGAAGAGAGCGTGACCTGAGGCCACTGTGACATCACTTCGACGTACAGCGAGCGCGGATCTTCGCGAAGAACTTCTACCGATACGTCCCGCTTCGGATTCGAGAGTTCATCGCCCTGAGCAAACTGCGCGGCGGCGGTTTCGTATTTCAGAGATACGAAGGACAGCCGGTCGTGGTGGAAACGCGGATCGCTCCTAGAAAGACGAAGCACATCTCTGCTCAGAAACGACACTGCCGAACCGTCCGGCGCATGTGCCTGCCCACGAATCCGAGCCTCTGCCAAGACTCGCTGCCGAGACTCGCCCAAGGCAGTGAACGCAGCCCCACATGCCCAATCGAAATCCTCGAAGACGACATCGTTTGACGTCGGCCAGCTACATCCGAGGAACAGGCGCACCGGATCGTCCTGGGCTTTTCGGTCGATCGTGATCGTTAGACTCTTGCGTTCATCCTCACGCGTCAAGCTTATCGAGAACAATCTCTCACCGCTCCGCTGCCGCTCACCGGGTTGGTATTGGAATGCGATGTCGTCCACACCAAGGGCCTCGCACACGGCCGAGTGAATGCTCATCCCGATCTGCCGCGTGAGGTTCCTGGGCGGTCCAATCAGAAAGGCGAAACTCAGGCCTCGGGTTTGGTACGAGTTCTTTAGCATGCACCGCGGCTAGGTTGAGATAACCCGCTGGCGGGGGACGGTTTCGTCTCGCCACACGAGGCACCGAAGTTAGTCTCCGGCCGATGGCACGGACAGCCCCAAAAGGGGTGGACCAGCAAGGCTGCCAGAAGACTTCCGAAGTTCGGGCGGCGCTGGCGGCAGCCCCATCCTACCGATGGTAGTCCGGCAGGTTCGTCCAACGCGGAGATGCCCGGAAGCGTGTTGCAACCCGGCGTGGATGGTGATCGAAGTCGACCTTGACACACCGGTGTGCGAACGCACCGGCCGGTGTTACGATGGGCTGCCGACCAGGCTCACCAGCTGATCGACTTCGACGTGAGGACGTGGTCGGGCATCCTGTAGCTCAATCCTTCGTCGTCGTATACCGAGATCTGGAGAAGCTGCGTGAAGTTGTGTGCCCGAACCCGCTGGATACCCGCCAGGGTCCGCAGGACGCGCTGCTTCGTCCGGTACTGGAACAGCGTACCTCTTTCCCGGAAGGACCGCTTCGGGAAGTCGAATGCGGTAGCGAGCCTCTCTCCTATGAGCGCGCGCGAAAGGCGGTATGCCAAGCTCACCAGCTTCTCTTGCTGAGCTGGATCCTGAATATCCGCAACGATCGGAATCGCCTTGATCAGCATGTTCGCCACGGTTATCGAATCGATGTCCGCATCCGGTTCGCACATATAGCTGGTATTGTAGATCTTCTTTGCATCCTCGGCGGAGGTATAGAGGATGGTTTCCGGGATGCCCATGACGTACCCGGCGTAGCGCCAGACCTGGAGAACGCTCCGTTGTTCTTCTTCGTCGAACTGCGCGCCCAGCAGCAGCGAGTATTCAATCAGGCGCTGAGAAAAGACGGAAATCGCGAAGCCAAGGTGCGCCGCGCTCACCGGCGTACCCCAGGCGTCGTGGTCCCATTCCTCTGACTTGTTGAGCAAACTCCTTATCCGGGTATGCACGAAACGAATGCGCGCGGACAGCCTCCACCCGTCGCCTTCTCGCTGCAGGCCGCCGGGGAAGAAGATGCCCATCATGTGGCGGTTGTTCTGCTGCCGTCGCCGTCGGGTGGACGCCACCCGCCCGGTGATGTTGAATGACTTGGCGATCAGCGTGGAAAAGCCCTCCACGAGCACCCCGGTGACGAACGCGGCGAGCATGAGGTCCACATTCCCATGGAAGGCACGGATGCCCGGACGGAGGGCCTCGTAGTCGAGCCAGGGCGGATCCTCGAGGTTCTTGAAGAAATTGCACAGGGGCTCCGGCGCGGTCTTGAGAACGTCATCGCGCCCCTCGATGCCGGTGCCGATGAAGCGGTGCAGTTCGCCCGCAGGCATCGAGGAGAGTTCCTACATGATCGGGTCCAGTTCAGGATCGCCGATGCGCGTGTGCTTGATGTAGCTGTCAACGGCCTCCGGATCGGTCGGCCGAGCCGTCCTGAAGCCCTCCGCGTACGCCGTGGGAACGTTCACTGGATTCGTGCCTCCTGAAAGCTCTCCTCCAAGCTCACCTGAGCCTCTGAGTGACACAGCAATTTAGCATAGCACCCGACCGCCCACCCATGCCAACGCTGGGCGGATCCGGCGCGTGTCGGCTGGCCGGGTTGGCTCCGCGACGACAGTTTGCCGGGTCCCGTCCACACGCGATCGAGGAGCGTCCGATGCGAACCAGGCTGACTACCCTGCTGACCGCCGCGCTCGCCGCGGCTTCCGCCGTCCCGGCCGCCGCCGCCGCCGCGGCCGCTACGGTTCAGGAAGTGACGGCAATCCGGGCTGGCCGTCTCATCGACGGATCCGGGGCGACGGCGCGTGACGACCAGGTCATCATCGTCCGGGGCGAACGGATCGAAGCCGTGGGTGACGCGTCGGCGGTCTCGATCCCGGCCGGCGCACGGGTCGTCGACCTCAGCGGGTACACCGTGATGCCCGGCATCGTCGACGCGCACGCCCACCTCTCGATCCGGCCCGACATCCGCACGCTCCAGGGGCAGCTCGAGGGGATGGAGCAGCATGACGCGATGCAGATGGCGCGCATCGTGCGGAACATCCGCGTCCAACTCATGTCCGGCGTTACCAGCGTATACGTAGTGGGGGAAGTTCACTACAACGACATCCAGGCCTCGCAGGCGGTGGCCGAAGGCGTCCTCCCCGGGCCGCGGATCTATCCCAGCGGCAACTTCATCTCGACCACGGCAGGCCACGGCCCGGCCGAGTACCGCACGACCAACGGACCGTGGGAGATGCGCACCTTCGTCCGCCAGAACTACGAGATGGGCGCGCATCACATGAAACTCACGATCACGGACCGTGCGCGGGTGGGCCCCAACAACGGCACCCCCTACGCGCCCGGCGAGAGCAACTACACCAGGGAAGAGATCGACGCGGCGGTGAACGAACTGCACCGGCTGGGGATCGAGGCCACGGCGCACGCCAACGGCGAATCGATCCGGCTGGCCGTCGAAGCGGGCGTGAACTCGATTCAGCACGGGGGCAACCTCAACGAGGACCTGATGGACCTCATGCTGAGCCACGACGTGGGGTTCGTGAACACCTACACCATCGGTTACCAGAGCGTCTTCAACGAGTGGGGCTTCCTCGACAACGAGGCCGGGAACATCCGCGACTGGCTGGAGCGCGGGCGCAAGGTGCACGAGCGGGCGTTGGCCGAGAATGAGAGTCGCGCGCAGCGACGTCTCGACCGCCTGGGGCAGCTCCGCCGGTCGAAGGAAAAGGGGGTCGGCGTCGGCATTGGGACCGACAGCATGCACGGGTTCATGCCGCTCGAGATGGAGAACCTCGTCGCGGCCGGGTTCACGCCGCTCGAGGCGATCACCGCCGCCACCGGCCTGAACGCGGAGATCGTGGGGCTCGATGATGAGGTGGGGACGATCGCGGCGGGCCTGTTCGCCGATATCATCGCGATCGACGGCCGGCCGGACGAGGACATCCGCGATATGGGCAACGTCGCCTTCATCATGGTCGGCGGGCGCAACCAGACCGGCCTCAGCTTCCGGTAGCCCGGTCTGACGGGAGTGGATTGGAAGACCTGACCCGGGGGTCGATCCCCCGACACATCGTGCGCATGGCCATCCCGATCGCGATCGGGATGGCCTTCCAGACGCTCTACTATCTGGTCGACGTGTACTTCGTCGGCCGGATCGGCGAAGCGGCCGTGGCGGGTCTGACCTCGGGCGGCAACGCCTGGTTCCTCGTCATGGCCCTGACGCAGGTGCTCGGCGTGGGCACCATGGCGCTCATCGCGAACGCCAGCGGCCGCAAGGATCGCGCCGACGCGATCCTCATCTTCAATCAGAGCCTGGGTCTGGCCGCGCTCCTGGCCGCAATCACGCTGGTCGGCGGCTACACCCTGACGGACTGGTGCATGGAGGCGCTGGCGGCTGACGCCGAGACCGTCGCGGAAGGCAGCCTCTATCTCCGCTGGTGCCTTCCGGGGCTCGCGCTGCAGTTCGCGCTCGTGTCGATGGGGTCCGCGCTCCGAGGCACCGGAATCGTGAAGCCGACCATCTTCGTGCAGGTATTCAGCGTCGGCTTGAACGCGATCCTGGCCCCGTTCATGATCGCCGGCTGGGTGACCGGGCGCCCGCTGGGCGTGCTGGGCGCCGGGCTCTCCACCACGATTTCCATCGCGGTCGGCGTGCTCATGATGCTCGCTTACTTCCTGCGCCTCGAAGGCTTCGTTCGCTTCGACTTCGCCTGCGTCCGGCCCCGCCCCGAGGCGTGGGGGCGCATCCTGCGCGTGGGACTTCCGCCCGGCGGGGAGTTCGCCCTCATGTTCGTCTACATGGCCGTCATCTACTGGTGCATCCGGGGGTTCGGCGCGGAGGCGCAGGCCGGTTTCGGCATCGGCAGCCGGGTGATGCAGGCCGTTTTCCTGCCCGCGATGGCGATCGCCTTCGCGACGGCGCCGGTGGCCGCCGCGGAACGCCCCGAGGTGCGGGAGATCACGAGTCGGCAGAGCGTCCTCCGCCTCCTCGTGTACGGCGATGTCCCGGAACGTACGCTGAAGGAACTGGCGTACGGCATCGAAGAGGGGCTCTCGTCTCTTCCGGAGGTGTCCCTGGCCGAGGACCAGCGGCGCCCGCCCGTACGAGATCTCCATCGAGGTGCCGCTGCGACGACTCCGAGCCCTTGGCCTCACTCTCGACGACGTCGCGTTCGCCGTGCGGCAGAGTTCGCTGGAACTGTCCGCCGGCAAGGTATCCACGGGTGGCGAGGAGATCCTCGTTCGTACGCTGGGACAGAACTACAACCAGGCGGACTTCGAGGACATCATCGTCCTCACTCGGTCTGACGGCACGTCGGTTCGGCTGGGCGACATTGCAACCGTACGTGACGGTTTTGCGGACACCGACCTGGACGTGCGCTACAACGGGCAGCGGGCGGTGCGCGTCGATGTGTACCGGACCTCGGGCGAACAGGTGCTGGACATCGTCGCGGCCATCAAGAACTACCTCGCGGCCGACGTGGTGCCGAGCCTCCCCGAAGGCGTCTCCGTCGAACTCTGGAAGGATGACGCGGAGCAGGTCAGCGGGCGTCTCGGCCTCATGATCAAGAACGCCCTGCTCGGACTGCTCCTGGTCTTCGGAGCGCTGGCGCTGTTCCTGGAGATCCGGCTGGCCATGTGGGTGGCCGTGGGGCTGGCCGTCTCGTTCCTCGGCACCTTCCTGGTGATGGGATTCCTGAACATATCGATCAATATGTTCTCCATGATGGCGCTCGTCCTCGCCCTGGGCATCGTCGTGGACGACGCGATTGTGGTTGGAGAGAGCGTCTTTGCCGAACGGGAGCGGGACGCTCGCGGGCTGGAGGCCGCCATCGACGGAGCATTCGACGTTCGGAGCAACCTCGACGACGGGTTCAGGGAGCTGCAACTGGAGCTGAAGCCGAGGGCCCGTTCCCTGAACCTGACCCTCGATCATTTCGCGGCCCGGGTACGGTCGGTCTTCTTCGGGGCGGAGGCGCTGAGGGTGCCGCGCGGCCGCGAGGATATGCGGGTGTATGTACGGCTCCCCGAGGAAGAGCGTAACTCCGCGACGGATGTAGAGAGGTACCTGGTGCGGACGCCCGGTGACGAGGTGCCGCTGGGGCAGGTCGCGTCCGCGGGGTTCGCCCGCTCGTCCGCCGCCATCCACCGGGTCGACGGTCGACGCGCCGTTACGGTCACCGCCGATGTGGACCCCCGGAGCGCCACGAGCCAGCAGGTGAACGCCAGTCTGGAGAGCGATGTCCTGGCCCAGCTGACCGCCCGGAACCCGGGACTCGTCTACACCTACGGCGGCCAGAGAAAAGACCAGGAAGAGGCGATCGCCGTGCTGGGCAGGTCGCTCGTTCTGGCCCTCCTGATCATGTACGGCCTGATGGCGATCCCGTTCGGTTCGTATTCCCAGCTCCTCATCATCATGACCGCCGTTCCGCTGGGTGCGATCGGCGCGCTGGCGGGACACATGCTGCTTGGCCTCAGTTGGGGCCTCTGGTCGCTGTACGGGCTGATCGGCGTCCTCTTCGCCACCCTCCTCCTGATGCTGGTCGTGCCGGCGCTGGTCATGTCGCAGTACAACCTGGCCGATTGGAGAGAAAGCCGCCGACTGGGGTGCGCCTAGCCCCCTACGCGCCTGGCCCCCTACGCGCCTCGTTCGGCGAGGCGCCGGCAGTACAGGTGGATCCAGCGATTCGAGAAGCCCAACACCCTGGCGCGGCGGGTGATGGCCGTGACCTCGCGGCGGGTCATCTTCGTCTCGCGGTCCAGCACCTCAGGGTTGGCTCGGCTGATCGCCAGAGTGCGGACGGCGAAGAGGAGCGGCAGCAGGCAAAAGAGGCGCACGCGGTGATGCCGCCTCGGGATCATGCGCATGTAGGCGCGCGCCGCGGCCAGGTGGCCGTCGGCCTTGCTGACGAGCCGGCCGAGAACCTTCATCGCCGCGTCGTGGTTGGCGGGTTCGAACAGTTCGCCGGCGCCCATGTCCGCGTCGGGGAGGAAGGAGGCGGGCACGTACACCCACCCGCGGCCGCGGTCTTCGTGCAGCCCCCGAATCACGTTCACGGTCTGTAGTGCCAGGCCGAACTCGCGCCCCAGAGCCATCATGCGCTCCCGCTCGTTACCCAACCCGGAGAGCCGGAGCACGAACAGTTCGGTTAGCAAGTGCCCCACGCGTCCGGCCACCTCGTGCATGTAGTCGTCCAGGTCCGCCTCGGTATGAAAAACCGACCCCCGAAGCGTCCAGCGCGCCATCCCGGCGCTCGATCTACGAACGTGGCGTACCAGGATCTCGCGCGCGGCGGGCGCCAGCCGCTCCAGTCCGTCGAGCACGGTCAGCGCGTGGCGGGCGACCAGGGCGTCGGGTGTGTCCTCCCCGGCCTCCCCAAGGCGCTGGATCAGGGCTTCGCGGTCCCCACCACCGTCGAGGACGCGCCTCCATTCTTCCAGCAGGGCGACCTTCTCATCCTCGCCGAGTTCCTGGTTGTCCTCGAGATAGTCGGATACGCGAAGGAGCAGGTAGGCGACGGTGATCTCGCCGCGAAGCGGGTCGGGAAGGAGCTCGATGCCCACCGCGAAGGTGCGGCTGGACCGTACGAGAAGCTCACGAAGAGTGGCCATGGCCGGGTTGTTCAGGACACGGCCCGGGCCGCGACAGGATCGGACTTGATCAGGAGCAGGCGGCTGTTCGCGGGATAGAGCCACTCCGCACCCCGTTCCGTAACCACCGCGTCATCCTCGAGCGGCACCCGCAGCTTCGCGCCGCCCCATTCGGGGATCGCCGTGTACGCGAACAGTTCGATCGAGAGCAGGTTCGACGGCACGACCTCGAACGTGAGACGTCGCGGGTTCCAGGTTGCGATCGAGGGGCCGATCCCGTGGCCGAGGTTGCCGACCGAATGATGCCCCTCCCATGTGACATCCGTCTGCGGGCCGTCGGTCGGCTCATTGAACGGAATGGGGTTGAACCCGGCCCCCCGCAGCGCGGCCCCGATCCGATCCATGTTCTCGCGGGCCGTAATCCCGGGCCGGATCGCGCGTCGCGATACCGCTCGCGCGGCCAGCGCCTGGTCGAAAGCGTTCTGCACCCCCGGCATGGCTTCGGTTTCGCCCGGCCGCAGAACGTAGGCGACGCGCTTCATGTCCGTGCAGAAGTTGAGGTGACAGACGCCCCAGTCGATCATCATCACGTCGCCGCCCTGGATGATGCGATCGCTCGACACCGCCTCGACCCCCTCGGGCCCCGTGATGTAGATCGAAGGGAAGCCGAAGGACGAGCCGAGTCCACGCTCGAGAAGCCGGTCCATGAGCCACCAGGCGACGTCCTTCAGGGAGGTGACGCCGGGCGTCATGACCTCGTTCGAGAGTGCACGCTCGGCGAGTTCCCTGGAGATCTCGCCCGCCTCCGCGAAGCCCGCGATCTCGGAGGCGACCCGCCGCGCCCTGAAATCGGAAACGAGCTTCTCGGCGGAAACGAACCGCGACTGCCAGGGTTCGCCCAGGGTCTCGGCCAGGTGGTGGTAGCCCGTGTAGGAGAGCCCATCCGCCGCCCCGATGTTCTCCCCCATGTTGAGGCCGATCCGCTCCGGGTCGCGTTCGGCGACGAACGCCCGCAGGTCGAAGTTGCCCGTAACGATGTCGTAGGCCCCGCTCCCGGCCAGGAGGTAACCGCTGATCCCGAGCGCGGCGCGCTCGATCCGGTCCCCGCCCCGGTCGGTGAAGATGTAGTAGCCGATCGGGTTCACATAGCCGACGCCGAGGTCCGGCGTGAGCGGGTCGTCGAGGCCTTCCTTGCGGACCGTGATCCACATGTCGATCCCGTTCTCCCGCATCACCTCGGGCAGCACGACGTCGAACTTCTCGCGCCGCATCTGGCCCATGCGCTCCCACCGCCGTCGCGCCTCCTGTGCCTCCGAGGGAACGGGAATCAGGGGAAGGAGCAGCGCCGCGCAGAGTCCCGCGCGGGCGACCCAACCCTTCGGAATGACCTGAAACATGGCCCCTCCCGGGTGTTCCTAGAGATCCCTCGGCCAGAGCTGTGGCTGCCCGTCCAGGGATACGGCTCCGAAATCGCGGAGGTCGATGGTCACGATAGCCCGGGCGCGGAGCCGCTCGGCTACGGCCATAACCACGCCGTCCACCAAACCCAACCGCAGGGAGCGGTAGGTTGCGTGCAGGTCCGCGGCCCGCCGCAGATCAGCGAGTCGTCCCCACTCGATCATGAACCTGCCTTCCGACAGGTCGTCCCACAGCGCGGCGGCCACGGCAGCCCCCAATCTCGCCCCTACGATGTAATCCAGTTCCGGGAGGATGGCCCACGGCAGAATCCATTCCCCGGGCCGGTTCTCGTAGGCGTTGCGGATTGCGTCGTGATCCCGGGCCCTGCGGTCGAGGAGTGCCACGATCGCGCTGGTGTCGGCGACGATCACGGGTCAGTCGCCGTCCCTTCCGTGAGATCCCTCTCCGTTTCAGGGGCGTCCCCGGCAAGGTCGTCCTCCCCGAACCCGTCCATGTATTCCTCGTACCGCTCGGCCAGATCCGGCATGCCGCTGTCGCCCATGCCGATGCTGCGCGGCAACCGGGCGCGTACCTTGCGGGTGGCATACTCCGCCACCGCCTCCCGGATCAGTTCGGCCGCGGAGCGGTTCTCGGCGTCCGCGATCGATTTCAGCTTGCCGTAGTCGGTCGCGCGCAGGTAGACCGTCGTCTTGATCTTGTCCATGCAGCATATGGTATATGGTTGACAGCTATGCGGCAACCCGCTCGCCCAAGGCGGGTTTGTAGCTCCGCTTCGCGGCTCTTCCCCTGCATCTGCTCAACGCTGCCGGTCAGCCCACGGGTTGACGACTTCGATACCGGTGCTACGAAAATCTCGCTCATTCCGCGTGACCAGGGCGAGGCCGTGACGTACCGCCGTGCCGGCCAGCATGGCGTCCGGCAGATGATCGTCGAGCGGTTCTCCCCGCCGCCGCTTCGCTTCCATGATGCGGGCGCAGGCTCGAGCGTCGGCCAGAGTCCAGTCGAGGATCCGTCCGCGGAAGAGTTCGTCCAGTACGCCCTGGAACCGCTCGGCCAGATCCTCCCGTCGGCGGCCAGCCTCCATACGGCCGATTCCGTTGAGGACTTCCCACACCGTGATGGACGCCAGACCGATTCCCTGGGGGGAGATTCCGTCGAGGAACCCGGCCACTCGCGGCTCGGGGGCCGGCCGCATCATCTCGGAGACGACGTTGGTATCAATGAGCCACCCGAGCGGCCGGGTCACGCTTCGCTCGTCCGCTCGTCCTCGAACACGAACGGCTTGTATCCGTGACGAGGCAGCGGCGGCAACTCGACCCCGTACTCCGGCCCGAAGTGCCGCTCGAACACCTCCGAGGGCCTCGTCCCGCCTTCCGTCTTTTCCCGCTTCTCATGAATCAGGCGGCGGACGAACTCCTCCATCGAAATGCCGGTGTAGCGTGCCTCGCGCCGAAGCCAGGCCTTGTCCCCCGGGTCGATATCCCGGACGGTAATCGTGCTTCCCATAGTGCTTCACTCTCCACGGCAGCGGTCCAACACGAGAAGACTAATGCTAGCAGCCATTGCTTGCAAGCAGCACGAAGCTCACGATCTTCTCAACCGTTCGACTGGCAACGGGGGGGCGGCTGGGACATTATCGGGCATGCCTGTTCTAGCGCGACGCCTCGCCGACCTGGGGACCGAGAACGCCTTCAAGGTCAATGACGACATCCAGGTCTGTCTCGACCGGGGGATGGACGTCATCCGCTTCAACATCGGCGCTCCCGACTTCCGCAGCGCACCCCACCTGAACCGCGTCGCCGTGGCCGAACTCGAGGCGGGGAACTCGGGGTACTGCGACGCGGCCGGGCTCCCGTCCTTCCGTGAGGCGATCGCGCGCCACGTCTCGGCGACGCGCGGGATCGAAGTAGAACCGGACCGGGTCGTGGTCACCCCCGGGGCCAAGCCTCCGATCGGGTACACCTTCCAGACCTACGTCGACCGGGGCGACGAGGTCATCTATCCGAGTCCCGGGTTCCCGATCTACGAGTCATGGGCGACCTTCGTGGGCGCGCGCCCGGTCCCGCTGCACCTCTCCGAGGAAGGCGGCTTCGCCTTCACGGCGGACGACCTCGGGGCCCTCCTCTCCGAGCGCACCCGGCTCATCATCCTCTGCTCTCCCTCGAATCCGACCGGCGGCGTGCTTTCGGCCGAAGATCTTGCGGGAATCGCGGAGGTGGTCCGCGAACGCTGCCACCCGGATGTGCGGATCTATTCCGACGAGATCTATGAACACATCCTCTTCGACGGAGCGGAGCACCACAGCATCGCTTCGCAACCCGGGATGGCGGAGCGGACGGTGATCGCGAGCGGCCACTCGAAGGGCTTCGCCATGACCGGATGGCGGCTCGGCTGGGCGGTCCTGCCGACGAGCGAAGAGGCCGAGGTCTTCAAGCAGCTGAACATCAACATCATGTCGTGCGTGCCGCCCTTCCTGCAGGAGGGAGGACGGGCCGCGTACGAGGACCCCGCCACGGCCGACGTCGTGGCGCACATGGTGGGAGAGTTCGAGCGGAGGCGGGACTTCATCGTCCCCGCGCTCAACGCGATCGAGGGCCTGCGCTGCGAACTGCCGAAGGGCGCCTTCTACGTCTTCCCCAACGTCTCCGGCATCTGCGACCGGCTGGGCGTGTTCGAGGCGCACGAAAAGATGCCCGCGGAGTCCCGGGCGCGGACGACCCCCTCGGGCATGCTGCAGATGTTCCTCCTCTACCGGTACGGGGTAGCCACGATGGACAGGGCCTCGTTCTGCCGCATCGGCTCGGAGGGCCAGCACTTCCTCCGCATCTCGATCGCGAACGGCATGGAGGACATCGAGCGCGGCGTGGCGCGGATCGAGCGGGCCGACGACGACCCGGACGGATTCCGGGAGTTCGTCGAGACCGAGCGTCTGTGGGACTGAACCCGGAGATGGAGTGGACCGCGGGATCCATCGCCGCACGGGGCGCGGTCCCCCTGCTGCTCGCGGCCCTGGCAAGCGGAGCGGGCCCGGGAGGGGGCGCGGCGCAGTCCCGCCCGGAGGGCTACGGGGCGCTCGTACTCGAAGCTCCGGCCAGTGTGGAGGCGGCCGCCTACGGGAATGCGCCCTACCTGTTCGGCGGCGGGTCGGACCTCCTCTTCTACGCGCCTGCCCTCATCGCCCGCGCGGACGGCATGGCGTCCGGCCTGCAGCGTTACGGCTCGGAGGGCACGCTCGCGACGCTCGCCGGGAAGGGCGCCGTCGGGCTGGGCGACTTCGCGGTTGGTCTCCAGTATCTGCGGTACAGCGGCCGCGGGATCGCTCCGGGCCCGGATCTTCAGGGCGCGGCTGCCACGCCGGACGGCTCCCCCGTGACCGAATTCGCCGCCTCGCTCGGCTACGCGCGCGAGCTGTTCGGCGTGTTCGGCGCGGGCATCGTCGCCAAGTACCTGGAGCTTCAGTTCGCGCGCGGACTGGACCGCGCCGTCGTGCTGGATGTGGGCGTCGCGCGCGAGTTCGGGCCCACCATGGTTAGCCTCGCGGCCCGCAACCTGGGATCCGACCTGGAGCTTCACGGACGGGGGGTCAGGATCCCGACCCAACTGGCCCTCGGCGTCTCGACCGAGCGGTTCGAGGTCGGCGAGCTGGACATGTTCCTCACCAGCCAGCTCCTCCGCCGCCGGGACGGCGAAATCATTCCGGCCGGCGGCGTCGAACTCTCATACTGGCCCGTTCAGGGCTACACCTTCCGCCTCCGCGCCGGGCTCCAGCGCGTGGTCGAGGACGAACGGAGCCCGTTCACCTTCGGTTTCGCCTTCACCGGCGACGCCCTCACGGTCGAGTACGCCTTCCAGGCCTTCGACGTGGACGGAGACGCGCACCGCCTCGGCCTCAGCTTCCGCTGACAACCGAGGCGCTGAGCCTCGATCCCCCGGCTGGCCCGGGGACCACGTCCAGATCCGGCCCGTAACATGACAAATCCTACATGCCATGTTAGATTTGCATAGTTATGGTGCTGATACCACGAAAGATCAAGTTGCGGGTGGAGAGCCTGCTGGCGCGGGCTCCATCTGTCGTACTGACAGGTCCCCGACAGGTTGGCAAGACGACGCTGGCCCTCGAGATCGCGAGCGAGCGGGGCGCCGCCTACCTCGACCTGGAACGCCCATCCGATCGGGCCAGGCTGGCGGATGTAGACGCGTACTGTGAGAGGAACGCGGATCGGCTCGTCGTGTTGGACGAGATCCAGCGCTTGCCGGACCTTCTTGAGCCGCTAAGGGGAGTCATCGATCGACGTCGGCGGGAGGGTCTCCGAACGGGACACTTTCTGTTTCTCGGATCCGCTTCCATCGACCTTCTTCAGCAATCCGGGGAGACGCTCGCGGGACGTGTGGCATACTGCGAGATGCAGCCACTGAACGTTCGGGAGGTGGGCGAAGATAACCTCGATGACCTGTGGCACCGGGGCGGTTTCCCCGAGAGTCTGTTGGCCGGCGGTGACGAGCAGAGCTTCGAATGGCGGTTTGATTTCATCCAGACCTATCTGGAGCGCACCATCCCGGCCCTCGGACCCCGGATACCGGCAGAGACGCTGCGTCGTTTCTGGACCATGCTGGCCCACAATCAGGGACAGACGTTCAATGCAGCGGTTTTGGCCAGGTCCCTGGGGCTCAGCGGCGTCACTGTCGGCCGCTACCTCGACCTCATGGTCGACCTGCTTCTCGTGAGATGTCTCGTCTCGTGGCGAGAGAACATGCGCCGGCGACTCGTCAAGGCGCCCAAGACCTATCTGAGAGACAGCGGCGTCTGTCATGCTCTTCTCGGTATCGGGTCACTGGACGCCCTCCTCGGTCATCCGGTGGTTGGCGGCAGCTGGGAAGGCTTCGTGATCGAAAACATCTTGAGCGGACTCCCGCCCCATGCCTCGTGCGGTTACTACCGGACCGCGGGCGGCGCCGAGATCGACCTCGTGCTGGCGCTCGGTGGAGGGGAGACGTGGGCCGTCGAGATCAAGCGGAACACCGCGCCCAAGGTGTCGCGCGGTTTCCACAGCGCCTGTGAAGACCTCCGACCCTCGCGGAAACTCGTCGTCCATCCCGGCCGCGACCCCTTCCCGCTCGGCCGCGACATCGAGGCTCTACCCCTGCCGCAAATCTGTGAGGAGTTGGCTCTCCGGTAGCTGGTGCTTCAGGGGTCGCTCGAACCCACCCGACTCGTCAGGTCGCGTCTTCGCCCATGTAGAAGGCGGCCACCCGATTGGCCGCGGCGCGGGCGGCTTCTACGTCGGTGCCCATGGCGATCGACGCCTCACACCAGGCATCGCTGCTTTGGCGAGTGAAATCCCTCCCCTCGGCGGAGGCGAGCCACTCCGCCGCCGTATCCGGGACGACCGCAGGGTCCGAAGAGAAGTGCTGATCGAGGCCGTACATGGCCTGGTCCCAGCCGATACCGACCGCGCCCGGCCCGAACTCCTCCCAGAATTCCGGAGGGAAGGCTGCGAGATGTTCGAGACGGACTTCGGTGAGGCATTCCGACAGTTCCGAGAGCGTCACCGTCACCCAACTGACGTCTCCGTGCATGCGCCACGTCAGGACGAAGTGCTCTGGCGGCTCACATTCCGTGATCTCCCCGCTCGCATTCCCCTCGAGCTTGTAGCTCCCGCCCGGGCGCAACTCGCCGGAAATCGGCAGGAACCACTTCGGAATCCGGGCCGCGTTCGTCAGTGCGTTCCAGAGATCTTCCCGGTTCACGCCGTACACCCTCGCCGCAACCAGCGCGTGGACGGGCCGGCCCTCATGCTCGCGTTGGCTCAGTTCACGCCTGACCGAACCGACGCTCCCGGTGGTGTCCTTGCTCATGCCGACGTCATTGGAGAGTGCGCCCCTCAGCTGTCCGGCCAGCGGTCGGAAAAGCCGACGTTGTTCACGACGACGGTGCCGGCGGCCGTGCGGTCGAAGAGGAGGCGGATCTCGCGGGGGCGGGCCGGATCGAAGGAGGGGTTGGCCTCGACCAGGTCGGCGAGCGGGATCGAGAAGGACTGGAGTACGAGTTCCCACTGATTGTCGAAGGACGCCGCGTCGTTGCGGCGCCGCACCACCATCTCGAGGGGCCTCCGAATCGGCCCGTAGTCCGACAGCCGTACGCTCGCGGCCTCGCCATCGGCGTCTGTGACCACGACCGAAAGATCCACCGGCTCCTCGTCCTCCTCCCCCTCCTCGCGCGCGCCGTCGTCCCGTTCCCGGGCGACCCGCGCCGCGTCGTCGTCCTGCCCCTGGTCTTCGTCCCCGGATCTTCGCGGGCCCGGGCGACCCTCCACGGCCGCGAGCTGCAGGTCCAGGCGAGATGTCGCGCTCAGTCCCCACTCCGCCCCCAGGGCGTCGGGCAGCACGATGGCGTAGCTCGCCGGCGTCCCGAGCGCGTCCCCGTCGCCGGCGATGTGGTTGTTCCAGCCCAGCCGGAGGGCGTTGTTTTGCTGCGAACTCGACGACGTCGGCCGGTTCTGCGACCGGAGATCGAGCAACTCCTCGCGCCACACGCCGAGCGAGTCACCCCGGAGCTTCACGCCGTGCGCGGTCCCGGTCGTGACGTCGATGTCCTCCTCGAAGGTGGCGAGCGGCCGGAAACTGCTCGATTCGAACTGCGTGATGTACATCGTCTCCGGCAGCCAGCCCCCGATCGCGCGGTGGTCCCGGAACATCGGCATGTAGTCCCGATTGTCACGCAGCGTCGTCTCGAGGAAGGCCGAGACATAGATCCTCGCGAACTCCCGCTGCGCTTCTCCGTCGATGAGTCCCCGCAAATCGAGCCGCCGGGCGCTTCGAGGCCCGTTGTCCTTGTTCTCCCACACCGTGTTCCACTGGCCGTGGTTCGCCCGATACATGTAGATCGCGGTCTTCAAGTAGTCCCCGTCGTCGGTGAACTCGAGCCGGTTGAACAGCCGCAGCCCGTGGAAGCTCGTGACGTCCCCGTCGTGCGAACCGTGGAACACCATGTAGTTGACGTTCTCGACCGGCACGAGCCGGCCCGTGGGCAGGTACTGACCGTCCACCGGGGCGATCGCGATGATCCCGCGGATCCCGTGATTGAAGTCGAATTCCAGCGAGGCGTCGTCCGGATAGCGAGACAGCCGATTGAAGGCCGCCGCGTGTCCCACCGCTTCGCCCCCGCGCGAATGTCCGATGAGGGCGATGCGGTCGAAGTCGATCCTGCCATGGAAGGGGGTGGATTCGTCCGCCGCGAATCCCTTGAAGGCGTCGATGTGCTTGAGCAGGAACCACCCGCGCCCGTCGTTCTCGTTCCGGATGCCCCCGTTGATGAAGTTCATGTCGACGGACGCGAACACGAACCCGCGGCTCGCCAGCAGCTCTCCGAGGTACCCGTAACCGGGGTCGGAGAAGTCCTTCATGTTGTGGTTCCCGTGCACGATCAGGACTAGCGGGAACCGGCCCTCGCCCGCGGGATACCAGACGCGGCCGTTGATGGGGAACGCCTTCGGCGTGAAGCCCCAGTAGCCGTTGCGCTCCTTCGCCGTCGCGCCCAGCGACACGAGCTTGGAGGCGTCCACGGTCTCGGTCACGATCGAGACGGAATCGCGGTACTCGGGCCGGCGCCTGTCCGTCCCGCTACCGTAGTAGAGCCGCCGCACCTCGTAGGGGCCCGGAGTCGCCGGGTGCTCGGCCTGAAGCCGCTGGTCGGCCAGGACCGAGGCGTGGTCCGAGGGCGTCAGCCGGAGCGGACCGTAACACCCCGCTCCCGCGACTGCGGTGACGACCGTCAGTACGGCCGCCGCCGCGAGGAATCGTCGCGTCTTCAACCGCCGAGGTCCTCCGACTCCGGCCCCGGCTCCCGCTGCCCGCCCTCCGGCGCCTCGAGGGAGAACCTGAACTGCTCGGCCAGTTCGGGATCGTTCTCGATCTCCAGCACGCGCTTCGCGATGTACTCGCCGAGCACCGGTCCCTGCTTGAAGGACTCGGCGGTCCCGAGGCCGGCGAGCCACACGTTGTCGAAGTCGGGGTGCTTGTCGACGAGGAAGTTGCGGTTGGGACCGAAACAATAGTGGCAGGCGCGCGTCTCATTGATCGCAGCCCCCACCATGTCGGGGAAGTACTGCGCGAGGACCTGGCGCGGGCGTTCGTGCGCCTCGGGGGGCACCCAGCGGTCGCTCGTGTCCGGATCGTCGCCCGGCTGCCCGCCGGTCCGCACGCGGAAGCCGCGGTGGTCCGGGCCGAGCGCCGGCCAGCCCGTACACCCCGGTACGCCATAGCTCGGCATGTTGGGGAACATGAAGCGCTGATCCGGCACCGCGTAGTAGAAGACGTTGCCGACCGGGATGCGGACGCGGTCCCCGAACAGTTCCGGGAACGTCTTTCCGATCCAGGGGCCGACCGCGAACACGAACGTCGAGGCCGCCAGCGACTCCTCCCCGCCCAGCGTCACGTCGTTCAGTTGGCGACCGTCCGATTCTCCGAGAGCGGCCCGCGCGATTCGGATCTCGCCGCCCTCCATCTCGAACCGCTTGGCCACCGACTCGATCGCGCGCCGCGCCCGTACGACCCCCGCGTTGGGTTCGTGGAGTCCCAGGGAGACCCCCTCCTCCGTCCGGATCCACGGCCAGCGGTAGTTGATCTCGTCGACGTCCAGCAGTTCGTAGTCGACCCCGAGCCGATCCCACTGGGCCATCGTGTCCTCGAGGTACGGGATCATCTCCTCGCGCAGGATGAGATCGCCCGACTGGTAGAAGACACGCGGGAGGAGGAGTTCCTGTCCCTCTTCATCCCACTGGATCCAGCGCCGGATGGCCTCGTTGGCCCACCGGTTCCAGACGAAACCCGCGGGGCGGCCGCCGTACGACGAGCGAACGCCGCGCGTCTCTCCTCCGGAGGTGGAGCGCGAGTTGCCGGGGCCATACGCGTCGAGCACGGTGACGGTGGCGCCGAGGCGCTGAAGATTCAGTGCGGTCCAGATGCCGAAGCTGCCCGCCCCGATCACGACCACGTCGGGGGCCTGACCGCCGCGTCTGCGGAGGGGTGTGGCGCGGGGCGCCGGGACCGCGCCCTCGAACAGGGGCGCGCGCGCCAGCGAAGAGGCGTTGCCGAGCGACAGCCCGGCCGCGCCGGCCGTGGCCGCCCTCAGAAAGTCGCGTCGATCGATCGCCAAGTGCGCCGTCCCTTCCCGAAGCGGATCCAGGGCGTCAAAGCTGTCTCGCGCGCTGCGCTCCGTGCAAGCGCTATCGTCCTGCCCCGCGACGCTCGAAGTCCGCATCCATGAGAAGCCAGGTGTTCGGATCGATGACGACATCACGCGGCTCCGCCTCGACCGGGATCGTGAAGACGTTGCGGCGCGCGTCGACCTCTACCACCTCGATTCGAGGCGGCACGGCGGCTCCGTGTACGCCGCGCTCGCCCGGTCCGTCCGGCGGGAGGTGGATCCCGATCCGGAACGGCATCCGAAACGTGTAGGCGTCGTCCTGCATCTGATCGATCTCGACGTGGATCGCCCCGGCCTCGGCGTCGTAGCTCCAGCCGCCCTCGACCTCCAGCCACCCGCCTCGATACAGCCACTGGTCGAAAAACTCGCGCAGATCGAGGCCCGAAGCCTCTTCCATCGCCCGCCGGAAGTCCGCCGTGGTCGCGTTCCGGTCCCGGAACTCCCGGTAGTAGTCCTGGATCCCGGCCCAGAACGCGTCCTCGCCGACCACGCCGCGCAGCATGTGCAGCGTCCACGACCCTTTCTGGTACGTCCCGGCCCCGCTCGTGACCCGGCTCATGTCCGCCAGGTTGTCGTGCACGATCCGATAGTCGGGGTTCTCGGCCATGAAGGCGCGGATCCCGTCCCGGCTCACCTTCAGCCGTTCGACGAACTCGTCCCGCCCGTACTGGTGTTCGATGAAGAGGAGGGTGAAGTAGGTCGCGAAGCCCTCGCTGAGCCACACGTCGTCCCAGTCGTATTCGGTGACCGCGTTCCCGAACCACTGGTGGGCGACCTCGTGGATGATGACGTTCCGCCAGCGGATCGAGCGCTCGCCGGTGACGGAGTCGTCGCCGTAGAAGATCGCGGTCGCCGCCTCCATCCCGCCGCCCACGCTGTTGGACTGCACGTTGGCGAGTTTCTCGTACGAATAGGGCCCAACCCAGTCCCCGTAGAACTCCATCGCCTGTTTCGTCGGGACCGCGAAGTCATGGAAGCCGGCGTCGCGGTCCTGCGCGTAGACCCACGTCTGGATCGGCACCCCGTTGTAGTAGTCCACGGTCTGCACGGCGAAGCGCGCCGCGCCGAGCGCATATAGCCACGTCGCGATCGGAACGGACTGCTTCCAGTGCGTCCGGCGTGTTCCCTCCGGCAGGTCCGTTTCTTCGATCAACAATCCGTTGGAGATGACCTGATAGTGGGCCGGAGCCGTGACGATCAGTTCGTTCGTGGCCTTGTCGTAGGGGTGGTCGATCGTCGGCAGCCAGTTGCGGGCCTTGTTGGGCCAGTTGTCGCTGAAGAAGGTCCGGTCGCCGTGCTTGTTCGGACCGATGATGAGGCCGGTGGCCGGCACCCCCTCGTAGGCGACGGTGAGCTGGCGCCGCTCGCCCGCCTCGGTGGGCCGTGCCAGCGAGACGACCAGCGCATCGTCCTGGTGCGTGTACTCGAGTGGTCCCGAATTCCCGATGACGCCCCGAACCCGCATCCCGGTGCCATCGGGCTTCTCCTCAATGAGATCCAGTCGCACCCGCTCGACCCCTGCCTCCAGGAACCGGAGGCCGATCGTCGCCTCGCCCGAGATCACCTCCGTCTCGTCGCTCAGCGTGAGCGCGAACGCGTAGTTGAGCGCGTCGATGGCGGCGTTCTTCGGATAGGTGTCCGCCCGCCGCTCGGAGCGCGGCTCCCCGGGCGGCTCGGATACCAGCCTCGGCCCGACGTCCGACGAACCGAGCATCAGCGCTGAGAACAGCAGCAGCGGCAGGGCGTATTTCATCGACACCTCGTTCGCATGGTTCCGGATCCGCGACCAACCTGCACCCGGAAGCCGGCCCGCCGCACCTCCCAGCGAGCCCCGCCTACGCCGCCCGTCTCGCTCGGCGTGTCGATTGACGGGGTCCGAGGTGCGTCCCTACGCTGCGAAAGGCCACTTCACGAAGGAGGACCTCATGTTGAATCGCCGATTCCCGGTCGAACTCGCCATCGGTCTGGTCGCCGGCTGGATGTCATCTCCGGAGGCTGTCGCCCAGGAGACCATCGCCATCGTCGGGGCCACGGTCATCGACGGGAACGGGGGCGAACCTTTGGCGGACGCCACCGTGGTGATCGAAGGCGATCGCATCGCCGCCATGGGACCGAGCGCCTCCACGGCGGTGCCCGATGGGGTGCGGGTCATCGACGGGGCGGGGAAGTTCCTCACCCCCGGCTTCGTCGACACCAACGTGCACACGAGTCTCTACGGCGCCGGCTTCGGGAAGCACCGCAAGGAAAGCGCGGTCTTCTACTGGGAGCGCGGGGCCGACATCGCCCTCGAGTCCGCGCAGATGCACCTCAAGCACGGGGTGACGCACATCCGTGACAGCTACGGCCAGCTGCCCCAGCTCATTGACGTGCGGGACGCCATCGCGGAGGGGCGGGACATCGGCCCGCGGATGCAGGTCGCCGGCAACATCGTCGGGTGGGGCGGCGCGTTCTCCGTCACGTTCTCGCTCATCGCCGATACGGACCTGTCGCTGTGGGAGGAGCAGTTCTCCGATCACCTCGCACAGGGGGCGGGGGAAGACCTCATGGACATGTACCCGGAGGAACTCCGCGTCGCGATCAACGACTATCTCGACAAGGGCGTCGACTTCGTGAAGTACGGCGGCAGCAGCCACTGGTCCTACCCGACGATGATCGGGTTCTCGCCCGAGGCGCAGCGCGTGATCGTGGAGGAGACGCACAGGCGGGGGCTCGTCGCCGAAACGCACGCCACCAACCCGGAAAGCCTGCGTCTCGCCGTGGAGGCGGGCATCGACCTCATCCAGCACCCGGAATTGCTGGCCGGGCGTCCCTACTCGGAGGAGCTATTGGCGCAGATCCGCGAGCGGGGCGTGATCTGCGCGATGCTCGTGAACACGATCACCGGGGCGGCGTGGCAACAGCACCTCGCGGATGTCGCCGCGGCCGAGGCGCGCCTGGCCGGCGAGGGGTCGTCGGCCGAGTGGGGGCGTCTCCGCCGTCCCGTGACGCGTGAAAAGACGTCATTCGAACTGCGCCGGGAGCGCAGCGCCCTGGGCCAGGACAACGCGATGCGCCGCCAGAACGCGAAGGGCCTCATCGACGCCGGCTGCATCGTCACGCTCGGCACGGACAACTTCCCTGCCGCCGACATCCAGTTCCTGCGCGAGCCCAAGCCGATCTGGCAGGAGCCGGGCATCGGCACGCTGATGGCGATCGAAGGCCTCGTCGAACTCGGCATGACCCCGTCCGAGGCGATCGTGGCCGGGACCCGCAACGGCGCCCTCGCGGCCCGCGGTCTCGACGACTTCGGCACGATCGAGGTCGGCAAGTTCGCGGACCTCGTCCTCCTGGACGCGAGCCCGCTGGAAGACATCCACAACATCCGCAGGCAGGCGATGGTGATGAAGGAGGGGAAGGTGATCGACGTGGACGCCATCCCCACGCGACCGGTCATGTTCGTCCGCTGACCAGAGAACGGAGGGACGCCGGGCACCCTACTCGAGTATGATTATTGCTTGCCCGTACGAAGAAATATGGGTAGTATGGGTCATGAAGACGACCATCGATATCCACACGGAGCTTCTCGTTCGGGCCAAGCGGCACGCGAGGGATAACCGGCGCTCACTGCGCTCCGTGGTCGAGGAGGGTCTGAGGAGGGTACTCTCGGCGAGTCCGACTGCCGCCAGGTACCGGATGCCGGACCTCAGCCACGGAGACCCCTGCGACGACGATCCGCTTGCCGCATTCTCGTGGCAGGATCTCTCCGAGATGATCTACGAGTCCGGAAGGATCTACGAACAACCCGAAGCCCCTTGATCGCGGTAGACACCAACATCCTGGTATACGCGCATCGCCGGGAGTCGCCCCTCCACGAGTCCGCGCGCAACATGCTCAGGACGCTGGCCGAGGGCGACTTGGCTTGGGCTATCCCTTGGCCCTGCCTCTACGAGTTCCTGGGTGTTGTGACGAACCGGCGTATCTGGCGTAACGCGGCGACGCCACCCGACCGAGCGTGGGCCCAGCTTCGCGCATGGACCGAGTCCCCCTCCAACCGCTTGCTGGGAGAAACGGACGGTTTCCTTGACCTGCTGGAACGTTTGATTACACGCCAGCGCGTCCGCGGCCCGCTCGTCCACGATGCCCGCGTTGCCGCCCTCTGCCTGGCCCACGGCGTGGAAGCCCTACTCACGCGAGATCGCGATTTTGCGCTCTTCCCGGAACTAGTCACCCTCGACCCGTGGAAGCGAAGGGAGAGAGTGCTTCTATCCCGCAAGGGCTTTGCCCGCGTGGCGGACCTGGTGCGTCGGCCCCCCGAACCAACGGATGAACTTGTGGAGCTCATGCGTGGCGATCCGGTCGAAGAGGCTCTGGACGATTGATCGCGCACGCGCGGCTCCGGAAGGAGCACCGCGACTCAGGTCGGCCTCGAATCCAGCAGTCGCCACAGGAGGGCTCGCGCCGTCGCATGGGGTGAACCGGTGAGTCCACTCCCGGCCCTCGGGGCGAAGGGGATTGCCCCCACTCCGCAGATCGACTCCGGCAGCTCTTCAGGCGAAGTGGCTACGGACTCGTCTCCCGAGGCGTCGAAGAAGCGGAACTCGCCACCCGGGTACAGGATCCAGACGGAGCGCGCTGCGGGGATGGCGTCACGGTAGGCGTGCATCTTGTAGAGGTCGCCACGTTTGAAGTCGCCCCGCCGCTCGCTCGTCTTCTCATTCGTTTCCTCGTCGTCCCGGCCATCGAGTCCCGCGTCGCCCAACTTCTGCACTCTGAACTTTGCGTCGAGGAGGTGGAGACCGCGATTGGGCCCCGCCGCAATATGGAGTGAGGTGTCGGGACGAAGCGGTACCGAATAGGAGTAGTTCGGCGGCTTCCGGGAAGGGG
Organism: Candidatus Palauibacter sp.; assembly: GCF_965237495.1. Taxonomy (GTDB): domain Bacteria; phylum Gemmatimonadota; class Gemmatimonadetes; order Palauibacterales; family Palauibacteraceae; genus Palauibacter. Next base: position 3,145,101 of record NZ_OZ250143.1, on the reverse strand, counting down.
AGAATGATTCGTTGTACGCTAGCCGCACGCGCGGCCGGCCGGGCGTTCCTCACGGGTGGTCCGAGCAACTCGCAGATGATTTCAGCGAGGCGGAAGAAGGTCCACAACTCATACAGGAGGGCGATGTCCTTGATTTCGAGGAGATCGCGCATCTCCGCCTGGTCGAGCGGGATTTGCGGCGCGAGGCGGATCTTGGAGAAGTGCCGCAGCACATGACGGTATCCGCGCCGCCGCTGGAGCACGGTGGAGGAGAAAGGGATTCGCCTCATCTCCCCCACTCCATCCCACATGGAATGACGGACGACGGGTATCAGCGCCGCCTCCATCCGATCACAGTCGGCAAGGAGATTGCGTCCAAACACGTTCCGGCGACCCGCCGCCTTCGACCGGACGCGGCCGATGATGCCACTCGCTTGGCCGCTGAAGGCTTTCACGAACCGGTTTTCCGGGGTGTCGACCGTGGCCTGGATGCGTCGCTCCGATACCTCCTCCGGCAGCCGCCCTCCCAGTTGCTCGGTGAGGGACGCCGCCGCGGGAGATAAGGACGCCGCGTGAACCTGCGCCCCGGTGCGGGTCACAAGATCGAGCAGCGTGCGCGAATCCACCCGCGTGAGAGCCTCGATGCGGATGTCCCGCCGCTCCGTGCGCCAGCGCCGGTGCGGGGCGCGCTGGATCAGCTCGAGGGCCGGTATCAGCCGTTCCTCGGCCGGGGCCCTGTTGGAGAGGATGTGCCGCAGGTAAACGAACGCGTGGTAGAGCACCTCGTCGCGGGGAGGTGGGCCGCTCGCATACGGTGACGAACCCGGATCCCCCGCCGAGAACGGCAGGCTCGTGGCGAGGCGGGTCAGGTCCGCGAGAAGTGCCTCGAACTCCACCTCGCCCAGCTTTCCGGTAAGCAACTCCACCCGGCCGACTCCGGGCAAATCGAGAATGCCGACGGAGTTGACGAGATTCAGGACGACCGCGCCGTGCCCTGTCCTGGTGCAGGCCGATGCGGGGAGGTTTGCTTTGATCGCGGCCAGCTTCGCGCGGGGTCCCTCAACGACCCAACGCCGCTCGCTCCGCAGTTGCCACCGCCCGTCACGGCGCGGTGGGCACCGGTCCGAGCCCCACTCCGTGAGTGTTATGGGGTACCGAGCTTCCTCGATCCCCGCCAGCGTCACTTCGGACGGTGGGATCATTGGTTGAACCTGATCACTCGATAAACGAAGTGAAGCCCCGCTGCTCCAGCCGTTTCAGCATGCGCCGGATCTTGGCCCCGGTGCGCGGGTAGGCCGGAGGTTGCCCATCCCCGGCCGGCTCACCCGCCGCTCTCCCCGGGGACTCGGGAGCCGAAGGCTCGGGTTGTTCGGCCCCGACATTTTTCTCGTCTCCGGGTATCTCCGCCATGGCAGGTTCCGCCTCGACGGTCGCCCCGGACGCCCGCGTCAGACGACCGTCCACCACGGGCCATTGGTCGAGCTTGACAGCTTCGTCTCCCCTACGCGCCCGCGCCGAGCCGCGCACCGCGAACCAGAAGAACCGCTGCAGAATGCGTTCCAGTTCCTGCTTCGTGCCGTGGAACTTCGGCAGCACCTTCTGGAGTAGCGCGAGATCGAACGCCGCCTCGGCCGCCGTGCTCCCATCCGCCGACTGGCGGTGCGCCAGATTGACGAAGCGGGCGATCTCGTTCGCGACCCGGTAGCCGAAGTGGCGGTGCTCCTCCTCCAGGATGCCGTGAAGTTCCAGCAGCGTCCGGTGAAACCGGCCGCCGCCGAGTTTGCTGAACTCCAGCCAGTCGTCCCGTTTCGGCTTCCGGTAGGGCGTAAGCCGCAGTCCGCCGACACTTCCGTCCAAGCTGAGTCCGGCCCCCTCGTCGGAGTTCGTTCCCGTCGTGAAGCCATCGAGGTCCACCCGGTCGAACTCGATCGTGAAGGCCCGGTCGAGCACCTTGGGGCTGAACATGTACGTCGTCTCGTCCACGTTCACCGTACCCGTGAAGAACACGTTTCTCGGCACCCGCAGCTGTCGCGGGACCACGGCACCGGACTCCGTCCGCCCCTCCTCGACCTCCTCGCTCTCGTGGAGGGGTATCGGTTCCTCCGATTCGAGCGCCGACAGGAAGTCCGAGAAATAGTGCTCCACCCGGGCGAGGTTCATTTCATCGAGCACGACGAAGAACGGGTGCGGGTCCCTCTTCTCCTTCTTCGCCCGTTCCTCCTCCGCCTGCGCCTCAAGAAGAAGCGAAAGAAACGGTGTCGCCGCATACTCGCCCGTCAGCGGATTGAAGTACCCGAGCAACCCCCGGTTATCCACCCAATCCGGCCGCACGGGCACCAATTCGAAGTTGTCGAGTTCCCGCTCGGTCGCTTCAGTTGCGGCCAGCCGGAACTCGATCCGATGTTCGTCGGGTGTCTCCCCTTCTCGAAAGCTGATGAAGAACTCGTCCCCCGGCTGGAGGTTCTCCAGATACCAGTCCCGGAAGTCGTGCGCGGCGGCAAACATGAGCCATGTCATGTTTCTCGCTGGATTTGGGTCTCGCCAGAATCGGAGCTTGGTGAGTCCGCCCGGATAGGATGCCGCGATCATGCCGCCGTTGGAGTTGGGTTCAGGGGTGAGAAAGGCGTCGATCCTGGCCACGAACGCTGCGGGCAGGACGATCTGCCGGTACTTGAAGTGGTACGGTCGGGCCGTAATCGTGACGTCGTTGTCCTGCGCGGCAGCGTCATCGGTCGCCCGTGCTCGCCGGTCCCGGATCGTCGATGGGAAGCTGCGCGCCACGGCCATCGCGATCTGTGTCTTGCCCGTGCCCGAGATCCCCGTGAGGATCGCGAACCGCTTGGTCTGCAGAGCCAGGAAGTAGCTCGCGACCGCTTCACTCAAGAAGTGGAGCTCGGCCTCCTTCAGCGCTTGAGTCAACGCCTTGAAATCCTTGCATTTGGTTTCGGTGTCATCCACGCCATCTCCTACCGGCTCGAGCCGCGCCGGAGGCCCGTAGTCCGGCTGAGGAAGATCAAGTCCCAGTTCCCGGTTGAGGTAATCGACGACGGCGGCGGAGTGATGCCGCCGGCTCGTCGCCGACTTCCGGTGAGCCGCCCTGATCGCCGCACGGTGAGCCTCTTCGAGCGATTCCCACAGTTCGGCGGCGTGCGGCCAGCCCAGCATGTAGTTACGGGCTCCCGGTACGGCCTTGCGATTCCACGAGTGGTGCGTGGCTTCTTCGAGACGTTCTCTCACGCCCTCGTCCAGGCCTTCGGGGATCAGGAGGAGCCGAATCTCGCCGTCTTGAAGTCGGATGGCGCACGCATTGCCGACATTCATGGCGATGTATTCCCTGGGCTTTGATACCGTTGTGCACCAGTTTGCGGGGTTGTCGGCGTGTGCGATCCTGATCGACTTGGCCATCGAGACGAGGAGCACCCTGCCCGTCTCGGACGCCGCGTATGCCTCCAGAAGGGCGAGGCCTGGATCGGCGTCCGGTGGTCGGGGCGTCGGATCCTCACGGCCCGGATCCGGTTTGGGGAGTTCTTGCCCGAGTTCACGGTTCAGGAAATCGATCACGGCGTCGGCCTCGGGGTTCTTTACGCTGGACTTCTGCGTGTATTGGAGCACGTGGTGGTGGGCCTTCTCGACAGATCCCCAGAGCTCGCGGGCCTTCGCCCAATCCAAAACGTAGCGCCACGAACTGGGCACTTCCTTGAAAGACAACTTGTCGCGAGCGGCTTCATCGAGGACTTCCCGTTCCTCATTACTCAAGAGATCGGGCACGAGGAGGACCTCCACCTCTTCGCGTCTGAGTATGATCGCCTGAGTCGTCCCGATTCTTAGGGTTACCGTCCAGCCCTTTTGTTTCCGTACAGTTGGAGTCCAGTGCTTCTGCCCGAACCGGTTCGCCTCCTGTATCGACTCGGCCATCCTGGTCAGAATCACTCTGCCATCGGCGTCGGCGGCGTAGTGCTTGAGGAGGACGAGGCCTTCGGCTTCCTTCTCTGTCATGGGGCGGCCTTAGCTGGGGGATCCGGTTTCAGCGGGTGAACATGTCCGTACCGGGGCGGCGGGTCCACTCGGGAGGAAGAGGGCTGGCGGGGGATCGGGACGCCCGGTAGAGTCTCGCGCATGGATATGGGGCTGAAGGGGAAAGTCGCGGTCGTCACCGGCGGGAGCCGGGGGATCGGCCTCTACACGGCAGGGGCGCTGGGCGCCGAGGGGGCGCGACTCGCGCTTTGCGCGCGCAACCGGGATGGGCTCGAGTCGGCGGCCGAGTCGCTGCGGGCGGAAGGTGTCGCGGACGTTCTCACCGTGGTCTGCGACATCGCCGAAGAGGACGGGGCGGCGCGGCTGATCGAGGCGACGCGCAACCGCTACGGTCGCTTGGACGTGCTCGTGAACAACGTCGGCGGCAACCGGCGCGGCACCTTCGAGGAGACGAACGACGAGGACTGGCTGGACGTCATCCAGCTCAACGTCCTGTCGGGGTTCCGGGCCAGCCGCCTCGCCATCCCGCTCATGCGTGAGGCGGGAGGCGGGTCCATCATCTTCATCTCATCCGTGTTCGGAAGAGAGAAGGGCGGGCCGGGTCTCTCCATCTACAATACGACGAAGACGGCGCTGATCTCGGCCGCGGGCATCATGGCCCTCGAACTCGCGAAGGACGGCATCCGGGTGAACTGCGTCGCCCCGGGCTCGATCCAGTTCCCCGGCGGAAGCTGGGACCGGCGGGTGAAGGCGGACCCCGAGGGGATGCGGGAGTTCGTGAAGACGAACCTGCCCCTGGGACGGTTCGGGCGGGCCGACGAGGTGGCCGACGTGGTGACGTTCCTCGCCTCGGAGCGCGCCAGTCTGATCACGGGGGCGTGCATCGCCGTCGACGGCTCGCAGGGGCGATCGCTGGTCTGAGGGTCTGACGCGGTAGGCCGTCGGGGGTGGGCCCGCAATCAGACGAAGCGCACCAGTTTCACGTCCAGCTCGCGCGTCGGCCCCTTTGGGGCCTTCCACTGGATGAGGATCGGGCTCTGATACGTGCCCCACGGGATCTCGCCCTTCCCGTCTCCGTCCCGGTCGATCACGGGCAGGCTGATCCCCCGCCGCAGTCCCTGGTAGCGGGACACCGGGAACGCCAGCGTCCGGCTCAGGACGCGTGCGATCACCGATTCGTCGACCCCGATCCGTTCCAGGACCCGGTTCAGTATGTGGACCGCCTCCACCGTGGCGGAGTCGATGACCGGTCCCGGGGAGCTTCGCAGCACGGTCGTGCCCAGACGGGCGACGTTGAGCGCCTTCCCGGACAGCCGCAGCGCCTTCCCCGGCAACCGCAGCGCCTTCCCCGGCAACCGCAGCGCCTTCCCGGGGAGCGATAGCGGCCTGTTCAGAACCTCCCTGCCCTGATCGGCCATGAATCGCAGGGGGCTGAGAAGAACCCCGCGGAGGTCGCTGTTCATCAGCAGCGGCTCGTACTCGTTCACCGTGAGGCTGGCGCCCGCCTCCTGAGGCGCGAGCGAGACATCGAGGCGCCCGAACGGGACGCCGTGTTCCTCTACGAGAGCCTGGAGCCGATCCACGAATCCGAATTCCTGTTCTCTCAGGTCGATCGCAGCGATGCCGTGAGACGGGACCTGTACCGTCAGCTGGGTTCGGGCTACGACTTCCTCCTCGCCGTAGCCCACGACCGTCGTCCGACGCTGCCGCGTTCCGCCCCTGTGCACGCCGTCCAGGTCCACGAACCATACCGGCTTGTCCTTCTCGTGGTCGTAGGAGGCCGCGCTCTGGAGTCCCGCGCCGATGAACGTCAGGTGGGAGTCCGCGTTTTCCGGCTCGGTGGCCCGCTGCTCGTCCGAGAGCTCGGCGCGGAGATCGAGTTCGTCGTGGACGTAGCCGGCGTTGGGCGGAAAGATTTCGTGGAAGACTCTGATGAACTCCTGCAGCCTCGCCTGATCGTACTCGAGCCGCTGTGCGAGCCGCTGGTCCAGATAACCCGCCGTCGTGTGGTCGGAGATGTAGAGCGCCTTGGGATAGCGGGCGAACTCCGACCCGAACTCCTCGGCCAGCTTCGCACGGACATCGATGAAGTCCGTGCGGAACGCGGGCCTGATCCAGAGGGTGGCTTTGAACGGCGGTTCGGCCGACATGGTGGCGCACCTCCTCAAGGCTGCGCAGAAGCGGTGTCAGGGGCGCCAGAGCCAGTCGTGTCGGTCCTCTATCCGCCCGGTCTGGATCCCGTGCAGCTCCGCCTTGAGGCGAGCGGCGACCGAATCCGGGCGTTGCTCGAGCAGCACGTCGGTCCCGTCGAGGCCGAGGCGGTCGATCGGCTGGACCGTGGCGGCCGTACCCGAACCGAACGCCTCCTCGAACGTGCCGACGGCGTGCGCGTCCAGCAGTTCCTCCACCGAGATCCGTCGCTCCTCGCACGGGATCCCGAAGTCGGCGCAGAGCTGGATCAGCGAGTCCCGGGTCACGCCGGGGAGGATCGTGCCCTCGAGCGGGGGCGTGATCGCCGTACCGTCGATGACGAACCACATGTTCATGACGCCGCACTCCTCGACGAACCGGCCTTCGTGGCCGTCGAGCCAGATCACGTTCTGGTATCCCTGCTCCTGCGCATGCACGGAGGCCAGCATGGTGGGGCCGTAGTTGGCCGCGGGCTTGTGGGCGCCGGTCCCGCCGGGGAATGCGCGCACGAACTTCCGCGTCGCCACGAGGCTGACCGTTTGCGATCCGGTGAAGTAGAGCCCGACCGGCGTGGTCATGAGGACGAAGCGGAACGATCGACCCGGGGTGACGTTCAGGGTCGGGTCGGTACCGAAGTAGCTGGGACGGATGTAGAGCGCCCCCTGAGCGGCATCCGGCAGCCAGCCGCGGTCGACATCGAGCAGCTCCCGCATCGCGTCGAAGAACATCTCCTCCGGAAGCTCCGGCATCACGAACCGGGACGCGGTGCGGTTGAACCGCTTCTGGTTCATGTCCGGCCGGAAGACGACGAGATCGCCCTCCGGCGTCTTGTGCGCCTTGAATCCCTCGAACATCGAGACGGCATATTGGAGCGCCTTCGAACTCGGGTAGATCTCCATCGGGCCGTAGGGCCGGATCTCCGCGCCGGTCCACGCATCGTCGATGTTGTCGGCCACGAACATGTGGTCCGACCAGATCGACCCGAAGGGAAGGTTGTCGAAGTCCACGGACTCGATCCTCGAGTGCTCGACGTGCGTGACGGGGAAGGTCGTGGTGATCGTCGCCATTATCGCCTCTCGCAGCTGGTTGGTTCCCGGCGCGGTCATCGCCTATATGGCGGGCTGCCCGTCGCTCCACGGAGCCCGCGTGGAACCCGAACAGCCTAGCGCGCATCCGCGCGCGCGGCTACTCGCGGCCCGAACAATCTGTTAGTCTCAGCGGGGGTGCAGCCCGAAAAGACCGGAGGTAAGCCATGTCCCGCCACATCCGCCGTGTTCTCGCCGCAGTGACGCTCGTCTTCGCCGTGGCCCTGGCGGGCCCCGGGGGCGTCCGCGCTCAGGCTACCGCCATCGTGGGCGCGACCCTCATCGACGGAAACGGCGGCGCGCCACTGGTCGATGCGACCGTCGTCGTGGAGGGCGACCGCATCACGGCCGTCGGCCCGCGGGCGGAGGTCGCCGTACCCCCGGGCGCGCGGGTGATCGACGGGGCCGGCATGTTCGTCACCCCCGGTTTCGTCGACACCAACGTCCACATCTCCCTCTACGGCGGCGGCAACAAGGACCGGAAGGAAAGCTCGGTCTTCTACCGGATGATGGGCCCCGAACTCACCCTCGAGGCCGCGCAGATGCACCTCAAGTTCGGCGTCACCCACATTCGGGACAGCTACGGCGCCCTCCCCGAACTCCAGCAGGTGCGCAACGCGATCGCCGCGGGCGAGGCGACCGGCCCGCGGCTTCAGGTGGCCGGCAACATCGTCGGCTGGGGCGGGCCCTATTCCATCACCTTCGCGCTCATTCCCGAGGACGACCTCTCGCTGTACGAGGAGCAGTTCTCCGACCACATCGCGCAGGGGGCGGGCGAGGATCTGATGGACCTCTACCCGGAGGAACTGAGGACGAGGATCCGCGAGTACCTCGACAAGGGCGTGGACTTTCTCAAGTACGGCGGGACGAGTCACTGGTCTTTCCCGACCCTCATCGGGTTCTCGCCCGAGGCGCAGCGCGTGATCGTGGAGGAGACGCACGCACGCGGGCTCATCGCCGAGACGCATTCCACCAACCCCGAGGGGCTCCGGCTCTCCGTCGAGGCCGGGATCGACCTCATCCAGCACCCCGAGGTCCTCGCCGATCGCGAGATCTCCGACGCCCTCGTGAAGCAGATCGCAGACCGCGGCATCGTGTGCTCGATGCTGGTGAACACCTTCACGGGTCCCGCCTGGGAGAACCACCTCACGAACAGGAAGGCCGCGGAGGAGCGGCTCGTGCGCGAGGCGGAGGGAGCCCAGGCGCGGGAATGGGGGCGGCTGCGGCGTCCTGTCGAGCGCGAGAAGACGAGCTACCAGATCCGCCGCGAGCAGCGCGCCCTCGGCCACGGCATGGAGGTGCGTCGGCTCAACGCGACGAAGCTCATCGACGGCGGCTGCATCACGTCGCTGGGGACGGACAACTACGCAGGCGTGGCGCCGGAGTTCGGGCGCGCGCCGAAGCCGATCTGGCAGGAGCCCGGCATCGGGACGCTGCTCGCGATCGAAGGCCTCGTCGAACTCGGGATGACGCCGGGCGAGGCGATCGTGGCCGGGACCCGCAACGGAGCCATAGCGGCCGGGGCGCTAGACGAGTTCGGGACGATCGAAGTCGGCAAGCTGGCCGATCTCCTCGTGCTCGACGCCGATCCGCTGGCCGATATCACGAACATCCGGAAACAGTCGGTCGTCATGGCGGCCGGTCGAATCATAGACGCTGACGCGCTGCCGACCGGACCGGTCTACTTCAAGCGATGAGCGTACCTCACACACCGAACCTGGAGGGACGGATGTCCTCGACCTCTCGTATCCGGGCCGTCACGCTGGCGGGTTTCGCGCTGGGCATCGTCGGGCCGGTGCCCGCCGCGCTGGTCGCGCAGGAGACGAAGCCGGCGCTGGACCATGAAGACACCTACCGCTGGAACTCGGTCGGCGGGCGCACGATCTCCGCGGACGGCGAGTGGCTGGCCTATGTGCTCCAGCCCTGGGATGGCGACCCCGCGCTGGTCATCACCCGGACCGATGGCTCGGCGGAGCGGCGCTTCCGCGGCCGCGGTCCGGCCTTCACGCGGGACTCCCGTCATCTCGCCTTCCGTGTTCCGCCGGTGCAGTCGGTCGTCGATTCGCTGCGGCTGGAAGGAAAGCGCGGGGACGATCTCCCGGGCGACTCGCTCGCCGTCGTGACCCTCGCCGAGGCATTCGCCGGGGAGGGCGACGCCGGAGTGCGTCGCGCCGGCCCCGTTGAGTCCTTCCAGGTGCCGGAGGATGGAGGCGCCTTCGTGGCCTACCTGCTCTCCGAGAATCCCGAGGAGGAAGACGAAGAGGGCGCCGAACCCGACGAGGAGGCGGAGGAAGAGGAAGAAGCCGAGGAGGAAGCCGAAGGCGAAGGAGAAGAGGAAGAGCGATCAGCGGAATACGAGAAGCGGCACGAGAAGGAGGACGGGACGCCGCTGGTCCTGCTGAACCTCGATACCGGCGCCGAGCATACCTTCGCCGATGTCGTCTCGTACTCCGTGGCCGACGCGGGGAACGGGCTCGCGTTCGTCACGTCGACGGAGGACGAGGGCGGCGACGGGATCTACCGCGTGGACCCCGCGAGCGCCGAGATGACGGAGGTTCTGGCCGGTGAAGGCCACTACGTGGAGCTCACCTTCGACGAGTCGGGCGAACGCCTCGCCTTCCTCAGCAATCGCGACGAGTGGGAGATGGACCAGCCCTCCTTCGCCCTCTACCGGTCCGATGGCGGGGCCGCGGAGAGGCTGGCTGACCATCACACGGCCGGCGTGGCCGATGGCTGGTGGATCAGCGAGAACGGGTCCGTCTCGTTCAGCGAAGACGGCGGCCGCGTCTTCTTCGGCACGGCGCCGCGTCCCGAGCCGGAGCCGGACGAGGAGATCCTCGACGACGATCAGGTGAAGCTCGACATCTGGAACTGGCGCGACGACTTCCTGCAGCCGATGCAGCTCGTGCAGGCGAACCGCGAGCGCGACCGGTCGTACCTGGCGGTGGTGTACGAAGGCCGGGGCGGCGTGGTGCAACTGGGCACGGCGAGCGTCCCGGACGTGGCGCGGACCGAGACCGGCATGGGCGACTACATCCTCGGCACGAGCGACCTGCCGCACCGCCAGAAGGTCTCGTGGGACGGCAGCTACGAGGACGCGTACGCGGTCGACGTCCTGACCGGCGAGCGCCGCATGATCGTGGAGGCGGTGCGCGGTTTCGGCGGCCCCCGGCTCTCTCCGGAAGGGGCGTACGCCTACTGGTGGGACGAGGCGGACCGCGACTGGAAGGCGGCCCCGACGGACGGCTACGCGTCCGCGCGCAGCCTCACGGGCCACCTGCCGGTCGCGTTCTTCAACGAACTCGACGACCATCCGCAGGGGCCGCCGCCGTACGGCGCGCCGGTTTGGGTCGAAGGAGACGCCGCGTTGATCGTGCCCGACCGGAACGACATGTGGCGACTGGACCCGAGCGGCGAGGAGCCCGCGCTGCGGCTCACCGACGGAAGGGAAGCCAACGTCCGATACCGGGTGCAGCGGGTGACCGAGGGCGGGGGCGGCAACTTCTTCGGCTTCGGAGGAGGGGGCGGCGGGGGCGAGGGGATCGAGGAGGGCGAGGTCCTCTTCTCCGTGTTCGACATGGGAACCAGGGCGTCCGGCTACGCCCGCGGCCGGACCGACGAAGCGGGCGGTCTCGATGAACTGGTGATGGGCGACATTCGGTACGGCTCGCCGACCAGGGCGGAGGACGCGGACCGCTACGTGTGGACTCGCGAGACGTTCGTCGAGTTCCCCGATGTGTGGGTCGGCGACGCCAACTTCGGGAACGCCCGCAAGCTCAGCGACGCGAACCCGCAGCAGGCGGAGTACCGCTGGGGGAGCGCCGAACTCGTCCACTGGATGTCGAACGACCGCACGCCGCTCGACGGGATCCTCATCAAGCCGGACGGCTTCGATCCCTCACGGCAGTACCCGCTCATGGTCTACTTCTACGAGCGCATGTCCGACGGGCTGCACGGTTACCAGACGCCGGTGCCGAATCGGGCTTCGGTCCGCTTCTCCTTCTACGCGAGCCGCGGCTACGTCGTGTTCGTCCCCGACATCCCGTACGAGATCGGGTATCCCGGAGAGAGCGCGCTCGACGCCGTCGTGCCCGGCGTGCAGTCGCTCATCGCGCAGGGCTTCATCGACCCGGACCGCGTCGGAGTGCAGGGCCACTCGTGGGGCGGCTACCAGATCGCCTACATGATCACGAGGACGAACCTCTTCGCCGCCGCGGAGGCGGGGGCGCCCGTGTCGAACATGACGAGCGCCTACGGGGGCATCCGCTGGCAGACCGGCATGAGCCGCATGTTCCAGTACGAGCGCACGCAGAGCCGCATCGGGGGCACGCTGTGGGACGAGCGCGACCGCTACGTCCACAACTCGCCCCTCTTCTTCGCCGACAAGATCCGGACGCCGCTCCTCATGCTGCACAACGACGAGGACGGCGCCGTGCCGTGGTACCAGGGGATCGAGATGTTCGTCGCCATGCGGCGGCTGGAGCTTCCGGTGTTCATGCTCAACTACAACGGCGAGGGACACGGCCTCGGGCGCCAACCCAACCAGGAGGACTGGGCGATCCGCATGCAGCAGTTCTTCGACCACTACCTGGTCGACGCTCCGGCCCCGCGCTGGATGGTCGAGGGCGTGCCGGCGGTCGCGAAGGGCCTCGAACTCGGCCTCGAACTCATCGGCAAGCCCGTGTCCGAGCAGGGCGTCGTCTCCGGGGAGCGAGGCGGCTCTGGAAGGTGACGCCTGCGCCGCACCGAAATGTGGGTCGAGCTTTGTATGCCCTGGCGGTTCTCCTGGTCGTGGTGGACGCCTCGCCCGCGCGTGGCGCGGGGACGCCACGTCTCGCGCAGGAAGCGACCGTCGACACCCTCGACAGCGGCCGCATCGTCGTGTCCAACCCCGCCCCCGGGCGGGGCGGGGGACCTGACGAGTGGCGCCTCGTCGAGGAACTCCGCCTCGGCCAGGTGGACGGGACCGGGCCGGAGGTCTTCGGGGATGTGCACGACGTCGCCGTGGACGAGAAGGGCCACATCTACGTGCTGGATGTCGCTTCGAAGGAGGTCCGCGTCTTCGACCGGGCGGGTCGCCATCTGCGAAACATGGCCCGCGACGGAGAGCGACCCGGCGAGTTTCGCTACTCCGGCTTCTCCCCTGTGTACCGTATCATCTGGCAACCTCCGAACCGGCTCTGGATCAGTGATCGCTATCAGCAGTTGAGTTTCGATTCGCTGGGGAATGAACTCAGCCGATCCGGCCAGCCCTTCGGCCCCGGGATGCCGATCAGCGGAGCCGCCTTGCAGCGTAGCTTGCGTGGCGGCACGATCGTCGCCGCCGATGCCCGCGGCTTCGTCTATCAGCAGGTGCACGTCAGCGACCGCGCCACTCAAGGAGACGAGACCGTCACGCATAGCCTCACGTACGGTGTGCGCCTCCCCGTCTACCCTGAACATCCGGACCCGGTCCTGCCGCAGGATTCTCTCCTGCTCGACAGCCGCGTCTCGACGAGCACCTCGGGAACAACAAGTCGGAGCGGCGCAACTATCTGGGTCGGAGGCGTCGTCAAGGTGACCATTCCGAGGCGTGTCTGGGCGTTCGGACGCAGCGGCACCGCGTGGCTGGCGAACAGGGCGGCCTACCGCTTCCACGAGGTCACGTTCGCCGGGGACACCGTCCGTACCGTCGAACTCGGCAACCCGCCCCCGCCCCCGCCGGACGGTTCCGACGAGTCGGAGTTCGAACCCCGGATTGTGGATCTGGAAGTGTCGCCGGAAGGCTGGCTCTGGGCCCGTCGCCACCAGGACGATCTGGACGTGGATCCGGCTTGGGATCTGTTCGACAACTGCGGTCGATACCGTGGCGATGTCTCCACGTCGACACGACTCGGGACGCCTCGCGGCAGGAACTGGGACTCGGACCCGATGGAACTCGGTGCAGAGGGCGTAATCCACGGAATCGCCCGGGATGCCTTGGACGTGAGTTATGTGCTCCGACTCCGCCTGGAGAGCGCGCGCGGCACCCCCATCGTCGCTGAGGAATGCCCTTGATGACCGGCGGCGGGTCCCCTTGGCACGGGCCGCAACGCGCGTGAAGAAACGACTTGGACGGCTGCGGTCTCCGCACCCGCTGACCCTGCTGACGGCCGCGATCCTCGCGGCCGCTGCCGGTTTCGGAGCCCCGAAACGCTATCCTCCGTGAGTAGGATGGATCTTGGGCTGGGAGGGGGAGGGGCGATTGGTAAAGCCGGCGTTTCGATCGCTTGAGTTGTTCACGGGGGCGGGCGGACTGGCCCTGGGAACGCACGCTGCCGGCTTCCGGCATACGGCCTTGCTCGATTGGAACCGCGACGCGTGCGCCACGCTGCGCGAGAACATCCGGCACGCCACCGTCCCCGGAGTCTCGGAGTGGAACGTTGTCGAGGGCGATGTCCGTGACAGCAACTACGCTTCGTTCGGTCGGGTCCAACTCGTAGCGGGCGGTCCGCCCTGCCAGCCCTTCAGCATCGGTGGCAAGCACCGTGGGATGAACGATCGACGGGACATGATCCCGGAGTTCATCCGCGCCATCCGCGAGGTTCAGCCTGCAGCGTTTATCTTTGAGAACGTCAAGGGGCTGACCCGCGCGGCTTTCCGTAACTACCTTTCCTACATTGAGTTGCGACTTCAACATCCCGAGGTTATCGCGCGACCCCATGACACTTGGGAGGATCATCTTGCTCGGCTGGAGGACGTACACACGCGCGGAACCCGTGAAGGGCTTCATTACCGAGTCGTTCGTCGTCTGCTGAACGCGGCCGACTACGGAGTGCCGCAGACTCGAGAACGCGTGTTCATCGTCGGCTTTCGGCGAGACCTCGATGTAGACTGGCACTTTCCCGAACCGACGCACTCTCGCGAGCGGCTTCACTACGACCAGTGGGTGTCGGGCGAATACTGGGAAGAGCGGAAGCTGGAGGCGCCCGACCCTCCCGCTCGCCTAGGCAGCGTCATCGGCCGGCTTCCCGCACTTTTTCCGCCCGAGGAGAAGCCTTGGGCCACGCTTCGTGACGCCATAGCGGGCCTGCCGCGACCGAGGGAGCATGGAGACACGCCCGGCGTGCTGTTCCACAGATTGCAGCCGGGAGCTCGAGCCTATCCGGGACATACGGGAAGTCCGCTCGATCTGCCGGCGAAGACCCTGAAAGCTGGCGTCCACGGCGTGCCGGGCGGCGAGAACATGATCGCGTTCCCGAGCGGGCGTGTGCGCTACCTTACAGTGCGCGAAGCGGCCAGGGTGCAGACGTTCCCCGACTCCTGGCGGTTCACGGGCAGTTGGACCGAGACCATGAGACAGCTTGGGAATGCCGTGCCGATGCGACTCGCCGTTGTGTTGGCGAGCAGCATCGCGGCTCGCTTGAGCCACGGCCATGCCTGAACACGAGCCCTGCGACCCCCTCGACTACGGCAATCTCACCGTCAATCTGGTCCGGGAGCTGATGACCCGGCCAGCCGTGAGTCTGCCGATACCGGACCGGTTTGCGGGCCCTGGCGTGTACGCGCTGTTCTACGACGGCGGCTCTGGTCCCTACGCATCATTGCGGTCACCTGACGCCGCGCAGCCGATCTAACGTCGGAAAAGCGGTGCCCCGAGGCGGGCGGAAAGGCGGAAGCGCTCCCGACGAGTCCGAGCCCGTGCTCTACCGCCGCATCGGAGAGCATGTGCGGTCTCTTGAAGCCGCCGACAATCTCCGGCTGGGGGACTTCACGTGCCGACACCTGGTGGTTGTTCCACTATGGATCACGATGGCCGAACGCTTCCTCATCGAACACTACCAGCCTTGCTGGAACGTCTGCATCGAGGGGTTTGGGATCCATGACCCCGGCAGCGGTAGACAAGCGAGTCAGCGTTCGTGGTGGGATACCCTCCATCCCGGCCGCACATGGGCGACCAACCTGTCTTCGCTCTTTCACCGCCGAGAGACGGGCTACCCCAGAAACGCCCTAACCCTCTCCGCCAGAGGATCGAGATCCTTGGTCTCGCACTCCCAGATGACCAGGATCTCCCAACCGAGTCGTCTCAGCGCAGCTTCCTTTGACCGATCGCGCCGCGCGTTACCGTCGAGCTTCTCTCGCCAGAAGTCTCGGCGCTCCGGTGACTTTGGAAGTCGATTCCGCGAACACCCCTCATGGCGGTGCCAGAAGCATCCGTGAACGAAGATCACCTTGCGGCGCGACCGAAACACGAGATCGGGGCGGCCGGGCAGATCCTCCGAATGAAGCCGATAACGGTAGCCCAGACCGTGGACAAGCCGTCGAACTCTCATTTCCGGTTTCGTGTCTCTGGAACGGATCCGGCTCATCCGTTCGCTCCGCTCGCGAACCGTCAGCGTATCGAGGCTGCTTCCTTCCATTCGGTTGTCCCGACTGTCCCCGGCTAATAGCGGCTACGGTGCTCCGTTCGTTCGCGTGGATCATGCCGGATGGGTGCTGCACGGGCCAGAGGACAGGGTGTTAGCCTCCACGGAGTCGCCGATTTGCCGCGTGTGGCGTGCCGGGAGCATCTTCGGCTTCCATGGTGACACTATCGACGTTCCGCGGACGGGTTGGCCGATGGGTGAGGAGGTTGCGCTTTCCGCACCCGCTTGCGCTGCTGACGGCGGTAGTCTTCGCGGCTGCAGCGCTGTCGTACGTCTTGCCGGCGGGGGAGTACGAGCGGCGGGACGATCCGGAGACCGGGCGCAGCATCGTCGTGCCGGGGACCTATCAAGAGGTCGAAGCCAACCGGATCGGGGTCTTCGACGCGATCGTCGCGATCCCGCGGGGGATGGCGGACCGAGCCGATGTCGTGTTCCTGATCTTCCTCATCGGCGGGGCGTTCGCCGTGTTCGACGCGACGGGAGCGCTCCGGAGGGGCATCGCCTGGCTCGTCGAGCGGCTGGAGGGGCGTGAGATCCTCGCGATCCCCGTCGTCTCCCTCGCGTTCGCGACGGGCGGCGTGACGGAAAACCTGCAGGAAGAGATCATCCCGCTGGTTCCAGCGCTGATGCTGCTCACGAAGCGGCTCGGGTACTCGCCGATGGTGGGAGTCGCGGTGAGCGCGGGCTCCGCCTTCGTGGGATCGGCCTTCAGTCCCATCAACCCGTTCCAGGTCCTGACCGCGCAGGAGGTGGCGGACGTGGCGCCGCTCTCGGGCAGCGGGTTCCGTCTGCTGTTCCTGGCCATCGCCCTCGGGCTCTGGATCTGGTGGACGATGCGCTACGCCGCGAGCACGCGAGTGGGTCCGGAGATGGGGGAAGAGTCGGGACGGGACGCAGCCGGACCGGAGGCGGCGATGGGTTGGAGGGACCTCACGATCTTCGGGATCGTGGCCTCCACCTTCGGCATCCTCGTGTGGGGGCTGCTCCGGCTGGGGTGGGACTTCGACCACATGTCCGCGCTCTTCTTCGTCATGGGTGTGGTGGTCGGCATCGTCGGGCGGCTGGGTATTACGGGGACGGCCGAGGCGTACGCGCAGGGCTTCAAGTCGATGGGGTACGCGGCACTTCTCATCGGCTTCGCCAACGCGATCTACGTCGTCATGGACGACGCGCGGATCATCGACACGATCGTGCGCGGCCTCTTCATCCCGCTCGCAGAGCTGCCGCTCGCGCTCTCGGCCATCGGCATGTCGGCCGCGCAGGGCGTGCTGCACTTCGCCGTGCCCAGTGTGAGCGGACAGGCGGTGCTCACGCTTCCGGTGCTCGTGCCGCTGTCGGACCTGCTCGGGCTCTCGCGACAGATCACGATCCTCGCCTACCAGTACGGAGCGGGGCTGTGCGAGCTGATCACGCCGACCAACGGCGCCCTGATGGCGATCCTGGCGGCGAGCGGCGTCCGCTACGAGGCGTGGCTGCGCTTCGTCGTCCCGCGCTACCTGATGCTGATGGCCTTGGGGGCCGTCGCCCTCGTCATCGCCATCGCGATCGGGTACAGCTGACGGTCGCCGCGTTCCCGCGGGAACGTTCCCCTCTGCATCTCCACGTCTGGCCACGTGCCCGTTGACGGCCGGTTCATACCGCTCTGCATCTCTGGCTCGCAATGGGAGGCGCCGCCCTCAGCCCGGTGCCGCCCGCGTCGGTTTCCGGAAACCGCCCCGACCGCGCTAGCTTGAATCAGGGAGGAGGAAGGCTTGACTCTGATGAAGACTCCAGGGCCGCGATGACCGACGTCGCCCTTGCGGTGGTTACCGCCGCCGGAACCGGCGCCTCCGTAATCCTCGTGCTCTGGCGGATCATTCGGGCCCTTCGCACGGACATGGCGACGGGGATCGCGGGCGTGCGCACGGAGATGGAGATGAAGGCCGAGATCGGTGGGGTCCGCTCGGACATGAAGGCGGCGATCGGCCAGCTCCGGAACAACGATCTGAAGCATGTGGAGACCAGAATAGAGCGAGTCGACCAACGGCTCACCGCCGCCATTGGCGAGGTCCGCGAGGAACTGCGCGGGCTCCGCTCGGACATGACGACGGCGGTCAGCGACATCCGGGCGGACATGCGCACGAATCAGCAGCAGGTTCTGGAAGCGATCCGCGCTATCCGGAACCCGCGCTGACACACCCCCCGCGTTCCCGCGGGAATGTTCGCCGTCAGAAACCACCTCGGTCAGCCTCGCAGACAGGGGAGATACCAAGCCACCGCGTTGCCCATCCCGCAGGACCCGCGGCGGTCCAGGCTTCGCCCGCTAGCCAGTCCATGGCCGGTTCCCCGATCGGCGCTCCCGGCGGCGCGGCCGGCGTCCCCGGCATCTCGTACGGTGCCGCCGGCTTGTCGAGGAAGCGCTCGATGTCGCGGTCGACCAGCTGCACGAAGGCCGCGTCCCTCTCCGGCGGCGGGTTGGCGGCCATCTCGGCTCTCAAGTCCACCAGCTTCCGGGTGGCAAGGGCCCGCACATGCGGCATGGGGGCGCGATCGGCGAGCGCCATGATCCGGTCCACGAGCACGCGGTAGGCCGCGAGGCGCAGTTCGGTGTGATAGAGCGTCTCGTTCGCCGCGGGGCGAACCGCGTCGACGAGCGTCGTCAGCGTTTCGCCGAGCCCCGGCAGCTGCGGGTCAAGCGCGTGTTGCTGCACGAGGCGGGCGGCCCGCGCCGGCTCGAGCACCTGCGACACCGTGTGGTCCGCCGCCACGACCGCGGGCGTGACCGCATCGAACGCGGGCCCCGTGTAGCGTGGGAAAGTCTCCCGTGAGCGACCGAAGCCGGGCGGCCGGGGCGGCAGCAGATCGAGCACCCCCGCTGGAATCGCGAGTTCTGCCGACCGCAGCGTCGCCGCCAACGCAGCGAGGGCCGCCCGTTGCGCATCGCCCGACACCCGCCGCATGGGCGTCCGCCCGTCGCCGCGGACCGCGTAGATGTATTCCAGCCCCCCGAGCATCGAGGCGGCCGCATCCACCTGATAGCGGTGGTGCATGTAGAGCGGAACCAGAGCCTCCTCGACCGTGACGATCGGCCGGCCGGCGCGGATCGCCGCCTCCCCGAATCGGTCCAGCGCGTGCCGCCGCACCTCCATCATCCGGTCGAGTTCCGCCGCCGCGTCCACCCCGTTCGACCACTGGTCGGCGCGCGCGTGGACCCCGATGTCCTGGTTCGTGAAGTAGATGATGTCCTCGTCCCACGCCTCGTCGAGGATCCGCCGCAACTCGGCGGCTTCGTCCGTCCCGGACGGGAAGTCCGAATATCCGTACGTGATCGCGACCTTGTCCCATTCTCCGATGTCCACGTCGTAGACTTCGGAGTAGTCGAGCCGGCCGTCATCGCCCAGCGTCACGAGCGGGTGCGGGTAGTCCATGACCGAGATCCGGCCGCCCTCGCTGTCGTAATAGTTGTGGCCGAGGCCGAGCGTGTGCCCCACCTCGTGCGCCGACAACTGCCGAATCCGCGCCAGCGCCCACGCGGCGATGTCCTCCGGCGCCTCGTCGCCGTTCGCGTAGGGGGAGAGCAGGCCCTCGGCGATGAGATAATCCTGCCGCCAGCGCAGCGAGCCGAGCGTCACGACGCCCTTGAGGATCTCGCCCGTACGAGGGTCCGTCACCGAACCGCCGGTGCTCCAGCCGCGCGTGGAGCGGTGCACCCAGTTGATCACGTTGTACCGCACATCGTGCGAACTCACGCCCTCCGGCAGCATCTCCACCTGAAAACCATCGCGGAACCCGGCCGCCTCGAAGGCCTGGTTCCACCACCGGCCCCCCTCGAGCAGCGCGGTCCGGATCGGCTCCGGCGCCCCCGGGTCCAGATAGTAGACGATGGGTTCGACGGGTTCGCTCATCGCCGCCGATGGATCCCGCTTCTCGAGTCGGTGCCGCCGGATGAACCGCTGCCGCATGTCCTCGCCCAGCGGCGCGGAGTAGTCCGCGTAGCTCATCGCCCCGAAGCCGGCCCTCGGATCGAACGCCCGCGGCGTGTATTCCCCCAGCTCCGGCAGCTGCACGAAGGAATGGTGCAGGCGGATCGTCGCGGCCTCTCCGGTCGAGGCCACATTTCCGACACCCTCGAACGCGCCGCCCCCGCCCCCGCCCCCGCCCCCGAAACCGCCGAAGCCGCCGCCCGCGCCCCCCGGCTGGCGGACGAAGGTGAGGGAGGCCTCGATCTCGGTGTTCTCCGGGAACCCCATCGTCATCGGCAGGTGGACCGCGCTCCGGCTCGCATCGAACCGGTACGTCCCCGGCCGCAGCCGCTGGGCCCAGTTGATCATGTCCCGGACCACGAAATCGGTCGCGTCGACGAGCACGCGCCCGTCCGTCTCCGCCGCCGCCGTGAAGCCCCACAGGGTAGAGGGGGCGAACGCATCCGTCACCGCCTGGACCTCGCGTGCGTCCGTGCTGCTCGCGCGGAAGCCGAGGTTCGGCTGGGTCAGCAGCACCTTGGGCCCCACCCGGTGGAAGCGCACGAGGCGCGAGCCGGCGAGCGCCCCCCGGTCGAGCCCGATGTCGTTCGACCCCAGACCCGAGGCGAGTCCCGTCATGTGGAGCATGTCGGTGTCCCAGCGGGAGATCTCCAGCCACAGCTTGCCGCTCGACGCCTCCCAGTACATGGGGACGAAGCCGTCGATCTCCCGCATCGAAGCCGTCTTTTCCTCGATCGAGGGGAGCTCGCCCCCGGAATCCTGCGCGGCCGTCGACGCCGGGACGAGGAAGAGAAGAAGAGTGACAAGACGCAGCCGGAAACGGGTCACGGAGTACACGGACGCCTCCTGAAGACAGAAACGGGTCGGCTCCCCCCGCGAAGTCGGAGGGGAGAGGCTACACATTAGGTCGGATGCGGGCGCAGAGGGAGCGGGTTAGCGGTCGATTGCCGCCGTCACCTCTCCGATGATGTCGGACAGATACGCGCTGATGTCCCCCGGGCTCGGCCCCAGCCGGACGATGACGAGGTCGTACGACGGGATGATGACCGTGTACTGTCCCATGAATCCGGCGGACCAGAAGGCGTCCTCCGGCGCGCGGGGGAGCGAGCCGCCACGGTTGAGCCAGAACAGTCCGCCGTATTGCCGCTCTTCGGCGCCGGGGGCCGGCGTGCTGACGAAGTCCACCCACCCCTCCGGAAGGATGCGGTCGCTTCCACCACCCGGGGTTGGCCACACGCCGTCCCACAGGTGGAGGAGGCCGAACCGGGCCCAGTCCCAGGCGCTCCCGTAATCGTAGCCGCTGATGATGAAATTGCCCCAGGCGTCCGTCTCGAGAACGTAGTTCCTGGCCCCGATACGGTCGAACAGGATGCGCTGTGGGTAACTGAGCCAGTCCTCCCCGCGCGCCTCGACAGCCTGTCGGACGATGCGGTTGGCCGTGAGAGGGTCGGAATTCCGGTAGCGGAAGATCTCCCCCGGGGCGCGGTCCATCGGTTGATCGATGGCGTGCTCGAACACGTCGATGCCCTCGAAGTAGATCCGGAAATGTTCGTTGTCGTGCGTCCAGGAGTCCTCGTTCCCAAGGCCAAGGTTCAGAAAATCCAGCCCCGAACTCATGTTGAGCACGTC
Source organism: Candidatus Palauibacter sp. (assembly GCF_965237495.1). Classification (GTDB taxonomy): domain Bacteria; phylum Gemmatimonadota; class Gemmatimonadetes; order Palauibacterales; family Palauibacteraceae; genus Palauibacter. Next base: position 3,123,897 of record NZ_OZ250143.1, on the reverse strand, counting down.
GCGGAGGCGGATTTCGCGCCGCGGGTCGCCCTCGCCGTGCCATTCGGGGACTGGCGCCGGGTCGTCGAGTCCGGCCTCGAGGTGGCCGGCCTGGATCGCGGCCCCGGCCAGCGCGCTCGCGACGCTCTTGCCCTGGGACCATGAAATCTGCGGCGTATTGCGCGTGAAGCCGGGCGCGTAGCGCTCGCCGAGGATCTTCCCGGCGTAGATGACGACCAGCGCGCGGGTGTTGTGCTCGCTCTGGGCCATCGTCCAGTCGAGCGCCGCCTCCAGCGCGTCCATGTCGACCTCCGCGGGCGTCGGGTCGTGGTACGCGCCCACATCGCCGGTGGGCCAGTCTGTCACCTCGGGATCCGGGCTGCGTCGCTCGACGACCTGCGGCTCGTAGGTCACGTCCTCGAGTCCGGCCGGAAGGACCGTGCACCCCTGATCGCCATTGTACTCGGCCGATCGCGTCCCGAAGTCCTCCCCGGAGACCGAGGCCGTCCGTGTCTCGAAGTTCACGGCAACCTCGAAGTCGTCCTGCCATTTGAAGATGTCGAAGCGCCGAATATCCTGTGCCACGACCTCCTCGACCGAGCGTTCGTAGTCGCGGCCGACGACGAACACGCCCGAACAGATGTGGTGGGCGGCCATCCCGGCGATGTGACCGCGCACATGGGCCGCATCGGAGGCGCCGGACTCCCCGACTTCGGCCGCGTCGGACGCCGCAGCCTCGACCCCCTCCTCCGCCCCGCAGGCGGAAGACAGGAGGACGGCCGTGAGGATGGACAGAACCCGGGATGGATGACGAGTGCGCATGCGAACCCCCATTCGGCTGACCCGGCCGATCCGGCCGGTCCGGCGCGGGATTCCGTGCCGGCCACCCGTAGCTGAGCGCCTCGCAAGCCCCCGGCGCAAGGGTCGTAACGTTTGCGGGGCCGCGCGTGTCGTGTGGAAAGAGGCCGCGCGCGGCGCGTCACGATGCGCGAGCGCATGCGCCCGGCAAGGCGTGTAGAACACGGTCGGAAGGGAGAAGTCGGATGAGAAAGATGCTTGGGACGTTCGCCCTCATATTGATCGCGGTCGCCGCCGCGGCGCCGCTGGAGGCTCAGGCCCAGCGGGGAGGCCGTGGGTTCGGCATGAGCCTCGACGACCAGATGACGGCGCTCACGGAGCGACTCGAACTCGACGAGGAGCAGGTCGTGAAGGTCCGCGAGATCCTCCAGGCTCAGGTGGAGAGCCGCCGCGAGCGGTTCCAGGGAGTGCGCGGTTCCATGGACCGGGACGCCATGATGGCGATGATGCGGGAGATGCAGGAGGAGACGGAAACCCGGCTCGCCGAGGTACTGACCGACGAGCAGATGGAGAAGTACCGGGAGTACGTCGCCGAACAGCAGCAGCGGCGCGGCCCACCGCTGTTCTGATCGGCGTCCCCCGGGCTACCTCGAGGCTGGCGCCCGCACCGTCGCCGGCCTCGGGCCGCCCTTCGGCGCCCGCCCCCGCTGGACCAGCACGACCGCCGCGACGATGATCACGCTCCCCACCAGCATCGGCAGCGTGAAGGCCTCGTCGGCCAGCCACCACCCCAGGAACAGCGCCACGACCGGATTGACGTAGGCGTACGTCCCGGCCGCCGCGGGCCGAACGTTGCGCAGGAGCCACATGTAGGCGGAGAAGGCGACGATCGACCCGAAGACCGTCAGGTAGAGCAACGCCCACCACGACCTGGCCGCGATGTCGGCGAGAGACTGGCGGCCGAACTCCCCGGCGACGAGGGCGCTCAGCAGCAGCACCGCGCCACCCGCGGTCATCGTGAGCCCGGTTCCGTACAGCGGAGGAGAGGGCAGGGCCGACCGCCGGTTGTACATTGAGCCGACGGCCCAACTCAACGAGGCGACGAGGATGAGGAGGGCGCTCAGCAGCACCTGTTCCGAGGACGCGCCGCCGACCCCGATCTCCGCGTTCGAACCGCTGATGAGGACGACGACGCCCGCGAGCCCGAGCAGCAGTCCCAGGACCTCGAGGGGACGCGCCGTCTCCCGGTCCGGCCCCAGCCGCGCGATCGCGACGAGCCACAGCGGCACCGTCGCCACGAGCAGGGCCGTCAGCCCCGAGGGCATGTACAGTTCGGCCCAGCACACGAGCCCGTTGCCGCCGACGACCATGAACACCCCCGAGATCGTCGCCGCCCTCCACTCCGCGGGCTTCGGGGCGGGCGCGCCCCGCACGCGCGACACGACCGTGAGGATGAGGCCCGCCGTGAGAAACCGGACGCCGCCCAGGATGAACGGCGGGATCGTCTCCACCCCGAAACGGATCGCGAGATAGGTCGATCCCCAGACCAGGTACACCGCCGCGAACGCGAGCAGCAGATGCCGGTCGAAGCGTTACGGGCGTTCAAGGAAGCACTCGCGGGTGTGTGGCTTCATATGCGTGGGAGAGAGGTCTCTTGAAGACGGACTCTGCCTTCCCATAGGGAGGAGAGATTGCCGGCGACTGCCCCAATGGGATATCATCCGGCCGATGATCACGGTGGTCGAGACTCCGACCTTCTCCCGCCAGGCCGACAAGCTCTTTCGGGAGGAGGAGAAGCGCGAACCGATCAACTTCCTTGCGGAGAACCCGCTCGCGGGCGAGGTGATTCCCGGGACGGGCGGTGTCGGAAAGTTGCGCTTTGCGGCTTCAGGGCGGGGCAAGAGCGGAGGTGCCCGGGTCATCTACTACTATCTGGATGACACGGCGCCAATCTACGCGCTGCTCGCCTATCCGAAGGCGGGGAAGACCGATCTGACACCGGATCAACAGCGGCAAGTCGCGTCTCTGGCCGTTGCGATCAAGGCCATATGGAGGGAGCCGAAATGAGCACCTTTGGCGAAGACCTGATCCAGTCGCTCAACGAGGCTGTCGCTCACGCGAGGGGGGAGGGTCCCGGTGTCCTGCACACCTCCGTCGTGCCGCGAGAGGTTCGAGAGGCCGCGAACCTGACCCAGGCGCAGATGGCGCCGCTGATGGGAATGAGTCTTTCCGGTTACCGAAAATGGGAGCAAGGAACGCGGCGAGTCAGCGGTCCGGGTGCGACGCTTCTGCGCGTCATCCAGAAGGAGCCCGAAGCGGTCAAGCGCGCGCTGCTCTCAGCGGATCCGGGATAGCGCCCGGTCGCGGGCGCGGGTGAACGCGTAGATCGCGAGGCCGACGGCGATCAGGCCGAGTCCCAGCCCCGCCTCCAGGGGGCGCTCGATGAGGATGTACGTCAGCGTCCAGCCCGTGACCGTCAGGAAGACCAACGGCGTGATCGGATACCCCCACGTCCGGTAGGGCGGGTCGGCTCCGGGCCTGGTTCCCGCGCTTGGCCCGGCGTCCGCTTCCCCTGCGGGCACCGGCGCTCCTCGCCGCCGCAGCACGAACACGCCCGCCGCGGCGCACAGCGTGTTCAGGCCCATCGTGAATCCCGAGAAGACGAGGATCGTCTCGAACGACTCCGTGAGGATGAAGGCGAGGCTGATCACCCCCTGCGTGTAGATCGCCACGGCCGGAATCCCCCGAGCGTTCGACCTCCTGAGGAACCGGAACGTCGGGTAGTCCCCTCCGATCGCGTGCAGGACGCGCGGACCCGCCAGCACCATGGCGCTCACGGTGGAGACCAGGAGCAGGGCGAGCGTGATCCCCATCATGTCCGCGCCCCGCGGACCGAAGATGTGCGTCGCCGCGATGTACCCGACCTCGAGCCGTCCCACCAGTTCCTCCGCCGGCGCGGCGCGGAGGAAGACGTAATTGAGGCCGACGTACAGCACCATCACGAGCAGCGTCCCGGCCCCGAGTGCGCGCGGCAGAATTCGGCGCGGGTCACGGAGCTCGCGGGTCACGTAGGTCGCGGCGTTCCACCCCGAGTAGGAGTAGGAGACGAAGATGAGCGAGACCGCGAACCCTCCCGACAGGATGCTCGAGACCCCCGCCGCCGAGGGCAGGAAGTCGAGCGGCTGGGGCTCGGTGACCAGCGATACCCCTGCCGCGCAGAAAGCTATGATGAGCGCGACCTTTAGCGTGGTCGTCCAGCGCTGGAAGCCGCCCGACGTCCGGTGCGTGCTCGCGTGCACGAGCGACAGCACCACGACCAGCCCGACGGCCAGCCACCGCGCCGGCAGCGCCGGGAAGACCGACGACAGGTAGGTGCCGAAGGTGATCGCGGCGAGCGCGGTCGGGGCCGCGAACCCGATCGTGGCCGAGATCCACCCGGAGACGAAGCCGGCCGCCGGGTGGTAGATGTGGGACAGGAAGGCGTACTCACCGCCCGACCGCCGGATGGTGGAGCCGAGTTCGGCGTAGGTGAGCGCCCCGCACACGGCCGCCACCCCGCCCACGATCCACAGCATCAGCAGCGCGAAGCCCGACCTGAGGTCCTCGAGCTGGAACCCGAGACTGGTGAAGACCCCGGTCCCCACCATGTTCGCGACGACGACCGCGATCGCCGTATGGAGCCCGAAGCCGGCTTCGTCTCCGGACCGGGCCCGTCCGCGCGCGATGTTCAGGGGATCGCCTCGTTCAGGGGACGGGCTCCGCCAGCCCCGCCTCGCTCACGAGGAGGAGGAGTCCGGCCTGGATGGCGAGGTGACCATCGCGGTTGATCCACCATTCACCGGGCGAATGGGCCCCGCTCCCGATGCCGCCGCTCCCGATCGTCACGGCGGGAATCCCGAGCGCGATCGGAATGTTGGAGTCCGTCGAAGAACGGGCAAGCTCCGGCTCTCCGCCGAACAGGCGCACGACTTCGCTGGCCCGTTGAACGAGCGGGTGGTCGTCCGCGACCTCACCCGAGGGCCGGTCCCCGATCTGCTCCAGGTCGAGTTCGATCTCGGGCCCGTCACGGCGCAACGCGTTCTCCTCGGCCAGCGCCCGCCACATGGCGTCCCGGAAGGCGGCGTCGATGCGCGCGAGGCTCTCCTCGCTCACGGAACGCATGTCCACTTCCATCCAGGCTTCGAACGGGATCGCGTTGACCGACGTCCCGCCACCGACCCGCCCCACGTTGTAGCTCGTGCGCGGCCCCGACCGTGTGAGGGTGTCCGCCACATCCTGGAAGTGGCGGATCGCGCGGCCGAGCGCATGGGCCGGGCTCGCAAGCCCGAACGCTCCCCACGAGTGGCCGCCGGGCCCCCGGAACGTGACGCGGAAGCGATGGGAACCCAGCCCCTGGTTCACGATTCTCCCCAGCCCGCTCCCGTCCACGTCGATCCACGTGTGGATCGGGTCCGCCCCTTCCCGGAAGAGGTACTTCATCCCGCGCAGGTCGCCGAGGCCCTCCTCCCCGACCGTCCCGATGAAGCGCACGTCCGCCTCCGTCTCGATCCCGCTCGCCTCGAGCGCCCGGAGGACGGTGAGGACCGCCATGAGGCCGCGCGTGTCGTCGCCGATCCCGGGCGCGAAGAGCGTGTCCCCGCGCTGCGTGACGGTCACGTCGATGTCCTCAGGGAACACCGTGTCCAGATGTCCGGAGAGGGCGACGGTCCTCCGACCTCCGTCCGCCGTCGATCCGCGTGCGCCGCCCCGGCCGAAGCGGATCGCCACGACGTTCCCCTCCTCGTCGATGAACACCGAGTCGGCCCCGGCCTCGCGAAGCCACTCCGCGTAGACACGCGCCCGCTCGTCCTCCATGAACGGGGGCGCCGGTATCTGGGTGAGTTCGATCAACTCGCGGATCGTTCCGGGATCGACTCCCTCGATGAAGCCGAGGGCTCGCTGCACCGCGGGATGTTCGGCGAGGCTCCGGACCTCTTCGGCCGGCGTCTGGGCGCTCAGCCCGGCCGGGTCGGCCGCGGGGAGGGTGCCGCCGGCGAGGGCCGAGGCGATGGACGCGCGAACGATTGGGGCGATCGGTGCGTGCATGACGTGTGGGTCTCCCGGATTTCGGGCCTTCACGGCGACTCCCGTCGGCCGCCGGGGCGCAGGACGTCGGCTTCCGCGAAGGTATCCGGCGCCGCGCCCCACGCCAGAGCGTTCGCGCGGCGGTCGTCTCCCCCTTCGCGCGCCCGATGCCCGGTGCCGCTCGGCCGGCGCCCGGGGATCAGTTCCCGAAGCGGGCCAGGATCCAGTCGGAGATCGTGTCGAGGAAGCCGTCCACGAAGGCCTTATCGAGCACGCCGTATTCCGTGTTCGATCCCGTCGTCGCGGCTTGGAAGAGGTGATTCGCGCGCGGGAGAACCTCGATCGTCACGTCCGGGTTGCCCGACAGCGCCTCGGCCATCGGTCCCCGGTTCTGCCCGGGAAGCACCTGGAGATCCAGCCCGCCGAACAGCGCCAGGACCGGGACCCGCGTCCGCCGGAGAGCCCCGGCGGGATCGTAGGTGAGGAAATGCCGGAACCAGGGGGATTGAAGCGCGTTGATCTGCTGGTCGATCTGTATCTGCACGTAGCCGTCGATGTCCGAGATCGGCGCGCGCTGCGCCTCGGAGAGCCGGTCGATCGCTGCCCGGATCTGCGCCGCGAACTCCTCGCGGTGTGCGTCCAGATCCTCGCCCGCCTCCATCGCCGCGAACAGTCGTCGCTGGAACCCGGTCGTCCATACGATGTCCTCTTCGTGCGCCCCGGCGGCCCGGGAGAGAGCGGCCGCCTGCTCGTAGATCACTTCAGCCCCGGTCACGCTCGTGCCGGCCAGCAGCACGACGAAGCGGACCGCGTCCGAGCGCGATGCGGCGATCGGGGCCACCGATGCGCCTTCGCTGTGGCCCACGAGGCCGATCCGCCCCGGATCGATGTCCGCGTGTTCGGACAGACGGGCGATCCCGGCCAGCGCGTCCCCTGCGAAGTCGGAGGTCGTGGACTGCGCGACGTTCCCCGTGGAGCCGCCGACCCCCCGGTCGTCGTAGCGCAGGACCGCGATCCCGCGGCGCGTGAGATGGTCGGCGATGATCCGGAAGATGGGGAAGCCGACCAGTTCCTCGTCACGGTTCTGCGCTCCCGACCCCGTGATCATGACCACCGCCGGGAACGGTCCCGTCCCCTCGGGCAGGGTCAGCGTGCCCTCCAGGTGGATGTCGCCGTTCTCGAACGAGACCTCCTCCTCGCGGTACGGGACGGGCTCCTCGGGCTCCGGCTCCATCACCTCCGCCCGCTCGATGGCGAACGTCCCGGTGGCGACGCCCTGCGTGAAATCGCCCTCGATCCTGTCCCCGTCGAGCGCCCCATCCCAGACGGCGAGTCCGATCCTGGCCCGAAGTTCGAAGTGTACGCGGCCGTCCGCGTATGACACGGTGGTGAGGGGCAGGCCGAGGGCGGCCCTGGACGGGGATGTCCATCGTCGCCGCCAGCGCTCCGTCCGCCGTCTCGAACGTGACGGAGAACGGCAGTTCGCCCGTCGGCAGGACAACGGACCCGGCCCACCTGCCCTCGACGCCGGTGTTCGGTTCCTGCGCCAGCGCCGGCGTAGAGAGCGCGCACCCGGCGGCCGTCCACAGGCCCAGCGTCCCGGGGATGGCGAGGCCCTCGAAACGGCGGCGGGCCGTTCTTCCGACGGTCATGCCTCGTCCTTCTCGACTCTCACGGCCGTGCCGTAGACCACAATCTCGGCCGTTCCGCCCATCACGTAGGCTGTGGAGAAGCGCACGCAGAGGATCGCGTTCGCCCCGAGGTCGGCCGCCTCCCGTTCCATGCGGTCGATCGCCTGTTCGCGCGACTCGGCCATCATCTTCGTGTACTCCTGGATTTCGCCTCCGACCACGCTCTTCAGGCCCGCCAGGATGTCTCGGCCCAGGTGGCGCGCCCGAATCGTGCTCCCGCGGACCAGCCCGAACTCCTCCACGATCCGGTGTCCGGAAAGGTCGTTTCGAGAAGAAATGATCATCGGACCAGATCCTTGTACGGGTCACTCTTCCGCAGGAACAGGCGCTCGCGAACCACGGACACGAAGAGGATCACGAGACCGGCCACGAGCGCGAGCACGCCCCAACGAACATAGACGGGCATCGTGGTGTCACGAATCACCTCCCTCACGAGGGTCCACAGCCCCCACGTCCCCACCGTGATGGTTCCCAGCGAGACCAGGACCCAGCCGATGCCGCGTTCGAGCCGCCGGTAGACGTGCTCCCAGTAGTTGTCCCAGGTCTCTCCGGGGGGTTTCAACGGAGTCATGGTGTCGGTGACCTCCTTCAGGCGCTGAAACGTCTCCAACTCGTCGCGAAGATCCGGGTCGGCCTCGAGCGCCGACTCGAGTTCGAGGCGCGCCTTCCCCGAGATCTCCCGGTCCACTTCGGCCATCATGAGATGGCGCACTCGCTCTTCGGGCGGCATCCCGTTCCCTTCCTCCATCGTGTCATCCATCGTCGCGCGCCTCCCGCCGGACGGGCCGGGCCCGCGCGGTCTCGATCTCACGCGCCAGGGACCGCCGCGCCCGGTAGAGGCGGGACCTCACGGTTCCGATGGGAATCCCCAGCAGTTCAGCGATCTCCCGGTAGCGCAGCCCCTCGAACTCGCGCAACACGAGCGCCTCGCGCTCCCGCTCCGCAAGGCGCTCGATGGCCGCCGCCACCCGGTCGCGCAGCTCGGCGCGCTCGACCGCCTTTTCCGGACTGAGCGGCTGCGCTCCCATCGTCGTATCGGCGAGCCAGCTTCCGACCTTCTCCAGCTTCTGGCGGCAGGACCGCTGGTCGCGCGTATGGTTGAAACAAAGCCGTCGGATGATCTGATAGAGCCACGGGAAGAAGGGACGCTCGGCGTCGATCGTGGCTCGGGCGCGGAAGGCCCTGGCGAAGGCCTCCTGAGAGAGATCGAGTGCATCGGCGTGGTTCCCCACCAGACCGAGCGCCGTATAGTAGGCACGTTGCATGTATCGTGTGACGAGTTCGCCGAAGGCCGCTCGCTCGCCGCTCTGCGCGCGAAGAACGAGCGTCCGGTCAGTCACCTCCGAGCTGTTCAAATGTGGCTCCCATTGCCGTGGGCATCCCTCGCTGACCTGTTCGCGTCGCGAAGAATACACGAAGCCGCGAGCTTTATTCGCCGCATGTGCCGCCGGTGGCGGGCGCGGCGCCGCGCCCGAGGATCCGGGAATCGAACACAGGACCGAAACACAGGATCGAGACACAGGATGAACGAGTTTCCGGTCGGAGCAACCCTGCGGCCCGAGGTGGTCCCGTCACGCTGGACCCTCATGCGGGACGTGGGCGTGTTTCAGCTCAAGCTGTTCCTGGATGGACTCCGGGACGCGGCGCTCATTCCGGCGTCGCTGGCCATAGCCCTGCTGGACCTGTTGGGGCTGGGGCCCCGAGCCGGCCAACAGTTCTATCTGTTGCTGGAGCTCGGCCAGCGGACGGAGTACTGGATCAACCTGTTCGGCGCCGCCAGGCACGCGGAGGCTCTGGCGTCACCCCCGCGACCGGGAATGGATGTGCTGGTCGACCGCCTGGAGCGGCTCGTCGTGCAGGAATACGAGCGCGGGGGGATGACGGCGTCGACGAAGGACGCGGTGGACCGTGCTCTGGATGGTCTCACGAAGCCTGGACCCGCTGGCCGAACTCCTCCCGGGGGGTCGACGTGAGCCGGAGTTCCGCCGAGCGCGCGTGCGCCTCCAGGCCCTCCAGCCGGGCGAGAGCGGCCGTGTCCAGAAGCAGGCCCTCGTAGGCGTCGTCTTCCGGCGCCATCGACAGCCAGGACGGCCGGCGCAGGAACGAGAACACCGAGAGACCGGAGTCGAAGGCGGCCGCGCCCGAAGTGGGGAGGGTGTGGTTCGGTCCGGCCCCGTAGTCTCCCGCGGCCTCGGGCGTGGCCCCGCCCAGGAAGAGCGATCCGTAGCGTTGGACGCGCCCGGCGAGCGACTCGGCCAATTCTCCGTGCAGGTGGAGGTGCTCCGCCGCCACCGCGTCGCAGATCGCGGCGGCTTCGTCGGCGTCGGCGGCGAGGAGGGCGCCACCGGCCGCCAGGGCCTGGCGCGCGATCGTCGCGGTCGGGAGCGTGGCCAGCTGCCGCCCGGCCTCGGCGCGCACCGCCTCGACGGTCGATTCGTCGAACGCGCACAGGAGCGGGACGGCGTCCGGGTCGTGTTCGGCCTGGGCTAGCAGATCGGCCGCGACGCGCGCCGGGTCGGCGTCCGGCGAGGCGACGACGAGCAGCTCGGAGGGACCGGCGATGGTGTCGAGGCCGACCCGGCCGTAGAGGAGCCGCTTGGCGGCGGTGACGAAGCGGTTGCCCGGCCCCACGATCTTCTCGCAACGGGGCACGCCGCCGACCCCGAACGCGAGCGCCCCGATCGCCTGCGCACCCCCGACCGCCAACACGCCGTCGGCGCCGGCGATGAGGGCCGCGGCCTGCATCGCCGGCGTCGGGCGCGGCGCGGCGACCCAGACAGACCCGACCCCCGCCACGCGCGGGGGAATGGCCGTCATGAGCACGGAGGAAGGGAGCGGGAAGCGGCCTCCCGGCGCGTAGCAACCGACGGTCTCGACGGGAACGAGCCGATGTCCGGCGCGGCCGCCCGCGACGGGGGTGTCGACATCGGATGCGGAGGCCAACTGGGCCTCGGCGAACGCGCGGATCCTGTCCGCCACGCGCCGCAGCAGACCGCGGACCCCGGGGTCGAGTGCGTCGTGGACCCGGGTCAGAGCGGCCCGGTCGATGAGCAGTTCGTCGCCGGGCGCGAGATCGCCGAGCCGTTCGGCGTGCTCGCGCAGCGCGGGCTCGCCCCGCCGCTCGACATCGTCCAGGATCGCGCCGGCGACCCGGAGCGCCTCGGGGTCGCGCGCGACCGAGCGCACGGCCCGCACGGCCTCCTCGAGGCCGATTGATGGCAGGATGCCGTCCGCCGCCGCGCCAGCGGCGGGGGCGCGGGCGGGCTGCCCGGTCGGGGATGCCGGCGGCCGTGGGGTCCGACGCCGCACCTTGAGCGCGCGGCGCGTGAGCTCGCGACTCACGTCCTCGAGCGACCCGCCGGCCTCCAGCAGCCGGGTGAGGGCGAAGTAGCACAGGTCGGCGAACTCGGACACCGCCTCACCCTTCGACCCGGCCGTCGCGAGTTCGTCCGCCTCCTCGACGAGCTTTCCACGCAGAAACGCCGGATCGCGGGCGAGCCGAGCGGTCAGGGAGCCGGGCTCCGGGGCGCCGAGTCGCTCGCGGAGCCGGGCTTCGAGTCCGGGGAGCCCGATCAGCCCGGGGGACACGACGGAGTCGAAGCAACTCGTGGCGCCGGTGTGGCAGAAGCCCGGGCCGCGCTGCCGCACCGTGAAGCGCAGCGCATCGCGGTCGCAGTCGACGGCCACGCGCACGAGTTCCTGCGTGGCGCCCGATGTCTCGCCCTTCCGCCACAGCCCCCGCGAGCGGCTCTGATAGATGCCCCGCCGCTCCTCGATGGCCGCCCGCAGGCTCTCCGGGCTCGACCACACGAGACCCAGGACGCGGCCGTCCACAGCCTCCACCACCGTCGGCCACAACCCGTCGGGGCGGTCGGACGTCAGGGGCGCGGAGACGGCGTCCGCGAGCTTCATGCGACCGCTGTAGATCGCCATCCCGACCTGGGCGTCCGCGCCGAGCCGGTCGAGTTCGGCGATCTCCGAACTCTCGCGGACGCCACCCGCCACCGTGATCCGGGCCGATCCCGCCGCCTCGAGGAGCGGTGGCACGCGCTGGAGAGGGATCCCGCCGAGCGTGCCTTCGACCTCGACGAAAGTGACCAGATAGCCGCCCGCGAGGCCGTCGAGTTCCCTCATCCGGCCGAGGACATCGCGCCCCGTCCCGCGCCGCCATCCCTCGACGACGACCTCGCCATCGCGGGCGTCGAGCGCCGCGATCACGCGTTCCGGGGGAAGTCCGTCGAGCACTTCAGGGTTCGCCGCGGTACCCAGGATCACCCGCCGCGCGCCGGCGTCGAGCCAGTCGAGGGCCGCCTCGCGCGACCGGATGCCGCCGCCCACGCGGCACGGCGCGAGCTGAAGCAACTCGTGGATGACTGCGGCGTTGTCACCCCGGCCGAGCGCCGCGTCGAGGTCGATGACGGCGATCTCCCCCGCGACCGAGAAACGCTCCGCCAGCGGCCGCGGATCGCCGGCGTCGATTTCGAGCTTCGAGCCCTGCCGAAGCTGCACCGCCCGCCCGCCCATGAGGTCGATCGACGGGACGATCATCGCCGCACCGCGACGCCGAGCTGTTGCAGCCGATCCTTGAGCCGGCCGATCGACCAGTCGCCCTGGTGGAAGATCGACGCCGCGAGCACCGCGTCCGCGCCGGCGTCGACCGCCGCGCGCATGTGGCCCGGGTTCGCTCCACCGCCGGAGGCCACGATCGGGAGCGGGACCACCCGGCGGATCGCCCCGATCAACGCCAGGTCGTAGCCGCTCCGCGTCCCGTCGCGGTCGAAGCTCGTGAGGAGGATCTCGCCCGCGCCCAGTTCCGCCGCCCGCCGAGCCCATTCCGCCGCGTCGAGCCCGGTGCGGTTGCGGCCGGAGTGGGTCAGCACCTCGAAGCCGCTCGAACAGGCGTCCGGTGCCGAGCCGGAAGCGTCCAGCGCGAGGACCGCGCACTGGGCCCCGAAGCGCGCCGAGATCTCCGACAGGAGAGCGGGCCGCTCGACGGCCGCCGTATTCACCGCGACCCGGTCGGCCCCGGCCAGGAGGAGGTCCCGCGCGTCCTCCGCGGTTCGCACGCCTCCGCCGACCGTGAGAGGGATCGAGATCTCGTCCCGCACCCGGCCGATCGTCTCGGACCGGGCCAGGCGCCCGTCCGCGGTGGCCGAGACATCGAGGATGACGATCTCATCCGCCCCTTCGTGCTCGTAGCGTCGGGCCAGTCGGGCCGGGTCCCCCTGATCCGCGAGGTTGGCGAAGCGGATGCCCTTCACGACCCGACCGTCCTTCACGTCGAGGCAGGGGATGACGCGGACGTTCAGCATGCGGCCGCCAGCCGGACCCGCGTCCGGCTCCCGTCGTGCGCCTCGGCCGCCGGAGTCTGCTCGAGCCATCGGCCCAGCAGGGCCGCGCCGGTCTTCCCCGACAACTCCGGGTGGAACTGGCACGCCAGTACGCCGCCTCGTTCGAGCCCGGCCACGAAGCGGGTCCCGTGGAGGCCGATCGCGCCGGTCCAGTCGGGCGGCACCGCTTCCAGTCGATAGGAGTTGGCGAAATAGAAGATGCCTGAGCGCAGGAAGACGGCGTCGGCCGGGGCCGTGATCCGGTTCCAGCCCAGTTGCGGAACGCGGCACCCTCCCGCCAACCGTACCGTCCGGCCGGGGACGCAGCCGAGCCCGGGGATGCCGGGAGCTTCGTCGCTCCACTCGCACAGCAACTGCAGCCCGAGACAGATGCCGAGTGTGGGCCGCAGCTCCCGGATCCGCCGGCGCAGCGCCTCGTCCCATCCCTGCCGCCGCAGTTCGGCCAGGCCGTCCGCGAACGACCCCACGCCCGGAAGGACGACGTACTCGGCGTCCCTGATGTCGGTCGCCGAGTCCAGGACGCGGGGCGTCCTCCCCAGCCGCCGGAACGCGGCCACGACCGTCTCCAGGTTCGCCACCCCGGTGGGGACGATGCCGACCTCGTACCCTCCCGTCGCCACGCGCGCGGCGCTCATCGGGACACCGTCTCGAGCGCCTCGACCCTCGAGTCCCCGCCCGAGCCGAGGACACCCTTCGTGCTCGGGATCCCCGCCGTGGAGCGTCGTGCGACCGCCTCGCCGAGCGCCAGCCCGAACGCCTTGAACGCGGCCTCCGCGCGGTGGTGGTCGTTGTCTCCGCGAATCACGTCGAGGTGAAGCGTCAGCCGGGCCGCCGTCGCGACCGAAGCGAAGAAATGCGACAGGTTCTCGGTCGCGACGGTTCCCAGCATCTCGCGCCGAAGTCCGAGGTCCACGCTCGCGAACGGCCGGCCCGAGAGGTCCACGACGGCCCGCGCGAGCGCTTCGTCGAGCGGCGCGTAGGCGTAACCGAAGCGGCGGATTCCGCTCCTTTCCCCGAGCGCGTCCCGCAGCGCATCCCCGAAGACGAGCCCGCAATCCTCCACCGTATGGTGGTCGTCGACGTTCAGATCCCCCCGGGCGCGGAGTTCCAGCGTCATCCCGCCGTGAAAGGCTGCCGCCCCAATCATGTGATCGAGGAAGGGCAACCCGGTGTCGACGTGGCCGGGTCCGCGGGAATCCAGGTTGACCCGGATCTCGACACGGGTCTCGAGCGTCCGCCGCGATCGTTCCCCCGTGCGGGGGGCCTCTCCACCGTTCGTACTCATCGGAATCCTCTGCAGCTGTTCGTCGAAGCCTCGACCGCCCGCCCGCGCCGGGACCGTGCGAGATGCCGCCTCACCGCGACCCCTCCAGTACGGAGAGAAGGCGGCGGAAGGTCGCCTCGTCTCCGGGAAGCGTGATCCGGATCAGCTCCGGGAGATCCGGGAAGAGGCGCACCGCGATCCCGAACCGGTGGAACCGGCGATGCAGCGCCGCCGCCCTGTCCGTGGAAGCGAGGACGAAGTTCGCCTCCGAGGCGAAGGGCGCGGCCCCCGCCTCCCGCAGTGAGACGGGGAGCCTGTCGCGCTCGGACCGCACCGCCGCCACGTACCCCGCCGTGACCCGGTCTCCCAGCTCCAGCGCCTGCTCCGCGAGCCAGATCGACGGGCCCGAGAGGGGGAACGGAGGGCCGGAAGCCCGGAGTTCGGCGATCGCGGTGCGCGACGCGAACACGTAGCCCACGCGAAGCCCGGCGAGTCCCCACGCTTTCGAGAGCGTCCGCACGACGAGGATGTTGTCACGGGAGAGGAGCGCGGGCGTCGGATCGGAATCCGCGAACTCGACGTACGCGAGGTCGACGAGCAGCATCGCGTCGGCCGGCAGTCGTGCGGACAACTCGAGCAGGCGCGACGCCGAAACAACCCCGCCGGTGGGATTGTGGGGCGAGATCACGGTGACGAGTCCCGTCCGTTCCCCGAGCCGGTCGAGCGTCGGTTCCAGCGGAACGGGATCGTCCATCGCCGGGATCTCGCACACGCGCCCGCTCGCGAGCCGGGCGAACGTGGGCATCATCTCGAAGGTCGGCACGACGGTGACCATCTCCCTGCCGCCGGCGAGATACCGGCGACAGATGCGGTCGATGGCGTCGTCCGCGCCGCCCGTGACGAGGACTCGGTCGGCCCCGAGCTCCCAATTCCGGGCCAGGCGTCGCTCCAGCCCCTTCGCCTCGGGGTACCGCGTCAGCGTCGTCGCGGGCACCCGGCCGAGGAGGTGGACGAGTTCGGGCGCCGGGAAGAGGCGCTCGTTGTGATCGAGTCGCAGCGACTCCTCCGCCGGCATCGCCACCGCAGCCCCGCTCATACGACGATCTGCCCCGGCGCGGTCACGACGAGATCCGTGCCGCCGCGCGCCTTCACCCGCGGGATCAGCGCCGGCAGCACTTCACGCAGCACGGCGACGCGAATCGCGTATCCCTCGTCTCCGTGCAGGCGGGCCACGGTCGGCTTCCGCATGCAGGGAAGGATGCCGACGAGATCGTCCAGCCGCCCCGCGTCCACGTTGAGCTCGAGCATGACCCGGCGCCGGGCTTCGACCACCGACTCGAGCACCAGGACCAGATTCTCGATTCGCTCGCGATGCCGGGCGTCGTCGAGGGCGCGCGGGTTCGCGTACAGACGGGTCGAGGAGGACAGCAGTTCATCCACGATCTCGAGACCGTTGGCCTCCAGCGTGGCGCCCGTGGCCGTGTTGTCGACGATCACGTCGGCGTCTTCCGGCGGGAACACTTCAGTTGCGCCGTACGAGCGGACGAGCGTGGCAGCGAGTCCCCGCGCCTCGATCCAGCGCGACGTGAGGCGCCGGTATTCCGACGCGACCGTGAGGGGGATGCCGGGCTCCAGACCCGTTTCGACCAGCGAACGGGCCAGGGTGGCGGGAGCCGCCGCCACCACGCGCACCGGGTCGAGTCCGGTGTCGAGCAGTTGGACGAGCGTTCCGTCCAGTTCCTCCACCCAGTCCGCCCCCGCGAAACCCACGTCGCGCGATCCGGCGTGGAGCATCTCCACCACGTTCTGCGGCTTGAGCAGCTTCGCGCTGAAGCCGGCCATGGAGATGGACGGGCGGTAACGGCGCTCCCCGATGTCCACACGCACGCCGGCGGCGGTCATCAGTTCGAGCACGCCTGCCTGCATGCGCCCCTTGGGCAGGGCCAGCCTGGTTGTCTCGTGTGTCATCTTGTCGGATCTGCGGGCCGACACCGGCGGGGAGGCAGCGACAAAAAAAGCCGGCCACCCCGGGCCGGCATCGATCGTTCGCAACCTTGGTTCAGGATAGAGCTAGACGATCACCGGCCTCCGCGCGGGCGGTAATAAAAATAATGGCCGAAAAACGGATGCGTGTTCGTCATGGCCGCAGAGGATCGCACGCTGTCGCGTGCCTGTCAAGCGCGTATCCTTGTCGGGTCGCGCCGGCATGCGCCGGATTCCCGAACCACGTCAGCCGCGGAAATACGATGGCCGACCCCATGGCAGGGGAGTTGGGGGGACCGACGCCCGAACAGAGTCGCGAGACCCGACTACGCGTGTCGCCCTGGATCGAACGGACTTCGGTGAGACGCTGGGTCCCCGACCGCGGCGTCGCGCCGCTGCCCGCCGGATCGGAAGTCTTCCTCAAGCTGGAACTGTTTCAGCGTACCGGTTCCTACAAGGTCCGGGGCGCCCTGAACAACGTGCTCCGGGCGGACGCGGCGACGCTGGCCCGCGGGGTCACGGCGGTCAGCGCCGGGAACCACGCGATCTCCGTGGCCTACGCGGCGCGGGCCGTGGGCACCTCCGCCAAGGTCGTGATGCTCTCCTCGGCGAACCCGGCCCGCGTCGAGCGGTGTCGGAACTTCGGCGCGGAGATCGAGTTCGCGGAGGACGGCGCGAGCGGGTTCGCGCGCATGGAGGAGATCGAGAGGGAGGAAGGCCGGCTCAGCGTCCATCCGTTCGAGGGCGAGGCGACGGTCCTGGGAACGTCCACGGTCGGCCTCGAGATCGTCGAACAACTGCCCTCGCTCGAGGCCCTCGTGGTTCCGATCGGAGGGGGCGGGCTGATCTCAGGCACCGCGAGCATCGTGAAACAGCTTGCGCCGACTTGCCATGTGTACGGGGTGGAGCCGGTCGGGGCCGACTCCATGCGCCGCAGCCTCGACGCCGGCGAACCGGTGGCGCTCGACCGCATCGACACGATCGCCGACAGCCTCGGCGCCCCCCACGCCGCACCCTACACGTTCGGGCTCGTCCAGCGGTACGTGGACGATGTCGTGCTGGTCGATGATGACGCCATTCGCGCCGCGATGCGGGCCCTCTTCCTGGACGCGAAGGTGGTCACGGAGCCCGCTTCCGCCGCACCGTTGGCCGCCGCGTGCGGACCTCTGCGCGACCGACTCGAGGGGCGGCGCGTGGGGCTCGTCCTCTCGGGCTCGAACATCGATCTCGACACCTTCGCCACGCACATCCGGGCGGCCGGGTGAGGCGTCGGTCCGTGGCGCTGGCGCTCGCCGGTCTTGCGGGTCCGCGGATCCGGCGGCGGCCCAGGTGTCGCGCGAACCGGCGAGCGGAACGGCGGCCCTGCTGCAGGCGGTGAGCGCGCCGTCGGAGCGCGTGATCTGGGTCAGCGGCCACGAGGGCATGGTCCTCAGAAGCGTGGAATGGGGGAGAGACCTGGGAGCAGCGACACGTAGAGACGCTCGACTCGCTCCAGTTCCGCGACGTTCACGCGTTCGACGACGACCGCGCCGTGATCCTGAGCGCGGGTCCCGGCGAACAGTCGCGCATCTACCGGACGACGGACGGGGGCGGATCGTGGCGCCTCTCGTGGCTCAACCCCGAACCTGCTGGATTCTACGACTGTCTCGATTTCTGGGATGAGTGCCGCGGCGTCGCCTACGGAGACGCGGTGGACGGGGGTCTGCGAATCCTGTTGACGGAGGACGGCGGGCAGAGTTGGCGCATGGTCGATCCGGGTCGTCTCCCGCCCCCGGCCGGATCGGAAGGAGGGTTCGCCGCGAGCGGCACCTGCGTCGCGACTGGCGCCGGCGGACGGGCGTGGATCGGCACCGGCGCCGGCGACCGCGCACGGGTCCTGCATACGGATGACTACGGCGCCACGTGGCGGGCGTTCGATCTACCGATCGTGGCGGGCGACGTAGCCGGGGCGTTCACGGTCGCGTTCGCCGACGCAGACACCGGCTACGTGTTGGGTGGGGACCTCTCCGAGGCTGACACCTTCACGGCCAACGCCGTCCAGACCGCCGACGGCGGGGCGACCTGGCGGCTGGTTGGATCGCCTCCGTTCCCCGGTGCCGTGTACGGATCGGCCATCCTGACGATCGGGCGTTCGACGCTCCTCCTCGCGGCCGGCCCGAACGGGTTGGCATCGAGCGCCGATGCCGGCGCCGGCTGGACCCTCCTCGACGACCGGAGCTTCTGGGCGGTGGGTGCGGCGGGCGCGACCGCCTGGACCGTTGGGCCCCAGGGTCGGATCGTGCAGTTGAACTGGTCCGAGGAGGGCGGAACTACGTCTTAGAACCCCAACTGGTAGAACAGGCGGATGTTGCGTCCCGGCAGCGGCGCCAGGTCCTTCAGGAACGACGTATGACTGCGCGCCTCCGCGTTGGTGAGGTTGAGCCCGGATAGCACGATGCCGTGGACCAGACGCCCGTGTTCGATGGTGTAGTGCAGCCGCGCGTTGACCATCGTGTAGCCCGGTGTCGGGTCCTCGAATTCGGCGACGCGCTCCTGCGCCGTGGTCCGGCGCGCATCCAGCCGGGCACGAAAACGCGGCGTCTCGTAGTTCAACCCCAGACCGAAGCGCAACGGCGGGATTCGCGGGAGCGGGTCCCCGGTCTCGGTCTGTTCCGCCCGCACGTAATCGAGCAGCGCATCCAGGGTCACGTGGTATCCCGGCTCCGCGCCGTGGCGGAGATGAAACTCCACCTCGGTCTCGAAGCCGGTGAACCGGGCGCTGGCCTGAGACCAGATGACCTCGGGCAGACCGTCCCTCTCCTCTCCCGAGAATCTCTGATGGACGAAGTTGTCGAAGGAGTTGGAAAAGAGGTTGATCGACCCCCCGCACACGATCGGCGCCCAGGCGGATGCCGGCATCCAGGCTGATGCCGATCTCCGGCTCCAGGTCCGGGTCCCCGACCTCGAACGTGAGGGTGGCCAGATGGGGACCATGGGAGAACAGTTCTTCCGCCACCGGGAGTTTGACGGAGCGCGACCCGCTGAAGAGGAATTCCACCGCTTCGGAGGCCTGGATGACGGCGCCGAGCGACGTGGCTGCGGCGGTGTGTGAGCGTTCCAGCCCCGGCGCGGACGCCGTTTGGGCTTCGAGCCGTCCTCCCGCCTCGATGCGGATGGCTGACGATACGTCGATCGTCTCGTACAGGAAGGCCGCGATCTGGGTCGTCGTGGTCGCCGGCGTGAGCGCGTCGATCCCGAAGGACTCGAAATCCCGCTTTCGGGCCTGCAACCCGGCAAACCCGCTGGCGCGGTCTCCGAGACCGTGCTCCAGCTCGAGCCGGCCTTCCCACTCGTTGTTGTACTTTTCGGTTTCGAGTTCATGGACGCCTTCGTGCGGTTCGTCAACCAGTTCGAAGTGCTCGTAGTCTGACACCCCGAACCGGGCACGAATGCGTCGCGCGAACGAATCCCCGAAGCGCCAGGCGCCCTCCAGGTCCACTCGACGCTGCGTAAGGTCGACGGCGACATCCCCGACATCCGCTTCGTCCTGGCCGTCCTCGCCGTGATCCACCGGTTCCCCGGGATGAAGATGACCGCCCGGGATCCCGTACTCCGTGTCGTAGCCGGAGACGGACACGCCAAAGAACCCCGCCGGGTGGACATACGAGAGACCGGCCACCAGACGGGATGTCTCCGCCGACGAGTTCGGAAGGATGCCCTCGTCTTCCGCGCCCTGATGTTCGTCTTGCTCGTGCTCTTCGTGTCCTTCGTGAGGATCCGTCGGCTCGTAGCTGGCCTCCGGATGCCCGGGGATGGAGTAGTCGTCCGTTTTTCGGTAGAGGCCTCCGAGATGGTATGAGAGCGATCCCCGCCCACCGTCCACGTGCCCCGCCAGGCTCCGCTCGGCTGTCGCCGAACTCCAGCGCACGGAGAGAAGGCCCTCCATGAGACTCGGAGGCGTCTGCCCTTCCCTCCCTCCTGTCTGACCGGGAGGGCGCGTGGGGACCAAGGCTGAAATGGTGAGCACCAGATCTTAGGCCGGGGTCACCGTGACGGGCAACCACGAGACGGTGGTGGAAACCTTCTGTCCTCCCGGAGCATCACAGGCGATATGAGACACAGGAGAAAGGCCCGGGGATGGCTCCCGTCGGGAGGGAAGAGGCCCAGGGGTCGGTGGCTCGTGCTTCTTGCCGCGGCCATCCTCGCCGCCGGCCTCGGCTATCTTGCCTTCGAAGCGCGGGTGGCCCGCGAGTTCGACGCGCGCAACTCCATTTCGCCAACGAGCATCGTCGCGCGACCGTGGTTCCTCCACCCGGGCGACCGCGTCGACCCGCAGCGCGTCATCGACTACCTGGACCGAGCCGGCTACCGCAGGGTTTCGGGTGGCACGCCGGAATCCGGAGAGTACGGCGCGCACGGCCGGGAACTTCTCGTGGGCCGCCGAGCGATTCGTCTCGGGGGCATGTTTGATCCCGGCGTTCGCGTGCGCATACGATTCCGGCGCGACGGGCGCATCTCCGCGATCCGGAGTGCCGAGGGGCCCCACCTCGCCGGCCTTCTCCTCGATCCCGAGGTCATCGGGAAGGCGCCCGGCGACCGCAATCGGGACCGGGTCGTGGTGCGGTTCGATGAGGTGCCCGACCACCTGGTCGATGCGCTCCTGACGGTGGAGGACCGCCGCTTCTACGACCACGGCGCGCTGGATCCCCGCCGGATCGCGGGAGCGGCGCTCTCGAATCTACGCCAGGGCCGGGTGGCCGAGGGTGGGAGCACGATCACCCAGCAACTCGCCCGCACCCTCTTCCTGTCGACCGACCGCACGGTCTTCCGGAAGCTCCGGGAAGCCGCGATCGCGGTCGCTCTCGAACGGCGGTTTCCGAAGCGCCGCCTGCTCGAGTCCTACATGAATCACATCTATCTCGGCCAGAACGGCGGCGCCGGGATCCACGGCTTCGGGAGGGCCGCGCAGTTCTTCTTCGACCGCGACATCGCCGAACTGACGCTGGGACAGTCGGCGCTCCTGGTCGGGATCATCCGTGGGCCGAGCAGATATGCGCCGCACCGCCATCCCGAGCGCGCCCGGGCCAGGCGCGATGTCGTGTTGCGACAGTTGCACGCCCTGGGGCACATCGACGGCGATCGACTCGAGGACGAGCTGAGGGCCGCGGTCGATATTCGGATGCCCGCGATCCGGGAGATGGATGCCCGCTGGTACCTGGACTTCGTGCGACGGGAGCTGGCCTCCGGCGAACCCGCGCTCGAAGTGAGCGGCGGCGGATTCACCGTGGTGTCGTCCCTCGTGCCCGAACTGCAGCGTGCCGCGGAACGGGCGGTGTCCGACGGGCTTCGGCGGCTCGAGCGCCTCCAGCCCCGCCTCACGAGGCAACCCCGGCCCCTCCAGGCGGCCCTCATCGCCATCGACCCGCCTACGGGCGAAGTGCTGGCGATGGTCGGAGGCCGCTCGTACGGCGCGTCGCAGTTCAACCGCGCCACCGACGCCCGACGGCAGCCCGGGAGCGCATTCAAGCCGCTGGTGGCACTGGCCGCCCTCGATCCACGGGTTGATCCCCCCTACACTCTGGCTTCCGTCCTCCGGGACGAGCCGCTCGAGCTCGAAACGCCGGTCGGCGTCTGGCGGCCCTCCAATGCCGACCGCGCGTTTCTCGGCCCGATCAACCTGCGCGACGCGCTCGTCGGGTCGCGGAACGTGCCCTTCGCTCGTCTGGGTCTGGAGGTCGGGCCGGAGCGGATCGTGGAGACGGCCCGCCGGCTCGGGATCGAGAGCCCCCTCGCCCCTTACCCGAGCCTCGCCCTGGGAGCGTCCGAAGTCACGCTGCTCGAACTGACCGGAGCCTACGCCGTACTGGCGGCGGAGGGCAGGCGGGCCTCTCCTCGCACCGTCCGAGGCGTCCTCGACCGGTCGGGCCGGAGCGTCCGCGAGCGTCCGCGAGCCGGCGAGTCCGTCATCACGCCCGCGGAGGCGTACCTCGTGACCTCGGCTCTGCGGGGCGTCGTCGAGGAGGGGACGGGGAGCGGCGTACTCGAAGCCGGATACAGGGGACCGGTCGCGGCCAAGTCGGGCACGACCAACGGGTCCCGCGACGCGTGGTTCGTCGGCTACACGCCGGAACTGGCCGTGGGTGTCTGGGTGGGCTTTGACGATGGAGCGCGTGTCGGTCTCCCCGGGTCAAGGGCGGCCTTGCCCATCTTTGCGGATTTCCTGATTCGGGTTCTCGGACCGGGGGGTGGTCGTGACTTCCGCTTCCCCGAAGGGGTGGAATGGGTCGACATCGAACCTGCGACGGGCCGGCGCGCCGGGTGGGGGTGTCGAGGTGAGCCCGAACTGTTCCTGGCAGGCACCGCACCCGAAGCCTACTGCGGCTACCGCCCCGGTCCGTGGCGCCGCCGCACGCTGTCTCCCGCGTCGCCGGTGATCACCGACGACGCGAGAAACTTCAGACGTGGGCGTGACCCGGGCCGTGCTGGTGGTCCCGGCGCCCCTGATGAAGGACCACATGCAGCAGTGAGCCGCCGACAAAGGCCTGATAGATCTCGAGAACGGCATGTTCGTCCGGCAGCACTTCCGTCCCCGCCAGAGCCCCGATGACCGTCGCCACCATGATCGCCGCAACGCCGGTCAGGGCCCCCCGAACTCCGTGCCGGGGTTCGAGCAGCCACCAGATCAGCAAGCCGACGGCGACGCGGTGGAGGACGATGGCGGACGTGAAGGGAGCGCTCGATGTCCCGACCAGCAGGGCGCCGCCCTCCAGGAGCGCGTGCAGCACCAGCGACAGCACCCCAAGCGCGATCGTTGCGTTGTCCGTGTGCCGAGCCAGGGTCTTGGAGAGTTTCTCAAGGAGGTAGAGGAGGCCGATACCGGCCCCGACCGCGATGAGGGGCCCGATCTGGCGCTCGAGCCAGACATGGGGAAACACCTGCCAGGCGATCAGGAGGGGCAGCGCGACGAAGACGATGGTGTCGATGACCCGGATCGTGCCCGGCCTTCGGTGCAGCACAACATAGAGAACGACGCCGAAGGCCGGCGCGACGAGCGCTGCTATCAGCTGAAACACTCAGATTCCGGGCTCAGTCCCGCCCGACGGGTCCGTGGTGATCGCAGTGGTCGCCGTGCTGATGGTGCATGTGCCCGTCAACGACATAGTCGGTGTGGCCGTCGTGCTCCACGGCCTCGTGACCGCAGCCGTCACCGTGCGTGTGATCGCTGTCGTGACCGTCGCAGTCGTGGCCGTGGCCCTCCGCCGGGCCGTGGTCGTCGCAGTGGTCGCCGTGTGCGTGGTGCAGGTGGCCGTCGACTACGTAGTCCGTGTGTCCGTCGTGTTCCACGGCCTCGTGGCCGCAGTCCTCGCCGTGTACGTGCTCGTGGTCGTGACTTTCGCAGGCGTGATCGTGTCCGCCCATGAGTCAGCCTCCTTCTAGTGCGGTCGCGCGGTGGCGACGAGGTGATCGACGTGGTGGTCTTCGTTGCAGCGCTTGGCCGTGCCCTCCACCTGTACCGTGATGTGCTGGAGATTGAACTTCTCGTAGGCGATCTCCTGAATTTCGTGTAGCAGCCTCGCAGTATCACCCTCGTGTTCGGGATCCACCAGCACATGCGCGGTGAGCGCGTCGTAGCCCGGTGCGAGCGTCCACACATGGACATCATGGATCACGGTGACTCCGTCGAGATCTTCGATCTGGTGGCAGAGGCTGTATACATCGACGTGTTTCGGCGTCCCTTCGAGCAGCACGTGTACGACCTTCGCCAGCAGGCGCCACGTGCTGAGCAGGATCAGCACGCCGATGAGGACGCTGAGGATCGGGTCGGAGATGTGCCACTCGAAGGCCCACACGAGCACCCCGGAGATGATGACCGCGACCGACCCGAGCAGGTCGGCGATGACGTGGGCCAGGGCGCCTTCGACGTTCACGCTGTGCTTCGCGGACCGGTGAAGTACCCAGGCGGCGGCGAGATTCGCGAGGAGTCCGAGGGCCCCGACGACCAGCATCAGCCCTCCCTCGACCTCCGGTATCTCCCGGAAGCGGTGGTAGGCCTCGAAGATCACCCAGGCGGAGATCAGCCACAGCGTGAGGGCGTTGATGAGGGCGGCGAGGATCTCGAGCCGGTGGTAACCGAAGGTGCGCTGCACCGAGGCGGCCCGCGTCGCAAAGTGCACGGCGAACAGCGCGAGGCCGATGGAAGCCGCGTCGGTGAGCATGTGCCCCGCGTCGGCAATGAGCGCCAGGCTTCCCGACAGGATGCCTCCGATCACCTCGACGAACATGAAGCTGGCGATGATCACCAGGGCCAGCGTCAGGTCCCGCTTGCTGGCGTTTCTCAGCTCCTCCGAGTGGTCGTGGGCGCTGAAGATCCCGTGGCTATGGTCGTGATCATGGCCGTGGCCGTGGTGATGGTCGTGATCGTGGTCATGCCCGTGATCGTGGTCGTGGTCATGCCCGTGATCGTCACGACCGTCGCTGGAGTTCATAGAGACCATGACCATCCATGAGTAAACGCCGGATCTGTTGGGAGAAGGAAACTACCGTCCCGAACCGGCGTTTGACAAACCCTGCCCCCCCGTAAGGGAGGGATGTCAGCTGGGGTCAAGGGACCGCGGTGTAGTGCCCGTGAATGCAGAGCCAGCGACCCCCTTCGCGCACGAAGATCCGGGTGGACTTCCCCCGGCTCGTAAACCGCTCCTCACCGATGCGGCCGGAGTCGGTCCAATAGTAGGTGATCCATGCGACATCGCCCCGGACCGTGACCTGAGGTTGATGCATCTCGGTGTGGACGTCACGGGCTCGGTTCAGATAGTCCCCGTAACTCCTCAACTCGAGACCCTTGCCCTCGGCGAGATAGGCGTCGTTCTCCCCGAAAGCGGTGAAGTCCGGGTGGACGTACTGCGCGTAGGCGTCAAGGTCGCCCGCTTCGATCGCGGCCCACATCGCGACGAGGGTGTCGATGATCTCCTGCTCCTCGTCCTGAGCCCACGCCGTTCCCGGGGCGACAGTCGCCAGCGCGAGAACGGAGGACACCAGAAGCCCGACCCGGAGGCACCGGTTCGGCGCCCTTCGACGGATCACGGGACCCTAGCGACGCTCGTAGACCGACGTCTTGCCCTCAGCGTCGAACTGGATCACGTCGTACGGGTCGACTCGATTGCCGAACTCCATACCGGGAGAGCCCACCGGCATGCCCGGCACGGCGAGGCCGCGCGCGGACGGTGCCTCAGCGAGGAAGCGGGCGATAACTTCGGCCGGGATGTGCCCCTCGAACACGTAGTCACCCACCAGCGCCGTATGACAGGACTGAAGTTGCAGCGGCAGGCCCGCGTCCACCTTCACGCCCACCATGTCGTCGGTGTCCTCGACGTCGAGTTCGAAGCCGGCCTCCCGCATGTGGTCGACCCAGAGGGCGCAGCACCCGCAGGTGGGGGACTTGTAGACCTTGATCGTCGGAGCATCCGCGATGGCCGCAGCCAGCGTCGCGTCGCCGGCACCGCCATCCGCCACGACCGTGTTCTCCGCCTTCTCCGCGTACTCCGCCGCGGCTTCCGGCGCGCAACCGGTGACGATCAGCACCGTGCCCAGCACCACACAGGGCACCGCCGCCGCGAACATCCCTCGGAACATCTTCTCGAACATCTTCGCTCCTGGTTCGATTCCTGCCGCTTGCTACCGCAAGTTACCCGCAGCGCGCGCGCGGCGGTACCATTGGGAGACCGGATCGTGAACCGGGGGGACCGGCGTGCGACCCGTGAGAACAGCGAGGCGTGATGGAGACACTTGGATTCGACCTGAGTTCGATTGACCTGGTCCAGTGGTGGAGCCAGGTCGTCGCGTATACCGCTCCCCGCTGGCTGCCCAGCCTGGTTGTGCTGCTGATCGCCGGCGTCGTCTACGTGGTGGCGCGCTCCATTCTGGGCCGCGCGCAGAGAAACTGGGTGACGCGTACCGCGACAAAGCTCGATGACCTGGCCGTTCGACTGCTTCGCCAGGTCCTGCTCCTGTCGAGCGGAGCGTGGGCGATCTGGCGCCTGCTGGGCATCTGGGGGCTGCCCACGTTAGCCCAGTGGGTGCATGCGATCTGGATCGGCGTCCTGTTCTTCCCGCTCAGCCGCTTCGTGGGGGACCTCCTGACGGCGATCGAGAGCGAGGTCGTCTCCCGCACCGAGACATCGCTCGACAAGACGGCGCTCCCGATGATCAACAAGGCTGTCCGCTTCGTCATCGTCACGCTCGGCGTCGTGCTCGCGCTCTCCGAACTGGGCATCAACGTCGCGCCGCTGCTCGCCGGGGCCGGCGTCATGGGGCTCGCGCTGTCGCTCGCCGCCAAGGACACGCTCTCGAACCTGATCGCGGGTGTGCTGCTGATCGTGGATCGGCCGTTCCAGGTGGGAGACCGGATCGAACTGTGGACGGCGCCCAACGAGACCGGCTCATGGGGCGACGTGATCGAGATCGGCCTGCGGGCCACGAAGATCCGCAATCCGGACAACCTCGTCATCGTGGTCCCCAACAATCAGATCATGCAGCGCGACATCACCAACTACACGATGTCCGGCGAGGACATCCGGCTCCGAATCCCGTTCTCCGTCGCGTATGATTCGAACATCGACCGGGCAAAGGAACTGCTCGTCGGCATCGCCAACGCGGTCGACGGAGTGAAGGGAGATCCCGAGCCGATCGTCATCGCGCGCGGCTTCGGACCGTCGGAGGTGAAACTCGAACTGCGGGTGTGGATTCTGGACGCACGGGCGCGGCGAAGCATTGCGGACGAGATCAGCGAACGGGCGTTGCGGGCGTTCGCTGCGGCCGGCGTGGAGATCCCCTATCCGCGGCGGGAGTTGTATATCCGATCCGGCGACGGCTCGAACGCCGGTATCGTCTCGAACCCCCGTGTCGCCTCGACGCCCGCTGGCGGCTCTGACTCCGGCGGTGCCTGAGATGCGCGGAACAAGCCCGGCGGCGGGATGGCGGATCGTGGCGGCCGCGGCGCTGCTGGGCGCCCCGACCCTCCCGGTCGAAGCCGCGGGGGTCGTCCAGGACCCGTTCCCGGGTATCCGGTCCGAGTTGTTCGTCAACGTGACGGTCATCGATGGCCGTGGGGGACCCCCGCGACCCTCCTCCGCGGTCCTCGTCACGGGAGCGCTTATCCGCGGCGTCGGAACTCAGGGCTCCATGGTCGTCCCGGAGGGCTCGATGGTCGTGGACCTGTCGGGGAGCTACCTCCTCCCGGGGTTCATCGATGTCCAGGCCTCGCCGCGCACGACGGAGGACCTGCACGCCCTCCTCGCGTTCGGGATCACGGGCGTACGCGACGGGGCAGTCCCGCTGGATCTCTTCCAGGCGCGGGGGCGCGGAGGGTTCGGGGAGGATCCCGTCCCTTCCGTCTACATCGGCGGGCCGGTGCTGGACGCCGGGGGCGAGGCGTCCGGCGTGCGGCTTCAGTCGGAGGCCGCGGCCATCCAGGAGGTGGAGCGCCAGGCGCGGGATGGAGCGGACTTCATCTCCGTCTCCCCCAATGTTCCCGCGGAATGGCTGGTCGGGATCACCCGCGCCGCGCGGCAGGCGGACCTGCCCGTGTGGGCCGATCGCCGCGGAGAGGGGTGGCTGCTCGCCCTCCGCGCCGGAGCCGCCGTGGCGAGCCCGCTGGTGTCCGGCGATCCCGATCTTCTCCCGGAAGCGGAGCGGGACGGTTTCGAGGCGCTGGCGGCCGGAGGCGGGCCGCGCACACATGCGGACTGGCTCGAGCGTCTCGAGTCGCACGGCCCGGAGGTGGACCGCGCCGTCACCGCTCTGCTGTCGAACGACGCGACGCTGGCCCCGCTCCTCGCGAGCGCGGCGGCGCCTCTCGACTGCGCCCCCGATACGGCCGCATGCGCGTCGGTCTCCGAGGTCGAGCGGGCCGAGCTTCGTGCCGCGTGGCCGAGGGTTCAGGCCCTGGTCCGAACCCTGCACGGGCACGGCGTCCGCATGCTCGTCGGCTCCGACGCCCCCCGAACCACCGACTGGGGGAGCGGCTTTCACCACGAGATGCAACTCCTCGTGGAGGCCGGTATCCCCGAACTGGAGGTCATCGGGATGGCGACGCGCAACGCGGCGACCGCCCTCGGTCAGCTGCACGAACGGGGGACCATCGAACTCGGCAAGCGGGCGGATTTCCTGGTGCTCGAAGCGAATCCTCTCGCCGACATCCGGAATGCGAGCCGGATCTCGCTGGTCGTGATCGGGGGGCGGGCGTGGAGCCTGGGGTCGGACGGCCGCTGGGAGCGCGTCCGCTTCAACTGATCTCGGTGGCTGAAGGCGATCCGGCGGGACGAGCGCCCGGGCGGCGTGGCGTCCTGCGTTGCGCGAGGCTCTGGCAATAGGCATCGCGACGCCGGGTCAGGTCCTCGATGACCCCGGCCTTGAACGAGTCCGCGCCGTACCAGGTGGCCAGCCGCTCGCGGTACGTCGCGATGTCGAGGACTTCCGCGCCCAGCCACACGTGCTGAAACGGCCTCGGGAAGCGCTCGCCGGGGGCCTGGATGTTGTGAAGCCCGCCGCTGTATGCAATGAGCAGCCGTCCGCCCTCCCTCGAAGCGAGGATGTCGGCGATTCCGCCGCGGATCGTCATCGGATTCCCGGAGAGATCGAGCCCGGTCCGGCGCTTCATGCGCCCTTCCGGGCAGATGATGATCAGCGCCTCGGGATCCCGGATCTGGTCGAGCACCTCGGTCCACGTGTCGTCCCGCTCGCGCGTCACCGGCACGACTTCGCGAGCGATGAGTCGAAACAGCCGGCCGGCGACGGGGCGCGCGACCGTCTTGTCGGCGACCGGGACGACCCCGTGCGCGGCGATCCGCCAGAGCAGGCGGTTGGGTACGATCGACAGCAGTACGGGCTCGAACAGGCTCGTGTGGTTGAGGAGCGCGAGCACGCGCAGGCCGGACCATGGCTCGTCGACCTCACGGACCCACTCCAGCCGAACCCTGGAAAAGATCCGGCTCGCGGCCTTGATCGTGAGGAGAAGAAGAAAGACGATATAGCTGCGCATTTCGCGCAGTGTGCTTTCGGAATCGCCGGATGGTCAAGGGCACCGCCGGCCGGCCGGGAGCCGACATCGCCCGCACGGGGGGAGGAACCGGATGTCCCGAATCTTGCCGAAGCCGCTCGTTGTGTCGCTGAGATCGCTGATCCTCGCGGTGATCGCGGGGGTTCCGTCCGGAGGGTTCGTATCGGCCGCCGCCCAGGATCACACGATCATCGCGCTCAGCCATTCCGACTTCACGGCCTACGAACTCGACCCGGCGAGCGGCCGCATCGTGAATCAGTTCACGGCCAGGAACCAGCCGCACGAAGCGGTCGCAGCGCCCGACGGACGCACCATCTTCGTGGCCATCCCGCAGAACCCCCCGTACATCGTGATCCTCGACGGCGAGACCTTCGAGGAGAGGGGGAGGATCGAGTCGGAGTACTTCCAGCGTGCTCCGGAGCAGCGCCAGCTCGGGTCCGAAATGATCACGAACCGGTCGGCGCTCCCGCACGGCGTCGCGCTCAACCGGGCGGGGACGAAGCTGTACATCGGCGTGGAGTGGTCAGAGGTGCCGGGGATCGTGGTGTATGATGTGTCGCGCGGTGAAGTGAGCGGGAAGATCGATCTCCTCCTGGAGGGCGGGCACTTCCTCGCGGTCGACCCCCGGAGCGACAAGCTCTACTACCCGCACCGGGACGATGACCGCGTCGTCGTGATCGACACGCGCACCGACGAGATCGTGAAGATCATCGACGTGCCCGGCGGACCGGTCGGGGTCGACTTCACGCCGGGCGGGGAAGCGTGGGTACATTCGGACTACGATGGAACGGTCACCGTGATCGACACGTCGACCGACGAGGTGGTCGAGACGATCGATACGGGCGGCTGGGGGGCGGGCCGCATCTCGGTCTCGCCCGACGGACGGTTCGCCGCGTCCACCCGGAACGACACCGAGAACGTGGCCATCATCAACGTCGAGACGCGGCAGGTGGCGGGACACGTCACGCTCGGGCCCGGCCCCGGGTTCCCGCTCTTCTCGCCCGACGGCCGCCGGCTCTACGTGATGAGCTCGGGGGTCGGGGATGTCGCCGTCATCGAGGTGGGAGACGACGGTGCGGGAACCGTCGAGGCCCGATATCCCGTCGGCGTTAATCCTTTCGGCGGGACCCTGCGACACATCCGCTCGAACTAGCTTCGAGCTCGCGGATTCGGCGGACTCCCAGGTGGCATTCGGACCGCCGCCCCCGCATCTTCGACGCCCGAACCCCGATGACGCCCGGCGGGCTGGAGCGAGGAGTACACCAATGAGAGTTCGATCGAGAGTTCGACCCGTTTTCCTGTTCCTGGCGGCGCTGTCGACCGGTCTCGCGTCGAGTCCGGCCCTCGCGCAGCAGGACTTCTCGGCCGTCCAGATCGAAGCCACGCACGTCGCGGGTACCGTCTGGATGCTGGTCGGGCAGGGCGGGAACATCGGCGTGTCCTCGGGGCCCGACGGCGTGCTGATGGTCGACGACCAGTTCGCCCCGCTGGCGGACAAGATCCGCGCTGCCCTGCGCGAAGTGGGGCAGTCGGAGGAAGCGGCGGAGCCGAGGTTCCTCCTCAACACGCATTTCCACGGCGACCACACGGGCGGCAACGCCGATTTCGGCGACGCATCGACGATCGTGGCGCACACGAACGTGCGGTCGAGGCTGGCGGCGGGGGGCTCGCCCGATGAGGCGCTGCCCGTGGTCACGTTCGACCAGGCCCTCTCGATCCACTTCAACGGCGAGGAGATCCGGGCGTTCCACATCCCGAACGGACACACGGACGGGGACGCGCTCATCTACTTCATGGATTCCAACGTCCTCCATATGGGCGACGACTTCTTCTCCGGCCGCTTCCCCTTCGTCGACATCGACAGCGGCGGGAGCGTGGAGGGACTCGCGCGCGGCATCCAGGGCGTGCTGGACAATGTACCCGCCGACATCCGGCTCATCCCCGGGCACGGACCACTCTCTGCGGTCGACGACCTGCGGACGTACCACCGCATGATCACGGAAACGATCGCGATGGTCCGGGGCAAGATCGACCGCGGGATGAGCAGCGAGGAGGTCCAGGGCGAGGGCGTCGCCGACGAGTGGGCCGACTGGGCTTGGGAATTCATTTCCGCGGAGCGCTGGCTCGACACCGTGCATCGCAGCCTTTCCGGCGGGGTGGGTGCCGAGAACACCGAACACGGACACGGGCCGGGTGCGTCACACCGCTGATGACCGCGGACGGTTACAACGCCGGATACGCCGAGCGGCTCTACGAACGGGAGCTTCGCGCGAGAGGCGTGATTCCGCCCGCGCTGGCCGGCTGGGATCCAGCGACCGCGCCGGCGCTCGAATCGCTCCCGAGGATTGCGCCGCCGCCCCCGCCGCCTCCGCTGGCGGTGGCCGAGGTCGTCGCGACCGAGGATCTGCGACTCGCGGCGATCGCGGGGGCCCTGGTGGAGGCCTACCGCGCATACGGCCACCTGGGCGCGCGGATCGACCCCCTGGGCTCCGCGCCCCCGCGACACCCCCTGCTGGAACCGGAATACCACGGGATCCAGCGAGAGGAGCTCGCGCGAGTGCCGGCGTCCGCCGTCTGGCTCAAGCATCTGGGGGACAATGCGGCCGAGGTGCTGGATCGCATGCAGGAGATCTACTGCGGGCCGATCGGCTATGAGCTGGACCAGATGGAGGACCCGGCCCAGCGTGGCTGGCTGGTGGACTACATCGAGTCGCACCGTCACCGCCTCCTCATGAGCCGGACGCGGGCGCGCAACTGTCTCGAGTGGCTGACCCGCGTCGAAGGACTCGAGCGCTTCCTGCACCGCACCTACCTGGGGAAGAAACGCTTCTCGGTCGAGGGGCTCGACATGCTCGTCCCCATGCTGCGGGGGCTCATCGGCGGGGCCGGCCGGCGCGGCGCGCGGCAGGTGTTCCTCGGGATGGCGCACCGCGGCCGCCTCAACGTGCTGGCCCACGTCATGGGCCTCTCCTACGAGTCGATCGTGGCGGAGTTCGAGGAGCAGGCCGCGCGCGGGATCATGACCGCCCTCCCGGAGCACGGGTCCGGTGACGTGAAGTATCACATCGGAAGCAGGTCGCAGGTCGCCGAGGACGAAGTCCAACTCGACGTGCGGCTGGCCCCCAATCCGAGCCATCTCGAACACGTGAATCCGGTCGTGCTCGGCATGGCGCGCGCGGCGCGCTTCACCGGCGAGTCCGCCGACGCCTCGGCCATCCTCCCCATCCTCATCCACGGTGACGCCTCCTTCGCGGGCCAGGGCGTGGTCGCCGAGACGCTGAACCTGTGCCGGCTCTCCGCCTACGAGACCGGCGGCACCCTCCACATCATCACGAACAACCAGCTCGGCTTCACGACTCTCCCCGGCGAGAGCCGTTCGACCCGCTACGCGAGCGACTTGGCCCTGGGCTTCCGGCTCCCGGTCGTGCACGTCAACGCCGACGACCCCGAGGCCTGCATGGCGGCCGTGCGGCTCGCCATCGACTACCGGTTCGAGTTCGGGGAGGACATCGTCATCGACCTCGTGGGCTACCGTCGCTACGGCCACAACGAGGGGGACGAACCGTCCTACACGCAGCCCGTGATGTACGGTCGGATCCTCGGGCACCCTCGCGTTCGGGAGCAGTTCGCGGGGGTCGTGGTCGAGCGGGGCCTCCTCACCGAGGGTGAGGTCGATGCGATGGTCGGGGACGTGGACGCCGAACTGGAGGCGGCGAGGGGCGCGATCGCGGCGCACAAGGAAGAGGAGGCGCGCACGGGCGGGTCACCGGATGTGGCGTGGCTCACGGACCCGGCCGAGCAGCCGCGGCCGACGGGCCTCGGCGAGGCCCGGCTCCGGGAGCTGAACGACGCGATCCACCGCTGGCCGTCGGACTTCACCCCTTTCCACAAGCTCGGGCGCCAACTGGAACGGCGCCGCGCCGCGCTGGACCAGGGGATCGACTGGGGGCACGCGGAAGCTCTCGCCCTCGCGGGTCTGCTGACCGAAGGCGTTCCCGTCCGGCTCACCGGCGAGGACAGCGAGCGCGGCACGTTCTCGCACCGGCACCTGGTCCTCCACGACGCGGAGAACGGGCGTAGATACACGCCCATCGCCCACATCGAGGATGGGCAGGCACCGTTCAAGATCGCCAACAGCCCCCTGTCCGAGATCGCCACCCTCGGCTTCGAGTACGGCTTCTCGACGATCGCGGCCAACGCGCTCGTCATGTGGGAGGCCCAGTTCGGAGACTTCGCAAACGTCGGCCAGGCGATCATCGACCAGTTCGTCGTGTCGGGCCGCTCGAAGTGGGGCCTGGAGTCGCGGCTCGTCCTGCTCCTCCCACACGGCTCCGAGGGACAGGGACCGGAACATTCGAGCGCCCGGCTCGAACGCTTCCTGCAACTCGCCGCCGAGGGGAACATCCGCGTCGTCAACTGCACGACGCCCGCACAGTACTTCCACGTCCTCCGCTGGCAGGCGCTCCGCGCCACCTGCCGCCCGCTCATCGTGATGACGCCGAAGAGCCTGCTGCGCCACCCCCGGGCCCGCTCGACGCTCGCCGATCTCACGGACGCCGAGTTCCGGGCAGTGCTCCCGGACCAGGGACTGGCCGTCGAGCCCCACCGCGTGGACCGGGTCCTCATCTGCAGCGGGAAGGTCTACTTCGACCTGCTCGCGGAGGCCCCCGCCGAACGCGACATCCCGATCCTCCGCGTGGAACAGCCGTATCCGTTCCCGGCCGAGGAGCTTGCGTCCGCGTTGGCTCCCTACGGGCGCGCGGCCGAGATCTGCTGGGTGCAGGAGGAACCGCGGAACATGGGCGCCTGGACGTCCGTGCGGCCGCACCTGCGCCAACTCATCGGCCGCGAGCCGGTCTACATCGGCCGCCCCGAGCGCGCGAGCCCCGCCGAGGGCTACTTCGGCAAACACGCCCGCCGCCAGCAGCGCCTCCTCCGGGCCGCCCTGCGGCTGGACTGATGTGACCGGCAGGCGCGCGCCGCGGTAGCGATATCGGCATAACCTTCCCCCATGCCAACCCACTGGGCCATCGACCTCGGCACGTCCAACACGACCATCTGCGAAGATCGGTCCGGCCGGCCGCACATCGTGAACCTGCCGGACCTCGCGAAGCTCGAGCCCCTCACCCAGACCCCGGTCCTGCCGTCATGCGTATGCGTCCTGGACCGGGACGGTGAAGACGTCCTGATCGGCCAGGAAGCCGTTACCTACAACTGGGACGGACAGGCCGCGGGCTTCGCGCGCGGGTTCAAGCACTACCTCGGCACGGAGAGCGGCCGGGCCGTGGCGCGCGTGGGCGGGAGGACCTTCACCGCCCAGGACGTGGCTTCGTTCTTCCTCCGGGAGGTCATCAGCAAGCTCGAGGCGCAATTCGGCGAAGACATCACCGACATCACCATCGCCACGCCAAGCGGTTTCTACGAAACGTACCGGGCCGAGCTGCAGGCGATCATCCGGGGTGTGAAGCACCGCGGCTGGTGGGAGCGCATGTGGGCGCGCCTCCGAGGGAAGTCGACCCGGATCGTGTTCCGCACGCTCGACGAGCCCGTGGCGGCCGCGCTCGGTTACGGCGTGGATGTCGGACGCCCCACCACGCTCGTAGCCTTCGATTTTGGTGGTGGATCGATGGAAGCCGCCATCGTACGGACCCACGGCGCGCGGCCGGTCGAGACCGGTCAGGCGGAGGTGCTGGGGAAACAGGCCGTGGAACTCGGCGGTGACGATGTCGACCGCTGGATTCTGGAGCGGTTCGTTCCGACGGCCATGCATGATTGGCCCGAATGGGAGGTCGCGCTCCGATGGGAGGCCGAGCGCGTGAAGCTGCTCGCGAGCGCCGGGATGGAGGGGGACTTCACCTTCCGCACCGAGACGTATGGGAAGCTGGACTACAACGTCTTGAGCGACATTCTCGCCGAAAACGGCCTGTACTCGCGGATGCGGGAGCTCCTCGACGCCTTGCTCACCGAGCTGCGCACCCGTCATGGCGTGCCCGCCTCCGGCATCGACGATGTGATCCTCGAGGGTGGGTCCACGCTCCTTCCGGAAGTGCGCAACGTCGTGGGCGATGTGCTCGGCCGGGAGAAGGTACGGGAGTGGCTCCCCTTCGCGAGTGTGGCGCGCGGTGCGTGCATCTTCGCGGGCGGCGCGCACGTCGAGGACTTCATCTACCACGACTATGCGCTTCGCGTCTTGCCCCACCACGACACGGAGGCCGAGTACGAGCTGCTCATCCCCGGTGGAACGAGCTTCCCGACGGTCGACAACTTCGTGACGCGCTACTACGCCTCCGGCTTCGATGGGCAGGAGCACATCAACCTCTTCATCTGCGAGGTCGGGCGCGTCGCCGGGCGTCCGATCGACTGGACCGAGCGAGCCAATGGGTCCCGCTATTTCGTGCCCGGGACCGCGGGCGAACGGGCCTTCTGCCTGTGCCTCAACGAGGCGGACCCGGGGCTGCCGCTCAACCCGGCCGGCCGAGGAACGGCACCCCGGCTGCGCGTAACCTACGCGGTGGACGAGAACCGCTGGTTGTGTGTTACCGTTCACGACCTGCACCGGAAGACCGACCTGATGGTCGAGCACCCGGTGGTACGATTACGATGAACGCAGGGGATGCGATGAGCGCCGGGGAATCCGCCGAGTGAGCTTGCTCAAGGCCCTCTTCGGGCCGAGCCGGGAGAAGATCTGGCGGCAGCTCTCCTCGGAGGTGGGCGGGCAGTTCCACGCAGGAGGCTTGTTCAGCCAGTTTGCCGTCCAGGCCCGCGCCGACGACTGGATCATCACCCTCGACACGTACACGCAGTACGCCAGCAACTCGAGCCAGACCTTCACGAGACTTCGCGCTCCCTATTTCAATCCGGAAGGCTTCAGGTTCGAAGTCTACCGGGCGGGCTTGTTCAGCGGGCTGGGGAAGGTGCTGGGCATGGAGGATATCGAGGTCGGCCACCATCGCTTCGATCGGGACTTCGTCATCAAGGGCAATGCGCCGCGACGCGTGCGGCGGCTCTTCGACAACAGGAAGATCCGTCATCTCATCGATGCCCAGCCGAAGATTCACCTGTCCGTCAAGGGGCACGACGGGTTGTTCGGCAAGTTCCCCGCCGGGGTGGACGAACTCCACTTCCGATCGACCGGGACCATCAAGGATCTCGCGCAGCTCCGGACCCTGTTCGACCTCTTCGCCGAGGTTCCGCAGCAGGTCTGTCACGAGGGAAAGGCGTATGAGGACGATGTCCGGATCCACATCCGGCGCCTGCGTGCGCCCGGAGGCCGGATCAAGGACAAGTGCGTCCTCTGGGAAGGCGACGCAGCCGCCGCACTCGGACGGCTGGGGGACCCCGCGGCCGTTCCGGCCCTCGCGTCCGTTCTCGAGGACGAGGACACCTTGCTCAGGGCCCGGGCCATCGAAGCACTCGCCCGGATTCAGGATCGGAAGGCGGTCGGCCCGCTCATCCGTCTTCTCGGCGATGCGCGAACGGCCGAGGTCGACGTTGACACGCTGCCGCGGTCCGCACAGGAATCCTTATGACCTATCCAACAGGAGGAGCCGGCCCAGCATGAACACCACACCCAGGAACCCCGTCCCCGCCCACCCCTCCGTCGCGGTCGCGATGGCCCTCGCCGCCTTCATGGCAGCCTGGCCCGCCTCCGCCACCGGGCTACCGGCCCAGGCGACCCCGCTGCCCGAACCGGGACAGAAGGTCGCCCTCGTCACCGGGTCGACCTCCGGGCTCGGCCGGGAACTCGCCCTGCGGCTGGGCGCGCGCGGCGATCACGTCATCGTCCACGGGCGCAGCGAGGAGCGGGGGGCGGAGGTGGTGGACGCCATCAATGCGAACGGACTCGGGAGCGCCCGCTTCTACCGCGCCGATTTCGCGTCGCTGAGCGAGGTCCGGCAGTTCGCCGAGACGCTGCTGGCCGACTACGACCGGCTGGACATCCTCATCAACAATGCAGGTTTCGGCTCGGCCCCGGACGAGCGGT
The DNA here is from genome assembly GCF_965237495.1 of Candidatus Palauibacter sp. Classification (GTDB taxonomy): domain Bacteria; phylum Gemmatimonadota; class Gemmatimonadetes; order Palauibacterales; family Palauibacteraceae; genus Palauibacter. Next base: position 3,086,750 of record NZ_OZ250143.1, on the reverse strand, counting down.
TGCTCACCGAGGATGGGCACGAGTACCGCTTCCAGGTGAATTACCTCTCCACCTTTCTGCTCACGCACATGCTCATGCCGCGCCTCCTGGCCAGCGCGCCGTCCCGCATCGTGAACGTGTCGTCCGGTGCGCAGACTCCGATCGACTTCGACGACGTGATGATCGAGAAGAACTTCAGCGGCCGTCGTGCCTACGCCCAGAGCAAGCTGGCGCAGGTCATGTTCACCCTCGACCTGGCCGAGGAGCTGGACGGAAGCGGCATCGTGGTCGGCTCTCTGCACCCGGCTACCTACATGCCGACCGAGATGGTACGGCGGGCGGGTGCGACACCGCGCTCCACCATTGCCGAAGGTGCCGATGCGGTGATGCAGCTGGTCGACTCCGACGACTTCGAGAGCGGGCAGTACTTCAGCGGTCTTAGCCCCACCAACGGCAACGCCCAGGCTTACGATCCCGAGGCGCGTGCCAAACTCAGGCGACTGAGCCAGGAGTTGACCGGCATTCGCTGTCGGATGGGCCGCTGCCGGTTCGTTGGCGGGTCATCTGAGTAGCGAGTCGCCGCGCCAACCTGCCGGGGGTTCCGGGTCGTGTCGCGGGTGTCCGGGGTCAGCGGATCCGGGTCTGGATCGTCCGCTTCATGTCCGAGAGCTCCGAGACGACCTTTTGATGAAGGGCGCCGAGCGCACGGCTGCTGCCCTCGTTCTCGGAATCGGAGAGTTCGTCCAGCCGGGTCTTCGCCCCGTCGTACTTCCGCTCCAGCCGGTCGATCATGGCCATGATCTGGACCTTCCGGCCGGCCCGGGCCTCCCGGAGCTTCACCCTCAGCTCCTCGGCCCCCTCACGGTACTTCTCGACCGTCGCGTTCGTTCGTTGCAGTAGCTGTTCGTAGTTTTCGGAAAGCTCCATCCAACTCGCCCTGGTCAGAAACTCAGCGGCGCGAAAATCACACCGGGATACGGCATGAGTTCGCGCCGTCAGGTTACGCTACAATTCTTACAATAGAGGCTGGAGGCACATCGGGGCACCCCTTCGGTCTCGGGGGCCGGATGCGGCGCCGTCTACGGTCCGCGCCCGGGGCTCCCCACGGCGATCGTCTCGCGCAACGGGACCTTGGGAAACGTCGTCGAATAGGCGCCGTACGCGAGCGCGAACAGCCCCAGGAAGCCGACCGAGATCATCGCTTCCGGCGGGCCGAGCGGCAGGCCTTCCCCGTGCCAGATCGACGGCGCCACCATGTTCCAGCGCTCCACCCAGAAGCCGATCAGGATCAGCGAGCCGACGAACGCGAGCCAGCGGGAACTCATCTTCGGGCTTCGACCCAGCAGGAAGGGGAAGGGGAGAGCGAAGATGAGCACCATCTGGAGCCAGAACATGAAGCCGAAGCCGCCCGTCGAGCGCGGCATGAAGAAGTTCGTCTCGCGCGGGATGTTGCCGTACCAGATCACGAGGTACTGGGCGAACCAGAGGTAGGTCCAGAAGGCGACGAAGGCGAAGGTCAGCTTCCCGAGATCGTGGAAATCCCACTTCCCCCACAGCTGGAGCCCGTCGAAGCGCCCGTTGTAGCGGTGGGCCATGATCGCGACGAGGGCGAGCATGCCGAGCCAGCCGCCGATGAAGTAGTACGGCCCCCAAATCATGCTCACGAACCCCGGCGTGAGCGACATGCCGAAGTCGAACGAGAGGAGCGAGAAGATGATCGCCCAACTCAGGATCAGCGCGGCCGACAGCCGTCCGATCCGGTTCCGGCAGCGCGTGACCTCCTCCTCATCCCCTCTCCAGCCCCGAGCGAAGAGAGAGACGACGCCCTTGCGCCAGCCGCGATGCTCGCCGGCGACCAGCGGGGCATCGGCCCGGATCGAATAGAAGAGCCACAGGAAGCCGAAGGCGTAGAGCAGCGCGATCAGGACCCCGTTCCGCAGGAAGACGCCGTCGAGCGTGAGCCAGTCGCGGTTCACATGTTCCGTCTCCACGGGCCCGAGCCAGGGGAAGATGTGCTCGGCGCCGAGGCGCAGAGTGAAGAAGAGCGCGAACGAAACGGGAAGAAACGCCCCCGCCGCCTCGGCCAGCCTCCGGAAGCTCTTCCCCCAGTGCCCTTTCGCGACCTGGAGCACGGCGCCGAACACGATCCCCGCCATCGAGATCGCGGTCCAGAAGAGGAAGTTCGACCACACGCTCATCCAGGCGCGCTGGGCATCGCCCCCCACCGTCGTCGCGAACCCCACCGCGCCGATGGCGACCGCGGCCCCCCACACGATGAGCCACGGCATCGGAATCCGGCCGCCGATCGTCTTCAGCGCCTCGCTCGTGGCGACGCTCGGGCGACCGGCGCTCACTGGCCGCCTCCCGTGCTTCCGGTGCCGCCGGTCTCTCCCGGCGTCTCCTCCGCCTCCTCGGCCGCGGCTGCCGCAGCTTCGGCCGCGGCTGCCGCCGCTTCCTCGGCCACCGCCTCCGCCTGCAGGCGCCGCACGTGCGCGACGAGATACCAGCGGTCCATGGCCGGGATGCGCGGGTAGGCGGGCATCAACCCGCGCCCGTTCGTGATCATGCCCCAGATGTACCCGTCCGTGTAACCACGCGTGAGCTCGCCGCGAATGTTGAGGAGAGGGATGGCGGGAATCCGGTTCTGCCCCACCACGGAGCCGTCTCCCGCCCCCGTCACGCCGTGGCAGGGGGTGCAGAACTGGCCGAACAGCTCCTCGCCCCGGGCCAGATCGGCCTCCGTCCCCGCGATCGGGCTCGACAGCACGGTGTCGGCCGCCATCAGGTCGTAAGTGCGCTGGCCGTTGATCGGCATCGTACCGGGTACGGGCAGCCGCGCCTGCTCCTCGAACGCCTCGACGGAGGGCTGCCAGGACATCGTGCTGAACAACGGCGTGCGCTTCTCGATGTGCTTGATCTGGTCGTCGCAGGCGCCGGCCGCGAAGGCGGCCAACAGCACGACCACAGCCCCGCGGCCAGTCATCCCTGCACCTCCACTTCGACCGCGGAGGTGTCCCGCACGAGAGCCTCGGCGGCGGCGCGGCCCTCGCCCTCGGACGGGACGAAGATGCCCCACCGATCCACCGAGAAGGACGTGCGATACGCCGGGTCGAGCTTGATCACCGGCCGCTTCGTATGCACGAGCAGCGCCACGAGCCCGAAGATCCCGGTCAGCAGCACGGTGAGTTCGAACATGAACACGACGAACGGGGGCAGCGACACGAGCGGCTTGCCCTGCGTGACGAGCGGGTAGGCCAGCGATGTGCCGGCCGTGAGCAGCAGCCCCAGCATGCAGCCGGTGATCGCGCCCGTCAGTGCCCACACGCGCACCGGCGAGGAGTGGATGTCCATCGCCTCCTCGATCTCGGGCGAGGGGATCGGCGAGAACACCTCGATGTCGCGGTGTCCCGCGTTCCGCAGCCGCTCGATCGCGTCGATCGTGCCGGGAAGCGTGTCGTACTGCCCGAGGACGCCGCTACTCATGGCCGTCCCCCTGGCCCATTGGCCCATTTCCGTGCCCCTTCCCGTGCTGGTGTACGAGATGTTCCTTCACCTCGGCGATGGAGATCACCGGCAGGCTGCGCGAGAAGAGGAGGAACCAGAAGAAGAACCAGCAGAAGCTGCCGGCGAGGATCGACAGCTCCACCCAGCTCGGTACGTAGAGCCCCCAACCCCCCGGTTCGTACTCGTGGGCGAGCGAGGTCACGATGATGACGAAGCGCTCGTACCACATCCCGATGTTCACGAAGATCGTGAGCGCGAAGAGTGCCGGCAGCGTCGTTCGCATCTTCTTGAACCACAGCGCCTGCGGCACGATCACATTGCAGAACACCATGACCCAGAACGGGAGCGCGTAGTCTCCGAACGCCCGCCAGCGGAAGCTCTCGAGCTCGATCGGATCGGCCGAGTAGTAGGCGAGGAAGAACTCCGTCCCGTAGGAGAATCCGACGATGAGCGACGTCAGGAGAACCAGCTTCGCCATGTTCTCGAAGTGCTTCCTGGTGATGTACGCCTCGAGCCCGAACGCCCACCGCAGCGGGATCATGAGCGTGATCACGAGCGCGACCCCGCTGAAGATCGCCCCGGCCACGAAGTACGGCGCGAAAATCGTCGAGTGCCACCCCGGCACGATCGCGAGCGCGAAGTCCCACGAGACCACGGAGTGTACCGACAGCACCAGCGGCGTCGCGATCCCGGCCATGTAGAGGTAGATGCGGCGGTAGTGGCGCCACTCGCCCACCGTCCCCTGCCAGCCGAGCGAGAGCGCCCCGTAGATCTTGTACGCCCATCCCTTCGCCCGGTCCCGCAGGACCGCGAAATCGGGGATGAGGCCCGTGTACCAGAACAGGGCCGAGATTATGAGGTACGTCGACACCGCGAACACGTCCATCACGAGCGGTGACCGGAAGTCCGGCCAGATCTGCCGCTGCGACGGGTACGGCATGAGGTAGTAGAAGTACCAGACGCGGCCCAGATGGATGAGGGGGAAGAGTCCCGCCGTCATCACCGCGAAGATCGTCATCGCCTCCGCGGTCCGGTTGATCGTCGTGCGCCAGCCGGAGCGGAAGAGGTAGAGGATGGCCGAAATCAGCGTCCCGGAGTGGGCGATCCCGACCCAGAACACGAAGGTCGTGATGTACACGCCCCAGAACACCGGGTGCGTGATGCCCGCGACTCCGATCCCCGCGCCGATCTGGTAGAACCAGGCCCCGAACATGAGCGCGACGCCCGCCGCGGCGACGCCGAGCACGAGGAAGAAACGCTTCTCGGGCCGCGCGATCGGCCGCGTGATATCGCGGTTCGCGTCGGCCATCGTTGGACGGGAGGGCGCCTTCGCCTCCAGGGTGGCCATCAGTGCGCCTCTTCGCCTTCCGCGGCCGGCTCGCCGTGCCCACCGGCGGCCATGTGTCGGTGCGTCACGTCCTCGAGGTAGGTGATCGCGGGTCGCACGCCGAGTTCACCGAGCGCATGGTAGCCCCGGGCGCTCTTCGCCTTGCGCGAGACCTCGCTCTCCGGGTCCTTGAGGTTGCCGAAGGTGATCGCGTTGCTTGGACAACTGGCTTGACAGGCGGTGACCACCTCGCCGTCCCTCAGCGTCCGCCCCTCCTCCTTGGCGTCGATCTTCCCCTTGTTGATCCGGTGCACGCACATCGTGCACTTCTCCATCACCCCGACCTCGCGGACGGTGATGTCCGGATTCAGCTGCAGGTTCAGAGGCCACGGGAAAGCCTGATCGTCTCCCCGGCCGGGCGCATCGTAGTCGAACCAGTTGAAGCGCCGGACCTTGTAGGGACAGTTGTTCGCGCAGTACCGCGTGCCGACGCAGCGGTTGTAGACCTGGACGTTCAGTCCCTCGGGGTTGTGGTACGTCGCGTACACGGGGCACACCGGCTCGCACGGCGCGTCGCCGCAGTGCTGGCAGAGCATCGGCTGCTGGACCGTCTGGAACCCGCCGTCGTCCGTCTCCTCCTCGAAGCGGTGGATCCGCATCCACGACATCTCCCGTCTGAGGGCCGCCTGGTCCTCGCCCACGGTCGGGATGTTGTTCTCGGAGTAGCAGGCGGTGACGCAGGCGCCGCAGCCGGTGCAGGCGTTGAGGTCGATGGCCATGCCCCAGCGGTACGGGCTGTTCGGATCGGAGTCCCACGCGGCCTCGACCAGTTCGACGAGATCGATGTCGTGCGCCTCGATCTCGTGGAACGCGTCCTCGACGTTCATCGCGTGGACGATCTCGCGGTCCTGGTCGTCGTGGGACCCCTGGGTGATGACGAGCCGGGCCTGCTCGCCCGTGGCGGTGACCGTGACGGTCGCGCCCGCGTAGGCGAGGGCACCCGAGCCGGGGTCCGCGGTCGGCCCCAGCAGGTCGAGCGGGTTCACCCCGCGGCCGCGCGCGTGGCGACCGTATTCCGTGTGCCCCTGCCCGAGCGGGATCGCCACCGTATCGGGGCGGATGCCGCGGTACACGTAGGCCGGCGCCTCGATCGCGCCCTGGTCGGACTCGACGCGCACGAGGTCGCCTCGCTCCACGCCGAGCGACTCGGCCATGTCGGGGTGCATCTCCACCCACGAGTTCCATACGGCCTTGGTGATCGCGTCGGGCTGCTCCTGCATCCAGGAGCGGTTCGCGCCCCGCCCGTCGTAGAACTGGGCCGTCGGGTAGACGACGAGTCGCGTGCCCGAGGGCGCCTGCGGGGAGGCGAAGCCGCCCATGGCGCCAGCCCCGGCGGTCGCGTCGCCGTTCCCCGGCACCGCCGCCGTCTCCGAGGCGTCGGCGCCGGTCCATGCCGCCGCCGTGGCGCCGCCGAGCCGGAGCGCGTCCAGCCAGGCGTCGTGGCTCCCGAGGCGTGCGGTCCAGGCGTTCCTGAGCACGGTCGCGAAATCGGCCGCGCCGAACGCCGCCCCCTGGCCCACGGCGTTCGCGACCTCGAGGAGCAGGTCCTCGCGCTGCCGGCTGTCGAACACCGGGTGCATGAGGGGCTGTCCCAGCGCCATCGCGCCGCCCGCGAGTTCGGCGTCGCACCACGACTCGAGTGCGTGATGGGAAGGGAGAGTCCAGCCGCAGGCCGCGGCCGTCTCGTCGAGGTGCGGCGTGATCGCGACCGTGTTCGCCACGTCGGCCATCGCCTCCGCGAACCCGGCCGAGGCGGGGAGCGCGTAGGCGGGGTTGCACCCGGCCACGATGAGCGTGCGGACCTGGCCGGTCCGCATGCGCCCGATCAGCGCCTGCATGTCGGCGAAACCGGCCGTCGTGCCGGCCGGGGCGCCCGCGCCCGGGAAGACCGCGCGCCCGACCGCGCCCAGCACCTCGTTCAGCGCCGCGACCGCCGCGTGCGCCTGCCGGGCGTCCGCGCCCTGCGACTCGAGCCCGGGCGGGATCGCGACCGGGCTCTCCGCGGCCGCGAGTTCCTCTCCGAGCGCGCGGATCGCGTCAGCCGAAACCCCCGCCGCGTCCGCGACCGACTCCGGCGGCACGTTCGGCAACCCGGCCGGGAGCGCCACGCCCCGCGCCGCGGCGGCCACGCCCGCCACGGCGAGCGCCACCGCGCCCTCCGTTCCTCCGCGCGCCTCGATCCAGTCGTCCGCGTTGGCGCCCGTGAGCGACAGGCGCGGGCCGACGAAGGTGAACTTCGCGTGCCGGTGCGCCTCGACGTCCCGCGCCGCCGCGAATCCCGCCGAGAGCTGCGTGGGGGCGAGCCATGTGCCGAGGAAATCGGCCCCGAAGCAGACGATCCGGTCGGCTCCGGAGAGATCGAAGCGAGGCATGCCCGCCCCGCCGCTCACGTCCGCCGTGCCGGCCGCCAGCGCCCCGTTCCCGAACGGCTCCCAGGCGATGTGCTCGACGCCCATCACGCGCGCCCACTGGGCGATGAAACGGGCCGTCGTCCCCGTCACCCGCCCGGTCAACAACACCGCGCCGCCGACCCGAACCGCGTCCGTGAGGGCGGCCGTCGCATCCTCCCAGTTCGCGTACTGGAAGGGGGGCGCCCCCGCCTCGGTCGACGGATTGCGCCGCACCGGCTGGCTCACCCGATCCGGGTCGTAGAGATCCTGCAGCGTGGAGTGCGTGAGCGACGAGAGCCCGCTCGTGCCGCCCCCGAACCGATCGTTGGGACTCAGGCCGAGGACGCGGCCATCGCGCACCTGCGCGTGGACCGGCACGGGCTCCGGCCCCCCGTCGGGAAGGACCGTCGCGTACGTGTCGGAAACGCCCGGCGTGATCCCCTCTTCCTCGACGAGGTGCGGGATGAGCTTGTCCGCGAAGCGCGGCGGACCGCACGCCGCCATGGTCGCGGCCCCGGCCCCCGAGGTCCCGAGCACCTGGAGGAAGCGGCGGCGCGACGTGCCGTTCACCCCCGACGGCTCCGACTCGGGTCGGGCGCCGCCCGGGCAGGCCCCGCCGCAACCGCAGCCGCCGTCGCCGTTCAGTAGTGACATGCCGCGCAATCCGTTGGGGCCCGGGTCTTCCCGTAGTCCGTGTCGATGTCCCGCGGGTAGAATCCCTCGGGCTGTCGAGGCGCCGGCGCCCGCGGCGGCGGGTTGTCCCGGGCAAGGGTGTGGTCCGTGGCGACGTCACTCTCGAGCGGCTGCTGCCGGTGGCATTCGAGACACCAGCCCATCGTCAGCGGCGCCCACTGGTAGATGCGGTCCATCTCCTCGACCGGACCGTGGCAGTCCTGGCATTCGAGGTTCCGCAGGTGAGCCTTGTGGCTGAACTGCACGAACTCGGGGAGCTTGTACACCCACTCCCACTCCACGGGCTCGCCGCGCGTCTCGTACGCGCGCAGTTCCTCGATCGGAGGCAGCCCCGTCCCCGCGATGCGGTGGCAGCCCATGCAGACCGCGAGCGACGGCACGACCCCGGAGACCGACCGTTCCGTCCCCACATGGCAGTACATGCAGTCGATCCGCAGGTCCGTCACGTGGAAGCGATGGTTGAACGGGATCGGCTGCTCGGGCCCGCGGGTCGCGTTCTCGTGATCGTAGATCGCGCGCCACTGCGCGGGCATCGTCGCGAGGTCCTGGTCTCCCGTGTACTGGGCGGCTTCCGCGGCGGTCTCGCCCTGGCCGGCCGCCTGCGCGTCCGTGCTCGCCCGCGCATGCAGGAACGCGGACGGATCGAGGCTCGCGGAGACGATCTCGATATCGCCGGTGGAGGGCCGGTACAGCGCCGTGGCGGCGGCGCCCAGGGCCACGGCAACGAGGACCGCGGCCGCGCGAGAGCTTATCTTCATCCGCCTCTCTGAGGGGGAATCGACGACGTGAATCAACCCGGCGGCCTCCAGCGTCGGAGGCACGGATCGCGGACAAGGTATACCGCGCTCCGGTGGATGCAACCGTCGCTCCGGACCGCCGATGCAACCCCCGTTCGGGTTGACCGATTCGGCCCCTTCGTTTAGCATGTGTCGGCCGAGCGGGCTCCCCCCCGGGGTCCCGCTCGTCTTGTCTTCGGCGGGGCCTTAGCTCAGATGGCTAGAGCGCTACGTTGACATCGTAGAGGTCACTGGTTCGAGTCCAGTAGGCCCCATCGGGAACACTGCTACAGGGGGCTGTAGCTCAGCCTGGTTAGAGTGCCGGTCTGTCACACCGGAGGTCGCGGGTTCGAATCCCGTCAGCCCCGTTCCCCCAAACCGTGTCGAACGAGGGGCCGTAGCTCAGTCTGGGAGAGCGCTTGAATCGCACTCAAGAGGTCGCGGGTTCGAGTCCCGCCGGCTCCACTGCCGTCGTACCCGACTCCAAGCGGTAGCGGGCGACGGCTCGCCACCGTAGCTCAGGGGTAGAGCACCGCATTCGTAATGCGGCGGTCGTCGGTTCAAATCCGACCGGTGGCTCTGGCAGGACCCCTCCGGCCCGGCAGGCCGCAGGCTGGAGGGAGCAGCACACGCGGGTGTAGCTCAGTCGGTAGAGCGCAACCTTGCCAAGGTTGAGGTCGCCGGTTCGAATCCGGTCACCCGCTCTTTTCGCCGACTCGCCGACCCCCTCGGCGAGCCCGGCCCCGCGCCAGGCGCGCGATCCGCATTACCCTCGGGGCGTGGCTCAGTCCGGTAGAGCGCTGCGTTCGGGACGCAGAGGTCCCCGGTTCAAATCCGGGCGCCCCGATTGGTCTGCCTGGTCATGTTGGCTGGGCGGACTGTTAAGTTTGCCTGGTCTGCCAAGTCGCCCCCCGGATTAGGCGGGCCGCCGAAGGCGGTCGTAGCCAAATCCGGGCGCCTCGGCCCGGTCAAAGCGCCTTTCCCCGCACCTCGTGGTATCGCCTTCTGAGGGGGTGGTGGAGGGCGGTGTGAGGGGCTCGGCTTCCTTTCGCTCCGGGCGTGAGTGTTTCTTGCAGGAATTTCCGAAAGCCCTTCCGACTTGCCGACCCCGAGACCATGCAGGATAGCGACCAGAACCCAACGAAGCGGACGAGACTCCGATGTCCGGGCCGGAGGCAGTCCGCAAACTTGCCGCCCCGACTCTTGTCATGCCGCAGGCGGGTTCGCACGAGGGTTCGGCCACCGCCGATCTGGCAGCCGGAGACGGTGCGCGAGACGAATCGCCGATTGGGACCTCCGGCATCAAGGAAGAGGGCCGGACCGAAGGCCACGGCGTGGAGCACGAAGCCCTGGAAGCCCAGGACGAGACCCGCATCGACCAACCCTTCGACCCGACCCGGACCAAGCTGTCCATCACGACTCCAACTGGAGTTTGGCGGGGCTGACCGCAGGGCGCTCCTCCGATTGTCGCAGCAGTAAGACTCGACATGCGGACCATGCGCCAAGTGTTTCAGGGGCTTCGCACCCGGTAGCTGATGTGCCCGGGGTCAGCTGCTTCCCGCTGTTGCGGAAGGGAGGTCTCACGGGCGATTTCGGCACCTCCGCCCAAGCGCCAGCCAGCGGGTCCACCGCGCGTCGATGGTCCTTTCCGGCCGTAGGCACGCCCCCCACTGACCGGCGACCCGAGGTCGCAGTTTTATCCACCGTCGATCAGGCGCTATGATCCCTACGTTGGCAGCAGCGTCACCCCAGTTGGGGAGGAAATCCGATCGTGATCCACTTCAAGATCAACGGCCGAGAGTTCGAGTCCGACCGGAGGAAAGTTCGCGCCGCGTGGCTTGCCGAACAGGAGGGGCTGGATCCGACCGGTTTCGAGCTCGTGCGAACGAAGACTGGCGAGACCTGGCGAGATCCATCCGCGACCATCGAGCTGCTAGAGGGGGACGCATTCGACGCCAAGGGCCGCGTGCGTCCGGTGGAACCAACCATCCGCTACACGGTCAACGGCGAACTGCAAGTCACCAAGGAAAGCCCCTTGACCGTGGAGGAAATCCTGCGCCGAGCGGGGCCGGACGCGGCGATCGACCTCGACCAACTGGAGGACTACTACCTCGACAACGTGCGCACCGGCGCTAGGTACGAAAACCTAGGTGACGAAGTTCTCGTGACCGACGACGACCAGTTCGTGGCGCTTTACGCGGGCCCGACACCGGTAGCCTGAGGCTGTGCTCGGCACCGTTGATCGAGAGTTGCGGGAACTCGGTATCGGAAGCCGCGTCGTACGTTGGAACGGCGCTGGTGGCGAGGCCGTGGTTTTCCCGTTCGACGTGCTCAGCGGACGCTTCCGGGGCACTGTCCTCGATATCGGTTTGAGTTTTCAGGAAGCAGCCTACCCGGAATACCCACCGCACTTCATCCACGTTCGCGGCCTTGACGCCGCGAATACTACCCGGCACTCAGAGCACGAGTTCGAGGGCGCGCTTTGGTGGACCTTCAGCGCTCCTCCGAGAGATTTCTGGGACACCTTGGAACCGTCGCAGAAGAACATGCGCACCTACGTCAGGCGCCATCTGCTTCGCTTTCTGCATCAACTGTGATCTTCGAGGCCGCGCTGATCGAGTCGGCCCACCAAGCGGCCTGCCGCCACCTCCTTGCGCACCTGCGGAGGGGGGAACGTCAGGAGGATCTCTGCTTTGCGCTTTGGCGACCTAGCCGTGGGGCGTCGCGTACAACCGCCCTGATCTCCGAGTTGATCCTTCCGGAGGAGGGCGAGCGGACACTCCACGGCGGGGCGAGTTTCACGCCCGGATACCTGTCCCGATCCGTTCGCCTTGCCTGCGCGAGGGGTGCGGGTCTCGCGTTTCTGCACAGCCACCCGACCGAGGGCTGGCAGCCCATGAGTCGTGCGGACGTGACCGCCGAGAGGGACCGCATCGGAGGGCCGGCCCGGGCCACGGGCCTTCCCTTGGTCGGCCTGACGCTCGGCACTGACGAGGCGTGGAGCGCCCGCTTCTGGCGCTGGGACGGCCAAAGGTTTGAGCGGGCGTGGTGCGACAAGGTGCGCGTCGTTGGCCGCCGACTCGGAGTGACCTACAACGCTGAAAAAATGCCGCCTCCGCAGCGCCGCCCAACGCTGCGGCGCACGACCGACACCTGGGGCAGCGCCCGTCAATCCGATCTGGCTCGGCTGCGCTTCGGCGTTGTGGGACTGGGAAGTGTCGGCTCCATGGTGGCGGAGGCCCTCGCGCGCATCGGCGTCGAGCACCTCGTGCTGGTGGACGCCGACCGGGTGAAGACCCACAATCTGGACCGCCTCCTGTACGCCAGCGAAGCGGATGTGGGTCGGCTCAAGGTGGAGCTTGCGGCCGACGCCCTTCGGCGCTCGGCGACCGCCGCACGACTACGGATCGACGCGATCGCCGGTTGGATCCAACAAGAAGGATGTTATCGTGCCGCGCTCGACTGCGACGTACTGTTCTCGTGCGTTGACCGCCCCCTGCCGAAGGACCTGCTGAACCATATTGCCTACACTCACTGCATTCCCGTCGTCTTCGGCGGCGTGTTTGTGGACACGAAGAGGGACGGTACGCTTGGCCAGGCGGCGTGGAGTGTGGTCCGGTCTGGGCCCGGGCACCGCTGCCTGCGCTGCGACGGACAGTACACGACATCGGATGTCGTGCTGGAACGCGATGGGTCGCTGGACGACCCGAGCTATGTCGCGAGGCTGGCGGGTGGGCGACCCATGAACCAGAATGTCTTCCCGTTCAGTGCCAACTTGGCCAGTCTGATGACCTTGGAGATGTTGCGCATGGTCATCGGTGCCAGTTGGTGGCCGGAACCTGGCGGCAAACTCCATTACAGCTACGTGCCTGGAACCCTCCATGCCGTGGCGGAGCCGTGCCGGAACCACTGCGAAGTCATGGCGCGGACCGCTTCGGGGGATCAGACTGCTTACCCGTTCCTGGTGACCGGCCCGGAACACTTGGATCGCTCGCTGCCATCCTCGGTCGGAGCGAGGCTGTTGGCCCCGTTGCACAACTTGGCCCGGAGACTTGTCGGCGGGAGGAGTTCATGAGCCGCATCACCAGCCTTGCGCTAACTGATGTCCGCTGCTTCGCACAGACGCAGCGGACCGGACTGCCCCGCATCACCGTGCTGGTGGGCGAGAACAGCACGGGCAAGTCGACGTTCCTGGGATGCGCCCGCATGGTCGTGCGTCTGTCGGATCTCGTTGACCTAAGCGACAGGAATCCCTTTAGCGACGCGCCGTTCTCCATGGGCGGCTTCAAGACGATCGCCCGCTCAGGGGCCTCGAAGTTTGCTATCGAGGCCACGTTTGAGGGTCACCGGTACGACCGCGTTCGCGTGGTCTACGACCGGGGACCGGCGGGCGAGCCCCGGGAACGGGAGCTGGAGTTGAGCCTCTCGGCGGAAAGGGGCCGTGGTGTGTTCCGTGTGACGCGTCCTGGCTCGCCCCGATCCGGGGGCCCGGAGATGTGGCGCGTCACCGGACCGGAGTTTGAGTTCGAGTTCCCGCAGTCGATGGTCTCCTATCGGCAGTTCAGCACATGGCTTTCCGGTTCGGTCCGCCGCGGCAACCTGCCGCACGAGGGAGACACCGCGCTATGGCGGAAGCGCACCGGCGAAGTATCGTCCGAAGCGGTTCGGATGTTCGCCCGATTCACCAACTTCTTTCGGCGGAGCGATCTTTTCCCGGGCGCCGAACACCGGCTTCGCGTTGCGGCGGACGACCCCAACGGTTGGCCGCGCGAGCGCGAGTATGCATCGAACCCGTTCGGCAAGAGACTCGACGACGAGACGCTCGAGAGGATCGTTGCGCTTGGCAAGCGGCTGAACCTGTTCAGCAGCCTCGATATCCGGCGTGGCCGAGGAGGGACGTACGAGATCTGGGTCAATGCCTCGGGCGAGGAATACAACGTTGTTGATGTCGGCTTCGGTATCCACAGCGTGCTGCCCTTTCTTTACGCCGTCGCGTCTGCGCCTAAGGAAGCCACGTTGCTCCTGCAGCAACCGGAGACCCATCTTCACCCCCAGGCCCAAGCGGCCCTGGTCGGCTTGGCCGCGCAGCGGGGGCACCGACTCCTTGTGGAAACGCACAGCGATCACATTCCGGATTGGTTCCGCATCGCGGTGATGTCCGGCGATATCGATCCGCACGACCTGGGAATCGTCTACTTCGACCGCGTCGACGACGGCGCGTCCACGATCCTGCACGACATTCGAGTGGACGACCAAGCGAACCTGATCGACACGCCCCCAGGGTTTCGCCGGTTCTTTCTCGACGAGACCGAGCGCCTTCTCGGCTTTCGGCGGTAGCGAGTCTCGTGTGCACGCCCGTCGTTCTGGATGCAAGTGCGTTCGATGTTCTCAACGATAAGTCCCCCAACTCGGCTGGGGTGCAGCTTCGAGCGTGGATCGATGACGGACACGGGCGCGTCGCATACTCGACGTATGACGAAATCGGTAGGCAGCTCCAATGGGACGAGAAAGTGTTCCAACTCGTCCTATCATACCGCCAGAGTGGCTTGGCGGTGCTGATCGAAGAGGCGGTGATTCGCCGGGAAGAGAGTCGGCTAGACGCCCTGGAGACTCGTTCTGGCGAGGGCGATAAGCAGGTGCTCGCGCTGGCCGCAGCTTCCCACGCGCGGGTGATGGTCGTTCATGACAAGAACTTACGGAAGGACTTCGAGGACGCAGAGCTGCTCCCGACGGAGCGGGGGTCTCGGAGGCGGGTGTTTCCGGTCGACCACCCACCGGCACGGCGCAACGACTTCCTCCACCGGCGCCGATGCCCACGTCGGCTGAAGTGATCAACGTGAGACGGCGGTTCCTGCTTGTCGTCGCAGGATTCAATTCAAGTGGCACATGACATTCAATTCAAGTGGCACATGGCATGGCCCCCTTCGGTTCAAGCACCATAGAGTTCCCGCACCACCCGGTCCAACTCTCCATCTCCTCGGCCGCCACATCGGCCTCGATGTCCGCGCCCTTGGCCGCAAGAATCGTGTCCGAGATTCTCACGACGCGCTGCTCGTCCTTTTCGCAGTCCGGAATCGGCAGCTTGGCCGAGTCGTCCGGCTAGAGTTGGAGGTTGCTGTGATGGGTACGTAAGTGCAGGGTCATGCGGCATCCCCCCCCACCTCAAGCTCCCGTGCAACCTCGCGAAACGCCTCCAGCGCCGCCTCCAGGTCATCCACGATCTCGGCCGCCAGCACCTCGGGCTCGGGCAGGTTCTCGCTGTCCTCCAAGGCGCTGTCCTTGAGCCACAGGAGGTCAAGGTTCAGCTTGTCCCGCGTGGCCAGTTCGTCGTACTCGAACGCCCTCCAGCGACCGCCCTCGTTCTCGCGGCTCCACGTGGACTTCCTCTTGTGGCGCTCGCCCGGGCGGTAGCAGGCGACGAAGTCATCGAGGTCCTCCCGCCGGAGCGGCTTCATCTTGAGCGTGAAGTGCTTATTTGTCCGCAGATCGTAGACCCAGAGCCGCTCGGTCCAGGGCTTCTCGCGTGCGGGCTTGGCGTCGAAGAACAGGACGTTCACCTTCACCCCCTGGGCATAGAAGATCCCGGTCGGAAGCCGCAGAAGCGTGTGAACGTCGAATTGCTGGAGCAGGTTGCGCCGCACGGTCTCACCCGGGCCGCCCTCGAACAGGACGTTGTCCGGAACGACGATGGCGCAGGAGCCGTGCGTCCTGAGCAGCGTCTTCACATGCTGGAGGAAGTTGAGCTGCTTGTTCGTGGTGCTGGTCCAGAAGTCTTGGCGCTCGTAGGTGTGGGCCTCCGTCTCTAGGCCGCCTTCCTCGTTCACGATCCGGATGCTGCTTTTCTTGCCGAAAGGCGGATTGGTGAGCACCATCGAGAATCGGTCGCCGGGATCGTTGGCCAGACTGTCCACTCCCGAGTGGATCGGGGACCGGTCCGCGCTGATCCCGTGCAGGTAGAGGTTCATGATGCAGAGTCGGGCGGTTGCGGGAACGATCTCCCAGCCCCGCACGAAGTCCTGCCGGAGGTGACGCTTCTGGTCGGGGTCGAGGGCGCTGCCGTGCTCGCGGACCACGTAGTCGTGGGCGGCGAGGAGGAACCCGCCGGTGCCGCAGGCGGGATCGCACACGGTGTCGTCCGGCCCCGGCCGCATCACGTCCACGATGGCCTTGATCAGTTCGCGGGGCGTGAAGTACTGGCCCGCGCCCTTCGGCGACTCCTGGGCCGACTTGGCCAGCAAGCCTTCGTAGATGTCGCCCTTCACGTCCGCGTGCATCGACATCCAGTCCTCGGGATCGATCAAGTCGACGATCAGGCGCTTGAGGGTCGCCGGATTCTGGATCTCCTGTCGGGCCTTCTTGAAGATCTCCCCAAGCATCCCTCCTCGTTTGGGAAGCTCCGTCAGGATGTGCCGATAGTGAGTTTCCAACTCCTCGCCGTCGCGGGCGAGCAGGCTCGGCCAGTCGAGTCCGTCCGGCATGATGGGTGCCCGACTCCACGGCGGCTGGGTCCGCTGGTGGGCCATCTTCAGGAATAGCAGGAAGGTGATCTGCTCGGTGTAGGCCATGTAGGACAGGCCATCGTCGCGGAGCAGGTGCGCGAAGCTCCACGCCTTGTTGACGATCTGCCGGGTGTCGTTGGGCATCAGGCGACTTGGCTCTTGCGTGGGGCGGTCCGCTTCGTGCGGCGCCGCGCCTTTTTCCTAACCGTTTCCCGTTCGGCCCGAATGCGCTCAAGGAGGATGGACGCGGGCTCGTCGGCGGGGTCTTGGGGGACCAAGCGGCCCTCGAAGGCACGCTTGAGGATGGACTGGTGGAGCGTGGATGTACCACTGACCGCAACGGTAAGCCGATTCCCGAGGTGGGACTGTACCGATTCGGATACATGATGAAGGCCAATGATCATGTCCTGCTCCAGCACCGGAGGCAATGGCAGATGGAGACGCTGAAGATCCGCCTGATTGATCTTGTAGATTCCCGCGCTCGTCTTGGCGGATTCCGTTATCTGCCGCCGGATGATTTGGCTGTTCCAGATGGCAGCGCCGAACCGTGCACGAAAAAGCTTTGTGCACGCGAACGTCACCCGGATCATCGTATCCGGGAAGGCAACATCGCCTACGCCTTGGTCAGCGACTGCTGCGCGACCGACCAAGTCCAAGGAACCATTTCCCCGTGAGACGAAGAAGTCGCCCGCACGTACCCGAAAGGGTTCCGCTTCCTCCGGTCCCCAGTCCCCATACTTGAAGTCACGATCATCCAATACGTCACCCGTGATTGCGCCAAGGCGCAACACCGGGAAGCCACCGGCTCGCGTGCGAACAGACCGTCCGTTCCGCATTCGCAGCGCCACCTGATCCACGGTTGCCCAGCACCACCCGTCCGGCAGCCCGGGCAACCCCCTCGTGTCCGGCGCGACCGGCTCCTTGTACTTCGCCTTCCAGTTCCGGGGCGGCTTCCGTTCCTTGGCCTTGAACTTCGCGAGTTGCTCCTCCTCCCAGCGTTTCCGCCGCTCGGCCAGGATGCGCCGAAGCAGTTCCTCGCCGCTCTCGACGGGCGGATTCTCGTGGCGCCACAGCTCGGTCAGCCTTCCCTCGACCGCCGCCTTGAGGAAGGACGCGCGGTAGCGCTCCAGATTGACTTCGGCACGCTTGAGCGCGGCGATGCCCTTGTCGAGCTCGGCAAAGAGCGACTCGATCCTTGCGACGATGCGGTGCTGCTCGGGGAGGGGGACGAGGGGGAGCCGCAGGGCGGCTAACTTCGTTGCATTTACGTTGGGAATGGCAATCCCAGCAGCCTTGTCACCTATCGCGGCCCAGTATCTTGGAGACTGCAAGTAGTACGCGATCAATCGAGGCGGGGTGCCCAACGCCTTGAACCGAATGAGGTAAGAGGCGAAGACCGCTGCCGGTATCGGCCTTTCGAGCAAAGCGCTGACCCCAACCGAACCCGCTCGCGAGATGACGATGTCCCCTTCGGCTAGTTGGTATCTTGAGGGTGCCGGTGGATCTTTGGCGCAGAATGGCACCGACGACCAATCAATGGTTCCGTTCGCGATATCGGTTGTCCGGAGCAGCCTGATTCGCCCCTGCTCAGAGCCTTTCGTTGTCCAACCGTACTGCGGCTTGGAGCAAACGTCGCCGAGTGTCGTCCAAATCCACCCCTTAGGCAGCTCCTTCACGCGGCTAGCCTCTCATTCAACTCGGCCAGCACCGCGTCGAGATCCTCACCGAACGCCCGGTAAACGCCACCGAGCCCACCCCACTGGTTGAACGGCACATCTTCGAAGTCCTCCTGCTCGATCCCCAAGCTCGAAGCGATATGGTCCTTGATCGCATCCAGCCACCGCCGCTGCTCAGCCGTGAACTCCTGTCCCCCGCTCGCCTTCTCTTCCAGCCAAGCCTGGTATCGCGCCTCCACCTGATCTGCCACGGGCACCAGCGTAGCCTCCGGGCCGATCGCATGCTTCACGATCGCAACGAGATCGACGAGCGCGCCGCCGCCCCGGCCCCGCACCTGCTCCGGTTCCAGCGCCTCGTAGAGCCGCCACAGTCCGTTGGCGGGGTCGTGGAGTCCGACCGGCGGGTTGCGTAGCGCGTCCCGCAGTTCCTTCACGTGACGGTACCGGAGGCCCGCGCGGTACGGGCGGCTGTACAAGATCCGGAGCGCCTCGATGTCATCCTTGTTCTCCTCGAGGAACCGCTGGAAGTCGTCCAGCTTCGATCGTGCGCTCTGGACCGCCGCCTCGCTATGCCCGAAGTCGATCAGCACGTCGATGGTCGCCTCGTCGATGATCTGGTAGAGGCTCTGCGCGATTTCGACGATCGCCCGCCTGAGCCCCGGCTGGCTGAACGGTTTGAGCGCCTCGGCCATGCGCTCGCGCTCCACCGCGTCCAGTTGCTTTGCGGATGGCTCACCGTCTTCGGGCAGCCCATGCTTCGCGAGCGCTGCCTCGTGTGTCGCTTGCGGGTCGATACTTTCCAGGAGTTGACCGGTCAGCCCCGCCAGACTCTTCCCGCCCGATTCGCATGCGATCCGCGACGCCTGTCCCTCGTCCACCTGCCGGCCGAGCCGGGCCAAGCGCGATGCCAGGGTCGACGCCAGGTCCGCGTCGACGATCCCCATCGCCACCCTTTGAAGCAGCTTCTCCGTGCTGACCGAAGGCCGACGCTCCAGCGGAGGCGACACGGTCTTGTCGCGCTCGCACACGCCGACCGCATCGACGATCACGAAGTGCGTCTTGTCCGTCGCGTCCGGGGTGACGCTCTGAAGGTCGTTGCGGTCGATAACGCGCACTCCGCGCCCCTTCATCTGCTCGAAGTATCCCGCCGAGTTGACGTTGCGCATGAAGAGGAGGCATTCGAGCGGCTTCACGTCGGTACCGGTCGCAATCATGTCCACGGTGACCGCGATGCGCGGGTTGTACGAGTTGCGGAAGCTGCTCAGCAGGTCCTCGGGGGAGGCACCAGTCGTCTTCGATGTGATCTTCTGACAGAAGTCGTTGCCCTTGCCGAACTCCTCCTTGATGATCTTCACGATGTCGTCGGCGTGGCTGTCCTGCTTGGCGAAGACGAGGGTCTTGGGAACTTCCGTGCGGCCCGGGAAGATCTGCGTGAACAGGTGGTCCCGAAAGGTGCGCACGACAAGCCGGATCTGGTCCGGGGCGACCACGTCGCGGTCGAGTTGGGTCGCGGTGTAGGTGAGGTCGTCCTCCAACTCCGCGAGCGTTGTCTTCCGGGTACGGCGGTCGCGTCTGGGCACATAGCGCCCCGCTTCCGCGGCCAAGCCGCCACCCTCCTCCGAAATCCTCGTCTTGATGCGGTAGATGTCGTAGCCGACGTTGACCCCATCCGCCACGGCCTTCGTGTGCGAATAGTCCTGCACGACGTTGCGCTTGAAAAAGCCGATGGTGTGGGGACTCGGGGTCGCGGTCAGCCCGACCAGGAAAGCGTCGAAGTACTCGACCACCTGCCGCCAGACGTTGTAGATCGAGCGATGGCACTCGTCGATGACGATGAAGTCGAACGTCTCAGGCGGCAGGTCGGCGGTGTACTCGACCGGAACGGGCTCGTTGCCGGGCCGTTGGGCGGACTCGAAGAGCGAATCGTCCTCGTTGGCAGAGTCGTAGTCGGGATCTCCCTTCAGGATCGAGTAGAGGCGTTGGATGGTCGTGATGACGACCTTGCTGGCCGGATCAATGGCGTTGCCGCGCAGGTGCTGGACGACGAACTCCTCAGCGAAAGTGTAGGCGGAGGAAGGATCCCTGAATTGCTGGAACTCGTTCAGAGCTTGGCGTCCGAGGTTGTTACGGTCGACCAGGAAGAGGATGCGCTTGGCCTTGGCGTACCGGATCAGCCGGTGGCAAGCCGAAACCGCGGTGAAGGTCTTGCCGCTGCCGGTGGCCATCTGGATGAGGGCGCGCTGCCGCGCGTCCGCGAGCGACCGCTCCAGCTTCAGGATGGCTTCGTGCTGGACGGGCCAGAGTTTGCCTTTCGGCAGTTCCGGCATCTTCCGGAGCAACCCGCGCAGCTGCTCCGCTCCCAGGTCCTGTAGCCGCAGCAACTCCTCGGGACGGTGGAAGGTAAAGACCTCGCGGCTGCGCGGATGAGGGTCGAGGCCGTTGGTGATCTGGGTCACCTCGCCGGTCGACTCGTAGGCGAAGGGAAGGGGGCGGTACCGCGCGGGCACCTGCTCGTCGAGCCCCTCGGTGTAGCGTTTCGACTGGCCGACAACCCCTTCGAGAGTATGCCCGGCGGGCTTCGCCTCGACGACCCCAACGGCCCAACCGTCGGCGTAGAGCAGGTAGTCGGCGAACCCGGACCGGATCTTGGCGCCCTCCGTCCACTTCAGCGGAAACTCCCGGACAGCCACACCGCGTCCCGCATGGGTGTTCATGGAGGAGAAGTCCTGAACCACCCATCCACAGGCTTCGAGCTGCCCGTCGATCTTCTCGCGGGCTCGCTGTTCCGGCGTCAGCGGCACCGGAACGCAATCTTCTCAAGAAGCCGGGGCATACCTCGAGGGCCGCGGGCTGCGGGGGTTCGTGAGAACGGACGAGGAAGGCTGGGAGTTGCGCGCATGGCGGATAATATGACCGAATCGCACTCCGACTCCATAGCGCTACCGTCGGGTGGCATCGGGTGCCCTAGTCCTAGCAGCCCGTGGCAAAAGCGCGCTGCGGGCCACGGAATATGATCTCGGCAAAGTCGCGGCGGATTGTTGCGCCGGAGGGGCCGGTGCCTCGTTTGGGCGATTGTCGGGCCCGCGCGGGCCGGAGGTGGCCGAGAACGCGCGATTTCGGGCGGAAAAGGGCCGAAAAGGCGATCCGGAGGCCTCCCGTTCGGAGCGTGGACGCACTTCG
The DNA here is from genome assembly GCF_965237495.1 of Candidatus Palauibacter sp. Lineage (GTDB taxonomy): Bacteria > Gemmatimonadota > Gemmatimonadetes > Palauibacterales > Palauibacteraceae > Palauibacter. The sequence goes on along the minus strand of NZ_OZ250143.1, from coordinate 3,065,666 downwards.
GCCTTGAAGGCTTCTCGGCGTCCCATAGCCGAACCGGCTCCGCATCAGGAGCCCCAGGTTGAACCCGGCCGCGTGCACCAGCATCCGCTTGCGGATGTTCTCGTGCCCGCGCAGGTGCGTCCGGCGCATGCCGCCCGTGGTGAGCAGGTGGGCGAAGGCGCGCTCCAGCTTCTCGCCCCGCGCCCTCAGAAGGCGCTTGCCCCGGGCACCCCGGATCCGGCGCCGGTTGGCGTAGGTGGGCTTCTGCGCGGCCCGGTCCCGCTTCCAGCTCCGCCGCCCGCGGTTCGGCTCGCTCACGTAGCCCCGCACCCCGAGGCCGGCCAGGCGCTTCATCGTCGCGTTCGAGTGGTAGCCCTTGTCGCACACCAGCTCCCGCGCCTCCAGACCCAGCCGCTCCAACTGTCCGCAAGCCTCACCCACCGTCTGCGGCAGCGAGGCGCAGTCGCCCCCCGTCGTCGGCTGCACCGTCAGCCCGCACACCGCCCCCGAGCTCATGTCCACCGCATGCTCCAGCTTGTGGCCCATCCGCGTCCGCCCGTCCTTCATCTTCGTGATCCGCGCGTCCGGGTCGTGCGGGTGCTCCCAGTCCTCGTTGCTCCCCTTCCTCGGCCGCTTCCGGTCCAGCTTCGCCAGGTCCGCCCTCGTCGGCGTCTCGATCCCCGACGCCTCGGCCAAGCCCTCCAGGAACAACTGGTATCCCTCCCCCGTGTCCCGCCGCACGATCGACCGCATCGCCGCGTTCCCCTCCAGCGTCGTCGAGTCGATCCCCAGCGTCTTGCCGCTCAGAAGCCCGCTCTCCTCCAGCAGCTCCAGCACCCGGGCGAACACCGCCTCGTGCGCCTCCACCGGCAGGCGCCGCCGCGTCCGCGACACCGTCGAGTGGTCCGGCGGGTTCTCGTCCAGCTCGTAGCTCAGGAACTCCCGCAGCGACAGAGACTCCGCGCACCGCCACGCGATCCCGCGCTCCGAACCGATCCCCTCCAGATACCCCACCACGAGCATCCGGAAGTACACCCCCGGCGGGATGCTCGGACGGCCCAGCCGCTGAGCGTAGTGCGCCGCGCACGTCTCCTCGCACCACCCGTCGAACCCCGCCGAAGCCAACAGCCCCTCCAGCGCCCGGTAGAACGGGTGCCCCGGCGCCCGGATCCTCTCGGCCGCCACGAACAGCGCCTTCTGCCGCCCGCCCCTCCGCCGACCCATCGCCATCGTCAACCTCCCCAAACCGCCAGTCGCCTCTTGTCCCGCCCACAATCTAACCATCAACATCGACGCGGGACATCGCGACTTTTACCACGGACTGCTAGTGTCCTCCGGCCATCCGCGTGCCCTTCGAGACTGCGCAAGCTCATAGCTCGCCTGCATCCGCATCCAGTGATCGGCGTCGCCCCAGCCGAGAGCCTCCAACGCGAGCGCCAAGTTCGCCGAAACGCCAGCCTTGCCGTTCAGCAGTCGCGACAGGGTTCCCCGCTCGCACCCCAGGCGCGCGGCCGTCTCGGTCACGTTCCAGCCGACGTAGTCCATGCTCTCACGGATCAGTTCGCCTAGGTGTGGCGGGTTCAGCATCGGACCCACGCGTTCGCCGCCTGTGCCCTTCATGGCTCAGCCCGGAACGGAAAGGGAGCGCGTCAACTCGGCAGATCTACTGCGGATGGCATGAAAACACGTTTCGTGTTGAGAGCGCTCAGCGGGTATAGCAGGATCAGGATGTTGTATGTGGTATCGAACGCTTCGGCGACGCATTCGTGTTGTAGCCCGTTGGAGTCGGTGAACGGCAGCGACATCGGTCTGGTCATTCTGCGGCCAATGGGAAGGACCGGCCAAAGTGGGTGGCCGGGTGTAACCGTTTCGATCGAGGGGCGACCGAAGCGGGTGAGGAAGGAGGGCGAGGGTTCGATGCGTCGAACCCTCGCGCGGGGGCCGATACCCTCGGTGGTTTCAAGTTGGTTGAGAACAAGAACGAGACACGGTCTCGGGTTCGTGCGGGCATACTCACGAACAGAGGCGTAAACCGAGGCCCCGAATCTCTTGGCGAGTGTGATCGGTGTCTTGATCTCCAAGGGGCAATCGGCGGCGTTTTCGGCGAAGGTGCGGTCCTTGAACAGCAGGAACCGCGCGAAGTTGTTGGCTTCACGTTCGAACTGATCCGCGACGGTCGGATCCAAGGTCTTGCGGCAGTCCTCGAAGAACCGGAACACCTTGCGATGCCAGGGAAGGTCGTGATGTCCCACCTCGTGCAGCTTGAGGAAGGTCTGCTTGGCTTCCACAAGGGTGTCGTCGATATGGATAACGGCCGCGGCGGCATCGTAGACGCCGAACACCTTGCTTATCGCCGTCTTGACAAGGGCGCCCGTATCGGCCGCCCTGCCCTTGACGTAGGAGATGATCGCGGCAGGGTCGAACGCGCTGGTCTGGGCAACGTGAACCCTAGCAGCGGAGAGGATATCGTTGACGGGGACCGGGAATTCGTTCCAGGCATCTGCGCGGTCGAGGAGTCGGTGGGCTTGCTCCTCGACCGCGCGGAGATCCGCGGGGTCGAGCCTACTGTCGTCAGGTCGAATCATAGGTTCATCCCCTACCGCGTATGAATTGAAGGAATCGCAGCAACTCCGATTCCTCTTCTTCCGTCAAGTTGTGCTCGGCGAACGTCGCCACCCGGCCGTGGCGGTCATGGTCCGAGCGGTCCGAGGAAGGCATGAGATAGCCGGCCCTGATCATCAAGTTCTCGAAGCTGATAGCGTAGATCTCGGCCAGAGAATGAAGGACGTTGGGTGAAGGTTTGCGAATCTTGTCGTTCTCGATTTGGCTGAGGTAGGCGTTCGAGACTCCCTTGTCGGTAGCCTCCTCGACTTCACGCAGGGTCATCTTCCGGTCTGCACGGATGGAGGCGAGGTACTGTCCGAGTGTGGGCTTCACGCGGCATCCCTCCGAGGCAGGGTGCATCATGCTCGTCTTCTTCGACGGCGTTTCCCAAACTTCAGTCTAGCTCCGGCCCGTGCGATGATTCAAGCGTGCTCGATTAGTGCTTTACATCACAAGCATGCCACTTCAAGTTAGCGATCAGCCTCTGAACCGAGGTGGCTCAGGGGGACGACGGACCGAAGCCCGAGGGTGGCGTGAGATCCTCAAGAACGTGGCCCAGGGGCGTTGACCCCCGGGCGAGAGTGACCATCGCAGGAGGTGACTGGTGTCGCTGTTGAAGATAAGAAAGGTGTCGGAAGCCGGGGAGCGCTGCTGGGGCGTGGAGCTGCTCAGCGAAGTGGGCGCCCTGCTGCGAAGCCAGGAGGGCGTGAGCGGCGTCGAGGTGATGTCCGTGGCGGAGATCTTGAAGTCCGAGGGGCCGGGGGCGCCGGTGTTGGAGGACAGCAAGGTGCAGCTGGGTGAGGCGGCCTGGGTGATCGAGAAGGCGCGGGGCGGCTGGTCGGTTCGGTTCACGCCGGTGGCGGAGACCTCGTTCGAGCTGCTCGTGAAACTGGATGCCGAGGGCGAGCCGTCCAAGGCGGCGGCGGAGGCGATGGCGTTGGTCAAGAAGTGCCTCGACGCAGCCGAGATCGTTTGGGAGCCGCCGATTTCGATCAAGATCGACAGCGAGCCACATGAAGCGCTAGAAAACCCAATGTCGGCGGATGACATTCTGCGCTTGGGCGGTCTCGATCCTGAAAGCAACTACTTGGTTCAAATCAAGGACGGCGAGAGGATCAGGTACGACGGGAAGGGCGAGCAGCCGATCTTCCTGTACGACGGAGCGGAGTTCGTTGGCCACTACACCGGGCCAAAGGGCGTTTCGCAGCTGGACGGATAGCTGGGGACCAGATGCTCGTCGGAGGAGCGCTCTTCGCGAACGAGCTGCGGGCCGCCGGAATGGAGGTCGAGGAGTTGGGCGACGACCACATCATGATTGCGGGGTACCGCGTTCCCGAAGGCAAGTTCGAGGGATTGAAGGTGGACATCGGCATCGTCGTGCCGCGCGACTTTCCGCTGTCGCCGCCGGGCGGCCCACATGTTCACGAGTTGATTCACGAGAATCGGCAGGACGGGCCGCATCCGTCGGGGCACGTTCATCCCAGCAAGAAGCACAGCAAGCACTTTAGAGACGGCTGGCAGTATTGGAGCCGGCCGCATCCGAACTGGACATCGGGCGCGAGGAACGCGATGCGGTACATGGAGCACGTCCGGGCGCTTTGGGAGAGCCAGTGAGTTCAGCCGACTACAGCGTGGTGATGACGTCCGAGGTCGCTGCTGTGTTGAGACGGCATCTCTTGCAACACATCAGGAAGGGGGAGCCGCAGGAGGACCTCTGTTTCGCCTTGTGGAAGCCGAGCACCGGCGAGACGCGAACAACCGCAGTGCTGAAGGAGGTTGTGCTTCCGGTCGCGAACGAAAGACGACTGCATGGCGGCGCGAGCTTCTTGCCGAACTATCTGGACCGGGTGGCGGAGGCTGCGATGTCGAGGAACGCCGGTATCGCATTACTGCACAGCCACTTCACTCCGGGATGGCAGGGAATGAGCGGCGAGGATGTGGACACGGAGCGAAGCACGGCGCCTTCAATACTTGGGGAAACGGGCCTGCCGCTGATCGGTCTGACCATGGGCACTGATGGTGCACTGAGCGCGCGTTTCTGGCCCCGGGTTGGGCGACGGGAATACGAACGGCGGTGGTGTGGGAGTGTTCGGGTGGTCGGGGACGATTTCGACGTGACCTTCATGGAGGAGCTAGCTCCTACGCCGAAGTTCAAGGAAATGCTGAAGAGGACCTACTCGGCTTGGGGCGAGGAGAAGCAGCACACGCTCGCTCGGTTGCATTGCGGCGTGGTCGGGGTCGGAAGCGTGGGCGCGATCGTTGCGGAGAGCTTGGCCCGAATGGGTGTTGAGACCATCAGCCTGATCGACTTCGACACGGTGGAAGAACACAACCTGGATCGGCTTCTCCACGCGAGCGTCGATGACATCGGGCGGTTCAAGACAGACGTGGCGGGAGAGCAGTTACGCAAGCACGCGACTGCCGACGACGCAGACGTGAGGCTAAACAGGAAGTCGGTGACACGGGAGAGCGGCCTAAGAGCGGCGCTGGATTGCGACGTGCTGTTCAGTTGCGTGGATCGGCCTTGGCCGAGACAGGTGCTGAACATGGTGGCGTTCGCGCACCACATCCCGGTCGTAGACGGAGGTGTGCACGTCCGCGTCAAGCCGGACGGGTCCATACGAGGCGCCGAGTGGGGTGCACACGTCGCGATACCGGGAAGGGCGTGTCTGGAATGCCTCGGCCAGTTCGACCCGGCGAATGTCACACTTGAGCGGCAAGGTCTGCTTGACGATCCGACATACATCGAGCGGCTTCCCGAAGATCATGCGTTGCGAAGGAACGAGAACGTGTTCGGGTTTGCGCTGTCTGCGAGCGGGATGATGATCTGTCAGTTTCTGAGTATGGTCGTGCGACCTGCAGGAATTGGTAATCCGGGGGTCCAGACCTATCATTTCGCAACCGGGATGATGGACAGCGATGTAAGTTCCACGTGCACTGCAGAGTGCCTGTACTGCGAGCACATGGGCACGGGCGATCGCTTTCCATTCCCAGTCGTCGAGGCCGACGAAACGAATGTTGAGCCCAGAGTTGACGGGGTGCCGTGGTGGGCGAAATGGCGTCGTAGCGTGAGGAATTGGTTATGGTTTTGGGGACGAGCTGGTTCCGACGCGGGGAGAGGCTCTGGATGAATCCGGAGAGGCGGCTGACCTGAGGAGATTGGCTCGAACGAGGTAGAAGAAGGGGTGACGGGGACTGTCGCGGCGCCCGACAGCCAACAGCAGCGCTCGCCTACTCGCTCTCGGCCGCGGACGTTTCGCGAACGGTCTGACCTCCACGCAAGAAGCGGATACGGGAGCGCCCCGTCCCTCCGCTTCTTCGTGTTTCTGTCCTACCCCCCGTGCCCTCGCCGAAGGGAGCGGCATCGCCGCTCGCCGTTCCGAGGAGGCAGGCCGCCTCCGCCCGCAGACGTGAATCGTCAACCTTCACGACCTGTCGCACGCTCGCTTGCTGCGCTCGTGTTCGAGCATGGAGCGGTACGGTTCGGTCCACGTCTCGCCGTACGTACGGTCCACGAGATCGACATGGCTCGGCTCTGCTTCAGCCTCCAACCTAGCCAGATAATCCAGGAAGCCGTCCCGCGAGCTAGCGGAAAAGATCTCCGTCGAATAGTCCTTCACTGCGGTCGCCAACGGTTCCTCTTTCAGGAGTTGCGCGAACTCGTTGTCGATGAACATCGCATGGCAGTAAGGCAGGTACGCAGCGACGAATCTGATATCGTTGGGCGTACCGCGGCTGGGCACGCGCTTTTGACCTGAAGCGGCCCGCCGGGCTAAACCAGCGAAGAGAAGGGCGCCCAAGTGATTCTCCGGTGCACTCAGGGCCTCTTCTGAGTTCAGGAAATCCGCAGCTCGTTGGAGCTGATCCTCCCGCGCGACGCCCCTCTCCTCCAAACGGTTCAGTAGCCAACTCACAAGCCGAACCGGCCACGCCGGCTGCATTAGCTGCATAAGAACAGCGCCTGCTCCGGTGCCAGTGGTCGCCTCGTGCAAACGCTCAAAATGAGTCTTGAAGGACTGCAGCGCCGCTACGGCCACTCCCCGGCGCTCTTCCTCGAAGCGAGCCTCAAATGACACGTGGCCTTCCGATGCCCACCGCTCCCAGAGCTGTTGAAACTTCTCGTGTGCGCGGTCGCGAGATTCCCGACGACTGTCGATTTGGTCAAGCCAGTAGCCCATGTTGACGGTAACACGCCAACGCTCGCTCCAGCGGTCCAGATCCCCGCGGACAACATGCTCGCGAGCGATACGGCTCCAATCGGGATCTCGATCCGTGAGCCAGGCCTCTAACGCCTCCGACAGCTGCGCCATCAGTACCTCGTGGTGGAACCGGAGACGAACGCCGCTCGCCAGATGCTTGTAGAGGCGCCGCAGCTCCGCTTCGTGCTGTTCAAGATATGACGATTCGATCTCATGGATTGGCGAATCAGGGCAGACGATCAGCTGCAGCTTTATCAACCGGTCGATCCGGTCAAACGCCTCCATCCAGTACTCGTCCCGGTGCCGCGTCTCCTCCCGCCAAACCGGATCGAGTTCTTTCGCGATGTTGCTGAGGACCATCTGGTCCAGATAGATCAGCTTCTTGTCGAGTGGCGGGAGGCGCTCTCTCTCGTCGTGAAAGCAGTTCCGGCAGCGACGAGTGTGCACGTTGTTTGTGATGGACAGCGTGCCAAGCTCCACGCTTCCGCATTGCGGGCATGGGTGCAAGGGCCCGGTGATGAACATCTTGGGATCGAAGACGAATAGCTCTTCCGGCATAGGCGGCTATCCCAAACTTAAGTGGGAGGTTACGGTCGTTTCGCGGCCAATCCAGCGAGGCGACGCGTGCTCTTGGTCTCACATCGAGGGAATGCCGACGTCGTACGGCCCGCCTCGGCTGATCCAGAGTGTACTAAAATGGCAATCACTTGACACCCGGCCTCGCCGAGGCTCAGCCCTTTCGCGAGCTACTCACCCGCCGGGGTCTTCTGCGCTTGCCGCTGAATCGAACTGACCCCCTCCCTCGGGCACAAAGATCTCATGTGGCATTCGTGGCACTCGGGTGCGCGCCCGGCGTGACACCAGGTTTTCCCGACAAGCCAGGCTGGCCAGTCGAGTTCCCCGGGCCACTCCGGGTTGAGTTCGCGAGCGCGCAGTTGGAGCCGGAGTTGCTGCTTGCCCTGGGTCGAGCGTAGCTGGCTGTGATCGAGCCTGCCGAGAAGGCCCAGTCGCTCAAACACGCGCAGGACGTGGGTATCGACCGCAATGTCGGGCATGGGCCTTGTAAGGTGGATGCCGAAGTCGCGAATCAGGATGTTCACGGCCATGTTGGAGATCTTCGGGCCAACCCCGTCGAAGGCCAGGAACCGCCTGGCCACGGCAGCGCCGCTGCTCCCGGTGGCCCAGATACGTGAGGCGTCCCCGCCGTACCTGTCCCCGATGTGTCTGATGGCTGCCGGAAGCAATCGTTCCATCTCGGCGGCCAGCCGGTGGCCGGACGGCCGGAGGACGGAGACCCAAACTCTCGTCTGAAGCCCCAACAGCTTGTCGAACTCGAAGCCCGAGGCGGCCTCGCGTATCGCGTGTGGAAGGCTCCATGCGATGTCGGATTTCGTTTGCCGATCCACGATGCAGGCCAGCACGAACGCGTGCGGATAACGCTCGAGGTCGTTCACGAGGGCGCGCGCGTCGTCCTCGACGTCGATGCCGCTGACGCCATCCTCCCGCTTGATCGAATCCGCCCCGAACCGCTTCAGACGTGAGATGATGTCGTCTACCGCCATCGGTCGTCGCTCTCCGTTTCCGATTGCCACAATGAAGCCGATCGAATCCGTGGAGCTCCGGGCTTTGGCTCGTTGACCCCGATGAGCGATTCGGTCGAACTGACAGGGGTCGTGGAGACCTTAACAATTCCGCTTTGGGCATCCATGGCGCGCGGTCGGGGTCGATGCCAGCGCGTCGCGCACGTTCGGCGGCCCGTCCACGCCCTCACGGGTCCACCCCGAATCCGGGCACGGGGGCCCCGCAGGCCGGACACCGTCCCCCCAGCGCCCCGTCTCGGATGTGGCCGCACTCCCGGCACGTTCGCTGCTGCCGCGCGCGCCGCGTGATGGCCGCGAGCGCGTCCGCCGTCTCGTCCGTCGCCTCTGCCTCCGGCGCGGCGTGGGCCGGGGGCGGAAGGCGTCGCCGCGTATCGCGGTCGATGCGCACCGGGACGGCCGGGAGGATTGCGTCCCGCCCCTCGCGCCCGAGACCGGGAACGGGCCGCCGCCTGCGCCGCGTCCAGCGTCCGGCGCAGCGCGCTGCAGTCGCGCGTGTCCGATGCCGCGTCCCGCATCCGTCCTTCACCGTCTCGCCGGGGAGGCCCGCCGACGGCGTGCAGGTCCACGCCTCCACCCCCCGCCGCTTCTGCCGCGCCAGCCCCTCCGCAATCCGCCGCAACCAACGCTCCCGCGCCGTCATCGCCCCTTCCCGAGCCGCCAGTTCGAGCCGTATCCCGCACAGCGGACCGCGCCGTCCCGCACCAGGCACTCGGCCGCGTCGTCAAGCCTGGTCAGGCGGGTCAGGGGATTGCGCACCGGATGCTCCGATAGAGCGGGTCGAAGAACGCCTGCGCCCGCATGCGTTTCGACCACGTACCCGCGCTGGAGCCTCGGGAGATCAATCCTGCCCAGTTCGATGTTTGTGAGGATTGCCCCCAACTTGATTCTCCTTGTCTCTTCTGCCGCATTCTGTCACTACGGTGTGGACCAGGCGGACCCCGAAGGTAGCACGGGCAACCAAGTCTGGGTTAATCCCTCCCCTCTGCGCTCCGCAACCCGGTCGGGGGCATCGCGTCGAATTCCAAAAAGGTGGCCGCGTTTGCCGTAAGGCCGTGAGAACGGGCTGCCGCGATCGAACCGGACGCGTGCCGAGCCGGCTGACATGTGGAGGTGCGCTGGAATCGAACCTGTCCCCGCCTGCTGAGGTGCGCGTCTTGGAGTTGTGACGATCCGGTATCGAGCACTGGCCGTGCCGAGAGAGACGCGGAGCCCTGTCGGATGGGGCGATCGTTAAGACGGGATGGGCGCTCAGCGTAAGCGAAGACTGCATGAGGCGCTCTGCGGGGATCCGAGCGAGGAAAGTCCGGCCACGCCGTCGCGCGTGCCTTTGCGTGGCAGCGAAAGGGCGCCTACGATGGCAGTAGCCCCACGCCCCGACACGAGAACCTCTTGGGACTGCGCTCGGTTATGAGACTCATGCACGCCGCAATTGGACTGTCGGTTGGGATTTCGCTTCTCGGCTGTGAGCTTCACGCGCAGCAGGAGCCCGACCACCGCCTACACCAGTATCACTTCGGAGAGATCTCCATTCCGCCGGCCTCGGAGGATGAACCGATTGCGGAGAATCTGTCCATCGAACGGGCGATCACCTACCTGGAGGGTGGAGCCAAGGCTTGGGCAAACGACCGCGGCTGCGTCTCGTGTCACACCACGGGTTGGTACGGGATCCTTCGTCCGCAACTCGCCAGGAGCCTGGGTCAGCCCGATGCAACCTTCCGGGGCTTTCTCGAAGAGCGTCTTCAAGAGAGGCTCACCGAGGACCCCGAGGAGCTCGAGCAGGGAGTGAACCCTGCAGAAGTCGTGCATCTAGCCGCGTCTCTGGCATCCTGGGATGCGTACGTGGACCAGCGGCTGTCTCCCGAAACCGAGCAAGCTCTTCAGCTCATGTTCAGCCTTCAGCGCGACGACGGGGCCTGGCACTCGCCGGACACATGGCCGCCGTTCGAGTCCGACGCGTTTCAGCTCGCGACCGTTGCGGCCATGGGTGTGGGCCTCGCTCCGGGATGGCTTGAGCAGGCAACGTCTCCCGAGTTGCAGAGGCAGATAGCCAGTCTGCGAGAGTACCTGCGGCGGGTCCCTCCTCCCCATGACTACGCTCGGGTGGCGTTGCTCTGGGCGGACCCGTATCTGCCGGGCGTGATCAGCGCCGACAGGAAGCAGGACATCGTCAGGATGATCCTGGACCGTCAGCGCCCGGACGGGGGATGGTCGATTCGCTCTTTCGCTCAGCCCGAGCAGTGGGGCCGGGGCAACCGCGCGGAACGCTTGCGAGGCGAGGTGGACTTCGGCGATCCTGCGAGCGATGGCCACCAAACCGGTTTGGCGGTTGTAGTGCTGTCGTCCGCGGGGGTGCCGCCAACGCACCCGGCCGTGCAGCGAGGCGTTGAGTGGCTCAGGCGGAACCAGAGACAATCGGGCCGCTGGTGGACCAAGTCACTCAATACGGAGACATGGCACTTCATCACGTATACCGGGACGCTCTACCCGGTGATGGCTCTCGCGGTGACGAGTTCTCTGGCTAGTCCCTCGTCCGAGGAGCGTTAGGGGAATCGCGTGGGCATTCGTCTCCGCTAAACGGTCGCGTCCTCCGCGACGAGCCGCCGCCCCACCTTCGCGAGCGCTCTTTCGATCTGCCCGATGTGTGAGCGGTGATTCGGGCTCAGGAGCTTCCGAACCGCACCCTCGCTCAGGCCCAGGCGTCGCGCCAGACCGACCTTTCGTAAGCCCCTGCTCCCGCATGGCGGCATAGAGAGCGAGCTTCGCCGCAACGACCAGTGGAACCGCGACCATCTCCTGCTCGCCCGCCACGGTGTCCGGCACCGGAACGTCCTCGCGACACTGCATGTACGAGCCGAGCGCCACGGTCAGAGCGTCCTCGGCCATCGCCAGGGCCTCGTCCCGGTCGTCGCCGCACGTCAGCGCCTCCGGCACATTCGGGAAGGACACCGAGTAGCCGCCGTTCTCCTCAGGCGTCAGCACGCACGGATAGACGTACCGCATCAGAAGTCCTCCTCAGGTCGCCGGGCCCGGTGGGTCGTGCCGACCCGTTCTTGAGGCCCTTGACGCCAAGCGCGCACGGTGGCCCCCTCGGCCGCGCTCATTTGAACAGTTCCGCGTGGGTGCCGGCTCGGACGAAGTTGATCGAGCCGCCGGGCCTGGGCGCATCCTCGACCTGATAGATCAGCAGGAAGTCCCCGCCAACATGGCACTCCCGGTGATTCGCCCATGCGCCCTTTAGCGCGTGATCGCGCCGTTCAGGACCGAGCGGGGTCTCGTTGGCGATGAGGTGGAGCATAACCGACTTGAGCCGGTTCATGTCGTATCTGCCGGAACGCGAAAGGCGTTCCCAGTCCTTGAGGAAGCCACGCGTGAAATCCACCCGCCGAGGCGGGCGCGTCCGCTTACTGGTCGCCGGCTTCTTCAAGCTCCGCAAACATCTCGTCTGCGCTCGCGAATCGGGCCGTCCCCCGCCTCATCATCTCTTCCGACTCGGCCATGGCCCTGCGGGTCTCGGCGTTCGGCACCTTGAGTTCGAGAGGGAAGGCCTGATCGACCGCGATTCGGTGGAAGAACAGCCGCACGGCCTCCGAGGCCGTCAGCCCCATGGCCGCCAGTGCCGTCGTCGCCTTCCGCTTCGTCTCGGTGTCCATCCGGACGTGGAGCATCGAACTATGTGTCTTCATCCGGGCCTCCTGTATCGCAATTGAGATATATTCTCGCTATCGGTGGGGGGCCGGTCAACCTCGGCAGCGTTCAGGCCACCATGGGCGCGGTTTGCGCTTGCCAGAGATCGTACGCCATCTGCATCCCCAGCCATGTCTCGGGCGTCGAGCCGAAGGCCTTCGACAGCCGGATCGCCATCTCGACCGACACCCCGTGTGCCCGTTCAACAACTCCGAAAGCGTCTGCCGTGTAACGCCAAGCCACCGGCCGCCCGCGTCACGGTCAGACTCAACGGTTCGAGGCACTGCCGCCTCACGATGCCGCCCGGATGCGGCGGGTCGTGCATGGCCATGGTCGGTCCTCCCCTTCAGTGGTAGTCCACGTAGTCCACATCGGCCGCCGCGCCATCCTCAAACCTGAAGGTCACCCGCTTGTCATCTGGTGCGCATTGAACAACAATTTTCGGAGGTTCTGCATTCCGGCATCGCTCTGGAAACCCCGAAAAGGACAGCAGAATGAGCGCGTACCGCGATTACGCGAGCGACTTTCCTCGCAGATGTTCCGCACTGCTCAGGCGGCTTCGTTTTCCGGCGCGTGGTATGGGTCTAGAAGGTATCGAAGGGCCGGCCGCCCGCCGTATACCGTGGGTTAGCGCCCCGGTGTTCGGAGGTGCCAGAGCCACATGCGATGCTGGAGATCGCAACGGACAGGAGACCGGCCCCATGGAGAAGAAGAGCAAGCTGTACGTCGGGATGGACGTTCACAAGGACACGGTGATGGTTGCGCTGCTTCCGGCGGAGGCGCCGGAGCCGACGGTGGTGAAGCGGTTGCCGAACGAGGCGAGCAAGATCAGGCGGTGGTTGGGCCGCATATCACGGGAGGGGGAGGTACGGGCCTGCTACGAGGCGAGCGGGGCGGGCTACGTGCTGGAACGGGCGATGCGGCACTGGGGCTACGAGTGCGAGATCGTGGCGCCGTCGTTGATCCCGCGGCGGCCGGGAGACCGGCGCAAGCACGACCGGAAGGACGCGACGGAGCTGGCGCGGCTGTACCGGGCGGGGGAGTTGGTGACGATCCGGATCCCGACGGAACGTGAGGAGCGGGTACGGGACGTGGTGCGGTGCCGGGAGGTGTTCCAGCGGGAGATTCTGAAGTCGCGGCACTACATCCTGAAGTTTCTGGCGCGGCGGGGGCTGGTGTACCGCGAGGGGCGGAACTGGACGGGCAAGCACATGTCGTGGCTGCGGGCGCTCCAGCGCGACGGGGCGCTGGAGGGGGAGGACCGGCTCGTGTTCGGCGAGTACCTGGCGCTGTTCGACTACAAGCTGGGCCGCCGGGAGGAGTTGGACCGCCGGATCGAGGCGTTGGCGCTTGAGCCGGCCTACCGTGAGGCGGTGGGGCGGCTGTGTTGCCTGAAGGGGATCTCGACGCACGCGGCGATGGTGCTGGCGACGGAGATCGGGGACTTCCGGCGCTTCGAGAGCCCGGGCAAGCTGATGGCCTACGTGGGCCTGGTGCCGAGCGAACACTCCAGCGGGGCGAGCCGTCGGCTGGGAGCGATCACGAAGGCGGGCAACAGCCGGGTCCGGCATGTGCTGGTGCAGGCGGCGTGGAGCTACAGGTTCGCGCCCAGGCGGGGCCCGGCGCTGAGCCGCCGGCAGCAGGGCCAGGCACCGGAGGTGATCGCCCACGGCTGGAAGGCGCAACACCGGCTTCACAAGGTGTTCGGCCGGCTGGCGTTCAGGAAGAACAACCAGATCGCGGCGGTGGCGGTGGCCCGGGAGTTGGCCGGCTTCGTGTGGGCTCTCATGCAGGATGCCGGAGAAGACACCCGGACGAACCGGGACGCCGCCTGAGACGGCGAAAGCAGGACTCGCAGGCAACGAGAACCCCGAGACCGAGGAGGAGGTCGCGCGAGGCACGGCAGGAGAACGCTCGAGGCTGCTATGTGGCCGCGCCCTGTTGCCACCGGACGCGAGACCCACGCGATCTAGATCGAGCCAGCTCCCGACGAATCCGAATTCTTGCCGCTCTGGCCCCGGCCAACCGGCGTATATCAGGAGGATTCACCGTCGAAACGAACCTCGCGTGACTTCTTCCTCCGATGATGGAGAACGACTACGAAGACGCGCTTGGCAGACGAACGAGGGCACTTGACGGGGGCCCTTCCATATCAGCAGTCCGTGGTAAAAGTCGGGATGTTCCGCGCCGGCATTGATGGCTGGATTGTGGCCGGGACAGGAGTGGCCAGTCAGTGGGAGGGCGACGATGGCGATGGGGCGGCGCGGGGGCGAGCGACAGAAGGCGTTGTTCGTGGCGACGGCGGAGATACGTGCCCCGGGGCACCCGTTCTACCGTGCTCTGGACGGGGTACTGGTGGCGGGCGGGTTCGACGGGTTCTGCGAGGAGACGTGCGCGGAGTACTACGCGGAGAGTCTGGGCCGGCCGAGCGTGGCGCCGGGGGTGTACTTCCGGATGCTTGTGGTGGGGTATCTGGAGGGGATCGGTTCGGAGCGGGGGATCGCGTGGCGGTGCGCGGGGTCTCTGTCGCTGCGGGAGTTTTTGGGCTACGAGCTGGACGGGAACCCGCCGGACCATTCGACGGTGTCGCGGACGCGGCGGCGCCTGCCGGTGGAGGCACACGAGGTGTTGTTCGCCCGGGTGCTGGAGCTGTTGGAGGAGAGCGGGCTGTTGAGCGGCAAGACGCTGGGGATCGACGCGACGACGCTGGAGGGGAACGCGGCGATTCGGTCGATCGTGCGGCGGGACACGGGGGAGGGATACCAGCTGTTCCTGGAGGGTCTGGCAGAGGCTTCGGGGATCGAGACGCCGAGCCGTGCGGATCTGGCGAAGCTGGACCGGAAGCGGCCGAAGAAGGGGTCCAACGACGAGTGGGAGCACCCGCACGATCCGGACGCGCGGATCACGAAGATGAAGGACGGGCGGACGCGCATGGGCCACAAGCTGGAGCAGGCGGTGGACATGTCCTCCGGGGCGGTGTGCGGACTGACGGTGCAGCCGACGACGGGGGGCGACAGCAGCTCGCTGCCGCAGACGCTGGCTGAAGCCCGCGGTCAGCTGGAACGGGTGGGTGTGGAGGTGCGGGAGGTGGTGTGCGACAAGGGCTACCACTCGAACGCGACGATGAAGCGCCTGGCCGGCCTCGGGGTGCGGGGCTACGTGAGCGAGCCGAACCGCGGGCGGCGCAGTTGGAAGCGGGACCGGGCCGCGCAGATGCCGACCTACGCCAACCGGCGCCGGGTCCGGGGCGCCCGGGGCAAGGGCCTTCTGAGAGCGCGGGGGGAGAAGCTGGAGCGCGCCTTCGCCCACATGCTCACCACCGGCGGCATGCGCCGGACGCACCTTCGCGGGCACGAGAACATCCGCAAGCGTCTGCTGGTGCACGCGGCCGGGTTCAACCTCGGGCTCCTGATGCGGCACCGGTTCGGCTACGGCACGCCGAGGAGCCTGCAGGGGAGACGTGCGTCCACGCTTCAAACAGGAGCCCTCGCGAGCGTTTTCTCGGCCCTTTTCCGGCCAAGATCGCACGTTCTCGGCCACCCGGGGGCCGCCTGGGCCCGGATATCACTCCTACGCCGCCCCGGCCGCGCTGGCGCAACAGTCCGCCGCCACTTCGCCGAAATCATATTCCGCGGGCCGCAGCGCGCTTTTGCCACGGCCTGCTAGAGGTGACCCACCTTCTCTCGATCACGACGGTCGGTCTGATCGTTCCCCACGAGCGACTCAAGCGACTCAACGAGGAGAGCCAAACCCCGCATCCGTCGGGTGATCGCAGCCGCTACGAGAAGGCGGCCTCCGAGTACAACGGACTCCTTGCGGAAGCCTTCCTTTCGCCTCCACTCTGGCCCGACGGGGCATCGACGAGCTAGCGGACGATGACGGGATACGTGTTCTCGACGATCCCGCGTGTCTCGCTGCGTCCCACGACCGTCACGCTCGCGGCTCCTGCCTCGTCGAACTTGAACTCGGTCGCATGCTCATATACCCGGGTGATCGTGCAGTTCGCACTCACGCCGATCAGAGAGTACACGACGATCCGCGCCCGCGTCTCCCGGTTCTCGGCCTGAGTCCTGCCCTTCGCGTCGCAGCCATCGACATACGTTCGGACGCTCACGGTGAACCGCTCACCCCGCCGGACGTTCGGCGGCACTTCGACGGCCACCGGGTACTCGACCGGGTCGACCCCCTCGATGATCGCCAGAGCCTCGTAAGGCTCGGCCCAGGGGGCATAAACGACCCGCTCACAGGCCAGGAGCCCGAACGCCAGAGTCGCCGTCAGCGCCTTCATTCTGCCTCCTCCTTTCTCAAGTGGCGTTCGGGCGGCCGCGCGTCGTGACCGCGCCGAGATCGCGTTCGCTCCCGTCGATAGGTGAGATGACGGCGCGTCGCACGTTCTGCCCGTTGTGCAGGAACATGGTGCGTCCGACGTGCATCCCGACGAGGCCGTACGGCTCCTGCGTTCCCATCACGGGCGCGCCGCTGTCGCCGTCGGCGGCCGTATAGGTCGCGATCGCCTGGCAACGGAGAACGTAGTTATTGGGCGGCTCGGGCCACTGGAAGACGAGCGTGCAGTCATGCAGCACGCTACCCGTCTGCCAGCCGGAGGACTGCCCGACCATCTTGGACATCGTCGCCCGCCACCGGAATCGACTCGTGGTCCATCGTGAACGCGCTGTCGGCGCTGTGGTCGTGCAGGAGGGAGCCGCCCTCGGAGACGGGCCTTGCGATCCACCCCTGCATGAAGCGGGGCGACGTGGCCCCGTCCGCCCGCCCGAACATGGAGGCATCCGACCACCGGCACCTGTCCTGATCCGCCCCGGGCGGGACGGGGTCCGGGATATTGCAGGTATCGGCCGGGTCTTTCTGCTCGTCGCCGAGCCAGTCGGCCTCGTTCGAGCTTCCCTGGTGCATGGGGAGATCGGTGCTCAGCGTCGCAAAGCCGTCATTGGTGCAGTGCGAGGCGGTCAGGTACCGCTGCTGCCCGCCCTGCTTTACGCCGAGCCAGAGGGTGCAGATCGCATCCGGCGACCCGACGTTCCGCGCGCGAACACCGCCGAGCGTGGTGGCGAAGCGGCCCGTGGCGATGTTGTTCGCCACCGCGCCGGTCGGGACGTGGAGCACATCCGCGGTCGGACGGCCGACGGCCTCCAGGAACAGCGCCTCGGCCGGGATGCCAGCGCGCTCGGCGGGCAGTCGGACGCCGGCGTCTGCCGCTGGGCTGATCAGTCCAATGTAGAGCTGGTTCCGCGCCTGGTCGATATCGAGGAGCGCAACGTCACCACGTACCATCAGTTCTCCGATGAGCAGATCGCGCCACCCGAGTAGTTGGGAGAATGAGTACGTGGCCAATCCGTACTCCCGCTGCCCTCCGGATACGAGCAGTTTGGCGTCGACCTCGGATCTGATCAGGCTCTCGACCTCCGGCGTCTTCGTCAGATCCGTGAGCATGGTCACGAGGTCGCCATCAGCGTCCACGTAGTAGCCGGCGAACTCCGGTATCTCGCCGCTGATCTCGGCGAACCGCTTGTCGATTCCGCCCAGACTCTCCAGAGAAGGAGTGAGAGCGCAGATTCGCTTGGCAACGAGCGAGGAGTGCATCGTAAACAGCTTCGTCGTCTTCACCATCGATGCCTTGGGAAGCGCACCTTCCGCGAAGTCGCCCCGCCGGAGATGCACCGCGTTCGGATCGTTCGTGATGTGGGAGGTAATGGCCGCCAGCACGAGATCCTCCCCGGCGGCGTTGAAGGAATCCGGGGAAAGGATCAGCGCGGGGCGTCTCTTGGATGAAGTGAGATCGGTGAAGGGGAAGGAGACGAGAACGATGTCGCCCCGCCTATAGGCTATCGTAGACGGCATCCTCCTCGTTCTCCCAGAACTCGAAGCTGCGCTCCGAGCCCTTCAGCCACGGAACGTCCGCCGCAAGCCGTTTCAGCTCGCCCTCGGAGAAGACTTCGTAGACCTCGCCGGGTGTGGGCTCCTCGACCTCCTGCAGGGGCGCGAAGACCCCATCCCGGTATTCCGCCTTGATGCTCATGGCCCTTCGACTCTAGCAGGCGACCGGCGGCACCGCCACCTGCCCGGAGTTGCCCACCGGCCTGCGGGCTACGCGAGTTCATCGAACGCCGCCAGCTTGACGACGGTGGGCCATTAGCCTACAACGCGACGCGAGCCTACTGCGTGCAAGTCCAACGGGAAGAAGGTCGGAAACATGAGCGCAACTCGCGTGACGATTGATCCGGACGATCCTGGAAGCCTGCCCGAGGGGAGGGTCGATCACGCGGTGCTGGACGGCGCCACCGAGGCGGATCTTGTCTCGCAGCAGCAGGACGATGACGCCGAAGCGATGAGGGACATCGCGCGGTTTGCACGCCTCAAGGTGCCGAACGCCCGGACCCAAAGGGCCATGGCCGAGTCAGAGGAGATGATGAGGCGGGGAACGGCTCGATTCGCCAGCGCGGAAGGGATGTTTGCGGAGCTTGAAGAAGTCGGCGGACAGTAGGCGGACCCGCCGGCCTCGGCGACCGCAGTCCGTGCGCAAACGGCATCCGACGGCGAGCTCGGGCGATAGTTAGAGACCGAGTGCCGAGGGGGAGCCCAGACGCACCAGACGCAGAATATCGGCCCCGGACTTCTGGTAAATCAGCAACAGGTCCGGCCTCAGGTGGCAGTCGCGGAAGTCTCCCCACTCGCCGCTCAGCGCGTGGTCGTGGTGCAGGGGCTCCAGCGGCCGGTCGTTGGCCAGGGTATCCACGGCTGCGGCCAGGATGGCGTCGAGGTATGCCCGGTGCGGACCCCGCGACTCGCGCTTGTAGTCGCGCTTGAACCGGCTGGTCCGCTCAATCGTCCGCACGCAGATCGTTGAAGAGGTCCTCTACGCTGGCGAACTGCGAAAGGTTGCCCCGGCGGGCCTCCCTCATCGCTTCAATGGTGGCGGCGTTAGGAACCAGCGGCGCGAACGGCAGCGCTTTCTCGTGGGCGACCTTGGTCAGCAGCAGGCGCAACGCGCCGGAGACGGTCAGGCCCATGGCCGCCAGCACCGTGGCCGCCTCCTCCTTTATGGCTCCGTCAATGCGGGCCTGGACGAGCTGGTTCGGCATGTCTGGCATCCGTGTTTCGGGTTGACGTACAATATCATGCAAGCTCGCAGGCCGGCCGGTCAAGGGGGCACAGCGTGCACAGGTGAGCGGCTTGACGACGGTGGGCCATCAGCCTACAACGCGACGCGAGCCTACTGCGTGCAAGTCCAACGGGAAGAAGGTCGGAAACATGAGCGCAACTCGCGTGACGATTGATCCGGACGATCCTGGAAGCCTGCCCGAGGGGAGGGTCGATCACGCGGTGCTGGACGGCGCCACCGAGGCGGATCTGGTCTCGCAGAAGCGGGACGATGACGCCGAAGCGATGAGGGACATCGCGCGGTTCGCACGCCTCAAGGCGCCGAACGCCCGGACCCAAAGGGCCATGGCCGAGTCGGAGGATATGATGGGGCGGGGAACGGCTCGATTCGCCAGCGCGGAAGGGATGTTTGCGGAGCTTGAAGAAGGCGGCGGACAGTAGGCGGACCCGCCCGGTCGCCTCCGCTAAACGGTCGCGTCCTCCGCGACGAGCCGCCGCCCCACCTTCACGAGCGCTCTTTCGATCTGCCCGATGTGTGAGCGGTGATTCGGGTTCAGGAGCTTCCGAACCGCACCCTCGCTCAAGCCCAGGCGCCGCGCCAGACCGACCTTCGTAAGCCCCTGCTCCCGCATCGCGGTATAGAGAGCGAGCTTCGCCGCAACGACCAGTGGAACCGCGACCATCTCCCGCTCGCCCGCCACGGTGTCCGGCACCGGAATGTCCTCGCGACACTGCATGTACGAACCGAGCGCCACGGTCAGAGCGTCCTCGGCCATCGTCAGGGCTTCGTCCCGGTCGTCGCCGCACGTCAGCGCCTCCGGCACATTCGGGAAGGACACCGAGTAGCCGCCGTTCTTCTCAGGCGTTAGCACGCACGGATAGACGTACCGCATCAGAAGTCCTCCTCACGAACCGCAGTTCTCAAGTGCGCCTTCCGGGCGTAGCGCCTCGCTCGCCGCACGAACTCCGCACCGTCACCGTACCATCGAGGATCGCACCACTAACCCGTACACCACGACGTTCTCCACGTCCATTTCGTCCCTGAGCACCCCGAGGACGAGCCCTCCGGTCACATCGAGGATTCGGAACCTGGGCGGAGCCTCAACCTGTCCCAGCCACTCCCCGTCCGAGGAATGACGGTGTACGGCGACCCCTCTTCCGGGTAGGCCAGCCGGTAGGAGGCTAGCCATACGTTTCCGTCGGCGTCGGCGAACGGGGAACCGTAGAGCGGCATCGGCTGGCCGATCATGGCGTAACGCCAAGACATGGATATCTGAGTCATCTCCTCGATCCGGGACATCGGTATGCCACGGTTGTTAATCTGGGTCATCATTCGTTGATAGGCTTCGACGGGCTCCAGGAGTTCCTCGGTCAGTCGGGTGGGCTCGGCCCGCCAGCGCACGATCCGGGTTACCGTGCCGTCCGGCAGACGCCAAGTGATCTCGGGCCTGTCGGACCTCGTGTAGACGAACTGCCCGGTGGCGACCGTGACCTCGCCAACGGCCTGGATCGGGTTCGCCGGCAGCCCCGGCGGGTTTCCCGGCCAGTGGTCGTACGACGCGACCGTGTCGAGGGCTCCAGTTTCAGTATCGAACAGGGACATGTGCCCGGCGAGCCACTCCCCCTCCTCTAAACCGGTCCAGGAACGGTAGAGTATCCGGTTCATTAGCAGCAGCTCACCGGATGAACCGATTCCTGCCACACCGAAGTGCGGTGCCCGAGGGAGGCTCGCGATGCGCGCGACCGAATCGCCGACGAAGAGAGTGAGGCGAGACAGACGATTGTTCAACGACCGCGCTTCCGTCCGGGAAGAGCCGACCGACGTTGATTCCCTGGAACTCGTAATCACCCGGGTTGGCGCCGTGGCGGTACACCGGCTCCGCCGCAATGGCGAACGGCGGCTCGACCTCCGGCACGCCCACATACTCGACGATCCGCACGCCCGCGCTGTCCTCGATTTGGACTTGGATGTCGCGTGTGCGGCCTGTGTCTTCCCCGCAGGCGACGAGGGCTGCCGACAGCATCAGAGTGGAGTGGTATCTGCTTCGCATTTCAATTCAACTCTCCGTTGCTGCTGCACTGAGAGACCCGCCGCGGAGGGCTGCTCCGGCGCCCCAAGGTAGCCCGAGGTTGGGCAACGTTGGATTCGAGTTGTCCCGCGGACCCACGCGCAGGCCGCCCGTCAAGACGATCCGCCGCGGCCCTACGCTTCGAGGTACGGGAAACGATGGTGGGGTGGGTGGGCGCGGAGCAAGCAGAGCGGTCGTCTTGGCCGGACTCGGCGAGAAGCCCATCTTCGAGTACGCAGCCACTCCTTCAAGGTCGCACCGCGGACATGAATGCTCTCACAACTACGCGCCCTCCCGCCAGCGCCGATCAAGTGCGTAGACTGATGCGTCGCCTGGGCAGCGCGGCCCGAAGTCCCGGGCGGATCTACCTCGTCGGTGGCAGCTCCGCCGTGCTCGTGGGCTGGCGGGAGACCACGGTGGACGTCGATCTCAAACTCGATCCGGAACCCGGAGGAGTCTTCGAGGCGATCGCGCGAGCCAAGGAGGCCCTGAAGATCAACGTCGAATTGGCCGCCCCCGATGATTTCATCCCGGAATTGCCGGGATGGCGTGGACGCAGCCCGTTCATCGACCGGTACGGGCGCGTGGATTACCACCATTACGATTTCTACGGCCAGGCGCTCGCCAAGATCGAGCGGGGGCACACGCAGGACTCGGCTGACGTCAGAGCGATGGGAAGGCGTGGTCTCATCCGGGCAGCGCGGCTCCTCGAACTCTTTGAAGCCATCGAGCCGGCACTGATCCGTTATCCAGCCCTCGATCCTGCCAGCTTCCGAGACAGGGTGCTTCGAGCGGCAGACGAGATCGGCCCATGAGCATCCCCGCCGATCTGCCCGGCGCTGTCCTCGTGGCTGCGGGTATCGAAGCCCTGAAGCGGGGCGAGGCCACCGTGGAAGCTCTGCTCGTTTCCGTGGGATCGTCTCGAATGCGGGCTGCCGGACTCGACATCCCTTCGCCGCCGCCGCTGGCGCACACCCCCGAAATCGAACTCTATCTCGCCATCGGAGACGAACACCCGGGGGACGCCCACTCCCGCTACAACGCGCTGATTCGCCGTCTCGTCAGCTTCGAGCGGGCCTTGGAGCGCCGGATGAGCACGCCGGAGTCGCGGCGAGACTTGGCTGACCAAGCATAGCCGCGGATGTCCCCTTTCCGAGGTCGGCGGTACAGGCCGGCCGCCTCCGCTAAACGGCCGCGTCCTCTGCGACGAGCCGCCGCCCCACCTTCACGAGCGCTCTTTCGATCTGCCCGATGTGTGAGCGGTTGTGAGAGTTAGAGACCGAGTGCCGAAGGGGAGCCCAGACGCACCAGGCGCAGAATATCGGTCCCGGACTTCTGGTAAATCAGCAACAGGTCCGGCCTCAGGTGGCAGGCGCGGAAATCTCCCCACTCGCCGCTCAGCGCGTGGTCGTGGTGCCGGGGCTCCAGCGGCCGGTCGTTGGGCAGGGTATCCACGACTGCGGCCAGGATGGCGTCGAGGTATGCCCGGTGCCGATCCCGCGACTCCCGCTTGTAGTCGCGCTCGAACCGGCTGGTCCGCTCAATCGTCCGCACGCAGATCGTCGAAGAGGTCCTCTACGCTGGCGAACTGCGGGAGGTTGCCCCGGCGGGCCTCCCTCATCGCTTCAATGGTGGCGGCGTTAGGAACCAGCGGCGCGAACGGCAGCGCTTTCTCGTGGGCGACCTTGGTCAGCAGCAGGCGCAACGCGCCGGAGACGGTCAGGCCCATGGCCGCCAGCACCGTGGCCTCCTCCTCCTTTATGGCTCCGTCAAGGCGCCTATCGCTCCGACTCATCGATTTCGGCAATCTTCATCAAGTGTCTTTGCAAGCCTCGCTTAAGGTCGGCGTTGCCGTGGACGGGGACTGAGATTCGGGCGGCAACGCCCTCCTTCGTATAGATGTGATGACTGCCCCTGACTCGCCTCAACCGCCATCCGCGGGCCTCGATCAATCTGCAAAAATCCTTGCCGCTGAGAGTCTTCAGACCGCAATCTCGACAACCCTGTCCGTATCCGAGACGGGGATGTCGAGCAAGTCCACGGACAGGCAACCCTCAACCGCCTCGCGGATGTTTCGCAGCAGCTCGTCGAACGACTCGCCCTGGGATACGCATCCCGCGATGGCCGGTACTTCCGCCCAGTAGCCGCCTTCCTCCGCCTGATGAACGACGATCTTGAGTTTCATGAGACCTCCACCTCATCCCGGTCTTGTTCAAGGTTTACCGCAGTGGCAAACCAACGTAATACCTTCGAGCGCACTCGGTTGTCAGGTAAGCGCCGTCCCGCAAACGTGCTGGCGGCGAAACCGGCCGTTCACGCCGTTTGGATGCGTCTACTCATTCTACCAACCCGTACACTACGATGTTCTCCACGTCCATTTCGTCCCTGAGCACCCCGAGGATGAGCCCTCCAGCCACATCGAGGATTCGGAACCTGGGCGGAGTCACAACCTGTCCCAGCCACTCCCCGTCCGAGGAAATGACGGTGTACGGCGACCCCTCTTCCGGGTAGGCCGGCCGGTAGGAGGGCAGCCATACGTTTCCGGCGGCGTCGGCGAACGGGGAACCGAAGACTTGAAGGCCGGGTCCGGGTGCCCGGAAACCGGCCGCGTCCGGTTCATCGAGGTGAAGGGCCGAGCCGGGAACCCCTGTCAGTGGCCCGCGCCCTCCCCGGTGTCGGCGGATTCCCCCGTCCTGTGCCGCACGTAGCTCTCCAGTACGCGGTTCATTCGCGTCTGGTAGCCCTTCCCCGGAGCCTTGAAATAGGCCAGCACGGAGCGTTTGACGCGCATGGTGATCTGGTCGGTGCGATCAGGCTCGACGAGTTCCGCCCGCTCCCAGAATTCCTCGTCCAGTTCCGGTATGTCGCTGAAATCGATGCTCTCGTCCTTCACTGGCGCGATCTGCTCGGGCGTGAGGGGCCTATCGTAGCGTCCGCTCATGGTAGACTCTCCTTTCCTTCACCTGGCGGTGTCGAACCCGATGCCGTGCTTGCGGATGTGCGTCTGGTTCCTGGCCTCGTCCCACTCGACTTCCATCGACCAATTATACATATAGATTGTAGTTGCAGCAACGGGTTCCACCTTTACCGGATCGAGTGGCGCGAGAACGGCCGCAGGCTGACTCCGCAACCACGAGATCGATCATACCGCCACAAAGCGTTCTACCGTGATCTCCCCGGCGTGACCGCGCGCCTGCCAGAGATCGTACGCCATCTGCATCCCCAGCCACGTCTCGGGCGTCGAGCCGAAGGCCTTCGACAGCCGGATCGCCATCTCGACCGACACCCCCGTGTGCCCGTTCAACAACTCCGATAGCGCCTGCCGTGTAACGCCCAAGCCCTCGGCCGCACGCGTCACGGTCAGACCCAACGGGTCGAGTGAGTGTCGCCTGTCAATTGACAACTTGCGGTCCCCCGGCGGCGCGAGTGGACGGGTTGGATCGGTCGCTGAAATTTCAACGTGCCGTTGATTTTTCCGCATCATCGGTTTACCATGATGCTCACGGCGGGCGCCGGACCCCGTTGCTCGCCTCCACCGCCCGGACAGGTGAGGCCGAATTGACCGAGCTGCCACGGCTCAGCAGACGCGAGCGCGAAGCCATGGACATCGTCCACGAGTCGGGCGCTGTCACCGCCGCCCACATCCGCGAGCGAATGACCGACCCGCCCAGCGACTCGGCCGTCCGCTCGGTGCTGAGGATCCTCGTCGAGAAGGGACACCTGTCAGCGGAGTGGAACGGGCCCCGGCACGTCTACTCACCCACGGTGTCCGCGCATCGGGCGCGAAGTTCGGCGATGCGGCACGTCCTCAAGACGTTCTTCGGCGGCTCGGTGGAAGGCGCCGTCGCCTCGCTGCTCGAGTTGGAGGAGACCAGGCTCACTCCGGCTGAGCGAGCCCGCATCAAGGCGCTGATCGACCAGGCGTCCGAGGCAGGACGATGATGGACTCGCTGCTGGCTCCGGACTCCCTGAGCATGCCCGGCCTCGTCATCAGGGCCACGATCCTGCTGTCGGCGGCGCTGGCTTTGGCGTGGTTCACTCGAAAGGGACCTGCACGGGTTCGTCATCTGCTGTGGACCATGACGTTTGCCCTACTCCTCGGCCTGCCAGTCCTGAGCCTCCTCGGCCCCTCGTGGGACGTGCCCATCCTGCCCTCCCCCGGCAGCCCGGCCCCGCAGCGCCCGTCGCCGTTGATGGAGGCCCCCGCGGTCGATGTCGCCAGAGATGCGCGCGTCACGCTTGCTTCCCCCGACACACCGTTGCCGAAGGCCGGATCCGCGGCGGTCGCAGTGGCGGATCCGGTGTCGCCACCGCGCTCGATCCCGCTTGCACTTCTGCTCTGGGGCATCGGCTGCACCGCCGCACTGGCCTCGCTGGGAGTGGGCGCCGTGCGGTGCGCACGACTTGTTCGCGCGGCAAGTCCGCTCCGCGATCCCATCGGGCTTCGACAGGCGGGAGCGGTCCGCCGCCGGCTGGGGATTCGGGGCGACGTCCGGCTCCTCGTCAGCCCGACGGCCACCACGCCGATGACGGGCGGCATATGGAGGCCTGTCGTCCTCCTCCCGACATCCTCGGCAGAATGGTCCAGCGAGCGGTGGAAGGTCGTGCTGACGCATGAGATGACCCACGTGTGCCGCCGCGACGTGCTCCGGCAGTTCATGGCCCGGGTCGTGGTCGCGATCTACTGGATCCATCCCCTGACCTGGGTGGCGGCACGCCTCGCGGCGGTGGCGCGCGAAGAGGCCTGCGACGAGAAGGTGCTGGCCCTCGGCACGCGCCCGTCGGACTACGCGACCCACTTGCTCGCTCTGGCGGCGGACGCGAACAGCGATCATCCGGTGCTGTCTCTACCGATGGGCCAGCGCGCGCACCCCCCGTTGGAAAAGAGAATCCTGGCCATCCTCAACGCGCATCCCCGACATCGGAGCACCGTCGCCGCCGGCCTCGTTGCGGCGGCGATCAGCATTGCAGGCATGTCGGCCGCCGTCGCTCACCCGGTCCACACCGCCCAGTCGGATACCGTCACCGCCCTCGTCGAGACGCGGATCGGGGATACGGGACTGGGCGGCGCGGCCGACGAGTACATCTTCGGCGACGTCACGTCCGTGGCAGTCGATCAGCAGGGGCGGATTTACGTCGCCGACCGCATCTCGCCATCGGTCCGGGCGTTCGGGCCCGATGGTGAGTTCATGGCCTGGATCGGACGGGAAGGCGAGGGGCCCGGCGAGTTCACATGGCCGGTCGACATCCTGCCCGCCGCCGATGGAAAGCTGTTCGTGCGGGGATCCCGGATCACCACCTTCGCGACCAGTGCTTCGTCGGCATATCCGGATTCCGTGGCCGACACGTGGAGCATTCCGCCGTACTTCAACTCCGACTCCTGGCGTGCTCGGCTGGTCGACGACGTCTACTACTACCCGCACTATCGTTGGAGGAATGAATATACGGAATTCTTTTATATGAAATACAATGAAGGGGGGCTTACGAGCGACACGGTCCATGTGCCCGAGATGGGGGACCTTTCGAGCCCGAAGACGGCCTACTACAGGGTCGGCTCGGGCGGCGGCGGCCGAATGGTCCACGGACTGAACAGCGCCCCCTTCACGCCCCACACGGACTGGGACATGACCGGGCGCGGGACGATCATCATGGGCGACGGAGAGACTTACCGACTCTACGAGTTTGCCCAGGGCGGCGAGCTCCTGAGGACGATCGACGGCCCTGAGGTGGAGCGCCGACCGGTGCCGCGGGCCGAACGCGCGGACAGCATGACAGCGCTCGAGGCGCGCATCGATTCACTTCCTGTCCCGCTGGACGAAGTCGTTCACGTTGCGCCGGAGATTCTCAGGGGCGAGATACCGGACTCGCTGCCGGCCTTCATCTCCATCCACGTGGGTGCCTCCGACCGCATCTGGGTCGAGCGCTGGCCCCCGGAAGGCATGGCCTCCTCGCGGTACTATGATGTTCTGGAATACGACGGACGCTACGCGGGCACCGTCGTCGTGCCGGCCCCATTGCTGGCGGACCCACCGCCATTCTTCGGCGAAGACATCATCGTCGGCGTCGTCATGGACCCAACCTTCGAGGTACACTCGGTCGTCTCCTTCCGCTTTCGACTGCCAGAATGAAGCTGCCGGTCACCAGGTAGGATTGTCCCTCCGAAGGGCTGCCGGCATACGTTGAATGCGACGACTTGCACTGGCCCCCTGCCCGGAGGACGGACCGAAATGCCGAAGCTGACAAGGGCGAAAGCGACAACAAGTCGACCGCAATTCCTTCTGCCGGTCCTCCCCCTCGCGCTCCTGGTGGCCTGTGGCGATACCGGGGACGGATCGGCCTCCGGTGCCGCCGGAACCCTGGACGGTCCGGACGTGATCGTGAACGCCGTCACGGAGGAGGTCTTCACCGCGGGGTCGGTTGTCGGCGACGGCTGGGATACTTTCGGCCGCGTGGGCTCGGTGCACTTCGACGCCCAGGCCAAGCTCCACATCTTCGACAGCCAGGCCGATCACATTCTGGTCGTCGGGCCGGACGGGTCGCTGATCCGTACGGTCGGGGGGCAAGGAGAGGGACCCGGCGAGTTGGACAGCGCCACCCGTCCGATCGTCGCGCGCGATGGCTCCTACACGGTGATGGGATCCTCGCGGATCGACCTGTTCGGCCCCAGCGGCGACTTCGTGCGGCGCATCCCTCAGGACCCGATGACGGCTGGCATCGTCATAGCCAGCATGGCGCTTCCAGACGGCCGCCTGGTCACGTCCCGGATTCTGCGCTTCGACGACTTCGGGCAGCCCGAGGAAGGGGGCCGACCCATCTACCTGTTTCCGCCACTGGACGGCGCAGAGGTCGAACTCCTCTACACCGCTTGGGAGCTGCCCGAGGAGCCCGCCGACGAAACCACCGTGAGCGGGTCCGTGGAAAGCGGCATGACCATGTCGGCTGGCCGCGCACTCGAGCCCCGCCTCGACTTCAACGTTCTGACCGATGGCCGTCTCGCGCTGATCGACTCGATCGGCTACCGCGTCAAGCTGATCGGACCGGACGGGAGCGTCACCGGGACAATCGAGCGTCCCATCGCGCCGCTCCCCGTTGACGAGGCGATCAAGGAGGCCGCGCGCGAGCGCTTCCGTGAACAGCGGACTGACTTCCTGGCGAGAGTGCGCGACATGGCCGTGCAGATCGAGCGCGAAGGGGCGGAGGGGCTCACCTTCGCTGCGGAGGTGCCGGTGCTGTGGGGTCTGAAGGTAGACTGGGAGAACCGGATCTGGCTCGAGCGCGGGGGTCCGACGGGCGCGGACGGTGGCCCGACCGACATCGTGACTCCCGATGGGGACTACGTCGGCACCCTGGCACCGGACGGACTCCGGACACCCAGCGCCTTCGGCCCCGATGGGCTGATGGCCTACATCGAGAGCGACGAGCTGGACGTGCAGACCGTGCGCGTGGTCAGGCTGCTTGCGCTGGAGCCGCAAGGGTAGGGGAACCGAGGAACCCCCCCGATGACTTGGCCCGTGTCCCCGATTCTGACCACGATCGCGGGACTTGCAATTGCAGCAGGCGTCACCGCCTGTGACAGCGACGCCAGCCCCGCGGACGGGCCGGACCAACTCGCGTCCAGCGTCCGGGACAGCGCCGGAATCACGATCGTGGAGAGTTCTCGGCCCGCCCCCGATTCGAGACTCGATTGGACGGTCGGCAGCGAGCCGCAAGTTTCCTTCGGCGCGGCGATGGGCGAGACGGAGTACCAGCTGTACCAGGTCGGCGACGCAACCAGACTCGCCGACGGACGGATCGTTGTGGCCAACGGCGGTTCGAACCAGTTGCTGGTGTTCGACGCCGTCGGCAACTACCTGGCCGCCTGGGCGGGCCAGGGTGACGGGCCCGGCGAGTTCCGGTCACTGGCCTCCGTACATCGCTGGGCGGGGGACTCGCTGATCGCCGCCGATTCCCAGCAAGGCCGGGTTTCCGTCTTCGACCTGGAAGGCACCCACGGGAGAACCACCACGTTGACAGGTGAAGCGGGTGCGGCTCTGAGCTCGATCAGCAGCGACCCGATCGCTCACACGGTGATGGATGTGCTCCCGGACAATTCGATGCTGACCAGAAGCCTTGGCGGCTACCAGACCACCGGGTTCTGGCGTTGGGATCATACGTACGCCCTGATCGGCGCGGATTGGGGGGATGGCATATCCCTCGGCGAGTATCCCGGACCCGAGATCTACTCCGACAGTTACCAGGAAGGCCGGATGATCTACGTGCTGCCTCTGCGGCACCCGTTCGGCAAGAACACGTTCACGGCGGCGTGGGGCGACCTGGTCGCAATCGGACGCAACGAGACGTATGAGATCAGAGCTTTCGCCAGCGACGGATCCCTCGCCCGCATAGTCCGTCGTGACCACGCGACGAGCGCCCCGACGCAGGAACAACTGGACGCGCATTTCCGCGAGCGCTTCGCCAACCTGCCGGAGGAGCAACGCACATCCCGGCTCGAGCTCGCCGCGAACGTGCCGATGGTGGAGACCTTCCCCGCCTACGCCGGCCTCGAAGCCGACGCCCTCGGATATCTCTGGGTCGGAGAGTTCGAGCCGCCGGGCACGGAGGGCGGCAAGCCGGTCTGGACCGTCTTCGACCCTGAAGGACGGGCACGGGGATTCGTCGAGACTCCCTCGGGCCTCACGATCTACGAGATCGGGGAGGACTACGTGCTGGGGAAGCGGACCGGGGAACTGGACATCGAATCCGTGGAGCTCTGGGCGTTGGCTCGGAGTGCCAACTAACGCCGCCAGGCCTGCCGCTCGGGGACGCCGCGGCTGACCTGCATCCGGAGGCCCGGCTCCGGCCCGTCGGCCGCCACCTCGCCGCCCACGACCGGCAGGTCACGCAGGAACCCCCGCACCGCACCCGTCACGTCGTCGATCAGCAGCAGGTTCAGGGGCCTCATGTCATGAACCTCGAGCGCCAGCCGCCCCGTCTCGGGAATCCGCTCGTGCACCCCGAGACTCAAGGTGACCGTAGTGTCCGGATCCACTTCGATCACCATCTCCACCCCCGGCTGCAACACCGAGCCCGGGACCAGACCGTTGGCCGATTCCTCCAGCGGACCGGTCGTCTCCGGAACTCGCTCGAGGCCCCGCTGGCGCGGGTGCGCGTTGCGGTGCAGCAACCGTCGCCGGGCCGGCCTCTCGGCCCACGGCGGGTTGGCGAGGCCGCCATGCCTCGAAGGGCCGCGCCGGGGGAGTTCGTCGCGGTGAGTCGTCCCCGCGTCGGGCGGGTCGGCAACCGATGCTCGCCAGGATCCGGGTTCGCGGTCACGCCGCAAGACACCTTTACGGAGGCCGTAACATCGATTACAGTCGAAGGACATGATACGAAGCTTCAAGGACCGGAGAACGCGACGTTTCTTCGAGGGGCGGCGTGTCGCGGCGTTTCACGGCTTCTCGGATCAGGCGGTGCGCCGATTGACCCTGCTGGACAGCGCCGAGACGCTCGGCGACCTGGCCGCACTGGCGAGCAACCGGCTGGAAGTCCTGCGGGGCGACCGCGCCGGTCAGCACAGCATTCGGATCAACGCGCAGTGGCGTATCTGCTTCCGTTGGACCGACGACGGGCCGTGCGAGGTCGAGATCGTGGACTATCACTAGGACCAGGGGAGCGTGACATGAACGCGAAGAACGGCATGAGGCCCGTGCATCCAGGCGAAGTCCTACGCGAGGAACTCGACGAGCTCGGGCTGTCGGCCAATGCGCTCTCGAAAGCCTTGGGCGTGCCGGTCAACCGCGTGACAATGATCCTCAACGGTCAGCGGGGCGTGAGCGCCGATACCGCGTTGCGGCTGGCTCGGTATTTCGGGACGACGCCGCAACTCTGGTTGAATCTGCAGAAGACTTGGGAGCTTCGCCGAACGGAGATCGAGGCCGGTCGCGAGATTACAGCGCAAGTTACGCCCCGGCATGCGGTGGTGTAGAGGAGGCGTGACGAGACCCCGTCCCCGAGCTGCTTTACCGCCTTCTTAAAGAGGCTCGGAGCTACCGCCGCCAGGCCTCTTGGCCCGGCACCCCCCGGCTGACCTGCATCCGCAGCCCTCGCTCCGGCCCGTCCGCCGCCACCTCGCCGCCCACCACCGGCAGGCCGCGCAGGAACCCCCGCACCGCCCCCGTAGCGTCGTCGATCAGCAGCCCCATCGCACGCTCCCCCTCGCGGTCGACCGAAACCGTGCCCTCCGGCCCGCTCAGCGTGATGCTCGCCAGATCGTCCCATCCAGCCAGCGCCGGCAGCGCGAACACGAACCCCTTGTCGCCCGGATCCCCGTCCAACAGCGCGGGCATGTCGAACCCGACCGAGAACAGCACGTTCCCGTTACCGTCGCGTCCCTCCAACCGGTAGGCGCCGCCCTCCGCGGGCAGTCGCGGCGCTGCGTTCACCAGGAACGACGGGTCCAGGACCATCCGCCCGTTCTCGACGCCGCCCCAGAGCAGCAGCGTCCTCTTCGCCGCGCCGCTGCCGGGAACGACCGAAGCGTTGACTCTCAGCCGGTGCTCCGCCGCTTTGGTGAAGTGGTAGTCGCTGATCCAGCGCGGGCGACAATAGCCCATCAGGTCGGGGGTCGTCGGCGCGATCAGGCTGCTGTCGCGCATGTCGTAGCCCCGCGCACCGATCGCCCCGCGCTCATGCGGATACCTCGGATCCACGACCTGGGTCACCGCGCACGGTGCGTGGAGGAGCGACATGTTGTGCCCCAACTCGTGCGCCATCGTCTCGCCGACGAGTTCGGACACCGTGGCCCGACCCGGTATGAACCCCTGTCCGCCCCCATCGCGGAGCATTCCCATGTAGTGGCGAGACGAACCCTCCATCATTCGCAGCGCTTCCACCTCGCGCACCAGCGCCACGCTGTTCTCGAAGATCGGGTCCAGGTCCGTCCACACCGGTTCGTGAGTCCTTACGTCGAGGTCGCCGACGGGCAGCAGGTTCCGGGTCTCCCACAGCGTCTCGTGCTCCGCGGTCAACTCACCTGCCCGCCGGGCGAACGCCGTGTCGGGATCCGAGCGCCACAGGTACGGCACCACGGTCAGGTTCAGGGGCCTCATGTCGTGAACCTCGAGCGCCAGCCGCCCCGTCTCGGGAATCCGCTCGTGCACCCCGAGGCTCAGGGTGACCGTAGTGTCCGGATCCACTTCGATCACCATCTCCACCCCCGGCTGCAACACCGAGCCCGGGACCAGACCGTTGGCCGATGCCTCCAGCGGACCATCGGCGAACTCCGTTGGAAGCACCGCCGATCCCGCCGGCATCTCCATCTCATGGACCAGCGACCCCTGGTCGTAGAAGGTCGCTCGCACGGGAGGGATCCGCTCGTCGGTGGATTGCACCGCAAACGGAAACACGCGCAACAGCGCATCCTCGCCCGCCACCAACGGCACAGGATCCTCCAGCGACTGAACCGCCTGAATGAGATAGAAGGGAGCGCCCCCCTGCCGGCAGAGCGCGACCTCGGCCACGGCGAGCCCCGCCAGCCAGCCTCGAAAATCCGGATCATTGGCGGCGCACAGGCCCGTCCCCTCGAGAAGGAGATCGGTCAGACTTCCCAGTCCCGCGAGCTCCAGGGGCAGGAGCCCGGACAGACCCGTGTTGTCGTTGAGCTGCAGCCGCGTGAGCTTCGTCAGCTTTCCGAGTTCAGCGGGAATCTGTCCCCGCAGCCGATTCTCGTGGAGCAGCAGTTCGGTGAGGTTCGACAGGTTGCCGAGTTCGGGCGGAATGGGACCGCCGAGTCGGTTCTGATACAGGTACAGCTTGGTGAGGCCCGTCAGATCACCGAGTTCGGGCGGGATCGGCCCGCTCAGCTCGTTGGCGTGGAATTGCAGGTCAGTCAGCTTCCCGAGGTTCCCGATGACCGGGGGAATCGGTCCGCTCAAGCGGTTGTTGTAGAGCCACGCCGTCTCGAGGCCCGCGAGGTTCCCGAGTTCGGATGGGACAGGTCCGCTGAGGTCGTTGTATTGAAGCCACAGCGTGATCAACTCCGTCAATCGGCCGATTTCCGGCGGGATCGATCCGTCGAGGTCGTTCGACGAGAGCCCCAACCGTTGCAGTTCCAGCAGGTTGCCGAGTTCGGGCGGGATCGACCCGCTCAATTCATTCGAATAGAGCCACAACGACCGCAGGGCTTTCAGGTTCCCGACCCGAGGCGGGATCGTCCCTCGGAGTCCGTTGTCGACCAGCGCCAGTTGGGTCACGCGGCCTTCGGCATCCGTGGAGACTCCGAACCAGTCGGCCAGCGGCGCGTCCGAGAGCCAGTTCTCGTTCTGTTTCCAGTTCGGACCATCGGTGCTCTCGTAGAGGGCGATCAGCGCTCCGCGCATGAGGTCCGCTTCGCCCTGGACCGCCAGGCTCTTCGAAGCGCTGAGTTCACCGGTCTCGGCGGTGATGTCGGCAGACCCCTCCGCCACGCCGCGCACCCAGCCTCGGTCATCCACGGTCGCCACCGCCGGATCGCTGGACGACCACGTGAAGGTGAGGCCGCCGACCGGGTGCCCGTTCCGGTCGAATGCCGTCGCCGTGAACTGCATCGAATCGCCGATGGCGAGCGCGCTCCCGGCACTCGTGACCTCCATCGATTCCGGCACCTGCTTCACCGAGACCGGAGCCTCGCCGACCGCCGCGCCGACGGTGGCCGTGATCGTCGCGGCCCCCTCTCCGGTCGCGGTCACCAGCCCGGTCGAGTCCACGGTCGCCACACCGGCGTCGTCCGACGCCCAGGTCACCGCCGCGCCGGGGATCGGCTGCCCGTCCTCGTCCGAGGCCGTCGCCGTGGCCCGGGCCGTATCCCCCAGCGCCTCGAAGTCGAGCGATGGAGGCGCAACCGTGACCGATGCGGCGGACTGCTCCACCGTCACCCGCGCCGACCCCGTCGCGTTCCCGGCCGCCGCCGTGATGGTCGCGATCCCGCCGCCCACCGCCGTCACCAGCCCGTTCGCGGCCACGGTCGCCACGGAAGCGTTGGATGACGACCACGTGACCGTCACCCCGGTCAGCGCCTGGCCGCCCTGGTCGCGCACCTCGGCCGTCAACTGAACCGTGCGACCCAGCGCCGTGAGGCTCGCGGTCGGGGGCGTCACCGAAACCGTGGTGGGAACCGGCGCCGGAGGCGGAGGGGGACCCGGCGGAGGACGCATGACACCGGGGCTGTCACCGCCCCCGCACCCCGCCGCGAGAATCAGGGCCGGCAGCAGCCGGAAGCTCGAACCGCGGGACTCGCTCAGCATCAGGAGTGCCTCCCGGACCTGTCTCCGGGGCCCCGCGCCGCCATCGGGCGAGGCCCCGGCCGTCGTTAGTAGCGGTAGTGGTCCGGCTTGTAGGGACCGTCCCTGGACACGCCGATGTAGTCCGCCTGCTCCGCCGTGAGCTCGGTCAGCCGCGCGCCCAGGTGGTCCAGATGCAGCCGCGCCACCTTCTCGTCGAGGTGTTTCGGCAGCATGTAGACCTGCCGCTCGTAGGCGCCATGATTTCGCGCCAGTTCGATCTGCGCCAGAACCTGGTTGGTGAAGCTCGCGCTCATCACGAAGCTCGGGTGCCCCGTCGCGTTGCCGAGGTTGAGCAGCCGCCCCTCCGAAAGGATCAGCACCGAATGGCCGTCATCGAACACGAACTCGTCGTACTGCGGCTTGATGTTGTTCCGGGTCACGCCGCCCTTGGCGAGCCCGGCCATGTCGATCTCGTTGTCGAAGTGACCGATGTTGCCGACGATCGCCTTGTCCTTCATGCGCGCCATGTGGTCGAAGGTGATCACGTCGCGGTTGCCGGTCGCCGTGATGAAGATGTCCGCCGTGTCGATCACGTCCTCGATCGTCCGCACCTGGAAGCCCTCCATCGCGGCCTGCAGAGCGCAGATGGGATCGATCTCGGTCACGACGACGTGCGCGCCCTGACCCTTGAGCGCCTGCGCGCACCCCTTGCCCACCTCGCCGTACCCGCACACGACGGCGGTCTTGCCCGAGATCATGACGTCGGACGCCCGGTTCAGCCCGTCGATGACCGAATGACGGCAGCCGTAGATGTTGTCGAACTTCGACTTCGTCACCGAGTCGTTCACGTTGATGGCGGGGAAGAGAAGCGTGCCCGCCTCCGCCATCTCGTACAGGCGATGCACCCCCGTCGTCGTCTCCTCGGACACGCCCTGAATGGCGGGAGCCATGCGCCGCCAGCGATCGGGGTCGGCCGCCGCGATGTCGCGCAGCGTCTGCAGGATGACGCCCCACTCCTCCGGCTCGGATTCCGCGTCGAAGGTCGGGATCTCGCCCGCCTCCTCGAACTCGAGACCCCGGTGGATGAGAAGCGTGGCATCGCCGCCATCGTCCACGATGAGGTCGGGGCCGGAGCCGTCCGGCCACAGCAGCGCCTCCCGCGTACACCACCAGTACTCCTCGAGCGTCTCGCCCTTCCAGGCGAAGACCGGGGTCCCGCGCGGGTCCTCCGGCGTCCCGTCCGGGCCCACGGCGACGGCCGCGGCGGCGTGATCCTGAGTCGAGAAGATGTTGCAGGAGACCCAGCGCACGTCCGCCCCCAGATCGGCCAGCGTCTCGATGAGGACCGCCGTCTGCACGGTCATGTGCAGCGAGCCCATCACCTTCCGGCCCGCGAGCGGCTGCGCCTCGCGGTACTCGGCCCGCACCGACATCAGCCCCGGCATCTCGTGCTCGGCGAGGCGGATCTCCTTGCGGCCCCACTCCGCCAGGCTCAGGTCCGCGACCCTGAACGGGGGACGGTCCGCCGCGGGTCCGGAAGCGGCCGTCGCCTCGGGCGCGGTCTCGATCATGTCGTGCAGTACGGCGCCTTCCATCGTCTATCTCCCTTCGAAAACAGCGTTGTCGGATTTCTCCGGGCCTTCAGACTCAGATGTAGAGTCCGCCCGTGGTCGTTCTCGGCTCGCTCGGTTTGCGGGCGGTCCCCAAGAA
The DNA here is from genome assembly GCF_965237495.1 of Candidatus Palauibacter sp. GTDB lineage: Bacteria > Gemmatimonadota > Gemmatimonadetes > Palauibacterales > Palauibacteraceae > Palauibacter. The sequence goes on along the minus strand of NZ_OZ250143.1, from coordinate 3,029,466 downwards.
CAGCATGGGGCCCGACGCGTTCGGGTCCGGTGCGAGCGGAATGTGGCGGTAGGCGTCCAGATCCGCAGCCGCCATCCACCCGCGCATCCGGTCTTCGCTGAAGCCGGGCCACAGGTGGCCCATGGTCTCGCGGTATTCCTCCCGGCCGTGCGCGCGCATGTCCAGCACGACGAGTCTCCCGCCCGGAGCGAGGACTCGCGCCGCTTCGGCCAGCACCCGTCCGGGGTCCACCGAGAAGTGGAGGACCAGCATCAGCACCGCCACGTCGAGTTCGTCGTCGCCGAGCGGGAGTGTCTCCAGTTCTCCTTCCCGCAAGTCGACGTTGTCGTGCCGACCCAGCCGCACCGCCGCCGCCTCCAGCATCTCCGGCGATCGGTCGACCGCGATGACTCGCTTCACGAACGGCGCGACCGTATCGGCGAGCGTCCCCGTCCCCGCGCCCAGGTCTCCGACCGTCCACTCCGGATCGAGCAGTCCGAACAGCGGCGCGAACCGGGCGTCGCGGCCGAACAGATCGTCCCGCAGCGCATCCCAGCCTCCGGCGGTCTCCGAGAAGAACGCCGCCGCGCGTTCCCGGCGCCGGGAGAGGACGCTGTCCGCGCGCTCGGCATCCTCCGCGACCCATGCAGCGTCCGAGAGACTCTCCGCCGCGAGCCGCCACAGATCGTGAGCGTCCGGCTCGAGCGCCCCCTCCAGGCGGTAGTAGCGCGTCTTCCCGTCCTGCCGCCGGCGCACCCAGCCGTCGTCGGCGAGCACCCGCAGGTGTCGTGAGACCGTGGACTGGGGAAGCTGGAGGACGGAAACAAGCTCGGACACCGTGAACTCGTGCCGCTCCAGCAGCGTGAGGATCCGCAATCGGTTCTCGTCCCCGAGGGATTCGAAGCGCGAAATCAGATCCCGCGTCGGGCCACCGATCATCGTTACATCCATAAATCCAAATATATGGATATGATGTGGGATGCGCCACAAAAGGCTTCCCGATACCGGTCGAAATCAGCGGCTCTTCAGGAGCGTCCCGGTTCGAGACGCGTGAGCCCTTCGATGTCGTCGAAGCCCCGGTCGAACGTCGCGATGACCCGGACGTCCCGATTCTTCATGACACCCGCGTGGACCGCATCCCGCGCCGGGATTCCCTCGTGTGAAAGGAGGATGGTCTTCGCCAGGTCGGTGTCGGCCAGCGTGACGTCGAAGACCTCGGGCATGAGGGCGACGAAGAGGTCGTACACTCTGGCCCCCAACTCGCGTCTGCCCAGCCCCGCATAGCGGTAGAGGATCTCCTGCAGGACCTCGGTGCTCGTGCACAGTTCAAGTCCATCGTCCTGCGCTTCCTCCAGAAACCGCACGGACGGATCCCGGTTGGGATGATCCGCCCCCGCGACGTACATCGGGATGTTGGAGTCGACGAAGACCTTCACGACCGGCCGGCTTCGATCTCGGCTATCATGACGTCGATGTCGGCGGTGGGAGCGTCGAGTGCCCGCAGGGCCGCAAGCGGATCGCCGGGTAAGCCCCTCGACTCCCGCTCGAGACGATCCTCGATCGCCCGGCGCACCCAGGCGCCCCTGGAGACGCGCGCCCGGCGCGCCGCCTTGCGGAGGCGGTTCTCGAGAGATCCGGAGATCAGCACCTGTAACCGGTAGCTCGCCATCGTCATCCTCCTCCCACGGGTGAGACCACTCAACGACGACTCATGTGAGTATATACTACCATACTCAAGAGCGGCAACACAGAAAGAGGTGGGGAGAACCGCGGTGCGCACCCCCGTTCCGCGCTTGCCCCGGTCACGGGATCGGCTAGCTTCACGCTCCACGTCGGGGCGTGGCGCAGCCCGGTAGCGCGCCTGAATGGGGTTCAGGAGGTCGCGAGTTCAAATCTCGCCGCCCCGATTTTCCACAAGCTGAAGCACGACAACCTTCTGACCGGACCCAATGCGCCGGCCTTCGATCGTTGGCACCCGGGTCCTCCGCGTTTGCCGCACCCCACGGTTGCGTGCGCATCATCCCCCGTCGATGAGGATCTCTTGAGGTCAACGGACAGAATGGGATGGGATCGGCACCAGCAGGCGGCGAAGCCGGCTGGCGTCGTCATGGCCGGAGAGGGCGGACGCAATTATCCTAATGCCAGCGGATGGGACGAGCGTGGACGGGGGTACGTCGTTGACTCAGCAGCAAGAACTCGAGGTTCTCGAAGGGGTTGGGAGCGCTGACAGGGCGGCCACGCTGGGTGCCGCGCTCGACGATGCCGCCATCGAAGCGGCACTCGCTGAACTGCCCCGGGGCGACAACACTCCGGAGGCGCTGCGTGCCCTCCAGACCCTGAACCGGCACCTCCGCAATCGCCGATGGCCGACCCCTTTCGACCGCACTCGGCACCGGCTCCACTTGGGCGACGCTCGCGAACTCGACTGGATTCCCGATGCGAGTGTGCACTTGGTGGTTACATCACCGCCGTACTGGACGCTCAAGAAGTACAACGAGCACGACAGCCAGCTAGGGGCCGTCCAGGACTACGAAGCGTTCCTGGACGAACTCGACACGGTTTGGCGGCACTGCGCACGGGTTCTGGTTCCCGGCGGACGGGTCGTGTGCGTGGTTGGTGACGTGTGCATTCCGCGCCGGGTGGCGGGGCGCCATCTGGTCATGCCGCTCCACGCTGACATCCAGGTGCGCGTTCGCAGGCTCGGGCTCGACAACCTGACTCCGATTCATTGGTACAAGATCGCGAACGCCGTCATGGAAGCCGGCGGCAACGGAGCGGGATACTACGGAAAGCCGTATCAGCCGGGAGCCGTCGTGAAGAACGACGTGGAGTACATTCTGTTCTTTCGGAAGGGCGGCCAGTACCGTTCGCCCTCGCCGTTGCAGAAGGCCTTGTCCATGCTGACGCGCGAGGAAATGCAGACTTGGTGCCGCACCATATGGGCCGACATCCCGGGAGCCTCGACCGCGATCCACCCGGCTCCGTATCCTGTCGAGCTTGCTATGCGGCTCATCAGGATGTTCTCCTTCGCGGGAGATACGGTCCTGGATCCCTTCCTCGGAACGGGCACGACCTCGATCGCGGCAATCGATACCGGCAGAAACTCGATCGGAGTAGAGATTGATCCGGGTTACTTTGAGACGGCGGCAAATCGGATCCACGACCGCACAGGTGAGCCCTCGTTTGCCGAACCCGCCGTCGCGGATGTCCACTTGGAGTAGTTCGGTCCAGCCACGCGGGCAGGGATGAAGCTCCTGAAGCAGTTTCAAACGGTATTCGAGGGCAACCTCTACCGTCATCGATCGTCGACCCACGGGGACCGCGTAGCGCAATACCTGTACGAGGATCTGTACGACCTCAATCAATCACCGAAGTTCCGCGATCGGGTGGATGACGAATCGGTCGTGCTGGGTTCAGCCAACCGAACACACGGGGTGAAGCACCGCCGGGGCGACGGATCGCTTGGACCCATCGTCCCCGGCGAGTCGGCAATCCAAGACCCTGGGTTTGCGGTAGCGCGAGGCCGGCTCGCGACCATTCAGATTGGTGTCGAGGTCAAGATCCTGGCGAAGGCCATGATCAAGCAGATCGATCGGGTAGTAGGCGACCTGAAGCGTCAGGCCGAGGAGTTCAGGCGCAGCAATCCCCAAGCGATCGCGGTCGGCATCGTAGGCGTCAATCACGCCTGTTCCTATCGATCGGTCGAGGGAGACCGTGTCTACGAGACGGGCAAGGGTAGGTCTGGAGCTCATCCCATCCACGAAGCCCCCGCAGCAATCTTGCGGCTGGACGAGGCCAAGCCTCCGTTTGATGAATTCCTTATCCTCCGGTTCGGCGCAACGAATCGCGAGCCGTACAGCTTCGACTGGGTCGACTCGACGGAGGCGCGACGGGACTACTCGTCGGCCTTGGTGCGGATCGCAGGCTCCTATCAGCACCGATTCTGACCGGACTCCCAATCTGGCGGCCGCCCCGTTTCGACGCGTACAGCGTCCATGTCTGCAGCATCGTCGTTCCGGGGATCGGGTCGGAATCGTAGCTTCCAAAGGAGAGATACGTTGCGGCGTCCCGAAGCCCCCACTCCGTTCTGAGCGGGCGAACCGCGCACCATTTAGCCATGCAACCCGAGTCTGACGAACGATGGATGACCTCCCGTGGCCAAAGAGAACTGGATCTGGCCAACCTGATGCGAGTCATGGAGGAGACAGCAACATTCCTTGATGTGTTGGCGGATATGGCGGAAGACTATGCAGTATGAGGAGTTATCCTGGAATGACCATCAAGGAAGGCGTCGCGCGAGTTAGCGGAGGGCCCGAACTCCACACCATGTGCCACTCAAGAGGGCGCGCGTCGCGACGTGTGACGAGGCGTATGACGTCAAGTCGTAGCGGGCACTCCCGAATGCCAGCGAAGACCTTGGTGCGCGTGGGCGCCTTCGCGGCTGTGCTCCTCCCGATCTGGCCAGCTTCGGCAACCCCACAGCAGGACTCCCCACTCCTCGCGATCGTCGGGGCGACGATCATCGACGGAAACGGGGGGGCGCCGCTCGCGGACGGGACCCTCATCATCGAAGGCGGCCGGATCACCGCCGTCGGCCCCCGCGCCTCGGTGAACGTCCCCGCCGGCGCCGAGGTCATCGACGGGGCCGGAAAGTTCCTCACACCGGGCTTCGTGGACACCAATGTCCACATGTCGCTCGCCTTCGGGCGCGGAGCGCGGGTCGAGGAGCACGCGGCGTACTGGCCGCATCACGAGCGGATCATCCTCCAGGGACTCCAGCTCCACCTCAAGCACGGAGTGACGACCGTCCGGGACAGCTACGGCGTGCTGCGGCCCATGCAGAGGGTCAAGAAGAAGATCGACGCCGGCGAGGAGATCGGCCCGCGCACTTACCTCGCCGGCAACATCGTGGGCTGGGGCGGTCCCGCCTCGGAGACGTTCGCCGGGCTCCCCGAGTCGGAGATCAGCTTCTTCGCCGAGCAGATGAACGACGAGGTCACGCTCGGAAGCGGCGAAGAGATGATCCACATGACGCCCGACGAGTTGCGGGTCGCGATCAACGCCTACCTCGACCACGGCCCCGACTTCATCAAGTACGGCGCCACGCACCACTTCAACTATCCGGCGCCGATCGCCTTCTCGCCGCGCGCCCAGCGCGTGATCGTCGAGGAGACGCACGGGCGCGGGCTCGTGGCCGAGACCCACGCGACGAGCCTTGAGGGCCTCCGCCTCTCGGTCCTCGCGGGGATCGACGTCATCCAGCACCCCGACAACGTCGGGAACCGCACGATCACCGATGAACTCGTTGACCTGATCGTCGAGCGCGGGATCGTGTGCTCGATGCTCATCAACCAGTTCACGGGACCCAGCTGGCAGTTCCACGTCCGCAACATGGAGCGCGCGCGCGAGGATCTCGCCGAGGCCGAGGCCGGGGAGCGCCAGCGGCGCATCCCCCCGACAACCGCCGAGATCCGCCGTCGCGTGCAGGACACCGGACTCCCGCAGCCGGGATCCGTGATGGAGGGACGCTGGACCACTAAACGAACCAACGCGAAGAAGCTGATCGAGGCGGGCTGCATCGTCACCGTCGGGACGGACAACACCCTGTTCGGGCGCGGCGGCGTGGCCGCGGACTTCCTGCGCGAGGAACCCGAGAACATGGAGCACCAACTACCGGGCCTGGGCACGATCTTCGCGATCGAAGGGCTGGTCGAACTCGGCATGACGCCCTCGGAGGCGATCGTCGCCGCGACCAGGAACGGTGCCATCGCGAGCAAGGCGCTCGACGAGTACGGCACCCTCGAGGCGGGGAAGGCGGCGGACATCGTCGTCCTCGACGCGGACCCGCTCGCCGACATCTCGAACATCCGGCGCCTCTCGATGGTCATCAAGGGCGGCTGCGTCATCGACATCGACGCCCTCCCGACGGATCCGATCGCGCTCGACTGGGCCGCCGGGACCCTGCGGGGCTCTCGCTAGCCCTTGTGCCCCCCCCCAAAAAATTGGGTGCTGTGATGTAACGTCCCTGCCACCTCCTGCCATATACCCATCGAGAGCGCGGCTTTTCACCACGCGCGCACGAGTCGTGGGAGTTCAACCCGAGGAGGCAGGAATGCGACACGACAACCGCCGCGGCGCGATCCGCATTTGAGGTGTCCCGTCCTTGAGGGCGCCGGTTTCGTCAGGGCAGGAGGGGCAGCGACACGTAGGACGCGCGTACGGAGTCGTGATGAACCGTGTTGTTCGCGATGCGCCACTTCCGGTCCCGCGGATCCCCCGTGTTCCGGTTGATGTCGAAGTTGGGGAAGCTGCTGCTGTAGACATCGACGCGGATCCGGTGCCCCGCCTTGAAGAGATTCGCGGAGGGTTCGAGGGGGAACTCGAGACGGTAGACTTCCCCCTCCTCCATGAGTCGCGACTGTTCGAACCCCTCCCGGTAGCGCGCCCGCAGGATGCCCTCGGAGACCGGGAACGCGTACCCGCTCGGGTAGTCGGGGCTCGAGGGATGGACGTCGAGGAGCTTCACGTAGAAGTCGGTGTCCGGCGCGTCGGATGAGACGTGGAGGACGGCGGTGATGTCCCCGGCGATCGTCAGATCGTCGCTGAGCGGGGCGCTCTGGAACACGAGCACGTCCGGGCGGGAGGCGATGGGCATGCCGGGGATGCCGTGACCGGGCAGGGTCTCCATCTCGATCTGGTCCCGCGGGCCCATCCCCTGGAAGCCGAACTCGAGGGCGGGCCCGTACGCCACGATGCAGCGGCCGTTGCTGGAGACCGTGTTGCGCGGGTCGTACGTGTAGGTCGTCGATGAAGTGCGCGCGGCAGGCTGCTCCGCCGAGAGCGCGCCTCCCCCGTGAAGATAGAACGCCGTCTCCCGTACCGAGGCCGGGGGCCAGTCCTCCTCGTAGCGCCACTCGCCGCCCTGGTTGATGCGGCCGTTCTCGGCTCGCCGTCCGTCGCCGCCGCCCATGATGAAGTACTTCGCGGGCGCCCACACGTCGGCGCTTTCGTCGCCCTTCAGCCAGCGGTCGAACCACCGGAGTTCGAGGTTCAGGTAGTCGGGATAGGTGCGGATGCGGGCACCCTGTTCGCCGAAGTTCACGTCCCCGATCGACGACGCGAAGTTGTTGTGGGTCCAGGGGCCGATGAGGATGTGCTGGTTCTCCCGCCCGAGGCGCACCATCGCCTGGTAGCCGTCGCTGATCGTACGCGGATACCAGTCGAACCAGCCCACGACCCACAGGATCGGCATGTCCGGGAACGACTCGAAGTGCTCGTCCATGCCCAGCCCCGACTGCCGCCAGAAGTCGCCGTAGTCGTAGTTCTCGAAGTAGAGCTGGAAGGCGGCTTCCTCGTAGGTGGGGGCGAGGCTGAGCGGCGTCTCGCCGCGCCGCCACGGGATGCGTGAGGCCCAGTCGAGGAACGCCTGCCCGGTGCGCATCTCGTTGATGGCCTCGGTGATCTGGGGGTTCGCCCGGGCCTCGTTTCCGTTGGAGGCGACCGAGAGGATCCACTGCAGCAGTCCCAGGTGGAGCGCGCCGCCGCCCTTCATGCTGTACGTGTAGGCGTTCGTCGGCCCCTCGTACGGGATCATCGTGCGCAGGCTGGGAGGGTTCAGCGTCGCGGTCTCGAACTGGACCCACGCCTGATACGACACGCCGTAGGTGCCGACCTGGCCGTCGCAGGAGGAGTGCCGGGCGACCCACTCCACCGCGTCGTAGCCGTCCTCGGGCTCCTGCACGAAGGGGAAGAAGTCCCCCGGCGAGGTGAATCGCCCCCGGCAGTCCTGGACGACCGAGACGTATCCGTTTCGTGCGAAGAACATCGCGTGCTCGATCGAGATCGGACGCATCTTGTCGTAGGGGGTCCTCGCGAGGACGGCGGGAAGTGGCCGCTCCAGCGGCACCCCGTTCTCGGCGGGCAGGTAGAAGTCCGTCATGAGTTCGAGGCCGTCTCGCATCGGGACTTTGACGTCCTTGACGACGACGACATCTCCTTCGGCCCCCACGGAGAGGCGGGGATCGGGCGCTTCGGGGCCGCCGGTCGAGGCCTCGAGGTCAAAGGCGGCACCGAGCCCGGCCATCCCCGCGCCGGCCAGACCGGCTTGAACGAACGTTCGGCGGTCCATCCCGGCCTCCTCCGGTGGTGTGAAACGGGGATGATCGGCGGCGGCAGCCCCGCGCCACTCGATCCTCCGCTCAACCTACGAAGCCCGACCGCTGCGTCCAGACGCTGGGCGTGGCGGTCCAGCCTTCGTCCGTCTTGTGTGGTAAAGCGTCCGCGTCGAAGGTTGGACCGACCTCGCTCCGGGAGAACGCCGCGATGACGGGCAACCAGTTCCACCTCGGCATAGACGTGGGCGGCACCTTCACGGATGCGGTCCTCATCCGTGGGGAGACGGCTCGGATCGATACCGTCAAGGTCCCCTCGACGCCCGCCGATCCCGCTATCGGGTTCATGGAGGCGCTGTCACGCGTGCTCGCGAAGGGCGGGGTCGCCCCCGGGTCGATTTCCCACCTCGTGCACGGGACCACCGTCGCCACGAACTCGCTGATCGAGGGCAAGACCCCCCGGACCGCCTTCATCACGACTGAGGGCTTCGGGGACATGCTCGAGATCGCCCGCCAGGTCCGGCCCTCTCTCTATGACGTCCACTTCGAGAAGCTCCGGCCGCTCGTCCCGCGCGACCTGTGCTGGGAAGTGCCGGAGAGACTGGACGCGGCGGGCGGCGTGCTGCGGCCTCTCGATGAAGACGCCGTACGCGGGATCTCGCGAGCGCTCGCGGAGAGGGGCGTTCGGTCAGTCGCCGTGTGTCTGCTGCATGGCTATGCGAACCCGGTACACGAGACGCGCGTGGGGGAGATCCTCCGGGAAGGAGACCCCGACCTCCTTATCTCGCTCTCATCGAGCGTGTGTCCCGAGTTCCGCGAGTACTTCCGGGCGAGTACTTGCGTCATCAACGCGTGCATCGTGCCCGTCGTGGCGCGCTATCTCGCCGGGATCGAGGAGGGGCTGGGCCGGGTCGGCGTGGAGGCCGAACTGCTCGTCATGCAGTCCAACGGCGGCGTGCTGACGGCGGCGCAGGCCACGAGCAAGCCGGTGTTCATGGTCGAGTCCGGGCCCGCGGCGGGCGTGGTCGCCGCCAACTTCATCGCGGGCCAGCTAGGCCGCGCCGATCTCATCTCCTTCGACATGGGCGGGACGACGGCCAAGGCCGGCCTGATCCTCGACGGGCGGCCCAGGGTCACGAAGGAATACGAGGTCGGGGCGCAGGCCCAGCCCGGTCAGGGGATGACCCGGGCCGCCGGCTATCCGATCCGTACGCCGGTGATCGACCTCGTGGAGGTGGGGGCGGGCGGAGGCAGCCTCGCCTGGGTAGACCCGGGCGGGGGGCTTCGCGTGGGACCCCGGAGCGCGGGTGCCGACCCGGGGCCCATCTGCTACGGGAGGGGAGGGACGGAGCCCACGATCACGGATGCCAACCTCGTGCTGGGCCGTCTGAACCCGGACTACTTCCTGGGTGGCGAGATGGCGCTCGACCTCCACGCGGCGGCCGCGGGAATACGCGAACGCTGCGCGAGACCGCTCGGACTCGACCTGACCGCAGCCGCCCACGGAATCATCGAAATCGCCAACGCCACCATGATCAACGCCCTTCGGCTCGTGACGGTGCGCCGCGGCAACGACCCGCGGGAGCTGTCCATGGTCGCCTTCGGCGGGGCCGGACCCCTGCACGCGAACCGGCTGTGCGAGGAGATGCGGATCCCGTCGCTCGTAGTTCCCCCGAGTCCGGGGACGGCGTCGGCCCTGGGCCTCCTCGTCACCGACCTCCGACACGAGTTTTCGCGTACGCGCGTCATGTCCGCCGCCGACGCGGACACGGAGCGGGTTGGGTCGCTCTTCGAGCCAATGGAGGAAGAGGGCCGGCGGACGCTGCAGCGCGAAGGCGTGGCTCGCGAGAACATGGAGTTCCGGCGCGGGATCGAGATGCGCTATGTCGGCCAGTCCTCCGAGGTGGCGGTTACCTGTCCGAGCGAGGGGCTGGACGCCCGGGCGCTGGCCGACGCGGCGCGGAGCTTCCACCGGGAGCACGAGCGGGCCTACGGACACGGATATCCGGAGCAGCCGGTGGAGCTGGTGAACTTCACGGTCGCGGCCATCGGAAGGATGGCCCGACCCAGGCTGCGGAGAATCGCGTCGAACGGGACGAGCGTCTCCGACGCGCGGACCGGAACGAGACGTGTGTTCTTTGCCGATGCCGGCGGTTTCATCGAGACAGCGCTCTACGAACGGTCGCGGCTGCGCGCGGGTCATGCCGTCGTCGGACCCGCGATCATCGAAGAGGTCGACTCCACGACGCTCGTGCACGCGGGGTACCGCGCGGCGGTGGACGAGTTCGGGAACCTCCTGATCGCCGCCGGAGCGCGGGCATGAGCCCGGACCCGATGGACGAGGTCCGCCTCCCCCGGTTCAACCCCTGGCTCGCGCTTATTCTGCTGGTGCTCCTGGGCCTCGGCTACATCGGGCTCTGGGGCTGGCTGCTGCGAGGGTAGGGTGGGGATCACGTGATGATGGACGGGGTCCAGCTCTCGTGGTGGTTCATCGGCGCGTACCTCGCCCTCATGCTGGGTGTCGGCGTCTGGTTTCGGCGTCGGGTGCGGTCCGTCGAGGACATGGCGGTGGCGGGGCGGAACTCGGGCGTGTGGCTCATCGCGTTCTCCGTCGCGGCCACGTGGATCAACGGGACGACGCTGATCGGGATCTCCGCGCTGGGGGCGGACTTCGGCCTCGACGCCTACTGGAGCGGCGGCTCGTTCATGCTGGGGACGATCTGGATCGCGTACTTCATCATCCCCCGGCTGTGGGGGACGGGGGTGATCACCATACCCGAACTGTTCGGCCGCTACTTCGGGCCCCGCCACCGCGTCGTGTCGCTCGTCCTCATCATTATGCGCGACATGGGCGTGACCGCCGGAACGATCGGGGCGCTGACGCTCGTGACCACGACGGTGCTCGGGATGTCGGTGGGCCAGTCGCTCCTGCTCTGGCTCGGCGTGACGTCGGTGTACGTGTTTCTGGGCGGCATGTGGGCGGTGATGGCGACGGACGCGATCCAGTTCTTCATCATCCTGGCCGGTTCGATCGGGGTGCTCGTGGGGGGGCTCGCAGCGGCCGGAGGGCTCGGCGGGCTGAGGGCCGACCTCGATCCTGCTCTGCTCGACACCTTCGGGCGGGCGGGTGTCACCCAGGTTCTCGCCTGGATCGTCATCGGGCTGGCGATTACCGGGGCGTACCAGGGGCTCATCCAGCGCGGCTTCGCCGCCTCGAGCGCGGCGGTGGCGCGCAAGGGGTTCCTGTACGGAGGGGTCATGGCGTCGATCTGGTACATGACGCCGCCGCTCACCGGCATCATCGCGCGCACGATCTACGGACCGGAGATGGCGGCCGAGGACGCCTTCGTCACGCTCGCGTTCGGAGCGGCGGGGGACGAACTGGCGAGCCTGGTCGTGGTCTGCGTGCTCGCGGCGAGCATGTCCACGCTCTCGAGCACGATCAACACGATCGCCTCGAACTTCACGCTGGATCTGTACGTGCGGTTCTTCGCGCCCGCGGCGAGCGCCGCCAGGCAACTGTGGGTGTACCGCATCAACGTCCTCATCGTGGGCGCGCTGGCCGCGGTCCTCTATCTGGCGCTGCCGCTCCTCATCGAGCTGTTCTGGATCGGGGGACGGATCATGGGAGCCTCGGTCGCGCCCTCCCTGGTCGGCCTCGTCCTGTTCAGATCCGTCCGGGAGGCCCCCCGGACCGTCATGGCGGCGATGCTCATCGGCAGCGGAGTCCAGGCCGGCTGGCAGACGTTCGGAGCGATTCGCGAGGTGGGAGCGGTCGTCATCATCTGGGAGCTGGATCCGATCCTGGTCGGATTGCCTCTTACCATCCTCATCCTGTGGGTTGGAACGCGTCTCGAGACTCGAGCCGGAGGTCGACGTGCCGCCACGTGAGGTCGACATGCCGCCGCGTGAAGGCCGGACGGTGGATCCGGTGCTGTTCGAGGTCATCCGGAACGCGCTGGTCGAGGCGACGGAGGAGATGTCCGTCACGCTGCAGCGGACGGCGTATTCGACCAACATCAAGACACGGCTGGACTATTCGTGCGCCTTCGTGGACGCGGCCGGCCGCATGGTGGCGCAGGCGTTCTGCCAGCCCGCGCACCTGGTGACGATCGGTCGGCTCGTCCCCCGCGCGGTGGCGGAGTACGCGGACGAACACGGAGGCGCGACGCTCGGTCCGGGCGACGCCCTGCTGGTCAACGATCCGCACCGCCAGGCGAGCCATCTCAACGATGTCTTCCTCATCTCCCCCTTCTTCCACGAGGGCGAACTGGTCGGCTACGTGGCCAACTGCTGTCACCACGTCGACGTGGGGGGCGGCGCGCCAGCCAGCATCGGAGCGTTCCGCGAGATCTACCAGGAGGGGATCATCCTTCCCGTCGTCAGGCTGTTCATCGGCGGCGAACTCGCGGAAGACGTGCACAAGCTCTTCCTCGCCAACGTGCGCGCGAAGAAGGAGGTGGCGGGCGACCTGAGAGCGCAGTCCGCCGCGAACGAAATCGGGTTGCGACGGCTGTGCGCGCTGTGGAAGCGCTACGGCGCGGAGACCCTGCGCGTCTACATCGAGCGCATGATCGCGTACAGCGAGCAGCGGCTTCGCGCCGAGTTGGCGGGCCTCCCGCGCGGCGAGTTCGCGGCGGAGGGGTGGCTCGACGACGACGGAATCACCGGCGAGCCCGTTCACCTCAAGGTCCGGATCCGGTTCGATGGTTCGTCCGCCCGGTTCGACTTCACGGGCACGGACGCGCAGCGCGCCGCCCCGATGAACTGCAACCTCACGCAGTGCTTCACGGCCTGCGTCTACGTGCTGAAGTGTCTGGTCGACCCCGACATCCCGCTGAACGAGGGGTTCTATCGCCCGATCGAGGTGGTCGCGCCCGAGGGATCGGCGGTCAACGTGAAGCCACCCGCCGGGGTGGTCGGCGGGTGGGAAGTGGCGATGCGGATCTGCGACGTGATGTTCCTGGCGCTGGCGGGGCCCCTGCCGGAACGGGTGCCGGCCGGCACGAAAGGGATGATCTGCCACGTGGGGTTCGGCGGTCAGGATCCCGAGAGCGGAGAGTACTACTGCTTCCTCGAGACGCTCGCCGGCGGATACGGCGGACGCCACGACTCCGACGGCCCGGACGCGGTCCAGACGCACATCCAGAACACGCAGAACGCGCCGATCGAGGAGACGGAACTCAACTATCCGGTTCGCATCCACGAGTACAGCCTGGTCCCCGACTCGGAGGGAGCGGGCCGGTACCGGGGCGGTCTCGCGCTGTGCCGCGAGTATGAATTCGTGGGGCACGAGCCGACGTTCACGACGCTGGCCGACCGGGCCCGGTTCCCGGCCCACGGCCTGCACGGTGGCGGCGAGGGGCGGCTCGCGCGGTATCTGTTGATCTCGGCCGGGGAAACGCGGGATCTCGGCTCGAAAGCGACCGTGCAGCTTGCGAGGGGAGACCGCGTGCGCATCGAGACCGCGGGCGGGGGCGGGTTCGGGCCGGCGCACGAACGGGATCCGGAGGTCGTGCTCCGGGATGTGCGGGAGGGCAAGATCTCCCGGGCCCGGGCCAGGGAAGCCTACGGCGTGGAGATCCAGCCGGACGCGCGGGCCGTTGACGTGGCCGGGACGGAGAGGCTGCGCGGACGACCCCGCGGATGAAGACCGCCGATGCTGTCGTCATCGGGGGCGGGATCATGGGGGCGAGCGCCGCGCACTTTCTCGCACGGAAGGGATTCGGCCGCGTCGTCCTGCTCGAGAGGGGGCGTCTGGCGGGCGTGAGCACGGGGCATTCCGCCGCGATCATCCGCACGTACTACTCGAACCCGACCACCCTCAAGCTGGCGAAGCGAGCCCTTCACATGTTCGAGAACGATCGGGAACTGCTTGGCGGCGACTGCGGGTTTCACCCCATCGGCTTCCTGCTCCTGATCGGCGAGGGCCTGCGCGGTGCCGGGGAGCACATTCTCCGATCGGAGCGGCGGCACGGTCTCGACATCGAGGATCTCTCACCGGAAGACATCGGCGAGTTCGCGCCCCAAATCTCCTTGCACGGTGTGGTACGCTGCATCCTCGAGCCTCGATCGGGCTACGCCGACCCGACCCGGACAACGGAGAACCTCGTGGCCGCGGCTCGCCCGTGGGGACTCGAGCTCCGCTCCGGCGTCGCGGCCACGGGCGTCCGCCTGCGAGGGGGCCGGGTCGTCGCGGTCAAGACCCGGGACGGGACGATCGAGACGAACGTCGTGGTGAACGCTGCGGGCCCCTGGGCCGGTCGCGTCGGCTCGTGGCTTGGTCTCAGGTACTCGCTGCGCTGGAGCCGGGAGAGCGATCTGTTCGTGGAAATGCCGGCTGGCTTCGGAGATCTCCCCGTGGTGTCCGATCCGGGCCTGCGCTTCTACCTGCGACCCTGCGGCGAAGATCGAATCATCGTCGGACTGGGGGCGCCCAAGGACATCGAGCCGGTGGATCCCGACGACTGCGATTCAGGCCTCGATCCGGGGCTGCGCGAGCGCATCGAGCGCCCGCTGTTCGAGCGGATTCCCGCGCTGGCGAACGCGCGACACCTCGGAGGCTACGCCTCGATCTACACGATCACGGACGACTGGCACCCCATCGTGGGCCCGGAGCCGGGCATCGAGGGCTACTACGCCTTTCTTGGCGGCAGCGGCCACGGATTCAAGCTGGGACCGCCAATCGGCGAAGCGCTGGCCGATGTCATCTGCGGCGAGACGCCGGAGATCGACCTTTCACCCTTCCGGCCGGGCCGGTTCATCGACGGGGAGCCGCTCACCTCCGCGTGGGGCGAAGGGAACCGCGGTTGATTGTTGATTCGTGCTTGAGAAACAGCGGTAATGTCGACTGCGGGAGTCTAAACAGACATATGGGATCCACCGTTGTTCATGGAGTTCCACATAGGTTCATAACATCCTTTAATTGCAACGCGTTACGGAGGATATCCCGCATCTCGACCCGCCGGCCCCGCCTCTTGTAATCCACTGCTACGATTGGGGAATGGATAATGTGACCACTCCACCCGCCGTGCGCCGAAAAACTAAGCCCAAGGGCCGCCATCCACACAAGGCGCTCTCGGCCGCCTTCGTGCGCTCGGCGCCGCCCGGCGGACATTGCGACGGCAACGGCTTGTACCTCTACGTGCAGCGCACCGGAACGCGAAGCTGGATTCAGCGGCTCGTGATCCGGGGCCGCAAGCCCGAGCTCGGACTCGGCAGCGTCGCCCTGGTCTCGCTCGCCGAGGCCCGCGAGCAGGCGCTGGCCAACCGCAAGCTCGCCCGCGCGGGCGGCGACCCGCTGGCCGAGAAACGGCGTTCCGTTGGCATACCCACGTTCGCCGAAGCCGCTCAGCGGGTGGCGGAGCAGAAGCGGGCCGGGTGGCGCAGTTCGACGCACCCGAGGCACTGGTTTCGTAGTCTGGAACTCCACGCCTTCCCGCGCATCGGGGGCGTGCCGGTCTCCGAGGTGACGAGCGCCGATGTGCTGGAGATCCTGACCCCCCTCTGGCACACGAAGGGGCGGACGGCGCGGTACGTGCATCTGTTCAAGAAACCTACGAAGGGCACCGCGCACGCGCGGCCGTCTCTTCGATCTGCTGGCGGTCGGCCTCCAGCCGATGTCGCAGCCGGGAAGTCAAGTCGTTCGGGCTGGAAGTCATGCTCGTACAGCGCTCCTCTCAGCCGCCACCGCTTTCCGGTGTCCGGGTCGCAGGCGGTCACGTAGTTCTTGCCCTGGCGCGGCACCTCCAAGCCGATGTCCTCCAGGGCGGAGACCACGTCCGCGCGGCTCTGCACCGCGCCGTGCTCGACGCGCTGCACCAGGTAGTCGCGGATCAGTTCGCGCGGGTCGGCTCGGTGCTCGAGTCCGGCCCGCAGCTTTGACGCCTCGATGTAGGCGCGATGGCCCGGCCGCTGCACCCTGGCCCGCGCCGGGTCGTCCGGGCGGCTCCAGCCGTGCTCGTGGTTGAAGGCGTCGCGCAGCGGGTCGAACGTCCTCTGCCAGCCGGGCGGCGCGATGTTCAGGCTACGGGCCCGTCTCCAGGTCGCACTGCGCGGCGAGGACGTGCGCGTGGACGCCGCCGCCGCGCTCGCGGTGCAGGACCGCCGTCCACGAGTAGCGGTCCGGCTCCAATCCCGCCCACGCCGTCTTCTCGAACTCGCCGAGGACGGCTTCGATCTGCGCGTCGGTCGGCCGGTCGTCCGGCGCCCACGCGATCACGACGGACGTGTACTTGCGCTCGAACTCCAGCCAGTCGGCGACGGCGGCCACCATGTCCGGGTTCCCGCGGAGGACTTCAACGCCCTCGCGCCTGTGCCCCTCGGCGTCCCGCTCGCCGACGAGATAGTCGACCGCCGTCCGGGCCGAGCCCCTGCCGCGCGGCAAGCACTTAATGTGCATCGCCGCCGTCTCCGTCGAAGCGGGCGATGGCGAGCAGCGACCATGACGGTTCGGCGCTCAGTCATGAGCGCGGGAAGCCGGGGGTTCGAAGGGGGGCGCAGCATCCCCTCGCCAGATCGCAATGTTCAACATTGCGTGGGCAGAGCACGTGAAGCCTGAATCACGGCAAGAAATCGTCTAAGTTCAACTGGGACTGCACGATCTGCCGTTCTTGCCGTTGGGCCATATCTGGTTCTGCCGGACTGAAATAGCGGGATAATGGCGTCAAATGGCGGGCATCCGCGGACGGGCCGCTCGACCCTGTCCTTCGTCTGGGCCCGGTACGGGCGGCACGCCCGGCCAGAAGCGTGAGCGGCGGAGACGCAAGGAACTCCAGGTTCTCGAGCAGTCGTCCGCCCTCGTCGCGCCAGTCGCCGGTGATGATGGCCTGCATCTGGTCGAACCGGAACTCCGACGGCACGCCGCCGACATCGGTGCGCGACACTTCAGGCGCCGTATCCCAACCGGCATCGCCGGGCGCTCGTCGAGCGTGTTGCCACATCCGCCGCGAGTAGCCCAGCGCCACGATCAGCGCATGCTGCTTGCCCCACGGCAGCAGTGAGCCCGCGGTCCTCCGAAGCGGAAGAAGCTGCGTCCATAGTGCTACCCGAGGAAGTACCACGGCGGGCAGCCGGACCGGACCAGTTCGCCTTCGCTACCGTAACCTGGCGCGCCCTGGGCAGGGTTCTGGACGCCATGGGCGGACGGTCGCCTCTGGGTTCACGACGATGCCTCCCCAACTGTGGGATGTGGCGGAGAGGGTATCATCGGGAGGCAAAGAAAGGGGGTGTGGTGGCAGCGCATGCGATTAGTTATAAGTTGAACCCGGATCCTGCGTTGGCGCATAGTCGGGCGGCCTGAGGGCGATTATGACCGGCGGTTGTGGCGACTTGGCGCGGGCGGTGGCGTTTTCGGGGCCGGACCGGGCCGCGGCGGAGGGCCGGCGGGGCTCGGGAGGGGTCCCGAACGGCTCGCGGAGACACGGGGAGTGGGCGCCGCCGCGCGGCGGCTTCGGAAGGCCGGGGCCGGGACCGGTCAGGCGGGTGCGGGCGGCGCGAGCCCCGTGGCGATGGTTCGGAGCGCCCGCCGCGGGAGGCCGAGGGCCGGGTCGGCGCGCGCGAACCCGAGCGAGGTTCGGCGGGCGTGGGAGGTTATCCTGGCGGGGGCGCGCAGCAGGCGCAGCCGGATGCCGCGCGGCTGCACGGCGCGCCAGCGGCCGCCGAGGAAGTTCGCGCGCGGGATGTGGAGGAGTTGGTGGGCGAGCACGGCGAGGCTCCACGGCAGGGCGTTGCCGCCGAGGTCGTCCACCGCGGTGCGGCCGGCCGAGAGCTGGCCCAACTCCTCGATCCGCTGCTCGACGACCGCGCCCGCGTTGTAGGCGCGCCACGCCTCGACGGGGCCGATGCTCCCGATGTTGGTCAGAACGTCGGCGCTCATCGTGGTCTCCCACGCCGCGAGATCGAGTTCTCCCTCGTCCGGCCCGACCCGTCTCCGCCTCTCGACCGAGAGAAGCCTGGTCCCCCACAGCTCGCCGGAGGCCGTCCTCAGCTCCCGGTCCCCGGCCTCGTCCCGGGCGGCGGTCTCCCAGGCGCCCCGGAAGCCGTCGAGCCAGGCGTGCCGCGGCACCTTGAGCAGATAGGACACGCCGAGCTCCTCCATGCGCCGCGCGATGGACTTGGAGAAGAACCCCTTGTCCAGCCGCACGGTGATCCGCCGCACCCCCGCCCCCCTCAGGCGGGCCACCAGCCCGGCCAGCCACGCCTCCGCCCCCCGGGCCGTGTGCGCGCCCCCCGGCCGCCAGCGCACCCCGAGGCAGTCGCCCGTCTCCAGGACGTAGGCCAGAAGGGGGTGGTGCGAGGGACGGCCCGGCTTCTTCGGGTTGTAGCCCCGCTCCGCCCCCGCCTGCTTCAGTCCGTAGCGCACCACGACGGTCGAATCCATGACGATCGTCGCCGACCGGGGCGCCCCGCCGGCCAGCTCCCAGCGCCGCCGCACCATCCGCCACAACAGCTCGTCCAGAAGCGGCGACAGCACGGCCGCCGAACCCCGCAACCAGCGCCCGAACGTGGCCGGGTGCGGCACCCGCGCCCAGCCGAAGATGCGGCGCACGCCCCGCCGCTCCAGAAGCGGCGGGTCGTCCATCACCCCGCCGCCGTACAGGAGCAGCACCACCCACGACTCGACCATGAGCGATGGCCGGTAGCGGCCGGGGACGTTCCCGCTCCGCCGGTCGATCCAGCCGCCCAGCCCCAGCGCGTCCCACAGCTTCCGAACCACGACGAGGCCGCCCGCGTCGGTGATCCGCCCGCCGCCCCCGCGGACCCTCAGCGCGGCCGCCGATCCTTGCACGTGCGGGCGCGGTCCGGTATAGTCGTTTCCACGCACCATTCGGGTGTCCTCCGTTCCGGGGTGAACTCTTGTTCAGTCCCTCTGAACGTAGGGCCCCGGGCGGTGCTTTTCCATAGTCCGAAACTATGATCTCACTATCGTCAAGGCCTCCACGGCCCGGCTACGGCCGCCCTCCCGGACGAGCCCCGCGCCCACGATCGCAGGATCCGGGTTGAAGAATAATCTGTGAGGTAACAGGAGGAGGGCTGGCATATTGAATCAACCAGGGAACGGAAGCGCGACACCAGGCGTAAACTCCTCGCTGGCTCCTGGGTGCTCGCCCGCGCGCGGCCAGACCGACCAGGACGGCTTCTATGTCGGCCTCCAGGTGGGGAGGGCGAACGCGTCCACCCTCACCTCGGTCGTCACCGGGGTCAACCACCCGACGCGGTGCGACCGGCTCCTCTATCCGGCATCGACCAGCCCGCCGGCCAGCGACGAGGCGTGCCGCGCCAGCACGCCGACGGCCATCCTGAACAACGCGTTCAACCCGGGGGGCGGGGTCGTGAGCGGCCTCCTGTTCGGCTACCGGGCCGACCGGGTGCGCGTCGAGGTGGAGTATCTCACCCGGTCCCAGGGGCCCGCCACCGCGGCGGTCGGGGCCACCACGGACGTGGTGCTCCAGGGCAAGGACACCGAGTGGAGCGACGATCAGCCGCCGCGCGAGTGGATCCGTGACTACGCCGCCCACCAGATCTTCGCCAACGCGTACTACGACTTTCCGAACGAGTCGCCCTGGACGCCGTACGTCGGCGGCGGCCTCGGCGTGGCCATCACCACCCTGAACTATGCCAACCAGTTCATCCGGAAGCCGGACGTCGAGTACCTGCGCATCGACTTTGAGCCGGACTGGCCGGACGCCGCCAAGCGCGCCGCGGCGGGCACCCTCAGCTCCCTCGATACGACGGTGCGTCAAGAAGCGTTTGGGTTCCAGGTGCTCGCCGGCGCCGACTACGCGCTGACCGAGCACACCTCGGTCGGCGTGACGGGGCGCTGGGCCCAATTCGGCCATATCACCGACGAGGCGACCTGGGATCTTATCCGCAGCCATGCGCCCGTGCAGGCGGACGGCGTCACCCCATTCGACACCACGCAGCGATTCGAGGGCATCAGCTACCTGGCGGTAACGGGTCGGCCTGAAGTACTACTTCTGACGGATCCCGGGCCGTCGGATCGAGCGGCTGCCGTCTGCTCGCTCACATGGGCCTGCGGTGGTCGTCTCCGCGCGTTTCCGGGTCGTGTGTGGCGAGCCGGAAGGGCACCTTTCAGCCCGACGCGCTGGGTGCGGGGTCCGAGTGGAATCGGTAGTGGTCCAAGGATTCAGGGCAAAGGGGAGGGCGAGAGAACGACTCCACCCCTCACCGTGTCGTAGTCGAAGCCGTAAGGGTATTCTCGACCCCTAGCGAAGGCGCCAGATGCTCGTGTCGTTTCTGTTCCACGTCGCTTCGGGTCAGCGACGGCCCCTTGGGGCGTGGGGCACGTCGGCCTCCAGAGGATTGAGGATGGTGGCGGCCAAACGCTGCGGCAAGGATTCCGGGTCCCCTTTCGCAAAGGGTGATCGAAAGGGTGACTAATACCTTGGATATATAATATAACTTCAATTATTTAAGTAACTCAGGACAGATTCACCAGCGGACTGGGCAGCCTACTTAGCTGGCGAGCTCGGCGGCCCGGGGATCGTCAAATGCGCACGTTCGTCGAACCTGAGCCGACGATGGCGATTAAGACAGCAGTGCCGACACTCGACGCTCGGCTCGGCTGGCAGCCGAGTTAAACCGTCCACGAAACTGGATCAAGCCCAGAAGGTGCTACGCGCCTCCGCCGATTGCGCCACGGCCCTCTTGGACTTGCCACTCGCGCCAGCTCCAATCGACTATCAGTCTCCGATGGACTTCAAGCGAAGCCGTGACAAGGCAGAATGAGGCCGCCTTCTACTCCACCGCTTCACGGCGGAAGCTTTGGCTCCCCGTTGCTACGGGAGGAGCCAAGACCAGCTCGGCCTTGCCAGGGCAGCCGCCGTGGTGGGGATGAGCCATGTGCTCGTCCCCATGAATCTGCCACGCGGAGGCGGGCCATTTCCTGGGCTACCCCCGCGTGGGGCGATTGGAATCTCCCGTTACCGGCTCGATAGTGTGGGATCCGTTGATCGGGGTCCTTGGGAGGCGGTATCCTCAAATGAAGGCCATCGGACTCAACTGGAGGTGACTCAAATGCCTTTGTCCTGGCAGTTACACGCCTTCGGAGCCACGCTTGCGATCTGCACCCTGCTCGGCCGAGCGGAACAAGGTGCGGGTCAACAGCCGGGGTCTTACGGGTGGTACGTGAGCGCGAGCGGCGGGACGAACTGGAATCCCGTGATGAAGCAGGCGGGCCATAACCGGGACAATATCTGTTACCCGAATTTTCGTTGCAGCGGCATGCCGGAGGGCTATCGCTGGTTTTACAACCTTCCCCCGGATCTCGGTACTGCTTTTGAAGTCGCCGTCGGTCGAGATTTCGGCGACGTGCGGGTGGAGGTGTCTGAGGTGGTCCTACTTCGTTGGACAGTCCGAGGGCAAAGTTAAGGTGGATTCCGAGTGGTTGTGAGAGCCCTCGGGAGCATTTGCTGTGTGTTCTCGCGGGGTGGGTCTTCCACCCGGCGATCCTCCCCCGGCCGGGCGAGGACAGGTTCCAAAATGGGCCCCGCTCGCCGGGAGGGGAACCCGACCGGCGAGCGGGGCTTGGCAGCGGACGGAGAGAGGCGTGCAGGATGGGAGGAACGCCCGCTTCTCTTCCGTCCCGCTGCTTGACGAGGACGTGCCTCGGCATGTACGGAGATCCAGCGTTCACACTGCCCCCGTGCCGTTGCGGTAGGCATCGCCCGGCGTCCGCCCGTCAAGGGACGAATGCGGGCGCACCTCGTTGTAGAAGTCGATCCACGAGCCGATGATACGTTCGGCGTCCAAGCCGTCGCGAAGCTCGTGGAGATACACGGCCTCGTACTTCAGCGACCGCCACAGCCGCTCGATGAAGATGTTGTCGAGGAATCGGCCCCGGCCGTCCCTGCATAGACCTCCAGAAGCGTCTATCAGTGTTTGAGTCAGACCACCCGAAGGGAACCGGCTCTTAAACACTCACTGTCCGTGTTCAGGATCTCCGGAGCCGTCCAGCCCAGGGCGTCGTCCATGGCTTCCACGCAGAACGACGCGTCCATCGTGTTCGACAGCCGCCACGCGAGCACGTGCCGGGTCGCCCAGTCCATCACGGCCATCAGGTAGAAAAAGCCTTGCGTCACGGGGACATAGGTGATGTCCGCACACCACACGTGGTCCGCGCGAGAGATCGCGAGGCCGCGCAGCAGATAGGGGAAGACCCGGTGCTCCGGACTCGCCACGCTCGTGCGCGGCCGCCGGTAGGTCGCCTCCATCCCCATCAGGCGCATGAGCCGCCGGATCCGGTGCCGGCCCGCGGCAACGCCCTCGCGGCGGAGATGCCGCACCAGCTGCCGACTCCCGTGGAACGGATACGCCATGTGCAGTTCGTCCATGCGCCGCATGAGCGCCAGGTCCTCGGCGCTCTCCCCCTTCGGCCGGTAGTACCGCGACGACCGGCTCACGCCCAGCAGCGCACACTGCCTTGAAAGACTCAGAGGCCCGTCCCGCTCGATCATCCGCACCCGCTCCGCCCGGCTCAGCGCTTGAGCCCGCGCCGAAAAAAATCCCGCTCGACCGTGAGCTCCCCGATCTTCGCGTGCAGTTCCCGGACCCTCGCCTCGTGCTCCTTGGCGAGCTTGCGGCCCGCGCCCCCGGCGAACACCTCCGGCAGCCCTTCGAGCAGCTGCCGCTTCCATGTGGTCACCTGGTTCGGATGAAGCTCGTGCCGCGCGGCGATCGCCCGTACGCTGTCGTGCTCCCGCAGCGCCTCCAGCGCCACGCGCGCCTTGAACTCCGTCGTGAACCGCCGTCTCCTTCTGGCCATCTCGGTGCCTCCTGTTCCGTCCTGGAATCCACCTTAACGACCTGTCCAAAAAACTGGGACCACCTCAGTAAGCCGCCGCCGCAAGCAACATTGCCCGGCTTGTTCGACGAGGAAGCGGCGCCACGGCCCCAAGCGCACACGTATCCTCGCGGCACAACCTTGCGGATCCGCTAAGGGACACCATGGGTCCCCAACGGCATCAGCGGGCGATGAAACGCTGCACCCGCCGCCCGGTGGAGGCTTCGCCCACGTAGATGTTGCCGCGGGAGTCGACGCTCATCCCGTGCGGGCGCAGGAACTGGCCAAGCTGGCGCCCGCCGCGGCCGAACTCGCCCACGATCTCGAGGTCGGTGCGGCGCAGGATCCACACCTTGTGGTTGGTGCCGTCGGCCAGGTAAAGCCAGCGCTGCTCCGCGTCGGGTGAGAACGCGATCACGAAAGCGGAGCCCGAGGCCAGGGTTCCCGGGGCCACGATCTTCTCGGCCTGGAACGCGCCGCTCTGGTCGAACACATGAATCCGGTTCCCGCGGCGGTCGGCGACGTAGATGAGGCCGTCGTTCGATCCGGCGAGACCGTGGACGGTAGAGAACTGGCGTGGCGGCGAGCGGTCCGGGTCGAGGTTGGCGTAGTCGTATTGGTACTCGTCGTCCGGCGGCTCGCCGTAGGCGCCCCAGTGGCGCAGATAGGCTCCCGTCTCGCCATCGAAGACGACGACGCGGCGGTTTCGGTATCCGTCCGCGATGAAGACCTCGTTGTCCTCCGGGTCGACCCAGATTCCGGCGGGGCCGCCCAGAAGTTCCGTGTCGTCGCTGCCCCCGTTCTCGTCGTAGCGGCCGATCGTCATGACGAGGTCGCCGGATCGCGTGAACTTCATCACGCGATGGTGCCGGTACGTGCCCACCCACACGTAGTCGCTATGGCCGACGAAGATGCCGTGCGCGTTTCGCGGGAACTCGGACACGTCCTGCGTGGCGGGGTCGCCCCAGCCCTGAACCACGTTGCCCTCGGGATCGAACTCGACGACCACGGGGGCCGGCACGCAGCAGGTCCCGATCGCCGGGTCCTGGACCGCGGAGATCTCTTCCGGTGTCAGTGTCTCGGGCAAGTGCGTGACCCACACGTGATCGCGCGGGTCCACGAAGACGCCCGTGACGGATCCCATGATCCAGAGGTCGGGCATCTCGCGCGGCCAGCCGGGATCGACCGCGAACGAAGGAGCGCCCCCGTCGGGCGATGCGCCGGCCGCGGCGTCCCCGCCAGCGCCGGGGCCTGAACACGCGGACAGGAGGACCCAGGCGGCTCCCGCGATTCCGCACGCCGCGGTGGACCCCCGCCCCGGCACCGCGCTGAACCCGCAAGTTCTCGTCATTCCCGTGTGCCCGGTCGCTTTCCGCATGCTCGTCTCCCGCCGGATGTCATCCATCGTTGCCCCTGGACTGCGGCGTCTCCAGTGTAACCCCTCACTCCCCGTTGGCGAGGAGGTCCAATGTCGAGTCGGATGAACCGGACGATCGCGGGTTGTTTGGCGCTCATGGCGCTGGCGCCGGGATGCGGGGCGCCGCCGGACGAGGATCCGGTCTCCGCGGGCTCGGACATGGCTGGGGGCCAGGGACTGGAAGCGGACCATTTGCTCCCGTCACGGCCGGCGACGCTCAACTGGGGCTGGTATCCGCTCGACAAGGAGCCCGTGCTCCGGATCGCGTCCGGGGAGACCGTCCGGATCCACACGCTCACCCACGTCGGAGCTACGCAGAACGAAGACCCCATCGACTTTCTCACCGGACTCGGGGTGCCGCGGGAAGAGATCCTCGACGACGTCATCGACTTCTGGGCCTCGCGCGAAGGTCGTCCCCGCGAGGGCCGAAGCGGACATGTGATCACCGGCCCGATCCATATCGAGGGGGCCGAGCCCGGCGACATGCTGGAGATCAGGATCCTCGACATCGAGACGCGGGTGCCGTGGGGCGTGAACTCCACCAGCGGCCGGGGCGGTGTCTTCTCGCCGAGCTATCCCGGCGCGGGCCCCGGCGACGAGCCGCTGGATATCCCGTCCGGCCGACACCTGATCCGGACCGGGGAGGTGGAGGGCCGGGAGGTCGCCTTCTTCTCCCCCGACATTCAGGTGCCGCTGGCGCCGTTCATGGGGATCCTCGCCGTGGCTCCCGACCCCGTCGTGGGCGAGCCGGGGGTGACGGTGCCCGGCGTCCAGGGATCCCGCCCGCCGGGCGCCTTCGGCGGCAACCTCGACGTGAAGGACCTCACGGCGGGGACGACCGTCTATCTCCCCGTCTTCCAGCCGGGCGCCCTCTTCTACACCGGTGATCCGCACGGGGCGCAGGGCGATGGTGAAGTGAGCGGCACCGCGATCGAGCAGTCGCTGAGCGGCGTGTTTCGCTTCGTCGTCCACAAGGGGAAGACGATTCCCGCCCCCCGCGCGGAGACCGCGACGCACTACCTGATCATGGGCATCGATCTCGACCTCGACCGCGCCGCGCGCGAGGCGACGCGCCTCGTCGTGGAGTTCCTCGTCGAGGAGAAGGGGTTGACCCCCGACAAGGCGCTTTCCCTCGCCAGCATCGCCGTGGACTTTCGGGTGAGCGAGGTCGTCGACCTCACGCAGGTCGTGACCGGGTTCATCCCGAAGGACATCTTCATTATTCCCTGATGAGATCCATTGGGAAGCGAAGCTCTACGCGCGGACTCCGCGCGGCGGCTCTCGCCGCTGCCCTCGTGACGGCGGTCGAGTCTCCGGGCAGCCTTGAGGGGCAGGGAGCGGGCGTCGACGACCGGCAGGAGCTCAGGGCCATCCGCGATGCGGGCGGGACGCTGCGCCTGGACGGCCGTCTGGACGACGCGGTCTGGGCAGAGGCAGAGTTCGCGACCACCTTCTGGCAGCGGGAACCGGACGAGGGCCGGCCGGCCACCCGGCGGACCGAGGTCGCGTTCGTCTTTGACGACGATGCGCTCTGGATCGGCGGGCGCATGTACACCGACGACCCCGAGAGCCTCCAGGCCTACCGCACGCGGCGCGACCAGAACACCGGTTCCGAGCGGCTCCTGGTGTCGCTCGATCCCTACCTGAACCGGCGCACCGCGGTCTCCTTCGGAGTGAACGCGGCGGGCACCCGAACCGACTGGTATCACCCGGAGGACGACGTCTCCAACCGCGACTACACGTGGGATCCGGTGTGGTCTGCCCGGGTGCAGAGGGACTCCCTCGGGTGGACGGCCGAGATGCGGATGCCGTTCTCCCAACTTCGCTTCAACGGTGACGAGCCGGCGTGGGGCGTCAACATCAACCGCTACATGCCCGACATTCAGGAGAACCTCCTGTGGGAACTGGTGGTGCGGAGCGAGCCGGGCTGGGCCTCGAGGCTGGGTGATCTCACCGGGCTCCAGGGGCTGCGCGGGCGCCGGGGGCCGGAGTTCCTGCCCTACATCGCCGGAGACATGCGCACGCCGACGGGAGGTCCTTCGAGCGGGCTGGTTACGCACAGCGAGGCGCGCGTGGGGGCCGACCTCAAGCTCGGTCTGGGTTCGAGCTTGACGCTCGACGCGGCCGTGAACCCCGACTTCGGACAGGTCGAGGCCGATCCCGCCGTCGTGAACCTGACCGCCTTCGAGGAAGTCTTCGAGGAGCGGCGGCCGTTCTTCACCGAGGGCCGGCAGCTCATGGAGGGGCTGGGCCCGCGCTACTTCTACTCGCGCCGGATCGGCGCCCCGCCACACGGGCGGGTGCGGGCCGACAGCGTCGAGATGCCGGACCAGACGACGATCCTCGGGGCCGCGAAGGTGACGGGACGGATGCCCGGCGGGACCGCGGTGGGCGCGCTGTTCGCCGTCACGGGGCGGGAAGAGGCCCGGACGTTCGATTTCTCCGCAGGCGAGGGACCGCTCCCCGGCGCGGCGCCGGTCCCGGGTGAGGCGCTCGTGCCGGTCGAGCCGCTGAGCGCGTTCGCCGTGGCCCGGCTCGAGCAGGAGCTCGGCGAGAGCGGCTCGACGGTCGGGCTGACGGGGACGGCGCTCAGCCGCGAGGCCCAGCCCGGGCTCTCGGAACTGCTCGTCTGGCGCGCGTTCTCGGGGGGTGGAGACTGGAACCTGCGGTTCGGCGGCGGCGAGTACGAGCTCACCGGCCACGCAGGCTTTTCGAGCATCAGCGGCGACCCGGCGGCGATCCTCAGGGTGCAGCGCTCCAGCGCCCGCTTCTTCCAGCGCCCGGACGCGCAGACCGCTCGACTCGATCCGTCGCGCACGTCCCTCTCCGGCTACACCGCCGCGCTCGCGATGGAGAAGACCGGCGGCCGGCGCTGGCTGTGGCGCGTGCGGGGCGAGGCCATATCGCCGGGCTTCGAGATCAACGATGTGGGCCAGATGTTCAACGCGGACCGGCTCACGGCCGAGGCGGATGTCGCGCTTCGCGAGACGCTGCCGACCGCCTTCGCGCGGTCCTGGCAGCTCGGCCTCACGTCTTCGAGCGCCTGGAACTTCAACCGCGTCCGCACCGAGACGATTCTGGGGGCCGAGGCCACGGCTACCTGGCACAACTACCTGCGCACGACGCTCGACTACGAATACCAGCCCCGCGCGCTGAGCGATCATCTCACGCGCGGCGGCCCCCTCATGGAGACGCTGGCGCGGTGGCGCGGCGGCCTCAGGATCGCGAACGACCGTTCGTTCCGGACGGGCTTCAGTCTCACCGGAGGCTACGGGCAGGACGAGGTCGGGGGCTGGGCGTACGACGTGGGGGGCTCGCTCACTCTGCGCCCGGGGCCGGCGTTACAGCTTGAGATCCAGCCCTCCTATCGGCGCGAAGTCGAGTCGCGGCAGTACCTCACGACGCTGGATGGAGGGCGCTTGGAGACGTTCGGTCGGCGTTACGTCTTCTCCGCCATTGAGCGCAGCACCGTCGCGGTGCGGTTCCGGGGCGGCTACGCGTTCACGCCCGACCTCACGCTCGAGGCGTACTTCGAACCCTTCGCGGCCAGCGGCCAGCGCTACGGGCTCGGCGAACTCCTCGCGCCCGGCAGCCGCGCCCTGCTCGTGTACGGCGAGCGGGGGTCGACGATCGACCGGGCCGCCGACGGCTCCTGGACCGTGACCGAGGGCGGCGGCGCGTTCGCGCTCCCGGCCAGTGACTTCAACGTCCTTTCCCTCCGCAGCAACGTGGTCCTGCGCTGGGAACTGCAGCCGGGGAGCACGCTCTTCCTGGTGTGGCAGCAGGACCGCTCCGACATGCGCACCTCCGGCGAACTCGTCGATCCGGGCCGTCTCGTCGACAGCCTGCGCACGGGTGGCCAGCACGTCTTCCTGCTCAAGATCGCCTACTGGCTCCCTCTGTGATGCCCGTACTCGATCTGACAGACCGGGTCGCGCTGGTGACGGGCGGGACGAAGGGGATCGGCCGCTCGATCGCGGAGCATCTGCTCGAGGCGGGTGGGTCCGTCGCCCTCTGCGCGAGGACCGAATCCGAGGTTCAGGCGGTCGCGGCCGACCTCGGCGACCGGGCGCTGGGGATCGCGTGCGACGTGGCGGACGCGGGGGCCTGCGCGGGCATGGTCGAGCGGACCGTGGCCCACTTCGGACAGCTCGACATCCTCGTGAATAACGCCGGCCTCGGCGTCTTCAAGCCGCTGGCGGAGATGACCGTCGAGGAGTGGCAGCTCCAGATCGACGTGAACCTGGGCGGCGTCTTCTACTGCTCGAAGGCGGTGCTCCCCCACCTCGTCGCGAGCGGTGACGGGTTCATAGTGAACATCGCGTCTCTGGCCAGCCGCCATCCGTTTCACAGAGGAACCGGGTACAACGCGAGCAAGTACGGGCTCCTCGGACTCACCGAGGCGATGATGCTCGACGTGCGTCACGACGGCGTGCGCGTCAGCGTCGTGATGCCGGGGAGCGTGGACACGTACTTCGACGGCCGGGAGCAGGTGCCGGAGCGGACCTGGCGGCTGCACGTGGACGACTGCGCGGCGGCCGTCATGCAGATCCTCTCCTATCCGCCGGAAGCCCATGTGAGCCGCATCGAACTCCGGCCTTCGCAACCGCCGCGTAAGGCGTGAGCCCCGACGCCCGCCGGGACGAACTCGGCGCCCACGTCTCGGCGGCGGGCGGGGTGCAGAACGCTCCCGGGCGGGCGGCGGAGATCGGTGCCGCGAACTTGCAGCTGTTCACGAAGCAGCCCAACCGCTGGGCCGAGCCGAAGATCGACGACGAAACCCAAGCGGAGTTCAGCGAAGCGCGCGCCGAGCACGGCATCGCGGTCGCCGGAGCCCACGACTCCTATCTCATCAACCTTTCGTCTCCCGACCGCAGGTTGTGGCGGATGTCGCAACGCTGCTTTCAGGGCGAACTTCAGCGCTGCGTGACCCTGGACCTCGATTTCCTGGTCACGCATCCCGGCAATGCCACGGACGGCGATATCGAGGAAGGACTTTCGCGCAACGCGCGCGGCGTGACCGAATCGCTCGAAGCCGTCGACGGCCCCACGCGCGTGCTCCTGGAGCTGACGGCCGGCGCGGGGACGACCGTCGGGGCGAGCTTCGAGAACCTCCGCAGCATCATCGATCAGATCCCTGTCTCCCAGCGCGACCGCGTGGGCATCTGCTTCGACACCTGCCACGGGTACTCCGCCGGCTACGATCTTGTGGACGACTACGACGGGGTGTGGGAGGCCTTCGACGCGGTCCTGGGACTGGACCTGCTCGGCCTCATCCACATGAACGATTCGAAGCACCCCTTCGCCTCGCGGAAGGACCGGCACGAGGAGATCGGGCAGGGAACCCTCGGCGAGGCCCCGTTCCGGCGGCTCATACTCGACCCTCGCCTGCGTCACGTCCCCAAGATCCTCGAGACCCCCAAGGGGGACGACGGCGCCGACGCCGACATCCGGAATCTGACCCTCCTCCGCAGCTTCCGCGAAAGGAGTCGCTGAACATGTCCGACCCCGTGAAGACCGAACGCCGAGGCCGCGTCCTCGAGGTAATCCTCGACCGGCCGCCGGCGAACGCGATCGACGTGGCGACGAGCGTCCGCATGGGGGAAGTGTTCTGCGACTTTCGGGACGACGACGATCTCTGGGTGGCGATCCTCACCGGGGGCGGCGAGCGCATCTTCTCGGCCGGCTGGGACCTAAAGGCCGCGGCCGGGGGCGAACACGAGCGGATGGACTACGGCGCGGGCGGCTTCGGCGGGATCACGGAACTGTGGGACCTCACGAAACCCGTGATCGCCGCGGTGAACGGCCTGGCGGTGGGGGGCGGGTGTGAACTGATGCTCGCTGCGGACCTCGTCGTGGCCAGCGAGAAGGCCGAGTTCTGGTTCCCCGAGGCCCGTCTCGGGAACATGGCCGACGCCGGGGCGGTGCAACGCCTGCCCCGCAAGCTCCCCCCGAACGTCGCGATGGAACTGCTCCTCACCGGCCGCCGCATGGAGGCCGCCGAGGCGCACGAATGGGGGCTCGTGAACTGGGTTGTCGCCCCGGACCAGGTGCTGCCGAAGGCCCGTGAAGTCGCCGACGATCTGGCGCGAAGCGCGCCGCTCTCACTCCGCGCGATCAAGGAGGTCGTGCTGGGGATCGAGGGCATGTCCGTCCGCGACGCCTTCCGTGTCCTTCGGGAAGGCCGCTTTCCGGCCTACGAGCGCATGCTCCTCTCAGAGGACCACGCCGAAGGCCCCCGAGCCTTCACCCAGAAACGGGAACCGAACTTCACGGGTCGATGACCGGGCCGCTTCCCGGGCTCCGTCGCCTGGACGGTAGCGTGCCTCCCCTTGATCCTCGCCACATCGCCACGGTCCCGATACCCGGCGTTCACATGATCGCGGGATAACAGAGCTCCTCGAACACCTCGGGAGCGGGCGGATCGGCGATGTCGTCGGGCCTGTGGGGGCGGGTCGCTCCGGGCTCGTACATGAGGAGCCGCCCCGCCTCGCACCACACCGACGGGTTGTACGGTTTCGGGCACTCCGGCAGTGCGAGCCACGCCTCGTACTGCTCCCTGGAGCTAGCCGTGATCTCCCCATTCGGGCCCATGATCAACGGGACCGAGCCCCGGCGGCACACCGGGGCCGGAAGCGGCTCGCTCGCCTCGAACAGGGCGCGCAAGTAGTCCCGGCCCCGCCCCTCGGGGTCTGCGGAGTAAACACGGATGAGGGCCCCCAGCAGTCCGGAAGCGGCGCGCGCGGGGCCCGTGCGATAAGCCTCGCGGAACGGATCGTCCCCGCCGCCGGCCAGCACCCGGGCCGCGCGCGTCTCGTACACGCGCACCAGCGCATCGAACGCCTCCGGGTAGGGCGTGCCTCTTAGGTAGGATGCGTTGCGCTGCGCCGTCGACAGCGTGGCGTAGGCCTTGGATCGGACCAGGTACTCGTCGGACGAGTACTCCGCGTCGATCAGCAGAAGGTCGACGAGGGCGTCCACCAGCGCCTCCTGCTCCGCCTGCGTGCGGGGACCGTGCTCCTCCCTGAGCAACGCGACGGCGGGCGAGTTGTCCGGGTCCGGATCGTCCAGCAGGCTCCAATCGCCGCGTAGCGCCCGCAGCGCCTCGACCGCGGTCGGCACGCGCCAGCCGCCCCCCTCGTCCAGCACCAGCCCCGGCGCCCACTCCCGCTCCCCGGTCTCCCGCTCCTGCGCCGGTAACGCGTTCGGCGCGAGAAGCCCGGCCAACGCGACCGCCGCCAACACCCTCAAGATCGCTCCTGCGGTCATTCTTCCTCCCACTACCCTACAACGATCACGGCTCAGGATGCTGACGCTCCGCACCAACGGGATTCGCGGATCGGCTCGCCGTCGGCGATCACGAACACCGGGTTTGTGTGTGCGAACAGATAACTGTCCATGGCCCCGTGCTGCGTGGGCCGAGGACGCGGGCCGCGATCCAGCCGCTGCCGTCCATGCGCACGTCGATCTCCGCCTCGATAGACCTGCCGTCCCGCGCCGCCTCGTCAGTGCCAGCGTCGGCGTGAGGACTCCACCTTGTACAGGATGTAATCGCGCAGCGCGCACGCGGCGCGATGATCGAGGTACGGAACCGTGATGTTCCCGCACGCGAGTTGTACCTGCACCGTGGCCAAGTCCCTCCGGCGCTGCAGCGGGGACTGCTTCACGGTCGCGGACTGAGCCTTCCGCATGAGGAACGCTTTCACCTCGCTCCCGATGAACCCGCTCCGGCTCGCCAGTCCATCACTATCGTGCACGTAGCCCTGCCGCCGCCACCGCTGCCAGGCGACGAGCGCCGCAACGGGGATCGATGCGGCCCACCAGAAGAAGACCGTGGAGACGCGGGCGGGCATCCCCGCCCACACGACCAACAGGATGAGCCCGAAGACAGGGGCCCAGAGGAGGCAGTAACGCAGGGCGAGAGCGCGAATGTAGTAGGGCGATACGCGATTGAACCCCTTGCCGCGCGGAAGAATGGAAATCCCTCTCGCTTCCCGCGCGAACACCAGCGCCTGCATGTCTTCGGCGAGCCGGTCGCCCAGGAGCGGCACGTCCAGCACGTCCGGCACCTCGAGTCCGACCGTGTGACCCGCTTCGGGAGAGAGGAGGGCTGCGGCGGGGAGGGCGCGGAGTCGGTACCGTCGGAACCACCGCAGCACGAGGCCCTGACTCAGGGTCAGCTGCTGGATTCTCGGGGCCTCGACCACGACCTCGCGCTGCGTGAGAAGGCCGGCGTGCGATCGAAACCTGTCGTCGTCGTGCCGGAGCGTGAAGTTGTGGTGTCGCAGGAACGCCGACGTAACCACGAGGAGGAGCGCTACGCCCGCGATGGAGGTGATCAGGGCGGCCGCGAGGCCCACCTGGGTGAGTGCCCCAAGACTGGTGAACGCACTCGCGGCGCTGTCGACGCTGGACTCGATCGCCTCCAGGACAGGATCCATGAGGTCACCGGGCTGGAGCAGATCGCCAATCAAGCCAACCAACGCCGCCACGAAGATGAAGTTCCGGCTGGCGAGCCCGATACGCACCATGTCGGCCGGACCGAGCTTCAGCAGGACGCGGCCCCGGTGCGCCGCATCGACTGACAGGCCCGTGCCCAGGGCCGCCGAGCCCCCTCGCTCGCGACGGGGCCCTCGAGTGTGGGCCGAAGGGCTGTCACGCTGCGCTGCAGGTGGTGGGCTACGTCCGTTCGGATCGACGGCAGCTTGCCCTCGGTCTGGATCGAGCCCGAAGTATCCAGGGCGACCGTGACCAGTCCGAACAGGCGGTCGACCGGGGACCGCTTGACGTTGATGCCCTGCACACGCTCGTAGGGCAGGTCAAGCGCGGTCTTCTTGAGGACGCCCTTGTGGACGAGAAGCTTGTCTTCGGCAATCCTGAACCGGAAGCAGGCCCACTGAACCACACCCACGACGGGGGGCAGCAGGAGAACCGCCGCAAACACGAGGAGCAAGACGCCAAGGCTGCCCGGATTGTCCCGCAGCAGGGGCGCGAGCGCGATCAGGGGGATCAGCGCTCCCTGAATCAGGACTCGCGCCGTGGTCCGGACGAGGTTTCCGGCGAAGAATGGAATGGCGAAGGGTGACGAGCGCTGCCAGTCGCCAGGATTCGGCGGATTCACTGACCGGCGCCCCCGGTGGCTTCGGAGTGTGCGCCCGAATCCGCGACGGGCCGGGACTCCTCTGCCGGTTCCGACCCTGACTCTATTCGATCCGAGATGTACACGCGCAGCCGCTCGGCGGTCTCCCGTCCCAAACCGCGGACCCGGTTACCCCTGCCGCCCCCCGCCGGAAAGACCGACAGGCTCGCCAACTCGAACCGGCGGTCCAGCGGTGTGTTGTCGAGCTTGGTGTGCTGCACGCGGTTAAAGGGGAACGCCTTCACAGAACGCCAGAAGACGCCCGACTTGTAGAGGAGGTCCTTCTCGCGAGCGACGTAGCCCCGCCGCGGGACCGCGATCAGCGGCCATACGACGGACCACACACAGAACCCGCCCAGGAAGGTCCAGAAGAACGCTGGGAGCCACGGCAGGGACTCCGCGATGATGCCTGGATTGCGAACGAGTACCGCCGCGTGGAGCCCCCCGCCTCCGGCGACGAAAACGGCGGCTCGAATGAGGGCCCCGACCTGGAGACGCCTCGCGAAACGGGGGTTCAACGGGATCCAGTTGACGGTCGCGGTGCCGGGAAGCGCATCGAGCGGCACTTCGGCGTTGGCGAAGCTGGCGGGTGCGTCGGGTTGAAGCGACGCCGAGTCCTCCGTCAACGCCGGATCGCTGCTCTCAGCGGCCACCGGCGGCCTGGTCCTGGTATAGGCGCATGCCCTCCTCGAACGTGGCGATGACCTCGGCCTTGTGGGCCGGGTCGTCCCATCGGTCCATGGAGTGGAGGTCCTCGAGCGTCCGCTCGATCCAGCGCACGAAGAACGCGGCGTCCTCCTGCGACCGGATCGGCTCCCCGTCGGCGATCACGAACACGGGGTTCGTGTGCGCGAACAGGTAGCTGTCCATCGCCCCGTGCTGCGGGGGGCCGAGGACGCGGGCCGCGATCCATCCGCTGCCGCCCATGCGCACGTCGATCTCCGCCTCGATGGACTTGCCGTCACCCGTCGCCTCCACGGTGTGGATGATCTCGCCGTTTCGGATGATGTCGAGGCGCTCCATCGCAAACAGCGAGCGTGCCGTCACCGCGACCGTCACGCTCTCGCCCCGTGAGACCGCAAGTTCCTCCCCCATCCCCATTCCGTCCACGTCGAGCGTGAGGATGGGTCCGCTCGTCACGAAGGCGTGGCCCGCCGCCATCGCGTCGGCCCACTCGTCGTAGTCGAGTTCCGCCTCGCCCGTATGGACGTAGGAGCGCGTCGTTCCCACGGCCGGGTGTCGCCACATGTCGCTCATCACGTCCGTCCCCGCCGTGGCCGGGATCCGGGACCCGGTGTTGAGGAGACGATACCAGATCGCGGCCGTCCCCAGTTCATCGCTCCAGATGCAGGCGACATCCACGAAGTCGGCCAGCCCGAGGATCGCGTCAACGGGAAGTTCGCGCGCCCCGCCGGGCGCCGGGTCCGGCCCGCGGTGGCTGAGCCCGAACGGGTGGACGTAGCCGCCGATACCGCCCTGCTCGTGCACGCGCCGCAGCACCGCCGCGTTGTCGGGATACAGTTCGCGGTAGGCCGTCCCCTCGTAGCCGATGTAGAAGGGCGTGATGAGCTGCACGAGATTGAGCAGCGACATGTGCGCGAAGAAGTTCGGCCGGTACTCCTCGTTGTAGTAGACGATCGTGCGCGGGTCCGGGTGCGGGTGCGGGTGGCCGAGGAAGTGCTCCAGGTCCTCCACCCGGCTGTTCGCCCAGTAGTTGGCGATCATCCCGTTCGCCACGTTCAGGTCTTCGGCCAGGGCCTTGTTTCCGAGGTCCAGCGGGGTGACGAAATAGTGGCCGCCGTAGTTCGGGTGAATGTGATTGTCGCCCGAATACCAGCCGTCCGCGGCCATGTCGATCCAGCGCTCGAGCCGGACGTCGACGTTGGTCCACTCGCCGGCGCGCACCTCGACCGTCCGCGTGACCGGCTCGTACTCGAAGCCGCGCCACACCTCCAGTTCCGCCTCGCCGACCGGGAGCGTGACGGAGAAGCTGCCGTCGGTGTGGAAGTAGTAGTCCTCGGGCCCGCTGAGGACGCGCGGGAAGCTCCCGTCGGGGAAGTAGCTGCGCCCGTCCGACGCCTGGAGGTAGATGCGGGAGGGGAGCCGCCGCCCGTTCGCGCCGCTCACGCGCACCTGGACGCGGCCCATCCGCTCCGACCACGCGTAGTCCTCGATCCGCACGGGGACGGGCTCACCGCCGCCGCGGCCCGTCGTGTAGAGCCCGAACCCCATGCCGCCGTCGGTCGTCCGCTCCTCCCCCGCGACGCCGCCGTTCCGGGAGTAGACAAGGCGCTCCCCGTCCGGCGACCACGAGGGGAAGTATTCGTCCGTGCGCGTATGGGTGATCCGCACCTGCTGGATCCCCGGGCTGG
Source organism: Candidatus Palauibacter sp. (assembly GCF_965237495.1). Classification (GTDB taxonomy): domain Bacteria; phylum Gemmatimonadota; class Gemmatimonadetes; order Palauibacterales; family Palauibacteraceae; genus Palauibacter. The sequence continues at coordinate 2,993,645 of NZ_OZ250143.1, read as the reverse complement.
AGCGATCCTGGGACGCGCCCGCCCGGTACGTCGGCACCTGGTAGATGTCGTTGTTCCCGGAAGCGTCGGTCACGTAGGCGACCGAACCGCCGTGCGGAGCCACGACGGGCGACGCCTGGTAGTTGGTCTCGATCCGGATGAGAAGCTCCGCCTCGCCGGTGGCCGCGCTCCAGCGCCACAGGGAACCCGATCCCAGCGCCGCCTCCCCGCGCTTGGAGACGAAGACGATGTCGCCGGTGTCGCCGATCCAGTCGCCGGCGATGTCGTTCGCCGTCGGGTGGGCGATGACGGGCGTCGCGTCTCCCGCCTCGAGGTCGTACGCCCAGAGGTCGAACGTCCCGTCCCGTCCGGTCGTGAACAGGATCCTGGACCCATCGGGAGAGAACCGCGGTCGCATGTCGAGAGCGGGATCTTCCGTCAACCTTCGGGATTCGCCGCTCTCGAGGTCGAGCAGGAAGACGTCGAGGTTCAGGCTGATGTCAGCGGCGTAAGCGAGGTGGCGGCCGTCGGGGGACCAACTCGGCTGCGAGTGGTAGCCGGCCCCGGACGTCAACTGCCGGGCCACGCCTCCGTCGGCCGGGACCGCCCAGATCCGCCCCTGGTAGGCGAAGGCTATCGAGCCGCCATCAGGCGACCACGCCGGATACGTGGGAGATGCCGTGACCGGGGGCGGGAAGTAGCTCTCCATGTACATCTTGCCGGACCCGCCTATCCCGCTCATCGTCGGATAGCCGCCGGGAAACGGGGCGGGATACCGATCCGCGTCCTGCCCCGAGAGGCTAGAGGGGCTCGAGAGACCTGAGATGAGCAGCAGGTAGCCCGCGATTCGTACGGTTCGATCCATTTCATCCTCCGGAACGACAAGAAATACGCGATTCTCGAGACCGGTGTCCGCGCGCTCTACCTTCCGCTCAGCACAACTCTCGGCCCTCGACGATCTTGAGCAGAGCCGGGAACACCAAGATCCGCGGTCGGCGGCCGACGCCCGTCCCAATCTCTCTCAGGATTTCCCTCTCGTGTAACATCGCGATCCACCGCAAGGCCGTTCGCCTGGATGAACCGGTCATGCGCGCGAAATCCGAACTCGAAAAGAAGGGGTTCGCGAACAACCAGCGGAGCGCGTCGATGGCCGCTCGTGAGCGGGTTACGGAGGAAAACCAGCGGGTCGTTTCTTCAAAGAGTTTGAAGATCGCCTCAGCTTTGCTGCGGTTGTCCTCCGCCTGCGTCTTCACGGCATCGAGGAAGAACCGGCACCAGCCGGTCCAGTCATCTTCGCGGGAGACCCCGAGCAGACTCTCGTAGTATTGGTCCCTCCGCTCCTCGAGGTACGCGCTGATGTAGAAGACAGGTTGTCGGATGAGACCACGTTGCCAAAGAAACAGCGGGACCAGCATCCGCCCGAGCCGACCGTTGCCATCGAGGAACGGATGCAGCGCCTCGAACTCGGCATGCAGGATGGCAAGCTGAACGAGACGGTCCGGAACGGTGGCGTGGATGTATCGCTCCCAAGCCGCCATCGCCGTTGGTAGCTTGTCGGCGCCTATCGGCACATAGGTAGCGTTTTCCGGGGAAGACCCGGGCGGCCCGATCCAGTTCGGAACCCGGCGATAGGCCCCGGGGGACTTGCCGGTCCCGCGGACGCCTGAGAGTAGGACGCGGTGCGCTCTCAGAACGACCCGTTGGCAGAGAGGAAGATCCGCCAGATCCGCGATGGCGCCGGCCATCGCGGCCCGATAGTTCAGTATCTCCCGAACGTCCGCCTCCCGGTCGGGCGAGATCGTCCGTTCTCCCGCCTCGAATCCGAGGACGTCGCCCATGGTGGCACGGGTTCCCTCGATCCGCGACGAGAGAACTGCTTCCTGCGTAGTCAGCGGGGCCAGCAATACATCGGGCCCCGGGATCGTCGCAAGCAGCTCGTCGTAGCGGGCCAGGGCGGCGGAGGCGGGGCCAATCATGGGGATGAGCTTCGGCCAGTCCAGCCGATCCTCGGGGGGAAACGCGCCCTCCACGTATCGAACGGGGAGCACGTCTACCCCGGAAGTGCGCCACATCGTGGCGCTTGTGGCACGCGACGAGGCTTCTGTGCCATACATGTCTCGAAGATCGATTTGTGCGCCATAGTCTCGCATTTGTGTCACAAAAACGGCGCGCGCGCAAGACCATGGGGCCGTTTCCGAGCCGAGCCGCGACGCCCCCACCGGCCGTTTCAACAGCTTACGCTCGACCGTCAACGTGACGTCAACCACCCCGGGACGGGTCGCGTCCGCATCTGGTCCCCGGAACAGTGGCCGGAGCTGCGGTTGCCGCCAGACAACGGCCGGTCGATCCTTGGTGAGACTCGAAACTCGCCCATCACTGGATTGGCCGATGAAAGCAAAGCATGACGTCGTCACCGCGAGAAAGGGATCTGACGGCGAAATCGACCGTGCGATCGAGGAGCTGATTGCTCTCCGCAAGGGAAGCAGGCTGGACGGTGTGAGCTGGAAGGCACTCCGCGATGCGGGGCGGCGGTGAACGCTAGGAGCCTGCGCCGTAGAAGCCGATGGTGCGGCGCGTGCCGGATGGTTATGGTGATGCCGGGCTGTGACCGGTTCACGTTCGGCGCGGGGAGGTGGCGATGGGGACGATGTCCCTACCGTACGATCCGGAGAGGATGAGGACGAGGTTCCGGCCGTACGATCCGGACCAGCAGCTGCTGCTGCCGCAGGATCTTCGGGAGTGGGTACCGGCGGGGCACTTGGCGCATCATGTGAGCGATCTGGTGGACGCGGCGGACCTGTCGCCGTTCTACGCGCGGTACGAAGGGGATGGGCGGCGGCGGAGCCCGTACGATCCTCGGATGATGGTGAAGGTGTTGGTGTACGGGTACGCGACGGGGGTGTTCTCGTCCCGGAAGCTGGCGCGGCGTCTGGAGGAGGACGTGGCGCTCAGGATGCTGGCGGCGGGGAACTTTCCGGCGCACCGGACGTTGTGCGAGTTCCGGAAGAAGAACCTGAAGGCGTTCGGGGCGTTGTTCGCGGAGGTGGTGCGCCTGGCGCGGGAACTGGGGCTGGCGGGGCTGGGCCGGGTGGCGGTGGACGGGACGAAGGTTCGCGCGAACGCGAGCAAGCGGAAGGCGATGAGCTATGGGCGGATGGGGCCGGAAGAGGCCCGCCTGGAGGCGGAGATCGCGGATCTTCTGGCGGCGGCCGAGGCGATCGACGCGGAGGAGGACGAGCGCCACGGGGAGGACGTTCGGGGCGACGAGTTGCCCGAGGAGTTGAAGCGCCGGGAGGACCGTCTGGCGGCGATCCGGGCGGCGAAGGCTCGCCTGGAGGCGGAGGCCCGGGAGCGGGACGACGCGCGGGGCCGGAAGCCGGAGTGGGACCGCAACCCGAAGGGGGGGCCGCCGTACAAGCATGCGTACGGGGAGCCGGAGGCGAAGGATCAGACGAACTTCACGGATCCGGAGAGCCGGATCATGCGGACGAGCACGGAAGGCTACCAGCAGTGCTACAACGCGCAGGCGGTGGTGGACGGGGAGAGCCAACTGGTGGTGGGGACGGCGGTGACGGACAACGCGAGCGACCAGGGGCAGTTGGTGGAACGGGTGGACGAGGTGTCCGGGCGGTGCGGGGAGACGCCCGGCCAGGTGCTGGCCGACGCGGGCTACTGTAACGAGGAGGATCTGGCGGCTCTGGAGGCGCGGGGGATCGACGGCTACGTAGCGCTGGGCCGGGAGGGCAAGGGGGCCGGCAAGCCCGACCCGGAGAAGCAGCCGGCGAGGGCGCGCATGGCGAAGAAGCTGGCGGCTCCGGAGGGCCGGGCGGTGTACGCCAAGCGCAAGTGGATCGCGGAGGCGCCCATGGGCTGGGTCAAGGAGGCGATGGGGTTCCGGAGGTTCAGCCTCCGGGGCTTGGAGAAGGTGCGCGGCGAGTGGGACCTCGTGTGCCTGGCGCTCAACATGAGGCGCCTCCACGTCCTTCAGGCAGCGTGAGGGGCCGAAAATCCGTGTCAAGCGTCCCCCGGGGCACAAAAAGAGGTCCGCGGCCCCGCCCGAACGCCGCCCGCCGGGCCGTCTCCCCGCCTACAACGCGTTCCCGTCCGGAAAACGACCGACACTTCGGCTCGCGAGACCCCGCGGGCGGCATCCGATGGCTTCCGCCGCGCTCCTGCGGCGCAGGCTCCTAGAGACGGCTGTCCGTTGCGCTTCCCCGTACACGCGTTGCTGGGAGTCGGTATCCTGGGAGTCGGCCTCCTGGGGTGCGGGATGGGGAAGGGACCGACGCCCGCTGAGGCGTTCGACGTGCTGATCACCGGGGCGCGCATCGTGGACGGGGCCGGCAAGCCCTGGGTGCGCGGCGACGTCGGCCTCCGGGGCGACCGGATCGCGGCGGTCGGGAACCTGGCGGGCCACGCGGCGGCGCGGACCATCGATGCGGCCGACCGCGTGGTCAGCCCCGGCTTCATCGACATGATGGGCCAGTCGAGCCTCGTCCTCGTCACCGATCCTCCGAGCGCCGAGAGCAAGCTGCGGCAGGGGATCACGACCTACCTCTCCGGCGAGGGCGGGTCGGCGGCGCCCCAGAGCGACGAGACGCAGCCCCGGGGTCCGATCGTCGACGGCGAGGAACTGCGCTGGCGGCGCTACTCGGAGTACTTCGTGCACCTCGAACGCATCGGGATCCCCATCAACGTGGTCCACGATGTCGGGCTCACGCAGGTGCGGAGCGTCGTCCTCGGCGACGGGGACGTGCAGCCGACGCCCGAGCAACTCGAGGAGATGAAGGCTCTCGTCCGGGAGGCGATGGAGGACGGCGCCGTCGGGGCCTCGACATCGCTCATCTACCCCCCCGCCGTGTACGCGACGACGGAGGAACTCGTCGAACTCACGCGCGTCGCCGGCGAGTATGGCGGCACCTACTTCACCCACATGCGCAACGAATCGCACTCCGTTCTGGAGGCGATCCGGGAGGCGATCGAGATCGGCGTCCGCGCCGGCACGCCGGTCCACATCTACCACCTCAAGGCGGCGGGGCGGGAGAACTGGCCGCTGATGGCGGAGGCGCTCGCCCTCATCGACTCGGCGCGCGTGGCCGGGATCGATGTGACAGCGGACATCTATCCCTACATCCGCAACGGGATCGGCCTCGGCTCGTTCCTCCATCCGCGGCATTACGCGGAGGGGACGGCCCCGTTCCTGGAGACGCTCTCCGACCCCGCGGTGCGAGCGGAACTGCGGCGCGAGGTCGAGACGACATCGGACTGGGAGAACTGGTATCGGCACGTGGGGATGGAGTGGGACAACGTCCTCATCGTCTCCGCCCCGGACGAGGTGGATGCGCGCGTGATCAACCTCTCCATCGGCGAGGCGGCGGAGGTCCTGGGGACCGGCGCGTGGGACGCGTTCTTCGATCTCGTGCAGGCCGGAGGCGTCAGCGTGAACCCGCAGAGCATGAACGAGGAACAGAAGTGGCAGGCGCTCCGGGCCGAGTTCGTGATGATCGATACGGACGCCTCGCCGGTGAACCCGGCCACGACGGCGAGTTCGCATCCGCGCGCGTTCGGGGCCTTCCCGCGGGTCATCGCCAAGTACGTGAGAGAGGACGGGATCCTCAGCCTCGAGGACGCGGTCCGGCGCATGACCTCGCTCGCCGCCCGTCGGTTGGGACTGGCGGATCGGGGCCTCATCGCGCCGGGGATGGCGGCGGACCTCATCCTGTTCGACCCGGATGAGGTGCGGGACGTGGCCCGGTTCGGGGATCCGATGCGCTATGCCGAGGGGATGGATTTCGTGTTCGTGAATGGCGTGCCTGTGATCGATGACGGCGCACTGACGGAGGCGCGGCCGGGCAGGCTCCTGCGCCGGGAGACGGGAGGGACCCCGTGATGACGAAGATGAGGCCTTTGCGGCCCGCCGCCGCGCTGGCGGCGCTGTACCTCGCGGCCTGCGCCGCGCCCCCGGGCGAGATGGCGGATCTCGTCCTCGTCGACGGGGAGATCCTGACGATGGGATCGCCGGGCGTCGTGGAGGCGCTGGCGGTCGGCGACGGTCGCGTGCTCGCGGCGGGGACCTCGGAGGAGATCCGCGCGCTCGCGGGACCGGACACGCGCGTCGTCGATCTCGGCGGCCGTACGGTGATCCCGGGGCTCACCGACAACCACTATCACGGCATCGGGGGCGGTCCCGGCGTCGACCTCACGGGGGCCCGGTCGCTCGCGGATGTGATCGACGCGATCGCCGCCTTCGCGCTGGAAACGGGCCCCGGGGAGCTGATCCTCACGAATTGGGACTGGCACGAGGGGCAACTCGCGGAGCACCGGTTGCCGTACCGCGACGATCTGGACCGCGCGGCCGAACAGCCGGTCGTCGTCGTCCGCGGCGGCCACGAGTACGTGCTGAACAGCGCCGCGCTCGCCCGCTGGGGGATCGACGAGTCGACGCCGGAGGTGCCGGGCGGCCGGATCGGTCGCTACCCGGATGGGCGGCTGAACGGCGAACTCGTCGACCGCGCCAAGGATCTCGTGACGCTGCCGGAAGCCGCGCCGCCCGACCCGGAGGCCGTTCTCGACGCGCTGGCCGAAGAGTACGCCGCGCTCAACGTCCGGGGTCTGACCAGCATCCGTTACCCGGGCGGCCCGCCCGGCCAGTACCGGGCCATCGAACGGCTCCGGGACCAGGGCCGGCTCACGCTGCGGGTGAACTACGTCCTCCGCGCCCCGCGCGGCGCCGACGCCCAGCCGCTGGAGGATGCGCTCGCGACGTGGCCCGCCATGGACGAGGGCGACGCGTGGCTCCGCGTCGGCGGCGTGAAGCTCGGCGTGGACGGCGGCTTCGAGGGCGGCCTCATGCGCGAGCCGTACGAGGAGCCGTGGGGCGAAGGGGGCACCTTCCGCGGCCTCCAGACCGTCCCGACCGACCGCTACGTCGAGACCGTCCGCGAACTCCACCGGCAGGGGTGGCGGGTCGCGACGCACGCGGTGGGGGACGCCGCCATCGATCTCGTCCTCGACGGCTACGAGGCCGCGAACGCCGACGCTCCGATCGACGGCCTGCGCTGGGTCATCGAGCACGGGTTCATCCCGCGCGAGGACCACTTCCCGCGCATGCGGGCGCTCGGGCTCTCCGTGACGGCGCAGAACCACCTCTACGTCGCGGCGCCGAGCCTCGTGAAGTATTGGGGGGAGGAACGCGCCGCCTGGACCACGCCGGTGCGCGCCTACCTCGACGCCGGGATCCCGGTCTCGCTGGGGACCGACTCGCCCGTCGTCCCCTGGGACCCGTGGTGGATGCTGCACCACTTCACCACGCGCGGCACGATCAGCGCCGGCATCCTGGACGAGTCCCAGGCCATCACCCGCGAAGAGGCACTGCGCGCTGCGACGCACGGGTACGCGTACCTGACCTTCGAGGAGGCGGAGAAGGGGACCCTCGAGGTGGCGATGGCCGCCGATCTCGTGGTGACGGCGGACCACGTGCTGGAATGCGAGGACCCATGTCTGGAGTCGATGGAGGTCGATCTCACCGTCGTGAGCGGCCGGATCGTGTACGAACGTTGAGCGCCCGCGCCCGTCGCGCGGGGCTGCTCTCCGCGCTGGCGGCGGTCGGCCTCCTGGCGGCCGGTGCCGCCGGACCTGTCCCCGAACGATCGCGCGCGGCGGCGCACGGCAGCGAGGCCCGCTACGTCGTCGAACTCGAGTGGCCGCGCGAGAACATCGCCCGCACGCTCGGCGTCGCCCGCTCGGAACTGCTCATGTACGGTCGCGGGAACCCCTTCCAGACGCGCGACATCGGCGGCCGGACCTGCGTTGTCGGCCCCCTCTTCGCGCTGGACATCGAGGACGCGTTCGCGTTCGACATCGATGAGCCGGTCGACCTCCTGATCACCTACGCGCCGGAACTCACCGGGACGTTCAGCGTCGGGTTCAACGACAACGGCGGCGACGGCATCGGCGAGTCGGAGCCTGTCGAGCCCGAGTCCGGCCCGACGCTCGCCACCGCCAGGGTGACGCTCGACCGCGCCCGCTTCGCCGCGCACGGGATCCGCGGCACCGACCTCGCGATCGGCGGCTCGGAGGGGATCGCTCTGTGCAACATCGAAGTCGAGCGCAGCCACGCCACCCCCGTCCCGGCCGGCTACGGCACGCTTCGCCTGTCGGTGGAGGACGGTGCCACGGGGCGCGCGGTCCCCGCCCGGCTCGGCCTCTACGACGCGACTGGCCGTGCCCCGCTTCCCTCCGAGCGCTCCGTCCTCGTGCACCGGTTCGTCGACGAGGTGCGGCTCCTGTGGGTGAACCCGCGCACCTGGTGGCCGTCGGAACACCGCCTCGCCTTCTACGTGGACGAGGACTACGAGGCCCGGCTGCCGGTCGGGAGCTACGAGTTCGTCGCGACGCGAGGCCCCGAATACCGCGGATACCAGCGTACCGTCGAGGTCCGCGCGGATGAGACGACCGATCTGACCGTCTCCCTCGAGCGCTATGCGGACCTGCCCGCGGCGGGCTGGTATTCCGGCGACTCCCACGTACACATCGCGCGCGACCATACGGAGGATGACGCCGTGTGGGCGCAGATCGCCGCCGAGGACATCCACGTCGCGAACCTGCTGGAGATGGGGAATATCGCCGTCACCCACTTCAAGCAGCCGGCCTGGGGGGAGGCGGGACAGTACGTGCGCGAAGGCCACGCGCTCGTATCCGGGCAGGAGGACCCGCGTACCGTGCAGCGCGGACACACGATCCATCACAACCTGCAGCGTCCCATCCGCCAGGATCCGGAGTCCTACTTCCTCTATCACCGGGTGTTCGAGGAATCCCACGCCCAGGGCGGGATCTCCGGCTACGCGCACATGGGCCAGCTGTTCAACGGGGAACGGGGGCTGGCGCTGGACGTGCCGTTCGACCTCGTCGACTTCATCGAGGTCCTTCAGGGCGGACGTCTGTACGACGACATCTGGTACAGCTTCCTGAATCTGGGCTTCAACGTCCGCCCCATCGCCGGCGCGGATTATCCGTACTTCGGACCCACGCTCCCGGGCGTCGAACGCACATACGTCAAGCTCGATGGGCCGTTCGCTCCGAACGAGTGGTACAACGCCTACCGCCGCGGCCACACGTACGTGAGCAACGGACCGTTCCTGGAGTTCCGCGTGAACGGCCGGGAGATGGGTTCAGAGCTTCGCGTCGAGCGCGGGGAGAGCCTCGAGATCGTCGCCGAGGCGTCCCTCAATCCCGACATCGATCGCCTGAACCGGCTGGAACTCATCGTCCACGGGGAGGTCGTCGCGACGGAAGCCGCGGCTGGCAGCGACCGCATACGACTCGAGACCCGGATCGAGGCCGGCGAGAGCCTGTGGGTCGCCGTCCGCGCGTTCGGCGACCGCGACGGCGAGCGCGACATGACCGTCGCCCACAGCGCCCCGGTGTTCGTCGTCGTCGAGGACGAGCCGTGGTGGAAGCTGGGTGCGGTGCCGGACCTCGTCGCCCGTCACCGGGCCAAGCTGCAGGAGCTGCTCACGGAGCCGATCCAGCCCGCGGGCGATCTCGAGTACTGGGAGACGACCCGGATCCTCGAGGAGGAGTGGGAGCAGCAGCGCCTCCGCCTCGAGCCGCGCGTGCGGGAGGCGGACGCCCGCTACCAGGCACTCCTCGACCGTGCCCGCGCCGCAACGACCGCCACGTCGTCATGAGCGGCTGACGCCGATCTCCCGCTCGAAGCGGTCTTCGAGGAACGCCGCCATGCCCTCCGGGACGCCCGCCGCTTCGGCGTGCGCGGGCCAGCCGCCCAGCGCCTCCAGCACCTGCTCGATGATACGTCTCCCCGCCGCGGGCACATCGAACGTTCGTCCCACCCGCAACAGATCCGCCCGCGTGACGTCGCGGAAGCGGCCGTTCACCGAGAGCTGGTGCTGCCGCGTCCACGCCTCGTTCTCCGCGTAGGTCACGTCGTAGGCGGGGGCGAGACGCCAGCGGCCTCCGCGATCCATCAGAAAGGCGAAGTTCTTGACGTGGTCGTCGAAGTTGACGGTCGCCACGCTGAACACCATGCGCCGAAACGCCTCGTTCACCGACGGCTGGCCCAGCCCGAGGGCGCGGATCGTGTCGAACCAGCCCTCGTAGCTGAACACGAACTGGTCGTTGAAGTCGATATGCTGCAGGCCGCCGAGGCTGTGCAGGTGGAGTCGCTCGAAGACCGTACCTCCGCCCACATCCGCGGCGGGAGCGGGGGCGCGGTCGAAGCGTCGCGTCATGAAGTGAGCCAGATCGCCGTCCTGGAGCAGGTGGGTCTCCGCCATATCGATGCCGGCATCCCGCGCCAGATGGGAATACGCGAATTCGATGCGGCCCCACGGACCGGCGCGGCGGCCAGCGCGCATGCCCAGCCCGGACGCGTCGCGGCTGGCGCCATCGAACTTGATGAGCCACAACTCCTCCCCGGGCCTTGGGCGGGCGAACCCCGAGCGCACACGTCGCGTCGCGCGATCCCGGAGAATCAGCGCCTTGGGTCGGGTGCCCCCCGCGCTTCCTCCCACCTCCATCATCTCCGGCACCGCAACAGAGACATCGCCCTCGATGACGCGCCGCGCCTGCTCGACGAGCGCTCGCACCTCGAGGGGTTCTTCCGTCCCCGGGCCGGGGTCGTGCGGGGGGCGGAACTCCAGGGCACCCATCGCGCGATCCCCCATGTAGAGCAGCCGCTGGAGAGGCGACAGCGCGTCCCGGGGGCGCCCCCGGGACGCGAAATAGCGGCGGATCACGGCGTGGCCGAACCGGTCCGGCAGCGCGTCGGCGAACACGCCGGGCAGTCCGAGGAAGGCGGGCTTGCGGGCGAGTTCCGGGAAGGAAACCGGTCCGGGACGCGCCAGCGGCAGGTGGATCGGCGAGATCTCAAGTCCCGAGTCCCGGAACCCGCGGTCGTACTCGAACGTGATCCGCCCGCCCTCCGACTCGAGGAGAAGACCCACGTCGCGTCCCCACAGCCGCACGCGGACCGTCGTGTATCCGTTCACGACAGCCGCTCCGGGGGCGGGGTCCGTCTCGACGCGCGTTGGCGCGGCTTGCCTCTCAGCTGCTCGATCTCATAGGGAGAAGGTTCGGGAGGAGGGATCAAGGCCTCGAACGCCTGGAGCCGGCCCAGACCGCGCATGACCCGCACCAGCGTGTCGGTGCCCACGCTATGCCCGGCCTCCACCCGGTCGATGGTGCGCGCACCCACCCCGGCGCGGGCGGCGAGATCCTTCACGCGGAGGTTCTGTCGTAGTCTCAGCGTCTTCAGCCGTGCGCCCAGTTCCCGCAACACGTCCGGCGTCCGGCTCGTGGGGACGATCGTTCCCATGTCCCGGTTCTCCCGTCCAGTTCCTCGCAGTTGGGCCCGCGCGACCCTGCGGAACCTGCCCGAACGAAGGCGAACGTAGGTACGAGAGAGGGTCATGTCCAGACCGCCACATATGGCGCTAAATTACGGTTTCAGGCAGTTGCGCGCCTTAACCGGCGTGTTGACAATATGTAGGCAGGTGGTCGCATGTCCTCACACACTGAACCGGAGACACCCGAGTCGAAGAGTGGCGCGCCACCACCATGGTGGGACGCGTCCGCCGCGGCGCTCAAGGAGCCGCCATGCGCCTGTCCCGGTCGTCGGCATACCTTGGCGAAAGGCAAGGATGACCCAGCCCGTCAGAAGGAGGACCCCATGCGCCGCCCCGCTCTCCTCGCACTCTGTCTCGCCGTCCTCGCGCCGACCGTGTGGAGCGAGGCGCAGGCGCAGACTCGTTCGCCCATCGACTCCGACTCGCGCTGGACGCTGGCCGCGGTGGGGGACGTGATCATGAACCGTCGGACGGCGCCGCTCGATCACTCCGGCGACCCGGGCTTCCACGAACTCGCCGATATCATCCGCGCGACCGATGCGGCCTTCCTGAACCTCGAGCAGTCGGTCTTCCGGCTGCAGGAGTTCACCGGCTGGCCCGCCGCCGAGAACGGCGGCAACTACGAGGTGGGCTCGCCCGAGACGCTGAAGGACCTCGTCGACATGGGGTTCAATCTCTTCAACCGCGCCAACAACCACACGACGGACTACGGCGTCGAGGGCATGCGGCTCACCAACCGGCTGATGGACGAGTGGGGACTCATCCATTCGGGAACGGGCGAGAACCTGGGCTGGGCCAGCCGTCCCGGGTATCTGGAGACGGCGAAGGGGCGGATCGCGCTGATCGGGATGGCGTCCACCCACACGCCGATGTCGCGCGCGGGCCGGACGGGGCCCACCGTGCAGGGAAGGCCGGGGCTGAACCCGCTGCGGCTGAGTACCCGCTACGAGGGATCGCCGGAGACCATGGCCGCGCTGCGGGACGTGGCCCGCAGGCAGGGCGCGAACGTGTCGGATGACCAGGACGCGCCGGTGCGCGTGTTCGGCTCCACCGTGTTCCCGGGCGACCAGGATCGCTCGGTGGTGCTTCTGAACGACGTGGACCGTGAGCGCGTCCTCCACGAGGTACGCAACGCCACCGACCAGGCCGACTACGTCATCGTCAACAGCCACTCGCACGAGCCCGGCAACGCCTTCGTGACGGCGCCGCCGTGGATGGAGGAGTTCGCCCGGCAGACGATCGACGCGGGCGCGAACACCTTCATCATCCACGGGCCGCACCAACTCCGCGGGGTCGAGATCTACAAGGGCCGCCCGATCTTCTACTCGCTCGCCAACTTCATCTTCCAGAACGAGACCATCGACCCCATGCCGTCGGACCAGCGCGACCGCTTGGGGATCCCTCTCGACCGGCTCTCGTCGGAGGTCTACGACGCGCGCTTCCAGGTGGACGAGGACGGGAACCCCACGACGGGTTTCCCCACAGGGGCCGAGTGGTACGAGAGCGTGGTCCCGGTCGCGACCTTCGAGGGCGACGAGGTGGTCGAGATCGTGTTCTACCCGATCGAACTCGAATGGAAGGCGCCCCGGGGCCGGCGAGGCACCCCGCGCATCGCGCCGGAGGAACTGGGCCGCAAGATCATCGAGCACCTCGCCGAGCTGTCACGCCCCTACGGCACCGAGATCCGCTACGAGGACGGCGTCGGGGTGTGGCGACGGTAGCTTCCGAAGAGCCGGCGGCCCCCGTCACTTGAGCGAGGGCCCGGTGCTCCCGACTTCTGCGGCGCACGCCTCCAGCCCGTCGAGCAGGGTCGTGAGCGGCTCCCCGTCGGACGGCGGCACGTCGGCCAGCGTTGCGCGTATCTCCGCGGCCATCTCGGCACCGCGCGGCTCCCAATACGCCCGTTCCCAGCGGAATGCATCCCTCGAGCCCGGCGGGGCGCCGCGCGCCGCATTGCACGTCTGCAGGAACCCGCCAAGCCGTGCCACAGAGATGGTGATGGCTTGGCCGACGTAGCGGCCACGGGGGTAGTCGGTCCAATACCGAGCGAACTTGTCGCGGACCCCTGCGCGTGCGGTACAGGCGAAATCGCCTTCACAATCATGCGGCGAGGGTCCGGTCACGAGTTCCCAAAGGATCTCCTCCGCGTCCGGGCTTTCCCGGTGCTCTTCGTACGCGCGCTCGAAGGCTTCGTCGCGCACATACCACGCTGAGCCGATCGACCAGTAGTACACGTCGTCGACCAACTGGTCGGCCCAGCCGCGCAGGAGAGCATCCGCGTTCTCGGAGTGGAACGTCTTGAGTACCTCGCCCAGGATCTGAAGCCGCCGAAGCGACAGAATAGCGGAGGTATCGACGATCTCGCGGTGCCCTCCGACGCGACTGCCGAGGACATTGTACACGCGAAGGGAATGGTCGGGGGTCCGCCCTTCGCCCGAAGTGAGAAAGCGATCCGCGATCGCCAGCACATGATCGTGCGTGTGGGCAGGCGCCGTTGCCGCCCCCGGTATCCAGCAGCGTCCCCACCGCGATGCCGAGACCCACGTCTCCCCCGCCGCGACCGTGTCCGGGTACTCGGTCGTGAAGTGCTCGTCCAATCGCAGCACCGTGCCACCCCGCGCCGTCCGCGATGGTTCGAAACGGCACAACACGCCGGGAGCGGTGATCGCCATCTCGCGGCTCTCGGAGGACGGAACGGACGCCTCCCCTCGCACCGCCGCCGGTTCCTCGTCGGGCGGCGGTTGCGCCGGCACCTCCGAGGCGCACCGCTCCACCCGATTGATGTAATCAACCAGCGGCGCCTTGTCTTCCTCGCCCACCTCGCTCAGCGTAGCCAGGAGGCGGCGGACCGCGGGCCTGCCCTCCGTCTGCCACGCCAGTTCGTCCCACCGCTCCCACCGCGCCCGGCCCATGGCATCCCAACCGGGAGTCCGCGCTGCCTCGCACGTCCCGAGAAGGCCGCTCTCGAATTGGACGCGGCGGAGCATGCTCACCGACGCCGAAATGGCTTGATCCACGAACCGGCCGTCGGGAAAGGAGCGCCAGTACCGGGCCGCGTGCGGCAACACCCCGTCAAACACGCATGGGACACTCAGTCCGCAATCGACGCGCTGCAGGATCTGGCTTGCGCTACGCCACAGGATCTCTTCGGCCAGCGGATCATCCCGGTGCGCCTCGTACAGCGAGTCGACCGAGCCGCGTCCCACCACCCACTGCAGCCGTGCGCGGTCCGGCAGCGCCTCGACGTCCGCGCCGAGCGACTCCAGCCATGCCAGGGCCCGCGGGTCGGGGTCCTCTGCTGGACTTGGCTGTGCGGCCTCCAGCGCCCGCATGAGCACTTCCAGCCTCCTGAGGCTCAGGACCGGGGAGGCATCCACCGCTTCCCTGTACACCCGATGCCGGAAGTAGCTGTAGACGGCCACCCAATCTTCCAGTGGGCGCCCGTCCGGCGAGGCGAGGAGCCGATCGGCCATGGCGAGGAGCGACTCTGGCTCCCGCCATGGGCCCACGAGCGCCTCCGGCACCCAGCACAAGCGCGGCATATACGGCGTCCGCCGCACGGACACCCAGGTCGTGCCGGCCGCGTCCATCGCAGAATCCCGCACCGAAACTGTTTCGCGGTACGCGTCGCCCGTTTGTCTGAAGACCGACACCACGCTGGCTGCGTGGGAGGGCGCCTCGCGGCAGGGCACATGCAGGGAGAGGAGCGTGCCATACGTTTCCCCCTGCGCGGCCAGCGGGTTGGGCAGGACGAGCGCAGCGGCTGCGGCCGCCAACAGGATGCAGGGGGTGGAGCGGTTCATGGGCCTCCGGGCTCGACCTGGTCGAAGAAGCGGGCTGCCTGTCCTTCTTCGACGAACCCCAAGGCTTCGATTTGTTCCTCCTGACGCTCGGACAGGTCGTCGAACAGCATGCGATCGCGCGATGTCGGCGCGGCGTCCGAGGCTTCGGCATGCTCGAGCAACTTGGCGAACTTGTCGTCGAGGCGGACCGGCCAGTTGATGAGTTCCTGCTTGGCCCGATGCTCGCGCGAGGGCCGGAACTGGCGTAGCTGGTCCTCGATGGCCCACAGCAGGGCGTCGAGTTCGGCCCCGGCGCGGGCGATGTCGGCGGCGCCCTCGGTCCCCGCGGCGCCCTCGATCGCCTCCACGACCCTCCGCCGCAGGCTGTGGATGCGCGCCACCGCCCGGTGGTTCTCACCGATCTGCTCACGGATCGCGATCAGGAAGCCGAACTGCTCGTCGAACTCGGCCTGCGGTGTGGACACCCGCGGATCCGGCACGATCTCGAACGGGACCGAGAGCGTCTCGTCCCCCACCGTCAGCCGCGCCTCGTAGCGGCCGGGGGGCGCCAGCGGCCCGTATGGGTCACGGTGCCGGTAGAGCGTCTTCGGGATCCAGTCGACGGGCTCCGGATACCGCATGTCCCACTCGAACACGTTGGCGCCGGCCTCCGCGGGGAGCCCCGGCTCCACCAGATCCGCCGGATCGATGGGATCCGGGCCCGGCTGGGGAGGGCCGGCTCGGCTCGAGAAGGTGCGGATCTCCGCGCCCTCGGCCTCGTTGTCGGTCGGGATGATCCCGACGCGCGGAATGACCATCACCCCCGCGTGGTCCCCCGCCTCATGGATCGACAGCCGGACCTCACCCTCGGGGGCCCGGGGCAGGTAGTAGCGGAGCACGACACCGCTCGGTGGGTTCGGCATCGAGAGGCCGCCGAAGGTGGCCTGGGTCACCATCTCGCGGAAGCGGATCGTGGGTCGCGGCGTGAACAGGCGAACTCCGTCCTCGGCCCTCGGTCCGACACCGTCGGCGCGGAGCGTCGCACCCGCTGCCGCGAGCTGCCTGAGCGGCGAGATGTCATCCAGGATCCAGTGCGAACGCCCGTGCGTGGCCGCCACCACGTCGCCGTCCTTCAGTTTGAGGTCGCGGACCGGCGTGACCGGGAGGTTGAGGCGCAGCGAGTGCCAGTCCTCCCCGTCTTCGAGGCTCACCCACACGCCGCTCCACTCCGCGCCGGCGTAGAGCAGCCCGGGCTGCTCGGCGTCCTCGCGCACGACCCACACGAAGTCGTCCTCCGGGAACCCGGCGTCGATTCGGCGCCACGTGGCCCCGTAGTCGGCCGTCGCCCACACCGACGGCGCGTCGTCCCCCATCATGTGCCGGTTGGCGGAGACGTAGGCCGCGGCCGGATCGTGCCTCGAAGGCTCGACGACGCTCACCCAGGTGTCGGGCTCCATGTCGGGAGGTGTGACGTTCTCCCAGCTGCCGCCGCCGTCCGTCGAGACGAAGACGAGCCCGTCGTTCGACCCGGTCCACAGGACCCCTTCCCGCACGGGCGATTCGGCAATGCTCGCGATCGCGGCGTACCACTCGATCCCCACGTTCTCGCGCGTGAGGCCCCAGTACTCGCCACGATCGGAGGGGGGCGTCGCTTCGAACCGCGAGTCGTCGGCACGCGTGAGGTCGGGGGAGATGTCCTCCCAACTCTCGCCCTCGTCCGTCGAGCGGTGGACGTACTGGGTCGCCGTGTACATCACGTCCGGGTCGTGGCGGGAGAGGAAGAGCTTGACGTCCCACACCTGGCGGTAGCGGAGCTGATCCTCGCCCGTGCCGTAGTAGTTCTCGCCCCAGACGGAGATCCAGCGACGCTCCCCGGTCGAGCGGTCCACGCGCGCGATCCAGTGGTGGTCCCCCCCGTAGCTCACGTCGAGCCGGTCAGGGTGGACCGCGATCCCGCCGTTCTCAGCCGCGGCCGTCGTCCAGCGCTGGTAATCGAAGATCGCCCCCTCGTCGGAACGGCTGGGCACGCAGATGCTCGTGTTGTCCTGCTGGGGCGCGCAGACGTTGTAGGGGAAGTCGTCGTCCACCGAGGCGTTGTACATCTGGCCGGTGGGCTGGTTCTCGACCGACGACCAGGTGCGGCCTCCGTTCAGCGTCACGGTCGCGCCGCCGTCGCCCCCGCCCAGCATGCGGCGCGAGTCCGCGGGGTCGATCCACAGCGCGTGGTGGTCGCCGTGCGGAAGCGTCGTGAGGGCCGTGAAGCTCTCGCCGCCGTCCGTGGACTTCCAGATCGAGGTGTTGAGGACGTACACGACATCAGGGTCGGTGGGGTCGGCGACGACGTGCGTGTAGTACCACGGGCGCTGGAAGAAGTTGGGATTGTCCGCCACGCGCTCCCAGCTTCGGCCGCCGTCTTCGGAGCGGTACAGCCCGTTGCCGGAGCAGTAGTAGTCCCGACAGGGCAGCCAGTCCGCCTGGCCGGGCGCGTCGGCGGTGTAGAGGCCGCCGGTCCCGTCTCCCTCCGCCGTCATTAGCGCCCACACCCGGCTCGGTCGCGACTGTGACACGTCGAGCGAGATCCGGCCCTTGAGCCCCGCCGGAAGCCCCGCGGCCGCCGAGATATCCTCCCAGCTGTCGCCGCCGTCCGTCGACTTCCAGATTCCGTTGCGGGCCCCCGCGTCCCTGATGGTCCAGGGGAATCGCCGCCCGTTCCAGGTCGCCGCATACAGCGTCCTGGAGGCGCTCCGGTCCATGACGAGGTCGATGACACCGGTTTCATCGTCGATGTAGAGGACCCGCTCCCACGTCTCACCCCCGTCGCGGGAGCGGTACACGCCGCGATTCTCGTCCGGTATGAACCCGTGTCCGTGCGAGGCGGCGTAGACGAGATCCGGGTCGCGCGGATGCACCTCGATCGCGGAGAGGTTCCGGGTGTCCGCCAGCCCCATGTTTTCCCAGGAGCGCCCGCCATCGGAGGAGCGGTAGAGCCCGTCGCCGCGCGAGATGTTCGTGCGGAAAGAGACATCTCCGGTGCCGACGTACAGGATCTCGGGATCCGATTCCGAGATGGCCAGCGAGGAGACCGTCGTCGTTCCGAAGTATCCGTCGGAGAGGTTGTGCCAGCTCACCCCGGCGTCGTCCGTCTTCCAGACGCCGCCCCCGTTCGTGCTCCCCATGTAGAACACGCCGGGCTCGGTCGGATGTCCGGCCCCGGCGATGGACTTGCCACCCCGCCACGGTCCGATCGGTCGCCACTCCAGCACCTCGAGCACCGACGCGTCGACCGATCCGCCTGGCAGCCCCACAGCCGCGTCTCGACCCGGTACGCCTTCCGGATCCACACAGGCCAGGGCGGGAATGAGAAAGATCGAGAGGAGGATCCCGAGCGACGGCGAGGGATCGTGATGGCGCATCGTCGCCTCCCAGATTCGAGAAAGACGTTCCCGCGGGAACGCGTGTCTGTGTTCAGTCGGTGCGGCGCAGATCGCCGGTGTCGGCCACGCCGAGGCCTTCCCGTTCGGCGGCGTCGCTGAGGCGCTGATCGAGGCAAAGGAACAGCAGCGGGTCCGAAAGCTGCTCGCTCACCAGCAGGGCGGCGCCAAGTTGACCGGCATCGGCGGCCCGGAGCGGGTGCCGCGCCAGCACCGCATTCGCCCGGGCGCGCACGGAGAGCACATCGATCACTTCGTCCCAGCCGGCGGCGAAGCCACGAAGGCGGTCGAGAACGGTTCGCCGCTGCCGCCGGGTCAGCGCCCCTTCGCGCGTGCGCCTCTCAATCGCGCTCGTGATCTCGGTCCTCGTCCAGGCCCATGTGACGATGTGATCGTCTTCCAGAAGCCACGTTCGAGCCAACCGGCTACCGGGCTCGGAGACGATCAGCGGGACAAGCGCCGATGCGTCCCAATACCTCATAGCCGGTCGATCCGGTCCTCCGCCAGGGCCTGCGAAATGCTCGTCGACAGTTTCACGGGAGGGTCGTCGAGAATCGAGGTGGCCGGTCCCGCGCGGGGCCGGAGAAGACCATCGCCAACCAACCGATCGCGGAGGGCGTCGTCGCCCCCTGGCCCGGGCGCCATCAACCTGGCGACCGGCACGCCGCGGTCGAGGATCTGAACCTCGCCGCCCCGCCGGACGTGGCGAAGGTAACGCGAGAGATTGGCCTTGAGGGCCGAAATCGACACGGTAGTCATAGGACCAATCTAGTCTCGGTAAAAAGACCAATCAAGTCACAACTCGCGCGAAGGCCCTAAGTCGTCGCGGCGTCGAGCGACCGATGGATCGTGCCTCAGTCGTTGCGGCGCAGTTCCACGGGTTGGCCGTGGGGGGTGTGGCGGTAGGCGTCCGCCCATGCCTCCTTGCAATCCTCCAGGGCCGCGGACGAACTGAGTCGGCGGTCGACGACGAGCCGTTCGAGCGCGGCCACCCAGTGGTGGTAGTACCGGGTGCCGTCGTCCGGTTCGCCGCGCGCCTCGGCCTCAGCGAGTTCGTCGGCGAGCGTCCCGGCCCACTCCTTCCAGGTGAAGTGCCCCTCCTCGGAGAGCTTCACGGCGAGGGCGAAGGCCTGCGCCTGCCACGGCGCCTCGAACACCGGGCCCTCGTCGTCCGCGGGCAGGGGAGGGAGTGCCGCGAGGCGTTCGGGGTCGACCCGCCCGGCGCCGGCCATCACGCCGGCTCCAGGTAGTCTTCCCACAGGTCGACGTACACGGAGTCGCCCGCGGAAGCGCGTTCGCCCCACAATTCCCGGGCCTCGAAGCGAACCGAATAGACGTGCTGGGGGCGGCGGTCGCCGGGGCGCCGCCCGTCCTCGTCGGTGTCCTGCAGCGCGTACACGCCGTGATCCTCGACGATTGTTCCCGCCCTCCCGCGCACGTAGCGCGGCTGCCGGGTGTGGCCGCGCGGGTGGAGGTTGCGCGCGCGTACCCGGTCGTTCGGTCCGAAGCGGGCGGGTACGTCCCTGTCGAGGAGTCCGGCTCCCAACGAACCGCTGTTCGACCCCGGGAGCATCTCCGGCGGGGGCGCCCCCGGATCCGGATAGCCCGTCTCCAGTTCCGTCTCCGAGATGAGACCGCTCACGAGCAGCCGGGTGGTCATCATCCGGAACCAGCGCTCGTAGTAGGACAGGCTCAGGTACTCGACCGGCGGGATGGTCTCGAGCGTGAAGCGGAAGGGGGGCCACTCGCGACCCCGGCCCCACGGGCCGACCGCCCTTGTGAGAGCGTACACGCGGCCCTCCCAGCGCTGGTGGAAGACAGGCTCGTTCTCTTCGGCTTCGATCGGGCCGAAGCCGTCCATGCCGCCCATGTCGTGGATCGTATTCACTGGTCGCCTCCTGACGGCGCCTCGATCCTGGCCACCCCGATCATCGAGTCGCGGGTGACGATTTCGGCCAGTTCTTCCTCGGTCATGTCCTCGGTGGCGGCGGGTCGCTCGGGGAGCACCAGATAGCGGATCTCGGCGGTGCTGTCCCAGACCCGGATCTCGACATCCCCGGGCACGTCGAGTCCAAACTCGCGCAGGACCTCGCGCGGTTCGATCACCGCCCGCGCCCGGTAGGGGGCGGACTTGTACCACACGGGCGGCAGGCCCAGCGTCGGCCACGGGTAGCACGAACAGAGGGTGCACACGACGAGGTTGTGCATCGCGGGCGTGTTCTCGACCACCTTCATGTGTTCGCCCTGCCCGCCGAGGTAGCCGAATTCTCCGATCGCGGCGGTCCCGTCGGCGAGGAGGCGCTCGCGGTACGCGGGGTCGACCCAGGCCCGCGCGACGACCTCGGCGCCGTTCCGGGGGCCGACGCGGTTCTCGTAGGTGTCGACGATCTCATCCAGCGCCGCCGAGTCCACCATCCCCTTCTCCACGAGCACGGACTCGAGCGCCCGGACCCGGAGGGCGATGTCGGGCGGCACGTCCTGATGGTCGTGATCGTGGCCGTGGTCGTGATCGTCCGTCTGCTCGGCCATCAGCTTCCCCGGGGCGGCGAAGGCGGCCGCCCCAACCGCCGCATCCTTGATGAATTCGCGCCGGTCGACCGGCCGCCCTTCCGATTCGTCCATAGGCACCCCCTGCGATATCCATGGTGCCGACGTCCCGCCGGGCGGCGCAAGCTGTCCCTCCGTTCGGCGCGGCGGATTGCGGCGCGAGCGGGATTGCGTCCCGCGTGCCGTCCGCGCACCCTTCGCCCATGACCGTCTCGTACGAGAACTCGAAGGCCGTCTTCGACGGCATCAAGGCCGCCGGGATCCGGAGCATCTCGGCCCTCCCGGAGACGTGGCTCGGGCTCCTCCTGCAGCGCGCCGAGGACGATCCCGAGGTCGAACTCATTCAGGTGGCCAAGGAGGAGGAGGCGATCGGCGTGGCGGCCGGCGCCTACTTCGCCGGCGAACCCCACGTCCTGCTGATGCAGAACCACGGCTTCTTCGCGGCGATGAACGGGATCATCTCCCTGGCCCAACTCTATTCCGTCCCGCTCTGCATGCTGATCGCGGTCCGGGGCCACTGGGGCGAACCGTATCCGTGGCACACGCGCGGGGGGATCGTGACCGAGGGTCTGCTGCGGGCGCTCAACATCCCGTATCACCACGCGCGGGATCCCGCCCTCGTCGCGAAGGAGATCGCCGAGGCGTACACGCTGTCGCAGAGTTCACTCTCGCCCGTCGCGCTGCTCCTCACGCGCGACCTCATGGAAGTCTGACCCGGGGAGGGCCGCGTTGGAACGAGTGCAGTGTCTGGAGTTGATCTATCCCGAGATCGAGGACAAGCTCGTCGTCACGATCATGGGCGCGTGCGCGCAGGAACTGTACGACCTCGGACACCGCGAGAACTTCTTCTATCTACAGCACGCGATGGGACTCGCCTCCTCGATCGGGCTCGGCCTCGCGAGCCATCTCCCGCACGAGAAGGTGATCGTGCTCGACGGCGACGGCTCCGCGCTCATGAACCTGGGCACGTTCACCACCCTCGCGCGCTACCGGCCCCGGAACCTGCTCCACATCATCTTCGACAACGGGAGCCTGCTCTCCACGGGCGGGTTCGAATCGCACACCACGTCGGGGATCACCGACCTCGCCGCGATCGCCCGCGGAGCCGGGATCGAGCACGCGGTCTCCGTCGATTCGCCGATGACGTTCGGGGAGGCCTTCGTCGAAGCGATGGAACGGGATGACCTGAGCGTGATCGTGGCCAGGGTCGACGCGGTGGGTCCCGACAACTACGGCATGGACTTCGCCCTGCCCGAGAACGCGTTCCGGTTCAGGCGCTGCGTCCAGGAGCGGCGCGCCGCGACGGGCTGGACCCCGCCCCCGATGCCGGGGCACATGGGCGCCGCCTAGGCTACGGCGGCGAATCACCCGTCGACGGCGCGGCTTCGGCCGCCACACGGGCCACCACTTCCCGGACCCGGTCGCGAAAGCCGCGTGCGCGTTCCATCGCCTCCGCTTCATCGACCGTAAGGATCCGTCCGTCCCGTACCACGATGCGACCGTTCACGAGCACGGTGGAGACATCGCTCCCCCGGGCCGCGTAGACGAGGTGCGAGTAGACGTTGTAGAGCGGCGTGAGCCCGGCCCGGCGTGTGTCGAGCAGCACGATGTCGGCCCGCTTCCCCGGCTCGAGCGAGCCGATGCGGTCGTGCAGGTTGAGCACGCGGGCGCCGCCCATGGTGGCCATCCGGAACACGGTCTCGGCCGGGAGCGCGGTGGGGTCGCCGTTCGTGAACTTGTGCAGTTTGGCGGCCGTGTCCATCTCGTCGAACAGATCGAGGTCGTTGTTGCTCGCCGGGCCATCCGTGCCGAGTCCCACCGGGATCCCGGCCGCCAGCGCCTCCACGACCGGGGCCGCCCGCTGAATCCCCAGCTTGAGGTTGCTCTCGGGGTTGTGCGAGATCCCGGCGCCCCCGGCGGCGATCCGCGCGATGTCCTCCTCGGAGAGGTAGATGGCGTGCGCGAGCACGGTGCCCGGCCGCAGGGCGCCGATTGACCCAAGCGCCTCCACCACGCCCATCCCGGTCAGCTCACGGGCGATCGCGAACTCGCTCGCGTCTTCGGAGGTGTGGATCTGGAAGGGGGCGCCGTGCTCGACCGCCAGCCGCACGGCGCTCCGGACATCGTCCAGGGATGTCGTGTAGAGCGAGTGGGCGGCCACCCCCGGGACCAGCGTGGGATGATCCCGATACCTCTCGAGGAACTGCGCGGCGTCCCGGAGCGACGCCTCCGGTGACCCGAAGTCCGGTGCCGGGAATCCGATGACGTGCGGGCCGAGGACGGCACGGATGCCGGCATCGATCACGGCCCGCGCCGCGTCGTCCCGGAAGTAGTACATGTCCGCGAAGGTGGTCGTACCGCTCTTCAGCATCTCTATGGACGAGAGGAGCGTGCCCCAGTAGACGAACTCGGGATCGACCAGTGCGGCCTCGGCCGGGAAGATGTGGTCGTCCAGCCAGCTCATGAGGGGCATATCGTCGGCGAGTCCCCGGAAGAGCGACATCGCGGCGTGGCCGTGGGTGTTGACGAGCCCCGGGATGACCAGGTGGCCCGTCGCGTCGAGGACCGGCACACCAGACGGCCGGGGGTCCGCTTCGTCCAGCAGGCCGGCGATCGCGTCCCCTTCCACGAGCACGGCGCCTCTCTCGAGGACGGTGCCGGCCTCGTCCATGACCACCACCGTCCCG
The DNA here is from genome assembly GCF_965237495.1 of Candidatus Palauibacter sp. Taxonomy (GTDB): domain Bacteria; phylum Gemmatimonadota; class Gemmatimonadetes; order Palauibacterales; family Palauibacteraceae; genus Palauibacter. The sequence continues at coordinate 2,969,853 of NZ_OZ250143.1, read as the reverse complement.
CCGTCGATCAGTAGCCGGCCGTCACGCGTGGCCTCTCCCGGGCCTGCCGAACACGCCGCCAGCAGAACGCAGGCGAGGAGAGGCGCGTGCGCCCGTTCCGTAGCCTTGGCTCCGTTCACCGTCGGGACCCGGCCGCCCCCGCCCACAGCGCTCCGATGGGCACCAGGCCAGCGTGGAAACGGCGTCTGATCGTTACTGGAGGTTCGGCTAATCGTTATCGACGCTTGCCGGTGGTCGCCATGGATCGCTAGCCCTCCCGCGGTTGCGGGACGATCCGGATGTAGGGCAGGGGTTGCTCCCAGCCGTCCGGGAACCGCTCTCGCGCCTCGTCGTCCGAAACCGCCGGCGCGATGATCACGTCATCGCCCTGCTCCCAGTTCGCCGGCGTGGCGAGTTGTTTCTCGGCCGTAAGCTGGCACGAATCGAGGAGCCGCAGGATCTCGGCGAAGTTGCGGCCCGTGCTCATCGGATAGGTGAGCGTGGCCTTGATCTTCCTGTCCGGGCCGATGACGAACACCGAACGCGCCGTCGCGTTGTCCATCGGCGTGCGGCCCTCCGACGTGTCGCCCGCGTCCGCGGGCAGCATGTCGTACGCCTTCACGATCTCGAGGCCGGGATCGCCGATCAGGGGGTAGCCGACGGCATGGCCGTGGAGCGACTCGATGTCCCTGGACCAGGCCTTGTGGTCGCTGACCCCGTCGACGCTGATCCCGATGATCTTGCAGTTGCGGGCCGCGAACGCGTCCTGGAGCGCGGCGACCGCCCCCAGTTCCGTCGTACACACGGGCGTGAAGTCTTTCGGATGAGAGAAGAGCAGGGCCCAGCCGTCCCCGATCCAGTCGTGGAAGTTGATCGTCCCCTGGGTCGTCTCGGCGGTGAAATCCGGCGCGGTGTCGTTGATGCGAAGCGTCATCGGTACTCCCGGGTCCTGGTTTGTCGCGGCACGTCCGCCAATAGCGGCCACCGCCAATGATCGGCCCTTCCGGCGACGGAGACAACGCCGGCCCGCGCCGGATTTCACCTATGGCCGAAACCTCGCCGATCCCTTCATGTTGATCGCCCTTCGTCGATGCGCTCGAAGAACCGAAGTCCGCAGATCCTGGAGAGAGTTGAGAATGAAGATCGGACGCCGCGTCCTGCTGACCACCGCCCTGCTCACCGTCGCCATCGTCGCGACGGCGCGGGCGCACACCATGTTCCTGAAGCTCGAGAGCTTCTTCCTGGAGCCGCACTCGACGAACGTCGTCGCGCTGCTCAACGGGGACTTCAACAACAGCGAAAACACGCTCACGCGCGACCGCATGCTGGACGTGCGGGTCGTGGGGCCGGATGGGATCGTGCAGCCGCCGCCCTCCGCGTGGCGCGACACGGCGATGTTCCACTTCCACGCCGACAGCGTCGACACCGCGCTCCTCACCTTCGAGACGGGCTCCGCCGGCACCTACACGATCGGAGTCTCGACCGCGGCCCGCGTGTTCACGCTCACGGCTCAGGAGTTCAACGACTACCTGGTCCATGACGGCGTCGTCGACGTGATCGCGGAGCGCGAGGCGGCGGGGAAGACGAACGACGAGGCCACCGAACGCTACAGCAAGCATGTGAAGGCGATCGTCCAGGTCGGAGAGGCGCGGAGCGGGGAGTGGGCCGAGGAAGTCGGCTACCCGGTGGAGTTCATCCCCCTGCGGAACCCGTACGATCTCGATGTCGGCGACGAACTCGAGGTGCGGTTCCTCCGCGCCGGCGAGCCGGTGGCGAACCAGATCGTGTACGCGAACCACGAGTTCAATCACGAGCACGACGACACGGGCGGACACGTCGACGCCGTGGAGACCCGCACGGACGGGAACGGCGTCGCGACGATCCCCCTGATGGCAGGTGGGCGGTGGTTCGTCCGGGCGATCCACATGGTCGAGACGACCTCGGAGCCCGACGTGGACTACGAGTCGAACTGGGCCACGCTGACGTTCCAGATCCGCTAGTAGCCGCGCCCTCGGTCGACGACCGCGAGGAGCGGTTCTCCGGCCACGAAGCGCCGCAGGTTCTCTCGGAAGAGGACCCACATCCGCTCCATGTGTCCGTCGGAGTCACCGCCCAGGTGTGGCGTGATGATGACGTTCGCCATCGACCAGAGCGGGTGATCCGGCGGGAGCGGCTCCGGGTCGACCACGTCGAGACCCGCAGCGGAGATCCGTCCCTCCCTGAGCGCCGCGACCAACGCGTCGGTGTTTGTCGTGCGACCGCGGCCCAGCGTGATGTAGAAGGCGTTCGGACGCGTCAGCCGAAAGAACGCGTCGTCGATGAGCCCGTCGGTCTCCGGCGTGAGGGGCAGGGCGTTGACGATCACGTCGGCCTCCGGCACCAGTTCCAGGAGTTCCGAGGCCAGGCCGACGCGTTCCACGAAATCGGGACCCTCGCGGCTGCTGCTCCGGGTCGCGATGACCCGCATCCCGATCCCGTGCGCGATGCGGGCCGTCTCCGTGCCGATGCCGCCGAGGCCGATGACGAGCATGGTGCGGCCGCGGAGTTCGAGCAGTTCGCTGCCTTCGCCGACGTAGGGGGAGGGACCCGTGAGTGGGGCGATGTCCCAGCGCTTCTCGTGCTGAAGGTCGCGGGCGATGTGGAGTCTGCGGCTCAGCGCGAGCGCCATGCCGAGCGCGTGCTCGGCGCCCCCGGGCGCGAAGATGCGCTGCGCGTTGGTGAGGACGAGATCCTCGGCCTCGGCGAACCCGGGGATCGCCAGGTAGCGCTCGACGCCCGCCGAGGCGAGTTGCACCCAGCGGAGCCGGTCGCCGGCCGCGAGGATGTCCGCGTTCAGCGCCCCGAGGACCGCGTCGGCGTCGTGCGCCTCGGCCGCCGCGGCCCGCGCGTTGTCGACGACGACGAGGTTCACGCCCGGGGCGACCTCCGCCAGTTCGGCCGTGCGTCCGGGCCACAGGTCGACTGCGACGACCTTCACGGGAGCTTCCCAGTCAGGAGAGGAACGATCGGGCGAGGGGCCCGGACGCAGGCCGAGCACCCCGGCCGGCGTGCCCGCGGCGTCCGCGGCGCTTTCCGGCGCTCGATCCGCCCGGCAACCCGCGAGCGCGAGCCCGGCCAGCGATGCGCACGCGACGCGATGCCCGGTCTGGCGAGTTCGCGGGCGCCGGCGCCACGGCCGACTCCCCGGAGGGCGCGCTACCGATCCCCCCCGGTCCGCTCCTGGTACCGGGCGCCGCTCAGAACGTTGGAGATCGCGTAGTTGCCTTCGTGGCAGGCGTACTCGTAGAGCAGATGGTCGAAGCGCTTGAAGGGGACCTGTCCGCCCCAGGTGCTCGCGTAGGTCCCGCGGTCGTCGATCGTGAACTCGTACAGGATCGTCTCTTCAATCCACGCGCGTGAATCGCTCGACGACCTTCCTGTCCTTCGACGGCGGCACGCCCCGGAAGGCGTGTTCCGGATTCAGGTTCGTCGTCTCGACCACGAGCGTCCCGTCCTCCCAGTAGCCCCACGAATCCCCGAACCACGGACGAAGGTCGTCCGACGGCTCCGCCTTCCCAGCCTCCGTCGTCTCTCGCTCCTCCCCCTCCCCGGGCGGATCGCGCAACTCGATGATCCGGGCATCGTGGACCATCTCGGCCATGATCACGATGTAGTCCTCGTTCTGCGCGATCGTGTAGCTGTTGTTGTACCAGTAGTTGGGCAGCATCGGAGGTCCGGCGCTCGAACCGAACGAGACGATGCATCGCTCGGAGAGAGGCCGAAGCTCGGGGTGGTCGAACTGGCCGAACCGGCTGCGGAATTCCGCGGCCTCCTCCAGCCGGCGACGCGCCTCCGACGTGAGCTCCGGGACTCTGCCGTCCGGCGGGTGCGTCACGAGCGAGCTCCGCGGCTCGCCGTTCACGATCGCCACGCGGTCGCCCGGCTCGCGGTAGAATTCGTCGTAGCAGGTGGTCGCCCCGTCGATACACACGGTGTGGTCGCCCCCCGGCGGCAGCGCTCGATCAGGGTCGACCGGGGCCGTACGGTCGGCGACGGTCTCGGCCTGCCCCCCCTCGATCGCGGCCACTTCCTCCCACGTCAGTACCGGCCCCCGGCCCTCGGGGCGTTCGAAGGGGGTGAGGGTCTGGTTGGTCCAGTTGCCCTGCAGATCCGGGTGCCCGTAAGGGGTCAGCGGCGGGGTCCGGTCCGCGGAGGCGGTCTGCGTACGCGCCATGTCGGGCAGGAGCAGCGCCGCGACGGCCCCGAGGACGAGCACGCCGATTGCGACGTACCTGGACGGGCGGGCGCCGAAGTGATCCGCACTCATCGTTCCTCCCTCGTGCCGGCGTGAAGTTCGGTCACAAGGTCAATCTGTCCTCCGCGACTCACCGGCGCGAGACGTGGAACGCGAAAGGGCCCGGTCACCCGGGCCCTTTCGGATACTTGAACCGTGTTGCGGCGGATCAGAAACCGCCGCCGCGGTGCCGTGCTGTCCGACCCGTCGGCCTGGCGCCCGAAGGGGCGCTGACGCGACGAGCCACCGTCGGCGTGCTCTTGGCCGGCTGGGCCGCACTCGAAACGGTTGGGGTGGAGGAGATCTGCAGGTTGTATCCACCGCCGCCACGGCGGCGGGCGGTGCGGCCGGTGGAGCTGCCGCCGGAGGAGCCGCTGGAGCGGCCGATCGACGGCGTGCCCCGCGAACTGCCGATGAATCGGGTCGCGCCGCCGGAACTGCGCCCGCTGCTGTAGCCCCGGCCGGCGATCACCCGGCCGCCGTTGTTGGTGTCACCGACCCGGATGATCCCCGGGCCGTACCCGTAGCCATAGCCGTACCCGTAGCCATAGGGGAGTCCGTACCCGTACAGCGACGATTGGTAGCCGAACCCGAATCTGGAGTAGGGGTATCCCCAGCGGGAGTAGCCGCCGAAGAACGGATCGTAGAGCCCGCCGTAGCCGAGCCACGGCTGGTTGCCGAGATCATCTTCGGAGGCGAGGGCGAAATGCTCCGGATAGCTCCGCGCGATCATCATGTCGATGACGTCCTCCGGGACGCCCGCATCGGCAAGCTGCACGAGCCGGCCCGCGTCGACCTCGAGGGGGCTCTCGTGTTCAACGACCCAGGCCTCGACCGCCTCCGGATCGACGTTCTGCGCGGCCTCGACCACATCCTCGACCGAGTAGCTGCCGGAGGCCGCGAGCCGCATCGAGCGCACCGCCAGGCTCCGGTCGGCCGCGATCTCACCCAGGCCGACGGCGTCCGCCTCACTCTGCATCGCGAGCCGATAGCGGGTCACCCAGGTCAGCTTCGCGTCGTCCACCGTGACGACGCGAGTATCGATCCAGACCTCGGGCGAGATCATCGCGAACATCCCGCTCGACGCGCGTTCCACGCCACCGTCGCAGGTCTGGTCCACCCGCATGAAGACCCGGCCGGGTCGCGAAGCGAAGGCTACGCGCCGCGAGCCACGGCATCCCTCGAGGCTCGACTCGCGGGGCTGTCCGTCCGCCCGCACGACCTCTCGCGAGGTGATCTCGCCGTCTTCCACCCAGACCATCTCGACGCCGGCCTCGCCGGCGCTCGGCTGGAAGCAGAGGAGCGATTCGGGCGCGTCGGCCGTCGTCGAGGTGCGGACGGGCTGCCAGCATCCCATGAAGGCGAGCCAGCGCCCGTCCATCTCCTGTGCCGCCAGGTTCGCGAGCGGTCCGGCGGTGAGCATCGCGACGGCGGCGACGAGGAGGGCGGGCCCGATTCGGGCGAGTCGCGGTTCATTCATGAGACTTGACCTCGATGTTTGTTACAGCCGCAGCGAGAAGCCGAGTGCGGCGCGGAGACCCGTCAGGTCGATCGGATCGAACCCGACGAAATCGTTGCCCATGTCCGCACTGGCCCAAGAATAGCGGGCTTCGGCGGTGAAAATCCACCGCAGCCCGAGCGAGTAGTCGAAACCGGCCGTCGCGTAGGCGAGCGGCGAACCGTCGCTCGACGCGAAATGGTCGACGAAGATGTCCAGGGTCTCGTAGTCGACGAACTCGCCCGACTGCTCGAATTCGTACCAGACAAAGCCGACGCCGCCGCCCACGAAGGGGGCCCACTTGGCGGGGATCCAGGCGAGATCGCTGATGCGGCGACCCCGCTCCGTCAGGTAGGCTTTCAACCCGACGGTAAAGGGGACGCGTCGGAAATTCGTCGTCTGCAGGATCGGCAGGTCGTCATCGCCGATGAAATCGCGGGATTCGGAATCGATCTCGCTGCTCTCGTATCCGAGCCCCAGCGAGAGGTCGATTCGGCCGGCGAGCCGGATTCCCAGATCGCCGGCAATGGCGGCGGAGTTGAAGTCGCTCTTCTCGACGGTGAGTTCGTCGCGCGTGAAATCGAAGATCTCGCCCTCCGCGCGAGGCATCGCGTACCCGAACCGCAGCCCCAGCGTCACGTTGGGATGGCGGAAGAGAAAGTCCTGCGCGAGGGCGATGTCCGCGGCCCAGGCCCCCGCCAGGACCGCGAGACCGACCGCCATCGAGAACCGTCTTGCCTGGTACGTCACGCTCCCCCCTTCTGTCGGCGCCGAGAGCGCCGAACCCCGTTCTTCGACCTTCCACCCCCTAACACGAGGCAATGGCCCTTCGGGTCACATCTGGCGGGAGGTCGTGGTTACCGGACGATCACGGAGGCTTCCTGCTGGACTTCGCCCCCGCCCGAATCACGCGCCGTGACCGTGAGCGTCGTGCTCCCCGCGGCGACGGCGACCACGGTCAGAGTGCTGCCCGAAGCCTGGGCGGCCGCCACGAGGATGTTCGCGGTAGCCGCGTCGAATTCCAACTCATCACCCTCGGGGTCGGAAAAGTACTGCGACAGGTCGATCCGTTGCGCCTGCCCCGCCGTAAGGGTCAGGGCCGGGAGCGACCGCACGACGAGCGGTGGCTGATTCGGCACGTTCACCGCGAAGTTCTGCACGGCCTCCCCGCCGGCCGTATCGCGCGCGACGATGGCGCCGGCGGCCTGGCCCGTGGACACCGCGACCACCGTCATGATGTTGCCCGCCACCGACGCGCCCGCCACGAGCGCGTTCGTCGTAAAGGCTCCGTACGCGAGCGGATCGCCGTCGGGATCCTGGAAGAAGGCGGACACGTCCACCGTGACGTGGTCGCCGGCGGCGATGGTGATCAGCGGCACCATCCCGACCGGCACGGGCGCCTCGTTGAGCGTCGCGGGTTCCATCGGCCCGTCCTCGCTCTCGACGCACGCGGCCACCGCCATGACGCAGAAGGCCGCCGCGGTGCAGGCCCATACTCTTCCAAAACGCAGGTTGTCACGTATCATTGTTTTTCTCGTCTTCCTGTCTTGATAAGGGTTCAGTCCCGCCCGACGTTCGCCGCGAGAGTCACGGCAGCATCATCGCCGCGAGACCATCCGTCAACTGGATCATGACGTACTGCTTCCCCTCGTGGACCCAGCTCGACATCCCGTAGCGGGTGTTACCGGGAAGCTCCACCTGCCCGACCCGCTCGCCCGTCCGTTTGTCGATCGCGAACAGGTGTGGGGTCCCGTCACTCGTCTGCCCCGAAGCGAGCAGGAGCGTGGGCGTCGCCACCATGGCCGAATGGCCGCGACGGCCCTCGTTCGGGTTCACGTCCACGCCCTGCAGCATCGGGTGATCGCGAATCATCGCCTGCCGCCGCTCCGGCGCGTCCCCGTGGGGGATCATCCACAGGTGTTCGCCCGTGTTGACGTCGATCGCCGTGATCCGTCCCACCGGCCCCTTCCAGATCCGCAGGCCCTCGACCGTTGCCTGGTCCGCCGTGTTCTCGGTCACGACACCCGTCGCGCGCGAGAACTCCGAGTGAGTGACCCCCGTCTGGTCGGGGCCATCCAGGTCCGACTCCATGCCGGGCGCCACCATCACCGGAGAGCACCCGCTCGTCGAAGTAACGAAGACGACGCCATCGACCGGATCGGCGACGGGGGGACCCGTGATGTTGGCTCCGCCTCCGCCGCCCGGACAGATGAGCGCCGGGCCGTCCCCGTCGGGGTTACCGACATGCGTGGGCGGGTTGAACAGCGGCGCGAAGAGGTCGTTCTCGCGCGCGTACTCGAGCGCCATCTCGCGCAGTTCGGGCGTGTAGTCGATGAGACCCTGCTCGGTGCGACCCTGCAGGTCGTACGGCGGCGGCAAGGTCGGGTGCGGCTGCGTCGGAGAGAGCCTCTCGCCCGGAACCTTCGAGGCCGGCACCGGCCGCTCCTCGATGGGCCAGATCGGCTCGCCCGTCTCGCGGTCGAGGGCGTACAGCCAGGACTGTTTCGTGGCCTGGAAGACGCCCTTGATCGGCCGTCCGTCGACGACCACGTCCATCAGAATCGGGGCCGTCGGCGTGTCGTAGTTCCAGATGTCGTGGTGGACGAACTGGTAGTGCCAGCGGCGCTCGCCCGTCTCCACGTCGAGCGCGATCATGCTCGTGCTGAACAGGTTGTCGCCGGGGTGGAAGCCGCCGTAGTAGTCGATCGTGGCCCCGTTCGTGACCACGTAGACGAGGCCCAGTTCCGGGTCCGCCGACAGCGGCGCCCACGCCGAGACGTCTCCCGTCCACTGCCAGGCGTCGTTCTCCCACGTCTCGTGCCCGAACTCGCCGGGGCGCGGGATGACGTGGAACTTCCACTTCAACTCACCCGTGCGCGCGTCGTAGCCGAGGATGTCGCCCGGGACCATCTCCTTCCGCGTCTGGTTGTAGCCCTGCTGCGCGGAGTTCCCGATCACCACCACGTCGTTGACCACGATCGGCGGTGAGGAGGCCGTGATGTAGCCGATCTCGAGCGGCATCCCCTGATCCGGGTCGTATTCCTGGTTCAGGTTCTCCCACGGTCCCCACCCCTCGATGAGGTCCGCCACCATATCCACGGTCCCCGAGGACGGGAATCCCGGCAGCGGCACCGCCTCCCCCCAGTTGTCCAGCGGTTCGCCCGTCTCCGCGTCGAGCGCGTAGAGGAAGAACCCGGGACTGATGATGTACACGATGTCGCGTCCATCGACCTCGGCGTACGCGACGCCCTTTCCGTATGCCTTCCGCATCGAGTACTCGTGCCGCCACGTCATCGGTTCGGTGAAGCTCCAGAGGAGTCTTCCGGTGGAGGGGTCGAGGGCGATGACATGCCGGTTTTCCCCGGTCACCGTGATCAGTTTCCCGTCCACATAGGAAGGCGTGGCCCGCGCGGTACTGGGCCCGAAGCTCGAGGCGTCCCATCGCCACGCGATCTCCAGGTCCTCGAAATTGGAAGCGTCGATCTGCGTCGCCGGAGTGTACCGCGTGTGCCAGGCGTCGCCGCCCAGATAGGTCCACGCGGCGCCCTCGACGCCCGGGCCCTGCGCCGCGAGCGGGCTGCCGGGGATCACCCCGAACAGGAAGGGGAGAAGAACGGCGCAAAATCGCCGGGACCGCGAACTCGAATCGTGGTTCATCATACCGTCTGTCCTCGCTGTGCTCACTTCTGCCGCGCTCGGGATGTCGCCGGCACGTTAACACTCCATCGTGGACGGACGTTTCGTGGGGCGCAACGGCTTCTTGCCCCGAAGGGCAGTTCCTTCGCAATCTACCTGTGAAAGAGGGGACGAACCCCGGCGCTCCGGAGGAGGAACATCTCATGCGTGGATCGCGCGATCGCTCGAGCCATGCCTGGTCGCGTTCCGCGGCCCTGGCAGTCCTGATCACACCGCTGACCCTCGGTCTCGCGTTCGGCTCTCTCGCCGCACAGGGGCCGGCCTCCAACGGTGCCCACGGCCCGGAGGCCGACGTCACGTTCTCGAAGGACGTGGCCCCGATTCTCCAGGCGAACTGCCAGATCTGCCACCGGCAGGGGTCCGTCGGCCCGATGCCGCTCCTGGACTACCGCGACACGCGCCGCTGGGCGTCCCGCATGAAGGAGTTGGTCTCGAAGCGGCTCATGCCGCCCTACCACCTCGACACGGGGGTCGGGATCCAGGACATCAAGGGTGACTGGCGGCTGAGCGACGAGGAGATCGAGACGGTCGTGGCGTGGGCGGACGCCGGCGCGCCGGAGGGCGATCCGGCCGACATGCCGCCCGCGATCGAATGGCCGAACGAGCAGAAGTGGCAGCTCGAGGACGTGCTCGGCCCGCCGGATCACGTGATCAAGTCGAAGCCGTTCGACGTGCCCGCCGAGGGCGGCGACACCTGGTGGCGTCCGCGGGTCCCGACCGGACTCGACGAGGACCGCTGGATCATGGCGTTCGAGACGCGGCCTTCGTTCCCGGCCGGGCGTCAGGTCGTCCACCACGCCATCCCCCGTCTGCTGCGGCTCAACGAAGAGGGAGAGTACCAGCGCATCCAGAGCCTGTCGGAGTACGCGATGGGCAAGATCGGCGAGATCGTGCCCACGGACGCGGGACGGCTGTTGAAGGCGAACGACATGATCGAGTGGGACGCCCACTACTATCCCATGGGATATGAAGTCGACGACGATCAGGTCGAACTCGGGATCTGGTTCCACCGGGAAGGGTTCGAGCCGGAGTTCACACAGGATCTGAGCCTGTATCCTCTCCGCGGCGACATCGCGCTGGCGCCGGGAGGTACCGCCATGACGCAGGGGTTCCACCGCTGGGACCATCCGGTGAGACTCGACAGCTTCCAGCCGCACGGGCACGTGCACCTGCACGCGATGTCGATCCAGGCGATCTATCCCGACGGCAAGGTCGAACTCGTCAGCATGGTCACGGACTTCGACGCGCGCTGGCACCACAGCTACATCTATGAAGACGATGCGGCGCCGCTGCTCCCGACCGGGACGGTGCTCGTCATGACGGGCTGGTACGACAACTCGGAGGAGAACGAGCTGACGCCGGATCCGGAGATCTGGTACGCCCGCGGCAGCCGGACGGGCGACGAGATGTCCCACGCGTGGCTCGCCGTGACGCACCTCTCGGAAGACGGTTTCGAGCGGTTGGTGGAGGAGCGGGAGACGCTCACCAGCGACGACGACGCCGACGACGGCAACAACGACGGCAACAGCGAGAACTGAGCCGAGCCATGCGTACCGGACGTCTCGCGGCCGCCCTGCTCGCCGCGCAGCTGGGGGCGGTCGCGCCGACGGCCGCGCAGCAGGTACAGCGGCTGCCGCTCGCGCCCATCCCGCCGAAGGGCGAGCCGGTGGCGCCGTTCTTCGAGGGGTGGTACCGGAACGACGACGGCACGTTCACGCTCTCGTTCGGCTTCTTCAACCTGAACACCGAGCAGATTCTCGACATCCCCATCGGCGCGGCGAACTCCATCGAGCCGGCCGAGTTCGACGGGGTGCAGCAGACGCACTTCCCGGTGCGGCCGCGCCGGGATCGGGGCGTGTTCTCGGTCACCGTGCCCCCGACCTGGGAGGACGGAGAGCAGCGGGTCGTGTGGACGATCACGGCGAACGGAGTGACCTATTCCGTGCCGGGGCGCGTGGGAGTCTCGGCGCTGCAGCTCGACTACGGGCCGCGCGCGATGGGGTCGGTGCCGCCGATGGTGCGCTTCGACCCGGAGGGACCCGAAGGCCAGCACGTACAGGGCGTCTGGGGGGAGCCCCGCACGGCGAAGGTCGGGGAGCCGCTGGCCCTCCAGCTGTGGACCGACGAGGTCTCCGTCCGTGATCCCGAGGACCTCGTGAACCAGGAAGTCGACGTCGAGGTGACCTGGTTCAAGCATCAGGGCCCCGCCGGGGAAGTGTCGTTCGAACCGTGGCAGATCACGATCGCGGGCGGGACCGGCGAGGCGACGACGGCAGCCGTGTTCAGCGAGCCGGGCGAGTACGTGCTGCGCGCGCGCGTCGACAACTGGGGCGCGAACGACAGCACCGGCGGCGACCAGTGCTGCTGGACGAACGCCTACGTCCGGGTGACCGTTACCCCCTGACGCCCCTTAGCCTCCTTGACGAGGCTAAGGTGTCCTCGCTCGATTCGAGCCTGGGCCAACCTACGCCGCGTCCAATCACCCATTAGCCGGGAGAACGGCTCTGTGAAAACTAATTCCGAGACTTGGAGCATCGAGGACATCCTCAAGGAAGTGAACCATGCGCAATTGGCTCCGAACCCCGAGTATCAGCGTGGTAAAGTTTGGACGATTCCGCAACAACAGATGCTCATAGATTCTCTTATGCGTGGATTCCACCTTCCCGTCTTCTATTTTCACGTAATAACAACACCGTCTAGCAGCCCGTGGCAAAAGCGCGCTGCGGGCCACGGAATATGATCTCGGCAAAGTCGCGGCGGATTGTTGCGCCGGAGGGGCCGGTGCCGCGTTTGGGCGATTGTCGGGCCCGCGCGGGCCGGAGGTGGCCGAGAACGCGCGATTTCGGGCGGAAAAGGGCCGAAAAGGCGATCCGGAGGCCTCCCGTTCGGAGCGTGGACGCACTTCGGCCTTGAAGGCTTCTCGGCGTCCCATAGCCGAACCGGCTCCGCATCAGGAGCCCGAGGTTGAACCCGGCCGCGTGCACCAGCATCCGCTTGCGGATGTTCTCGTGCCCGCGCAGGTGCGTCCGGCGCATGCCGCCCGTGGTGAGCAGGTGGGCGAAGGCGCGCTCCAGCTTCTCGCCCCGCGCCCTCAGAAGGCGCTTGCCCCGGGCACCCCGGATCCGGCGCCGGTTGGCGTAGGTGGGCTTCTGCGCGGCCCGGTCCCGCTTCCAGCTCCGCCGCCCGCGGTTCGGCTCGCTCACGTAGCCCCGCACCCCGAGGCCGGCCAGGCGCTTCATCGTCGCGTTCGAGTGGTAGCCCTTGTCGCACACCAGCTCCCGCGCCTCCAGACCCAGCCGCTCCAACTGTCCGCAAGCCTCACCCACCGTCTGCGGCAGCGAGGCGCAGTCGCCCCCCGTCGTCGGCTGCACCGTCAGCCCGCACACCGCCCCCGAGCTCATGTCCACCGCATGCTCCAGCTTGTGGCCCATCCGCGTCCGCCCGTCCTTCATCTTCGTGATCCGCGCGTCCGGGTCGTGCGGGTGCTCCCAGTCCTCGTTGCTCCCCTTCCTCGGCCGCTTCCGGTCCAGCTTCGCCAGGTCCGCCCTCGTCGGCGTCTCGATCCCCGACGCCTCGGCCAAGCCCTCCAGGAACAACTGGTATCCCTCCCCCGTGTCCCGCCGCACGATCGACCGCATCGCCGCGTTCCCCTCCAGCGTCGTCGAGTCGATCCCCAGCGTCTTGCCGCTCAGAAGCCCGCTCTCCTCCAGCAGCTCCAGCACCCGGGCGAACACCGCCTCGTGCGCCTCCACCGGCAGGCGCCGCCGCGTCCGCGACACCGTCGAGTGGTCCGGCGGGTTCTCGTCCAGCTCGTAGCCCAGGAACTCCCGCAGCGACAGAGACTCCGCGCACCGCCACGCGATCCCGCGCTCCGATCCGATCCCCTCCAGATACCCCACCACGAGCATCCGGAAGTACACCCCCGGCGGGATGCTCGGACGGCCCAGCCGCTGAGCGTAGTGCGCCGCGCACGTCTCCTCGCACCACCCGTCGAACCCCGCCGAAGCCAACAGCCCCTCCAGCGCCCGGTAGAACGGGTGCCCCGGCGCCCGGATCCTCTCGGCCGCCACGAACAGCGCCTTCTGCCGCCCGCCCCTCCGCCGACCCATCGCCATCGTCAACCTCCCCAAACCGCCAGTCGCCTCTTGTCCCGCCCACAATCTAACCATCAACATCGACGCGGGACATCGCGACTTTTACCACGGACTGCTAGGGCGGGTGGAGAGAATACCCGATACGAGATCATCGATGGACAGCAACGAATCAACGCGATAGTCGGATACCGTAACGGCGATTTCTCACTGCTCGATCCGATGTCCCCGGGCTCCCGATTCCCACGTCATTTGAGAACGAGAGGATGTGAATGGGCGGGCAAGCCGTTCAATAGACTCTCGGCTAACCTCAAAGCTCAGTTTCTAAACAGCACAATACCTGTTGCGGAGATAATCTCTGCGGATGACAATGAAGCGCGCGATCTCTTTATACGACTGCAGGGTGGGGCGGACCTGACCGCGCAGGAACGGAGAGATGCCCTCCCGGGCGAGTTCGGCGAAGCAATCGTGGAGATTGCCGGGCGGAAGGGAAAGGCAGGCGGTCACGAGTTGTTCAGTCGCGTGATGGGTATGAACCCGGATCCTGCGTTGGCGCATAGTCGGGCGGCCTGAGGGCGATTATGACCGGCGGTTGTGGCGACTTGGCGCGGGCGGTGGCGTTTTCGGGGCCGGACCGGGCCTCGGCGGAGGGCCGGCGGGGCTCGGGAGGGGTCCCGAACGGCTCGCGGAGACACGGGGAGTGGGCGCCGCCGCGCGGCGCCTTCGGAAAGCCGGAGTTGGGGCCGGTCAGATTTAGGCGGGCGCGGGCGGCGGGAGACCCCGCTCGATGGCCCGGAGCGCCGGTCGCAGGAGGCCGAGGGCCGGTTCGGCGCGCGCGAACCCGAGCGAGGTTCGGCGGGCGTGGGAGGTGATCCTGGCGGGGGCGCGCAGCAGGCGCAGCCGGATGCCGCGCGGCTGCACGGCGCGCCAGCGGCCGCCGAGGAAGTTCGCGCGCAGGATGTGGAGGAGTTGGTAGGCGAGCACGGCGAGGCTCCACAGCAGGGCGTTGCCGCCGAGGTCGTCCACCGCGGTGCGGCCGGCCGAGAGCTGGCCCAGCTCCTCGATCCGCTGCTCGACGACCGCGCCCGCGTTGTAGGCGCGCCACGCCTCGACGGGGCCGATGCTCCCGATGTTGGTCAGAACGTCGGCGCTCATCGTGGTCTCCCACGCCGCGAGATCGAGTTCTCCCTCGTCCGGCCCGACCCGTCTCCGCCTCTCGACCGAGAGAAGCCGCGTCCCCCACAGCTCGCCGGAGGCCGTCCTCAGTTCCCGGTCCCCGGCCTCGTCCCGGGCGGCGGTCTCCCAGGCGCCCCGGAAGCCGTCGAGCCAGGCGTGCCGCGGCACCTTGAGCAGATAGGACACGCCGAGCTCCTCCATGCGCCGCGCGATGGACTTGGAGAAGAACCCCTTGTCCAGCCGCACGGTGATCCGCCGCACCCCCGCCCCCCTCAGGCGGGCCACCAGCTCGGCCAGCCACGCCTCCGCCCCCCGGGCCGTGTGCGCGCCCCCCGGCCGCCAGCGCACCCCGAGGCAGTCGCCCGTCTCCAGGACGTAGGCCAGAAGGGGGTGGTGCGAGGGGCGGCCCCGCTTCTTCGGGTTGTAGCCCCGCTCCGCCCCGGCCTGCTTCAGCCCGTAGCGCACCACGACGGTCGAGTCCATGACGATCGTCGCCGACCGGGGCGCCCCGCCGGCCAGCTCCCAGCGCCGCCGCACCATCCGCCACAACAGCTCGTCCAGAAGCGGCGACAGCACGGCCGCCGAACCCCGCAACCAGCGCCCGAACGTGGCCGGGTGCGGCACCCGCGCCCAGCCGAAGATGCGGCGCACGCCCCGCCGCTCCAGAAGCGGCAGGTCGTCCATCGCCCCGCCGCCGTACAGGAGCAGCACCACCCACGACTCGACCATGAGCGATGGCCGGTAGCGGCCGGGGACGTTCCCGCTCCGCCGGTCGATCCAGCCGCCCAGCCCCAGCGCGTCCCACAGCTTCCGAACCACGACGAGGCCGCCCGCGTCGGTGATCCGCCCGCCGCCCCCGCGGACCCTCAGCGCGGCCGCCGATCCTTGCACGTGCGGGCGCGGTCCGGTATAGTCGTTTCCACGCACCATTCGGGTGTCCTCCGTTCCGGGGTGAACTCTTGTTCAGTCCCTCTGAACGTAGGGCCCCGGGCGGTGCTTTTCCATAGTCCGAAACTATGATCTCACTATCGTCAAGGCCTCCACGGCCCGGCTACGGCCGCCCTCCCGGACGAGCCCCGCGCCCACGATCGCAGGATCCGGGTTCAACCCGGATCCTGCGTTGGCGGATAGTCGGGCGGCCTGAGGGCGATTATGACCGGCGGTTGTGGCGACTTGGCGCGGGCGGTGGCGTTTTCGGGGCCGGACCGGGCCTCGGCGGAGGGCCGGCGGGGCTCGGGAGGGGTCCCGAACGGCTCGCGGAGACACGGGGAGTGGGCGCCGCCGCGCGGCGCCTTCGGAAGGCCGGGGCCGGGACCGGTCAGGCGGGTGCGGGCGGCGCGAGCCCCGTGGCGATGGTTCGGAGCGCCCGCCGCGGGAGGCCGAGGGCCGGTTCGGCGCGCGCGAACCCGAGCGAGGTTCGGCGGGCGTGGGAGGTTATCCTGGCGGGGGCGCGCAGCAGGCGCAGCCGGATGCCGCGCGGCTGCACGGCGCGCCAGCGGCCGCCGAGGAAGTTCGCACGCAGGATGTGGAGGAGTTGGTGGGCGAGCACGGCGAGGCTCCAGAGCAGGGCGTTGCCGCCGAGGTCGTCCACCGCGGTGCGGCCGGCCGAGAGCTGGCCCAGCTCCTCGATCCGCTGCTCGACGACCGCGCCCGCGTTGTAGGCGCGCCACGCCTCGACGGGGCCGATGCTCCCGATGTTGGTCAGAACGTCGGCGCTCATCGTGGTCTCCCACGCCGCGAGATCGAGTTCTCCCTCGTCCGGCCCGACCCGTCTCCGCCTCTCGACCGAGAGAAGCCGCGTCCCCCACAGCTCGCCGGAGGCCGTCCTCAGCTCCCGGTCCCCGGCCTCGTCCCGGGCGGCGGTCTCCCAGGCGCCCCGGAAGCCGTCGAGCCAGGCGTGCCGCGGCACCTTGAGCGGATAGGACACGCCGAGCTCCTCCATGCGCCGCGCGATGGACTTGGAGAAGAACCCCTTGTCCAGCCGCACGGTGATCCGCCGCACCCCCGCCCCCCTCAGGCGGGCCACCAGCCCGGCCAGCCACGCCTCCGCCCCCCGGGCCGTGTGCGCGCCCCCCGGCCGCCAGCGCACCCCGAGGCAGTCGCCCGTCTCCAGGACGTAGGCCAGAAGGGGGTGGTGCGAGGGGCGGCCCCGCTTCTTCGGGTTGTAGCCCCGCTCCGCCCCGGCCTGCTTCAGCCCGTAGCGCACCACGACGGTCGAGTCCATGACGATCGTCGCCGACCGCGGCGCCCCGCCGGCCAGCTCCCAGCGCCGCCGCACCATCCGCCACAACAGCTCGTCCAGAAGCGGCGACAGCACGGCCGCCGAACCCCGCAACCAGCGCCCGAACGTGGCCGGGTGCGGCACCCGCGCCCAGCCGAAGATGCGGCGCACGCCCCGCCGCTCCAGAAGCGGCGGGTCGTCCATCACCCCGCCGCCGTACAGGAGCAGCACCACCCACGACTCGACCATGAGCGATGGCCGGTAGCGGCCGGGGACGTTCCCGCTCCGCCGGTCGATCCAGCCGCCCAGCCCCAGCGCGTCCCACAGCTTCCGAACCACGACGAGGCCGCCCGCGTCGGTGATCCGCCCGCCGCCCCCGCGGACCCTCAGCGCGGCCGCCGATCCTTGCACGTGCGGGCGCGGTCCGGTATAGTCGTTTCCACGCACCATTCGGGTGTCCTCCGTTCCGGGGTGAACTCTTGTTCAGTCCCTCTGAACGTAGGGCCCCGGGCGGTGCTTTTCCATAGTCCGAAACTATGATCTCACTATCGTCAAGGCCTCCACGGCCCGGCTACGGCCGCCCTCCCGGACGAGCCCCGCGCCCACGATCGCAGGATCCGGGATGAAACCTCAGACTGACCGAGGACAGACCCGGCAGTTTGCCGCGCAGCTGTTCATAATTCTCGACGCTTATGAATCAGATTACAAGTTCGCTGATTTCAACAAACCAGCGATAGATCAGTGTTACTACGACAATATGGAGCTCGATGAGCACCTTGCGACGAAGGAGCGTTTGGTTCACATATTAGATGAGTTGTATAAGCGTTTGTCGAGTTGGGATGGGCCCAAACTTCCCAAACATCTGATAATCCACTTAGTCTTGATGTGGCATCAGTTCGAGTCGAAATTTGTGGATCGCTGGAGACAGGATGTGGCGGAAAATGTTCGTGAGTTCATGAGGGAAGTTGCGGAAGGACAGAAACGTTTCAGGGACGGAGAGGTGACGGAGTCTTATTCGGGGTACGGCTCGCTCACGCGAAGCAATGCGGATCGGGGTGACACGATTCGACGTCGGCACCGATTCTTCATGGAGTGGATGAAGCCGCGGCTGCAGCTGATCCCCAAGGATCCGAAGCGATCGTTTGACCTTTGGGAGCGGGAATACGTGTACCTATCGTTCAACGGGCGCTGTGCGTACTGGGACAACCCTGAGGTATGTGGGGACGACTCGCGTATGGCCTTCAAGGAGGCCGAGGTTCACCACGTTGAGCCGCATAGCGAGGGTGGGAAGACGGACTTCGAGAACGGGGTTCTAGTGCACAGGGGGTGTCACGGAAAGATCGGCACGAAGGTGATCCCGGTGACCGGAAGAGGAGCTGTGGGAGGGGGACAATAACGTGGGAACGGTAGGGAAAGGCAGGGAGGAAGGGAACAAGTGGCCGAGGGGGGGCTGGCGAGGGGACGTGAACGTGAAGTACTTGACGTTAGGTGTGGGGTTGGCGCTGGCGTGCGGAGGTCCGCTTCCATCCCCGCCGGCGACGGCCCGGATTCCCGTCGTCGACACGCTGCACGGGGTCGCGTTCACCGACGACTACCGGTGGCTGGAGGACCAGGAGAGCGCGGAGACCCGGGCCTGGATCGCCGAGCAGAACGCCTACGCGGAACAGATCGTGGGCGAAGCGCCGCTGCGGGCGGAACTGGAGGGACGCCTCCGCGAGCTGATGGACATGCCCGGGGCGATCTTCCCGCGCCGGGCGGGGGAGTACGAGTACTTCTCCTTCCGGAAGCCGGGCCGGGAGGTGGGGGCGATCTACCGCCGGCCGGCGCCACCCCCTCCGGAAGACGGGCGCCGGGGTGGGCCCGTCGATTCGGAGGGCGAGTTCGAGGTCGTCATCGATCCGCTGGAGTTTCGGCCCGACGGCACGACCAGCGTGGACATCCAGGACTTCTCCCCCGACGGCCAGCTCATGCTCTACGGCATCCGGGACGGCGGTCGCGACGAGCGGGAGTTCCGCGTCCGCGACCTGGAGGGCGGCGAGGACCTGCCCGACCGCCTGCCGACCTACCTGTACGGCAACATCTCCTTCGATCCGGAAGGGGACGGCTTCTACTACAGCCGCCGGTCGCGGGAGACGGGCGCACGGATCCGGTACCACCGGCTGGGGACGGACATGGAGGAGGACGAGGAGTTGTTCGGGGAGGGGCACGGGCCGGAGCGGTTCGTCAACTTCTCACTGGGCGGCGATGGCCGGTGGCTCGTGTACACCGTGCAGCACGGCTGGGCGCGGACCGACGTCTACCTGCACGACCTCCGCTCCGGGGCGGGGCCCGCCCCGCTCATCGTCGGCGCCCCCGCGCGCTTCAGCACCCGCTTCGTCGAGGACGAACTCTTCCTGCTCACGAACCTGGATGCGCCGAGGAACCGTCTGCTCGCGGTGGACCCCGAGAACCCCGACCCGGACCCGGCCGCGTGGCGGGAGGTGCTGCCCGAGGCCGACGACCTCCTGACCGGATACCGGCTCATCGGCGACGATCTGTACGCCGACTACCTGCGCGACGTGAGCAGCCGGATCGTGCGCTACGACATGGCCGGGACGCGGACGGGCGAGATCCCCGTGCCCGAACATCACGTGGTCACGCTGCGCGAGTGGGGGGAAGGGCGCGCGCTCCTCACGCTGACGTCGCTCCTCACGCCGTCGCACATCGTCGAAATCGACCTCGAGACGATGGGGATTGAACCGTGGCTCCCCTCCGAGGTCCCATTCGACGGGTCGGAGTACGAGGTGCGGCAGGTCTGGTACACCTCCGCCGACGGGACCGAGGCCCCGATGTACGTCGCGCACCGCCGAGGGCTGGAACCCGGCGGGTCCGCGCCCACGCTCCTCTACGGGTACGGCGGCTTCAACGTGAACCTGCTGCCCCGTTTCGACGCGCGCGCCGCTGTGTGGATGGAGCGGGGCGGCGTCTACGCCATCGCGACGCTGCGGGGCGGGGGCGAGTTCGGCGAGGAGTGGCACCGGGACGGGATGCTGGAGAACAAGCCGAACGTGTTCGCCGATTTCATCGCTGCGGCCGAGTGGCTGGTCGAGAACGGCTACACGAACTCCGATCGTCTCGCGATCCGGGGCGGCAGCAACGGGGGCCTGCTCGTCGGGAGCGCGCTCACCAAGCGGCCGGACCTCTTCCGCGCCGTCTTCTGCGGCTTCCCCGACCTGGACATGGTCCGCTTCTTCCAGTTCAAGGACACGAACAACATGCCGGCCCTGCTCGAGTACGGGAACGCGGCGGTGGCCGAGGAGTTCGAGGTTCTCCGCACCTTCTCACCCTACCAGAACGTGCGCGACGGCGTCGACTATCCCGCGGTCATGCTCACGCAGGGGGATCTCGACACGCGCGTGCCCCCGCTGCAGGCCCGCAAGATGACGGCCCGCCTCCAGGCCGCCTCGACATCGGGTCTGCCGGTGATCCTCGACTACGATCCGCGCGCGGGCCACGCGGGTGGCCGCACGTTCAGCCGCAACGTGCGGAACACGGCCATGGAACTGGCTTTCCTGCTCCAGCAGTTGGACGCTTCCGGAAGCTGAGCCTTATCGAGCGAGTTTCAGGCCGCGGGCCTCGAAGCGGCGGAAATCTCCCTCGTCGGTCGTGGCCAGCCGCGCCCTCCGGCCAAGCGCCGCCGCCGCAATCATGCAATCGGGCAGAGATCCACGCCGCCGCCCGGACTCGTTGAAGAGACGTGCGGCTACGGCGGCATCGCTCCCGGTGAAATCGATACGGGGACCCACGATACCATCGGCCACTCGCTGCTCGGATGCGGTGAGCGGGCCGCACAGGAACTCCGCCCACGCGACCGCGTTCATGCCGACATTTTGATTCGCGGCAACCCAAGCCGACAGCGCGCGATCCTCTGATGATCCGGCACTCAGCGCCCGGATCAAGAAACCAGTATCGAGATGGATCATTCGCCGCGCGCCTCGTGCGCCGGAGGGGATATCGTCCAGGCACGGCGTTCGGCCTGGACCTCTCGTACCCACTGGTCAAGATCCACTCCCCGGCTCCGAACGCTGTCCTGAAGCTGCCGAAGCGCCGCCAGCGGCCCATCGGCGACGCTCTCATCCCTTGCGGCGGCCGCTTTGATCGCGCGGCGCACCACTTCCGACTTGGAAGTGTTCCAGCGCGACGCCAGCTCTTCGAGCGTCCGCACGGTTTCCACATCGAGCGAGTACGTTGATTTGATGGTTGTAGTGGCCATAACGCCGAGGATATGGCCATACTACACGCGCGTCAAGCCACCCGGGAACCCGTTGCGGCGTCATGCGCTACAGGCGGATATCATTCATCGCGAGAGAATCGACCCATGCCGAACCTGGCGCTGCGAGGGATTCCCGCAGACCTGCATCGAGAGCTCAGGGAGGCGGCGATCCGCAACCACCGCAGCCTGAACGGGGAAATCATGGCGAGGCTGAGCGCCTCGGTGCGCCCCGCGCCGGTCGATGTCGAAGCTCTCCTTCATCGAATACAGCTCCGACATGAGGCGCTCGCGACTCTCGACCTGAGCGAAGACAACCTTCGACGGCTCCGGGACGCCGGACGGCCATGATCGTCGTCGACACCAACGTCATGGTGCATCTGGTCGTTGGCGGGACGGACGGCGCGGCCGCGGCCAGGCTCTTCCGGAGGGACCCGGAATGGGCGCCGCCGGCCCTCCTGATGAGCGAGCTGAGAAACGTCCTGGTCGGCTGCGTGCGGGAAGCTACCATGACCCCCGATCAGAGCAAGGCGATGTTGGACGACGCGGCCTCGGTTCTGGGCGACCGCCTGGCCACCGTGTCGGGCGCACAGGTCATCGACGTCGCCCTCGAGTGCGGCCTCACCGCCTACGACGCCGAGTTCGTGGCCATAGCGCGTACGCTCGGTGTCCGCTTGGCTACTCTGGACCGGAAGATCCGCGGGGCGCACCGGATGTGGCGCTTCGCCTTGCGCGTCTGTCCGGCCTTTAGGACGACGTCACCGCGCTCCGAGTTTGTTAGTCCTCGGGGCGACGCTCGTTCAATTCAAGCGGGCTTGACTGAGGTACTTGTGTCGAACTGCATCCGCCACCTCCCTCAACCGAGAGCTCGTTGGGTGAGCTACACGCGCGTCCTCCGCAACTTCATCGAGCTCCTCCAGAAGGCCACGTCGATCCTCGAATGGAATCAGCATGCCCCAGCGGTCAAGCCATGCAACGTTCTGGGTGAGATAAACGTGATAGGGATAGCGATCCCGATGGCCGATCCGGTTGATGAGATCCATAAGAATCTCTTCGCCCTCTGCGCGGCAGTCCACGGCCTCCTCAAGGCTACCGGCCAAGATCGCCTCCTTGAGCCAAAGATGTCCCTTAGTAGTTAACACTTGCTCATGGTCCGGCATGAGAGCTTCAGCAGTTGCCAGGTGTGGCCGTCCATATTCAGGCTGCCCAAATTCGATCTCGAGGTTGGCGTATTGCAGCCAAAAAAAGCCATCCCCACGTGATGCTTCGGAATTTGCTTCGTAGATCTCCCGCACCATGTCAACGTTTGCCCTGAATCGGCTATGAATCTTCGCGTGTCGGATGAGTTTCACGAACAACCTCCAATTCCGTCCTCGCCGTCCCGTCCCCCCGTACACATCGTGCGCCAACGTCCCGAGCAATCGCTTGTATGCAACGACCAAGTCCTCTCGTTCAGCAACCTGCGCGACCACGTGCTCAGCGATCAGCGAATGTCGCGCGATAATTCGGTCGAGTCTTGGAGGCCGATGCAACAATCCACGTAGATTCCGACTCAAGAAATTGACCCGGATCCTGCGATCGTGGGCGCGGGGCTCGTCCGGGAGGGCGGCCGTAGCCGGGCCGTGGAGGCCTTGACGATAGTGAGATCATAGTTTCGGACTATGGAAAAGCACCGCCCGGGGCCCTACGTTCAGAGGGACTGAACAAGAGTTCACCCCGGAACGGAGGACACCCGAATGGTGCGTGGAAACGACTATACCGGACCGCGCCCGCACGTGCAAGGATCGGCGGCCGCGCTGAGGGTCCGCGGGGGCGGCGGGCGGATCACCGACGCGGGCGGCCTCGTCGTGGTTCGGAAGCTGTGGGACG
Organism: Candidatus Palauibacter sp.; assembly: GCF_965237495.1. GTDB lineage: Bacteria > Gemmatimonadota > Gemmatimonadetes > Palauibacterales > Palauibacteraceae > Palauibacter. The sequence continues at coordinate 2,946,801 of NZ_OZ250143.1, read as the reverse complement.
CGCTGGGGCTGGGCGGCTGGATCGACCGGCGGAGCGGGAACGTCCCCGGCCGCTACCGGCCATCGCTCATGGTCGAGTCGTGGGTGGTGCTGCTCCTGTACGGCGGCGGGGCGATGGACGACCTGCCGCTTCTGGAGCGGCGGGGCGTGCGCCGCATCTTCGGCTGGGCGCGGGTGCCGCACCCGGCCACGTTCGGGCGCTGGTTGCGGGGTTCGGCGGCCGTGCTGTCGCCGCTTCTGGACGAGCTGTTGTGGCGGATGGTGCGGCGGCGCTGGGAGCTGGCCGGCGGGGCGCCCCGGTCGGCGACGATCGTCATGGACTCGACCGTCGTGGTGCGCTACGGGCTGAAGCAGGCCGGGGCGGAGCGGGGCTACAACCCGAAGAAGCGGGGCCGCCCCTCGCACCACCCCCTTCTGGCCTACGTCCTGGAGACGGGCGACTGCCTCGGGGTGCGCTGGCGGCCGGGGGGCGCGCACACGGCCCGGGGGGCGGAGGCGTGGCTGGCCGAGCTGGTGGCCCGCCTGAGGGGGGCGGGGGTGCGGCGGATCACCGTGCGGCTGGACAAGGGGTTCTTCTCCAAGTCCATCGCGCGGCGCATGGAGGAGCTCGGCGTGTCCTATCTGCTCAAGGTGCCGCGGCACGCCTGGCTCGACGGCTTCCGGGGCGCCTGGGAGACCGCCGCCCGGGACGAGGCCGGGGACCGGGAACTGAGGACGGCCTCCGGCGAGCTGTGGGGGACGCGGCTTCTCTCGGTCGAGAGGCGGAGACGGGTCGGGCCGGACGAGGGAGAACTCGATCTCGCGGCGTGGGAGACCACGATGAGCGCCGACGTTCTGACCAACATCGGGAGCATCGGCCCCGTCGAGGCGTGGCGCGCCTACAACGCGGGCGCGGTCGTCGAGCAGCGGATCGAGGAGTTGGGCCAGCTCTCGGCCGGCCGCACCGCGGTGGACGACCTCGGCGGCAACGCCCTGCTGTGGAGCCTCGCCGTGCTCGCCTACCAACTCCTCCACATCCTGCGCGCGAACTTCCTCGGCGGCCGCTGGCGCGCCGTGCAGCCGCGCGGCATCCGGCTGCGCCTGCTGCGCGCCCCCGCCAGGATCACCTCCCACGCCCGCCGAACCTCGCTCGGGTTCGCGCGCGCCGAACCGGCCCTCGGCCTCCTGCGACCGGCGCTCCGGGCCATCGAGCGGGGTCTCCCGCCGCCCGCGCCCGCCTAAATCTGACCGGCCCCAACTCCGGCTTTCCGAAGGCGCCGCGCGGCGGCGCCCACTCCCCGTGTCTCCGCGAGCCGTTCGGGACCCCTCCCGAGCCCCGCCGGCCCTCCGCCGAGGCCCGGTCCGGCCCCGAAAACGCCACCGCCCGCGCCAAGTCGCCACAACCGCCGGTCATAATCGCCCTCAGGCCGCCCGACTATGCGCCAACGCAGGATCCGGGATTGAGTGTCGATGCCGGACTCGCTTCTGAACACGCAAGGAATTGATCGAGACTTATGTGCATCCGTTCGGCCGTAGCCAGAGCCGCACAAAGGTATAAGATCCGCGGCTCGGCTTCTTGAATGTCATCGAATTCACTCCGAATAATGTCATCAAATCCACGACCTCGCGTAGCTTCGCGCATCGCGACTAGGATCTGTTTGTCCGCGCGTTCTTGAAATTCCTGGACTCGGGCATGATGTGGCAGCGGTCCGAGTCTTCCAAGCTGCTGGTGCGTATCGAGTTTCTCGATGAGTGTCTCGATGTCCGCGTCAGAGAGGTCAGGAATGTCGATCAGGCGCACATTCGGTTGCTCCAGCAAATCTCGGAGTTCTCGTTGGAAGAGATTGTATCGCGAAGCCAACACTATCACCGGTGGCACCTGCATAGTGGACAGTCGCTCTATGAGTTTCCGAAGCTGGTATCCCATGAGATCGGCGTTGTCCATCACTAGAACTGATCCCGGATCCTGCGATCGTGGGCGCGGGGCTCGTCCGGGAGGGCGGCCGTAGCCGGGCCGTGGAGGCCTTGACGATAGTGAGATCATAGTTTCGGACTATGGAAAAGCACCGCCCGGGGCCCTACGTTCAGAGGGACTGAACAAGAGTTCACCCCGGAACGGAGGACACCCGAATGGTGCGTGGAAACGACTATACCGGACCGCGCCCGCACGTGCAAGGATCGGCGGCCGCGCTGAGGGTCCGCGGGGGCGGCGGGCGGATCACCGACGCGGGCGGCCTCGTCGTGGTTCGGAAGCTGTGGGACGCGCTGGGGCTGGGCGGCTGGATCGACCGGCGGAGCGGGAACGTCCCCGGCCGCTACCGGCCATCGCTCATGGTCGAGTCGTGGGTGGTGCTGCTCCTGTACGGCGGCGGGGTGATGGACGACCTGCCGCTTCTGGAGCGGCGGGGCGTGCGCCGCATCTTCGGCTGGGCGCGGGTGCCGCACCCGGCCACGTTCGGGCGCTGGTTGCGGGGTTCGGCGGCCGTGCTGTCGCCGCTTCTGGACGAGCTGTTGTGGCGGATGGTGCGGCGGCGCTGGGAGATGGCCGGCGGGGCGCCGCGGTCGGCGACGATCGTCATGGACTCGACCGTCGTGGTGCGCTACGGGCTGAAGCAGGCCGGGGCGGAGCGGGGCTACAACCCGAAGAAGCGGGGCCGCCCCTCGCACCACCCCCTTCTGGCCTACGTCCTGGAGACGGGCGACTGCCTCGGGGTGCGCTGGCGGCCGGGGGGCGCGCACACGGCCCGGGGGGCGGAGGCGTGGCTGGCCGGGCTGGTGGCCCGCCTGAGGGGGGCGGGGGTGCGGCGGATCACCGTGCGGCTGGACAAGGGGTTCTTCTCCAAGTCCATCGCGCGGCGCATGGAGGAGCTCGGCGTGTCCTATCCGCTCAAGGTGCCGCGGCACGCCTGGCTCGACGGCTTCCGGGGCGCCTGGGAGACCGCCGCCCGGGACGAGGCCGGGGACCGGGAGCTGAGGACCGCCTCCGGCGAGCTGTGGGGCACGCGGCTTCTCTCGGTCGAGAGGCGGAGACGGGTCGGGCCGGACGAGGGAGAACTCGATCTCGCGGCGTGGGAGACCACGATGAGCGCCGACGTTCTGACCAACATCGGGAGCATCGGCCCCGTCGAGGCGTGGCGCGCCTACAACGCGGGCGCGGTCGTCGAGCAGCGGATCGAGGAGCTGGGCCAGCTCTCGGCCGGCCGCACCGCGGTGGACGACCTCGGCGGCAACGCCCTGCTCTGGAGCCTCGCCGTGCTCGCCTACCAACTCCTCCACATCCTGCGCGCGAACTTCCTCGGCGGCCGCTGGCGCGCCGTGCAGCCGCGCGGCATCCGGCTGCGCCTGCTGCGCGCGCCCGCCAGGATCACCTCCCACGCTCGCCGAACCTCGCTCGGGTTCGCGCGCGCCGACCCGGCCCTCGGTCTCCTGCGGCGGAGCCTCCGGACCATCGAGCGGGGTCTCCCGCTGCCCGCGCCCGCCTAAATCTGACCGCCCCCAACTCCGGCTTTCCGAAGGCGCCGCGCGGCGGCGCCCACTCCCCGTGTCTCCGCGAGCCGTTCGGGACCCCTCCCGAGCCCCGCCGGCCCTCCGCCGAGGCCCGGTCCGGCCCCGAAAACGCCACCGCCCGCGCCAAGTCGCCACAACCGCCGGTCATAATCGCCCTCAGGCCGCCCGACTATGCGCCAACGCAGGATCCGGGCTGATTTGTCGCCGAAGGCTCGTAGACCATTATATACGTCATCGTACGCCGGACGGTCATAACCTTCGGAGAAAAAGACGTGGTGGCCATCACGGCGAAGGGAATGGGCGACACGCTTAAGCATGGTACTCTTCCCGGCCCCGCCCGCTCCCAAGACGGCCAGCGCGTGCAGCTGAGATTCGTCGGAGAGGGCCTCGTGGACTGCGTCTAGCAGGGAAGTCGTAGATTCTCGGGGAGCGTCGAACTCAGCGGCGATGTCGTGCCACGTTGGAGGTGCGCCGAGAAAAAACGTCTTGGGGTGACCCGCGAGTAGCGTCGTCGTGTCGGGAACTCGGGGGAACGCGGCTAGGAAGTGGGGTAGCGCTTGTTCGATCACCACGTGATCGAACGGGCGATCCAGTATCTCCATGTCCTCGGGTACGAGGCGCCGCAATACGGTGGTCCGCTGCTCGTGCGGGTGTGTGTTCGATAGCCACCGCAGGAAGTCTTCTGCGGTAGCGGGAACGTGTCGGATGTTCAAGGAGTGGAGGAGATCGAGGCGAGGTGGTGGGACGGTCGGAGCGACAAGGAATGATCGAGGCCGTTCCTCCGAGTTCTCACCACGGGCCTCACGGGCTACGATAGCCTGCCAGAACATTGGTTCCTGGAGCTCGGTCCCAATGAACACGGTTGGGTGAAGCACGTACTCCCGAACAAAATGGTCATACCAGCGATCGTGAGAACTGGTTTGCCGAGCGTACTGTCGCGGAGAAAACGTGAGCTGATCAACCCGGATCCTGCGATCGTGGGCGCGGGGCTCGTCCGGGAGGGCGGCCGTAGCCGGGCCGTGGAGGCCTTGACGATAGTGAGATCATAGTTTCGGACTATGGAAAAGCACCGCCCGGGGCCCTACGTTCAGAGGGACTGAACAAGAGTTCACCCCGGAACGGAGGACACCCGAATGGTGCGTGGAAACGACTATACCGGACCGCGCCCGCACGTGCAAGGATCGGCGGCCGCGCTGAGGGTCCGCGGGGGCGGCGGGCGGATCACCGACGCGGGCGGCCTCGTCGTGGTTCGGAAGCTGTGGGACGCGCTGGGGCTGGGCGGCTGGATCGACCGGCGGAGCGGGAACGTCCCCGGCCGCTACCGGCCATCGCTCATGGTCGAGTCGTGGGTGGTGCTGCTCCTGTACGGCGGCGGGGTGATGGACGACCTGCCGCTTCTGGAGCGGCGGGGCGTGCGCCGCATCTTCGGCTGGGCGCGGGTGCCGCACCCGGCCACGTTCGGGCGCTGGTTGCGGGGTTCGGCGGCCGTGCTGTCGCCGCTTCTGGACGAGCTGTTGTGGCGGATGGTGCGGCGGCGCTGGGAGCTGGCCGGCGGGGCGCCGCGGTCGGCGACGATCGTCATGGACTCGACCGTCGTGGTGCGCTACGGGCTGAAGCAGGCCGGGGCGGAGCGGGGCTACAACCCGAAGAAGCGGGGCCGCCCCTCGCACCACCCCCTTCTGGCCTACGTCCTGGAGACGGGCGACTGCCTCGGGGTGCGCTGGCGGCCGGGGGGCGCGCACACGGCCCGGGGGGCGGAGGCGTGGCTGGCCGGGCTGGTGGCCCGCCTGAGGGGGGCGGGGGTGCGGCGGATCACCGTGCGGCTGGACAAGGGGTTCTTCTCCAAGTCCATCGCGCGGCGCATGGAGGAGCTCGGCGTGTCCTATCCGCTCAAGGTGCCGCGGCACGCCTGGCTCGACGGCTTCCGGGGCGCCTGGGAGACCGCCGCCCGGGACGAGGCCGGGGACCGGGAGCTGAGGACGGCCTCCGGCGAGCTGTGGGGCACGCGGCTTCTCTCGGTCGAGAGGCGGAGACGGGTCGGGCCGGACGAGGGAGAACTCGATCTCGCGGCGTGGGAGACCACGATGAGCGCCGACGTTCTGACCAACATCGGGAGCATCGGCCCCGTCGAGGCGTGGCGCGCCTACAACGCGGGCGCGGTCGTCGAGCAGCGGATCGAGGAGCTGGGCCAGCTCTCGGCCGGCCGCACCGCGGTGGACGACCTCGGCGGCAACGCCCTGCTCTGGAGCCTCGCCGTGCTCGCCTACCAACTCCTCCACATCCTGCGCGCGAACTTCCTCGGCGGCCGCTGGCGCGCCGTGCAGCCGCGCGGCATCCGGCTGCGCCTGCTGCGCGCGCCCGCCAGGATCACCTCCCACGCTCGCCGAACCTCGCTCGGGTTCGCGCGCGCCGACCCGGCCCTCGGTCTCCTGCGGCGGAGCCTCCGGACCATCGAGCGGGGTCTCCCGCCGCCCGCACCCGCCTGACCGGTCCCAACCCCGGCCTTCCGAAGGCGCCGCGCGGCGGCGCCCACTCCCCGTGTCTCCGCGAGCCGTTCGGGACCCCTCCCGAGCCCCGCCGGCCCTCCGCCGAGGCCCGGTCCGGCCCCGAAAACGCCACCGCCCGCGCCAAGTCGCCACAACCGCCGGTCATAATCGCCCTCAGGCCGCCCGACTATGCGCCAACGCAGGATCCGGGATCAAGCCGTAACTTCAAACAACCATTGAGTTTAATGTATTGGATCGACTCGAGAAACGAATCACGGTCCCGGTAGTCGGCAATAGGAGCAGTGTGAACGGACAACGGAACGGTATCAACGCGTTGAGAATATATGGTTTCTACAAGGTCATCGACGTTCGTCGTGTATATCCGATACCACCAGACGCGTAACAGATTATCCCGGATCCTGCGATCGTGGGCGCGGGGCTCGTCCGGGAGGGCGGCCGTAGCCGGGCCGTGGAGGCCTTGACGATAGTGAGATCATAGTTTCGGACTATGGAAAAGCACCGCCCGGGGCCCTACGTTCAGAGGGACTGAACAAGAGTTCACCCCGGAACGGAGGACACCCGAATGGTGCGTGGAAACGACTATACCGGACCGCGCCCGCACGTGCAAGGATCGGCGGCCGCGCTGAGGGTCCGCGGGGGCGGCGGGCGGATCACCGACGCGGGCGGCCTCGTCGTGGTTCGGAAGCTGTGGGACGCGCTGGGGCTGGGCGGCTGGATCGACCGGCGGAGCGGGAACGTCCCCGGCCGCTACCGGCCATCGCTCATGGTCGAGTCGTGGGTGGTGCTGCTCCTGTACGGCGGCGGGGTGATGGACGACCTGCCGCTTCTGGAGCGGCGGGGCGTGCGCCGCATCTTCGGCTGGGCGCGGGTGCCGCACCCGGCCACGTTCGGGCGCTGGTTGCGGGGTTCGGCGGCCGTGCTGTCGCCGCTTCTGGACGAGCTGTTGTGGCGGATGGTGCGGCGGCGCTGGGAGATGGCCGGCGGGGCGCCGCGGTCGGCGACGATCGTCATGGACTCGACCGTCGTGGTGCGCTACGGGCTGAAGCAGGCCGGGGCGGAGCGGGGCTACAACCCGAAGAAGCGGGGCCGCCCCTCGCACCACCCCCTTCTGGCCTACGTCCTGGAGACGGGCGACTGCCTCGGGGTGCGCTGGCGGCCGGGGGGCGCGCACACGGCCCGGGGGGCGGAGGCGTGGCTGGCCGGGCTGGTGGCCCGCCTGAGGGGGGCGGGGGTGCGGCGGATCACCGTGCGGCTGGACAAGGGGTTCTTCTCCAAGTCCATCGCGCGGCGCATGGAGGAGCTCGGCGTGTCCTATCCGCTCAAGGTGCCGCGGCACGCCTGGCTCGACGGCTTCCGGGGCGCCTGGGAGACCGCCGCCCGGGACGAGGCCGGGGACCGGGAGCTGAGGACGGCCTCCGGCGAGCTGTGGGGCACGCGGCTTCTCTCGGTCGAGAGGCGGAGACGGGTCGGGCCGGACGAGGGAGAACTCGATCTCGCGGCGTGGGAGACCACGATGAGCGCCGACGTTCTGACCAACATCGGGAGCATCGGCCCCGTCGAGGCGTGGCGCGCCTACAACGCGGGCGCGGTCGTCGAGCAGCGGATCGAGGAGCTGGGCCAGCTCTCGGCCGGCCGCACCGCGGTGGACGACCTCGGCGGCAACGCCCTGCTCTGGAGCCTCGCCGTGCTCGCCTACCAACTCCTCCACATCCTGCGCGCGAACTTCCTCGGCGGCCGCTGGCGCGCCGTGCAGCCGCGCGGCATCCGGCTGCGCCTGCTGCGCGCGCCCGCCAGGATCACCTCCCACGCTCGCCGAACCTCGCTCGGGTTCGCGCGCGCCGACCCGGCCCTCGGTCTCCTGCGGCGGAGCCTCCGGACCATCGAGCGGGGTCTCCCGCCGCCCGCCCCCGCCTGACCGGTCCCAACCCCGGCCTTCCGAAGGCGCCGCGCGGCGGCACCCACTCCCCGTGTCTCCGCGAGCCGTTCGGGACCCCTCCCGAGCCCCGCCGGCCCTCCGCCGAGACCCGGTCCGGCCCCGAAAACGCCACCGCCCGCGCCAAGTCGCCACAACCGCCGGTCATAATCGCCCTCAGGCCGCCCGACTATGCGCCAACGCAGGATCCGGGATTATGATACCAATCAGGGACGTCCGTGACGGACAACAGACTCCTGAACAACGAGCGAAGAGACGCTTGAGGCTGCCCGGAAGAAAGGCAGGACTCAAATATTTCGCCGAGATCTGAGCCATCACCGTCGTAGACCTCGGAATAGCCACGCCAAGCTCAAAGTTCAGCGGCCAATCGGTCTGCCGTTGGGACAGGATCGCCCCGGCGGTTGGAAGCCGCACAAGAGAATCCGGCGCCCAAGAAGAGGATGGCGTTGTTGCGTTGGAAGGCGCGCAAGAGGAAACGTTGGTCAGTGTCGCTTAGCATAAGCTGAATTCGCCCGTTGGGTGGTAAAGGTCATGAAACGCGGCATCACTCTAGAAGCTTGAAGACACCATCGGCGGCGTCGCTGTAAAACTCGATGTTGAGCTTCGTCCAGATGTCATCCGGGAGGTTCATCAACTCGCGGCGCGCGGTGACGGGGAGGAGAAGGACGGAGGCCCCCTTGTCCACGGCGAGTTCGGCGATCGCGACTGGATCTGCCAGTTGGTCGAGGGAGCCGCCGAGGTTCAGTGGGCCGGTGACGATCGCGGCGCCGCGGGTGCCCCGATTGAGGAGTGCTCCGACGAAGGCGGTAAGGACGGGTACGCCCAGGTGAGTGCCGGACGTGTCCGCGTCGAAGGGGCGGAGCTGCACGGTGTATTCGTGGGACCTAGCGTTGCGGTCGCCGATGAGGACGGTGGCTTGGGCGTAGAGATTCTGCTCGGCCACCCTCATACTTTCGCGGAACGCGGGCGGGACGGGATGGTTGAGGATCCGGATGCCACTACCCGGTCCCTCGGTGACCTCAATCCGGTAGAGACCCGGCCCGGTCTCGGCAAGGCCGGGCCCGATGGCCCACACCTGTCCAGGGGGCAGGGGGTCGGGGTCGATCGCCTCGTCGCTGTGGAGTTCGGGAGTGGCGACGAACTGTTCGGTGCCGTCTACGCCGAGGGTGAACGAGAAGTGCGTGTTCCGGAACTCGGCCTTGAGGCAGCGCTTCTGCTGCTCCTTCACGCGACGTCGCGACTCCAGCGCGAGTCGGACGATCCACTCGAGATCCTCGTCTTCGATCTCCATGTCCGGGTCGGGGAAGATCAGCTTGATGAGTCCCGAGACGGTCTTGTGAACCGCCTCGATGTCGCGGCCGGAGAGGGCGCCACCCCAGAAAACGCGGTTCTGGATCCTGGGGAGGCGCGACTGCGGGCGGAGGCCGGTCCAGCAGGCGCTCAGGAAGTCGCTCACGAGGCCGAAGTGGTCGGTGAGGTGTTCCCTGGGATTGAGCTTCGGGAAATCCCAGCCCGGGGCGTAGGCGTGGATCCGGTCGTGGAACGCCGTGTCGTCGCGCATCTGCTTGGGGAGCGGGCTCAGGAGGTGCCCGATGCGCTGCTGCTGCTCGACCGAGACGTTGAAGTTGCCGACCATCACCATGCCGCCCTCGGCGCGGATGCTCTCCTTGCCGCGGCTGAACTCCCCCGACGCCATGTAGCCCTTCATGATGTTGACGCCGTCCTTCTGGTCGAACGAGACGCCGGCGATCTCGTCGAAGCACACGATGTCGTAATGGCACACGAGGCCGCGCTGCCCGTTCGCCATGTTGACGAACATCTTGGCGACCGTCGCCTTCCCGCCCGAGATGAGGTGGGAGAAGGGGGAGAGCTGCTGGTAGACGTGGCTCTTGCCGGTTCCGCGCGGTCCCAGCTCGACGAGGTTGTAGTTGCGCTCGACGAACGGGACGAGCCGCAGCAGGACCACCCGCTTGGCGCGGTCGTCCAAGGTGTCGGGCTCAAGGCCGGTCGAGCGGAGGAGGAAGTCGATCCATTCCCCGGTTGTGAAGTGGCGGCGGCCGCGGGCCAGCACGTCCAGCACGTTCGGATTCGACATCTGTATGGGGCGCAGCGCCTGGATGCCGAAGGGGCGGCCGTTCCGCTCCAACGCGATCACGGGATCGTATTCGAGCGTCACCTCCGCATAGAAGCCGTCGGCCAGCATGCGATGGTTCTCGGTGACGAGGCGGGTACCGATGCGCGCGTCCCGGAGCGTGAGACTCGGCAGCTCGGCGAGGTAGCAGTCGTTCTTCGCATCGAGGCGGGCGCGTATGATGTCGATGAGTCGGACGGTGCCTTCCTCCCGGGCCCTGGACTTGAAGATCTCCTGCTCGGCGGCGCGGATCGTGCGGCCATCGAGCTGCTTCTCCACGATCGACAGGCCTTCCTCGATCTCCGCTTCGTCCACGCTTGCGCAGTAGCGGCCGAGGAGGAACTCGACGACGTAGGTCGGCACCGGGTACTGGCGGGCGTAGCGCCGCACAAGATCCTTGCGCACCAAGTAGCCCGGGAACGCCTCGTTCGCCGTGACGTCCATCGTGTCCAGTTGAATCCCGGCTTCGCTCACGCGGGCTCCCGCCTCGGTCATGAGTTCTCTCCCACACGGCGGAATCGCTCAGCGGAATCGCTCGTGAGCGATTTGTGGGCTTGATTGATCGCGGAATCGCTCAGCCGAATCGCCGTCATGCGTTTTCTCCCACACGGGTGGGCTGCTGGGAAAGTATACGGCCATCGGCGTCGGTGACGACGAGGACGAGAGCCGCTTCCTCATGCTCATCGCCGGCCAGCACGAGGCTCACCGATCCGTCTTCCTGTACCGGCTTGGTCGCCGCGGCCACCGAGGCTCCCGAGGGGCTCCCGAGCCGCAGATCGGCGGTCACGGTTCCACCTCGGACGGCGACCTCGACGAGGCAGCGCAGGCGGCGCCAAGTGATCGAGCGGATGGTGGCCGCCATGTCGCTCCCCGCGGCGCGTTCCACGCGGATGTCGGGGATCAGACATTCCTGGATGCTCAGGCCGCCGTGGGCGTACTCGTCCCGCTTGCTGAAACACGCGATCCCGGGCGGCGTCGCGAACCACTCGCTCGCGTTCCAATGCCATGGGTGGCGCGGCACATTCGGCGTGGCGTCGCCGGAGATGACGGCGCACCGAGCCCATTTGGACTCGGTGAGGTGCTTGGGAAGCTGCACCATCGGAAGGCCGCCGGGCAGCCAGAGCCAGCCGTGGTCCGTGACGATGCGCACGGAGCGCCAACCCGCGTCGAGCAGGCGCACGATGCGCTCGGCGAGTTCGTCCAACTCCTCGTCGACCAGGCGGGCGAAGGTCGCGGCCTCGTGATCGTGGCCGAACTTGTCGATCTTGCCGGCCTCCAACCAACCGCAGGCACCCGCCGCCAGCGGCAAGTCGAGCGTGCCGTCACCGACGATCTGGTAGCCGCGTGCCTTCATCGTTCTGCGGAGTTCGCTAGCGAGTGCGGGGCGGGGCGGGCGCTGGCCGCCGTCAGTGTGGACTGCGGGCCGGAAGTCGGGGCCCAACACGTCTCCCTCGACAAGGTCGGCCACCGGGGTGACGGCGGGTTTGCCGGTTGCCGTAACGGTGGGGATCGCCGCCCAGCGGTGACTCGCGGAGACCTCGCAGCCGCGGCGTTCCAGTCGGTCGGCAAGGTCCCGGCCCAGTTCGTAGCGCAGCCCGTCCACGAAGACGAGGCACTCGTCCGCCCGCGCCTCGACGAGAGGCTGCCCACCGCGGTGGGGAAGAGATGTCCGCCCCACGGCGTCCCGGAAGGCCGTCGCCGTGTCCCGTAGCCAAGGCTCCAGCAGGTGTTTGACGGTGGAGACGATCAATGCGAGGTCGGTGCCCGAGGCCGGGGCGAGCGCCGCGCGGGCGTGGGCGTCGGCCCGCCAACCGGTGTCCGCGTAGGCGGTGGCGATGTCGTCCGGCGCGGCCCCGCCGATGGCGCTCCGGGTCGCGGCGGCGAGACCCGCCAGCGGGGCCAGCGCGGTGGCCAGCGGAGAACGTCCGAGTCGCGCCCACACCCAGTCTCGGCGGTGGCCGTGCGCGGCCTCCAGCGCCAGCACCGCATCGCGCGCCTCGTCGGCCGGGCGCTGCGGCAAGGTCGAGAGCGCCTCCCGCACCTCGTCTTCGTCCTCGTCGTTGAGGTCGGGCCAGCGCTCCCGGTCGAAGGCGAGCTCGCCCACCGGGCGGCTGCGGCGCAGGAGTGCCTCGACCCCCGGATACGTCTCCGGCGCCTCCGCGTAGCGGTCCCAAACAGTTGCCCACGGGCCGCGTCCCTCGCCGAGCCGAGCACCGGCGGCCACATCCGCCTCGCGGCCGGGGTCGAAGTCCAGCTTGTCCTCGCATTGCTGGCGGAAGGCGGCCCATTCGGCGTCGCCCAGGCGGGCGCGCGTCGCGTCGGGGTGGTCCATCCAGCGCAGCAGGTCGCGCCGGAAGTCGCCCACCAGCATCTCGTTGAAGTCGTCCGCGTCGAGGCGACGTCCGCGCAGTTGGGCGACGGGCCTCAAAGCCACCTCCGCCAACGCGCCGCGCAGCGCGTCGAGCGTCGTGCGGTCTCCGGCGATGTCGAGCCCGACCTCCTTGGGAGAACCCAGGAACGCGGCCACCGTCCAGTCCCGGCCGTTGGGGTGATGCCAGAGGACGCCCCGGTACATCAGCTCGACCAGCGGTCGCACCTCCTCCGTACACTGCTCGCCCGCCCGCAGATCGCCGCGTTCGAACCCCGGCAGATGGAGGATCGGGATCCGCGCGAACGGCCCCGGCGCGCCCGCTCTGGGAGAGCCATCCTTAGCGGGCCGCCCCCCGGGCGGCTCGATCGTCCCGTCCACCACGCAACGGAGCCAGATTGCCGGTCCCATGCGGGCTTTCGGGGCGTAGCCGCCCAGCGTAAACAGCTCGGGCATCCGGTTCCGCAGGACGGGGAGCAACCGCTCCCACTCCCGGTTCGCATCGGGCCACAGGATCGCGCACGGACGGGTCTGGCCGTCCGACGCCGCGTCCCGGGCGCGCAGGCTGCCGACTAGCCGGTCGAGCGGCGTGGAATTCCGGTCAGCTGCGTCCGTAACACGCATGACGTGGTCCTCGTTCGGCATCTCCGCCCCCGCAGCAACGTGACGGGGAACATAACGCGTAACAACGTGTTTGCGGTGATGAGCAGCAACGCTTCGCCGGAGGCGATACCAGCTTTCGTGGATCGTAAACCGGGCGTAGCTTGAAGAGTCTTCCGGCTTGGCCGCGTCGCACGGAACCACGGCAGGGAGACCGCACGAGCAAGGAGAATCATGGCTGAACGCTTGATGAACGTCCTCAGAGGCGCCGGGTCAATCCTTGATATCTGGCCCCTTCCCGAGAGGTTCGAGGAGTTGTCGCCCCACGACGCAGAGGAGATGTTCCGTCGTAGCTGGTACGAGACCGGCGCGGCGCTCCGCCGCGCCATGAACGAGGTTGACCTTGACCCGGAACCGGAAGAAGAAACGCCGGAAGAAGCAACGGCGTAGACGGCAGCAAAAGGCCCCCGCGAAGAGTCCCGGAACAGCCCCCATCCACACGAGTGATCGTACCCCCGGCGTCGCGGGTGAATCGACCGTTTCGGAGGGGGACACCACCAGCCCCGCAGGGAAGATCGTAGCCCGAAGCGAATCGGTTCAGATCGAGAAGATCGAGGGGCCGATTCCCCCACCCTGGATATTGAAGGAGTACGAATCCATCCTTCCCGGTTCTGCTGACAGGATCGTCTCGATGGTGGAGGGTCTCGCGGAGCACAAGCGCGAGTTCGAGAATCGAGCCCTCGGGGGCTCCATCGACGCGCATAAGCGAGGACAGGTGCTCGGAGCTGGCGTCGTGTTCCTCGCGTTCCTCATCGGCGGGATAGCCTTGGTCACGGGACATGCGGATTTCGCGAGTGATTTGGTGGGCCGAACGCTCGTCATACTTGCGGCGATCTTCGTCCTCGGCAGGGTCCCAAGGTGGTTCAATGCCTGGAGAGTGCCGTCGCCGTCGGAGTCCAATCACGACAAGAGCGACTGACCGGTTCACGTTCACCCTCGGTCGATGAGTTCGGCCGCTGGTTCCGACCGCGTCGCCCTTTTGGTTCAGGCATTCGGACTAGCTTAGCCCGGGTCATTCGAGCGGGTTCGCGGCGAAGATCGTGAGCATCAGCTCCGTCTCGCCGAGCAGGCGGTAGACGGGGCGCTTCCCGGAGTGCGCCTCGCTGCGCCGCAGCAGCACGCCCACCCCTTCGCCCCGGCGGTCCATGAGCGTGTGGCGCGTCGTGTCGAGCCCGGCGATGCCGCCCGGTACGGGGATCCGGGACAGGAGGCTCGCGACCGCTTCGTTTCGCGTCGCCTGGCGGTGCGGGAGCATGTCCAGTTCGAGCGTGTTCGCCAGACCCCCCGGCGAATGCAACTCGATGCGGTCGGAGAAGAGCCGCAGACGGATCTTGGACCCGTGGATCGAGTAATCGCGGTGCGCCACGGCGTTCACCACCGCCTCGAAGACGGAGGTGAGGTCGTACTGGGGGATGTCCGTGCGGCCGATCGTCTTAATGCCCCGCACCTTCTGGTTCCGGGTCACGAACCGGCAGGCCCCGGCGATCTGCGCGTCCAGCGGGCCCGTGATGTCCTCCGCGTCCAGCTGGTAGATCGAAGCGTTCAGCGCGTCCGGGACATCCCGCCCATGGTACGCCACCGCCTGAATCCAGGCGTTGCGGAGCCACCGCTCGGGGCGTCGCGCGCAGAGGAGGACGCCCGCGACCGTGGGGGCGTACCCGCCAGCATCCGTCCGGGTCGCGATGCCCAGCTTGCGGGCGAGGGTGAGGCGATCGTCGTCGCTGCGCTCCGTGCGGAAGCGGTCGATCAACGCCGGATCCAGATCCTCGAACGCGGCGCTCCCCACGGGTTGCTCGTCGAATCCGGCGAGCCCGGACCGGCTTCGAAGCGTGAAGAGACGGGCAAGCTCCTCGGGACGCATCTCCCGCTTCGAGCTTCCCACACGGCGGAAGTACCCCGACGGGCTCCGGTGGACGAACGGACTGCGCGGTACCACGACGCCAAGAACGAACCTGAGTTGGTCGTCCGGGCCCGGAAGCTCCAGCCGCCTCGTCACGACATCCAGGGGAGGGTCGACGGAATCTCTCGCGATCTCGACGACGTAGCGCTCCGCAACGTCAAGTCTGTCCAGGGGGATGCCGGTGACCTCGCGGGTCGTGTCGCTTACGCCAAGCACCAGTTCGCCGCCGCGCGCGTTGGCGAAGGCCGCCATCTCGTTAGCAAGCGAATCGCGCCGCGGGCCCTTGATCTCCCGGCCCGCGAAGACGACCTCCTTGAGTTCGAGGAAGGAATCCTCGCCAGCGCGGATCTTCCTCAACAGCGTGGTGGCTGGATCAGGCATGGCGACGTCCCCGGAATCGTGCGGTGCGCTCATTCACCCCGCAAATGTCACATTTCGCTTGGAATGCGTGCGGCAAATGTGATCGCACACATTTCCCGCCGGAATGTATCAAGAAATGTATCCAAGCCCGTGCTTGGCCTCGTTCCCGACGGGGAGTCGTTCAGCCGCGCCAGGAAGCGTCTCAACCTCGCTCCTGGTTCTAGGCACGGTCCTTCTCCTCGCGCCGCGCGGCCGCAGCGGCCTCGCGCGCGGCGCGCTTGGCGGCGAGCGTGTAGTGGAGGTCGTTCCAGCGGTTGCCGTCGAACGCCGCGCCGGGCTCGGCCGCGTAGTCCGTCCGCAGCTCCGTCGTGCCGGTGCCGGGGCAGGACCAGAACCACGAGAAGTCTTCGCGGTCACGGAGTTCCTGCGGCTCCTTCCCCCGGTCTTTACCCCACTTGATGTTGGGTTTCGCGCGCAGGATTCCGGCACCCTTGCGGCCGCCGGATCGGAGTTCGGCCCGCATGAAAGGACGGATGTTGAGCCGCACGCCGTCGTTGATATCCGGATTCCAACCCGCAGGCTGCTCGGCGACCGTCTTCCAGCGCACAAAGATGTCGTAGGGCCGCTCGCCCTCCAGAATCTCCTCAAGCTGCGCGCGCAACTCCAGCGCCGCCACGAGACGGGCGTCGGCCCCGGCCAGTCCCTCGCGCTGCGCCTGCCGCTGCCGGGCGATCCAGTCGCTGAGATAGGAGTAGGTGACCGTCTCCAAGGTGCGGCGGCCCTCTCCGTCCGCCCCCGCCAGCCGGTGGTAGTTAACGAGCGCGTGAAAACCGTCCTTCCGCCCGTCCCAGATGTGCCAAATGAAGGGACGGTTGTGAAACAGCCTGCAATGCTCATAGAAGAAGCGGTCGCGGAGCCAGTCCTCCAGCGACGCGGGTGGTTTCTCGCTCGTGGCCGCGAGCAGCGCGCGCTCCGCGGACGGTGACCACTCGTCGTCGTAGGCGGCGGCCAGCAGTCTCCGTACCCGATCCGCCGCCGTCGCCTCTCCGCGAGTCGGCGACAGACAGACGATACCGTCGGCGTCCGCGAAGCGTGCGAACTCTTTGCAGTACTCGACGAGTTCGCGTTGCTCCTTCGCTAACCGCATCTCCGGATCGAGTTCCGCCGGCCACCGGTAGCCAAGAAGCCGCGCGACCGCCACTTGGAGGACAGTGTCGTCGATCCGCAGCGACCCCCGCACCGTCCACTTCTCCTCCTCATCCCAGACTACGCTCCCACCGGGGTCGCCGTGGAAGATCCATTGTGTCGGATCATCCGAATATGGTTCCGGCAGTCCATTCGGATATTTGTTTTCCGCGACCTGTTGCCACCGATCAAGGTCAAAGGGGATTTTGACGAGCGTGACATTCGTGACATTCAGTTTCTGGTCTATCTCACGCACTGTGGCAGCGTATTCCGGGGACGCACAGAAACACCACAGCCCAGGGAGGTGGCTCTCATCGCGCGGAGATATTACAGCCACGTTCTTATCAAATATGTCACCTGCATATAAAGCACACGGGAGTAAGCCCATTTGGCTTACGGCGATTCCGGTGCGCCCCCAAGCGATCCTTCCTGCCGGAATGGCTAGGCCGGTCTTGGCTCGATCCGCCAGCACTCCCCGCCCTCCTTGCCAGTAAACGACTTGCTCGCAACCTCCCCAAGGAAGTGTCTTTCTAACAGTACTCTGGAGAAACTGCCAGTCGTGGGAGAGGGGAAGAGAAGTCTCCCAAAAATTCGAGAAGAATCGAGGGGAATCCTTGCTGCCGAATCCATGCACGCCATGGGCCAACGACCGCATCAAGGCTGTATGACCAATAGGCCGCATCAGAATAACAGCATCGGGGTTGTCAAGTTGTTCCGCCTGGTTCGCGAGCACGACGGTGTCCACTCCGGCAAGAAGTTGGGCCTTGTCTTGCGCTTTGATGGGGCGTTGGCCTCGGGGACCAGATACATCGATGCCACCCATTTCCTGTTCGGGCCGCGGGCGGTTGGCGGAGAGGATGTTCAGCGCCACGTTGACAACGTGGCCCGTGATCGTCTCGAAGGCGCCCGGCCCTAGGCGGGCGACGACGTTCCAGGTGCGGTCTCTCAGCAGCCGTTCGCGCAGCTTTCGGTACGTTGTTAGGAACAGCCAGTTCTGCGGCGTAACCACAGCTTGCGTGCCGTGCTCACCGAGCCAGCGGAAGAATCGCGACACGAAGGCGGTGGCGATGTCGCCCTTCGCGTCAGCGTGGTGGGATTCACAAAAGCGTCTCAGTTGTTCGGACTGTTTTCCCCGGGCAAGGTAGGGGACGTTCGTGATGACGAGTGTATAGGTGTCGCCCAATAGTTGTGCCGCGTGGGCCATCCCGCGCGCGGCAATGGCGCGCTCGGTGAGATCGGGGTCCGGTACGTCGCGAGCGAGGATCTCGGAGAGAAGCGGGCGGAGCGTCCCGTAGTCGGTTCGGAAGACATCGCCTTGTCCAGACGAAGCGCGAGGGTCGATCAGCGAGCCGAGGACGGGTGCCTGCTCGAAGAGGGCGTGTAGCTCCCCTAGGCTCTCTCGAACAGGTGCGGAGAGGAGGTTGTCCTCTGGACCCAGCAGGTCACGATCCGCCGGAATCCCTCCCGCCATAGCGACCGCATCAGCAAGATGGAGCCACTCTTCGCGCGTAGAGTTGGGTGCGAGCCCGGAACAGGCGATCTGTGGCGGCGGAAGTTCGATTGGATCGCCGATCAGCTTCCAAGCAGCGAGGGCGACGTTGAACGCCGCGATCTGGGTGCACCGCGGGTCGAGTTCGAGGCCGAACAAGTTGTCGCGGAGAACCGCGCGCACGGCATCGGCGACGGCGAGCGATTCCTCCTCCATGCGCAGCCGCACGAGGAGATGGAAGGTCTCGACGAGGAAATGCCCGCTCCCGCAGCAGGGGTCGAGGACGCGGAGTTTCGCAGCGGTTCGGGGCCAGCGCTCAAAGGATCCCGCGGCCGGGCGCCACGGCCCTGTCGGCGTGTCTTCCTCTTCGCCCTCCAGCGCTTTGCGCACGAACCGGAGGTAGGAGAAATCGTACCCGCCTCCCGTGCGCAGCCGTACCGCCTCGCGAAGCTGATCCTCGGTCTTGGCCTCCCGCGTCAAGCCGGGCATCCGCGCCAGCACCTGCCCCGCCCGCCACGCCCCGATGGTGTTGTGGAGGAGGAAGAGCACCATGTAGCGCTCGGTGAACAGCTGCGTGACGGCAGGCAGTTCGTCCGCCCCGATCTTGACCCCGCTCTTGTTGACCGCGTCCTTCCGCTCGGCCTGCCAGTACTGGTACGTCCACCCAAGCGAGTCGTCCGCCGTGAAGACGGCGGCGGGCAGGTGCGCGAGCAGTTTGCGAAGGGTCTGGTTGGTCTCCGGCGGAAGCTGAACCGCAAGCACGGGATCGCCTGGCCTGAAGATCTCGGGCAGCATGCCGGACGCCCACCGCCCAGCTGCCTCCCAGGGGTCTTCTCCCCGCTCGCTCGCGAGTTCCTCGCACTCCGACAGCGACACGGGCACGCCGGACTCAGGCTCGATCAGGAGTTCGTTCTCGGCCAGGAACCTCGCGAAGAGCATGCGGTGCCAGTGCTCGTACGCAGTCTCGTGCACGAGCCGGTCAATCTCCTGCTCTCGGGTCCGGGCATTACGCCGGTCGCCAAGCTGCCGCCCGTGCGCGCGGAGCCGTCGCCGCAACTGACGCTCCGTCTCCATCATGCTTGGGTGCGCTTGGCCAGCTCCCACGGCCAACGCGGCCACCGCCTTCCGGGCACCGTCCTCCCCGGTCCGCCGGGCTCTCTGAATCGCCCGCGCAAGCTGGCTTCGGAGGTCCGTGCGAACATGTCTGGTCATGGCGGCAGGTTGCCCGCCAAGTCATCCCCGTGCAGCATGGCTGGGATCGCCGTCAGAGCAATCATGCAGAACGAGGAATCCGTCATGGTCATCGACCGTCTGATCTTCCCGGTCGCTCTTGAAGCTCTCTCCGTGCAGGCCGACCCAGCACAGGACGCCGGCAACGCAACAGGCGATCCAGTGAGTCTGGTCTGGGCCGGCGCGGTCCTTCTTGTCATCGTCTTGATCGGGCTCCCGGTCCTAGCCACGGTCGTCGGGCATAAGCGCAAAGCGGATGAAGGTGCCGCGGAGACACCCTTGAAGGGTCTCGGTCTCCCGGAGGGGTCGGTACGGAGCATGCTTGCGCTCATGACGGTGGGGACCTTCGTCGTCGTAGCGACGTTCGGCCAACGAGGTCTCGGGCCCGCGTACGAGAGCGTCTTGACGACTCTGGCGACACTGGCGGGGCCCGTCCTTGGCTTCTACTTCGGTAGCCGCGGATCGGGTGGAACCGGCAACAAGGGGTAGAGCGGGTATCCCATCGACTGGACGGCCGCGGCCGTCGGCGAAGACCATGTAGGAAGGAGCGCGCGTGGTGGTCATCTCGCCTCACGCGGCCTCGATGAGCCCAGCAAGCTCGTCGAATAGGCGTTTGCAGTGTCGACAGCGATCCCGCACAGTGGCGGGGTCGATTGCCGCTAACAGGTCGCTCGCGTGTCGGATCTTGTGGTAGACGCCCTTTGTCGTACCTGCGGTCGCCTCCCTTAGGCCGACAGCAACTCGTTCCTTCGGTTCCTTCTCGAGATCGGTCTGGCGAGGCAGCTTCCTCGTGCGGAACCCCTGACCGTAAAACGTTGCCAAGCGCTCCGGATCAGCAACGATCCAAGTCTCCATGGTCTGCACCATGAGATGCAGCCGCGAGTCGGACGCTCCGCTCAGATCCCACGGATCGCGCGCCCGCAGGTGCTCCCGCGGTTTCTTCGTGACAGGCCCTTCGGCATCGACCAGAAGCATGTTGACCGCTTCGGGCTCGGCTGTGACAGCGTTCTTGAAGCCACGAAACGCGGCGTCGCGCGAACCACACGGGACGAGCTTCCAGCGCAGTTCCTTACGTCTCGCCGCCTGCTTGAGCGAACGGAGGAAGGTGTCCATTCCCCGGCGAAGGGCGGCCCGGCTCCCGCTGTGGTCTCCGCCACCTTCCATATAGATCGCGATGCCAGTCACGGATTGGCTCCGAGTTCTCCCATTCGCCAGAGATCCCCGAGACGGTAATCGTCAAGCCAGGTGGTGAGCTTCTCGGGGTCCAAGCGGTGGAGCACTGTGGCTGCCCCCGGGCGTTCGCAGGCGATCACGGCGTCAGGCTGGCTGCTTAGGGCCGACACGAGGGTGTCGGAGTGCGTGGTGACGATGAGTTGCATCCTCTGCGACGCCTCGGCCAGCACATCCGCCAGGAGTGCGACAGAGTCCGGGTGAAGCCCGAGTTCCGGTTCCTCGATGCACAGCAGGCGCGGGGGTGTTGGGACGTGTAGAGCGGCCAGGAGGGCCACGAAGCGGAGTGTACCGTCCGAGAGCCGAGTGGCCGGAATGGGTTTCCCAAAGCCGGTCTCGTGGAGGTAGAACTGCACCGTGCCGCCGGATATATGCGTCGACAAGCGTTCGAAGCGGGGGAAGAACCGCTTCACGAGTGCGCTGACACGGGTGTCCCCGACGTGTTCGATCTGGTTCAGGACCAACGCCAGGTTACTGCAGTCCGGGAGCAGCCTGTCGGTCGGAAGGTCAGCCTGCTGCGGCCTGCGCACCGGCGCGTGCTGTCCGAACGTCCACTCGCGCGCGAATTGGAAGTCGCCGAATGTCTCGCCTACCCATGTGATTTCGGGGTATTGGTCGGGATCCTTGCGCTGCGCGAGCACCGACTGATCCAGCTTCACCTTCGACGCGACGAGCGGTCTGCGGGATCCTCTCGCCGGCTTTCTTTTCGGGGAGATGACCGGACGGCCACCGTGGAAGCTGTAGTAGACGAACGCCTTTTCTTTTGGATTCGGCCGCAGTTCCTCGATGGCTTCATCGACAAGTTCCAAGCGGGAGCCGGAAACGGCGAACTCCAAGCGGTAGCGTATTGCTCGACCCGTGGGCGTGCCGCCATCCAGCACGACCTCAATCAGCGCGGACGCCGCACGGGGCTCGCCCTTCCACACCCAGGCGTCGGGTCCGCCACCCACCCGCACCGCGTCGCGGAGGTTGACCGGCGTCGCGGAGAGCAGCTGGAGTGTCTCGATCACGTTGGTCTTGCCCGAGCCGTTGGGTCCGATCAGGACGTTCAGGGTCTGTAGATCGAATGGTTTCGAGTCGGGGGCGAACGACAGGACGCCATCGAGGCGCAACTTCCGGAGTACCGGAGGCACTGACTCCGGCCGTTCGGACGATGCACGCTTCCCGCGTCTCGGGCCTGCGCCCGCCCTGAGATCGCCATCGGGGCCGGCGTGGAATCTCATTCGACGAGCACCGGTCCGTTGCGGACCGCCTGCGTAAGCTTGCGTTCGTGTTCGTCGAGCCACTCTCTCACGGCGGCTTCGTCCTGCAGCGTGCCGCGACGGAGGGTGACGGACGGCATGGGCTCTTCGGGGGACAGGCGGCGAGCGGCCTCGGCAAGCGCCTTGACGGCACGGGCGGGCACCGCGTCGATGTCCGACCGCCAGGCGGAGAGGCGACCAGCGTCTAGGGCCTGTCTCAGCGCCTCGCTGGTGTCCAGCGGCAGCGGGTTCGGGACGGCCAGCCCGGCGTCTCGCCGGATCTCGTCGCGTGCGCCTTCATCGAGTTGGGTCCAGGTCGCGTCCCCGGCCAGCCGGTTCGTCTCAACCGCAACCGCCCGAGCTAGGTCCTTGCGGCGTTCGGCGAGTGCGGCGCGAAGGCCGGAGGCGAGTTTCGCCACGCACGGCGAGATGTGATCGGTGTCGTCGAGGAGCGAGCGCTGCGACAGGATCGCGTCGAGTTGCGCCCGCACCTGTTCGGCGACGGCCAGTTCGCTGGCGGCGTGGCGGTGCAGGGCGGTGGCCAGTGCCCAGAGCGGATGCCGCCCCCGGGCGCGCTCCGCGAGATCCCGCCAGTGCGCGAGCGCCTTCTCGATTTCGTCTTTCTCGTTGAAGACCGCGAGCAGCTGCTCGTTGCCGGTGAGGAGTCCCAAGTCCTCCAGCCACGCGGGCCTGGGCGCGGCGGGCAGCGGGGCCTCGCCGCCCGCTTCGGAGGCGAGTTTGCGGAGCGCCGCGAGGAAGTCGGCCGCACGCGAGGCTTCCTCTCCGCTCTTGGCCGGGACGCCGGCAAGCCGGTAAAGCCTGCGGATCCTGGTGCGCCGTGCCACCGCAATCCGGACCTTCTCGGGCCGGAAGTCCGTCGCGTTGATCGTCTTCTGGTCGAGTTGCCCGGTCCCTAGCGGTCGGCCGTTGCGCGTGGCCTTGAGGTGGTCGCCGCCGTGCAGGGCGACGAGCGCGGCGTCGATGGCGTCCTGCGGCCAGCCGTACGGCGCGGCCGTCAACTTCTTGCGGACCGCGCCGCCGCGGTTGCCGGCGCCGACCGCGTCCAGCACGGCGCGGGCCACGGGGTGCCCCGCCACGTCCTCGTTCCAGCCGACGATCCCAAACGGTTGGTCACTCCCATCGCGCGCCCGCTTGAGCGCCACGCCCCAGGAGCGGTGATCAGAGTCCGGGAACCGCGGATAGAGCCGGGCCAGCGATGCGTCGATCCCCGCCTCGAGGCGGTCGCGGAGACGTTCACCGTGGAGTTCGCCCCCGCCGCCCTGCAGCACGCGCGCGGCGCGGATGATCTCGCGCACGATCCCGGCGCGGGCGGCTTCCGCCGCGCCGAGCCGGCTCTTCATGCTCTCGCACGCCTCCTGCCCCTCCATGGAATCGGGTACGCCGCGCTCGTCCAGCACGCGGCGCGCGGCTTCGAACTCCACGATGTGGGTCCGGAGCTGGTCGGCGCTCTGTTTCGGCAGGTGCACGTGGAGGACCGGATCCTCCATCCCCCGCCGCCTTGCCTCGCCTTGTGCGTCCGCCCAGGAGCACGACCACTCGTCCCGCAGCCAGATCCGGACTGCGTCGCCCTCCCCGGCGTCCGGTTCGGTGGTGGCGTGCAGCGCGAGCTTGCGGGGCAGCTTCGCCTCTCCGTGACGCAGGCGAATCCCCGACACGACCTCCTGCACCGCGCCGCCCAGCAACTGCTCGCGGAGGCGGGCGATGTCCACCTCCTGCCGCGACAGGGCGGTACGCCGCTCCCGGAAGGCCCGTTCCCAGTCCGCCCCCGCCGTCGTCTGGAGCCGGTATTCCCGGGCCACCTTGAGGAGGACGCCCTCGGAGGCCATTGCTTCCAGCGTCTCGGATACCCGGTTGCGGAACGGACCGGAATCCGCCGACACGTCGTCCACCAGGAGATCGGCGAGCGTGGACGCGTCGGCCCGCACGCCGAGGTCCGCGGCCCCCTCGCGCGGCAGCTTTCCGATCAGGAAGACGACTCCGCACAGGTCGCGGCGCAGCGCGCCCTCCGGCGTGACGTTGTCGGCGAGCTTGGCGATCCGCGTGTGGATCTCGTTCGGCAGGACACCCGAGTTGACGAGGTCCGGGGCCAGCGCCCGGTAGAGATCGCTGGCGGGGATGACGGCTCCCAGCTCCCGGCGCGCGATGTCCCGCAGCGAGTCGTGCAGGATGCGGAGCTGCGACCGGAGCTGGCCCTGGGTGCCGGCCCGGTCCGCCGCCTGGAAGCAC
This sequence comes from Candidatus Palauibacter sp., assembly GCF_965237495.1. Taxonomy (GTDB): domain Bacteria; phylum Gemmatimonadota; class Gemmatimonadetes; order Palauibacterales; family Palauibacteraceae; genus Palauibacter. The sequence goes on along the minus strand of NZ_OZ250143.1, from coordinate 2,922,835 downwards.
GCCTCCCAGAACCGGCGCCGCGTCCGCAGCAGGGGATAGTCCGGCGCGCCGTAGCGCTCGTCCTCGGGGCGGGCCGCCAGCTTCGTGCCCTGGACGTGTCGTGATACCTCCCCGGCGTTCGATTCGAGCATCTCGGTGATGGCCGGAAGCGCGCTCGCCTTCTTGTGGAGCAGCACATGGCGGGTGACGACCTCCACTTCGGCGTCCGACAGCTGCACGGCGACGCGAAAGCGGTCGCTCAGCCACGCCAGGGCGGGAACTCCGGCCGAGAGCGCGGACTGGCCCGAAGCGACAAGCAGGACGCGGCTCGAGAACTGCGTCTGCAGCGCCTCGGCGAGTTCCGTGATCGAGGCCGACCGGTCCTGCACCTCGCTGATGTACTGCTGCACCTCGTCCAGCACGAGGATGGTGAGGGGGATGTCGCCGTCGGGAGCCAGGCCCTGTTTCGCCGCGGCCACGAACTGCTCGGTGGTGATGTCCGTCCTGGGTGGCGGGAACTGGCTCGCGAGCAACTGCCCCACCGCCTTCACATCCGTTGCGAAGTCCGGCTTGGCGGCGAGGATCTCCTTCGCGAGGACCGGACTCACGTACAGGTTGTTGAGTTCGCCCGCCCACTTTCGGCCCGCCTCCTCTACGGCGCCGCGCACGCGGTCGAGCAGCCCTTCCTCGCGCAGCCAGAAGCAGAACCGCGCCTGCGGGTACTGCGTCGGCCATCCGCACGCCCGCAGCAGGACGGAGAGGACGGTGAGCCGGACGTGATCCACATTCCCGCCGAGGAGCGATCCCGCCGCCGCGACCGCCGGCCGGCCCGTTCGCTTCGCATGCACGTCGAGTTCCCGCAACGCGGCCTCGACCCCCGGCGGGAGTCCGCGCGGCACCAACCCGCGAGCCGTCGCACCGTCCTCGAACGTCGTATTGGTCCACAAATGGGCCAGCATCTTGAGCAGGTGCGACTTGCCGCTCCCGAAAAACCCGCTGACCCATGCGGAGTCCTGCCGCGAACGGTCGAGGTTGGCGTTATATCGCTCGATAATCCGCTGCAATGCGTCGGCGAACTGGCCTTGGCAGACGAAGGTCTCCAGCTCCGCGCGCAACTCCGCCACGACCTTGACGTCCTCGCCGGAGGTCAGCCGCGCCTGCCCGCTATTCGCCAGCGGCGTCCGCAGTGGATCCCGGTCCAGCAGTTCGCGAATTTTCACTCGGTCAGTTCCAGGTACGGGGCTGTCTGATCATCGTTGTCCTTCGCTCGCTTCGGTCATCGAGTCAGGGCACCCACGCTTCGTGCAAGGTGATCGGCTGGGCGAGATAGTTCCAGCCGTCGCGCGCGTCCAGGAGCCGGTAGTTGTTCTCGTTCTTCGTACCGGGGAAGAAAACGAGCAGTCGGCCCCGAACCGAAGGCTCCACGGCCCGTATCAACTCGGAGACGCGCAGGAAGCCGTAAAGCGACGCGATGCCGAGGAGCGCGACGACTGTCTCGTCGTCCGCCGCTTCCAGGGCTCGGCGGAGCCGGTCTTCCGCCGACTCGCGAAAACCTCCCTCCAGATTCATGCCGAGGAGTTCCGGAGCCTGGAAGTACGAGTCGCGGTATTCGTCCGCCCCCATCCACTCGGCGAACCACGGCGTCGCGTCTATAAGAGTCCATTCGTGGCCGGTTCTCCGGGTCGCCTCGTCGAACTCGCTCAGGCGAGCGCGGAGCAGGCGCTCCTTCTCCTTGGGATACACGGCCAGCATCACCCGCTGGGCTCCGGCCATGGTCCGCTGCCACGCCACGCCGACATGCCGCTCGTAGACCCTGGCGAGTTTCTCGATCTGGCTCATGGGCGCGCTTCCGTCTCGGTTCTCCCGGGTGCGACAGATGCATGATCGCGAACGCGTTGCGCAACCAGCGCGACGATCACCGCTCGACCGCCGGGTCGAGGCGGCGCGTGTCGATCTCCACCACGCTGCCGGCCGCGCGCGCGTGAATCAAGCCGTGTCTACGAGCCTCCAGCGCGAGATCCAGCATCGTCGGACCGGCCAGGTCGAGGACTGCGGCCCAGTCGGAGTCGAGCAGCGAGAGTCCGGCGAGGCCCTGAAGCTCTCCCAGCCACAGCGCCATCGCGGCGGCTCCCGGCGTGGTGGCGACGCGCCTCCGGCGCTTCCGCCTGTGTCCCTTGAGATGACCGGACTGGGTCCACGAACTCGCGGCTCGGCTGGCCACGGAGTCCACCACGGAGTCGTTGAGGCGTGCGCCCACCGCGACCCGGATCACGGCCGAGAACGGAGCTCGCAGCAGTTCCTCTCCGTCTCCGAGCGAGAGCACATGAGCCGCCGTCGAGCGGAGGAGGGGATCGCGCGCGAGCGTGCACATCAGCGCCACTAACGGGCGTCCCGCCGGATCGGCCTCCCACAGCCTCCTCAGGACCCGAAACAGCGGCAACCCGGGATCAAGACCGTACAGGTTGGTCAGATACTTGCGAGAAACGTTGCGGGTCACCCACGTCGGTTTCCCGAGTGCGTTCTCCTCCACGATTGCGGCACCGTACTCGTCCCGCTCCGCGTCCGGCGGGACGACCGCCAGCAACTCCGCCAGCTCCCGCAGCATCATGGTCCGGGCGCTGTGCGTGCCCCGGGCGCCGAAGCGGAAGCCCGCCCTCTGAAGCGCCGCGGTGGGGGCCAGCTGGGAGAACATGGGGTTTGTCATGGCCGCGCAACGTGACGGCCCACCCTCACACCGTCAAACGCCCCGACGGCAGATTCCCCGTTGAAGGAGGTCGTCGACACGGATGGCGCGACACCCGAGGATTCGATGAAATGAATCATGATTCGCAGGCGCGCCGGGAATCATTCATTCTAGCGTTCATTTCAGCCGGTCGCGCGGGGGGATTCCCCGCCGCTCAGCGGTCGTGCCGCCGGCGGAGGGCGTCGCGCCTCTGGCGGTAGGGGGCGTAGACGCGCTCGTCGTCGCCGCCGCGGAGGTGGCTGCGCGGGTCGGAAAACCCCGTCAGATGCACGGTGACCTCGTCCACCACGAGGGCGCCTCCGATAACCCCGTCCGCCACGATCCCCACGTCGCGGCCGAGGCCCACGGCGGGGTAGTCGTCGAACGATCCCGCGCGCAGCCGCTCGAGGAAGTCGCGCGCTCCGGAGAGGGGCGCCGCTTTCGCGGCGTCCGCCCGCCGTCCCAGCGCGTCCACCGCGTAGCTGCGGACGAGCTTGGGGAGGAACGCGGCCAGCGTCCCCGGCCGGTCGAACACGTCCAGGCCGTAGCGGTGCTCGCCCACGGCGAAGATGGCGCCGACCTGGTCCGGGGCGGGGGTCACGTCCCGCACGTAGTCGTTCAGCGTCCTCTCGTGGCGATCGAAGATCTCGCTCATCGCTCCGGTCTCGGAGGGGGCGGACATCGCGGCGGCCGTCTCATCGATGGAACTCCACACCCGGCCCTGATCGGAACGCCGCGTGCCCGTCGTGCGCATCGACGCCTGCACGCTCCGGTAGCGCTCGGCCCGCCCGCTCGCGTAGTGCATGCGCTCGGACACCGCGAAGTCGGGGCGGTCGTAGGACCACCGGCCGGCCTCCACGCACGAGACGGGGATGATCGTCGTCTTCCCGGCCGCGACGAGCAGGGTGAGGTTGGCGACCCGGTTCTGCTTGGCGCCGACCAGTTCCTCGCCGTCGACGATGAGCACGGGACGGTCCGCGCGGTTCTCGACCGCGAGGTCGGGCACGCTCCCGCCCTGCGAGACCTCGCGCACCGACACGAGTCCCTCCTTCAGCCCGTCCGCGAGCAGCAGGTAGTCGAGGGAAGGGCGCTCCTTCGCCGTGAGAGGGAAGACGGTGAGCCCCCCGTGGAAGGCCGGTTCTCCGATGCCGAGATTCGAAATGGCGGTCTTGACTTGGTCCATGGGTCCACTCCTCGTATATTGTCAGTGATGATACGATGTTGACAGTAACGCGGAGTCTCGGATAAGTCAACAGTAGTCATCGGTACACGACACGAGTCGTCACGCAAGGAAGGGACCGGCACCATGGGCGGCCATACGGTCGGGGAACTGGAACGCGACACGGGCTTCAGCCGCAGGACCATCGCCTACTACGTGCAGCTGGGACTGCTGCCCAGAGTCGGGCGGCTGGGGCCGAAGACCCGCTATCCCGAGCAGGTCCGGGACCGCCTGCGCTTCATCCGGCGGGTGCGGGAGGCGCAGGAGGCCGGGAAGGTGCCCCCCGTCTCCCTGAGCGACATCGGGGACGTGTTCGAGCGCGCATCACCGAGACTGATCTCAACCGTCGCGGACGGACGAACGCCGGTGACCCCGGAGATCTTCTCCCCGTCGCCACCCGGGCTGTCCTCTCCATTGCGTCGCCGCGCCACGCTGCAGGACCGCCTGGAGGTGCGGGAGGTCAGGGAGGCGTCGGCTCCCTATCCACAGGCCCCGCTGGGCGACCCGTTCGAGCGATACGATGCGGACTCCGTCGCGTTTTTCGCGCCCCCTTCGGGCGCACTCCGCGAGCGCGAACCGCGGGCGTACAGCCAGCCGCGGGAGGCAGGGCACCGCGACGACCCCGAACTTGCCGAGTTGCTCGCCACCGTGGAGGAGGCGGCGGAGTTGCTCGAGACTTTGGGACGGAAGCTCCGCCGACTGCTCCGGAGCGGTCAGGACTCGATGTTGTAGAAGCTCTCGACCGGGGGCGGGGTCGCGGGGACGGGATCGGATTCGAGGGTCTCGCGCAGCCTCGGCGACCACCGGGCGGCGGTGAGCCGGCGCAGGCCCGAGGCGCGTTCCGCCATGGCCGCGACGAGCCGGGTCGCGCGGTCGAGGCGTTCGGTGATCTCCTCCTGGATCGGCTCGAGGCTCCAGTCGCCGCGCTCCATCACGTGCCCGAGGGCGATGCCGTCCGAGCGGGGGAGGATCCCGATCCGGCCGCCGCCCGGCGGGCTCCCCTCGAGGCTGTAGTCGAGTTCGGGCTGGGGAGGGAGGAAGGTGAGCTGGCCCTTGATGGGCGTCAGCGTCTCGTCCCCGAACAGGACCCGCGAGCCGAGCCCCGTGCAGTTGGCGATGAGCGCTTCGTCGAGCGACATGAGATCCCGAGGCGTGCCGAAGTCGCGGATGCGCACCCGCCCGCCGAAGAGGAGAAACTCCTCCATCAGCCGATCGAGGTAGATCGAGGGTTCGATGCGGAGCGTCGGCCGGCGGAGCCCGTAGGTGCCGGGGAAGGGGTGTTCTCCCGGCTGCAGCACCGTCGCCTCTACATCGAGACCGGGGTCGAGGCCGCTCTCGACCTCCGCCAGTCCCGAATCTTCGCTCGCCGGACCCGCGAGGCGGTTCCTCCACGTGTACGTCGTCAGCCACGACACACCGCGTCCCGCCCCGGCGAGCAACTGGAGTTGCCTGTAGGAGGCGCGGACGGCTCGGTCGAACTGCCCGTCGAAGGCCGGGGTCCGTTCCGGGGCCGAAACGAGATTCGAGAGGGGCGAGAACCCGGCGTACGCCATGTTGGAGGTCGTGTCGGGCGGGAGGGCGCGCGCATGGATGGTGACGTCGAAGCCGCGCCGCTGGAGCTGCCGCGCGGTGGCGAGGCCGACGGCGCCGGCTCCGATGACGGCCGCCTGCCGGGAGGCGTGAGGCTCGGCCAGCTCGGCCACGAGGAGGCCCGTCCCCCACGAGAGAGAGATGCCCGCGCCGCCGTGCCCGTAGTTGTGGATCACGGTCTTGTCGTCCAGCCGCTCGGCGGCCACGCGGAAGCCCGCTGGACGGAAGGGTCGAAGCCCCACGGTGGTCCGGATGACACGATCGGGTGAGACGCGGAGGAGGGGGAAGGCCGGCGCGGCCGCGGCCGGCGGATAGCGACGCCAGGCGCCGGAGCAGCCCCCGAGCCCACCACTCAGGGCGGCCGCCCCTACGGTCTTGATCAGCGTCCGACGGTTCACTCGGCCTCGCCTTCGCCTTCGCCACTTCGGTTGTGCCCGCGAAAACTGGCGCGAGCCACCCCGATCGGCCAGACGCGCCGTCGGATGTCGGTTAGTGCTACAGGTCTTCGGCGAGACGGCGAAGGGCGGCCGTGGCGACCTTGTCCGGCGGTCGGCCGGGGGCCGGCGCGGGGTCGCCGGCGGGAGTCGGAAGAGCCCCGAACGCGGAGCCGAAGAAGACCGCCCAGCCCATCGCGCGCACGACCAGGACTTCGGGCGCGCCGTACGATGCCAGACACGCGGTCCGCGCCTGGCGGTCTTCGAACAGCATCCACACGGCGGCGAGATCCGTCGCCACGTCGCCCGCCGCGAGGTCTCCCCAGTCGATGACCCCGGTGAGGATCCCGCCGCGGACGATGAGATTGGACGGGTGCAGGTCTCCGTGCAGCCACCGGCACGCCCTGTCGGTCGGTGCGGCGACGGCGCGCCGCCACGCGCGGAGGAGCTCCGGAGTCACGAGGTCGGTACGGTCGCTCAGCCTCGCGAGCCGGCCTTCGACGTCCCCGGCCCGATCCCTCAACGGGGTCCCGCGGAAGGGGTTCGTCGGCGCTCCGGGCGAGGCGATGGTGTGCAGCGCCGCAAGGAAGTCCGCGACGCGCGACCCCTCGGCGACTCCAAGAGGCTCGGCGTCCGCCGTCGTGCCGGGAATCCACGGGACAACACTCCAGGGCCAGGGGAACTCCGCCCCGGGCACCCCGACCCGAAGCGGAACGGGGACCGCCACCGGCAACTGGCGGGCGAGCGACGGAAGCCAGGTCTGCTCCTTGATCGCGAGTCCGATGGCCTCGCGCCGGCGCGGCAGCCGCACCGCGAGGTCGTCGCCGAGCCGGTAGGTGACGTTGTCCCACCCCGAGTGACGCTCGTGGATGGGCAGATCCGCCAGGTCGGGGTGCTGGGCCCGCAACAGATCCGCCACCAGCCGCTCATCGATCCGGAGTTTGGGTTCCGCCACTCCCGGGCTCGGCACGTGCAGCTATATCGTCTCGAGGTCTCCGGCCCGCACCCACCCGACCTTGCCGTCTTCAAGCACGATCTCGAGCCAGGCATCGGATCGCCGGTCGATTCGGACGACGGCCCCCTCGTGGATGGTGAACAGCTGCAGCGACGGATCGTCGGAGGGCGCGCTCTGGACCGCGGTCTCGGTGCGGAGGATCACGCCGCGTTCGGCCCGTCCGATACCGGATTCGCGGACGAGGAGATTCGCCCCGAAGACGAGCGTGAGTGCGGCGGACGTCGCGGCGACGCGCCGGGTCCACGGACGCGGCTCCCTCGCGAGCAGTCGATAGAGGAGGGCGGAGGCGAGGGCGAGGTAGCCCAGCGCGACGATCGCGATCAGCCAGCCCCGAGGCACGAGGCGCACGGCCCAACGCACGACGCGCGGCACCCAGAAGCCGGGGAGGGGCGTGATCTGGTCGGCCGTGAGGGAGCGTGCGAGTTCGAGGTTGGCGCGCACGCTCTCGTCGCCGGGAAGTTCGAGCCGGGCCCGCTCGTAGAAGAGGATCGCGCGGCCCAACTCGCCGAGCTTGAAGTAGGCGTTGCCGATGTTGTAGTGGAGGTCGGCGCTGTCCAGCCCCTCCTCGACCAGCCCGAGCCAGGCGTCGAGGGCGCCCTGGTAGTCCCCCGCCTGATAGAGCCGGTTGCCCTCCTGAAACCGGACGGCGGGCGCCGCCGCGTCCGAAAGGGCCGGAGCGTCCTGCAGGCCGGCGAGCCCGGCCGCGAAGGCGCCGGCCGTGAGGGCGCCGCACGCGAACGCGAACGCCGCCCTCCGTCGCCAGCGCGGCCGCGGGCGCTGGCCTGTACGCCGGAGCCCGGTCGTTCGGCGCGGCATCAGCCGATCTCCCGGGCGAGCGCCGACAGCACCGACTCGGCGCGGGCGAGGAAAGCGCGCCGTTCCTCGATCTCGGCGCCCACGGGGGCGAAGCGCTGTCGGTCGCAGGCATCCAGGACCTCGAGGAACTGGTCGACGGTGGCATCGCGGGCGCCGCGGCCGGCCAGGGCAGGGCGCAGTTCGTCGCGGATGATGCCTGCGGCCGAGGTGTCGAGCTTGTCGGCCGCGTAGCCCTCGAGCGCCTGGGCCGTCTCGGCGTGGAAGGCCCGGGCATCTTCGCCGCCCGCGAGCCGGGCCGCCCGGGCCAGGCGCTTCCGGGCCACGCGGGCCGCCCGGCGGTCGCGCGCGTACGCCTGGTCGCCGGCGAGCCGGTCGCGCCGGCGCCGCACCCCGGCCGCGCCGGCGATCATGCCGAGCGGCGCCAGCGCGACGACCCAGAACCATGCCTGGTCGAACAGCGTCTCGCCCCGGCGGCGGAAGCGCGGCGTGTCGATCCGGATGAACCGGATGTCCGAGCGCAGCGCCTCGACCGAGCCGCGCGCGCGTGCCCCGGGCAGCGCGTCCACGACCGCCCGGCCCGTGACCCGCAGTTCGACCGGGTCCGCCGATGCCGTCTCGTACCGGCCCGCCGCCGCGTCGAAGTACACCAGGTCGACGCCCGGGACGGTCAGCATCCCCGGCGCGCGCGGGATCAGCACGTATTCCCACGTGCGGGTCCCCGACACGCCCGCGTCGGTGGTGCGCAGGCGGTCCGTCACCTCGGGCGGAAAGGCCTCGACCGTGGGCGGAAAGGCGAGTTCCGGCGGCGCCAGCGCCTTGAGGTTGCCGGAACCGGATACCTCCACGCGCAGCGTCACCGCCTCGTTCGCGGCGAGGCTGTCGCGGTCGACCGAACTTTCGACCGCGAGGTCCCCCACGAGTCCGGTGAACCCGGCGGGCCGGCCCTCCGCCGGGAGCGGAAGCACCTCGATCTCTATCGGGCGCGAAGCGGCTCCCGTCGATACGACGTCTCCGAACAGGGAACTCCGGTCGAAGAAGCCCCCGAAGATCTCGTCGAGGCGGTCCCGCGACCGCCGCTGCACGCGCACCTGGGCCTCGATCGCGAGCGGCTCGAGCGTCTTCGTACCGGGCCCCGTCGGGTACAGCGCCACCTTCCGGATGACCGCCGTGGCGTACGCCTCGCCGTCGCGCACCACCTGCTCGACCCGCGGCTGTTGCGGCAGTTCGAACTCCTCGACCCAGAACCCCGGCGTCGGCGGAAGACGCGTCACCCCGTAGGAACTCACGTTGACGCGCGTGTAGAGCCGGTACTCGACGATGACGGGCTCGTTCTCGCGTACCTGGCGCTTGTTCGGCTCGGCGACGACGAACAGGTCGTCCGGCCCGATCGTCCCCGAGTCGGCGGGCCGTTGCGCAGGTGCGCCCCCCGCGCCCGGTCCCGGCGGCGGCGGCGACGACACCCGCAGGCTGAGCGGCTCCGTGGTCAGCGTCCGCCCGCTCGCCTCCACCGCCACGGGCCCGATCTCGAACGTCCCCTCCGCCGTCGCCTGAAAGCGGTACTGCACGGTGAGCGAGACCGTCGTCCGTCCGTTCACGATCCGGACCGAAGTCTGCGTCCCGCTGCTCAGGAAGGCGGCGAAGGCGCTCATGTCGGGGAGCGCCGGATCCTGGTCGAACCGCTGCACTCCCTCCAGCACGACGTTGAGCGTGAAGGTCTGCCCGACACCGACCTCCCCCCGGTCGAGATGCGCGGAGGCCGTGACGTCCTGCCCCGCCAGAACGGACGGGGCCAGGGCGCAGGCCATAAGCCACGCCGGCGCGACGTGCGCGCGGCGGCGAGCGAGCGAGAGGACCCTCATCACCAGTCCCTGCGCGGCCTCGTCCCGCGCGCGGCGGTTCGCGGCTTCCGGTTCACTTCGTCCTGATCCTCCTGAATCGCGCCCAGAAGACGCTCCGCCTCTTCCCTCGTCATCTCCCCCGGCGGGAGAGGTCCGCCCTCGGGCGGTGGCTCGGCGTCGTCCGGGTTCTGCTCGGGTTGATTCCGGTCCTGCTGCTCCTGCTGCTCCTCCGGGTTCTGTTCTCCCCCCTCCGGCGGCGGCTGTCCCTCGGTCTCCTGTTCGTCTTCCTGTTCGTTCTCGCCGTCCCCCTGCTGCTGTTGCTGTTGCTGCTGCATCTGCTCGAGTACGCGTTCGAGGTTGTGCTTGGCGTCGATGTCCGCCGGATCCGCGCGCAACGCCTGCTTGAACGCCTCGAGGCTCTCGGGCAGGGCGCCCTGCCGGTAGAGCGTGTTCCCGAGGTTGTACCACGCGGCCGCGGCGAGTTGCGGATCCCCGCTCTCCACGGCGGCGCGGAACGACTCCAGCGCGGACTCGTAGTTCTCGCCCTGGTAGAGCGCGTTCCCGTCGTTGAACCGGATGATGGGGGAGTCCGGAGCCTCGAGCAGCGCCTCGAGATACTTTTCGTGCGCCTCCGGGTACCGTCCCTCCTCGTAGAGGCGGTTCCCCTCGCGCGTCTCGCCGCGCCCCGCCTGGCCCCGGAGTTCGGACGCCCCCGCGACCCCCAACGTCACGAAAACGGCGAAGGCCGCCAGGGCCGCCCGACTCGTGCTCACGAAAACCTCCCTCTCCAGGCTCGTACCGTCTTCTTCCGATCCGTCCACAGACTCTCCAGGAACAATAGGAGAATCGCGGCGCCCAGGAAGATCTGAAACTGTTCCTCGAACTGCGTGACCTCGCGGGCGTCGATCTCCCGCCCGCCGAGCGACGCCACCTCCTCGATGAGGGCCGTGAGTTCGCTCGCTTCGGGGGTACTGCGGAACAACCGCCCGCCCGTCCGCGCCGCGATCTGCCGCAGCGTGGCCTCGTCGAGTCGTGTGGTGATCACGGCTCCGGTGTCGTCCCGCTTGAACCCGCTCGGCCGGCCGGCCGCGTCGAACTCGGGGATCGGCACGCCGTCCGTCGAACCCACGCCCACCGTGTGGATGATGACCCCGGCGTCGAGGGCCCGATCCATCGCGGCATCGATCCCTCCCTCGTGGTCCTCGCCGTCCGTGACCACGATGATGAGCCGCTCCTCGACCGGCGCGTCGGAGAAGGCGTCGAGCGCGAGTTCGAGCGCGGCCCCGAGGTCGGTCCCCTGTATCGGCACGAGGTCCGTGTCCATCGCGTTGAGGAAGAGGCGCGCCGCCCCGTAGTCGGAGGTGAGCGGGCTCTGGACGAACGCCTGTCCGGCGAAGGCGATGAGGCCGATGCGGTCTCCGTCGAGCCGCTGGATGAGGCGCTGGATCTCGAGCTTCGAGCGCTGCAGGCGGTTGGGGGCGATGTCCTCCGCCAGCATCGAGGTGGACAGATCGAGCGCCACCACGATGTCCATGCCCTCGCGGCGGACGGTCTCCACGCGCGAGCCGAACTGCGGTCGGGCCATGGCCACGACCGCGAACCCCACGGCCGCGAGCACGAGCACCGCCTTCCAGAAACGGGCGCGCGGGTTCACGGTCCGGCTCAGCTGCCGCACAAGCTCCACGTCGCCGAAGCGGGCCAGCGCCCGGCGCCGCAGGGCCGCCCCGCGCCACAGCAGCGCGACCACCAGCGGGATCAGCGCCAGCGCCACGAGAGCCGTCACGAAACCGAACCGGAACACGCCTGCACCACCTCCTGTCTAGGGCAATCTTCTGAGGACGGTCTGCGCGAGCCCGATCTCGATCAGCAACAGGCCGAGCCCGGCGGCGAGCGGGAAAAGGAACAGTTCGCCGTAGCTCGTGAAGCTCTCGACGTCGATCTCGGTCGTCTCGAGCGCGTCGATCTCTTCGTAGATCCGCTCGAGGCTCTCGCGGTCCGTGGCGCGGAAGTACCGCCCGCCGGTGACCTCGGCGACCTCCGTCAGCGTGGGCTCGTCCACGTCCACGGGGATCGAGACGAGACGCCGCCCGAATACGGGGTCGTTGACGGGGACGGGCGCCGTCCCCCGCGAGCCGGCCCCGATCGTGTAGATCCTCACCCCCAGCGCCCGGGCCATGTGGGCGGCGGTGGCCGGGTCGATTTCGCCGCGGTTGTTCCGGCCGTCCGTGAGGAGGACGATGATGCGCGACTCCGCCTCGCTCGATTCCAGCCGCTTGAGCGCGGTCGCGAGCCCGAGGCCGATCGCGGTCCCGTCCTCGACCATCCCCACCTCGAGTTCGGCCATCACCGAGGAGACGGCGGGGTGGTCGGTCGTGAGCGGGGCCTGGGTGAACGCCTGCCCGGCGAACACGACGAGCCCGATGCGATCGTTGCGGCGCCGGGCCACGAACTCCGCCGCCACCTCCTTGGCGGCTTCCAGCCGGTCGGGCGTCAGATCCTGCGCGAGCATCGAACTGGAGATGTCGAGGACCATGACGATGTCGATCCCCTCCGTCGACACGTTCTCGACCGTGGAGGCGGACTGCGGGCGGGCGAAAGCGACGATGAGGGCGGCGAGGGCGAGAAGTCGCAGCGCCAGCGGCACATGCCGCGCCCGGCCCGTCCGCTCGGCCCCCGCGCGGCGCAGGAGCGCGAGATCGGGGAAGCGCAGCGCCCCCGCCTTCCGGCCGCCCTTCGCGAGATGACGGTACGCGAGCGCCGGGACGAGGAGCAGGAGCAGAAGAAGGGCGGGGTCCTCGAAGCGGTAGATCATGGGACCGCCGCCTCCACCGGCCCGGGCTCGGCGACGGGGGCCGGCACGAACTTCGTCCGCTCCACCAGTTCCCGCGCGTCCGCGAGGCTGCGGCGGCAGGTGCCGGCGTCCGGCCGCTGCCTGGCGAATTTCACCAGATCACATGCCTCGAGGAAGCGCTGGAAGTCGGTCCGCGTCGCGGGATCGACGCCGGCGCGTCCCAGGCTCGAGATCACGTCCGGCGTGATCATCTCGAGTGCCCGGATTCGGTACCGTCCCTCCAGGTAGGCGCGGATGATCCGGGACATCGCGATGTGGTACTGCTTGATTTCACCCCGCTCCAGGAGGGGGGACGCCGCGAGCAGGTCCAGCGCCTCGAGGGCGATCTCGTGCGGCGGACGCTCGGGTTCGGGGGGCGCCGCCCGGTCGATGTCGGGCCCGGCCCGCCGGCGGCGGAACCACCAGTAGCCGAGGCCGGCGAGCGCCAGGGCGAGGAGTATCCACGGCCACAGGAGGAGCCAGTTGCGGGCGATCGCGCGCGGGCCCTTCACGTCGCGGATGTCCTCGCCCTCGTCGAGTCCGACCGTCGTCACGCCGATCACGACCGGATCGGTGGAGACGGTCACGCTCCGCTCCGCGCCGTCCGAGAGTTCGATGTCGAACGATGGAACCTCGAGTTCGCCGAGTTCGAACGCGGTCACGCGGAGGACTGCCGGTGTGCGCACACCGTCTCCCTCCGCCGCCGGCGCCGCCTCGCCCACCTCCAGCCCCAGCGCCTCGAACGGCTCCAGCGGCAGGGAATCCGGCCAGCGCACGGTCAGGTCGGCCGGGTGCTCCACCGACAGCCGCAGCGCGAGCGGGTCGCCTACGTGGATCTCCGTCGTGTCCGCCTCGATCGTGACCCGCGGCGTCTGTCCCCGCCCGTCGTCGACCGCCGCGGCGAGGCCCGAGAGGCCCAGCCCGGCCCCGAAGACCGCGGTCCGCCACGCGCGAGAAGCCGATCCACGACTCATGCGCGTCGTCCCCGCTCCTGGAAGAATCTCATCAGCGGCCGCAGATACGGTCGCCCGGGGCTCAGGTCCACCACATCCACCTTGCCGCGCCGGAAGGTCCGGTTCTGGCTCGCGAGTTCCTCGGTCCCCCGCGTCGCGAGCGCCGCGCGGAACTCCCGGTCCGAGGTGTCGACGATGAGCCGCTCGCCCGTTTCCGCGTCCTCGAGTTCCATGAGGCCGATGGGGGGAAGCTCCGCCTCGCGCCGGTCCCGGACGCGGAGCGCGATCACGTCGTGCCGGCGGCCGGCCACGCCGAGCGCCTTCTCGAACGGTTTCGACACGAAGTCGGACACGACGAAGACGACGGCCCGCCGCCGGATGATGCGCGACAGGTATTCGAGTGCCGCGGCGAGATCCGTCGTCCGCCCTTCCGGCTCATGGTAGAGCATCTCCCGCAGCACGCGCAGCACGTGTCGCCGGCCCTTGCGGGGCGGGACGAACTTCTCCACGCGGTCGCTGAAGATGATGAGCCCCACCTTGTCGTTGTTCTTGATCGCGCTGAAGGCGAGCAGTGAGCACACCTCCACGGCGAGGTCTCCCTTCATGCGCTCCCGCGTGCCGAAGTTCCCCGAGGCGCTCACGTCGACGAGCAGCATGACCGTCAGTTCGCGCTCTTCCTCGAAGATCTTGACGTGCGGGGTCCCCGTGCGCGCGGTGACGTTCCAGTCGATGGTGCGGATGTCGTCGCCGTAGTCGTACTCGCGGACCTCGGCGAAGTTGATCCCGCGTCCCTTGAACACGGAGTGGTATTCGCCCGAGAACACCTGGTCCACGAGGCCCCGGGTCGTGATCTCGATCCGGCGCACCTTCCTGAGGATCTCCCTCGGAATCATCCGTCGCTCACCCTCGCCCTCGGCCTGCCCGCCAGCGACCCGCGGCCCGGCTAGGGGACCTCGATGCTGTCGAGGATGCGGTTCACGACATCCTCGCTCGTGACCTCCTCGGCCTCCGCCTCATACGTGATGAGGACGCGGTGGCGCAGGACGTCGAGGGCGACCGAGCGCACGTCCTCGGGCGTCACGTAGCCGCGGTGCCGCAGGAAGGCGTGCGCCCGGGCCGTCCGCGCGAGGCAGATGCTGGCCCGGGGCGAGGCCCCGTAGGCGATGAGGTCCTCCAGATCCTCGAGTCCGTGTTCGGCCGGCGCGCGCGAGGCGAAGACGAGTTCCACGATATATCGCTCGACCTGGTGGTCCATGTAGATGAGGTCGACGGCGCCGCGCGCCCGGAGGATCTCCTCCGGCGAGACGACCGGCCGCGTCTCGGGCGCGGAGCCGACGCCCATGCGCCGCATGATCTCGAGTTCTTCGTCCTTGTCCGGATAGCCGACGGAGAGCTTGAGCATGAACCGGTCGACCTGGGCCTCCGGGAGCGGATAGGTCCCCTCCTGCTCGATCGGGTTCTGTGTCGCGAGCACGAGGAACGGGTCGTCGAGGGGGAAGGTCTCATCCCCGATCGTCACCGTGCGCTCCTGCATGGCCTCGAGCAGCGCCGACTGCACCTTGGCCGGAGAGCGGTTGATCTCGTCGGCGAGGATGATGTTGGAGAAGATCGGTCCCTTCCGGGTCTGGAACTCGCTCCGCCTGGGGTCGAAGATCAGCGTCCCGATGAGGTCTGCGGGGAGAAGATCGGGCGTGAACTGGATCCTCTGGAAGCCGGTGTCGATCGCGTGCGCGAGCGTGCGCACGGTGAGGGTCTTGGCCAGGCCCGGCACGCCTTCCATCAGCACGTGGCCGTCCGCGAGCAGGCCGACCAGCAGCCGCTCGACCATGTATCGCTGGCCCACGATGACGCGCCCGACCTCGTCGACCAGCCGTTCGACGAAGGCGCTCTCCTCGCGGATCTTCTCCTGGATCGCTTCGATGTCGTGACTCACGTCGGGTGTTTCCTCTCCTCTCGAATGTGTGTCGAAGGTGTCCGATGCGTGACGGCGCTCCGAGCGCCGGTGACCAAAGCGGGCGCCTGGATGGACATCTTATCGAATTTCCGCGTTGCCCGGCGGGTCGGCCGCCGGATGCCCCCGCGTTGACGCGAGCCGTCGCGGCGGACACCCTGAGATGGGACCCTTCGCGAGGAGAGCCGGCATGTACGACACCCTGGAATCGAGCCTGGAATCGAGAGCCGTTCAACGTCGCGACTTCCTCCGCTGGCTGGCGGCGAGCCCTCTCCTGGGGGCGCTGGGGGGCTGCGGTGACCTGAGCCTCATCGGTCGCGCGCTCGCGCAGGAGGCGCCGTCCCGGTCGCTTGACGACCTCGTCGCGTCAGCGCAGGAGGCGCTCGATGTGTTCGACCTCGAGAAGGTGGCCGCGGAGACGGTGCCCACGGCGCACTGGGGCTACATCAAGACCGGCGTCGACGGGGAGGGGACGCAAGCGAACAACCGGGCCTCGCTGGAGCGCATCTACCTCCGCGCGCGCCGCCTGGTGGACGTCTCGAACATCGACATGCGCGTGTCGATCTTCGGCCGGGAGTGGCCGACGCCGCTCATGATCGCGCCGGCGGGGAGCCAGGTCGCCTTCCACCGAGACGGCGAACTGGCCACGGCTCGGGCCGCGGCGGCCCGCAACCACCTGCAGACGCTCTCATCCGTCAGTTCGACGGGCGTCGAGGCGGTGAACGAGGCGAGGGGAGAGCCGGTGTGGTATCAGCTCTACGCGCCGCGCTCCTGGGACGCCACCGCCGACCTCATCGAACGGGTCCGCGAGGCCGGCTGCCCCGTGATCGTGCTTACCGTCGATCTCCTCGGAGGGAGCAACCGCCTCACCCTCCAGCGGTACGGGCGGATCGACGACCGGAACTGCGAGAGCTGCCACCGGAGCGGTGGGCGGGCGGATCCCGTCAAGCCGATGTACGAGGGGCTGCCCCAGGGTCCGCCGGACAGCGGGGGGCCGACGATGACGTGGGACTACGTGCACCGTCTGCGCGACATCACCGACCAGCGGATCGTCGTGAAAGGCCTCGTCACGCGCGAGGACGCGGAACTGGCGCTCGAGCACGGCGTGGACGGGATCTGGGTCTCGAACCACGGCGGACGCGCGGAAGGGAGCGGCCGCGCGACGATCGACGCGCTCCCGGAAGTCGTCGAAGCGGTAGCGGGCGAGGTCCCGATCATCGTCGACGGGGGCTTCCGGCGCGGGACGGACATCTTCAAGGGCATCGCCCGCGGCGCCACGGCCGTCGCGATCGGGCGGCCCTACCTGTGGGGACTCGGCGCGTTCGGCCAGGCCGGCGTCGAGCGCGTGCTCGAGATCCTGATCGAGGAACTGCGCATCACGATGGGCGCCGTCGGTACCCCGTCCCTCGCCGACATCGGCCCCCACTCCATCGGCGTCGGCTGAAGAGAGAAACGTTCCCGCGGGAACGTGAAACGACTGCTTCAGGGGCCGATGCCGAGACTCATCGCGAGGTACCCCAGCGCGATGAAGATGATGGGGAGCAGCGTGACGCCAACCGCGATGGTCACGGCGGCCCGGAAGAGCAGGGGGCCGGAGGGGAGGAGTTTGTCGCGGAAGAACTTCTGGAGAGCGATTTCAGCGATGGGCCCCAGCGAATAGGACACGTTGAGCATGACCAGCCAGAATACACTGCCCCGGAGCCAGGCCACGGGGGTGAATTCGCCGTTCACGGCCATGATCAGCGAGCCGACCGTCATCGTGAAGAGTCCGATTCCGCCGACGATGAGGTTGTAGGGGAGACGGCGCTTCTCCCACCAGCTGAGGATCGCCCCTACCCGACGCTCGGCGGGAGCAGGATATAGGAAGTCACCGAGCGCGGTGCCTCCCGGGACGATGCCCGGGGTCAGTCCAACGCCGGACAGTGTGGGCTCGGACAGCGTTTTTTCCTCGATCACTGCTAGGCTCCCAGGAGGGTCGCGATGGTTCCGATCATGAACAGAAGGATGGGGAGCAGCGTGACGCCGACGGCGAGGGTCACGCCCGCGCGGAAGAGGAGCGGGCCGGCGGGGAGGAGGCGTCCGCCGAACATCTTCTCGAGTGCGATCTCGGCCACGGGACCCAGCGAATAGCACAGGTTCGCCATCACGGCCCACCAAATGGCCCCGCGGAACATGTCGATCGGCTGGAGTTGGGCCACCAGCGCCGTGAAGAACGCGCCAACCGTCATTGTCACGAGTCCGGTGGCGCCGACGATCAGGTTGTAGGGGAGGCGGCGCTTCTCCCACCAGCGGATGATCGCCCCGACCCGACGCTCGGCCGGGGCCGGGTAAAGGAAGTCCGCCAGGAAGGTGCCGCCGGGGACGATGCCTTGCGCGAGTCCGCCGGATGGAGAGGTCGAATCGGTCGTGGCGTCGTGCGTCATCCCTGGCTCGTCTCGGGCTCGCGTCGAGGCTGTTGCGGTGGTGGCCGGCCTCCCGGCCCGGCGGTTCTCGCCATGATACGGCTTCCTGCGCGCCTGGGTTCCCTCGGCACCGTCAGGCTACCGGGGCGGCTAGCGCTGGAGCCGCAGCACGAACAGGCCCTCGCGCATGCTGCTGACGATCAGGATGCCGCTGTCGAAGTAGGGGTAGTTCGACCAGGAACCGAGGAAATCCGCGATGTTGGTTTCGGGCACGGTGTCGAAGAAGCCGGCCTCCGCGGGACTTGCCCTCGTCGAAATGTCGAGGATCCGGATCCCGAAGTTGTAGTTCGAATGGTAGAGGATGTCGTCCCGAACGTAGATGTTGTGGTCGATCGCCTCCGTGGGCCCGTAGTGCTCGCTCGCCAGGACCGGGTCGTCGAGATCAGTCAGGTCCCACACCAGCAGGCGTGAATTCGACACCAGGCCGTAGTACTCATCGAGTTCGTCGTTCAAGTAGAAGAAACGGTGGTCCTCGTCGAGCCATCCCTGGTGTGCATAGCTGACGCCGGGATAGTGGGCTGCGGAGAGCGTCGTCGGATGATCCCTGTCCGTGACGTCGGAGACGACGACCGCGGTCTCGTTCGACCCGACGCAGATCTCGCGTCCCGCATGCTCCGCGTCCGGACCGCGGTAGACCACGCACTGGACATCGTGGGTATAACCGGTGCCCCTCCACCCCGTAGCCGGGGTCGCGTGGCAACCCGCGAAAGCCGGCGCTTTCGGGTCCGCCAGGTCGAGCATGTGGAGGCCGCCCCCACAGGTCTCGCCACCGCCGGCGCTCCCGACCAGATAGGCGAAGCCCGTCTCCTCGTTGATCGCGATGTTGTGCACCGAACTCACACGCCCGTACCGCCCGTCCGGCCGGAGTTGGGTGAACCCGTCGAGATCACGGAGTCGCGTGAGGTCGAGGATCTGGACGCCGTGTCCCGTCGCCGCGTCCGCCACGACGTACGCGTGATCCGCGTAGACCTTCACGTCGCGCCAGAGGCTCGGAGCGGTCGGGGAAGGGAGGAAGGCGAGCGGCCGCGGTCCCCACGGATCGGCAAGGTCGACGATCGCGAGGCCGTCCGTGCGCCCGACGAGCGCGTATTCCGTTCCCGTCACCGGATCTGTCCAGCCCCAGATATCGTTCAGGTCGCGGGCGGGCCGGCCGGGCCTGAGTCCCTCCGTGGGGACGTGAGCCAGAAGGTCCACGCCCTCGCAGGGGTAGTTGTCGGCCCGGCCATCGATGCACCGGATCGTGCGCGCGGATTGGCGAACGGCGACGGGAACGGTTGCGTTCGCTTCTCCGGAGGTTGCGGTAACGGTCGCCTCGCCCCTCCCGATGGCGGTCACGAGTCCGGTCGCGTCTACGATGGCTACGGTGGGGTCGCTCACCGACCATGCCACTTCGGCACCGTGCACCGCGTGGTCGAGGGCGTCTCTCACCGTGGCCGAGAGCCGCGCGGTGTCCCCCGGCGCCTCGAAGCTCAGCCGGTCCGGCGAGATGGCGGTCGACGCGGCAGACTGGCGGACGGACACCGGAACGCTCGCCTCGGTCCCCCCTGACCTGGCCGTGACAGCGGCCTGGCCGTTTCCGGCGGAGGTTACGAGCCCGGCAGCATCCACCGTAGCGACCGTGGTGTCGCTCGACGACCAGGCGACTTCCAGGCCGGGAACCGCATTGCCCCGGGCGTCGCGGATGGTGACCGAGATCCGGACGGTATCGCCCAGGGCGTCCAGATCCAGCCGTTCCGGTGAGATGACGGCCGACGCGGCGGACTGGCGGACGGACACGGTGGCAGTCGCGTTGACCTGACCGGCGGCGGCGGTGACGACGGCTTCCCCGTTACCGGCGGCGGTCACGAGTCCGGAACTGTCCACCGTCGCGATGTCGGGGCGGCTCGACGACCAGGCGACTTCCAGGCCGGGGACCGCATTGCCCCGGGCGTCGCGGATGGTGACCGAGATCCGGACGGTATCGCCCAGGGCGTCGAGGCTCAGCCGTTCCGGCGCGATGGCGGCGGAGGCAGCGGACTGGCGGACGGCGACGGGGACTGTCGCGTTCGCCTCTCCCGACGTGGCGCCGACCGCGGCCTCGCCGTTGCCGACGGCGGTGACGAGTCCGGAAGCGTCCACCGTGGCGACTTCGGAGTCACTCGATGACCATGCCACTTCCGAGCCCGGAAGCGGGCGTCCGTCCTGATCGCGAACCGCCGCCGACAGTTGGGCGGTCTCGCCAAGCGCCGACAACCCGATGGTGGCCGGACTGATCGTGACGGTGGCCGGTCGCGGCGGGGCGGGAGCTGGCGGCGGAACTACGGGATTGGTCGGATTGTCTCCGCAGGACAATGCCGCCGCACAGCCGATCAAAAAGGCAGTAATCGGAAAGTATCGTTTCGAAAGCATGCTCCGGCAATGTACGACTTCGCTCCCGGGGGCCGCGCGGGACCCCCGGAGCTTGCTGCGAAAGACGGGGGTCAGCGCAGCGAGGCCGTCAGGCCGCGGATCGCGTCGGCGAGGAGCGCCAGGCGCCGGGCGTCTCCCGGCCCGGCGGCGTTCGCCGCACGGCGCGCGTCCCCATCGAGTTCGGCGGCCACCACATCCAGTTCATCGAGCGTGGCGCTGCGTTCCGCGCCCGACTGGCCTTCGGCCTGGTCGAGCAGCGCCGCGACGCGCTCTCCGCGCTCGGTCTGGATGCCGTTGCCGCGCTGCATCTGGATCAGGTAGGAGCGCGCGACGGCGAAGCTGGCCGGCCAGTCGTAGCGCTCCTGGTTCTGCACGTTGGAGTCACCGACCATCACCGACATGGCGGCGTCGATCTCGGCCTGCGAGAGGTGTTCGCTCGCAGCCAGCTGGAACACGTCCACGCCGCGTGCGATCTCCGCGCCGTAGATCGATCCGTTGTGCCAGTAGGCCGACCAGTAGCCGCCGCTCAGCATCTCCACCGCGTCGAGCGGACCGCGGTCGAAGTAGGCGATCTCGAACGGATTCTCCGGATCGGTGAAGTCGAAGATCGAGAGGCCGCCCTGGTACCAGCCCTGCACCATGATGTCGCGGCCGGGCACCGGAATCATGGAGCCGTTGTGGGCGACGCAGTTCTCCTGCTCCGTCTGCGGCACCGGCAGCTTGTAGTAGCCCGCCGGCTCCATCTTGCGGTCGCGGATGGTGAAGATCGCGTTGGCGCCCCACGTCTCCGGGTCCGAGCCGCGGCAGCGGGGGGCCCCGCCGCCTCCCCATTCGTCCGTGAAGACGATCGCGGTGCCGTCGTTGTTGAAGGTCGCCGAGTGCCAGTAGGCGAAGTTCGGATCGACCACCTGGTCGATGCGGACCGGGTTCTCCGGGTCGGAGATGTCGAGCAGGATCCCGTTGCCCGCGCAGGCGCCGGCCGCGAGTCCCAGATCCGACCGCACCGTGATGTCGTGGCACTGGTTCGTGAGCCGCGAACGCTGGGTTCCCTCTCCGTGGTCGCCGCCCGTCCACAGGCCGGCGATGTCACCCGTCTCCGAGTCGGCGAAGATGCGCGGCATGTTCACGATCTCGGCATCCTCCGGCGCGTCCATCGGCACTTCGATGATCTCGATGCGGAAGAGCGACGTGTTCTCGTCCTCCTCCGCCGGCAGCCCCGAGCAGCCCGGAAGTTCGCTGGACGAGCGCACTCCGCCGGTGCCCGACACGTAGATGTAGACGTGCGAATCATCGCTCGGATCGGTGACCAGCGTGTGGGTGTGCGAGCCGCGACAGGTCTGCACGGTCTTCACCTGGCGGGGATTCCGGGCGTCGGAGATGTCGAAGATCCGGATCCCGCGCAGGCGGGTGGTGCTCACGCTGTCCTGGATCCCTTCCGTACCGCAGTCGAGCCGGGCCGAGGCCTGCTGTACCGACATGAAGAGGAGGTTCTCGTGCACGCTCACGTCACCCTGCCCGCCGGGACAGACGACCGCGACGACGAGT
Source organism: Candidatus Palauibacter sp. (assembly GCF_965237495.1). Taxonomy (GTDB): domain Bacteria; phylum Gemmatimonadota; class Gemmatimonadetes; order Palauibacterales; family Palauibacteraceae; genus Palauibacter. The sequence goes on along the minus strand of NZ_OZ250143.1, from coordinate 2,901,093 downwards.
TCCGGCTGAGCGGGGTCCGAGGCGTCGAACACCTGGAAGCCCCAGTAGCTGCCCTGGAAGACGAAATCCCCCTGGAACGCGAGGTCGGAGTTCGTCGGTCCACGCCCGCCCGCCTCGTCGGTGAGGAACGGGTCGGGCTTCGGGAGGCTGATCAACCGCTCCAGGTTGCCGATCGCCATGCCGGCATCGTGCAGGCCGGGCGCGAGCCCGATGCGGGGATCGTCCGGATCCCATTCCCAGACGGCCTCCGGCGGCGGAGGCGGCGGGTCCTGTGCCGCGAGGGCCTCCACGCTCGCCAGCAAGCCAAACGCCATGGCCGGCAGCACGGCCGCCAGACCGATCCGCCGCCGCGCGAACATCATCTCTCTGCGTGACATCTTCTACCTCCCTCGGATTCTCAGGGGATGGTTCAGGGGATCCTGGTCAACAGCTCCTGCATGCGCAGGATCTCCATGTCCTGGTCCGCGTCCACATCCGACGCGAAGCGGTGAATCTCGGTCTCCTGCCCGCCGCCCGGGCTCACGAACAGCTCGGTCACCATGGTCAGCGCGCCCGCATGATGCTTGATCATTCCTTCCAGGAAGAGCCGGTCGAACCCGGAGCCGCGTGCGGCGGCGAGCGCGGCCATCTCCTCGTTCGAGAGCATCCCCGGCATGAGGTCGCCCTCGTCGAGCCCGTGCGCGTGTCCGGCGCCCATCATGGGGGCCGCCTCCCCCCTCCGTTCGAGCCAGCGCGTCATCCAGGCGATCTCGTCGCGCTGCGAGATCTCGATGCGGCGTCCGAGGAGCCGCAGCCCCTCGTGCCCGGTGCGTTCCGGGATGAGGGCGGTCATCTCCAGCGCCTGCGCGTGATGGGGGATCATCCCCTGCATGAAGCGCACGTCCGCCGGGGTGTGCGTGACGTGCTCGAGCGAAGCCGCTTCCTCCACGGTAAGGACGCGGGAGGCCTCACCGGGCGCCCCGGGCTGGACCGTCCGCACCTCGCCGTCCCCCGCGGCGGAACGGCACGCCGCGAGCGCGAGGAACAGGAACCCGATCCCGTGCCTGAACTTCATTCCAGAACCCTCCACCCGGCGGGCCGCTAACTGTCGTCCTGCGTGGCGAGTTCGGCCCTGGCCGCGCGCACCATCTCGCGCACGTCGGCCAGCAGCTGCTTCGCGTCGTACACGATCCCGTCCTTGATCGTATACTTGATGCCGCCGACCCGCTCCATCTCGCCGGTCTCGTCGTTGAGCTTCACCGCGCCGGTTCCGTAGAGCACCTTGAGGTTCTGAAGCGGATTCTCCTCGACGACGACGAAGTCCGCCTTGAGGCCGGGACGGATCATCCCGAAGTCGGGGGCGAGTCCCTTCGGGTCGCTCAGTTCCTGCGCGCCGTACAGGGTGGCCGAACGGATGACCTCGATCGGGTGGAACCCGGCCTCGCGCAGCAACTCGAACTCCCGGATGTAGTCGAAGCCGTACAGCTTGTAGATGAAGCCCGAGTCCGAGCCCGTGGTGACCCGGCCGCCGCGGTTCTTGTACTCGTTCAGGAACTGCATCCACACCTTGTAGAAGTTCCGCCACGCGACCTCGTCCTCCGAGGTCCAGTAGAACCAGTACGACCCGTGCGCGGCCCGGCTGGGCTGGTAGAAGTCCATCTGGCTGGGGAGCGTGTACTCCTCGTGCCAGTCCGCGTTACGCGCCCGCATCACGTCCCGGCTCGCCTCGTAGATCGTCATCGTGGGGTCGAGTCCGAAGCCGAGTTCGAGGAAGCGCTCCTGCAGCGCGTTCCAGCTCTCCGATCCGGGTCCGTCGATCTGGTCCCAGAGCCGGGCCACGCCGCCGAAGCGGTGCTGCTCGTCCTGGTAGTTGTAGTCGAGCGGCCAGTCCTGGATGCTGAAGTCCGACAGCATCGACTCGAAGAGCCCGTAGTAATGGGTCATCATGTCGAGGCCGACCTCGGCCGCGTCGAGCGCGGTCATCCGCCCCACCCCCATCTGGCCGAGGTGCGCGACGGTGCCGAGCCCGTGCTGGTGCGCCTCGTCGATGAGCGCCTCCATGATCGGCGGGTCGTAGGAGCCCAGCTTGAGGCCGTCGATCTTCTGCCCCTCGACTTCCTGCGCCGCGGCCCAGCGCACCCACTCCCGCGCCTTCCCGGGCGAATCGACGGGGCCCTCGTCCCAGGCCTCGCCCGGCCGCACGTACGTGTACATGCGCGGGGCGACGATCTCGTTCCGCGCCGCCTTCGCCTTCTCTTCCAGCGCCCACATCATCGGCCCGTGGCCGACGCCGCGGGAGGTCGTGATGCCGTGTCCCATCCAGAGCTTGTACACGTACTCGGGCTGCGGCGCCTTCGGCACCCCGCCCGTGTGCGCGTGCATGTCGACGAACCCCGGCATGACGTAGTGCCCCGAGAGATCGATCTCGTGCACGCTCCCCTCCGGGTTGTCCTCGGTCTCGAGGTCCGGGCGGCGGTCCTCATTGATGTCCAGTCCGGGGAATCCGACCGACTGGACGGACGTGATGCGGTCGCCCTCGATGACGATGTCGACCGGCCCCTGAGGCGGGGCTCCGGTACCGTCGATTATCGTGACCCCTCGCAGGATCAGACGGTCGTAGGGTCCGTCGCCTTCGTCGGCGCCGCGAGGCGTCGTTTCGGGACGCTCGCCGTCCTGCGCGTGCAGGGCGAACCCCGGTCCCGCCAGCAGGAGGATGGCTGCGGCGAAGAGGGAGCCCCTGCATTTCCAAGTGGTCCTCATAATCTCTCCATCGGTTGGCCCCCGGGGGGGTCAGGAAGTCGCCGTCACCTCGGCGATGTTGCTTTCCCGGGGCAGTCTGATCCGGAACTCGGTGAATTCTCCCGCCTCGCTCTCGACTTCCAGGTCGCCGCCATGTCCGACGACGATATCGCGGGAGATCGACAGTCCGAGGCCCGTCCCCTGCGTGCCGGACTTCGTCGTGAAGAAAGGTTCGAAGATCTTCCGGATGATGGAATCGGGGATCCCGGTACCGTTGTCTCGTATCGTCACGATCACATGTTCCCCGCGGTCCTCCGTCTTGAGCAGAACCGTGGGCGAATAGGAAGCGTCGGCTTCCGCTCGTCGGGCCGCCGTGGCGTGACACGCGTTGGTCACGATGTTCAGGAAGACGCGGCTCAGGTCGCGCGAAATCCCCGTGATCTTGCCCGCATTCTCGTCGAATTCCCGCTCAAGGGTGACGTTGAAGGCGGAATCGGTGCCGCGGAGTCCGTGGTAGGCGAGCTTCGCGTACTCGTCAACGACCCGGTTGACGTTGATGGACTCCGCCTGCCCCGCCTCGTCGCGCGAGTGGGCCAGCATGCCCTCGACGATGCGGTCGGCCCGGCCGCCGTGCTCCCGCACCTTGCTCACGTTCAAATCGAGGTCGGAGAGGATCTCGTCCACCAGCTCCCGGTCCAGTTCACCGTTCTCGCCCGCCGACTCGGCCACCTCCTCCTTCAGCTCCTCGATCAGCTCCCGCGAGAGGACGGCGAAGTTGTTCACGAAGTTGAGCGGATTGCGGATCTCGTGTGCGATCCCCGCCGTGAGCGCCCCCAGCGACGCGAGCTTTTCCTGCATGACGACCTGCTGCTGCGTACGATGGAGCCGTTCGAGCGTCTCCTCGAGGGCATCGTTCTTGGCCTGGACTTCCTTGGCGAGCTTCTCCACCAGATTGAGCCGCTGCACCTCGAGGGCGTGCTGGCGGAAGACCTCCAGCGCCCCCGCCATGTCGGCCACCTCGTCGTTGCCCTCGATCCGCACCTTCGCCTCGAGGTCGCCCTCGGACATGCGCCGGGTGGTTTCGAACAGGCTGCTCAACCTGACGATGAGGGGTCGGCCGAACGTCTTCCAGGCGACGCGAGCCGCGCCGACGGTCAGCAGGATCACGCCGAGCAGGAACCAGAACCCCAGCCGCACGAGGAACTGGGAGCGATTCGCCGCCTCCCGGGCGGTCATCTGGACGCGCTCCATGAGCGCCGCGACCCCGACGTCGAGCACCGCGGTCGTCTGCCGGTTGCGCGTCAGCAGCTCCTCCGCGCGGCCGATCTCCTCCAGTTCGCGCCTCCGCGTCTGGAAGATGCCGGTGGGGCCTGCATACAGCTCCTCGATGGCGCTCACCTCGATAGCCAGCGTGTCCCTCAGCGGGGGGCGGATCTCCGGGAGCGACTCCTGGACATCACTCAGCGCCGTCTCCACGCGTTCGCGGTTGGCGCGCAGCAGCGCCGCGTCCGTCTCCGTGAACGCCTGCTGGATCAGCGTCGTCGCCTCGTTCTCGGACGCCTTGAAGTTGAGGAGGCCGAAAAAAGGCTCGATTTCGTCGAGCGCCTGACGCCGTGAGACAGGAGCCGGAACGTCCTCCAGCTCACGCAGTCCGGTGTGGATGAAGAAATACTGGTCGTCGATCGCTTCCTCGAGCCTCGATCGCAGCCGCAGACCCGACGCCTCGACGGTGGCCTGCATCTCCCCGAGCTGCGTCTGGTAGGTCATCCGGTTCCCGACCGACTCGTGGATCTGGTTGATGCTCGCGACCAGATCCACGGCGAGATCCTCGACCCCCTCGTCCGCTCCCGCCTCGCTCGCAACCTGCCGGACCCAGAGCTGGAGGCTGTCCTGTTCAAGCAGCACGCCGGCCCTGACCTGCTCCAGAGCCGCCGGGTCGGTGGCGGACAGGAGCTGCGGCGACGCCCGCACGAGCGCCTCGCTGTGCTTGGTCACCTGGTGGCCGGCGACCAATGCCGGGATCTGTTCGTCCGTGACCTCGCTCTGCCCGCGCTGCACGATGCTCATCAGCAGCAGCGCGAGGAGGATGGCGCTGATCGTGAGGAGTACGCCGCCGCCCAGCCCGACGACGATCTGGCTCCCGATCCCGAAACGACCGCCCGTCGCCTCTCGAGCCCGCTCGCCGAGTCCGCCCGGGATCCGGGCCAGGACCCATTCGAAGGCGCGGTGGATGCGGTCGTCACCGGCGGTCATCGGGCGCGCCGCGTCGTCAGCGGGAAAGCCGGGTCACGGGGACGAACTCACCCCCCCGAATCACCGTCAGGAAGACGAGATCCGAGCCCTGGTTGTCCCCCTCCCCGTACTCGACGACGAATCCGCCGAGGTCGAGCGGGCCCGATTCCACCAGGGTACGAAGGAAGGACTCCCGCGTGGGCAGGGTCCCGGGGTCGCCTGCCGCCAGCGTCTCGACGACGAGGCGCCCGGCCAGGTAACCCTCGAGCGACACGAACCCCGGTTGAGCCGATGGATCCACCGCGCGCAGTGCGGCCTGGTACCGTGCCACGGCCGGCACGCTGGTATCGAGGGGGAAGGGCACGACCTGCGTCACGACGACCCCGTCTCCCTGACGCCCCAGTTCGTTGAGCAGGGCGTTGCTGCCGACGAAGGAGATGTTCACGAACACCGCGTCGAGCCCGATCTTCCGGGCCCATCTGATGAAGTGCGCCACGGGGGCATAGGCCCCGATGATGATGACGGCCTCGGGGTCGCCGGCCCGGATGTCGAGGAGGCCGCGCTTCACGGCGAGTGTGTTCCGCATGTACGCGGCCTCGCCGACGAGCTGAATGCCGCGCTCCTCCATGGCGTTCCGCGCGCCCGTCAGCCCCGCCAGCCCATAGTTGTCGTCCTGGTAGAAGACCGCGATCCGCCGGAATCCCAGATCCCCGACGAGTCGGTCCACCATTTCCTCGGTCTCCTGGTCGTAGGACGCACGCAGGTTCACGACGTAGCTCTGGTCCTCGCCCCGCAGCAGGCCGGCGCCGGTGAAGGCGCCGATGTAGGGGACGCCCGAGCCGCTCGCGACGGGCTCCGCGGCGTTGGAGGTCGGGGTGCCGACGGCGCCGATGAGGCCGAACACGCCAAGCTCGATGAGTTCCTGCGTATTGGCGACGGCGGCTTCGGGTTCGTATCCGTCGTCGCGGACGACGAGCCGGAGGCCCCGGCCATGCACGCCGCCCTCGCGGTTCGCTTCCTCGAACGCGGCCCGGATGCCGAGGTTCATGTTGCGGCCCAGCTCTCCGGCGGGACCGTTCAGCGCGGCCGACTGGCCGAAGACGATGGAATCGGGGAACACGCCGTCCCCGCCCTCCTGTGCGGTCCCGCCGCCGGCGGGCAGAATGGCGCCCGCCGCCGCGACGGCGACGCGCAGGGCGAGGCGCCGGCCGCCCATCAGGAGGTGTCCCCCAGGTATCGGAGCGCGAGACACGTGATATCGTCGGACTGGGGCGCCTCGCCCGCGTGGTCCTGGGTCGTCTGCACCACGTGGCGGTTGACGTCGGACGCGGTCAGTCCGCCGCATTCCGCGAGGACCTCGGCGAGTTGCTTTTCCCCGAACTCGTTGCCCTCCTCGTCCATCGCTTCCGAGATGCCGTCCGTGTAGAAGAAGAAGGTGTCGCCCGGTTCCATCTGCACGGACCCGCTCGGGTAGTCGAAGGTCGGCATGATTCCCAGGACGAGTCCCGGTTCGCACTCGATCTGCTCGACCTCACCGGACGGCTTGACGATGAAGGGAAGGTTGTGGCCGGCGTTCGAAAAATCGACCCGGCCGGTGAGGGGCTGGAACTTCGCGTAGAACGCGGTCACGAACATCGATTCTTCATTCTCCTTGACGAGCAGGTCGTTGACCTCGCCGAGACACTTCGCCGGGTCGCTCTCCCCGATCGCGGTCCCTTTCAGCAACGTCCGGCTCACCATCATGAAGAAGGCGGCAGGGATGCCCTTGCCGGAAACGTCCGCCATCACGATCCCGATCCGATCATCCTCCAGCTGGAAGAAATCGTAGAAGTCGCCCCCGACCTCGCGGGCGGGGGTCATCCAGGCGTGCATCTCGAAACGGGAGTCCTCGGGGTAGTGGGTGGGAAGAATCGACTCCTGCATGCGGGCCGCGACCCCGAGTTCCTGTCGCAGGGCCACCAGTTCGTCCCGGGAGCGAAGCGCGTCCCTCATCACCTGAAGGTGATCGAGCGTCTTCTGGATCGTCGTATCCAGATCCTCGAAGTCGATGGGCTTCGTCACGAAATCGAACGCGCCCCGGTTCATCGCGGTCCGGATGTTCTTCATGTCGCCGTAGGCGGTGACGATGACGGCCCGGATGTCGAGGTTGAGCTTGTCGAGTTGCCCGAGGAGGGTCAAACCGTCCATCTCGGGCATGTTGATGTCCGAGAGCACCATGTCCACGTCGGGGTGCCGCTCGAGTTGCTCGAGCGCCTCGACACCGTTCTGAGCGAAAACCAGGCTGAACTCGCCCGTGCGGATCCGGCGCCGGAATTTCTGCCGCAGCAGCAGCTCCAGATCGGGCTCGTCGTCTACGACCAGAATCTTCGCCATCAGAATCTCAGTTTGGGGGACGCCGGTCTTGTCTGGAACCGAGTCGATTCGTCATCGTCCGTGTCGATTCGCGAGGCGTGAATCTCCACAAGCCGGGACCGGGCGCGCAATATGTCGGAGCCGGACATCGGGCAGCGAACGAAGGAGGGGACAAGGTTGCGGATCGCCGTGAAGCGGGACCCGAGCGAGCCCAGACGGGTGGCGGACGAGGTCGAACGCGTGTGTCTCGAACGCGGGCTCTCGCAGGACATCATTTTCAAGTTCCAGCTTTCGATGGACGAACTGCTGACCAACGTCATCTCGTACGGGTTCGAGGGGGTGACGCAAGCTCCGGTCATCACGGTGGACATCCGCGTAGACGATGCCGAGGTTGACGTCGTCATCCGGGACAACGGCCGACCTTTCAACCCGATCGAGGATGCGGCGGAGCCTGATCTGAGTCTTGACGCCGAGGACCGCCCGATCGGGGGACTTGGCATTCACTTGACGAAGGCTTTTATTGACAAGCTCGCGTACGAGCGGGTGGATGGTTTCAACTGCCTTACCCTGACGCAGCCGCTGGCTGCCGCCAACACCGAGGAACCAGCAGAGGAACCGCCAGATGAACATTGAGACCAGCTATTCCGGGGCTACCGCCGTGGGGGTGATCAGCGGCCGGGTCGACTCCAGCAACGCCAAGGACTTCGACGGTGAACTCTCGAGCATCATCGACGGGGGAGCTACGAACCTCGTGCTGGATTGCGAAGGGCTCCGCTACATCTCCAGCGCCGGGCTTCGGGCGCTGCTCATCGCCATCCGCAAGACCAATCAGGCCGGCGGGGGACTGGCCCTGTGCCAGGTGCCCGTGAACATCCTCGAGGTTCTGGATGTCAGCGGCTTCGTCCGGCTGACGAAGGTCTTCGACACGGTCGAAGACGCCCAGGCCAGCTTCGCGTAATCCGGTGGCGCCGGCTGGACGCCCGGCGCTGCCCGCCACTCCTTTCTGGCCCGCCCGAATGCCGAATGCGGGATCAGAAGAGAGCGAACGCCTGGACCTTCAGGGACCAGTCGGAACGCTCGCCGGAAGTGTAGAAATCCACGTTCGTGGAGATTCCGTTCCGGCCCACGAAGTAGACCATGACGCCGGGAGTGACGACGGTTCCCGTCACCTTGTCCGGGTTCGCGGCCCCGGAATCGACCCAGCTGACGCGGAGCATCGGCTCGATCGCCCCGAACCGGGACTCCGGTGCGAAGGGCAGGTACCAGAAGGCCATCAACTGGAAGGCCGAGAACTTCGCGTCGTCGTTCAGCTTCCAGTTGCGACCCCGCAGGCCGTTCGCGATCAGGTGCGGGCCATCGAGCCATGTGCCCACCTCCACCTCCGCGCCGTAGGCCGGTACGCCCATAGTCTCGCCCTGCATGTTCAGCGTCTCGTCCAGGGCGAAGTAGGCGGACACGCGCGTGTTTCCGGCCGGGAAAACGGACAGTTGTCCCGACGCCGACTTGCCGTCGTTCACGTCTTCGTTCCCGATGCCCTCGGCGTTGGTGAGTGTGAAGCGGTACCCGAAACGCTCCCCCAGGCGACCCTGCGCGAGGATTCCCGGCTCGTAGTTGTCGAGGCCCAGCGCCCCGGTCAGGCGACCGAAGGAACAGACGCTGCCGACGCCGGGACAGTGGTCCACGCCGGTGACCCGCGCGTCCCGTTCGATGATGGGGAGCCAGGCGTTGGGCACCAGCCAGAAGTACGACATACCCTTCTTGAACTGGCCGAGTTGCACCTGCAGGGCGTCGCTCGGGGTGAGTTCGAGATAGGCCTCGAGCACCGACGCCCCATCGATATTGAACTGGGCGCGTGCCGACACGAGATCGTTGAGCCTTCCGTCCATCGTCACCCACGCCCGCCGGATGAAAAAGGATGATGGGGTGTCATCGGAGCTCGACGCCTCGTACTGGGCCTGGATCCGGGCGCCAAGGGTAACCGTGGACCCGCCGCGGGCCCGGAGCTCCTGGGCCATGGCAGCCTGGACAACGCAGAGCGCCAGCCCCAGCCCGAGTCCGGCGGCCACTCCGATGAAGCGTTTCCTCATGGCGGTATGCCTCTCGTCGAAGATTCGGGTGCACCCCGGTCCCACCCGAAGATAACGGGCTCCGGTCGCGAGGCTACCGGCGGGCCGAGAACCCGTTACGGCGGGCCGAGAACCCGTTGCGCGATGCCGATCCGACACCCAACCTAGAACGCATCAGGGCGCACTCCGGCTCCATCATCACAACGGGATCATGGCAGCACTTCAAGCTGTCGAGGAAGGAGCACCTGTGAGCACGCACCAGCCACGCCGGGCCCGCCGATTCGCCGCGGGACGGAACCTAGCGACCGCCGCGCTCCTTTCGGGCGCGAATTTCCTTCTGGTACCGTCCGCTCTGGCCGCGCAGGACGGCGCCGGCGACTTCGGCTTCGTCCTCAACACGTTCTCGTTCCTGATCTGGGGCGTGCTCGTGATGTGGATGTGCGCCGGCTTCACGATGCTCGAGGCCGGGTCGGTACGGTCCAAGAGCGCTTCGATGATCTGCATGAAGAACATCGGACTGTACGCGGTCGCGGGCCTCACCTACTACATCATCGGCTACAACCTGATGTACGTCGATGTCGGGAGCGTGATCGGCTCTCTGAGCTTCTTCTATGGCCCGTCCGCCGAGGAAGTCGCGCTCCTCGGGGGTGACGAGAGTATGGCCGGGGCCGTCGCCGAGAACGGCTATTCCGTGATGTCGGACTGGTTCTTCCAGATGGTGTTCGTCGCCACGACCGCCTCGATCGTCTCCGGGGCGCTGGCCGAGCGCGTCAAGCTGTGGACCTTCCTGGTCTTCACGGCCCTCCTCACCGCGATCATCTACCCCATCGTCGGTGCCTGGACGTGGGGTGGCGGCTGGCTCGCCGAGATGGGCTTCACCGATTTCGCCGGGTCCACGATCGTGCACTCGACGGGAGGCTGGGCCGCTCTCGCCGGCGCGCTGGTCGTGGGGCCGCGGTGGGGCAAGTTCCGCAAGGATGGCTCCGTGAAGTCGACGCCTCCGTCGAACATCCCGGCGGTCACGCTGGGCATCTTCATCCTCTGGATGGGGTGGTTCGGCTTCAACGGCGGCTCCCAGCTAGCACTCGCCGGCGTCTTCGACGCGGTCGCAATGAGCAACATCCTCGTGAACACGAACCTCGCCGCCGCGGCCGGCGTCGTCACCGCGCTCTGCCTCTCGCGGCCGATCCTCGGGCGGGTCGACCTCTTCGCCACGCTCAACGGGGCCATCTCGGGGATGGTCGCGATCACCGCGGGGCCGAACATCGACAACTCGCTGTGGGCCCTTCTCATCGGCGCCGTCGGATCCGTCCTCTGCATGGTGGGACTGAGGGTTCTGGAGCGGCGCAGGATCGACGACGTGGTCGGCGCGGTCCCCGCGCACCTCTTCGCCGGGATCTGGGGCACGCTGGCCACCTGTATCGCGGCCGGCGGCGACTTCGTGACGCAGCTGATCGGCGTCTTGAGCGTGGGCGCCTTCGTCTTCTCGACCGCCTGGCTGCTCTGGACCGCGCTGGACAAGCTGATGGGCGTCCGGGTCTCGCGGAGCGTCGAGGAGATCGGCCAGGACGCGGCGGAACTCGGCATCGACGCCTATCCCGAGTTCATCCTCATGGTGGACCCGGACATGGGGGACGACTTCCGCGACGCGGACTGACGTCCGGGGGGAGATCGGTCCTTGTCTCCGATAAAGTTCATCGATCACGGGTACGACCACCCGGACCCCGACCTTCACCGTGCTCGGCGTCGAGGACGTGTCGGAGCAGATCATCCCGATCGATTGCGTGCCGCGTCTCATCACCGCCGACGAATGGGACCACATCGAACGAGGGCTGAAGCAGCGTCTCACCGCCCTCAACCTCTTCCTGCACGACATCTATCACGACGGAAAGTCGCTTCGGAACGGCGTGGTTCCGACCGACCTCGTGCTGGGCTGTCCCGCGTACCGGCTCGAGATGCGGCAAATGAAGGTGCCGCACGACACCTACGTCGCGGTGTGCGGGACCGACATCGTGCGCGCCGGCGACACGTTCGCGGTTCTGGAGGACAATCTGCGCGTGCCGTCCGGCGTCTCTTACATGCTTGCCTGCCGCACGGCGATGAAGTGGGCGTTTCCGTCTCTATACCGCATCTGTACCGCGCGTACGGCGTGCGGGAAGTGGCGGAGTATCCGGAGCGGCTCTACTCGACGCTCGCCTCGCTCGCCCTGGGTTCCGGGACGCCGCGGATGGCGGTGCTGACGCCGGGCCGCTACAACTCGGCCTACTACGAGCACGCCTTCCTGGCCGGAGAGATGGGGGTCGACCTGGTCGAGGGTCGGGATCTGGTCGTGCACGACGCGGTGCTGTACGCACGGACGGCCGCGGGTCTGCGGCGGATCGATGTGCTCTACCGACGCATCGACGACGATTTCCTGGACCCGGTGACCTTCCGTGAAGACTCCGCGCTCGGGGCCGCCGGCCTCTTCCACGCCTACCGGGCCGGGAACCTCGTGCTCGCCAACGCCCCGGGGACGGGGGTGGCGGACGACAAGGGGCTGTACGCCTACGTCCCCCGCATCATCCGCTACTTCCTGGACGAAGATCCGATTCTGGTCAACGTGGAGACCCACCTCTGCCGGGAGCCCGATGGCCTCGTCTACACGCTCGAGCACCTGGCCGAACTCGTCGTGAAGGAGGTCGGGGGGTCGGGGGGGGGGGTACGGGATGCTCGTGGGTCCCCATGCCTCCGCGGCGGAGCGGGAGGAGTTCGCCGCGCAGCTTCGAGAGAACCCGGCCAACTACATCTCCCAGCCGGCGCTGCCGCTCTCCCGCTCGGGCTGTCTCGTCGACGGGCGCCTCGAGCCGCGCCACGTGGACCTCCGGCCATTCGTTCTGCAAGGCCGGGACAGACAGCATGTGGTGCCGGGCGGCCTGTGCCGCGTCGCGCTGCGCAAGGGGGAGCCTGGTGGTGAACTCCAGCCGGGGCGAAGGTTGCAAGGGCCTCTGGATTCTTCGTGAGTAGCGCGTCGCGAGGGACGAACGCCCGATGCTAGCCCGCATGGCGTCGAACTTCTACTGGCTGGGCCGGTACGTGGAGCGGACCGAGAACACGGCCCGTCTGCTCGAGCATCAGCTCGAGCGCCTCGTCGATACGGCCGCCGACGAGCTGGCCGTCGGGTGGCGCGTCCCGTACCGGGCGCTGAGCGAGCCCCCTCCGGAGGCGCCGGCCGACGTCGACGAGGCGGAGGCTTTTCCTCATCGCGGACGCGTATACGCGGAAACCGGAACTGCGACTGATGCTGCAGCCGAGCCGCTTCGCCCGTCCCTCTCCGGCCCTGGACGAGTTCATCAGCAGTTGCGACCTCGAACCCGGGGAGGATCCGCTGGCCGGCGCGCTCGCGCTCCGAACCCGGCTTCACCAGTCGTTCGACTACATCCCGGGTACGACCGCCGTCGATTCCCCGATCGAGCAGATTCTCGAGACCCGCGAAGGGGTCTGTCAGGACTACGCGCACGTGATGGCCTCCATCCTCCGGGGCTGGGGCGTCCCGACCCGCTACGTGTCCGGATATCTGGGGCCGGATCGCGGCGACGGGGAGGGGGTGACGACCGGGGAGAGCCACGCGTGGGTCGAGGGCTGGTTCCCCGGGCCGGGTTGGATCGGTCTCGACCCGACCAACGATGTCCAGTGTGACAAACGACACGTCCGGGTAGCGGTGGGGCGGGACTACGCGGATGTTCCGCCCACCCGCGGTGTGTTTCACGGATCCGCGGAGTCCATGCTGAGTACCCGGGTTCGCATCGTCCGGGAGACGAGTTCGCGCTGAGGCGGCTCGCTCGGGCGCATCTGCGCCAACCGTTCCACAGAGGAGGGAAACCGTGTCCGCGACTCGTTTCTACTGTTGTCCGATCCGGCGTCTTCGGCTCCCCGCCGTCTTCGTCGCGCTCCTTGCCTTCGCCTCGCCGGCCTGGGGACAGTCCGGCTCGGTCGGTGCCGACGTGGTCAGCCGCTACGTCTGGCGCGGCGCCGACTTCGGGGAATCCATGGCCGTGCAGCCGGCGATCACCTTCGGTGCCGGGGGGCTCGAGTTCGGGGCGTGGGGTTCGTACTCCATCTCCGCCTCGGGCGCCTCCGCCAACGAGAACGACCTCTGGGCCACGTACACCGTGGCGGCCTCGTCCGGCCTGTCCGTGTCTTTCGGGTTCACCGACTACTACTTTCCGTCGCCCGACGCGGAAACCGGGTTCGGTGCCGGAGACGCTCATACGCTCGAGGCGTCGCTCGCCTTCTCGGGCCCGGAGACGTTCCCCGTGACCCTCTTCGGCGGGATGCTCACCGGGGGAGGCGATCTGTATGTCGAGGCGGGGGTCCCATTTACGCTCAGCGCCTTCGATGTGGCGCTCCACATGGGCTTCGTGGGTGGCGAGAGCGACTTCTACGGCACGGAGGGCGCGGCTCTCGTCAACGTGGGCGTTACGGCGAGCAAGGCTCTTCAGATCACCGACACGTTCGAGGTGCCCGTGAGCGTCGCCTACATCCTGAATCCGGACCAGGACCGTGCGCACCTGGTGTTCGGCTTCAGCATCGCGCCGTAAGCTCTACCGTATGAGAGCCCCGCGGATCGTCCCGCTCCTGTTCGCATCGGCGTGCTCGCTCGCGCCCCCGCCGTCGCTCCCCGAGCCGGTCGCGGAAATGCCCGGGGACTTCGCCGTGAGGCTGGCCACGGGGGAGTACGAGCCGCTCGAATGGTGGCGTGCCTTCCGCGATCCGGCCCTCGACGCGGTCGTCGACTCCGTGCTCTCCTCCAACTTCGACCTCGCCGAGGCCGTCGCGCGGGTGCAGCAGGCCAGGGCCAGGGCGCGCATGGCGAGGGCCGCCTTCTTTCCCAGCGTCGGCGTCAGCGGGTCCGTCCAGGACTTGGACATACCGACCGACGCGGGCATCGGCGCCCAGATCCAGGCCCTCGGGCTGGGTGGCGAAGCGGGAGACACGATCGCCGGCTTCGTGCTGCCGGAGCGCCTGGAGGTGACGACCTACTCGGTGAGCGCGGACCTGGCGTACGAACTCGACTTCTGGGGGCGGGCCCGGAACGACGCGCGCGCGGCGGGGGCCGAGTACCTCGCCTCGGAATCGGACTTCCAGTCGGCGCGCATCGGGATCCTGGCGGAGACGATCACGACGTACTTCGACATCGTCAGCCTCCGGCGGCAGACGGCGCTCGCCCGGGAGACCGTGGACGTCCTGCTGGAGCGCGAGGCGCTGGCCTCGACCCGTTACGACCGCGGACTGATCGACTCCTACACCCTCTATCAGGTACGTCAGGACCTCAGGAATACCCAGGCGGGGCTCCCGGCCGACCTCCTGTACCAGCGGCCCGACGTCAGAGCCGCGGGACAAAGGCTGGATGCGGCGCGCTACAGCGTGGGCGCCCGCCGCGCCGAACTGCTGCCGTCCCTCTCGCTGTCGGGCTCGATCGGCCTCGCGAGCGCGGAAAGCTCGGACCTGTTCGACGTGCAGCAGTGGTTCACCAACCTCGCCGCGAACCTCTTCGGGCCGATCTTCCAGGGAGGCCGCCTGAGGAACAACGTCGCACTCGCCCAGGGCCGCTTCAATCAGGCCGCGGCGATCTACGGGCGCACGGTGGTGACGGCCGTGAACGAGGTCGAGGTCGCCCTCGCCGGCCTGGAGAACGAGGACCGGCGCCACGTCTTCTTCCTCTCTCAGCGCGAGGAAGCCCAGGCGTCGCTGGATCTCCAGTCCCAGCGGTATGAGTCCGGGGTCGTGGGTTACACGGATTACCTGGACGCGCTGCGCACGCTCCTGAACGTGGAGGCCGCACTCGCGGCGGCGGGTCGCGATCTCGCGCTGGCACGCCTCGCCGTGCACAGGGCGCTGGGCGGCGCGTGGGTCGCCTCGGGACCGCTCGCCGAACCCCGCATGGTCCCGGCTTCCGGGGGGGGGGGGGCGCGTGCGGAGGGAGCCAACAAATGACCGACGAAAGCCGATGAAGCCATGAGACGCAGCGTTCTTGTCGCGCTGGCCACCCTGATCGTGACGCCCGGGTTCGCGCTTTGCCAGGAGGCGAATTCGGCGGGGATCCACGATCCGAACTACCTCGGGACGTTCTCGATCATCGGACGCGACCCGGACACGGGCCAACTCGGCATGGGCGTCCAGTCCAAGGCGTTCGGAGCCGGGAACCGGGCCATGCACGCGAAGGGCGGGCTCGTCATCATCGCCCACCAGGCGGCCGCGAACCCGATGTACGGCGCCATCGGCATCGAACTCCTGCAGGCCGGCTACTCGCCCGAAGAGGCGCTCGAGATCATGGTGGCGAGCGACGAGGGGCGGGATCGCCGGCAGGTCTCGATCCTCGACCAGGAGGGGCGTACGGCGGCCTGGACCGGCACCGGCGCGAGCGACTGGAAGGGCCACCGGTGCGGCGTGAACTACTGCGCGCAGGGGAACATCCTCACCGGCCCCGAGGTCGTGGCCGCGATGGCCGCGTCGTTCGAAGCCTCGGCCGGGACGCTGGCCGAGCGGCTCATGGATGCGCTCGACGCGGCCCAGGCGGCGGGTGGCGACGTCCGCGGCATGCAGTCCGGCGCGATCCTCGTCGTGGCCCCCCGCGTCAACGGCGGCTACAGCGACCGCGTGGTCGACATCCGCGTCGACGACCATGACGAACCGCTCGTCGAGATGCGCCGCGTGCTGAACGTGTACCGGTCAGGTCGGATGCTGCGCGAAGCGGGCCAGATGCGGCGCGACGGCGACCTCGAGGGCGCCGAGGCCCTCGCCCGGGAGGCGTCCCGGACGTCGCCCGGGAACGACAACGTCTGGGTCTCGCTGGCCTCCATGCTGCTCGAGTTGGGACGCGAGGACGACGCCTTCGAGGCCCTTGAGCGGGCGGTGGAACTCAATCCGGGCCGCCGGCGCACCCTCCCGCGGGACGACGCCTTCGAGGGTGTGCGCGACGATCCCCGCTTCCTGAGGATCGTCGGCCGCTAGCGTCCCGCCGCCGCCGGGCCTGCCCGGCGGTCCCGAGGGCTGCTAGTGGTGGTCGGACTCCTCGTAGTGGCGTGCGAGCGCGTCGCCCCCGAAGTCGTTCTCCAGATCCCGCCACACCGAGTGGACGTGGTTCGCGTCGTTCTGCGTGTTGTCGTACTCGATGAGGAAGACGGGGCTGTGGATGCGGTAGTAGTGCCCCTCCTCCGGCTCGGACGACCCCGCCCACGCGAAGTGGATGTCGCCCGCCGGGATCTCGTTCTGGACCCTCATCATCCAGTCGAAGTCGGTCGTCATGTTTCCGACGTACTCATGCACGATGTCGAAGAGGATCGCGCGCTGCGCTTCGGTCATCGCATCGGCGGGCAGACCCTCGAACGCGTCGAGCCGCGCCCGGCGGTCGTTTCCGGTGAGAATGTCGCTCGGCGCTTCGGCGCTGATCACGGCCCGGGTGCGCTGCTCCGCGGAGAGGCTGAGAAGGAGCGCCCGCGCCAGATCCTCCTCCCGGCCCAGCGGCCGCCAGCCGGCCTTCGGTCCCGATGGGACGCGCGCCGGGTTCGCGCCCATGAAGGCGGGGCCCGTCACGGTGAGCGTTCCCGACGGGGATGAGAAGTTGAACGACAGGTGGTGCCCCTCGAAGCGCCACGCCCACGCTCCGCCCGCTGACGGTTCGCCGAAGATGGTGACGTAGTAGTTCTCCGGGTCGCGACGCTCGGGCCGACCCTCCAGCATGCCCAGGACCCGCTCCAATTCGATGATCGCGTTGGCCTTGTGATAGCCCTGGCTGCTCAGCGCCGACTGGAGGAGATCGTGCGCGGCGGCGCGCTGTTCCACCGTCATGCCCGCCAGCGGCAGGCCGTTCCGTTCCCGGGGGATGAAATGCCAGTCGAAGCGTTCCTCATCCGCCAGCGGATAGAGCGCCTTCTCCCGCGCCGCCTCGTCGAGCGTCGCGATGAACGCCTGGGCGGCGGAAGCGGCGTCCAGGGCCGCCACGGCGGGGGCAGCCCGTTCCCGGTCCGGTTCTTCGCCGCTGGCAATCGCGAGCAGCGCCGCGGGAACCATGAGACACGCAGCCCACGTCATCCGCCCGATTGTCGCTTTCCGGTTCGCCATCTCTTCCTCCTGCGCACGGCGGGCGCACTCGCGGTTTGCTGTCGGCGGCTTCAAGTTGGCAACCCCGAAAACGGGGTCGACCACCCCTCATATTCCGGGTCGAGAGGCGGGATCGCCAGATGACAGCGGGTCCGAACGGCGCCGAGGGCGCCGGCCACCCCACACACGTCGAGTTCGATGGCGTGAGCAAGAGCTACGACGGGCGCACGCTCGTGGTGGAGGATCTGAACCTCGGAATCGGGCAGGGCGAGTTCGTGACCCTGCTCGGTCCGTCCGGATCGGGGAAGACGACGATCCTGATGATGCTCGCCGGATTCCAGACGCCGACGTCCGGCGCTATCCGTATCGGCGGGCGCTCCGTCCAGGACCTTCCGCCCCGAAAGCGCGGGATCGGCATGGTCTTCCAGAACTACGCGCTCTTTCCGCACATGACCGTCGGCACGAACCTCGCCTTCCCGCTGGAGGTGCGCGGCATCCCCGAGGAGCAGCGGCGGGAGCGGGTGGTGAGGGCTCTGGAGCTGGTCCGTCTGACGGGGTTTGAGGACCGCCGGCCCGGCCAACTCTCCGGCGGGCAGCAGCAGCGCGTGGCGATCGCGCGAGCGCTCGTCTTCGAACCCGATCTGGTGCTGATGGACGAACCGCTCGGCGCCCTCGACCGCAGCCTGCGCGAGGAGATGCAGTACGAGATCCGCTCCATCCATCAGCGTCTGGGCGTGACCGTGGTGTACGTCACCCACGACCAGCAGGAGGCGATGGTGATGTCGGACCGGATCGCCGTGCTGAACCGCGGTCAAATCGAGCAGATCGCCGGACCGGAGGGGCTCTACGAGGAGCCGGAGCGCGCGTTCGTCGCCCGCTTCATCGGAGAGAACAACCGGTTCCACGGCCGGGTGGCCCGCATGGAGGACGATCTCTGTGAAGTCGACGCCGGCGACGAGCGGATTCGGGCGATCCAGATCGCCCCGTGCGAGCCCGGGGACATGGTCACGCTCTCGATCCGTCCCGAGCGGATCGCCATCAACCCCCGCGGGGGTCTGTACCACAACGAGGTCGAGGCCACGGTCGAGGACATCACCTTTCTCGGCGACCACCTGCGCGTTCGTCTGGCCACGTGCGGCCGCCGCGATGTCGTCGCCAAAATCCCGAACATCGTGGGCCACGGCGCCATGATGGTGGGGGACACCGTGCAGATCGGCTGGACTGTCAACGATTGCCGGGCACTGGACTTCGAAGGTGAAGAGGAGAGCCGAGGATGAAGAAGAGACGCCCGATCCACTGGCTGCGCGACGCCATGCTCGCCGCTATCGGGGCGGCGGCGCTCGTCCTGATCCTCTCCCGCGGGCCCACCCAGGCGCCCGAGGGACCGTCGATCACGGCCGTTTCGTGGGGCGGCTCCTACGGTCGGGCGTACCGGGACGGGATCCAGGTCCCGTTCACCGAGGAGACGGGAATCAACGTCGGCCTGGAGGACTACAACGGCGGCCTGGCGCAGATACGGGCCCAGGTCGATGTCGGCAGCGTCTACTGGGACCTCGTCGATCTCGAGATGGCCGACGCGATGCGCGGCTGTGACGAGGGCCTGCTGGAGCCGATCGACATCGACATGCTGCCGCCCGCCCCCGATGGGACTCCCGCCCGGGAGGACTTCTATCCCGAGATGCAGGGGGAGTGCGGGGCCGGGATGTTGTTCTACTCCACGGTGTACGCGTACAGCGCCGACCTCTTTCCGGATGAGAAGCCCACGACCATGGCGGACTTCTTCGACCTGGAGAAGTTCCCCGGACGCCGCGGGATGCGCCGCGTGCCGCAGGTCAATCTGGAGTTCGCCCTTATCGGCGACGGCGTACCGCTGGACGAGGTGTATGCCACGCTGGATACGCCTGAAGGGCTGGACCGGGCCTTCGACAAGCTCGACACGATCAAGGATCAGGTCATCTGGTGGGAGGCGGGCGCGCAGCCGCCCCAGCTGCTGGCGGATGGGGAGGTCGTGATGAGCACGGCCTACAACGGCCGCATCTTCAACGCCCAGGTCCTGGAGGACCAGCCGTTCGTCATCGTGTGGGATGGCCAGTTGCTCGACTACGGTCAGCTCAGCGTCGTGGCCGGGACGCCGAGACTCGACGACGCCCTCCGCTTCCTCAGCTTCGCGACTACGGCGCGATCCCTGGCCGCGATGGGGCGCCGCATCTCCTACGGGCCGGCCCGCCGCTCGGGAGAGCCGCTCGTCACGACGCACCTGGCGACGGGCGTGGAGATGGCGCCGCACATGCCGACGAGTCCGGAGAACGTCGCGCGTGCCCTGCGCAACAGCTGGTCGTGGTGGGTGGACAATCAGGACGAGCTGAACGAGCGCTTCAGCGCCTGGCTGACCCGCTGAGCCGAATGAGCGGATCACGTCGCCGCCGAGCGCTCTCGGCCGGGCCGGGCGCGCGCGAACGGTTCAGGGCGCTCGCGCTGGTCCTGCCACTGCTCGTCTTCCTCGGGGTGACGTTCCTGGCGCCTCTCGGGACGATGCTGCTCAGAAGCATATACGACCCGGTCGTGGCCGATGCGCTGCCCGAGACCCTCGCGGCGCTGCGCGGCTGGGACGGGGAAAGGCTGCCTCCGGAGGCGGCGTACGAGGCGGCCGCCCGGGAACTCGGGCTCGCACGGGAGGCGAGGACGCTGGGACAGGTCGCCGGCCGCGTGAACCGGCTGGAGAGCGGACTGCGCAGCGTGTTCACCCGCACCGCGGGGGACCTTCGGGAGGCGACGGGCGGCCCGTGGCGCGACGTCATGGCCGGCATCGACTCGGCCTGGGTCCAACCGGCGACCTGGCACGCGATCCGCGCCACGGGCGAGCGTTTCACCGCCCGTCACTACCTGAGCGCCCTCGATCTGCAACGGTTGCCTGACGGTTCGGTCGCCCCGCAGCCCGAGGAACGGCGGATCTACCTGCGGCTCCTGTGGCGCACGCTGCTTGTGAGCCTGGCGATCACCGTCCTGTGTCTGATCCTGGGCTATCCGATCGCCCATCTGATCGCCCACGCCCCGGCGCGCCGGGCCACCCTCCTGCTTGCGCTTGTACTCGTCCCCTTCTGGACCTCCCTGCTCGTGCGCACCACCTCGTGGATCGTCCTCCTTCAGACGCAGGGCGTGATCAACGACCTGCTCGTGGCCCTCGGGCTGGCTGCCGATGACGGCCGGCTCTCGATGATCTACAACATGACCGGCACGCTCGTGGCGATGACCCACGTGCTGCTGCCCTTCATGGTCCTGCCGCTGTACTCGGTCATGCGCTCCATCCCGCGTCTGCACATGAGCGCCGCGGCCTCCATGGGAGCCACGCCGGCCCAGGCCTTTCGCCGCGTCTACTGGCCGCAGACGCTGCCCGGGGTGGGCGCGGGCTCGCTTCTCGTCTTCATCCTGGCCATCGGCTACTACATCACTCCGGCGCTCGTGGGGGGGAGCAGCGGCCAGCTGATCTCGAACATGGTGGCCTACCACATGCAGACATCGCTGAACTGGGGGCTGGCGGCCGCGCTCGGCGCCCTCATGCTGGCCGGCGTCCTCGTCCTCCATCTGATCTACGATCGGCTCGTCGGCGTCGAGCGCATGAGCCTGGGTTGAGACGACGGTGACGGAATCACGGCTTGGCCGCTTCGCCTACCTCGGCTTCTGCGTCCTCGTGTTCGTTTTTCTGATCGCGCCGATCATCGTGATCGTGCCCCTCAGCTTCAACGCGGAGCCCTACTTCACCTTCACCGAGGGGATGCTGCGCCTCGACCCCGAAGCCTGGTCGTTCAGGTGGTACCGGGAGATCCTCGACAACGAAGCGTGGAGGCGCAGCCTGACGAACAGCCTCGTCATCGGCATCTCCGCCACCGCGCTCGCGACGGCGCTGGGGACACTCGCCGCGCTGGGGCTGTCGAGTCCCGCCATGCCGGGCCGCCGCTTCATCACGGGGCTGCTGATCTTGCCCATGATCACGCCGGTGATCATCTCCGCGGCGGGGATGTTCTTCTTCTACGGCAACCTCGGGTTGGGCCAGACCCACCTCGGGCTGATCCTCGCCCACGCGACCCTCGGCATGCCCTTCGTCGTCATCACGGTCGTCGCCACGCTGTCGGCCTTCGACCGCAACCTCACCCGCGCCGCCGCGAGCCTGGGAGCGGGCCCCGTCCACACCTTCCGGACGGTGCAGCTACCGCTGATCGCCCCGGGGGTCATCTCCGGCGCGCTGTTCGCCTTTGCCACGTCGTTCGACGAAGTGGTCGTCGTGCTGTTCATGGGCGCGCTGGAGCAGCGCACGATCCCGCGCCAGATGTGGGCCGGGATCCGCGAACAGATCAGCCCCGCGATCCTCGCGGTGGCCACGTTCCTTGTCGTGTTCGCGCTCGTGCTCCTGCTCACGGTCGAATGGCTACGGCGTCGGGCTACGGCGTGAAGAGGGTTCGACAAAGCCCCCCTCTGGTCGAGGGGGGTAGCCTCCCGCTAGGATAGTTCCCCGACCCGATAAGGCGACTGATACGGCTCGACCCATGGGGAGGGAACATGTTGAGTTTCGCCCGTCCGCTGTCGGTCCCGCTTTCCGTCTTCCTCTCTTTCTGCCTGCTGCTTCTCGTCGCCGCCGAACCCCTCGCCGCACAGACGGCGGATTCCGGCGATACCGCGTGGCTGCTGACGTCCACCGCGCTCATCCTGTTCATGACCCTCCCGGGGCTGGCCCTCTTCTATGGCGGCCTCGTGCGCAGGAAGAACGTCGTGTCGGTGCTCCTCCAGTGTTTCGCGATCACCGGGGTCGTCACGCTGATATGGACCGCGTTCGGCTACAGCCTTGCCTTCGACACCACCGGCATGGCGGCCGGAGAATCGGGCCTTCACGCCTTCGTGGGGACCTTCTCCAAGGCGTTCCTGAGAGGCGTGAGCGCCGACAGCGTGACGGGAACGATCCCCGAGGTGCTCTTCTTCGCCTTTCAGCTCACGTTCGCGATCATCACGCCCGGCCTCATCATCGGGGCGTTCGCCGAGAGGATGAAGTTCTCGGCCATGCTTCTCTTCACCGGTTTGTGGGTCGTCTTCTGCTACGTCCCGATCGCGCACATGGTGTGGGCGGGAGAGGGCTCCTTCCTCGGTGACCTTGGGCTCATCGACTTCGCCGGCGGCGCCGTCGTCCACATCACGGCGGGTACAGCCGCTCTCGTGGCCGCGGTCATGGTCGGCGCGAGGCGGGGATTTCCGCATGCAATCGAGCCTCCGCACAACCTCACGCTGACGCTGATCGGCACCGCGATGCTCTGGGTGGGATGGTTCGGGTTCAACGGGGGCAGCGCGCTGGCCGCGGGCGGACAGGCGGCGATGGCCGTCGTCGTCACCCAGATCTCTCCCTGCGTGGCCGCCCTCACGTGGATGCTGATCGAGACGGTCAGGGTGGGGAAGCCCAGCGCCCTCGGGTTCGCGACGGGAGCGATCGCGGGCCTGGCGGCCATCACCCCCGCCGCCGGAACGGTGGGCCCGGTCGGGGCCATGGCGATAGGCCTCGTCGCGGGTACGCTGGGCTACGTCGCGGCGACCTCCCTGAAGTTCAGGTTCCGGTACGATGACGCGCTGGATGTCGTGGGTGTGCACGGCGTGGGCGGATTCGTCGGCATCGTCATGCTCGCGGTGTTCTCCTCCACCGCGTTCGGGGGATCCATGGTGGATCTCAATATTGCGCGGCAGTTGGGCGTACAGGCCCTCGGCGGACTATTCACGGTCGTGTACACCGTCATCGTCAGTGTGGTGATCCTGAAGGTCGTGGATCTCGTCGTCGGCCTGAGGGTCGCGGAACACGAGGAAGACGAAGGCCTCGACCTGACCCAGCATGGAGAGGTCGGCTACCGCGACATCTAGCGGGATGCGGAGCTTGTCTCGCCGGTCACTTCGACCCAGTCGAACAATGCCATCCGCTCGGCGGCCTCGCCGAGCGGTACGGCCCAGAGGCCGACTCGGGTCAGTCGCATCAGACTGGTCGGCGCCCCCGTCAGGTTCTCCATGTGGACGGTCGTGTCGCCCACGCTTGCACTGAGCACGGCCCCTCTCAGTGAGAGGCGGATCTCCGTGAATGAACCGGCGCTGTCACTGACCGCGTCAGAATACCCGGCGTTGATGACCTCCCACCGGCTCGGGTCGCCACCCGCCCCCAGGACCAGTATCCGGACGTTCGTGTCCTGCCCCCCCAGTTCGAAGCCGGACCCGATCTCGATCGCGATAGCCGGTAGCTGCGCGGACCCCGTATGGGCGACAGCGTTGTCCAATGAGAAGCGAGCATGAGCACGAGGCCGGTTTCCAACGGGAAGTGAGCACGAACCGGAGTGCGAGCAGATCATGGGAGCATGATCGTGACACTCTGCACCGAACGGATTCGGACGCTCGACGACATCCGCGCCTTCCTCGACGGGAGCGAGGCGGCGGACATCACCCCCCACGGCCGCGAGGCGGCCTACGCGTTCATTGAACGGGCGCTGGTCAGGTTCCGGTACCACCTCGGCCTGTCGAGGGCCGGGAAGGGCCTGGTGAGGGAGTTCCTTGCCAAGGTCACCGGCTACTCGGATTCCCAGCTGAGCCGGCTGATCGCGCGGCAGCGCCGCACGGGCCGGATCCGCGACCACCGGCTGCGGCCTCCCGCCCGGCCCTTCGCGACGGTGTACACGACCGCCGACGCGGTGCTGCTGGCCGAGGTGGACGAGGCCTTCGGCCAGCTCTCGGGACCGGCGACGAAGAGGATCCTGTGGCGCCAGTACCATGTCTTCGGCGACGAGCGCTTCAAGCGCCCGGTGGGGATTTCGAACGGCCACATCTACAACCTGCGGGGTCGCCGGGCGTACCGGAGTGCCCGGACCACATTTCGGGCGACCCGGGGGGCGATATCGTCGATCGGCAAGCGGCGCAGACCCCGGCCGGAGGGCCGGCCGGGTTTCGTACGCGTTGACACCGTCCACAGCGGCGACCGCGACGGCGAGAAGGGGGCCTACGTGATCAACATGATCGACGAAGTGACGCAGTTCCAGCAACTTGCGGCCGTTCCCCGGATCACCGAGCACTTCATGGTCCCCGTGCTCGCGGCGCTCGTCGGCGCGTTCCCCTTCCGCGTCCTGGGGTTCCACGCCGACAACGGGTCGGAGTACATCAACCACCGGGTCGCGGCGATGCTGAACAAGCTGCGCGTCGAGGAGTTCACGAAGTCCCGGCCCCGGCGATCGAACGACAACGCGCTGGTGGAGTCCAAGAACGGCAACGTCGTCCGCAGGTGGCTGGGGCACAGCCACATCCCGGAGCATCTGGCCCCACCGGCCAACGCCTTCCTGCGCGACTTCCTCTCCCCCTCAACCATCACCGGGCCTGCCTCTTCGCCGTCGAGGTCGAGGAGTCCAACGGGCGCCGCCGTCGGAAGTACCCCCAGGAACTGGTCATGACCCCGTACGAGAAGCTCGGATCGCTGCCCGCAGCCGACGGCTTCCTGAAGCCGGGCATCACCTTCGAGCAACTCGACGCCGTAGCACATGCCGCCACCGACCTGGAGGCTGCCCAGGAAGTCCAGCGGGCCCGCAAGGCGCTCTTTCGGCTCGTCGCCAAGGCGCTGAACCCCGCAGCGTGATCCGTCCCGCCGCCCCCTCGGCTCGCTCCGCTCGCCTCCGGGGGTGGCGGCAACCTTGCACGCCCGCTCCGCCAACCCCAAGATCGATGCCTCCATCAACCCTCACCTTCGCACTCCCCCTCGGCCCCTCCCACCGGCCCCTTCATGCTCATGTCCGGGTTGGAAAACACTTGTGACCCCCAATAGTGGGAGGGCGACCGTCAACGTGTCGAGGTCGCGCCTTCGATCGAGAGGTTCACCAGTTCGCGGAAGCGCTCGAGCGGGTTGTTCCCGCGCGGCGTCTGGGTGAACACGAGTCCGATGATCTCGCGCTCGGGATCGAGCCACGCGTTGGTGCCGTCCGAGCCGCCGTGGCCGAAGGTGCCGTCGGCGAGCCGCCAGCCGTAGCCGTAGTAGCTCGCGTCCTCACCTTCTCCGGCGATGTGGATCTTCGGCGAGGTCATCATCTCGACCGACTCGGGATCGAGGATCCGGACGCCATCGTACGTCCCGCCGTTCAGGAACATCTGCGAGAAGACCGCATAGTCCCAGGTCGTCGAGATCATCCCGCCCGACGCGCGCGCGAACGGAAAGGCAACGGGTCCGCCCGGCGTGCCGCCCGGAGCCCAGTCCCCATCGGGCCCGCGCTGGTAGTAGACGGCGCCCATGCGGTCGAGCTTCCCTCCCACCGGGTGTTCGGCCCGGTGGTTGAACGAATCCTCCATCCCCAGCGGCCCGTAGACCTTCGCCATCAACCGGTCCTCGAGCAGTTGGCCGGAGGCGATCTCGACCAGCGCCCCGAGCGTGTTGTACCCCGGGTTGTTGTAGGCGTAGGACTCTCCGGGCGCCACCTCCGCCCCGATCGCGCCGAAGCGGCCCGATTCGCTCTGCAGCGTCGGATTATCGCCCAGCGGCTGCAGGAAGAGCGTGGGGATCCGGAGGCCGCTGCTGTGGGAGAGGAGATGGCCGATGGTGATGAAGCCTGCCCGATAGTTGTCCCACTCGGGCATGTATTCGCGGACGAGATCGTCGTACGAGAGTTCGCCCTCTTCCACGAGTTGCGCGATCGCGGTGGCCACCAGCGGCTTGGTGTTGGAGGCCATGCGGAACAGCGTGTTCCGCTCCATGGGGAGGCCGCGTTCCTTGTCGCGCATCCCGACGGCTTCGTGGAGAACGATCTTGCCCTTTCGGGCGACGAGCACGACGGCTCCGACGAGGTCGCCGCGTTCGACCGCTTCGTGGTACAGGCCGAGTGCGCCCTCGAGCACCGCCCGGGACATGCCGACCTCTTCGGGCTCGCCGTATGAGAGCGTCCTCGCTTCCTGCGCCGCCACCGTCGGCGCCCAAAGCGCCGAGGTCGGCAGGATGACTGCGACTGCGAGCCATGCCGCGGCGTGAACGCCGCTGAAGCGCCGGGAACTCTGCATCAGTCCTCCTCCGGGTGCGGAAAGAAAACAGCTGGCGGGGAGCCTCCGCTGGAACCCTAACGCGGCGCGACATCGCGAACCAGATCGGGGCGGAACTTGCACGCTGGCTCCGGCGCGGGCATCTAACGGGCGACCCGGTTCGTACAGGCCGGGGCAAGTGGACGATTCCTGCGGACGGAGGCGTTACCCACCATCATCGTTTACCTGAACGGAGACTACCTTCCCGTCGGCGAAGCTCGCGTGTCCGTGGAGGACCGCGGATTCCTGTTCGCGGACGCCGTGTACGAGGCTACGCCGGCCTACAACGGCCGCTGCTTCCTCATCGGACGCCACCTGGCGCGGCTCGCCTGGGGTTTGCGCACGCTCCGCATCGAGGCCGACATGACCCCGCTCGCGCCCGTGGGCGACGAACTCATGGCGCGAAACGACCTGCTCGACGCGAAGTTCTCCGTCTTCTACATGCAGGTGACGCGGGGCGCCGCGCCGCGCACGCACGCCTTCCCGAAAGCGCCGGTTCCTCCCACGGTGTACGCCTTCGCGAAGGAACTCGTCCGCACCACGCCCGAACGCTGGGAGCAGGGCTTCGCCGCCATCACGGTCCCCGACCAGCGCTGGGCGCGCGCCGACATCAAGACCACCGGACTCCTGCCCAACGTCCTCGCGCAGCAGGCCGCGGTGGAGGCCGAGGTCGAGGACGCGATCTTCATCCGCGAGGGGATGGTGCAGGAGGGGACGCACAACAACGTGTTCGCGGTGATCCGCGGCGAAGTGACGACCGCGCCCGCCACCAACCACATCCTGCACGGCGTGACCCGGGCCTTCGCGCTCGAACTGTGCGAGGAGCTGGGCATCTCCGCCCGGGAGCGCGCCTTCACGGTGGACGAACTGCGGGCGGCCGAGGAGATCTTCTTCACCGGGACGACGACCGAGGTCCGCCCGACGGTCGAACTCGCCGGCCGGCCCGTGGGGAACGGGCGCCCGGGTGCGATCACCCGGGCGCTGTCGGAAGCCTACCGGCGGGCCGTCGCCCCCGGCTGAACACCGGGGGCCGACGCGCCGAGGGTCTGACGCCTTAGCGCGTCTCGACCGGCTCCATGCGCAGGATCGCGGTCGCTTCGCCCCGCCGGCCGTCGATGGCGAGGTAGATCAGCCCGTCCGGACCCTGCCGGACATCGCGAATGCGCCCGAGACCCTGGACGAGCGTCTCCTCGCGCATGACCTCCTGCCCGTCAAGCGTGAGGCGGGCCAGCTGCTCGCCGGCCATCCCGCCCGCGAACAGGTTCCCCTTCCAGTGGGGGAAGCGGTCGCCCGTATAGAGGAGAAGTCCGGAGACCGCGATCGACGGCACCCAGAAGTGGACCGGAGGCTCCATCCCCTCCTTGTGTGTCCCTTCGTGGATCGCGGTCCCCGAGCCATAGTTCACTCCGTAGCCCACGACCGGCCAGCCGTAGTTGAGTCCCGGCTGGATGAGGTTGAGTTCGTCACCGCCCTGCGGCCCGTGTTCCGTGGCCCAGAGGTCGCCCGTTTCCGGGTGGATGACGAACCCCTGCTGGTTACGGTGCCCATAGCTCCAGATCTCCGGGCGGATGTTCGGGTCGCCGATGAAGGGGTTGTCGTCCGGGATTCCGCCGTCCTCGTAGACGCGGTTGACGGTGCCATGATGGTTCGAAGGATCCTGCGCCGGGTGCGCGTACAGATCGCCGCGGGTCGCGGCCTGGCGCTCTCCCACCGTGATGAAGAGGTGTCCCTGCCCGTCGAAGACGAGGCGCGAACCGTAGTGCCCCCGCCCCTCGGAGACCGCGACGAAGATCTCCTCGATGTCGGTGAGGGCCCCTTTCTCGTAGCGCCCGCGGATGACCGCGGTCGTCCCCCGCTCCGTCTCGTTCGGCTTCGAGAAACTGAGGTAGAGGAGGCGGTTGGCCTCGAATTCGGGGTGCGGTACGACGTCGAGGAGCCCTCCCTGTCCCGCCGACACGACCTCGGGCACACCCTGCACGGGCTCGGGGAGGAGCAGGCCGTCGCGGACCACGCGGAGCCTTCCCTCCTTCTCCGTGACCAGCATCTCGCCGTCGGGGAGGAACGCGATCGACCACGGACGGACGAGGTCCTCCACCACGGGGACGAGCCTGAAGTCGTGGTACGCCGACTGCATCACCTCCTGGCCCAGCGCCGGAGTCGCGATCGACAGAAGAAGCCCGGCGGCGAACATCGCCACGCACATCGCCAGGGGGGTCCGCTTGATCATCTCGGCTCTCATCTCATTTCCCGGGAAAAACCATGTCGTCGCAAAAAACTGTCCCGCCACGCCCCGACACAGCAAGACTTGGCGGCTTCCGCCGGCCCTGAAACACCGACAGGCGAAGCAACGTTGGTCAGTCGTCCGCTTCGTCCGCGTGTCGCCGCGCGATCCGGTCCAGCTTCGGCTCGATGGATGACATCACCGCCGCGAACAACACCAGCGCCCAGCCCACCGAGAGGATCAGGTGGACGCCGACCAGCGACCGGGCACCGACCGAGACCGGGACAACGGCCGCGTAGTCCTGGGCAAGGGCGGTGAAGAACGCGAAGGACACCCAGTCGGTGATCCCCGTGCCGGCGTCGGCAAAGGCGCCCGGGCGAAAACGCTCCAGCGTTCCGTAGAACCCGGCGAACAGGAGGATGATCGTCAGGTAGCCGACCGCAAACCCGCCGATGGGGACCCACATGATGCGCAGGTACTCGGCGAGCTGGCCCAACACCTGAAGCCGCGGACGGAGCCAGGTGGCGGCGGCGCGCCCCAGAAGAAACCCGGCCGCCGGAAGCGCCACGAGCGACGATCCACAAGTGGAGCTGTCCCGCTTTCACGGACGGTTAGTTTCTGTGGTTAATCGTATCCGATGTCCTTTCTCCTGGTCTCTCTCAAGCCGCTGGAGAGAGGCGGTGTGCGTGCGCCCCGACGCGAGGGACGAGGCAGGTGGTGGGCCCGGCGCAGCCGGTTCGCGTCAGGCCGCACGGTTGTTCTTCTCGTAGTTGGCCGGCGACTCGTAGCCGAGGGCCGAGTGGATCCGGCGCGTGTTGTAGAAGCCCTCGATGAACCGGAAGATCTCCCGGCGCGCCTCGGCCGCGGTGCGGAGGGGGCGCCGCCAGATGAGTTCGCACTCCAGCGTGGCGAAGAAGCTCTCGCACATGGCGTTGTCGTAGGCGTCGCCCACCGAGCCCATCGACTGTGCGATGCCCGACTCGCGGCAGCGCTCCCCGAAGGAGAGCGAGGTGTACTGCGAGCCTCGATCCGAATGATGGACGACGCGCCCCTCGGGACGACGGCGCGAGAGCGCCATCGCCAGCGCGGCCTCGACCAGCTCGGTCCGCATGTGCGTCGCCATGGCCCAGCCGACGACGCGGCGGCTCCAGACATCGAGCACGACGGCCAGATACAGCCAGCCCGCCCAAGCGGGCACGTACGTGATGTCGGCCACCCACAGCTCGTCAGGCCCCGAGGCCGAGAAGTCCCGGTTCACCAGGTCCGGCGCGGGTCGGGCCTCCGCGTCCCTCCGCGTCGTCGCCGTCCTCCAGCGCCGCCGCGTCACGCCCTGGAGCCCCAGCCCCGTCATCAGCCGCCCCACCCGCTTCTGGCCCACCCGCTCGCCCTCCGCCTTGAGCGCCGCGTGGATCCGCGGGCGGCCGTACGTCTCGCCGCTGCCGGTCCAGATCGCCCCGATCCGCTCCTCGAGATCCTCGTCCCGCCGCGCGCGGGCCGATGGAGGACGCTTCAGCCAGTCATAGTACCCGCTGGGGGAGAGACCCAGCACCCGGCACATGGCCGCAAGCGGAAACTCAGCCCGGTGCGCCTTCATGAACGCATATCCCCGCCGGGGATCGATCCGCTCTCCCTCGCGAACCAGGCCGCGGCTTTTTTTAGGATGTCCCGCTCCACCCGCAGCCGCTTGTTGTCCCGCTTCAGGCGCGACAACTGCCGCCGCGCCTCCGTCGTCAGCCCGTCGCCGCGACGCCCCTCGTCCACATCCGCCTGCCGGACCCAGTTCCGGATCGTCTGCTCCGAGGGCTCGAACTCCCGAGCCAGCGACCCCGGGCTACGGCCCGCACGCGCCAGCTCGACCAGTTGCTCCCGGTACTCGGGCGGATACCGCCCCGCTCTTCCCGCCATGGCACACCTCCATCGTTGTCCCAAATGGAAAGGTGTCCGTCAAGGCGGGGCAACTCCAAGGTGATGGCGGCACGCCCCACAAGGAACGCGGCCGCCGTAGCCCCCACCAGCTTGAGCGTCTGCTCACTGATGACTCGCAAGACCGAAACGCCCGGGACCTCTCGAATCGTTTCGGACACCATCAGGAAGAGCAACAAGGCGAACGTTGCCACCGCACTGAGGACCAGCAGTAGGGGAGGACGGGCGTCGCGCCATCCCTCGCGACGGTGGCTGAGAAGGCCGGCGATCAGCGCGATCCAGGGCATGCACGCGAGGGGGGCGAGGGTGAAGCGCAGGTCCCCCGGCGAGTCCACGAGGGGAAGGAGCCCCACGGCGAGCAGGACGGATACGATGAATGTCTCCCGGCTTACGTCCCGGTACCGGGAGAGGGATGACCCGCGGAGCCCGTCGATCAAGCCGACCGCCATGGCAAGGACGGGCGGGACGATGATTCCCACCCCGTTGCCGGGGATCAAGCCCGCGATCAGCGCGGTGGCGATCCCGACCATCGCACCGATCAGCATTCCCGTCCCCGGACCGCCCTGCGCGCCTCCCCGGAGCCCGACACCCAGACCGATGGCAAGCCCGCAGCCCACTCCCATCCACACATCCTGGTGGACCCCGGTGATCGCGTACCCGAAGGGCACGACGACGAGCGCGACGGTGGTCGCGATCCGGACCGCCGCCCAGATCAAGCGGCTCAGCATTCCCTCCTTTTCATGGGAGACCTCAGGCTAGGAGCCTGCGCCGCAGGAGCGCGGCGGAAGCCATCGGATGCCGCCCGCGGGGTCTCGCGAGCCGAAGTGTCGGTCGTTTTCCGGACGGGAACGCGTTGTAGGCGGGGAGACGGCCCGGCGGGCGGCGTTCGGGCGGGGCCGCGGACCTCTTTTTGTGCCCCGGGGGACGCTTGACACGGATTTTCGGCCCCTCACGCTGCCTGAAGGACGTGGAGGCGCCTCATGTTGAGCGCCAGGCACACGAGGTCCCACTCGCCGCGCACCTTCTCCAAGCCCCGGAGGCTGAACCTCCGGAACCCCATCGCCTCCTTGACCCAGCCCATGGGCGCCTCCGCGATCCACTTGCGCTTGGCGTACACCGCCCGGCCCTCCGGAGCCGCCAGCTTCTTCGCCATGCGCGCCCTCGCCGGCTGCTTCTCCGGGTCGGGCTTGCCGGCCCCCTTGCCCTCCCGGCCCAGCGCTACGTAGCCGTCGATCCCCCGCGCCTCCAGAGCCGCCAGATCCTCCTCGTTACAGTAGCCCGCGTCGGCCAGCACCTGGCCGGGCGTCTCCCCGCACCGCCCGGACACCTCGTCCACCCGTTCCACCAACTGCCCCTGGTCGCTCGCGTTGTCCGTCACCGCCGTCCCCACCACCAGTTGGCTCTCCCCGTCCACCACCGCCTGCGCGTTGTAGCACTGCTGGTAGCCTTCCGTGCTCGTCCGCATGATCCGGCTCTCCGGATCCGTGAAGTTCGTCTGATCCTTCGCCTCCGGCTCCCCGTACGCATGCTTGTACGGCGGCCCCCCCTTCGGGTTGCGGTCCCACTCCGGCTTCCGGCCCCGCGCGTCGTCCCGCTCCCGGGCCTCCGCCTCCAGGCGAGCCTTCGCCGCCCGGATCGCCGCCAGACGGTCCTCCCGGCGCTTCAACTCCTCGGGCAACTCGTCGCCCCGAACGTCCTCCCCGTAGCGCTCGTCCTCCTCCGCGTCGATCGCCTCGGCCGCCGCCAGAAGCTCCGCGATCTCCGCCTCCAGGCGGGCCTCTTCCGGCCCCATCCGCCCATAGCTCATCGCCTTCCGCTTGCTCGCGTTCGCGCGAACCTTCGTCCCGTCCACCGCCACCCGGCCCAGCCCCGCCAGCCCCAGTTCCCGCGCCAGGCGCACCACCTCCGCGAACAACGCCCCGAACGCCTTCAGGTTCTTCTTCCGGAACTCGCACAACGTCCGGTGCGCCGGAAAGTTCCCCGCCGCCAGCATCCTGAGCGCCACGTCCTCCTCCAGACGCCGCGCCAGCTTCCTCGACGAGAACACCCCCGTCGCGTACCCGTACACCAGCACCTTCACCATCATCCGAGGATCGTACGGGCTCCGACGCCGCCCATCCCCTTCGTACCGCGCGTAGAACGGCGACAGGTCCGCCGCGTCCACCAGATCGCTCACATGATGCGCCAAGTGCCCCGCCGGTACCCACTCCCGAAGATCCTGCGGCAGCAGCAGCTGCTGGTCCGGATCGTACGGCCGGAACCTCGTCCTCATCCTCTCCGGATCGTACGGTAGGGACCTCGTCCCCATCGCCACCTCCCCGCGCCGAACGTGAACCGATCACAGCCCGGCATCACCATAACCATCCGGCACGCGCCGCACCATCGGCTTCTACGGCGCAGGCTCCTAGCGTTGCGAGACCACGATGGGGCCCTCCTCGGCTTCCAGCGTCTCGAGCACCTGCCGCCACTGGAAGTTCTCGCCGATCCCGCGCACGTAGTAGTCCATCCACGCCATCTCGCTCACCGTCTTGACCAGCCGGTTGCGCGGATCCGGGATGCCGTGGCTGCGCCCCGGGTACATGAACAGTTCGGTCGGCACGCCCAGCTTCTTGAGCGCCATGTGGAGTTCGACCGACTGCGGGCTCGGCACGCGCGGGTCGCCCTCCACCACGTGGATCATGGTCGGCGTGACCGCGTTCGTGATGTACTTGAGCGGGGACTGGTCGAAGTAGGTGTCGAAGTCCTCGTACAGGAAGCCGTCGCCCACGTAGAACTGGCGGTTCCGCTGCACGTCGCTCTGCGCGTACATGCTGATCCAGTTCATCGTCCCGGCGCCCGAACTGATCGCCTTGAAGCGGTCCGTCTGGGTGAGGATCCAGTTCGACCAGTGGCCGCCCGCGCTCCAGCCCAGCGCCCCCATGCGGTCGCCGTCCACGATCCCTTCGTCGATCAGGTGGTCGACGCCCGTCATGATGTCCTCGTAGCCCATCGTGAAGTAGTCGCCGACGATGTCCGTGCGGTGCGCGTTTCCGTAGTTGCGCGAGCCACGGTAGTTGGGCTTGAGCACGGCGTAGCCCGCGCCCGCGTACACCTGCGCGCTGTAGCCGCCGTTGAAGCGGAGGACATCGGCAGACGCCGGTCCCCCGTGAATCGCGACGATGAGCGGATAGCGCGTCCCCTCCTCGTAGCCGACGGGATAGACGAGGACGCCCCCGACCATCTTCCCGTCCGATGAACGCCAGTTGAGTTCGACTTCCTCCCCGAGGGCGATGTCCCGCACGTGCGGGTTCACGTCCACGAGTTGCGTCCACGCCGAGCGATCCCGCACGTCGTCCACGCTCGCCACGGTGAACACGGTGGGCGGGGTCTTCGGGTCGCTGTAGCCGATGAGGATCGTGCCGATGTCGTCGTCGCGGGAGACCGAGAGCGCCGCCCGCTCTTCCGTGAGCTGCCGCACCGAGCCCGTCTCCACGTCGAGCGCGTGCAACTGCGTCGTCACCGTCACGCCGGCGTTGAAGTAGATCGTGTTCGAATCCTCCGACCAGAACCCGACGCTCGAACTCTGGTCGAAGTCCGTCCCGAGCTTCCGGAAGGCGCCCCCGCGGTTCCCGACTTCGCGGATGTACACGCGGTTGTCGGTCATGGAGTAGCGCGCCATCTCGTCCGGCGCCGAGAAGGCGATCCAGCGGCCATCGGGGGAGAAGCTGAGCCCGCCCTCGCCGACCTCGTAGTT
Organism: Candidatus Palauibacter sp.; assembly: GCF_965237495.1. GTDB lineage: Bacteria > Gemmatimonadota > Gemmatimonadetes > Palauibacterales > Palauibacteraceae > Palauibacter. Next base: position 2,866,709 of record NZ_OZ250143.1, on the reverse strand, counting down.
GTCGGTCAGGCGCTCGATTTCTCCCGTGGCCATCTCCATGAGATAGAGATCGGCGTAGAGCCGCTGCCCCGTGATGTTGCGCTCATAGCGCTCCGGCGAGCCGCCCGTGATGCCGATCCAGCGTCCGTCATCGGAGATCGTGAAGCCGTTGATGCTGTAGGCCGGGTCGTCCGTCTCGCGCTGCTCGGTGGCCGACTCGACTTCGACGCTCCACAGGCTCGAGAGAGGCGTGATCGCGTTCCGCACGTCGACCGTGAATCCCTCCTCGCGTCGCTTCTTCTCGTCCTCATCGAACGATTCGGGTCGCGCGAAGTAGATGCGGCTTCCGTCGGGGGAGAAGTCCCACTGGTCGACGCCGGCCTCGCCATCGGTGAGCTGCTCCGGCTCGGCCCCCGCGAGGTCATCGGCCGGCAGCCGGTACAGCTGCTCCTGGTTCGACTCTCCGGAGCGATAGACGAGCCAGCCCCCGTCCGGACTGAACTCAAACCCGGACACGCCCTCCTCCGCGTCGGTGATCTTCCGGGCCTCGCCCCCGTCGTGCCGCATCATGTAGAGCTGGTTCTCGTCCCCGTCCCGGTTGGAGGAGAAGAGGAAGAACGATCCGTCCGGACCCCAGGTCGGACTCGTTTCGTTCCTGTCCTCCGTGTAGGTGAGTTGCCGGCTCGACGGGACGCCTTCGCCCAGAGACACGAGGTGGATGTCGGTCTGGGACTCGGCTTCCTCCCAGTCGGGGCTCGTGACGCTGTACAGCATCCACGATCCGTCCGGGCTCGGCGTCCAGGAACCCGCGCGCTTCATCTCCTGAACATCCATGAACGTGAGCGGCCGCTGCTGCGCGGCGAGCGGCGCGTCGAGCGGCAGCGCGAGCACCGCGGCGGGAAGAATGAGAGCGACGGGAAGGGAGCGCATCTGAACCTCGGTACCATGGGTAAAGTGTAGTCCGTCTCAATCATACGACTTTCGCATTGCGCGAACGATGCCCCCCCACTAGCGTAGCATTGAGATGCTACTTGGAGGGGATTCATGGTTCGAAGCGTGAAGCTGCGGCGCATGGGCGGGTCCGTAGGGGCCACGCTCCCACGGGATATGGCCCAACGCCTCCACCTCGAGGCGGGCGATGCAGTGCTCGCGGTCGAGACGGCGAACGGGATCCTGTTGAGCCCCTACGATGCGGAGGTAGATGAGGGGCTGGCCATCGCAGTCGAGGCTCAGAAGCGGTACCGGAGGGCGTTGAGAGAACTCGCGCAGTGACCCGGGCGGAGCCGCGCCGGGTTCCCCGGCTCGTCGTCGAGGCCGTGCAGCTCGACCAGGTTCGCGAGCACGGCGGCCTGATCGGCATTCGCGACGAGGACGCTCTGGAAGCAGCCCTGGCCCGAGCCCGGCAGAGATGGAGCTATGATCCCGGGTCGGATCTCGCGCGTCTCGCGGCTGCCTACACCTTTGGCATCTGCTCCGGCCACCCGTTCCGGGACGGGAACAAGCGTATCTCGTTCCTCACCGCGGTCATCTTTCTCGGCCTCAGCGGAGTCGACCTCGTGGCGCCTGAAGAGGAAGTGGTGGAGAGGATGTGGGCTCTTACTTCCGACGAGTTGGACGAGGAAGCCATCGCCGACTGGTTCCGCTCGCGTATCGAGCCCCGGCACGGATGAGGCTCAGCAAGGGACGCAACTCTCCGACATTGGGCTGTGTCTCCGGGGAGAGATCGACGTTCCCTTTTCCACGTCTCCCCGGAACCGGAAATGCACCGCTCCAGGCTGGAAACGCCGACCGCCACCATCGTGGTCCTAATGGCCTTGACCCCCGCGCTGCCAAACACACTGGCCGCCCAGGGGTCCGATCTTCGACCCTGGGCCCGCGGTCCCGTCCTGGAAGCCACGCTGGAGGCGACCTCGGGACCGGATGTCATCCTTTCCAGGGTGTGGGGGATAGACGTGGACTCCAAGGGGCGAGTCTACGTCAGGGATGACCAGACGCGTGGCGTCTCCGTTCTCTCGCCGGACCTGACCTACGAGCGAACCCTGGGACGGCGAGGCGGCGGCCCCGGTGAGTTCAGGCACGTCTCCACGGTGCAGATTCTGCCGGACGACAGCGTACTCGTCTACGATCGCAATCAGAACCGGATCACGGTGTTTCCGCCGGGAGCGTCAGAGCCTGCCTACGTGCAAGGGTTACCCGGAGGCCCATACCGCGAGGTGTTCAAGGTGCCGGAAGGCCTAGTCGCCATCCGTACTTCCGCCTACGAAGCCTCGGGAGCGGATGTCGGGATCGAGAATGAGCGCCTGCTCCGCCTACGCCCGGATGGCAGCGTCGCTACTGCACTGTTTGCCTTCCCGAGGAAAGAGAACCTGGTGTATCGGAGAGGCGATCCTCGGGGCGGAGGTGCCGTGAGCATCACCAGTCACCCCTTTGGCCACCGGCCATTCGTGCGGATCGTTCCCGGGAACACGGTCCGAGTCGTCTATGCCAGTTCTCTCGCTCCCGAAGCCACGCTCATCGACGTCGAGAGCGGCCGGCAGGCGGTGCTTTCCTATCCTGAAGCGCCGACCGTTCGTGTCACGAGGAAGGAGCTGGGAGCCGCCGCCGAGAGGAAGTCGACCCGATTTGCCCGGATGCTCCGGGAGGGTGGGCCGTACGTGTGGCCGCCACTCACGGGCGTCGTCGCAGGTGGCGGCGGCCTGGTTATGCTCGGAGTACGGACGACCGACCGGAAAGTCTGGGAGTGGGCATCGTTTCGGGACGACGGGACTCACGCGGCATCCGTGGTCCTCCCGTCCGGAGTAGTTGTCTACGCGCAGCGTGAAGGCCGGCTGATCGGGACCATCACGGACGAATTCGATACACCGAGGATTGTCGCATATCGGGTGGGTTCAGATGCGCTGGAGGCGCGACGATGACGGCTGGCTGGCGCTCGGCTCTCATTGTGGCAGTGCTCCTGGCCGCTCCCGCCGGCGCCCAGGAGGTGGTCGAGAGCGCGGCCCCGCGAGGTCCCGACCTTACCCTGGCCGGCGAGCCGCTGGTGCGGATCGGGATCGTGGATGGTCCGGTCGAATACATCTTCGGCAACGTGACAGGCGCGGTCCGCCTCGCGGACGGAAGCATCGTCGTGGCGGACGAACAGAGCGGCAACGTCCGCAGATTCGACGCGAACGGGCGGCACATGTGGACCAGCGGGCGGTCGGGCGACGGACCTGGGGAGTACAGGGGGGTCCGGCTGCTGAGGCACTGTCCGGGACCCCCGATCACCGTTTTCGACTGGCGTCCGCACCGCATCACCGAACTGGATGCCGAGGGCAACGTGCTCGCCACGCGCTCGCTCGTTCCCCTTCGGGGCCCATCCCTACGGGGCGCCCGTCTGTTCGCCGGACGGCCGCCTCGTCTTCACCCCCTGGCCGGAAGACCTCGGCGCGAGCTACGAGGAGGACCTGGCCGAGGGGGATGTCTACCGGTGGCACACCGCCCTTGTGTCGGTCGAGGGTGACAGCGTGGGCACCCTCCGCTCGGGGATCCCGGGCGCCGAACGGTTCTTCATCCAGGCGGGGAGCAGCGGTCCTCGAGACTGGGGGAAGGATGTCGAGTTCACTCCCGTAGGCACCGGCGTGTGGTACGGGACGGCCGACGACTACGAACTCCAGCACCTGGACTGGACGGGTCGCGTCACGCGGGTGGCCCGTTGGGCCGGCCCCGACCTCACCGTGACGGGCGAGCGCGTCGACGCGTATCGGGAGGCCTGGCTGGCGCGGTACGACGACCCCGAAGCCCGGCGGAACTTCGAGCGGGAGTACTGGCCGGACACCCGGGATCAGCTTCCGGAGCGCTTCCCCGCGTACGAAGCCCTGATCGCGCTGCCGGACGGCGCCTTCTGGGTCAAGACCCATGCCTGGCTGGCGCCGGGCGAGGAACTGCACCTCCTCGACGCGAACGGCGGCTGGCTCCGCCGCCTCACGCTCCCCGGCGGCGCGACCGTCCTCGACGCCGGCCGGGACTGGGTGCTCCTGAGCCAGCGCGACGAACTGGGCGTCCCGACCGTGGCGCTCTACGAATTGGTGGAAGCTGACAGCCGGGACAGGCCGGAGCTCGCCCCAACTGTTGGTGGCCGTCGCAGACGGTGAATCCTCCAGGTGGGTGGTCATACCCGCCGTTGCACCCGCTGACGGCGTTGTTTACAGGTGCTGTGCCATCGGATAGGATAGTACATCTAGATATATTTCATATTTCATCTCAATATAGTGTTTCTAGAGGTACAAGCCCATGGACGACGACGTACCGCAGGGTGGCGGTCCCCTGATCCGGCGGCGAGACCGCGCCATCCTGCTGTTCGGGCTCGTTGCCGGCCTCTCCTGCGGAGACTCTTCGACGGAGCCGACCCGTCCGCCGCCACCCCCGCCACCGCCCCCCACACCACAACCCACCTCGGTGACGGTGACCCCCGCCACCGCCGAACTGACCGCGCTGGGAGACACCGTGCGGTTGGGGGCGGAGGTGCGCGACCAGGCGGGCCAGGTGATCGCGGGGGCTACGGTGTCCTGGTCGAGCGGCGACACGTCCGTCGCGAGTGTGGATGCGACCGGACTCGTCACTGCGGCCAGTAATGGCACGGCGGTCGTCACGGCGCGCTCGGGGGCGGCGATGGGAGAGGCGCGGGTGTCGGTGCGGCAATCCGTCGATTCGGTGGTGGTCGTGCCATCGGCGGTTGAGCTGACGGCGGTGGGGGACACGGTGCGTCTGTCGGCGGCGGCGCGGGACGCCAACGGCCACGTGGTGGCGGGGGCGGTGTTCGCGTGGAGTTCGAGCGACGCGTCGGTGGTGGCGGTGGACTCGGCCGGCCTGGTGACGGCGGTCGGGGCGGGCACGTCGGAAGTTGCGGCGCGGTCGGGGTCGGTGACGGGGACGGCGCGGGTGTCAGTGCGGCCGTCCGTCGATTCGGTGGTGGTCGCGCCATCGGCGGTTGAGTTGACGGCGGTGGGGGACACGGTGCGCCTGTCGGCGGCGGCGCGGGACGCGAACGGCCACGTGGTGGCGGGGGCGGTGTTCGCGTGGAGTTCGAGCGACGCGTCGGTGGTGGCGGTGGACTCGGCCGGCTTGGTGACGGCGGTCGGGGCGGGCACGTCGGAAGTTGCGGCGCGGTCGGGGTCGGTGACGGGGACGGCGCGGGTGTCAGTGCGGCCGTCCGTCGATTCGGTGGTGGTCGCGCCATCGGCGGTTGAGCTGACGGCGGTGGGGGACACGGTGCGTCTGTCGGCGGCGGCGCGGGACGCCAACGGCCACGTGGTGGCGGGGGCGGTGTTCGCGTGGAGTTCGAGCGACGCGTCGGTGGTGGCGGTGGACTCGGCCGGCCTGGTGACGGCGGTCGGGGCGGGCACGTCGGAAGTTGCGGCGCGGTCGGGGTCGGTGACGGGGACGGCGCGGGTGTCAGTGCGGCCGTCCGTCGATTCGGTGGTGGTCGCGCCATCGGCGGTTGAGTTGACGGCGGTGGGGGACACGGTGCGTCTGTCGGCGGCGGCGCGGGACGCGAACGGCCACGTGGTGGCGGGGGCGGTGTTCGCGTGGAGTTCGAGCGACGCGTCGGTGGTGGCGGTGGACTCGGCCGGCCTGGTGACGGCGGTCGGGGCGGGCACGTCGGAAGTTGCGGCGCGGTCGGGGTCGGTGACGGGGACGGCTCGGGTGTCGGTGCGGCCGTCCGTGGCTTACGTGGTGGTCATGCCGCGGACGGCCGCCCTCCCCATTGGCGACACCTTGCGTCTGTCGGCGGAGGCCCGGGACGCGAACGGCCACGCGGTGGCGGGGGCGGTGTTCGCGTGGAGTTCGAGCGACCCCGCGGTCGCGGTCGTCGACGACGACGGGCTGGTGCGGGCGCTCACCGAGGGGATGGCGACCATCGTCGCCCGGTCCGGCACCATAATCGGGACTTCGGAGATCAACGTCGCCGACGCGGACC